>NZ_JBXVVW010000001.1:0-1776114 GCF_057219875.1 Pontibacter sp. T17
ACGCGTTACGCACCCGTCCGCCACTAGGGTATTGCTACCCCCGTTCGACTTGCATGTGTTAGGCCTGCCGCTAGCGTTCATCCTGAGCCAGGATCAAACTCTCCATTGTATAGAAAGTGTTGATCTTGACAATTTCTTTTTGTGCGAATTGACAGAGGACTTGGAACCTTACCCCAAGTGCTCTCTTCAACCTAAAAAACTCACAAATTCAAAGAACGTGTATCACGAGGCTTTGCAGCTCTCAGAGTTCATCATTCTCGACCTTTCGACTTGCGCCGTCCGACCTTCGTTTCAAAAGCGGATGCAAAGTTACAACCGCATTTCGCTTTGTCAAGCGCTACTCGAAAAATTTTTCATTTTTTTCTTTCGCTGTCATCGCTGCACGGTTTTACCCGCTTTGCGTTCTGCCTGACAACTTTTATTTCAAACCCTCGCGTCTCCGGGATTTTACTCCCGTTTTCGCGCTTCGTTTCGGCGTGTGTTCCGTCCGAAGTGGGATGCAAAGATGTGCGGTTGCCCCTTTATCTTCCAAATCCTCTCGCGAAAAATCTGTGGAGGACGGCCTACAACTGCTGATAATCAGCCACAAAAAAATGGCGCTTTTCCTCTCGGTACTTGCCCATTTCACCCTCTCCTGGCTACTTGACACCCATCTGCACCCTGCCGATTTGCGATTCGACATGCTTACCGGACCTTTCACCTGTCTGTCTGCCGCACACATACAGTGTCAATAGAAACGCTGTACATGCAATGCCGAAACAGCTGGTGCCGCCAGATGAAGCCCAACCCACGCACCCATCCGTGTGCGGTTGTGCTAAGGGCCATAGCCGCTCGATCTAACTTCGGCCAGCCCGTCAGGCGAAAACTCCTGACGCTGCTGTCCCCATATCTGCCTTCTTTCTTGTTTGACGTACACAAGATACCACTGGCCCTGCACCTCTGTCCAGCTTTTTCTACCTGATTTTCAGACATGTTCTCCACCCTCTTTCCACTTTTTTCAAAAAACCTTTGCCTTGAAATCTCCCCCCGCTATATTTGCACTCCCGTTACGCGAAAGCGCAGCGGCAATTGGTCCGGTAGTTCAGTTGGTTAGAATGCCAGCCTGTCACGTTGGAGGTCGCGGGTTCGAGCCCCGTCCGGACCGCAAATAGTAAAGCCCCTCACTGAGGGGCTTTTTCATTTTCAGGGGGACCTCCAACGCCTCACATCCCCATCAGCCGCAAGGCGTCTTCATTGCCCTGCATCCGGGCGTGGTCGGCAGGAGTAAGGCCCCGGCTGTCGGGCAGCTTGGCATTCGCACCATACTTCAGCAGCAGTGCCGCAATATCGTTCGAGCCAAAACTTACAGCGAAGGTCAGCGCCGTGGCGCCATTCCGGTTCTGCTGGTCTACGGCAGCGCCCCGCGCCAACAGCAGCTTGGCCACAGCTGTCAGCCGACGGAAGCTAGCGCCCATCAAGGCGGTATTTCCCGCCGGATCTGCCGCGTTGGCGTTGGCGCCATGCCGCAGCAGCCAGTCGGTTGCTTCCATATTGCCATTGTAACTGGCTACAATCAGCGGCGTACTGCCTCGGCCATCCACGGCGTCGATGGCCACCCCCTGCTGCACCAGCTGCGCCAGCGCCAGCGTGTCGTTGCTGCGGGCCGCTTGGTGAATATCGGTCTGGGCCCAGGCCCCTACCCCCCACATCCACAGCACCAGCATCATTGCCAACTGCTTTGTATACATAATGATGTCAGGAAAAAAGCGGAGACGCCAGCGGGGATAGCCCCGCCAGCGTTTCCTCGTATTGTTTGTCTGTCTTGTTGAAGAAGGGCATCAGGGGCGCGAGGGCGTCAGGGCACGCTCCACTTCCTCCCGGCTCAGTTTCAGGGCAGCAGACAGGCGCATGCCGTAGTCGCGGTCGGCCATGTAGAAGTAGCCCACCATGCGGGCCAGCGCCGCACGATTGGTCACCGTCGACAGGTCGCCCACCAGGTTGTTGATGAGGTGCTGCTTCTCGGCTTCGGGCAGCGAGCGGTAAAACTCACCTGCCTGTTTAAAGTCATTGGTCTTGGCAATCTTCTGCTGGGCGGTGGTCACGTTGCCGGTGTAGCTCGTGACCGAGTAGCGGTACTCGGGCGAGTCGCTCCAGCCGTTGGTGCTGGCACTGGGCTGGTAGTTGACTTCACCGTTCGGGATGCGGCCCGTAAACACGCCATCCTGATTCGTGGTGCGCACTGGCACCTTGGGGGCATTCACCGAGATTTGCTGGAAGTTGCTGCCCAGACGGTAGCGCTGGGTGTCGAAGTACGAGAACAGACGGCCCTGCAGCAGCTTGTCTTCCGAGGCCTCGATGCCGGGCACCAGCGTACCGGGCGAAAACGCAGCCTGCTCCACATCCTGAAAGAAGTTGTCGGGCACGCGGTTCAGCGTCATGGTGCCTACCAGCACATAAGGGGCAACGCTCTCGGGCCAGAACTTGGTGGCGTCCAGCGGGTAGAAGTCCAGCTTGTCGAAGTCGGCTGCGCGGATGATCTGCACGTAGAGGTCCCACTGCGGAAACTTGCCCGCGCGGATCGCCTCGTACAGGTCAACGGTAGCGTGCTGGAAGTCCTTGGCCTGCTGGGCTGCTGCCTCGGCGGCAGTGAAGTTGCGCTCGCCCTGACGGCTCTTCCACGTGTACTTCACGTATACCACTTCGCCCTTGGCGTTCACCCATTTGAAAGCATGCACGCTCGAGCCGTTCATCTCGCGGTAGTTGGCCGGTGTACCGAAGTTGGAGTACAGCCGGGTGAACATATGCGTGGCTTCAGGAATGTTGCTGAAGAAGTCTACAACGCGGTTGGCGTCCTGCTTGTTCGTGATGGGCGAAGGCTTCAGGGCATGTACCATATCGGGGAACTTCATCGCATCGCGGATGAAGAACACCGGCAGGTTGTTGCCCACGATGTCGTAGTTGCCTTGGTCGGTGTAGAATTTTGTCGCAAAGCCACGGGGGTCGCGCACCGTCTCAGGCGAGCCGTTGCCATGAATTACCGTAGAGAAGCGTACAAACACAGGCGTCTTCTTGCCTTTGGCCGAGAATAGGCTGGCGCGGGTGTAGGCGCTCATGTCGGCGGCGGCTACGAACTCGCCGAAGGCACCGGCCCCACGGGCGTGCACCACGCGCTCGGGAATGCGCTCGCGGTCAAAGGCCGCCAGTTTCTCTATCAGGTGAATGTCTTCCAGCAACACCTGCCCCGTGCTGCCCACGGTCTTGGAGTTCTGGTTGTCGCCCACCGGAGCCCCGGTGTTCGTCGTCATCGGTGCCTGGGCCAGCGCCAGCGTGGCGGTAGCACTCAGGGCCAGCGTTAAAAAAATCTGTCGCATAGGTCCTTTGGAGTTGGTGGATACCTGTCACAAAAGAACAGATCGCAAATGATAGATGAAAACGAATAAAATCGATGCCACAATCGTATCTGTCTATATGAACTTCCAGCAGCTCGAATACATCCTCGCCCTCGACAAGCACCGGCACTTCCAGCGGGCGTCCGAAGCCTGTTTCGTTACGCAGGCCACCCTCAGCGCCATGATCAAGCGACTGGAAGACGAGCTCGGCGTGGTGCTCTTCGACCGCAGCCGCCACCCCGTAACCCCCACGCCCGTCGGCGAAACCATTCTCCGGCAGGCACGCATCATTCTCCGCGAGCGCGACCTGCTCCAGGAAATCGTGTCTGAAAACCAGGGGCAGGTCTGCGGCGAAATCACCCTCGGCATCATCCCCACGCTGGCCCCCTTTCTCCTGCCCTGCTTCCTGCCCGCTTTCCTCGGCACCTACCCGGACGTCCGCCTCATCATCGCCGAGAAAACCACCGCCGACATCATACAGGGCCTGCGCGACAACACCCTGCAGGCCGGCATCCTTGCCACGCCCCTCGCCCAGGACGACCTCGCCGAAACACCCCTCTTTTACGAGGAATTCTATCACTTTGGCGCCATTCAGGGCCAGCCCGACGCCGAGGGCCGCATCTCGCCCAACCAGATAGACCCTACCCAGCTGCTGCTGGTGGAAGACGGCCATTGTCTGCGCAACCAGATTCTCAGCCTCTGCGACCTCCGCAATGCCGCCAGCCAGCAGCCCGTCCACCTCGACTTCCAGTCGGGCAGCGTGGAGGCGCTCGTCCGGCTCTCCGAACTGGGCCTGGGCTCCACCATTCTGCCCCAGTTGGCGCTCTCGCGGCTCTCGGACGACCAGCGCCAGCGCTTGCACCGCTTTCAGGCGCCTGTGCCGGTGCGCGAAATCAGTCTGGTAGCCTACCGCCACCACGGCCGCCGCCGCCTGTTGCAGGCCCTGGCCGACACCATCCGCACCCACCTGCCCCCCGCCATGACCCAGCCCGCCGAACCGCAACGCGTGCTGGAGGTGTGAGAATTGTATCTAAACTGCCGTCGCATACCACAGTACTATATGAATTACAAAAGCCACATTCTTACATTCTTTCTCCTCTTGAGTTTATCAGCCCACGCCCAGGAAAAGGCAAAAGACCACATAGATTGGCGGAAAATCCCTTTTGAATTAAAATCAACAGCCATGAAAATATCAATTTTAATAGAAAAAAATGATACAATACAAGCGCGCGAATATTTTTTAGCAATATTACAAAACAAAAAATTCTCACTTCACGACCGCACTATATTTCAACAAAATGTAGAATGGTCTAGTGTTGGTGCTTCTCTAGACTCTACGACATTGGGATTCCACCAAAACTTAATTCGTCAGGCAGCTTACCAGCTTTTAGCAGAGTGGAATACAGATACACTCGCGCTTGAAAATGAATTCCTGCTGTATACTAAAAGTGATAAACGCTTTTTATATTCAAAACTATTAGGTTCCATGTATTTCTTGCAAGAAACAGATAACTCCGAGCGACTGTTGGAACTGGCAGCATCAATAGACGCCTATCATCACCTGCGCAAAAAATTCGCTACGTCACATGAGAAAAAAGTACATTACCTTGCCGACTTCATCAGCCGATACAACATGGTCAATCTTAACTATATTGTCATATATCATGGCAAAGAAGTGATGCTCAACATTCTCAACAAAATACTAACGATAGAGTTACCAAAGAATCGCATGATAATACTGACATTCGCCGCCATTATAAAACAATCAGTTTTGTTTAATCATAATCATGCTGAACTCACTTCATTTCTCGAAAACAGTGACACTCTTTTCACTGGCTTACCATCTGCTAAAATGAAGGCAGCTTATTCGGTAACACCTATTGCCTATTCCATTGTGCTTAAAAATCCCCATCTAGTGCTGAAATACCTCACTAGCATAAAAGAGGAAGTACACAGAAGCAATGATACCACCAAATACCCTATAATTGACCAGACAGAAATTGAACTGCTGATAATGCAGGAGGCGTATGAGGCCGCTCTTGCCCGTATGGATCAATATCAGGAGACGTACCCAGTCAATACCGGCCAGCGTCCGAATATGTATCCGCTAATCCGGAAGGTCGAAGTATACCTGACTTTAGGCGATTACTCCCAAGCGGCAATGGCCATCCAGTATGCCGCGGATGTAATCCGTAAGGGGAAACACAAACAGCAGCTTTCCAGCCATAGCCTTAACCGCAGACTGATGGCGGCCGAGCTGGCACTTGCGCAGAAAACTGGCAATACGGAAGAAGCCGCTAGAATACAGCAGCTTATTTCCACTTCGGAATTACCCCCTTGCACCGATACCCTGCTGGATTTTTCCTACTGATTCCGCAGAGTATACAGGCGCAGCCCCCTTCCCCCCTCCACGTCATTTCGAAGGCCCGCCTGCGGGACTGAGAAATCTACCTGTAGGATGCGCAGCATCCTTCTAACCTGTGCCCATACAGTAGGGCTGCCAAGCAGCCCAAAAGTAGATTTCTCAGGAAGGCTCCGCCAACCTTCGAAATGACGCCCCCCATCGGCTGTCACTTCGCAGCAAGCTGAGAAATCGCCTCTTAGCGTCCACGCCCCCCTACTCGCCGCGCATCACTTCCGTGGGGGCGATGCGCAGCACCCGCACGGCCTGCCAGCCCACTACCGCCAGCAGCAGCGTGCCCAGTGCGCCAAAGGCCGTAAAGGCCACGCCCGCACCCAGTTCGGTGCGCAGGGCAAACTGCTCCAGCCAGCGGCCCATGCCCAGCCACGCCACCGGCAGCGCCAGCAGAAACGCGCCAACCGCCAGCCAGCCCAGCTGCGAAAACACCGCCCGTATCAGCTGCACCGGACTCGCGCCCAGCACTTTGCGTATGCCAATCTCGCGCTGGCGGCGCGTCACCTGGTAGCTGCACAGCGCCACCACCCCCACCAGCGACAGCACCAGCGCCACCCCGGTGAAGAGCGTCAGCAGGCGTTCGAGTACCCGCTCGTCCTTGTACACGTTCGTCATGCGGTCTTCCAGTGCGGCGGCGGTGTAGGGATACATGCCCGTGGTGGCCTTGATGGCCTGTTCCATCAACTGGGCGGCACGGCCTTCCTGGCCCGGCTGCATCCGCACCAGCAGGTGCCGGGTATAGTCGACCGGGGAATAGGCCAGCACCAGCGGCACGATGGCCTCCTGCATGGGGGCGAAATGGTAGTCTTTCACCACACCCAGTATCGGGGCATCGCCCATGAAGCTGATGACCTTGCCCACGGGCTGGTCAAAGCCCAGACGCTTGGCGGCCGCCTCATTAATGATGTAGCCTTGGGTGGGGAACATCTGGCGGCGCTCGAAGTTGCGGCCCTGCACCAGCGGCACGCCCACCGTAGCCAGATAATGCTCGTCTACCATAATGGTGCGCATGCCCAGCAGCTCATTCTTGCCGTTCTGGCCTATCTGAACGGCATTTTCGTCGGCACCCATGCCCGGCAGATACGAGGCCACGCTCACCGCGGCCACCTCCGAACGACCCTTGAGCCAGGCGGCCAGTTGCGGAATGGCCTTGCGGGCAGTGGTGTCGTTGGGCAGGTCCAGCGTGTAGAGGCCCTCGGTGCTGAAACCGCGATCGGCTTCGAGCATAAGCGTCATCTGGCGATTGGCCACAAGGGTAGCCACCAGCAGGCCGCTGGAAATGGCAATCTGCGTTACGACGGTGGTGTTGCGCAGCACGGCCGCCGCACTGTAGCGCCGCCACATGCCTGTGCCCTGTCCGCCGCCCTTTAGGGCCGCAGCCGGTTGCAGGCGGCTGAGCGCCCACGCCGGATAGCCTGTGCCCACCACCACCAGCAGCAGCACCAGACCCGCCAGCGCCAGTTGATACGGCAGCGAGGCCACAAACACCTGCACAGGGTCTACGCCTGCCAGTTCGGCGTAGGCGGTGCGCACCACTGGCAGTGCCCCCGCTACCAGCAGCAGGGCGGCCAGCATCTGCACCCCGTTCTGGGCCAGCAGTTGCAGCACCAGTTGGCCGCGGTCGGCCCCCAGCACCTTGCGCACGCCCACCTCGCGGTAGCGCCCCGTCAGCGACACCACCGACAGCAGCACATAGTTGGCCATGGCGGCCAGCAGCAGAATCAGCCCCACTGCCAGCAGAATCTGCACATAGAGGATGGAGCTGTCGGTAGGCATGTCGCGCGTCTGGCCCACGCCCAGGTGAATGGCGGTGAGGGGTTGCAGATACGCTTCGCACTTGAGGCCGTCGTCCTTGGGCAGGTGTTGGGCCAGCATTCGGCTGAGGGCGGCCTGGGCCTCGGCGGGGTCGGTGCCGGGGGCCAGGGTTACATAGCTTTCCGTGAGCAGGGTATATACCTGTGCATCCAGGTCTTTCAGCTCTTCGCCGCGGGCGGCAATGGGCATCAGCGTACGAAAGCGCAGGTGTGTGGGCGGCAGGTGCTCGTCCAGCACGCCGGTCACCTTGAACATGCCATAGTCGGTATCGATGGTCTGGCCCAGGGCGGCGGTGGGGCTTCCATACAGGCGGCTGGCGTCTTCGGCGCTCAGCACCATGCCGCTGCGGTCGGCCAGGGCCGTGGCGGGGTTACCCACCTGTAGGGGCAGGTCAAAGTACTGGAGGAAGTTGGGGTCTACGAAAGCGGCCTGTTTCAGGGCCTCGCGCTGCCCATTGATGCGGGCGGGGAACGCCTTGCCACCCCCCAGTGCCCGGGTAAAGTTGGTAAAGGGGTGTCCTCCTGCGGCCAGATACGGTGCCAGCGCCGTGCCCGTCGCCTTGAAGGGTTGTAGCTTGCCTTCATACTGCACCTCATAGATGAGGCGGTACTTGCTGTCGGCGTCGGCGTGGCTGCGGTCGTAACTCATCTGGTGCCAGAGATACACCGAGAGGAGCACAAAGCTGAGCAGACCCACGGCCAGACTGCCAGTCTGGAGCAGGGCTTCGCGGTCGCGGCGGAGCAGGCGGCGTAGGGCCTGCAGAAGGTAAACGGCCAGCATAAGGTAATAGGTGAGTGTGGTGAGTCTTTCCTTCTACCTCAAAGGATATGCCAGCAGGAAAAAAGCGCCTCTACGTGGGCATAAGGGGCGCTCCAGTGTCCGCCACCGCACACCCGGTGCCCGCCAGCGGACGGGGGCCAGTGGGCCTGCGGCGGGAACAGCGGCTGCCAGTAACCACCTGCAGGCCGCCACCACCTCAGAGACCCTGTACAACGCGCAGCAGCTCGGCGGGGCTGGGGCGCTGGCGGTAATCGGGATCGAAATGCACGTAGCGCACTACGCCTGCACGGTCTATTACGTAGGTGGCCGGTACGGGCAGGGTCTCGCCGTTTTCGGCATTGGCCGCAGCGAGGTCCACACCATAGTTTTTCAGCTTGGCTACGGCCGCGGCATCTAATTGCAGGCGCACACCATAGGCCTCCATGATGCGGCCGGCGTCGTCGTGCAGAACGGGAAAGCTGGCCCGCGCAAGGCGTACCGACTTGGCGACGTTCTCCACCGACTCCGGCGACACCGCCAGCACCTGCGCTCCTGCCGCCTGCAATGCCCCCAACTGACCTTCCAGCGCCTTCAGCTGGCGGTTGCAGAAGGGGCACCATTCGCCGCGGTAAAACACCAGAACCACCGGGCCGCGCGCCAGTTCGGCCGTAAGGGTAACGGAATTGCCCTCATGGGTGCGGGCGGTGAAGTCGGGGGCTTTGTCGCCCACCCGCAGGCCTGTGGGAGCCTGGGCAAACGCAGAAACTGCGGCTACGGAGAGCACGGCCAGTGCAGAAAACAGTCTGTGCATGGTTCAGTTGTTGAAGTGAATGCACAAACGTAGCGCCACTGGCAACCGGCGTTGGTCGGCCAGCGGACACTGCACTGCAATTGTTACAGCCCCAGCAGGGCCACAAGACGGGGAAGCTGCCTTTCAGTTTCTTCATCCTCCCACATCTCGACATAAGGCTCTAACTCGCCGGTTCCTTCATAGAAAGTGTTCACGTCATAATTCCGCTCTTCGGCGAGTCCATGAAAAGTTGCCTTCAGTCCTTCAAACTGAGGGTAGGGCATGTCGTGGGCTACATCCGCCACATACTCGGCCAGACTGTCCGGATTGGCAACTGCCTGTTCGTACACCGCCTGGCCCTGCAGTATCAGCCATTCGCGGAAATACTCGAAGCCATCGTCGGTCAGCGATCGGTTGAGTATGGCAGCCGCAGCAATGAGCCCCGCTGTATTGGCCTCCAGCATCCGGGCATGGGTGAAGCGATACGCCTGGCCGGCGGTGTCTTCAGATAGTTTGCCCAATACGTTGTTAAGTGCCTCCATCATGACCCCTGTATGGGAGCCAATCTGTCGGCGGTCTGTGATGCCTGCCGAACGAAACACTTCGTCCAGCAGTGACCAATACTGTTCAGCGGTCATCTAATTGCTTTTAAATCAGTTATTTATTTTGGCGCTCAGCAGGGGCAGCAGTGTGGCCAGTTGGTCCTCATCTTCCTCCCAGTCCAGGTCTATGGCAGGATAGGGCGGCATCAGGCCGTCGAAGCAGGTATTCATGTCCATTCCCTTCTGGTCGGCCGCTTCGAAAAAGGCACTCATCAGGCCCTCGAACTCAATGTCCATCGCCTGCCCACTGGCCAGAAAGTCGGCCAGAGAATCGGGGTCGGCCAAGGCTTTTTCATAAACCTCAGGCCCCTGCAAAATGAGCCACTCGCGGAAGTAATCGAAGCCGTCGTCGGAGCAGCCACCGTTGATGATGTAGGCCGCAGCCCACAGTTTCGAGGTGTATGACTGCCCAAGGAGCTGACAGTAATCGGCAAAAACCGCCTTAAGGTCGGTTTCCGACAACTGCGCAAGGGCTGGCACCAGCGCCTCAACAATTGCTTCGTATTGCTGGGCTGCCGCCAGACGGTCGGTAATGCCAGCCTTGGTCAAGGCCGTCTCCTGCAGGGGCCAGTACCGGTTATTGCTCATAAGGGCAAAACTACGGCACGCCCTTCCAGCATAGTCTGAATAGATGCAAAAGGCAAATTTTTCCTGCTTACCGTCAAGCGAACTGCCGTGTAAGGTTGGGCAGCAGCGACTCCAGCATATCGGGGTTGTCGAGCCAGAGGGGATAGATAACCGGGGGCTGGGGGCCCAGCAGCGCCTCCAGGGCAGGCCCATCCAGATGGTGCATCCGCAGCCCCTCGCGGGCGGCCGACAGCAGCACGTCGTTCTCGATGGTTCCACCTTCAATGTCTTCCAGATAGGCCGCCAGAGTATCAGGGTCGTGCGTCACCCGGCGAAACACCGCTTCGCCCTGCAATATCAGCCACTCGCGGAAATAGGTGAAGCCCACCGGATTGCAGCCAAAATTGATGACACAGGCCGCAGCCCAGAGTGGCAGTTTATACGCCTCGCGCAGAAGCAGCTGCGTATGCAGGTAGAAGTCCTTCATGTCTTCCGCTGTAAGTAGCCGCAGCCGTGCGACCAGCAGCTGGCCCAGCAGGCGCTCCTGCTCAAACACCTGACGACGATCAGCCAGGCCAGCCTGTGACGTCACCTCATCCAGCATGCGCCAGTAGTCTGCTCTGTCCATACCCTAAAATGCAGGACAAAACAGACATAAGGCAATCCAGCGCCTACAAGAAATGACCATTTGGTGAGCATGGCCCACAGAAACTGCCTAGCTAAACTTGACAAAAATCAGGCAATCCTAGAGGAAACCCGCAGCTACAACGCTTGCGAATGATTGTTACCAATGTGGAAGAGGCCCCCCTCCTCCCCCATTTGTGCCGCACCCGATGGCCGCACGATCAGTCGCGCTGGAAAGTGTACCAGGTACGGTAGACGGCTTCGCGGTCATCGAACATCGCGTAGAGCAGCAGGCCATTGAAGAAGAGTTCGCGGGGGCGCTCGCCATTGGCGCGGCGCACCTTGAAGTGGTCGCCCGTACTGTTCGTTTCCGGTTGGGGCTCTACGACCAGCCACTCCCAAGGGCCATTTTCGTCGCTGCGGCTGGCAATACGCACCAGCCCTTTCTCCAGCACGCAGAGGTACTGCACTTCATGCTCGGCGACGTTCATGCCCACCGGCGACCGCTCGAACTGGTACACCAGGCTGTCCTTCAACTCGGTGAGCAGCGGGCGCAGGGGGTCGTGGCGCCACATGGCGGTCTGGTAATCTTTGTCGCCAGCCCAGCGCAGCACAGCAGACTGGCCTTCGTGTTCGCTCACAATTGCCAGCAGATAGCGGCCATTCGGGGCGACCAGCAGGTGAGTGGTGCTGCTGCCCCAGTTGGGATCGGCTTCGGCGCTCTTGCCCAGCACCTTGAACTGTTGGGTTGTGCCCGCATCAGCATCCAGCCAGGCAATGGTGCCTCCTATGGCGGGGTTCCAGGGCATGCGCAGTTCCTTGCGATCAACGCCCCAGCCGTCGCGGTAGGTGAGTGTGTCGAAGGCTTCTTCGAAGGTCATTTCGAAACGTCCCAGCGTCAGCCCCAGTTCGGCAATGGTAACAGACTTGCCGTCGGCTGCGCGTGTCAGGTGCAGCTTTCGCCATTCCTGCGAGTCTTCGTCCACCGTCACGTTCACCTCTCGCATGGCCATTTCGGTGGCATTGGCATTGGCGTTGCCCATCTGCTGAAGAGACCAATAGATGTTTCCCGTACGCCTGAGGGTGCCTTTCACTTCTCCTTCAGGTGTTACTTCCAGCACGAGGTTCCAGTCGCCCGACACGTAGTTGCCCATCCAGGGAGCCAGCTGCGCGGGGTTGCCGGGGATGGGCGCAGGAACAGGAGCCGGGAAATGTGGCAGCGAGTCGATGGCACCGGACCCTGACAATGCGATGGCCGTGGTGGCAACGCTGTCGGTGGGCGCCTCGGCCGCTGTGCCGCCCTCGGGCGACTGACACGCCGTGAGGAGGAGTACACACCCTACAGCCAACAGCCCCAATCGGCTGGCAAACACCTTATTCTGCAACTTACTCATGAGACATCGGAAAGGTAGGCATACACTTGGGTGCCCAGCACCACATAATACTGCTGCCCGAAATGATGAACGACTGCAAACGTGTTGGTTCCTGGCCAGCGTAGCTTGAAGGTCATGCCGGGCTTCTGGGCCTCTGGCACATCTGCCAGCTCCACTCGGTGCCAGGGGTTATGTGTATTACGCGTATCGCGATAGGACACTGTCATGCGCCCATTTACCAGCTCCCACCGGAAAACGAACGGAGGCACCTGACCGGTAGACCATGCCTGCACGCGCTGGTAGTCGGCTATGCCACCATTCATCTTCAGCCATTCGACAGGTGTCTGGCACTCGGCAAACAACGGAGGCGACCGCTGGGGCTTCTGCATGGGCATCACTTGCAAGCCATTCTCTTTCAGATTTTTATTTATCAGAAACACGGTCAGGCGGCCGGGTTTCGCCTCGGCATACAGGAGGTGTGCCTTTCCGTTGATATCGTCGTTTGTGCTTACGGCAATCAGCGGAATCGTTTGTGGGGCAGCAGCACCCGGCGCGTAATGCAGCACATCTGCCGTCCAGGCATCGCGTATGCGCAATACGTAGCGTTCGGCATTGGCGGCGAAACCTCGCTGATACACCTTTTCGGTGCCCGCCGGAATGCCCGCAAAAGGGGGCTGCCCTACCAGCGGCGTACTCCTGATGGGCAACTCCAGCGTGCCGGTGCTGGGGTTGCGGCGCAGCATCATGCGTTCGGGCAGCGGCGGCTTAGTGGCTTCAAAACCCGGCCGCAAGGTCAACAGTATCGCCACCTCGTTTCCGCCTATCGGGCCTGCCTGCCGCAGCTCATAGCTGCTTTCCTCCTGGGCCAGAAAACCATACAGGTCGCCATGCGGGCCCATCATCAGCAGCAATTCGGTTGCGTCAGAGCCTTTGTAGTGGCCAACCCACTGCAAGGCCGGCGACTGACGCGCCCGCACCCGCAGCGAGTCATCGTCCTGCAACAACCTGTGCACGCCCGCCGGCTGGGCCAGTGCCGTACCGGACCAGCCGACTGCCAGCAGCAGCCCCAGCCAAAAGATGCATCTCATGGCACAAGTTTACACCTGAAGGCGATGCCCGACAGCAACCGACAACAAACTTTGTCCAGTTAACTGGCGCCTGTGGCCCAATTCCCGTCTGGCGACGGGCTATTGGTCTGTGGCAAAGGCAAACATGCGGCCATTGTCCTTCAGGTAGCAGTGCTGGCCCAGATGCCAGATCTCCACCTCCTTGGCACCGCCGGGCCACAGCAGGCGCAGGTACAGCTCATCATCAGCAAAGGCACGCTGCGCCAACACCTCCAGCGGCTTCCAGTCGGTATCTGTGAGGTAGCGCATGCTCACCCGCAGGTTCCCCTCCACCCACTCCATTCGCAGCAGGGCTTGGTGTCGTGTATCCATCCCCCTTATTGCAAGAGGTTTGTAGTCGGCCGCGCCAGCATTCCGCGTCAGCCACTGGCCTGGTGGCAGTGTTTCAAAAAAACGCTTCGCCCGCTCCCAGCCGACAGCCTCCATCGGCGGCAGGGTAAGGCCCACTTCGCTAAGCCGATTGCTGATGAGAAGCGGCCGGGCCAAGCCGGGCTTGGCTTCTACCAGCAGGTACAGGCCAGCTTTCGCCTTGTGGGTATCGACCACTGCAGCAAGCACTGGCAGCAACCGGCCCGTGTGGCCCCCAAGAGCGTAATAATGCACCTCGGCCCGCCGGGCATCCAGTATATGCAGTACATACCGTGCGGCGGTATCTCCCAGTCCCTGCTGAAAGGTCCGCTTGACGCCCGCGGCCACACCCTCAAAAGGAAGCAGGCGCGTAAACAGCTTTGCCTGCCCCAGCACCTCTACCTGCGAAGACGCCGCATGAAGGCGTACCCGCACTTTACCCGCCTCATTGGACTGGTATTCATATTCATACCGTTTCATCTCCAGTTCCGGCCCCTGCGGCTTGCCTGTCTGAACGAGCGAATAGCTTTTGCGGGAGGCAGCCTCGTAAAGGGTACCGCTCAGCTTGCCATTGCCGTCCAGCCGTAACAGCACCTCGTTGCTGCCATCGCTGTAGCGGCCAACCCAGTGTATCAGCGGCGACTGATGAAGCGCTGCCATGAGGCGCCGTTCTGCTTTGATGGCGTAAGCCGGAACAGTAGGCTCCTGTATACTGTAATGTTGAGAACTATTGATACAGCCGCAGCTGGAACCCAACAGCAGCAGCCAAAGCAGACGTCGCATGGCACAAGTTTACATTTCGAGCAAACACTGTTGGCGGCGATTGGCAACTTAGCCGGCATTCCGTACCCAACCAGTCGGCCTGCCGCCCCCCTTTGCCACGCCGATTTGTCCACCTGCGGCCTGTCGGGCAGTTTTGCCCCATGCCGCATACCCCCACCCTGCCCCAAGGCCGCATCGCAACGCTGGAAGACGTAAAGGCCGACTGCTACTGGAAGCTGACCCAACTGGCCGAGCTGCTGGATGAACAGCTGCGCAGCCTCGACGACGACCTGACCGGGAACGCCACCCAGCCCGCCAAACGCTTTGTGGGCGTCAACCGACTGACCAGCCTCTATGGCAGACTGGTGGGCACAGTGGCCTCGCTGGAAAAGAAAATGGCCCCGCCTGTGCGCAAAACCCCAGCCGCCACGACTGAAAAAACTGACAGGACCGATACGGCAGGACCCGCAACAGATGCCCTCACCCCAGCTGGGAAAGCTCCCCCCCAGCCCCTGGCGCAGGCGCCAGTCGTAGCAGCGGAGGCGGTTCGTCCGGTGCAGGAGCCACAGCCCCCTGCGCCTGCTGACGCTCACTCACACCAACTGCCGCCGCCGCTTTCCACTTACCAGAAAGCCTGGGATGAGCCCGAGCCGTTCTATCCCATTCATTACCCGACCTTTCTGCGGCTGAGCCATCCCCAGCCGGCGGTCTATCCCCATTATCTCGACTGCAAGCCGCCCTACAGCCTGCTGCTGTGCAAGGTCTGAGGGCTATTTACCGGGCCAGAAGTTGGGCGGGGCCGAGTTGATGGCGCTGACAATGTGAATGACATTGATGAGGATGAAGGCGGCCATCAGGATGGCTGCCGACCAGCGGTCGAGCTGCTTGTAACGCCGGGTATGGTTACGCTCGGCATAGTACAGGCTGGTGACAGAAATAGCGATGCACGAGATGACCGCCAGGAAGGTGTAGCTGTGCAGCGTGTCCACCATGTTGTCCTTGGTCATCTCGGGCAGGATGCTGTCGACGATGTATTTGTTACCGACGGTAGCAAAGAGGCCCCCCACCGACAGGCCAAAGCGGGGGTCTACCGCCCGGGGATTGATGAACAGGCTGAGCCAGGCAATGAGAAACGCCGCATACATGCCCGAGAACAGCTTGAAGAAAAGCGACCACCCATGCCGTTCTATCTTGAGTGTGGCCATGAACATGGAAATGGTGGTTTCGTTGCCATTGGCGACGGGCGTGCCGAAGTCGGTTTTGTAAGAGCGGGGCTCCACCTGCGTCCGGAAGTCGATGAGGTTCCAGCCCTCAGGGTGGTTGAACTCGTCGTAGACGCTATGACTCAGGGTATCGGGCAGCAACACAATGTTGCGGCTGTCGGCCCCCTCATACGCCATGCGGAAGCGCAACACCTGCTTGTCGAAGGGGAAGTTGGTGAGCTCCCATTTCTGGCGGATGGTAGCGGTGCAGTTCATCTGCATCCAGTAAACTCCGTTCTTCTCGTTGTGCACCACATGACTGTAAGAGAAGTCTTTGGCGTTGAACACGGCCATGAACTGGTCGGGCTTGAGGGCGGGGTTTTTGTAACGGAACCACACCCAGCACTTCACGCTGTAGCTGCCCTCGGGCAGGTTGAAGTCGTAGACCCAGACGAAGTATGTGCCTACGTAAATGGTATCAGGGTGGGCAGTGCCGTAGTCTGACGAACGGGCGTGGGCGGTGGTGGCCAGGGCCCCGGCCAGCAGGAAGATCAGGAAGGAGAGTCGCAGGAGGAGGCGCTTCATACCCTGAAAGTTACGGCGCCGGACTTCTAAACCGCTCACTGGAAATGGGGACGCCGCATGATGTCGGTTCTGTATAAATGCTGGGGAGCGGAGGCGTGGTAACTAGGGTTGCCAATGCGCCAGCAATGAGAATAGAGGTTACGGAAGACGCCCAGGAAGACCTGAAAGAGATAACAGTTTGGCTGCGAGCGCAGAAAGTGGAACTTGCGCAACGCTTTCTTCTCGCAATAGAGCACACACAAGATCTGCTTACCGCGAACCCTGTCCTTGGCTCGATCTACAGGCCAACAGGAGCCTTCCGTCAGTTAACTTTAACGCAAAAAGCCTTTAGAGGAAAGTTTAGTATTGTTTATCAATACTATGATAATGGCAAACTGATTGTCATTGTAGCTGTAAGAAGCCTGAAGAGAGACGAAAACGCCTTCTTGAAGAAACTCTACGAACGCAGAGATTCCAGAAAAGCCTGAATGTCACGGCGTGATTCCTCCAGCGTGTACAGTTTGACCGTGCCCTCCTTTACTGCCTTCAAGCGCCGCAGCAGCTCTTTCTCTTCGGCAGGGGTCAGGGGTGGCAGTTCGTCGGCGGCGTCCACGGCATACCCTTGCTCGGCTGCTTCAGGGGCCGTTTGTGTCAGTGGGCGGTGCTTCAGGGGCGGCATGGCAGGTGCAGACGGTAAAGGGACAGTGTGCAAAAGGTGCTTGCCCGTCTGCTCAAATAACGGGAAAGCCGCCGGCAAATCATATGGACAGTCTGCACTCGTCCACATTTGTCCGAAATACACATGGCGCCATCAGCCGTTCGCCTAACGAACCGTTGGTAGGCCGGGCGGTGTTTTCTTTCTTTGCACCCCTATTCAGTTTTCGGCTAAGCCCCTGACGCCTATGGCGCTGCAACTCATCGAAGTGACCACCCCTTCCCATCGCCGCGCGTTCCTCGAGTTCCCCGTGCGCCTCTTCCGCAACGACCCCAACTACATACGCCCCCTGGACAAGGACATCGAAGGCACCTTCGACCCGCGCGTCAACAAACTGATGGCCGAGGGCAAGGCCATCCGATGGCTGCTGCTGAACGAGCATGGCGAAACCATTGGAAAGGTGGCGGCTTTCGTCAACCCCAAAACCGCATACGCTGGCGATTATCCCGTTGGCGGCATGGGCTTTTTCGACTGCATAGACGACCAGGCAGCAGCCAATACCCTCTTCGACGCCTGTGTACAGTGGCTCAAGGCCCAGGGCATGGAAGCTATGGAAGGGCCCGTCAACTTCGGTGACCGCGACAAGTTCTGGGGCCTGCTCGTCGACAACTTCGGCCCGCCCACCTACGCAATCAACTACAATCCGCCCTACTACCAGCGCCTGTTCGAGGCCTATGGTTTCCGCGACTTCTTCCAGCAGTACACCTTCTATCGTCGCGTGGCCGACCCCCTCACGCCGGAGTACCAGGCCAAGGCCGATGCCATCCTCGCCGACCCCCGCTATTCCTTTCGCCACCTCGACCGCAAGGATCTCTACCGCTACGCCGACGACTTCCGCACTGTCTACAACGCGGCCTGGGCCCGCCACGAGGGCGTGAAGGAAATGACCCAGGAGACAGCCCGCAAAATCATGGACACCCTGAAGCCCGTGCTCGACGAGCAGCTGATCTGGTTTGCCTATTACGACGGCCTGCCCGTGGGCTTCTACATCAGCCTGCCCGAGCTGAACCAGCTGTTCCGCTATGTCAACGGCAAGCTGGACCTGCTGGGCAAACTCAAGTTTGTGTTCCACCGCTGGCGGGGCGCCGTCACCACCATGACGGGCATCGCCTTTGGCATTGCGCCCGAACACCAGCGCAAGGGCGTGGAGGCAGCAATGGTGGTGGAAGCAGCGAAAATCATACAGGACGCCCGCCGCGTGAAGTATCAGGACACGGTGATGAACTGGATTGGCGACTTCAACCCGAAGATGATTTCGGTGGTGGAGCAGATTGGCGCCCGCCACTGGAAGACGCACATCACCTACCGCTACCTCTTCGACCCTGCCCGCCCCTTTGAGCGGTGCAAGGTGCTGTAGCCCACACACGAACGGCCAAAAAGCAGACGGGCGGCCAACTTCAGGGCCGCCCGCGCTGTAGATCGAACCGGGGACATCAGCGTTTGTCGATGGCAAACACCACCAGCACGCCCTGGGCGTCGGAGTTCTCGGGCACCTCAAAGCCCACTTCGTTGCCGGCGGTCAGCTGCACGTTGGCCAGCTTCATGCCCGCCAGTGCATTGCGCAGCTTGGCCTCGTAGGTAGCGCCCGGCGCCTGCGACACGCGCTCGTTCACGGCTTTGAAGTCGATCTCCTCGCGGGTGAGCAGCACGGCCATGTAGTCGGTCGTGCCGATTTCGTCGGGCAGCAGCGAGTAGTCTTTCGGGAAGCGGCGCTTGCCCACGATACCACAATAGGCCGAATGCTTGGCCGTGTAGGGGAACAGCACATAACTGGTGCCATCGCTCTCCTGCCCAAACACATAGGTATAGCACTCTACGGTGTTGGTTACGTCGATCTTGAACTTGGTGCGCTTGGCCAGCGGCCGGATGGTGTGCACCACTGCGCCGCCCTGTACCTCAAGGGGAACGTAGCTGCCACTCTGGTTTTCCACCAGCCCCACGCTGGCTTTGAAGGCCGCTTTGGTGTCACCGCGGGTGGCGGCCTTCACCGGATAGAGGCCGTAGACCTCCGCGCCGAGGGTGTTGGTGAACTTCTCGAAGTCGCGGTAGCGCATCCAGAACGCGCCTTTGTCGCCCCAGCTTTCGCCCCAGGAGTTCATGATCTGGAAGGCACCGCCCTCCCTGCTGTCGTCATAGCCCACCACGCACAGGGCATGGCCGCCGAACTGGCCTTCCTCGCCATCGTTGACGATGCGGCCATTTCGGCTCTGCTCCATCAGCTCGTAGTCGCGGGGGGTGGGCACCCACAGGGCACGGCCCTGCAGCCGATAGAAACTGCCGCCCACCAGCATGCCCAGCACCACGGGGCTGCCCTGCGCCAGGTTCTGCTTCACGGCGTTGACGTCAACGGCGTAGTCGTCGTCGTCGCGGGTGAGGCGGTTGTAGCCCTTGATGCGGAACTGGCTGGCTTCCTGCACGAGGGTGCGGCTGGGCTGTGTGGCGCAGTCGCGGTCGTTGTAGGGGAACTCCGTGAAAGGGGCCGAGCCCTGCTGGCGCATGAGCTCCAGCGCCTGCCGGATGCTGGTGCCATCGCACTGGCCACGCACCATCTGGTTGTAAAGAAAGGCCGGGGAGAAGGTGAGGCGCGTGGGGTCCTGCCCAGTGGCGACAGCCTCTTGAATAGTGCGGGCGGCATAGGCGCAGGCCCAGGCCGTGCACGACCCCTGCTGGCCCTGGTCGCCGGCGGGTGCGGCAAATCGCACCAGACTGACGCTGGCGGGCAATGCGCCATTGGTGCTGGGGGCCAGTGGCTCGAATACCTGCGCCTGGTCAAACTCCTCGCGGGTGAGGTTGGCACCCAGTCCGCGGGTTTCGCCCGAGGTCTGGCCGTCGGGGGCGTAGTTGGGGTCGGTGCCACCGTCGCCGCCGCCCGAGCAGTAGTACAGCAGACCCAGAATCACCAGCAGGATGATGGCGAGCTTGGGGTTGCGGAAGAAGAGCATCAGCAGGCCGATGAGGGCTGCACCACCCAGGCCGCTGCCACCCCCACTGCCGCCGCCGTTGTTATCACCGCCCCCACCCTGGGGCTCGTCGTCCTTTTCAATCCGGATTGGCATGGTTAGAGGAAGTTGGAAGGTTCTGAACGGGAAGCTACTACGCACAGCGGCGCAGGGCAAGAGGGAGGGTGGACAAAAACAGAATCAGACAGCTTGAACTTCTTTCATGTTTACTTTATTATACTAACCTTGCATAACTACAGAAACGAAAACTAAGATGGCAAAGAAAAAGTCTAATGACCTGCACTTCACGCTTGAAGAAATCTCGCTAGCCTATCGTAAAGCTAAGGTTGATTTATTCTACTCAACAACCCCCTCGTTATTGAAAATAATGGCTTATGAGGAAAAGCTTAGAGAGAATTTAGAATCACTTCTTGCGAGATTAAATTCCAATGATGATCTAAGCCAAGATGAAAGTTTCATAGGCTCATGGACCACTATACTTAAAGAGCCTTCAATAAAAGCATCCGATAAGGAAATACTGATTCGTGGCATAAATTCAACTGAGCAGGTAGATGCAAAATTTAGGATTATGTCAGATGTAAGTATTAATCTACATATAGTTTCGACACTATGGATAATACATATTGGGCACAAATATGACAAAAAGCTAAGCGATGACTCATATGGAAATCGAGTTAGAAGAACTAAAGATAATAACATAAATTTATTTTCACTAGGTTCATTAAAGAGTTATATGAAACCATATAGAGAATGGAGAGATAAAGGGCTTAAGGTTATGATTGAAGCCCTAAAAGAAGAAAAAAGCATCATATCTATTAACGGTGATATTAATTCATTTTACCACGAAATAGATGTAAAATTCATGCTAAATGAAGAAAATTTAATCATGCTAACAGAAAAAGAAAAAAATTTACACAAAAAGTTTATAAAATATTTACAGAAATGGGGGGAATTGACCCCTAACGGCAAAGGGCTTCCTGTTGGATTACCAGCATCTGCCATAATAGCAAATTATTTATTATCAGAATTTGACAGTCGTATTCGAAAAGAGATTTCACCTTTATATTATGGCCGATACGTTGATGATATATACTTAATAATTGAAAATACAAATAATTTTGATACAGAATCAGATATATGGAATTGGATAATAAAAAGAATGCCAACTGGCAGCATGCTTCACGATGCCGAAGGCACAAAAATATTAGTACATAAATTCAATAATAGCACAACCAATAACACTCTATTATTAAAGAAAGAGAAAACAAAAATATTCTGCTTAAGGGGCGCAAATGGCCTAATGCTTATAGAGACAATTGCAATACAAGCGCAAGAGCAAGCAAGTGAATGGAGGCTATTACCGAATTTACCTGATTTAACACAAAACATCCAAGCAAATATTGTTAAAGTGGCAAAACGAAATGGAGATGTTACACAAAGTTTAAGAGAATCAGACAATCTAACACTACGAAAAGCTTCATTTGCAATAATGCTACGCGATGTAGAATCATACATGAGAGATTTAGAACCAAACCAATGGGAAGAGCAAAGGCATTCTTTCTTAAATACCATCACAGAAAGCATGAAAGATATTAATTCATTTTTTGAATTCAATAACTATTTACCACGAATTATTAAAATATCAACCAGGTGCAGTGACTGGGGGATATTACAAAAAATGGTAACGCAAATTTTAAAAAATATTGAATTGATTAAAAGCCAGGAAACGGATCAACTAAATAGATGGAGACAGAATATAAAAAACTCAATCTATGAGAGCGTTATTTCCTCTAACCCGCTTACTAATAACTCTAATATAGAAATAAATAAAATACTGGTACTATTGGGATACGAAAGAATTAACCCAGCCAATTTATCTAGGCTATATGCTTCTCTCTTCATTATGGATCTAGCAAGCACCCCATTCAGATATTATTTCCTCCCAAGAGAAATGGTGTCTAAGACCGGAATACCAGAACTAACACAAGAAATAGTAAAAGAACATGGCTCAAACTCACATGCTTATTTTTCAATATATAATGAATGTATAGAATTTTTATGCAACATTGATATATCTAAACTGCCAAAAAATGAAAATAGCAATGGCACTGATATACAAAATTTTTATAAGAACCGATTATATTACTCTACTCGGCCATACTCGCTATCCGAAATATTTATTATTAACAGAGGCCCCAATACAGAATCAAGTCTCATTAAGACTATGTTAGTTCTAAGAGGCTACGTATTACCAGAAGAAAGTATCCAATCAGATGACAGGAATATCAAAATTCAAGTGAAAAAGCCAACAAAAAAGCAAGCAATAGCAGTAACAAGTTGGTATACAGAAGAGAATAGTTGGACGGCCTCCGTCTCGCGTGAGCAGGATCCTGATAATAGGAGATACCATAGGCTTAATAAGCTATTAAACTCTCTGATAATCGATTCAAATAATGAAAAGTATTTAATATTTCCAGAATTATCGATACCTGCTCGTTGGTTTACACATATTGCACAAAGGCTCGCACTAAATAATATATCATTAATAACTGGAATTGAGTACTTACATTCAATAAATATTCATAATGTAATACACAATCAAGTATGGGCATCTCTAGTATGCAAATTTAATAACTTCAATTATGCTGTAATATACAGGCAAGACAAGAAAAACCCAGCACTCCATGAAGAAGAAAATATTCAACAAATTTCCAATGTAAGGTTAGCGCCTGAGGTGAATTGGGTACTCCCTCCAATTATATGCCATGCTGGATTCAGATTTGCAATTCTAATATGCAGCGAACTTACAAATATTGAATATCGTGCCCATTTGAGAGGAAAAGTAGACGCAGTATTTGTGCCCGAATGGAATCCAGACATTGAAACATTCAAGCCATTAGTTGAGTCAGCGGCACTCGATATACACGCCTATATAATACAATGTAATCATAGAAAATATGGGGATAGCCGAATTCGGGCTCCGTATAAAAAATCTTGGCAGCGTGATATAATTCAAGTAAAAGGCGGTGACGCGGATTACTTCGTTATTGGAACAATCGATATCGAAACATTAAGAAGATTTCAATCTGGTTACCGTTCCCCCGTTGGGCCCTTCAAGCCTGTCCCTGACGGATTTGAAATTGACGATAGCCGCAGAATGCTACCTCTATTGTAGAGTAAACCGTACTTACCGTCTCGCCAACGTCCTCTCCCCTAGCGCAGGTCGATGGTTTGGCTGACGGCGATGCGCAGCACGTGGTTGTTCTCCAGTGGGTTCTGCGGACGGGCGTCTACCAGCTGCCAGTTGTAGCCCACCTGAATGTTACCCGCCGGGTGGTACTGATAGCCGAGCATGGCCATGAAGCGGTTGCGGGTGAAGCCGTTGTTGGCGGGGCCTTCGTCGCTGAGGGTCAGCTTCACCTCGTTGGCAATCATGCCGAAGAAGGTGCCCTTCTCCATGCGTGGGCGGTTGAGGGGAATCATGGCGGTGAGGCGCAGGCGCAATCGGTTGAGATAGACCCACGTTGCCTGGTCGGCACCAGGCTCGTTGATGGGACGACCCACCCAGCGCTGCTCCAGCAGGAATTTCTGCTGCAACACCACGCGCCCCCAGTTGAAGGTAACGGTGGCGTCCTGCCAGGTTTCACGAATGGGTGTCCAACCGTAAATGCCGCCCTTCCAGGGATAATCCTGTATGTAGGAAGCGCCGAGAATGAAGGTCCAGCGGGGGTTGAGGTAGTAGATGACGGCGGGGCGCAGAATCAGCTGCTGCCAGTGCTGCGCCATACCCTCACGGCGTACATGGGCTTCGGCACGAACACCCCAACGGTCAGAAAAGCGGAAGTCGAGGTTTCCATTGACCCACAGGTGTTTGGACACCACCTGCGCCGACACACCCTGCGCGGCCAGCAATCCGACAAGGAGTGGCAATGCGCTCCGGACAAACGCTTTACCAACTGGTTGAAACATGCGGCAAAAATGCAGGAAATGCGTTAACCCAGAAAGAACTCTGGCACAACTTTACAGACGAGTGGGGCAAATCGCTCCAAGGGGGCCTCAAACTGGGCGCGGATGATGACCGGTATGGCTGCCAAAGGTGTGGTTGAGAATGATGCGGAGGGCATGATCGTGGTCGAGCGGCGATAGGGGGCGGGTGTCGTGCAGCTGCCACATGTACCCTACCTGAATGCTGCCCCTGGGGTGGTACTGGTAGCCCAGCAGCAGCATGAGGCGGTTGCGGGTAAAACCGCGCTCGGCAGGCTGGTGGCGGTCGGCCGAGAACTTGACCTCCTCGGAGAACTGCCCGAAGACGACACCCTCGTGGAGGTCGCGGGCGGTTAGCGGTAGCGTAAGGTTGAGCCGGAGGCGTAGATGCGTCTGGAAGTGGTATTGCAGCTGGTCGCTGCCTATGGCAACCGGACTGGCGACCCAGCGTTCTTCCAGCAGGATGCGCTGTTGCAGCCGCAGGCGGCCCAGGCGCTCGTGCAGCACGGCATCCTGCCAGGTTTCATACACTGGCATCCAGCGGAAGCCTTCGTCCAGGCACTCGCGCATCTGAGAGAGATACGACACACCGGCTGCCAGCGACAGGCGATGCGAGGGCATGAAGACGACCGCCGGACGGATGAGCAGCGCTTCCCAGCGATGAAGCCCGCCAGTGCGGCGCAGGTGCACCTCGGTGCGCAGAGCCCAGCGGGCATTAAGCTCGGCCTCCAGGTTGGCGTTGAACCAGAAGTGATTGGAGGAAGTAGCGGCCGCAGGAGCCTTCTGGGCAAACAGGGCTGTTGACAGCAGCAGCCACCCCAACAGAGACAAATGGAACGGAAAGCGGAACATAGGTAAAGGCAGCAGGGGGCTACCCTGCGGCAACAAAAATGCCCGGCGGAAGGCCGGGCATTCAGTAACCTGTGTTACGCAGCGGCAGATTACCGCTTCTTTTTCTTGCTTTTGGCGGGGGCGGGGGCACCACCTTTGGTTACAGGACGGCCCCGCGATACGTCTTCGGCCATGCGGACGGCATTGTAGAGGTTGACGATGGCGCCGGTGCGGCAGAGGTCGGTAAGGCGTACTTCGTCGCCTTCGTCATCGCCCTCGGCGGGGCGCTTCACGGGGGCGTCGGGGTACAGCTCGCCGCTGTCGAGGAGGATGTCGCGCACTTGCTGGGCGGTGAGGTTGGGGAAGTAGGACCACAGGGCCGCTGCTACGCCCGAGAACGCCGGAGCCGCCATGCTGGTACCGTCGTTGTTCTCATACTTGTTGTTCCACACGGTGGAGTAAATGCGCACACCAGGCGAGAAAATGTCGACGCCGGTGGGGCCATAGTTTGAGAACGTGCCGACGAAGTCAGCGTCTTTCCAGGAGGAAGCGCCGATCTCGATCCAGAGTGGTGAGCGGGCATTGTCGTCGGCGTAGTAGCCTGTGGGGTACGAAGGTTTCACGTCGATGTTCTGGGCATCGTTACCTGCGGCGTGCACCATAAGAACGCCCTTGCTGGCGGCATAGCGGACGGCTTCGTCCACGATGGGCTTGTGGGGCGAATAGGCTTTGCCAAACGACATATTGATGATCTGAGCACCGTTGTCTACCGCATAGCGGATGGCGTTGGCAATGTCCTTGTCGCGCTCATCGCCATCGGGCACCACACGCAGGGCCATGATACGCACGCTGTCGGCGATGCCACGCATGCCGAGGTTATTGTCGCGGATGGCAGCGATGATACCAGCGACGTGGGTGCCGTGATCAGCGCGGCGGCCACCGATGACATCGGCGTTGCCATAGAAGCGTTCGGCTGTGTCCTCGTAGTTGTCGCCTACGATGTTGCGGGGGTCAAAGTCGAGGTTCAGGCCATAGTCAAGGCGAATGGCGATGTCGCGCATGCCGTCGCGCAGCTTGGTGAGGGTGAGGTCCTGCTCGTAGGCATAGGCGAGAATACGCTGGTAGCGCTGCTCCATCTCGGTGCGGGGCGTGAAGTTTGCCACCTGCTCGGCGGTGAGGGTGTCAACGCCCATGCTGGCCTTCACGGCGTTGTAAGCCTGCGTCAGCGTAGAGAGGAACATGCGGTATTGGCCCAGCAGTTCGGTGTACTTCTTGCGCTCGGCTGAAAATTCATCCTTGATCTGCTGGAAGCGCTTGTACTCAGGGTCGCGCTTGGTGGCGTTGGAGATGGCCGGGTTGAACTTGTCGCGGAGGCGGCGGTACTCGCGGGTCACTTCGAAGTTGTCTTCCATGACACTGCCATTGGGACCACCGATGAAGCTCCAGCCATGGATGTCGTCGATGTAGCCATTGCCGTCATCGTCTTTGCCGTTGCCGGGGATCTCGCGGGGGTTTACCCAGATACGGCCTGCAAGGTCTGGGTGATTGACATCCACCCCGCCGTCAATGACCGCCACGACAATGGTGCGTGCGGGCTTGCGGCCCTTGAGGAGTTCCTGGTAGGCGCGCTCGGCGCTGACACCGCGGTAGCCGTCTTTCTGGGCGTCGAGCAGGTGCCAGTCCTGCGGGGGCTGTGCCTCGGCGCTCGACTGAGCCATCAGCGCCGACGTAGGCAGGGTCAGGAGGGCCAGAGCGCCCCCCAGTACAAGGTTACGTGCTTTCATCACTTACAAATGTATGATTCCTGTCCAAAGCGTCATCAGAATCTCCTGTTTTCACAACTGCGGGGCAGAATCGGTGCGTTATCTTTCGGGAATCTTGCCATGAAGCGTCGTCTGTTGTCTTTGGTTCTGCTGTTGCTGCCGCTGCTGTCGGTGGCCCAGGAGGGCCTGCGCCGTATCACGGCGTATGACGTGCGCGAACTGAAAGCCGGCACGCCCCTACAATTGGACAGCCGCTGGCGTTATCATGCAGGCGATGGTAATCGCTATGGACACCCATTGGTAGACGCCAGTACTTGGTCGCGGCTGCACCCGGCCCTAGATCTCGACACCCTGCAGGGCGACAACTGGAAGGGCGAGGGCTGGTTTGTGCTGACGCTGGAGTTTGTGCAGCCGACCGACTCGCTGCCCCCGCTGGGGCTGACTCTGAACCACCCTGGCGCTTCGGAAGTGTACTGGAACGGTGAGAAGGTAGCCCAGTTTGGTGTCGTGGGCGACAGCCTGCCCGCCGAGCAGACGCTGATGCCCCGCAACCAGCCGGTGCTGCTGCCACTGAGTGGCGGCCAGCGGTATGTGTTAGCGGTGCACTACAGCCACCACAAAGCAGCAACCTACTACGACACCTATGGCCGCTATGCGCGGTTTGCCGGCTTCCGGGCAGCGCTGGTACCTTATGTGACCGCCCAGACAACGTATGCTACCGAGGCGCCACAGACCGAGCTCCAGATGATTATGGGGGCATTTCTTACTCTCTGTGTGCTGCACCTGCTGCTGTTTCTCTTCAGCACACGCGAGGCGCTGCACCTGTGGTATTCGGTAGTAACGGGGGCAACATTCTACTACGCCTTCACGCGGTTCCAGCTGGTGGCGGCTACGCAGTTCGGGCCAGTGTACATCCTGCACCAGATTCTGAGTTCGGTGGCGCTGGCCACCTTCATGATGGCATTCATGGGTTTTCTGTACACGGCGTTTTACAACCGGGTGCTGCGGCAGTTCTACTACTTTGTGCCGCTGACACTGGTGCTGGCGCTGACGATGATCTACGACCAGCAGGGCGTGTCTATCGTACTGGCCATTGTGCTGTCCATCTTCATGCTGGCCGAGAGCTATCAGGCTATAGTGGTGCAGGGCAACCCCATGCAGAGGGGCAGTTTCTGGGCCATTGGCATCGGCATTCTGTTTCCCATTATCAGTGGGGTGGTGGTTCCGCTGGGGCTAGCAATGGTGTCGATGGTAATCACCATCTACAAAGGCGTATTTGGCGGGGGCATGGACTTCAACCTGAGCCTTGCCATCAATGACTTTTTCACGAAATGGCCGTATCTGTCGCTGCTGGCGCTGCCACTGAGCATGTCGGTGTTTCTGGCGCGCACCAACGCCGAGAAGAACCGCGAGCTGGAAACGCAGGTACAGGAGATCAAGGGGCTGAGCGACAAGGCACTGTCGGCAGAGAAAGAGAAGCAGCGGCTGGTGCGGCAGCAGAACCTGCTGCTGGAACAGCAGGTAGCGGAGCGGACGGCTGAAATCAGCCACCAGAAAGCCGAAATCGAGCGGATCAACGATATTCTGAGCGTGGCGGCAGAAGAGGTGCGGCAGAAAAACCGGCACCTGGAAGACACTATGCAGCAGTTGCGCATTACGCAGGAGCAGCAGCTGATACAACAGGAGAAAATGGCTGCGCTGGGGGCGCTGGTGGCGGGTGTGGCACACGAGATCAACACACCGCTGGGGGTAATCAATGGGGCGAACAAAGACCTGATGCATACGCTGCCGGAAGTGATGCGTCGGCTGCCGCAGTTTCTGAACTCGCTGTCGCCCGAGCTGCACGAGTGTTTCTTCCAGCTGATCTCGCGCGCCGAGACCCGCCGTCTGAACCTGAGCAGCCGCGAGGAACGCACCATCCGTACCACGCTGGTGAAAGAACTGCAGACATACAAGCTGGCGGCAGACGTGCAGCTGATCGCACGGGAGTTTGTGCGGATGAACATCGAGCGCGACGTGCGCGAGTTTCTGCCGCTGCTGCGCCTGCCCAACGTAGTGGAGGTGTTGCAGGTGGCCGCCGACTTTGTGTGGGCGCGCATTCACACCGACAACATAGACCTGGCGGTGTCGCGCACGCAGAAGATTGTGTACGCCCTGAAGAGCTATGCCCACCGCCCCATGACCGAAGAGGCCGTGGAAACCAGCGTGGTGGACAACCTGGAGGTGGTTCTGACCATTTACCACAACCAGCTGAAGCACGGCGTAGAAGTGGAGCGGCACTACAGCCCCAACCTGCCTCCTATTCTGGCTTATCCCGACGAACTGAACCAGGTGTGGACCAACCTGATACACAACGCGCTACAGGCCATGCAGTACAAGGGCAAGCTTGTGTTGGAAGCCGAACGCCAGAACGGGCACATCATCGTGAAGATTACTGACAACGGGCCCGGCATACCGGCCAAGGTGCTGCCCCGCATTTTCGAGCCGTTCTTCACCACCAAAGCACAAGGCGAGGGCACTGGCCTGGGACTTGGCATCTGCCAGAAGATCGTACAGAAACACAACGGCGATATTGCGGTGGATACCGAACCGGGACGTACGACGTTTATTGTAAAACTGCCCGTGCATGTCAACCAACCCGTCGCAGCCCATGCGTAAAGCCATCCTGTGCGTAGACGACGAGAAGAGCGTGCTGGATACGCTGATCCGCGAGCTCACGACCTCGCTGGGTGAGAAATACCACTACGAAACCGCCGAGAGCGTAGAGGAAGCCTGGGAGGTGATAGACCTGCTGGTGAACCAGGGCTATGACGTGGTGTTGGTCATCAGCGACTGGCTGATGCCTGGCACCAAAGGCGACGTGTTTCTGGTGGAGCTGCACCGGAATTTTCCCGAAACCGTAAAGATTCTGTTGACGGGCCAGGCCGACACCCTGGCCATAGAGAATGCCATGCGCAACGCCGAGCTGTATGCCTTTATCCAGAAACCGTGGAAGAAAGAGCAGCTGGTGTCGCTGATACACAATGCATTTGACGAAGCGGAACCGCCCGAAACCGGGAGTTGACGCTGGCGTCATCTGGAACACATACAAACAACCGAGCTTCGGGGGCGCAAGCCGCCGCGACAAACAAACATGCAAGGAACGACCGCAGACAGACCCGCTATTCTATGTGTTGACGACGAGAAATCGATACTGCTGACCCTGGAGCGACAGTTACAACGCCCCTTTGGAGAGCAGTTCGACCTGGAATTCGCGGAAAGTGGAGAAGAAGCCCTGGAAATACTGGAGCAGCTACAAGCTGAAGGGCGCGAGTTGGCGATGGTGATTTCAGACCAGATAATGCCCGGCCTGAAAGGCGACGAACTGCTGATAGAGGTACACCGCCGCCAGCCCGAAACGCTGAAGATCCTGATGACCGGTCAGGCCGGACTGGATGCCGTGCGCAACGCCATCAACCGGGCCGGGCTATACCGCTACATCCCAAAGCCGTGGGAGCCGGAAGACTTTGTGCTGACGGTGTCGGAGGCTGTGCGGAGCTACCAGCAGCAGCGCGACCTGCGCAGCCAGGCGGCGCATAACCACCTGCTGAAGCAGCTGACCAGCCACACCCAGCGCATCGCCAGCCAAACCGAGCCCGAGCAGATTTTTGACCTGCTGGTAGAATATGCCTGGCACTATACACGGGCGGAAGAGATTCTGGTGCTGTACGACCCCGAGGATGCTGCGCCACGCCTACAGCGTATCCGGTATCAGGACGAAGAGAAGGGCCGTGAGCTGAAGCTGTATGCCGTCGAAGAGCCCGAGGCCATTGCCCAGGCGCTGGTGCGGCGGGTGAGCCAGGCGCTGGAAGCGGGCGGCGACTGTGAAATCGCCATCGCCATCCAGAGCCAGGCTAAGCCCTACGGCTACCTGTTTCTGCGAAATCCCAGCGAAGAGGCCCCCTTTGAGGACAGCCAGCGCGAGATACTGACCATTCTGACACAGCAGGCCGGCATTGCGCTGGAAAACGCACGGCTGATTGGCCGGCTGGGCAAGGCGCATCAGTCGATCACCGACAGTCTGTTCTATGCCAAGAACATACAGCAGGCGCTGCTGCCCCAGACGGAAGACCTGCTGAAGGCCTTTCCGGAAGTTGTGGTGTATTACAAGCCGCGCGACATCGTATCGGGCGACTTCTACTGGCACATCCGGCGGGCGCAGTTTACCTATCTGGTGGTGGCCGACTGTACGGGCCACGGGGTGCCGGGGGCGCTGATGTCGGTGCTGGGGGCGTCGCTGCTGAACGAGATTTTCAGCCACCACACCGCGCCCGAGCCTGCCGAGGTGCTGGAGCGGCTGAACAGCCGCCTGCAACGCATGCTGCGCCACCAGCAGAGTGCCAACGTACAGGTGCTGGACGGCATGGACCTGGTGCTGGTAAAAGTAGACCCCCTGAAAAATGAAATTACGTTTGCCGATGCCAACCGGCCGCTGGCACTGGTGCAGAATGGACAACTGGAGTTTCATCTACTGAACCGCCGGGCCATCGGCTACAGCCTACAGGCACACGAGGTGGGCTTTCAGCAGAAGACAGTGCCCTATGAGCCTGGCGCGATGCTGTACCTGTTCACCGACGGGATGACAGACCAGACGGGACTGGGCGCGCGGTCGAAGCTGACGCGGCGGCGGCTGGCCGAGGTGCTGCTGGAGCTGTCGCCACTGCCCTGCGAGGTACAGGAGGCCAAACTGGGGGCTTTCATCACGCAATGGCGTGAGGGCCAGAAGCAACTGGACGACATGCTGCTGGTGGGCGTGCGACTGAGGTAACTTTTTTTGGCCGAAGTATTGCGTCGTACTGCCTGACCTCCTAATTTTGCCACTCCAATTCGGAATCAACCCCGAAGCGGAAAAGGCCCAAGCCTGAATAGCTCAGCTGGTTAGAGCATCTGACTGTTAATCAGAGGGTCCTTGGTTCGAGTCCAAGTTCAGGCGCACGAGAAGCCCCGACGAGAGTCGGGGTTTTTTCGTTTGTGGGGTGAGGGGAAGAAGTGAGCTGACGGGGTCTCCCATCCAATACAAAAACAAAACAGGGGCCAATGGCCCCTGTTTGCATATCGGGTATGTGCCCCGGTTACTTCTTCTTGGGGGCGGCTTTGGTGGTTTTGGCAGCGGGCTTGGCCGTTTTGCTGGCCGCAGCCTTCACGCCTGTGGCCGACCGCTTGCGCGTGGCTGATGCCGGGGTAGCCTTGGCCGTCTTCTTGGCAGCAGGGGCTTTGGCTGGCGACTTGGCTGTGGTCTTGGCGGCTGTCTTGCCGAAGCGGCCCTTCTTGGCCGACTTCACCGTGCCGGCCTCGGTCTGCTGGCGCACCAGTTCCTGAGCTTCGTCGAGGGTGAGGGCGGCAGGATCGGTGCCCTTGGGCAGCTTGTAGTTGTTGTCGCCGTCGGAGAGGTAGGCGCCCCAGCGGCCATTGAGCACCTGAAGTGGTGAGCCGGGGAACGCCTTGATGAGACGCTCGCGCTCGGCCTTACGCTTGGCCTCAATTGCCTCGATGGCCTGCTCCTCGGTGACGGTGAAGGGGTCCATGCCCTTGGGGAGGCTGTAGAACTTCTTCTCGTGGAGGACGTAGGGCCCAAAGCGGCCGATGTTGGCCTGAATATCGGCGCCTTCGTACTGGCCCACGCGGCGGGGCAGCTTGAAGAGCTCGAGCGCCTGCTCAAGGGTGACGCTTTCGAGGCGCTGGTCGGCACGGAGGGAGGCAAACTGCTTCTGCTCGTCGTCCTGGGCACCGAGCTGCACCAGCGGGCCAAAGCGGCCAAGACGGGCCGAGACGGGCTTGCCGGTAACGGGGTCGTGGCCAAGGAGCCGCTCGCCCTGCACACGGCCTGCACTCTGCTCGGTTTCGGCTACCTGCTTGTGGAAGGGCGGGTAGAAGGTTTCGAGCATGCGGGTCCAGCCGAGCTGGCCGCGGGCAATTTCGTCGAACTCCTCTTCCACGCGGGCGGTGAACTTGTAGTCCACGATGTTGGCGAAGTAGGAGACGAGGAAGTCGGTAACGAGCGAGCCGAGGTCGGTGGGGAAGAGCTTGGCCTTCTCGGCACCGGTATTCTCGGTAGCGGTTTTCTCGGAGAGCTTACCGGCCTTGAGGGTGAGGACGCGGTATTTACGCTCGATGCCGGGGCGGTCTTCGCGCACGACGTAGCCGCGCTTCTGGATGGTGGAGATGGTGGGGGCGTAGGTAGACGGGCGGCCAATGCCTTCCTCTTCCATCGCCTTAACGAGGCTGGCCTCGGTGTAGCGGGCGGCAGGGCGGGTGAAACGCTCAGTTGCGACGAGGGCGTCGAGGGTGAGGGCATCGCCGACGCTGAGGCTGGGCAGCAGGGCCGAGCCGGGCATGGCAGACTCCTCGTTCTCGTCGTCGTCGCGGCTTTCGAGGTAGAGCTTCAGGAAGCCGTCGAACCGGATGATTTCGCCGGTGGCCTCGAGGTTGGCGAGGGGCTTGGCGGCCTTAACCGCTATGCCTACTACGGTTTTCTCCAACTGGGCGTCGGCCATCTGCGAGGCGACGGCGCGCTTCCAGATGAGCTCGTAGAGGCGCTGCTCGGAGCGGTCCTGTGACACGACACGTGCACGGAAGTCGGTGGGGCGGATGGCCTCGTGCGCTTCCTGGGCGTTGGCAGTCTTGTTGGCGTAGGTACGGATCTGGTGGTACTGGTCGCCGTAGTCTGAGTGGATGACGTCGCGTGCAGCGCCGAGTGCCTCTTTGGAGAGGTTGACGCTGTCGGTACGCATGTAGGTGATGTGGCCCGACTCGTACAGGCCCTGGGCAATGCGCATGGTCTGCGCGACGCCGAAGCCCAGTTTGCGGCTGGCTTCCTGTTGCAGGGTACTGGTGGTGAAGGGGGGCGCGGGGCTGCGCTTGCCGGGCTTTTTCTCGAGCGAGGCGACGGAGAAGGCGGCGCCATTGGCGGCTTCGAGGTAGGCACGGGCGGCGGGCTCGCTGTCCAGACGCTTGGGCAGGGCTGCCTTGAAGGGCTCCCCCTTGGCGGTGCGCATTTCGGCAGCGATGTTGAAGAACGCGGTGGGGGTGAAGCCCTGTACCTCGCGTTCGCGCTCGACGATCATGCGGACGGCGACACTCTGCACGCGGCCGGCAGAGAGGCCGAACTTTACTTTCTTCCAGAGAATGGGGGACAACTCGAAGCCGACGAGACGGTCGAGCACGCGGCGGGCCTGCTGGGCATCGACGAGGTTCATGTCGATGGTGCGGGGCTGCTCGATGGCGCGGAGAATGGCGTTTTTGGTAATCTCGTGGAAGACGATGCGCTTGGTCTTCTGGAGGTCGAGGCCGAGGACCTCGGCGAGGTGCCAGGAGATGGCTTCCCCTTCACGGTCTTCGTCGGTCGCAAGCCAGACTGTTTCGGCTTCCTTGGCCAGCTTGCGAAGGGTTGCGACAACTTCGAGCTTGTCGGGCGACACTTCATAGACCGGCTTGAAGTTGTTCTCAACGATGACGGAGCGGTCGTCCTTGGGCAAATCGCGGATATGGCCAAAGGAGGCATGAACCTTGAAGTCCTTGCCCAGGTACTTTTCTATCGTCTTGGCTTTAGCCGGCGATTCGACAATCAGGAGATTTTTCGCCATGTGGGGAGGAGCGCGCCCTGAGGGGCTGGAAGTAGTTTCAGTTGGGAATCAGGGGGCAAAGTTGTGATTTTTCGCAGAACCCCGGTATGGAAAGCGCAATGCCCGGCTGAAAGTGCCGGGCATTGGTAAGAAATTGCCATTTATACCTGTGCTGGCGCCTGTACACCTTCGCCTGCGACGGCCTTGGTGCCGACCAGCAGCGGCTTGTAGCGGATGGACGGGCTCTCGATGAAGTCGCCGAGGGCGAGGGTGCCCCATTTGCGGTCAACGGCCTCGATGGTGGCATCGTCCATGACGAGGATGTTGGGCCAATCGCGGGTGAAGCCGTCGTGCTCAAGCGTTTTGCGGGTGCCGTCGAAGACCACGTGAGCAGTAGCCTCGGGGCTGTCGGCTTCGATGATGACGGCGTCGCGCTTGACGTCGGTGTTGTTGCAGAAGCGCCAGAAGGCATCGCCGACGTACTCGAGCGACATACCGGCGTCGAGAATCATGACCATTTTGACATGGGCGAATTCGGGGCGCTGGCAGAGGGCGCGGCCCAGAGCTTTCACCTGTCCCTTCTGCGTCTTGTGGATGCTGACGAGGACGAGGGAAATGCCTTCCTCGAGGAGCTGGGCGTTGATGGCGCTGACCTCTGGGTGGGCGGCGCGGATGGCCTCCAGCGAAAACTCGCTGCTGGAGGGAATCGGTACATGGGCGCTGGCCCCTGGGCGCAGTTCCTCGTCGAGTTTGCGGGTGCCGTCAATGCCGAGCTTGCCACCGAAGGCCATTTTGGAGCAGGAGTGGTCGAGCACGTCGATGGGGCCCTGCCCCATGACAAGATCCTGCTGGGGATCGAAGTTTTCGGTGACGTACCGGGCGAGGTCGCGGTAGTTCTTGAGGGTGGTACCCTTGTCTACTACGACCATCATTTTGGTGAACATCATCTGGCCGGCACCCCAGAGCGAGTTCATGACCTTGAGGCCCTGGCCGGGGAAGGTCTTGTCGATCTGGACGATGGCCATGTTGTGGAACACGCCCTCGATGGGAAGGTCCATGTCGAGGATTTCCGGCACCATGGTCATCTTGATGGGCGCGAGGAAGATGCGCTCGGTAGCTTTGCCAATCCAGGCATCTTCCTGCGGCGGGATTCCGACGATGGTAGAAGGATATACGGCGTCTTTGCGGTGGGTGATGGCCGTGACGTGGAAACGGGGATAGAGGTCCTGGAGGGAGTAATAGCCGGTGTGGTCGCCGAAGGGGCCTTCGACGATGAAATCCTCGGAGGTATCTACATATCCCTCGATGACGAAATCGGCATCGGCGGGCACTTCCATGTCGATGGTGAGGCACTTGACGAGATCTACGCGCTTCTTGCGGAGGAAACCAGCGAGGATGTATTCGTCGATGCCGTCGGGCAGGGGCGCGGTGGCAGCATAGGTGTAGACGGGGTCGCCACCGAGGGTGATGGCAACGGGCATGCGCTGGCCCAGCTTTTTATACTCTTCGAAGTGGCGGCGCGACACCTTGTGCAGCTGCCAGTGGATGGCGGTGTGCTGGTCGTCCATGACCTGAACGCGGTACATTCCGACATTGCGGGCGCCGGTGTGGGGGTCGCGGGTGTGGATGACGGGCAGGGTGATGTATCGGCCGCCATCCTCGGGCCAGCATTTCATGACAGGAATGCGGCTGAGGTCGGGCTTGGGCATGACCACCTGCTGGCACTCTCCCCTACCCGACACCTTCTTGGGCATCCAGGAGGCGACCTGACCTAGCTTGGGGAGCATCTTCAGTTTGTCGAGGATGGTATCCTTGGGCGAGGTCATGGTTTTGAAGAGGGCCTCGATTTCGTGTGAAACGTCGTCGAGGTCGTTGACGCCGAGGGCCATGCACATACGGCGGTACGAACCCATGGAGTTGATGAGAACGGGGAAATCGGTGCCAGTATTCTCGAAGAGAATAGCCTTGTTGCGGGTTTCGCCCGCCTTGGAGATGCGGTCGACGACCTCGGTCATTTCAAGGACGGGGTCGACAAACTGCTTGACACGCACAAGTTCGCCCGCCTGTTCGAGGGCGTCGATAAAATGCCGGAGGTTACGGAAAGCCATGCGCAAAGATATTTTCAATTCTCATTGAAAATAACCGCGGGGGTTGCGGAAAGGTTTTCCTGGGGGGAAGAAATATCAGGAATTGGCCGCGACAGTGCTACCAGCGAGGGGCAGCTCGACGAAGAATGTAGCGCCCTGGCCGGGGATACTCTCGAACCAGACGCGACCGCCCATGCGCTCGGTAAGGGTGCGGACGATGGAGAGGCCCAGCCCCGTGGAGCTTTCGCCCGCGGTGGGGCGGGTGGAGAGGCGGGCAAACTTCTTGAAGAGCATGTGCTCTTCCTGCTTGGGGATGCCAGGGCCAGAGTCCTCGATGACGAAACGGATGTGACCATCGCGGGCGGCAGCCCGAAGAGAGACCTCGCCGCCACGGGGCGAGAACTTGATGGCGTTGGAGACCAGATTGTCGAGCACCTGCATGAGGCGGCGGCCATCGGCGACGACGGCTGGCAGGGTTTGGCTGGCCTCGGCGTCAAGTGTAATCTGTTTGGTGGCCGCGCGGGGACGGTACTGCATGGCCAACTGCTCGATGAGGAGGGCGGGCTGGATGGGTTCGAGGCGGAGGTCGAGGGCGCCCTGTTCGATGCGGTTGATGTCGAGCAGATTGGAGACGATGTCCATCATCTGGTCGGCGGTGAGAGCGATTTTGGCGGCGAACTCTGAGATTTCGGCATCGGTGAAGCGACCGGGGTCGTCCTTGAGCATGCCGGAGAAGATGCGGATGGCGGCGATGGGGTTCTTGAGGTCGTGTGCGGCAATGCCGAGGAACTCGTCTTTCTCGCGGATGGCGGTTTCGATCTGTGCGCGCTGCTCTTCGACGGTTTCGACGTGGTGCTGGATCTCGATGTTGGCCTGTTCGAGGGCACGGTTGCGCTCAAAGAGCATGGCCTGGGTCTTCTCCTGCTGGCGGTAGCGCCATAAAAGAGCGAATGCCAGAAAGAGCACCAATGCAATGAGTGCAAGGAGGAGGTTTCGCCAGAGGGCATCGACCTTCTGGCGTTCTTCGAGGAGCTGGATGCGTGCCTGTTGCTTGGAGGCTTCATAGTCGGCCTGGAGGGCGGCAATCTGCCGGCTCTGGTCGGCGGAGAAGAGACTGTCAGAGACGCGGTCGTATTCGCGGTAGAAAGCGAGGGCCTGGGAATGATCGCCGAGGGTATCGGAGATCGCGGAGAGGGTAAGGAGTGTCTGAAGGCGAAGGGGTGCGGCGTTGATGCGCAGGCTGATGCGATTGGCCTCGCGGGTGAGGTCCAGGGCGCTTTCGAAGTTGCCGATGCGAAGACGTGTGCGGGCAAGTTCGATCATGGCGCGGGCCTGGGACAGGGGCACCTGCTGCTTGCGGGCCATTTCGAGGGCTGAAGCCAGGGCCCGCTCGGATACCGCCAGCTTGCCGATGTTGCGATAGGCGGTGCCGAGATTGATCATGGACCCGGTAATCATGAACGGGGAACCGAACTTCTCGAGGAGAGCAAGTTCGTTCTGGAGATAGGTAATGGCGCGGGTGTGCTGGCCCAGGGCATCGTATACCTGACCGAGATAGCCATACGCCCGGGCTACCCCAAGGCTGTCCTTCATCTGGCGCTTGGTTTCCTCGGCCTGATGGAGATAGTTAAGGGCTTTGTCGTAGTTCCGCTGGTCGGCGTAAAGGGAGCCCACGCTGAGCAAAATGCTGGCGGTGGCGTTGCTGTCGCCCTGCTGTTCCTTGATACGAAGCGCCTGGAGGTAGTTGGCCATGGCGTTATCGTAGTTTCCCAGACGCTGATGGGAGGAAGCGAGGCTGGAATAGCCTTCGGCCATGAGGCTGTAATCGGCCTGCCGCTCGGCGAGAGTAAGGCCCTGTTCGTATTCACTGATGGACTCGCCATACTGGCCATCGGCCCAGAACCAGATGCCGAGGAGATAGTGCGCCCGGATGCGGCCTGCCGTGTAGTTGAGCTGAGTGGCGAGCTCCAGCGCCTGGCGGGAGAGCTGTATGCCCTCGGCCATTTCCAGCGAAGTGGAGCGTGCGCGAGTGAGGAGCCGCTTGACGGCGTTGCTGTCGCGGCCAGTTTCGGGCTCGGCCGTAGTTCCCTTCTGGAGAGAAGTATTGCCCGAGGAGCTGGAAGGAGGTGGGGCCGGAACAGCCTGCGAGTCGCCCGCCTTTTTCGTGCCACTGGAGGTGCCGCCTTTGCCACCGGAATTGGCCCAAGCCACGCCCGCCAGGCCTAAAGAAAAGGCCAGCAAGCCTGTAAGGAGCCACAAAGGCAAACGCAGCAGGCGAATCACGGTATAAGATAGGAAAGGGGGCTGGAAACAGAAACGGAATGTGGAAAAAGGGGGGCCTGTTTCCGGTATTTACAGGTCATCTACGCAGGGCCTGACGGGAATTTCGTGAGGCAAGCCAGTCTTCGAGGCGCTCGTTGAGAGGCACTGCGAGGAAGGCCAGGACAATGCGGATGGTGAAACCCACAAGCGGCATCGCCAGCAGACCCAGATTCCATCGGTTTCCCATGCCATAGGCAATCATTGCCAGGGAAATGAACAGCAGCACAAGCAGCAGGGCGCGGGCAGGGCGGGAGACCGAGCGTCCAGAGACACGGGCACTGATAACCGTGACGGTGGTGACGAGCAGAAGCACCAGCAGCAGCTCTGCGAAGAGGTGAAGGAATGCCCTGCCAAGGCCATTGGAGATGGCAAACTCGACCTTATCGGCTTCGCTGATGCGGCCCATGGAATCGCGCGCGCGAACGAAGAGGATATAGCTGCCACTGGAGAGCTGGTGGAAAGTGAGGGTACTGCCCTGAAGGGTTTGCCAGCCCTGGTCGTTGAGGTTGTATTCAAAGACGACCTGCTGCTCGGAGACTGGCGCGGCGAGGTCGAACCGGACCTCATAGCCCTGGTGGTGTGGGAGCTCGAAAGCGGCAAGATTCTGGAGAGAGTCGGCGTAGGGTTCGGGACTGCCCGTAGGCTGCACAACAATACGGGTGACAACCGCTCTGAAAGGACGGGTGCGCACGGGAGGCCGGGGCATTGCCGTGGTGAGGTAGAGGCTTCGGCGGAACGAGAGCCACAGTTGCCGACCTGAAGTAAGGGCGCCGGGAGCTACCTGCTGCATCCCTGGGAGGATGCCCAGCATTCGGGAAGAATCGACTGGGAGGCCCTTTTCCAAGCGGTACATGGTGGTGCGCACCATGAGGTAGTCTTTGCCAGCCAGCTGCCAGAGCTCCACATCCTGGTTGGCGGCGCCCGCGAGAACAGCAGAAGTGCGGGGGTTGGTATTGAAACGATGGGCCAGTGAGTCCCAGACGAAAAAGCGGCCCGCGGCTACGGCGTAGAGTTGCTGCCCGAGAGCGTAGAGGCGCGTTTCGTGACGCAGGGAATCGGGGTAGTGTTTCTGCTGAAGTCTGACACCACGGCCGTCGGCGGCGGGCATGACCTCAAGAATGCCTGGACCACGAATACCTGCCCAGAGCGCTCCGCGGTTGTCCTGCACGAGACTGGTGACCGACTCTGACACGCCAACGAGGGGGCCGAGGTATTCCCACTTGCCATTCTGAAAGCGTACTGTACCGATACCCCGCTCGTGAGCCACATAAAGGGTACCGGCCTGCCTATCGGAGATGACGATATCGCGGGCCTGAATGGAAAGCACACGACTGGCAGTGCGTTCCTTCACATAATAAAGGCCATTGGCGCCCCCTACCAGAAGCCCTTCGCCCCATGGGCGCATACAGAAGAGTTTATCGATCGGCAGGCCGGGCACACGCAGAAACACATCGCTGGGGCTTTGGCCGCCAAGGAGGGTTTTCTCTACCAGTTGGACCCGCTCGCGGACAGTGAAGACTGGGTTGAGGGCGGGGGAAGCCGCAGCAGAGGGTGTTGCCGGGGCACCCGCTGGGGTTTGGGTGGGCCCAGACTCGGCGGTCTTTTTCCTACGGAGGAAGTCGAAAAGGCCCCATCCGGAGCGGCCACTGGCTTCAGACTCGGCTTTTTTTCGCTCGCGCTCGGCACGACGCTCGGCCTGGCGGCGCTCTTTGTCGGAAAGAGGCTGGGCAGGTGGTTGGGCCTCCTCGGGCTGTGGATCAGCGGTTGTGGCGGTGGCAGGTGCGGGAGCCGAGCGGGTAGGCTCCTGAACGGTGCGCACGTATTCGCGACGGCTGTTCTCTACGATGTACTCAGCAGGGTTCTCGATGGGGAGATAATAGAGGCCATCGTCGGTAGCGATGTAAAGACGACCGAGGGCATACTGAAGACCGTTGATGTGCGAACGCAGCTGCGGGAAGGTGGCCAACGGCATATCCAGCAGCGTGGACGAAAAGCTGTAGCTGTGGGCCAGCCAAACCCGACCACCGTCGGCGACGAGCAAGCCGTTGACATCGTTTTCGGGCAGGCCATTGAGGACATTGAGGGCTCCTGAGGCTACACCGGTAGCGGGGTCGAGAATGAGACAACCACTGAAGGGGGTGGCAAGAAGGACCTGTCCGGAAGCCAGAAGTGCAGCATCCTGGAGGTCGATGAGGGGGAGCGAGGAGGCAAACCGCTGCCACTGGCCGGGGTGGCCAATGAAGAGTTCGCCGCGCTGTGTGCCAATGAGTTGACGACCATCTTTGAGGCGAAGCCCGAAGACGACTATCTGACTGCGAAGGGTGTTCTGGTCTGCCTGCACGGTAAGCATTCCGGCCCCTTCCATAATGGCATGAATGCCGCCATTCTCGATGTTGAGGAAGAGGGTGTCGGCGGCACGCCAGATGCCGCGGAAGAAGTCGCTGCCCTGTGCCTGTAGAGCGAGTTCGAGGCGATCGGCGGCGGGGAGATACCGCAGGACGAACTCGTTACAGTAGAAGTAGACGCGGCCACCAATGACCTGAATGCTGGTGATTTCGTCGTAGGCTCTGGTGCGTGGAGGGAGCTTTGGGGTAAGGTCGCGGAAGCGGTAGGCGCCACGGGCATCGGCCTCGAGATAGCCAAAAGTGCGGCCCGCAGCGATATAGATGCGAAGGGAGTCGGTGGCGAGGGCCGTAATGGGGCCGGGGCTGGGCAGCAGGAGCGAGCGACTGCCGTCGAAACGGACGAGGCCACCGCTGAAGCCAATAAAGAGAAAGCCATTGGCATCCTGGGCCAGGAGAGCACGGCCCTCGGTTTCCTGCAGGTCGTCGGGATAGGGCTGGCTGCGGACAATAAAGGAACTCTGTTGGGCAGCCAGCGGCAGGAACAGGCAACAGCAGCAGAGGCAGAGCGCCAGAAGGCGGCTGCACAGGGTTGCTGAATCGGTGTTTCTTGTGTTCGTTTGCAACAGGCAGGCAGATGATGCCTTAAAATTGCACACAAACTTGGCCTGAATTGCGAATGCCCTCCCATAACGCTGAATTGCGCCCCTCTCTGCTGGTTATTGGCCGTCTGCTGATGGTATTTCTACTGCTGATGGGTGGGACCACAACGGCGGCACAACCCGCCGTGAAGAGCCAACCGGGCACCGCCAGCAGCCGTTTGATGCGCAGCCGGATGCTGACCCCCCGTGCAAGCCTGGAGCTCTTCAAAGACGTGCTGTACACCGAGCCTGTAGACCGCGACCGGGCTGCAGTGCTGATGTATCACCCTGAGCTGGACGCCAGTGTACGAGCCGAGCGGGCGGTAATGCTGCGCCAGCTACTGGACGGCATGGGACTGGCCCTGAAGCCCGAGCAGGCGCCGGATGAGGTGAATGGCAAGGACTCGACAGACGTCTACACGCCTTTCAATTCGCTGCCGCAGGTGCGCCTGGACCACGTGAACGGCCGCTGGGTGTTCAGCAAGGCCACTGTAGAGGCCATTCCAACGCTGCACAGCCGGGTATATCCGTTTGGCTACAACAACTGGACCCGCGACATGCCGCAGTTTCTGCGGGGCGAAACGCTGGGGCTGCTACGGTGGCAATACCTGGGGATCGGGCTGTTGGTGGCCGCACTGTGGATAATCTATGGCCTGTTGCGGCTGATACTGCGGCTGTTATCGAACCGGCTGACACGGCGCTTTGGGCTGGAGCCGACGGATGAAGAGGCCGTTGCAGCACGGCGGCGACTGGCGCTGTTTGTGTGCTGTGTTGTACTGGGCGTGCTGCTGCCAATGCTGCAACTGCCGGTGGGCCTGGCGCGCTACCTGATGCTGGGTGTGCGGATTGCCATGCCGCTGTATCTGATTCTGGCACTGTTCAAGGTGGTGAACCTGATAGCGAAAGTGACCATTCTGCGTGGAGCAGAGCAGGGCCACACGCTGAACGAGGCCCTGGCCCCTCTGCTATCCGGGTCGCTGAAGGTATTGCTGGGCATTACAGGCGGCATACTGGTGCTGCGCAACCTGGAGTTTGACGTGACGACACTGGTGGCGGGGCTGTCGGTGGGTGGTCTGGCGCTGGCCCTTGCCGCGCAGGATACAGTGAAGAACTTCCTGGGGTCGATTCTGATACTGCTGGACAAACCGTTCCAGATTGGTGACTACATCATTTTCGAAGGCAAGAGCGGCATCGTGCTGAATGTGGGGCTGCGCGCCACACGGGTGCGGACGTTCGACAACTCGATACTGTACGTGCCGAATGCCAAGCTGACCGACGCCGTCATCGAGAACATGGGGCTGCGGCAGTTTCAGCGCTACCTGTGTATTGTAGGGCTGACGTATGACACTCCTCCAGCTAAGATTGAGGAATTCTGCCAGCGGGTGCGCGACTACGTAATAACACACCCCCGCCTGCGAACCGACTTCCAGCAGGCGTTCTTCCACGAATACGCAGCCTCCTCACTGAACATCCGCATCAACGTGCACATGCAGGCACCGGAAGACGAGTTTGCCGTGCGGCACGAAGTGAACATGTTCCTGCTGAATCTGGCTAAGGAATTAGGTGTGCAGTACGCCTTCCCGACGCAAATGGTATATCTGGCGCCAGGGAGCAAAGAGGGCGCGGCCAGCTAGGAGGTTTTGCCGGGCTGGGTGTAGGCCATGCGGTTGAGCAGAGAGCGGCCGAGGGTGAGTTCGTCGGCAAACTCGAGCTCGGTTCCTACGGGAATACCGCGGGCGATATTGCTCATTCTCACGCCGGTGTGGCCCAAACGGCGGGCCAGGTAAAAGGCCGTGGTTTCGCCTTCCATGCTGCTGGGCAGGGCCAGGATTAGCTCTTCGAACTTACCGGCCTCGACGCGCTGGACGAGACGGTCGATGTTGAGGCGGTCGGGGCCAATGCCTTCGACAGGGGAGATGATGCCTCCGAGCACGTGGTAGCGGCCCTGGTACTGGCCGGTTTTCTCGATGGCGAGTAGATCGCGGGTTTCCTCAACAATGCAGAGCAGGCGGTCGTCGCGGCGGGGCGAGAGGCAGTAGTTGCAGGTGACGTCGTCGGAGAGGTTGCCGCAGGTGTCGCAGCGGCGGGTGTTTTTGCGGAGGTCAATGATGGCCTGCCCCAGCAGCTCGGCCTCGTGCTCGGGTGCCTTGAGGATGTGCAGTGCCAGGCGCAGGGCAGTTTTCTTGCCGATGCCCGGCAGGCGCGAGAAGCCCTCGACGGCGGCCTGTATGTACTTGCTGGGATATTCCATTTATGACGGGGCGCAGGCCTCAAAGGTACGTTACGGACGGCGGAAGTATGAGCCTAACGGTTGTACGGGGGAGCGGTATACGCTAGATTTGGCGGAACCAACCGCACAGCACATGCCTCCCTTTCATCAACTGGGCCAGGTGCCCCAGAAGCGCCACACCGTGTATCGCCGCCCCGACGGGCAACTGTACCATGAGGAACTGGTGAGCACGGAGGGTTTCTCGGAAGTGTACTCGCTTGTTTACCATCACTTTCCGCCGACGCGGGTGAAGCATGTGGGCGAGCCGAAAGACGTGACGCCGAAGATTGCGGTGGAGCGCAACCTGAAAATGCGCAGCCTTCGGGGCTTTCGGGTGGAGCCGAAAGACGACTATCTGGAAAGCCGTGTGGTGGTGCTGACCAACAGCGACGTGCAGGTGATACTGGCCGCGCCGCGCAAGAGCATGTCGTACTTCTTCAAGAACGCCGATGCCGACGAACTGCTGTTCATCCATGAAGGGATGGGCACGCTGCACACGGGCTTCGGCAAGCTGGCCTTCAAATACGGCGACTATGTGCACATACCGCGCGGGGTGATTTACCAGCTGACGTTTGACACGCCCGACAACCGGCTGTTCATCGTAGAGAGCGCCAGCGCCATCCGTTTCCCGAAGCGCTACATGAGCAAGAGCGGGCAGCTGCTGGAACACAGCCCCTTCACCGAGCGCGACCTGCGCCGCCCCGTAGACCTTGTGACCCACACCGACGAGGGCGACTTTGACGTGCGCATACAGAAGCAGCGCCTGCTGTGGCCCTACACCTATGCCAACCACCCGTTCGACTTCATCGGCTGGGATGGCTGCTTCTACCCGTACATTTTCTCGATACACGACTTTGAGCCCATCACGGGACGGGTGCACCAGCCACCGCCAGTGCACCAGACCTTTGAGGCGCACAACTTTGTGGTGTGCAGCTTTGTGCCGCGCATGTTCGACTACCACCCGCTGGCTGTTCCAGCGCCGTATCACCACAGCAACGTGGACAGCGACGAAGTGCTGTACTATGTAGACGGCGACTTCATGTCGCGGAAAAGCGTTGAGCGCGGGCAGATTACGCTGCACCCGGCGGGCATACCGCACGGGCCACACCCCGGCACCATCGAAAAGAGCATCGGGGCCAAGGAGACGAAGGAACTGGCCGTGATGGTAGACACCTTCCGCCCGCTGATGGTGACGGAAGCAGCAATGGGCATCGAAATGCCGGACTACCACCAGAGCTGGCTGTAATAACGGGCCAAGTACAGAAGTCAAAACGGGCGCCGATGGCGCCCGTTTTGACTTCGATGATTTTGAGACCTCAGCGGACTTCGGTGTTGCCGGCGGCTTCGGGCACCTCGGAGGTGAAACGGCCGTCGGGACCGATGGCGGTGGTGAGCTGCGACTGCGTGCGGCTGCTCTTCTGGGCCGAGCCCATGGCGTCGAGCTCAGAGCGGTTGCGGGCTACCTGTGTCTCGATGCGGATTTCTTCCATGCGCACCTGCAGGCTGGCATCGATGGAGGCCGTACGACGGTGGTCGAGGCCGATGGCGATGAGCTCAAATGCCACCTGGCGCTTGTCGATGAGCTTGCCCTCGGGGGTGACGGTGCAGAGCCAGTAATGCACACCGGTACCGTTCTCCTGCGTCACGACAACAAGACGGAAGGGCTTATCGCCAGTGGAGATGAACGTGTAGGGGATGTAGGAGTTATTGGGCACGTCGTCCATGAGGAGGCCCTTGCCCACGAGGAAATTCTTGGTGTAATCGATGGGAGCGGGGCTGAGGGAAGTAGCCTTGATGGCGGGATCGGGCAGGGTGACGGGCAGACGCTGGAGACGGAAGAGCTTGAAGAAGCCCTGTGCAGTGGGCTTGGGCAGGCTGTCGACAGCGGCAGCCTGTGCCTGCTGGGCGGTGTCGTCCTTGCAGGCGGAAGACAGAACAAGGAGCGCGCCGCACGTCAGGACGGCAAATGCACGGTAGAAGTTCATGGCGGGTGTAGAGAGGAGAGGGACCGTAGGCGTATGTGCCTGAGCGCAAATTAAAAAAACCCCGGCGCAGACGATTGGATGTATTGGCCCATCTCTACTTTTGCGGCATGATCGTCGCCGTAGTAGGAGCCACCGGCCTGGTGGGCCGCGAGATGCTCCGCGTACTGGAAGAATTCCAGTTCCCCGTCACCACCCTGCTGCCGGTAGCCAGTGCCGCCAGCGTAGGCCAGACCGTACCCTTCAAAGGACAGGACTGGACCATTGTGAGCATGGAAGACGCTGTAGCCCGAAAACCGACGATCGCGCTGTTTTCAGCGGGCGGGAGTGTAAGTCTGGAATGGGCACCCAAGTTTGCGGCCGTAGGCACACTGGTAATTGACAACAGCAGCGCGTGGCGCATGGACCCGACCGTGCCACTGGTGGTGCCGGAAGTGAACGCCGAAGCCCTGCGCAGTCACAAAGGCATTATCGCCAACCCCAACTGCTCGACCATCCAGATGGTGGTGGCGATGAAGCCACTGCATGAGGCATTTGGCCTGAAGCGCCTGGTGATCACGACCTTTCAGAGCGTGACGGGCACGGGCAAGAAAGCCTATGACCAGCTGATGGGCGAACGGTCAGGCACTGCCACGCTGGCTACCAGCCCTTACGCCCACCCCATCGACCTGAACTGTCTGCCGCACTGCGACGTGTTTCTGGACAACGACTACACCAAGGAGGAGATGAAGCTGGTGAACGAGACGCGGAAAATCATGGGGCTGCCGGGGCTGGCCGTGACGGCCACCTGCGTGCGGGTGCCTGTGGTAGGCGGCCACTCGGAAGCCGTGAACGCGGAGTTTGCCCGGCCAGTGAGTGCCGCTGAAGCGCGTGCCGTGCTGGAGAAAGCCGAGGGCGTGGTGGTGCAGGACAATCCGGCGGCGAAAGAATACCCGATGCCACGGCTGTCGCACGGGCGCAACGAGGTGTTTGTAGGGCGCATCCGGGTAGATGAGAGTCAGCCGAACAGCCTGAACCTGTTTGTCGTCGCCGACAACCTGCGCAAGGGCGCTGCCACCAACGCCGTGCAGATAGCACAAGCCCTGCTGAAGGCCCAGTTGGTGACAGCCTGAGTGTCCCAAATTAGCCCACAGGGAAGGGATGGCCCTTCCCTACCCCATTTTCTACCCCATGGATTTCATCACCCCCACCCCTGAAGAACTGGCCGCTCTGCCTGTATACAGCCGGAGCGAACTGGCCCTGCGCAACGGCCAGGACAAACCTGAAACGTGGGTGGCGTTCAAGGGGGTAGTGTATGATGTAACGGCCAGCCGACTGTGGCGGAACGGCAAGCACTACGAACATTTTGCCGGACAGGACCTGACACCGGAGATGCAGGACGCGCCACACACCGAGCGTGTGTTTGCAAAATTCAAGGCTGTGGGAAGATTAGGCTGAAGTGTCCAAGATTTGATACGGCATCTGTTCATAATTTTGAACGATGACCGAACAGACAGCCGAACACAAACTGAGCGCCGAAGAGGTGAGCCGTGCGCGGACGGAGCTGTTGCGCCGTTTGCAGGCTATGGAGCAGGCGAAGAAAGCCCTGGCGACCCCCAGTGAGGAAAGCGAACCCAGCCGCTCGGCGTCTTCTGATGAAGACACCGAGAAGCGTATGGGCAAAGCCTTCCGCAACATGGGTTGCTAGTACAGACACACGACAAAAGCACATTACGGCAGACAGGCTGTTTCCAAAGGGAGCAGCCTGTCTGCTTTTTAGAGCGCGCGTATCAGCGGGCAAGCCAGCCGGAGGCCAGCATGATGTCGAGAATGGCGAGACCCCCGAAGATGGCCGAGCCCAGGCCGTTGGCGGTGAAGAAGGCGGCGTTGATGCGGCTGAGGTCGCCGGGCTTAACGAGGAGGTGTTGGTAGACGAGGAACCCGCCGAAGAACACGGCGCCCACCCAGAATACCCAGCCCAGACTAAAGAGGACGCCCGCCACTACCATAGCGGCGAAGCTAACGACGTGCAGCGCCACCGAAGTGCGAATGGCCCCGACGGTGCCCAGCATCACGGGGATGGAGTTGAGGCCCTGCGAGCGGTCGAAGGCTTCGTCCTGCAGGGCATAGACGATATCAAAGCCAGCGACCCAGGCGAAGACGCCCACGCCCAGCACCACGATGCCAGTGACAAACTGCTCGGTGACGGCGATGTAGGCCCCGATGGGTGCCAGCGCCAGCCCCACACCCAGCACCAGATGACACAGGGGGGTGAAACGCTTGGTATAGCTGTAGCCCAGGACCACCGCCAGCGCCACCGGCGACAGATAGAAGCACAGACGATTGATGAACCAGGTGGAAACGACGAAGGCCACGCAGTTGAAGATGACGAAGGCGAGGGCCTGAGTGGGCGAGATGAGGCCAGCGGGGACCTCGCGGGTGGCGGTGCGGGCGTTGGCGGCGTCGAAACGGCGGTCGGCCCAGCGGTTGAAGCCCATAGCGGCGCTGCGGGCAAAGACCATGCAGAGCAGCACGTAAATGAGCTTCCAGCCATCGAAGCCGGCGGTGTCGCGGAAGCCGAGGGTGAGGCCCACCAGCGCGAACGGCAGCGCAAAAACCGTATGGCTGAATTTGATGAAGGACAGATAGCGGCTGAGCATGGCAGAAAATGGCCTCAAAGATAGGCGTAGTGGGAGGTTTCTCAATGAACAGACGGCCAAGGCATTGAGTTTACAGCGGGCATTTCGTACCTATGGGTGCACTTAGTGCACACTCATTTCTACACACATCCATCCACTTCACACATGCGCAACTTCAACGCCAGTTGGCTGGGCGCTGGGCTTCTGCTGCTGTCGGCCTGTACGGCTGTCGAAAACAGAGGCATCGGCTCGAAAGCCATTGATGTAGCCAACATTGACACAAGCATTGTTCCGTGCGACGACTTTGACGCCTATGCAAACGGCGGCTGGCAGAAAGGCCACCCGCTGCCTGCTACGGAAGCCAGCTATGGGGCGTTCAACGAACTGAACGACCGGAACGAGAAGATCCTGAAGGAAATGCTGGAGGCCGCTGCTGCCGCCAACGCAGCCAAAGGCACCAATACCCAACGTGTAGGCGACTTCTTCGCGACTGGCATGGACTCGGCCGCGATTGAAAAAGCGGGCCTGACGCCGATTCAGCCCCTGCTGACGAAAATTGACGGCGCCAAGAGCCCGGCAGAGTTTCTGGGCGTAGTGACCGAACTGGAGCGCCAGGGCATTGCCAACATGATTGGCGTGTACGTGGGCCAGGACGACAAGGACGTGAGCAAGTATGCCCTGAACCTGGGCCAGAGCGGCCTGGGCCTCGGCAACCCCGAATACTACACCGGCACCGGCGCCTATGAGCAGGACATCCGGAGTAAGTATCAGGCGTATGTGGAGCAGGTGCTGGGCCTGATGGGCTTGGACGCCGCCGCTGCCAAGAAAGGTGCTGCCGATATTCTGGCTCTGGAAGTGGCGCTGGCGAAGGTGTCGCGCAAGTATGTAGACCTGCGCAACCCGCAGCTGAACTACAACAAGATGACGATGGCCGAACTGGCCAAGCTGACGCCCGACATGGACTGGGCCGCCTATCTGAATGGCATTGGTGCCACCAAGGTTGACTACGTGATTGTAGGCCAGCCCGACTACTTCAAGGGCCTGAACGGCCTGCTGAAGAGCACACCGCTGGACACATGGAAGCTGTATCAGAAGTTCCACACGGTGCGGTCGCTGTCAAACTACCTGAGCATGCCGTTCGTGACGGCGTCGTTCGACTTCTTTGGCAAGACCCTGCGCGGGGCCAAGGAAATGCAGCCCCGCTGGAAGCGCGTGCTGCGCCAGACGAACAACTCGCTGGGCGAGGCCCTGGGTCAGGAGTACGTACAGCGGGCCTTTACACCTGAAGCGAAGGAGCGTTGCCTGGAAATGGTACGCAACATCCAGCAGGTGTTCAGCGAGCGGATTGCCGGGCTGGAGTGGATGAGCGACAGCACCAAGCTGAAAGCCCAGGAGAAGCTGCGCGCCATCGTGAACAAGATTGGCTACCCGGACAAGTGGAAAGACTATAGCAGCCTGAGCATCGGCCGCGAGAGCTATGTGCAGAACGTACTGGCCGCCAACGCCTTTGGCCACAACGAAAACATTGGCAAGCTGGGCAAGCCGATCGACCGCGGCGAGTGGCTGATGTCGCCCCCAACGGTGAATGCCTACTACAACCCGCCGATGAACGAGATCGTGTTCCCGGCTGGCATTCTGCAACCGCCGTTCTATGACCCCAACGCCGACGACGCCGTGAACTATGGTGGCATGGGCGCGGTAATAGGCCACGAACTGACCCACGGCTTTGATGACCAGGGTCGCCAGTTTGACGCCAGCGGCAACCTGCGCGAGTGGTGGACGCCCGAGGACGACAAGAAATTCCGCGAGCGTGCCGGCGTAGTGGTAGAGCAGTTCAACGCCTACACCGTGGTGAACGACTCTACGCACGTGAACGGACAGCTGACGCTGGGCGAGAACATCGCCGACCTTGGTGGCCTGACGATTGCCTACTACGCCTTCATGAAGACCGAGCAGGCCAAGAAAGGCGAGAAGATTGACGGCTTTACGCCCCAGCAGCGCTTCTTTCTGGGGTGGGCCCAGGTGTGGCGCAACAACGCCAGCAACGCCTACCTGCAGAACCAGGTGAAGAACGACCCGCACAGCCCGGCGAAATACCGGATCAACGGGCCACTGTCGAACATGCCAGAGTTCAAAGAAGCCTTCCAGTGCCAGGACGGCAGTAGGATGGTACGGCCTGCTGAAAAACAAGCCAGAATTTGGTAACTTAGGATATCCATTATCCCCTTACCGCGGCGCGCACCCCTCAAAAGGTGCGCGTCTGCGTTTGGGGGGGCGGGCAAAAGTGTTAGGTTTGAAAGCATTACCCAACCGAAAACCCAACTAAACCGAACCCCAACCATGGCAACACCCCGTACCGTATTGATTACCGGCAGCACCAGCGGCATAGGCCTTGGCATGGCCAAAGGCTTTGCGAAAGCAGGCTACAATGTAGTGCTGAATGGCCTGGAAGCCAACGGCGCCGATATCGCTGCCGAAGTGGGCAAGACCTATGGCGTGAAAACGCTGTTCTCGAATGCCAACATGATGAAGCCCGAGGAGATAGAGGCGATGATACGGCAGGCAGAACAGACGCTGGGCGGCGTAGACGTGCTGGTAAACAACGCGGGCATTCAGTTTGTATCGCCGGTGCATGAGTTTCCAGTGGCGAAGTGGGACGCCATCATCGCAATCAACCTGAGCTCGGCATTTCATACATCCCGGCTGGTGTGGCCACGGATGATGCAGCAGCAGTGGGGCCGCATCATCAACGTGGCAAGTGTGCACGGGCTGCGGGCCAGCGAGTTCAAGAGTGCGTACATCGCGGCAAAACATGGCGTGGTAGGCCTGACGAAAACACTGGCACTGGAAGGCGCCCCCCATGGCATCACGGCCAACGCCATCTGCCCCGGCTATGTGAAGACGCCGCTGGTGGAAGGGCAGATTGCCGATCAGGCCAAGGCCCACAACATGACGCCAGAAGAAGTGGTGGCCAAGGTGATGCTGAAGAAGCAGGCCATCAAGGACTTTGTGTCCATTGACACACTGACAGATCTGGCGCTGCTGCTGGCCTCAGACAACGGAGCGACGTTCACCGGAACGGCAATACCGGTAGACGGCGGCTGGTCGGCACAGTAATCGGCCCGGCTGTACAAAATGCAAACCCCCACCTGGAATCCAGGCGGGGGTTTATGCTTACAGGGCCCCTACGGGTTTACTCCACGTTCGTTTCGCTCGGAATGCCTTACCAGAGTATGGGGAGCGGAGTTGATCAGCGGCCACCGGCAGCTCCCTGACGGGCACGCAGCTGCTGAAGCAGGTAACGCTTGAAGCCACGTTCGGCCTTATAGACCATTGCAACCTTGCGGATAGGGAGAATCTGCTTGAAGCGGGCGAGATACTTGCGCTGGAGCTCCATTTCCTCCTGCTTGTAGGCAATCATCTGGTCGAGGGCGCGCTCGACTTCGGCGTCGGTCATGACGGCGAAATTTCGCTTTGCATCCATGGCGTCGAGGGCAGCCTCGCGGCGGCTCTCATCGGTTTCACGGAGGTATTCGTTGTAGACAGGCCAGAAGACCTGGCTTTCTTCGGGGGTGAGGTTAGCCTCGCGGGTGATATAGGCGACCCGCATGGCTTCGATCTGCTCGAGACGGTCTTGCAGAAAACCACCGCCCTGGGCGTAGAGGTCCATCGAAGAGATGGAGAGCAGGAGGAAAGCCACCATCGAGAGAAGTGCGCGGAAACGAAACATGGCGTGGCGATAAGAAGTGTAAGGATGGAAGAGGGTCAGTTCTGGTGGGTGTAGGCGTCGATGAGCTCCTGAGTGTCGAGGCTGTTGAGGATGTACTCATCCACCTGGCTGGCGGAGGCAGCTGCCTGCGCTGGGCCCTGTGGGAGGGTTTCTGCGGCAACCTCCATGAGGAGACGGGTATCGTAGGCGTCGATGTTGGCGTGGAGCGCCTGATAGAGGGTATCCTCGGGGTCGGATGTGGCAGGAAGCCCAATGCCGCCAGCCACCACCATGCCCATTACCAGCACCATGGGGAGCGCCAGCCGCAGCACACTCACGGCCCACTGGAAACGAAAGCCCTGACGCTGTTGCCGGGGGGCAATGCGCATCTGCATCCGATAGGGCAGATTATCGAAATACCCCTCGGGCGCGCGGAAGATGTCTTCCTTAAGGTGGGGGTTGTGTTCGAGGTCTAACATGGCTGCTGATGTAGAGAGTGGTCAATAAGCGGCGGGTGCACAGATGGTGAAGGTGAAACGCATGACGCGAGCAAAGGTTTAAGGCTCGGTCATGAATTTTTCAATTTTCTGCACGGCGTGGTGGTAGCTGGCCTTGAGGGCCCCTACGGTAACGCCGAGCACCTCGGCCATGTCTTCGTACTTCATTTCCTCGAAGTACTTGAGCTGGAAGACGACGCGCTGGCGCTCGGGCAGGCGGAGCATGGCCTTCTGGAGTTTCTTCTGGATGGCGTCGCCGTCGACGTAGGGCGTGGAGTCGAGTTTGGCGGCCAGTTCGCGCTCGACATCGCCCAGGGGCAGGAGGAAGCGGCGCTTCTTTTTGCGGAGCGCAGAGAGGGCCTCGTTGGTAGCGATTTTATACAGCCAGGTAGAGAGCTTGGCGTCGGCGCGGAAAGAGCCGAGGTTGTGCCAGACCTTTACCAGCACCTCCTGCAGGATGTCGTCGGCCTCGTCATGGTCAATGACGATACGGCGAATGACACGATACAACTGCTGCTGGTACTTTCGTACCAGCAGGTTGAACGCCCAGGAGGCCGTATCAGGGTTCCGGAATCGCTCGAGGAGTATCTCGTCGGTGATTTCGATGGTTCAGCAGAGGTTTGCCACAAGTATAACACCGGGGGCGTTATCTGGTGCGGCCATTGGCGAAGCGCCAGCTGAGGTTTGTCCAGACGTTGATGGGCGGGCCGGGCTCGAAGTAGCGGCCAGCAGCTGCATTGGGCACGACGCCACTGTACCAGCGCTGGTTGAGGAGATTGTTGACACCGCCTGTAAGGTCGACGCGGTGGCGGCCCCACTGCCAGGTCCAGCCAGCCTGCACGTCGAGCATGACGAGGCCAGGGTTTCGGGTGTCTGCATTGGACAGAGACGAGCCGGGCGGGGTGCCGTTGAAGTCGTTGAGGGGGAACCCGCTGGTGTAGCGGGCGTTGGCCATAACCGAGAGCGCGCGCCAGGGCCGCCACAGGGCCTGTACGGCCAGGTTGACGGGGGGTATGGCGGGCTGGCGCTTGCCCTTGAGGTCTACGCCCTGTAGTTCGTACTCAGTGAAGCGGGCCTCCTGCACGGTGAGGGCGCCGATGAACGTCCACTGGGGCGAGAACTGCCAGGTGAGGGCCGACTCGAGGCCGATGAGGTAGCTGCGCCCGGCGTTGCGGTAGTAGGTGATTTCCGAGCTGCCGGGATTCTGGAAGGGGAGAATCTGGTTGGTGATGAAGTTGGCGTACAGGGAAGATTGCCAGGCGAAGGCGCCTTCGGTGCCATTCCAGCCTACTTCCACGGCCCAGGTAGATTCGGTCTTGAGGTCGTAGTTGAGCCAACGGGAGGTGTCGGCGGCGGGCAGGTTGGTGAGTTCGACAAGGGTGGGCGCCTGAAAGCCGCGCGACACGTTGAAATACACCTGCTGAGTGGGCTTAACCTTCCACTTAAGGCCAACAAAGGGGGCGTTATTCGAATACAGGACAATCTGATTATCCTTTTTAAAGATGGGGAAGATGTTGAAGAACCAATTGCGTTCTTTAGGATCACGGCTGACCCAGGCCGAACGCGTCTCGGCGACGAAGCCCCCGGTGAGTGTCATTCTGGGGGTGAGGTCATATTGGAGCAGGAGATTCCATTGGTCAGCAAAGGCACTTTCCTCCTGATTTACCGTGATTGGCCCGCGCATGTCCGGGCTGTCCCAGGCGTCAGGGACGGACGAACCAGAGGGTACGCCGAGGTTCTGGTATTCCCGCCGCTGGTCGACGGTGGCACTCGTCTGGTAGCCGAGCTCCCAGCGGAGCTTGTTGTATCTGGTGGAGGTGAGATTGCCGTAGGAGGTTCGGATGCGCCAAGAGCGGCGCTCGGTGGTGATGAAAGCCCCTGGGATGGGATTGGTGAGGCCGCGGTCAAGCGTTACCATGCTGAAATGAAAGACGTTGTGGTAACGCTTCTGCCCCTCCTTTTCCCAGAGAAAGCTGGCAAAACCCTGCTTCACCGACTTGCCAGCGCCCTGCTGGATGACGAAGTCGCGTGTCTGGCGGGGGTCGGCTTGGGCATCGGCGAGGGTGAGGCTGGAGGGGTTGAGCCACCGCGGAACATTGAGGTTACCGACGGTGAACTGAATATAGCCCCCGCGCTTGCCGGTGTGTGCGATGCGGGTGTAGAGATACCGACTGTAAGCCTGGCTGTTGGGGCGGTAGCCACCGAACTGCTGGATGGAACCCTGCACCGAGAACTCCCAGCCCTTGACGCGGGAGCCGAGCGCGAGGAAGTGCCGCTGCTGGCCGAAGGAGCCGAAGAGCGTCTGTGCCTGGGCCTCGAAGGTGTTGGTGTGGCGCAGACTGGTGAACTGAAGTGCGCCCATTGCACCGTAGGCCAGCTGTGCGGCGGCAGGCCCTTTGATGACGGTAAGGTCCTGCATGCCTACCATTTCAATGCCCTGCAACTGCGCCTGACCGTCTGGGAAGGTGAGGGGAATGCCGTCGAGGGAGATGTAGGTGCCCCGGATGCCGAAGCTGGCGCGCGCGCCAGCTCCCCGCATGACCAGCCGCTCGCCCAGGCCACTGTTGTAGCGGGGGGTGAGCTGCAGGCCGGGGACGGTGCGGAGCATATCGGCAGTGGTGAGGTTGGGCATCTGCCGGACGCGGTCGTCGACGGAGATGACCGAGACAGCAGCTGGACCGTCGAGCAGCCAATGCTGTGGCCGGGCTGTCTGTACAATGATGGTGTCGATTACGGCTTTGGTGGAGTCCTGTGCGGAGGCTGCCAAGGGCACGCCGAAGATGGCCAGAACCACGCTCCTCTTAACCAGGCCTGATGCCTTGAGAGATGCAATCATGTTTCAATAATACGCGCAACTTTCAAATAAAAAAGGCAACCACGCAAGTGTGGTTGCCTTTTACCCGAAAGTGGGAATGCTTAACTGGCAATGCGGACGCCACGGAGGCGCTGCCAGTAGTCGGAATGGTGGTTCCAGCCGCGACGGCGGAGAAAGCGCTCAAAGCTTTCGCCCTCTTTGCGGGGGCTCATCTCGCACCAGAGCCTGATGTCGCGGACACAATCTTCCGCCGAAGCATAGCGAGCGTAGAAATGGTAGCGTCCCACCGCGGTGCTCTTGCGCTTACCGGCTTTGTGGAGCCCGAAGAAGTTGTTGGCGCGCTTGGCAACCCGGCTATCGAGTTGGGCACCTGCTTCGAGCTTGGCAACGCGAATCCATTCTTCGTCGATCATGTGCTTGCGCATGTAGTGGCGCAGCTCAGCTTCGCGGTTCAGGAATAGAATCGAGTCATTCCTGTTGCTCCCTGCACTACCAGCGAGGAACGGCCAGAAGGCCAGAAACAGCGCTGCGGACAGGGTGATCTTCAGAAAGCGATCCATGAAAAGGTTTTAGGTACAACAATCGCTGAGGCCACCGGTTGATCGGTATACAGCAGGAGGCCACAGCCCACGAACAAACCCTGCCAAGACCAAAGCGGTTTCCCTCTTTGGCTGGGCAGTGGGAATTGAACGGCAAGTATCGGGGGAATATTGGTGTGGGTGTCCAAAACCTTTTCCACTAGAGTGGACAGAATGTCCTTGCGAGGAGACACCCGTGTGCAAAAGCAGTTGGTGACCAATCGGTTACTGCTTATCCCCGGAGGTCACGCGGACGTTTGCGGCGCCATCTTTCAACCGAACGGTCAACAGCTGGTCATTAGCCAAAAGCTGGGAGGAAGTAACGCGGTTTCCTGCGGAATCCTCGACGAGGGCATACCCTCTTTGCAGGACTTCACGGACGTCGAGGCCAGCGAGGGTGGCCTGTGCCGTGGCGAGTTGAACCCGGGCGTGCGACAACTGCTGGCGCATGGCGGTGGCGAGTTGATAGTGCAGATGTTGATAATCCTGCCGGGCCTGAAAAAGGGGGCGCTGAAGTGCCTGCCCCAATTGGGTATGGAGGAGGTGGAGGTCGCGGCGGTGGTGTCGCAGGCCGGTGAGGAGGTAGTGACCGAGCTGCTGCTGGAGCTCGTCGAGGTACTGAAGCCAGGCGAGCTTTTCGGGCGCGAGGAGCTCGGCGGCGGCCGTGGGCGTGGAGGCGCGGAGGTCGGCGACGAAATCGAGGATGGTGAAGTCGGTTTCGTGGCCAATGGCCGAGACGACAGGGACATGAGAGGCCGCCACAGCGCGGGCCAGGGCTTCCTCATTGAAGCACCAGAGGTCTTCGATGGAGCCGCCGCCACGGGCAAAGACAACGGCCTCGACGCCAGGAATAGCCTGGGCCTGCTTCAGGGCACGCAGCAGCGTAGGCAGGGCCTCGACGCCCTGCACAGTGGCGGGCACCACTACGAGGTGGAGGGGCCACCCACGGCGCTGTAGCGTGCGGTGGATATCGTGCAGGACGGCACCAGACGCCGAGGTGATGAGCGCCACCTTACGAGGGAAAGAAGGCAGCGGACGTTTGCGGGCAGGGTCGAAGAGCCCCTCTTCGGCCAGCTGAGCCTTCAGGCGCTCGAAGCGGCGGTAGAGCTCGCCGAGCCCAGCGGGGGTCATCTTCTCGACGAGCAGCTGGTACTGTCCGCGGGCCTCGTACACCATGACACTGCCGTGCGCGACGACGAGGTCGCCTTCGCGAAAGTCCTGATAGGGATTGCGGGCTACCTGGGCGCGGAACATGACCGCCGAAATCTGGCTGACATCGTCCTTGAGGTTGAAGTACCAGTGGCCTGAGGTATGCTTCTTGAGGCTGCCGATTTCGCCTTTGACGCGGACACGCTGAAGATCGGGGGTTTCTTCGAGGAGGGCCTTGATTCGGCGGTTGAGACCGGTGACAGTGAGCGCCCCTTCACTTGCTGGCGGCTTGGGATCGAAGAGCATGGTCAGCGGCTGATTACCAAGCGCTTGGTACCAATGATTTTGCCGTCTACTTCGAGAGAGTAAAAGTAGATGCCGGGCTGCATGTTGTTGACATCGAGCAGGATGCTGGTGCCGTTCTTACGGAGGCTGAGCGACTTGACGGGCTTTCCGAGGAAGTCGTAGATGTGCAAAACGACCGTAGAACCCGTGCCTGCACTGTACTCGATTTTGACTTCGGCCGAGGCAGGATTGGGGAAGGGCGTGCCCAGGCGTGGCGAGCCCTTGCCGACGGAGTCGGGCAGCTGTTGAGTATAGCGGATCTCGGGGCCAGTGGATCCTTTGCTGCCAGTGCCTGTCTTTGGCCGAGCCTTACCGCCATCCTGCTGGGGTGCCTCGGGGCGAGTAGAAAAGGGGTTGGGCAAAAGGCCAAAGAAAAGACGACTTTGCCCCTCATTTGGATTAGGCTTACCGATTTCGACGGGCATGGGCCCGTTAACAACGGTACCTGTACGGCGCTTGGAGAGGAGCGAATCGTCTTCGGTGGGAGTGTTCCGGCGCTGGGCAGTCTGTTGCGAGAGGGCAGACAACGGCCCTGCCTGCAGCATGAGCGCTGCGAGCATCAGAAGCCAGATATGTCTTGCGCCTCGGGTAAACATCAGTGCATAGCGTACGCGAAATCGTGTGCGGCACAACCGTGAAGCAGATTTCGGTAGATAGACCTGCCATTTGGATGTACAAACCGGAAAAAGGTTTGCTCTCAGCCATAGGTAAGTGTGCCCCCAGAAATGCGCGCCAGCAGCGGTTGAACGGACTATTTCCAGCTAGCAAATTTCGCGCAAAAGCGGCCAACTTTTTATGGAAGGCCCAAACAAAATGGCGATTTCCTTTCGAACCAAATTCTGTCAGGCCAGCTTGAGGGCGACGAGGTCGACAGGAAGGACGCGCGAGACGCCCGTTTCTTCCATGGTGACGCCATAAATAACACTGGTGCGGGCCATGGTGCGCTTGTTGTGGGTGACGATGATGAACTGGCTGTCGCGCGAGAATTCGCGGATGATGTTGGTGAATTTATCGACGTTGGCGTCGTCGAGGGGCGCGTCCACTTCGTCGAAAATGCAGAAGGGGGCGGGCTTGATGAGATAGATAGCGAAGAGGAGCGAGGTGGCGGTGAGTGTTTTTTCGCCACCGGAGAGCTGGGTGATGGTGAGAGGCCGCTTGCCCTTGGGGCGGGCCATGATTTCGATGGGGCTCTCGAGGGGATCTTCGGGACGGACGAGGGTGAGGTCGCAGGTGTCCTCTTCTGTGAACAGTGTACGGAAGACGCGCTGGAAATTCTCGCGGATGGCAGCGAAGGTCTCGTTGAACTTGGCGAGAGCGGTTTCGTCCATCTCGCGCATGGTTTCGAGGAGGTTTTCGCGGGCCTTGAGGAGGTCGTCGCGCTGGGTGTTGATGAAGTCGAAGCGCTCCTTGATTTCCTGATAGGCCTCGATGGCGGTAGGGTTGACCTCGCCGAAGCGGTTGAGCTGCTCGCGGAAGCGCAGCATGGCGGCTTCGATGTCGGGTAGGCTGTAGCTCTCGAGGGGCTGGTCGAAGAGCTCGTCGGGCTTGAGGGCTGCGACTTCGATCTGGAACTCGACCTGCATGCGCTCCACCATCGCGTTTTCCTGGATGCGGATTTCGGTGAGGCGGTCTTTGAGCGCGGTATACCGCTCCTGCACGGTTTCGCGGCGGCGGCGCTCCTCGCGCAGGGTGTTTTCCTGCTGGAAGACAGCGTTTTTGATGAAGGCGACCTTCTCCTCGGCTTCCTGCACTTTGGTTGTCAGGGTGGCTTTGGTCTCGTAGAGTTCGAGGATGGTCTGGGTGTAGGAGCCGTCGGTTTGAGCGAGGGCGGAGAGGTCGGTGCGGATGCGGTCGAGCTCCTCGCGCTGCTTCTCGGCAGAGACGTCGAGGCCGGCGAGCTGGTCGCGCTGGAAGATGAAGTCTTTCTTGAGGGCTGCGACACGGTTTTTCAGTTCCACAAAGCGGATGTTCTCCTGGTTGTGGCGCTGGGTAAGCTCAGAAAGGCGGGCGCTGCGGGAGTCGAGCTCGCGGCGATGGGTGTCGAGCTGCTGGGTCAGCTGGTGGAGTTCGTCCTGGAGCTGTTCGCGGCGGGGCTGCTCGGCCTCGTTCTCGCGGGCGAGGCGCTGGATTTCGCCGTCTACATCGCCACTGCGGGCACGCATGCGCTCGAGGTAGGCCTGATACTCGTCGTCCTTGGCCTGAAGCACCGACAGCTGGCGCTGGGTCAGCTGCATTTCGCGGAGGTGGGCTTCGAGGCGCTGGGCGGGGTTTTCTGCGACCAACTGTTGCAGGGCTTCGGTTTCGGCTGCCAGCTGCTGCTGACGGTCTTCCACCTGCTCCTGCATGGACTTGATCTGCGGGCCCAGCTTCTCCAGTGTTTTGGCACGGCCGATGCGCTGGCCCTCAAAGAGGCCAATGCTTCCGCCGGAGAGCCCTACCCCACGGGTAAGAATGGCACCGGAGGTATCGACGACGGTGACGAAGGGGTCGAAGGCGGTGTCGGGGTTGAGGCCTTCGAGGAGCCAGGCGTTGCCGAGGAGGTACTGGACGAGGGGCTGGAGCTCGGGGCTGGCCTCGACGATGTCGGCCAGGCGGCGGGCACCGGCGGGCAGTTCGGGGGCGGGCTGGGTGTTGCGGGCCTGCCACAGGCGGATTTCCTCAAGGATGAAGAAATGGGCGCGGCCCTTGGAGCCATCGCGGAGGAGGCGGAGCCCGGCGGCAGCTTCGGCTCGGGTTTCCACCACGTAGTAGCTGAGCCAGGGTTCCAGCACGGCTTCGACGGCCAGCTTGTGGGCGTCGGGAGTGTAGAAGACCTCGGAAACCAGTGTGGCCTGACGGCTCCAGGAGGTGTTTTTCTTGAGGAACTTGACCGACTCGGAGAAGCCCTCGAGACTCTCGACAAGCCCCTTGGTGAGGGTGTACTCCTGCTGGCGCATGTCGAGGAGGCGCTGCTGCTGGTACAGCTCTTCGCGGAGCTGGTTGAGGCGGGCGGTGCGTTCGGCCACCTGCTGCTCGTGTGTGGCGCGGGCGGCGATGAGGCGCTGCTGCTCGGCTTCCATGCCCTGCATGTCGGCCTTGAGGCGGCGCAGGCGGGCGGCATAGTCCTCCATCTCCTCGACACGGGCGGCGGACTCTGACTGTGTGCGCTGAAGTTCGCGCTGGAGGCCCTGTATCTGAATGGTGCGGCGCTCGAACTCGCGCTGAAGGCCCTGCAACTGGCCCTCGCGGCTGCGCACCTGGCCCTGCGTTTCCTCGAACTGGCGCTGACGGTGGGTAATGGCCGTGCGCAGTTCTTCCAGCTCCTTTTCCAGCTCCACGAGCAGAAATTCCTGCTTATCGTAGGTTTCGTTGGCGTCGTCTATCTCGCCTTCGAGGCGGAGCATTGCGGCCTCGTACTCGGTGCGACGGTCTTTCTCGCCGGAAAGCTGGTCGGCCAATTGGGCTTCGCGCTGCACAAGGTACTTGCCGCGTTCCTGGCGCAGGGCCTGGTCGTTCTCGGCTTTCTGGATAGCCTGCTGGTGATCGGCGAGGATGCGGCGCTGGTCGGCGGCCTGCTCCTCTCGGCGGATGAGCTCAGCCTGGAGTTCCTGGATTTTGGCGTCGGCTTCGGCGATTCGGGCCTGCAACTGGGTGAGGCTGTCTACCAACTCCTGTTCTTCGGCCTCGACGGTCTGCTGGGTTTCGCGGAAGGCGCGGAGGCGGAGCAGGGCAAACTGGGAACTGAGCTGGCGATACGACTTCTTGACCTCGAGGTACTGCTCGGCGCGCTTGGCCTGCCGCTCGGTGGCGCGGAGGTTCTTCTCGATTTCGGTGAGGAGATCCTCGGCGCGGGTGAGGTGCGCCTGCGTCTCGTCCATTCGGGCGAGGGTTTCCTTCTTGCGAAGCTTGTATTTGCTGATACCTGCGGCCTCTTCGAAGAGCTGTCGGCGGGCGTTGTTCTTGTCGGTGAGGAGGTCTTCGACAGCGGAGAGCTCAATGATGGCATAGCTGTCGGCGCCGATGCCGGTATCCATCAGCAGGTTGCTGATGTCCTTGAGGCGGCAGGCCACGCCGTTGAGCAGGTACTCGCTGTCGCCGTCGCGGTAGAGGCGGCGGGTGATGGTGACGGTAGCGTACTCGGTAGGCAGGATGTTGCGGTTGTTCTCGAGGGTCATGGACACCTCAGCCATCGCGGCCCGCTTGCGCTTGTCGGTACCGTTGAAGATGACGTTCTCCATCTTGTCGGAGCGCAGGTTTCGGGTTTTCTGCTCGCCAAGCACCCATCGGATGGCATCGATGACGTTGGACTTACCGCACCCGTTAGGGCCCACAATGCCTGTAATACCGGCATCGAAGCGAAGCTTGACACGGTCGGCAAAGGATTTGAAGCCCTGGATTTCGAGTTCGGTAAGTTTCACGGTGAGGGGTAAGCGCGCCGCCTGCGCGGGATGGAAATACGGGAAAGCAAAGCTAGTGCGCGAAATGTGTAAGTTGGGGGTAGGAACAGGGCTTACCCACAGCTGTGGAAAATCCGCACCGCCATGGAATTATTCGACACACTCTTCATCCTATTCTTTATAGGAGTATTCATCTTCTCGTTGGTGCAGGCCATCAAGAAGGCCATTACCCAGGCGGGGGTAAACACGAACAGGGCTGAGGAGCTGAAGAAACTGATGAAGCAACAGCAGAATCAGCTGTCGCGGAGCAGTGGCCCTACCGAACGGGAGATGATTGCCCGGCAAAAGCAGTTGAAAAAACAACTACAGGAACGCCACTCGCTGAGTGCGCCATCGCTGGCGGACCAGAAGTCGCCGACAAGCAACCGGGAGCGCTGGCAGAGCCAAGTGGAAGCTGATGCCAGCGCGGTGATAGAGGGCGGAGTGACCGGCAGTCTAGAGCGACAGCTGCGTGGCTATGAGTCGATAGAGGAGTACCAAGAGGTGCGGTCGCTGGCAGAAGGACAGTCGTTACTGGTGGATGTAGAGGCTGCGGCAGCCGAAGACTTCCAGAATTTTGAGAAGAAAACCGACCCCAGCCCCGACAACAATACGCTGGCCGCCGAACTGCGGGCTGCAATGAAAGACCCGCGGAGCATCCGACAGGCCTTCATCCTTGGGGAAGTATTGCGCCGACCGGAATGATGAAACGCCTGATGCCGCTGGCCGTTACATCGGCCCTTTGCCTAACGCTGTTCGCAGGCCTGACACCGGCTCCCAAGCCCAAACTGGGCCTGATGCGGCTGGCGCCAGGGCTGTTCATGCACCAGAGTTACAAACTATTGAACGGCAAGTTTTTCCCGAGCAACGGACTGGTGGTGGTTACTGCCGACAGCGTGCTGCTGGTAGATACCCCGTGGGATGAACGCCAGACCGAGCAGCTGCTGCGGGAAGTACGCGAGCGGTTTGGCAAACCCATCAGGCAATGTATTGTGACCCACGCCCACGACGACCGCGTGGCGGGAGCCGAAGTGCTGCGCAAAGCCGGTGTGCGGGTAGTGAGCACGGCCCACACAGCCCGCCGATGTGCCCAGCAGGGTTTGCCTGTGCCCGATAGCAGTCTACAGGCAGGCGTGTACACCTTTGGGGCCTTCAGCTATGAGATATTGAGCCCTGGCCCCGCACATGCTCCTGATAACATCGCCATATGGCTGCCGATGCACAGCACGCTATTTGGCGGCTGCATGATACGTGCGGCGCATTTTGGGGACATGGGCAACACCGCAGACGGCGACCTGACCCACTGGAGCAAAGCCGTGGACTATGTGGAAGCGCATACACCGGGCGTGAAGATTGTGGTGCCGGGTCATGGCGCACCAGGCAGTGCTTTTCTCTACAACCACACGCGAGCCCTCCACAAGGCACACATGGATGGACTGAAAGCAGTGGGCCGTTAAGAAACCGTTGCATTTTCAGGGCCTATCTTTAACTTTTATTGGGGAATGGAGTGCGTGTAAGCCTCTAGTTTTGAGGCACTCACTACCACTCACCTATGTACACGCGATTATTGGCTTTTGTAACTGCCGCTGCACTGGCAAGCGCCTGCACAGAAGACAACCCGACCCCCACCACACTGCCGCCGCCAACACAGAACGGAAGCAAGACCCTGGCTGCCCTTGTGAACAGCCAGCCCTGGATAGCCAAAAGCGACAACTGGGCGGGTGTTCAAGCTGATCTGTCGAGCACCGGCACACTGGATATTTACGCCAAGCGGCACCATCTGAACGATTATAACGAAGACATTCAGATTACTGTGCTGGGAGTCAATGGCCCAGGGCGCTATGAACTACGGGCGGTAAACTATGGTGGCGACAGCCTGGTGCCATCAGTGGTGTTTGCCAACCGCCTAACCCGCTGTTTCAGTACGTCGGGCCAAAAGAGTGCTGGTTTTCTGGAGGTGACTTATCATGACCCTTCGCGGCAGATACTTGCCGGGCGCTTTGAACTGGAAATGGCCGGCAGCTGCGGCAACATTCGAGTAACCAAAGGCCAGTTTGACCTGCTGTACACCGCATACTGAGCAGGCGCAGATTGCTTACTTTTGAGGAGTGAAACAGGCACTCCTGATAGTTCTGGCATTGATTGTCCCGATACTGACGCGTGGGCAGATCAATGTATCGTCGCAGATGATGGATGCGGTGGGTAAGGGGCAGGACGTGGTGAACCGAGTGGACGGTGCTGTAGATACGATGGCGAAAGAGGCCCGCCGTGTGGGGGCCTTTCTCAGTCGGGACCTGAACCAGACCTTCCACAAGCTGACGCGGAACAAGTTCTCTGAATGGAAGATCACGCTGAACACCGCGCTGACGACCAACTCGTTTATAGGACCGGATGCAGGCGATCTGGTAACCGTGGCCGACTACAATGACCTGCGCACGCTGAACCCTTTCTGGCTGGTGTATACGCCGCAGGGCATGGGCTCTATTTCGGGTCTGCTGCTGATTGACAACTTCATGATTACCGGGCGGAAACTGCTGCATCCTGACCGCCGTAACTTCTATTCCTTTTCGCTGGGAGTGGGCTCCATCACAAAGAAATTCCGCTTCAGCGATCCCCTGATTTTCGACACCCAAGGCGGAAACCTGTCCATCTACCCTGATGAAGACCCTGCGCACGGGTATGCGACGTCGACAAAGCCGATTGTGCTCCCGTACTTCACGAACGACTTCTGGTCGAACCGGAAGTCGAAACTGACGCTGACATATCTGCGGGTATCGGCGGCGGCGGGGGCGCACCTGTGGAACGAGAAACTATCGGTGGAGCTTGGGACGCTGGTTGATATCTACCTGTTTGGCAAGCACAAGCGGATATTTGAGGAAAACGGGGAGCGGCAATATATCTACACACCTGGGAGTGACATGCCGATAGAGCCCGTTCAGTTGGGCTTTTTCCTGCGACTGGGCTACAAGCGGTGGTACATAGACTACCACCAGATGGTGACGCCGATGTTTGACGCCAACCGCGGCCCTGAAGTGTATGCGAGGGGTGTGACGCTTGGGCGGCGCATTTCGCTACAGAAGCGCAACCAGCGCACCACCAGTGAAGGCGTGAATGTGAACTGGAAGCGCCTGAAGTTCTGGCAGAAGCCCAACCCCGCTCCGAAGCCAGCCCAGCCCCAGCCGCGTCCTGCCGGAAAACGCTGATACCTGGTAACGGCAGCCAGCACATGCAACACACCCGTGCCTGTGCTGGTGTGGTACGCTGCCAGATGCCATCCTCCAGAAACAAGAACTGCCTGCCGGGAGAACCCAGCAGGCAGTGTGCAAGTTGAGAATCGAAGCAGCTGTCAGGCGTTGAGTGCCTCGGCGCCGCTGACGATTTCGATAAGCTCCTTGGTGATGGACGCCTGACGCGCCTTGTTGTACACCAGACGCAGCTGGATAAGCAGGTCGTTGGCGTTCTCTGTGGCGTTGTCCATGGCCATCATACGGGCAGCATGCTCGCCCAGATTGCTTTCCAGAATGGCGCGGTAGAAGCGGGTCTGGAGAATCATGGGGATGAGGCTGGTGAGGATTTCCTCGCGGCCGGGCTCGTAGATGTAGTCGGCAGGCTTGATGTCGGCCTCGGTGGGTACCTGCACGGGCAGGAACTGCTCGCTGACACGGTTCTGCGACATGACGTTCTTGAACTCGTTGAAAACGAGCTCAACGCGGTCCCACTCGCCCGCAAGGAAGCCGTTCATGACCATGTCAGTCACCTCGAGCACGGTGGCAGGGGTGAGGTTGGCATAGACATCGAAGTTGCGGTCTTCGACCATTTTGAAGCCGCGCTTCTTGAAGAAGTCGAAGGCGCGCTTACCAATGGCGAGAACCTCCAGCTTGCCCTGGGCATGATGGTCGGCAAACTTTTCCTGAATGGTGACGAGGCCCTGCTTGCAGATAGCGTTGTTGAACGCACCTGCCAAGCCGCGGTTAGAAGCCACCACTACCACCAGCACCTTGTTGACCACGGGGCGCTCCTCGGCGTAGGGGCTGCTGAACGCTGCACCCTCGAGGCTGGCAATCACGCGGAACATGAGCTCATTGAGCTTGGCTGCGTAGGGACGGAGGCGCATCAGGTTGTCCTGGGCCTTACGCATCTTGGCCGCCGAAACCATCTTCATGGCCTTGGTGGTCTTCTGCGTGGTCTGGATCGACTTGATCCGCGATTTAATATCCTTCAGGCTGGGCATACCTTATGGAAAAAAGGAGCCCCGGGTGGGGCTCCGGTTTTCAGAAGATTAGTTGGCGAAACGTGAAGCAGCTTCAGCAGCGGCAGCTTTCAGCACACCTTCGATGGCACCGTCGAACTTGCCCGCTTTGATGGCGTCGAGGGTGTCGCGGTGGCTGTTCTGCAGGATGGCGGTGTACTCCCTCTCCCAAGCCTTGACCTGGTTCAGGGGTACGCGGTCGAGCAGACCGTTAACGCCGGCATATACGACCGCCGTCTGGAATTCGACGGGCATGGGATCGTACTGGGCCTGCTTCAGAAGCTCTACGTTGCGCTGGCCCCGGCTGAGCTGACGCATGGTAGCAGCGTCGAGGTCGGAACCGAACTTAGCAAACGCTTCGAGGTTGCGGTACTGAGCGAGTTCGAGCTTCAGCGAGCCGGATACCTTCTTCATGGACTTGATCTGTGCGCTACCACCTACGCGGGATACGGAGATACCTACGTTGATAGCGGGGAGCACGCCCGAGTTGAAGAGATCCTTCTCGAGGAAGATCTGACCGTCGGTGATGGAGATAACGTTGGTCGGGATGTAGGCCGACACGTCACCTGCCTGCGTTTCGATAACGGGGAGCGCGGTGAGCGAACCGCCGCCCTTCACGAAAGATTTGAAGGAAGCGGGGAGGTCGTTCATCTGCGATGCGATGGCATCGTTCTCGATGATCTTGGCCGCGCGCTCGAGGAGACGGCTGTGCAGGTAGAATACGTCGCCAGGGTAGGCTTCGCGTCCGGGGGGACGGCGGAGGAGCAGCGACACTTCGCGGTAAGCAACTGCCTGCTTGGAGAGGTCATCATAAATAACCAGTGCGTGGAGGCCGTTGTCGCGGAAATATTCGCCGATGGCAGCACCGGAGAACGGAGCAAAGAACTGGAGCGGAGCGGGCGCCGAAGCAGGAGCAGCCACGATAACAGTGTACTCCATGCCACCCTTCTCTGACAGGGCGCGCTCGATCTGCTTGATGGTAGAAGCCTTCTGACCGCAGGCTACATAGATGCAGAATACGGGAGCGGCCTTCTTCATACCCTCTACATCGCCCTTGGCCTTGGCGGCTTTCCAGGCTTCGAAAGCAGCCTTCTGGTTGAGGATGGTGTCGATCAGAATGGCGGTTTTACCGGTCTGACGGTCACCGATCACGAGTTCGCGCTGGCCACGGCCGATGGGAATCATGGCGTCGATAGCCTTGATACCGGTCTGGAGGGGCTCAGCCACGGGCTGACGGTAGATAACACCGGGGGCTTTACGCTCAAGAGGGCTTTCTACAAGCTCGCCAGCAATGGGGCCCTTGCCGTCGACGGGTTCGCCGAGGGGGCTGATGACGCGGCCGAGCATACCCATGCCTACCTTGATCGAAGCGATGGTGCCGGAGCGGCGCACGGTGTCGCCTTCCTTGATGCCTTCGGACGAGCCGAAGAGTACGGCACCTACGTTGTCTTCTTCCAGGTTGAGCACCATGGCCTTCATGCCGCTTTCGAACTCGATGAGCTCACCGGCAGAAACACTGCTGAGGCCGTAGATGCGAGCGATACCGTCGCCCACCTGGAGGACGGTGCCAACCTCTTCGAGCTGCTGGGCGTTCTTGAAGCCCGAGAGCTGCTCGCGAAGTATGCTGGATACTTCGTCAGGACGTACTTCGATCATATTTTCTCGATGTAGGGGTTGTCAGAGAATTGCTTTTGGATGCGACGGAGGGCGCTTGCTACGCTGCCGTCAAAGAGTTTGTCGCCAACGCGGACGACGATGCCACCGATGAGCGCGGGGTCTACGACTTCGGAGAGGACGACGGTGGTCTTCATCTCCTTTTCGACCTTCTCAATGAGGGCTTTGCGGTGGTCGGCAGAGAGTGGCGTTACAGAACGGACTTCTACCGGAGTGCGGTTGTGGGCGGTGTTGTAGAGCTCCACATACTCGCGGGCAATCTGCCAGAGCACGCCTTCGCGGCCGCGGCGCACGATGGCATCGATGTACTGGGCAGTGAGGCCGTCTACCTTTCCACCGAGGGTTTTGGCCAGAATGGCGGCCTTGCGCTCGGGCGAGAGGAGGGGCATATTCAGAAAGCTGCGCAGCTCGGCGCTTTCCTTCAGCAGCTGCTGGAGCCCCTGAAAGTCAGACAGCAGGGCTTCGGCCTTGCCTTGTTCTTTCGCCAGTCCGTAGATGGACGAGGCGTACCGTTTGGCAATACGATCCTGCAGCACGGCCTTAGTTGAGTTTGAGGTCGTTGATAGACTGCTGGATGAGCTTCTGGTGCTCGCCGTCCTTGCTCAGCTCCTTCTGCACGAGCTTCTGGGCGATTTCCAGTGCCAGGTTTCCGGCAATGTTCTTGATTTCGGTGACGGCCGCCATCTTGGCATTGTAAACTGCCTGTTCGGCTTCCTGCACCTTGCGGGCATACTCCTTGCCAGCCTGCTCCTTGGCTTCGGCGAGGATACGGTCCTTCATGCGGTTTGCCTCAGCGAGAATCTCGGCGCGCTCATTGCGGGCCTCGAGGAGGAGTTGCTCGTTCTGGCTGGTGAGCTGTGCCATTTCGGCACGGGCCTTTTCTGCCTGGCTGAGCGCATCTTCAATCCCCTTCTCACGCTCTTTGAGGGCGGTGAGGATGGGGCCCCATGCGAACTTCTTCACGAGGAAGAAGAACGTCAGGAAGATGAGGACTGTCCAGAAAAACAGGCCAAAGGAGGGGGTTACGAGTTCCATATCAGGTCGCTAACGCGGGATGATGCTTTTTCTAGTTCCTGTAACGCTTGGGAGATTGCTGTACGGGGCCAGACCAACCGTCTGGCCCGTGCAGCAGTTTCGTTTGCGCCAACGCGCACCGCCTTACTTAACGGCGATGAGCAGACAAACTACTTCACCGAACAGGGCAACGCCCTCGATGAATACAGCCGTCAGGATGGCAACGCCGCGGATGTCACCAGCAGCTTCGGGTTGGCGGGCGATCGACTCGGCAGAGTTGCCAGCGATACGACCGATACCCATACCAGCGCCGAGGGCAACGATGCCAGCGCCGATAGCGGCACCCAGGTGGCCGATGCTGGTGGTAGCTTCGGCAGCAGCTTGAAGGAGCGTCATAGGAATATGAAAAAAGGATTGAAAACTAGGTTGGGGATGGTCAGTGGGCGTGTTCGTGACCGTGGTCGTGGTGGTGCTCTTCCAGCGCCATCCCGATGAAGATGGAGGTGAGGAGCGTGAACACATAGGCCTGAATGACTGCAACGAGCAGTTCGATGCCCATGATCATCAGGGTGAAGGCAATGCTAAGGGGTGCGATGCCAGCGGCAGCGAACACACCAAAGCCTGCATTCATTATGAAGATGAGGCCAACGAGGGCGAGGATCATGAAGTGACCACCGACGATGTTGGCGAAAAGACGCACCATCAGCGAGAAGGGCTTGGTGAAAAGCCCCACGAATTCGATGGGCAGGATGATGAACTTCATTGGTACGCTGACACCGGGATACCAGAAGATGTGAGCCCAGTAATCTTTGGTGCCGCTGAACTGTACGATGATGAAGGTGAGGACGGCCAGCGCGCAGGTAAAGTTGATGTTACCAGCGATGTTGCTGTTGAACGGCGTGAGGCCGAAGAGGTTGGAGAACCAGATGAAGAAGAACAGCGTGAGCAGGTAGGGCACGTATTTCTCGTGCTTACCGTGCATGTTGGGCTTGGCGATGTCGTCGCGAACGAAGACGATGATAGGCTCGAAAAGGCTCTGGATGCCTTTGGGAGCCTTTCCGGAGTTGCGCTCATAGCCGCGGCGCACTGCCAGCAGCACGATGAAGAGCACAATTGCCACGATGATCATCTGGAGCACCGACTTGGTGATGGAGAAGTCGATGGCAGACTCGTTCTGGTTGAGCGGCTTGACGTTTCCGTATTTGTCAATAGCATAGCCGTGCTCAGCAGCACTGGCAGTCTTTTCTTCCAGAGAGTGGCCGTGGATGGAGAACACCTCGAGACCCCGTACGCTGTGGTACATAATGTAGGGGAGGTGGATGGCCACGGGCGCAGGATGATGCCCGCCGGTCCAGGCGGCAGGGATGTCAGTAATGTGCCACTCGTGGCTGTCGAGGATGTGACCGAAGAGAAGCTCCTTGACGTCGAGCTTGCCCTCGCCGTGGGCTTCGGCATGTTGCAGATGCTCGGGTGCGGGCATCTGAATGGCTGCGGAGTCGGCGGCGGTCGGCGTATGGGATGCGCTTTCCTGAGCCTTTGCAGGAGTTATCAACACCGACAGCAGAAAAGCGAGAACTGCTGCGAAACGTGCGGAAATCTGCGTCTTGGCGGGGTTCATGAAGCTGGAAAACGCGGTTTTTTTGAAACGGCCCGCAAGTTATGAAGCAGTGTCCACACTTCAAAAACCGTAAAAAGAAGATAAGCGGAAAAGTAGCAAACGACGAATGGAATGGCGTATTCAATGTTCGTAAGGGCTATAATGCCCACGAAAGCGATACTTAAAAATAGTTTCAACAAACTGGCGCTGAGAATGGCGGTGGTAAACTGCCGGGGGTTTTTGGTGAGGGCGCGGTTGTTGAGGACGAAGGCCAGCCAAGTGAGTGCGGCGGCGTAGACCACCCCGATGAGGGAGATGGTGCGTGCCTGAATGGGGGCTGCCTTAATATATAGGTATCCAAACCAGACAGCAGCCAGGGCCACCGCAAGGAACAGCAGAAGCCAGAGGAGAAACTGGCGGGCGGTAATCATGGCGCAAAGGTAGGGGAAAGGGTGCAAGTGGGAATTACCGCAGGCGATTGGCTACTGCGACCAGCGCCAGCATGACAGGCACCTCGACAAGCGGGCCGATGACCGCTGCAAATGCAACCTGCGACGCAATGCCAAAAACTGCGACGGCAGCAGCAATTGCCAACTCAAAATTGTTGCTGGCAGCAGTGAAGGCCAGCGCCACAACCTGAGGACGGCCAAAATGCAGGCGGCGGCTGAGCCACCAACTGGCAGCAAACATGAGGACGAAGTACAGAAGGAGGGGTATGGCCACCCGAAGCGCCAGAAGGGGGACCTCAACCAAGTACTGCGCTTTCAGGCTGAACATCCATACGATGGTAAAAAGCAGTGCCCACAAGGTGATGGGTGCCAAAGGTGCCGCAATACGGCGCACATAGGCGGCATCTCCCAGCGCTTTCCTGCCAATAGCGCCTATGAGCAGGCCGGCGGCGAAAGGAATACCCAGGAAAACAGCGGTGGCCACGGCAATGGTCTGGAAAGTGACCGAGACCTGCAGGGCCTGCATGCCGAGAGTGGCGGGCAGCCATGTGGCAAACAGCCATGTAAAGAGACCGTAAACGACCAGCTGAAACAGACTGTTGAGCGCAACCAGCGCCGCCGCCAGGTTGTTATCGCCATTGGCGAGTTGTGTCCAAACGATCACCATCGCGATGCATCGTGCCATACCGATGAAAATGAGCCCTGTGTAAAGTTCTGGACTGTCGCCAACAAAGAGCATTGCGAGCGAGACCATCAGCAGTGGGCCCACCAGCCAGTTGAGAAAGAGACTGGTCAGGAGTATACGGCCGGAATGGAAAACAGAAGACAGTTCGGCAAAGCGAACCCTGAGGAAGGGCGGGAGCAGCATGAGCATGAGGCCCAGCGCCAGTGGGGCCTGTATGCCTGCAATGGTCCCAAATGGCAGATTGTGCAGTAACTTTGGGGCCATTAAGCCCAATACCAGACCAAGCGCCATTGCCAGGACAATCCAGAGCGACAGATAGCGGTCGGTAAAGGAAAGTCGATGCTGCATACCAGATGTCCTTTTTAAAAAAGCCCGGCACCACGAATGGCACCGGGCGGTGGAAATGGAAAGAAGAGACAGGTTACATGCCCGCGGCCACTTGCTCAATGACGTACATGAGTTCACCGGCAATCTGGCGCGTGCGGAGGTCGTAGGTCTGGGCCTCGTCGGGGGTACCGTCGGCGACCTTGGGGTCTACGAAGGGCAGGGCAATGCGTGCAAAGGCACCGGGCACCGCCGGGCAGGCGGCATCGGCCTCGGAGCAGACCATAACTGCGACAAAGGGCTTTCCGTCGGCTACGGCATCAGCGATGACCTTGCTGTACATCTGCTGTGGCGGCAGGCTTGGCAGTTGCAGCTGATAGACCGGGCCTCCGTTCTCGCGCTTGGTGTCAGTGGGCGCAACCGAGAAGCCCGCGCGGTTGAGTGCAGCCACCGCCCGCTCGTTGAAGGCTGTGGCTTCGGTTCCTGCACTGGCCGTAGAGATGCCGGATACCCTGTGATACTTCGCGGCCGCCAACATAAGCACCTCGGACAGCTGGCTTCGGCGCGAGTTGTGCGTACAGACAAACAGTACGCGGGCCTCCCCCCTCTCCTTGCTCAGGCGCAGGATATGACTGGCCAACAGGTCGAGGGACTGCTGCCGCTCGGGCGAGAGCGTAACAGACTTTCGGGCCTGTAGAAGCCACTGTGCCTGAGGCAGAGAATCGGCAGGGGGGGTAGCCAACATCAGTAGAGGGAAGAGAAGCGTCACCATATATATAAAGGTATGGGGGGGGTCAGCAGCAGCCAGAACCGGGAGCACACGCTTCGCCCTTCTTCCAACCCTTGACGGTAATACTGAGAATGGGCTCGGGTGTGGCAAAGTAGGCGTCAACCTGTGGCTTGGGCAGATACTGCTCGAGGATGTCGCGGGGCACTTCGATAACACGGCGCTTGACAACCTCGATGCGATCGAAGCCAACTTCGTGGAGCAGTGACAGGTAGTCCTTTTCCAGAATGGCACCCGAGACGCAGCCAGCGTAGAGCTCGGCTACCTGCTTCATTTCTTCGGGAAGCGGCGCGCCCAAGACGATATCGGAGACACAGAAGTGCGCGCCGGGCTTGAGGACCCGAAGCATCTCGGCGAAGGCCTGCCGCTTGTTAGGGACGAGGTTGAGGACGCAGTTGGACAAGATGACGTCGATGCGATTGGGGCCGATGGGCAGGGCCTCGATGTCGCCCTGGCGAAACTCGACGTTGTTGTAGCCCAGCTTCTCGGCATTGTCGCGGGCCTTGTCGATCATGGCAGGGGTGAAGTCCACGCCGATAACCTTGCCGGACTCACCGACGGTGCGGCGGGCCACGAAGGCGTCGTTGCCGGCACCGCTGCCGAGGTCAAGAACTGTCTGGCCGGGTTGCAGGCCCGCAAACTGGGTGGGTATGCCGCAGCCGAGCCCAAGGTCGGCGTCCTGCACATAGCCTTCCTGAGTGGTGTAGTCTTCGGCCATGATGTTGTAGACCTCGGTGGAGCAGCCAGTAGCGCCGCAGCAACTGGCCGCGTTGGCGTCTTTATCCTGCAGGGCAATCTGGCTGTACTTCTCGCGTACGATGTCTTTGAGGGCCTGGTCGGTGTTCATGGTGAGTGGAAATTGAGGTGAGTGAAAATGAGTGTGAGTGAGTGAGTGAGTGAGTGCGGTTGAATCAGCAGCAGGAGGCGTCTTTAGCGCTTTCTGCAGGAGTGCAGCAGGTCTGCATGAAGGGTGCGAGGGCCGACTGAAACGCAGCGAAAACCTCAGGATTGATGCAGTAGCAGGTGTTTTTGCCTTCTACGGTGCCTTGTACGAGGCCAGCATCCTTGAGGGCTTTGAGGTGCTGCGACACAGTGGCCTGTGCCAGCGGCAGCACTTCGACAATTTCGCCACAGACGCAGGCATTGCGCTTGGCCAGTTCCAGCAGGATGGCGATGCGTGCGGGATGGCCAAGGGCCTTGCACCAATCGGCCAGTTGCTGAGCTTCTGGGGTGAATGCTTCTTTCTTCGTGACTGCCATGCCACAAACATATATCGTTTATCGTAATTATACGATATGAAAGCGTAAAAAAGTAATAAAAAGCTGTATATCAACGATTTAAAAATCGAATTGGGCAATCTGGGTGCTGGCAAGGATATTGCGGCATGATGCGCATGCGCCTACTGACTGTCATTGCCCTGCTGGGGGCGGCCTCCCTGCTGAACATACCTTCTACCAGCGCCCAGCGTGGTGGGCCCATCCCCGTACGGTGGCAGACGGCGGCAGGCGGATCGGCGACAGACGTGGCCTACCACCTGCAAAACCTGCCGGGCAATCTGGTGATAACCGCTGGGGCTACACGCAGCAACGACGGTATGCTGCAGCACCGCGAGGGGCTGGACTTTGACGCCTGGCTGGTGAAGCTGAACCTGGACGGCGACGTGCTGTGGCACCGCACCTATGGCGGCAGCGACCATGATGTGGCAAAAGTAGTGCGTGTGCTGCCCGATGGCGGTTTTCTTTTCGCAGGCTATACCCAGAGCCCTGGCCTGACGCACGGGGGCCGCGACATATATGTGGTTCGCACAGATGCATTAGGCGAAATAAAGTGGGAGAAGGCCTTTGGCGGGCCTGGTAACGACGAAGCCAAAGTGCTGCTACTGCTGCCGGATGGCAACTTTCTGGTGGCGGGCGAAACAGGGTCGCTGGGGGGCGATGTGAAACGCAACAAAGGCGGAATAGACGCCTGGGTGCTGAAACTGGATCCGAATGGCAACCTGCTGTGGGACCGGACCTATGGCAGCCCCGGCAACGAAGCCATACAGGCCGCGGTGGCCCTGCCCGATGGCAAACTGGTGTTTGTGGCTACGGCGGATCAGTCGGGCGTGGAAGTGCCGAACCTGCACGGCAAAGTGGATGTATGGGCGTTTCAAACACAGCCAGACGGCAGCATCATATGGTCAGCGGCCTATGGCGGCAGTGGCAATGACGAGGCGCACAGCATAGCCCAGGGCCTGAATGGAAAGCTCTACATAGCAGGAACGACCTTCTCCATTGACGGCGATGTGAAAGGCGCACTGGGAGAAGGCGACCTTTGGGTGATACAGATAGAAACCACCGGGAAACTGACCTGGAGCCGGAACTATGGCGGCCGCGGCGACGAAGGCGCCAACGCCATCAGCGCAACCAAAGACGGGCACCTGCTAGTGACGGGCATGGCGCGCTCGCGCGACGGGCTACGCACGGAGTTCAAAGGCGTATTTGACGGCTGGCTGCTGAAGCTGGACCAGCAGGGCGGCGTAGTGTGGCAGAAGTCGATGGGAACGTTCCAGAACGACGAGTTTTTCAGTGTGCTGGAAGCGCCAGAAGGCCAGTACATTGTGGCAGGACAGGCCGGCGGCAACGACGTGGACCTGCTGGAAGTGACCACCTACGGCGGCAACGACCTGTGGGTAGCCTGCGCCACCGACCCCATAGACCCCAGCAAACCCAAGCCCGTGGTAACGCCCCCACCCACCGTGCTGCTGGGCTATGTGTCAGACAAGGCGACTGGCAAAACACTGGATGCCGAGATTACGCTGATGGACCAGGCGACGCACAACCCCATCCGGAGCGTGAAGATGAAAGCCGGGGGCGACCCGTACCAGTTTCTGCTGACGCGGTACAACGACCTGTCGGTGGCGGCTGTGGCGCGGGGCTTTATGCTGTATTCGCAGCCGTTGCGGTTTGCGCCCGACCAGCTGGGCACGCAGATACGGCTGGATATAGAACTGAGCCCGATCGCGAAGGACAGTTCGATAAACCTGTATGACCTGTACTTCGACGAGGGAAAGTCGGCGCTGAAGGCCGCCAGCACGCAATCGCTGAACCTGCTGCTGCTGTTTCTACAGGAAAACCCAAGCCTGCGGGTGGGCATCTACGGCCACACGGATGGCGTGGGCCAAGGCGACGCCGAGCTACAGCTGTCGCGGTACCGGGCGGAGGCAGTGAAGTCGTGGCTGCAACTGCACGGCATCAACCCCACCCGACTGGAGGCGAAGGGCTTTGGCGGGAGCAACCCCATTGCCGACCCCAGCACGGAAGAAGGGCGCCTGCTGAACCGCCGAGTGGAGATACGGATTCTGTAGGGCGCACAAGACACGCCCACAAATGAAAACGGGCTGCCAGTGGCAGCCCGTTTGGGTATGGCTATCCTGAAGGGGACTAGACTTCGTGTTCGAGGGCAAAGCCTTCGAGGTAGTCGGCGACGCGGCGAACGAAAGCGCCACCCAGCGAGCCGTCGATGACACGGTGGTCGTAGCTGTGGGAGAGGAACATCATGTGGCGCACGGCGATGACATCGCCCGAGGGGGTTTCGAGCACGGCAGGCTTCTTGCGGATGGCACCCACAGCGAGGATGGCGCACTGCGGCTGCAGAATGATGGGGGTACCCATCACGTTGCCGAAGGTGCCCACGTTGCTGAGGGTATAGGTACCGCCCTCGAGGTCGTCAGGGGTGAGCTTGTTGTTGCGGGCGCGGTTTGACAGGTCGTTGACGGCCTTGGCCAGCCCGGCGAGGTTCATGGAGTCGGCGCGCTTGATGACGGGCACGATGAGGTTGCCAGAAGGCAGGGCCACGGCCATGCCTACGTTGATGTCCTTGCGCACGAGAATGCGATCGCCATCAACAGCCACGTTCACCATGGGGTAGTCGCGGAGGGCACGGGCCACAGCCTCCATGAAGATGGGGGTGAAGGTGAGCTTCTCGCCGTACTTCTTTTCGAAAGCCGCTTTGTTGCGCTCGCGCCACAGGACGATATTGGTGACGTCGGCCTCGACGAAGGAGGTAACGTGGGGCGACACATGCTTGGAGTACACCATGTTCTCGGCGATCATCTTGCGCATGCGGTCCATTTCCACGACGTCGTATTCGCCGGAGATGCTGAAGGACTTGGGCTTGATGCCGGGAACAGAACCCGAAACACTGGTGGAAGCCGAAGCAGCAGCCTTGGGGGTTTCGACAGGGGCGCTGACGCTGGGCATGGGACGCTCCATGACGGGGGCCGAAACCGTAGCGGCAGGAGCAGACTGTGCCGCAGGGGCAGCTACCTTGCCCGACTTGACCTGGGCAACGTAGTCGAGGATGTCTTTCTTGGTAACACGGCCCTCGGAGCCAGTGCCGGGAATGCGGGAGAGGACATCCATGGAGATGCCTTCCTGCTGGGCGATGTTCAGGACAAGGGGACTGTAGAAACGGCCGCCCTGGGGCTCGCCCAGAATGGTAGCAGCCATGTTGCTCTGGTGAGAAGCCGAGAGGGCTTCGGCACGGCCGGTTTCGGCGGGTGCTGTAGCGGCAGGAGCCGAAACAGGGGCAGCAGCTGGGGCCGGTGTGCTGGCAGCAGGAGCAGCGCCAGTGGCAGCCTCGGTATCAATGACGGCAATGACCTCACCCACAGGCACCACGTCGCCTTCCTTGAAGCGGACTTCGGCCAGGACGCCGCTGGCAGGGGAGGGCACTTCGGAGTCAACCTTGTCAGTCGCGATCTCGAGCACGGTTTCGTCAGCCTGGATCCGGTCGCCCGGCTTCTTCACCCAGCGGATAATGGTCGCCTCCATGATGCTCTCGCCCATCTTGGGCATGATCAGGTCGATACGGGCCATTGCGTATGGTTGTTGAGGTTGAGGGGATTAAACAGGAAGTTGACCTGCGTGAGGCGCAAAAGTACGAAAGAATCCCTGCGGCTCGGAGGGGATTGGAGGGGTTGCCGTGGTTAGCGACTCCCAAGAGGGTGCTTCACGGCTATGAAACCGGTTTCCAGAAACAATCAGGGTGGCCATCAGGGTGAAAGGCAGGCGTGGTCAGGCCAATTTGCGGTACAGAAGGGCCAGGGCCGCCATGATGGAGCGTTGGAGATTGCGCTCGCGGCTGGTGGGGCCACTTTCAAAACGGAAGCTGCGGGCCAGAGTACCCTCTGGTGTATGTATTCCCACCCAGACCAGTCCCACAGGCTTTTCAGGAGTACCACCGTCGGGCCCGGCAATACCTGTGGTGGAGATACCAACATCGGTGGAAATCAATCGTGCAACACCCACGGCCATCTGCTCTGCGGTGGGCTGAGACACTGCCCCATGAGAAGCCAGCGTTTCGGCGGTGACACCCAACTGGGCCTGCTTCACTTCATTGGCATAGGCCACCACACCGCCTCTGTAATACGCAGAAGACCCGGGCACCGAGACAATGGCTGCCCCTACCCCGCCGCCTGTGCAGCTTTCGGCGGTAGCGATGGTCCACCCTTTCTGTTTCAGAAGCCTGCCCACTGCAAAGGCCAGGGTTTCGTCCTGTTCTCCATAGATGCCGTGTCCGAGGAGGTCGCGCATCTGCTGGAGAGTGCTGTGAAAGCGGGGCTCGAGCCTGGGCTGATCGGCGCGGGTGCAGCGGAGTGTCAGCCGAAGGTCAACATTGAGCAGCCCCGGGTTATATGCCAGGAACAGTTCGGGCGGGAGGCTGCGCTCAATGGCTTCGAGTTGAGTAGCGAGTTCGCTCTCGGGTATGGCGGCAGTGCGCAGGGTATGCTGGAGGATGCAGCCCATGTCGTACTGCTGTGCCAGAAACGGCAGTACGTGTACTTTCAGGAGATGCTGCTGCTCATACGGCACACCTGGGAAGGCAAAGACATGGCGCTCTATACCCTTCCAGCTGGTGGTGAAATGAAGGCCGGGAGCAGTGCCGACGTCATTGGAGAGGATGTTGGCGTTGTTGGGCTGAATGGCCTGACCGCGGTTTCGCTCGTTGAGGGTGCGGCCGCGTGCGGCGAGCAGAGCCTCAAGATGTGCGAGAGTGGGTTGGTGCAGCACGAGCGTGCCTCCGAAAAAGTCGGTGAGCACCGGCTTGGTGAAATCGTCGTCGGTGGGGCCCAGGCCGCCGCTGAACATAACGACTTCTGAACGATTGAGGGCGTCCTCAAGGGCCTGGCGCATAACAGAACGGTCGTCTGGCACAACGGAGACGCGTGCCAGGGGTATGCCCAGAGCTGTAAGCTGGCGACCCAGCCACTGGGCGTTGGTGTCGGCGATCCGGCCATTGAGGAGTTCGTTGCCTACGGAAATGAGTTCGGCCTGGGGCATAGTGCAGTTTAGCGAGGAACGCCAAAAAGGGCAAAAGGGTGCGGCAGCAGCAAGCAGAAAAGAGTCAAGATTTTATAAGTTCGCCTTATGAATATCAAGTTCGCCGTTCTAACTCTTCTCTCCTGTCTGCTACTCGTGGCCTGCGGCGATAGTGTATCGCCAGAAGCTACCCCAAAAGGGTTCGTGTATTGGACCGACATCCGTGGATATGTGTATCGTGTGTCGGAGAATGGAGGAAAGGTTGATACACTGCACAGCGGCTTGGATGGGCCAGAGCGGCTGGCGCTCGCAAGAGATAACCAACAGCTGTTGATTATGCATTCGCATGGGGCACCCCACTTTATTACACAAGCTTCACTGACGACAACTGACGACCACCGGCAGTTGATAGATGAATACAGCAGTCCCGCAGTAATAGGATTTCATTCCGGGATAACTGCGGGAAAAGAAGGCGACTTTTGGGTAACTTCCTACGCATCCAACGAAATGGAGCTTGGCGTTTATATCACAAAATATAACATAAAAAATACCAATCCTGTGAGAATATTAAATCCTGAGTATTTACCAGATGACAATATTCACGATGGAACATTAGTATCCAATTATGCAGGAACAAAACTATATTTTGCAAGTCGGCATAGATATAGTTCCATTCGGCAAAGAATTCATGAAATCAACAGTGATGGCAGTGGAACCTCGCGACTTGTCTGCGATATAATATATGATACAGACATAGTCTCCATGACAATAGATGAAGTAAACCAGCGATTGATATTTTTATCAAGAGACGAGATTATTTCCAGCATAAATATGGATGGCACTAATTTGCAGGAGATATTCAATACAGCAGGTATGGATATAAGGGATATTGCCTATGGGTCTGCCAAAAAAAGAATTTACATGACTTCAGGTTCAAGTGCAAAAGCGATACATTATATCGAAGCACTGCCGGGTGCTCAACTGGAAAGTTTAACACTGCCGGTTTACGGACGTTCATTAGGTATTGCCGTGTACTAAGCAGGGCGGAAACTTGCGCTCCAGAGCGTGAAGAAATCATAAGGGCAGTTTTCTACCAGACAAAAAAGCGCCGGTTTCAACATGTTCGTGGCATGAAACTGAAACTGACTTTACTGATGCTGGGCATGGGTCTGCTGATGGCTGGCTGTGAAAAAGATGAAGTAAAAGCCGACCCCACACCTGAGGGATATGTATACTGGACAGATGACTTCGGCCATGTATTCCGGGTATCGGAAAATGGCGGACGAGTAGACACCCTACAGTCTGGGATAGTCGACCCTGAAGGAATTGCCATGGATGCTGCCAGCAAAAAGCTGCTGGTGATAGAGAACCGAAACGACAGCCTATTTACGCTTCAGAGAACACCTGGCAATCGGCGGACACTCCTGTTAGCTAAAAGCACAAATCCAGAAATTGGCGCCATTGGTGGGGGCATTGTCTGCAATGGCAAAGGCAACTTCTGGATGTTATCCAACAGCAGTTGGATAACAAAAGGCACAGTTGGTAGCACGATAGTGGATACCATGCATCACATAGGGCTGAATCATGCCGGCTATGCGTTGGCCATTAACAGAGATGGCACAACCCTCTATTGGGCGACCTCAGATGGGAAAATCTGGAAAGGAAATGCCGATGGTACCGGGACACCTACTGTTATATTTTCCGATGCCAGTCTGGGCGAAATTTCAGCCATTGCCCTGGATGAAAAGAGAAAGCGAATTTATTTTGCAAATAATGGTACCGGAGTGCATAGTATGAATATGGATGGCACAGGGATGAATCTCTTGTCTGGTGAATTGCCTGCCAAGCACCTGTACTCACTTTTCTTGGACTCTGACAAAGAACGCCTTTATCTTGGCAGTCATAGAAGTAACGTTGCCATTTACTATTTAAAACCAGCACAAGGAACCGTTATTGACAGTATTACTACTAATCGATACAATCAGGTTTACGGTATTACTGTGTACTGAGTAGTATACTAGTGATTGAGCACAACAGCCATCTGAAAAGGGTGGCTGTTGTGCTTTTCTGATGTCAACAAATCTTAAGGACGGATTCGTACCAGACGAAAGCGATGCGGTTTCAACATGTTCGTGGCATGAAACTGAAACTGACTTTACTGATGCTGGGCATGGGCCTGCTGATGGCTGGCTGTGAAAAAGATGAAGTAAAAGCCGACCCCACGCCTGAGGGCTACGTCTACTGGACGGATGATGGTGGCAGGGTTTTCCGCATTTCAGAAAATGGCGGCAAAGTAGATACGCTGCAGACAGGCATGCAAGATCCGGAGGGGATTGCCCTCGATGCACTTAGCAAAAAACTGTTAGTCATTGGCAATACACGGGACAGTCTATTTACACTGGAAAGAACACCAGGCCACCATCGCACATTTATAATGAGCAAGAGCACTACTCCTCAAATAGGCAGCATAGCGGGTGGAATTGCTACTAATGGTAAAGGTGATTACTGGTTTCTGTCTTTTACTGAGACACAAGGATGGATTACAAAAGGAACTGTTGGCTCTACTACGGTAGACACCATGTTTACCATGTCACCATCGCATCCAGGATATGCCCTGGCAATTAACAGCGCGGGCAATACACTATACTGGGCAACCCCCGATGGCAAAATCTGGAAAGGAAATGCGGATGGATCGGGCACACCCCTTATGATCTCTACCGACACGAATCTGGATGAGATTTCCGCAATCGCACTGGATGAAGAAAACAAGGTTATCTACTTTGCCAATGACGGTAGTGGACTCTACCAAATAAACATGGACGGGACGTCCATGCGTCAGATAACAAATGCTCTGCCAGCCAAATATCTGTACTCGCTTGCTTTCGACCCCGACAAAAAACGGCTCTATCTGGGTAATTATAAAAGCAGCGTGGCCATTTACTACTTGAAAATACGTGAGGGCTCGACAATAGACAGCATTACCTCCAACAATTACAATCAGGTTTACGGTATTACCATTTATTAAGGGCAATATATCGCATACAAAACAGCCGCCTCATAAGGGCGGCTGTTTTGTATGACAGCGCGCTGTATCTTTGCGTCGCCTCCCCGGCTTCGTACAGTGGAAACCTTAACTGCTGCCTCACCGGCCCTCCTCTTCCCGGCCATCAGTCTGATTCTGCTGGCCTACACCAACCGCTATCTGGCCATTGCGCAGCTCATGCGCCATCTGCTGAGCCAGTATCGAGAGCACCATCGGAAGTTTCTGATGGTGCAGATCCATAACCTGCACCGGCGCCTGCTCATCATCCGCAGCATGCAACTGTTAGGCATATTGAGCTTCCTGCTGGCGGTAGCCGCCATGCTGATGCTGTATCAGGACCTGCAATGGCTGGGTGGCGTCACGTTTTTCGTGAGCACGCTGCTGCTGCTGGTATCGCTGGGGCTGTCGCTCTACGAAACGCAGATCTCGATTGTGGCACTGAAAGCGCAGATGGACGAGATTCTGTCGGAAGACGACCCGTCCATCCATATATGAGAAGCCAGATTATTCCAGCCCCATCGTCTTGAGGTCGAGCCCGAGCGACGACAGCCGCACCCGGTAGATATTCTCGTGAATAGGTTTGCGGGGGCCTTCGGTAGGCCACAATACTTCGGAAAAATAAAGCCAGCCGCGACGTTCGTCTACCATTGGGCAGAAGAGGCTTCCGCCTGTGGGGGCTTCAATCTTCACCTGTTCTGGGACTGACCATTGGCCATTTCGGCGATAGGAAATAAACAGCCGAGAAGGAGTGACACGATCGGTGATATCGGCGCGCCAGAAGAGAAGGTAGCGGCCATTGCTGCCGATGTAGGGATTTCCCTCGAAATGTCTGGAATTGACAACCGAGCCAAGGTTTTCGGGTTCGGCAAAGCCATTGGCCGTTTTCCGGGCGAAGTAAAGGTCGCTCTGGCCGAAGCTGCCGGGGCGGCTGGACTGGAAGTAGAGGTTGCCTTGGGCGTCAATAGACGGATAAACTTCAGAGGAATCTGTATTGATGGGGCCTGGAACAGGCTGAGGGTTCACCCAAGTATTGGAGGCCGCATCCCAGGAAGCCGCCCATATATCCACCTGCCTGCGACCATCTGCGAGAAGACGGCGGCGGTTGAAGAGCAGCGTCCTGCCATCAGGGGAAACGGAGGGATCGATGTCGCCATCGAGGGTCCAAGGCAGGCGAGTCGGCGCTGCCCATTGCTTGCCGTCCCAATTGGCGGTCCAGAGTTCCAGCGTACTGCGCTGGTTGGCCGCTTTGACGAAGATAAGTTGACTGCCGTCGGGGGTAAGGGCATTGCCAAAGACGTCGTTGGTGGAAACGATGCCCTGGCCAACCATTTCTGGTCTCTGAGCGGAAATATTTAGCGCAGCTACTACAAATGTGAGTGTGAGAGTGAGGCTCCGAAACATGGAAAACAGAAGTGAGTGAGTGCCCAAAAGTGCAGGAGAAAGGCAGATACGCTTGTTAACAAGGGGTCAATTCACAAACTGTTGATAGGTGTTCGGCCATGTTATTTCTCGGTAAAGGCGGTGAGACATAGGGGTTAATCCGCAGGAACCCATTAACTTTGCGCCCTGATTTTCAACTGCTGGGCCTGAGCCCAATTCATTGACCATGACGCCCATCCGTAACATTGCGATCATCGCACACGTAGACCACGGCAAAACCACGCTGGTGGACAAGATGCTGCACGCCGGCAACCTGTTCCGCGACAACCAAAGCGTAGGCGAGCTGATCATGGACAGTGGCGACCTGGAACGCGAGCGCGGGATTACCATCACCGCCAAGAACGCCGCTATTCTGTACAAGGGCGTCAAAATCAACATTCTGGATACGCCCGGCCACGCCGACTTCGGTGGCGAGGTAGAGCGCGTACTCCGTATGGCCGACGGCGTGGTACTGCTGGTGGATGCCTTCGAAGGCCCCATGCCACAGACCCGCTTCGTGACACAGAAAGCCATTCAGCTGGGCCTGCGCCCGATTGTGCTGATCAACAAGGTAGACAAGCCAAACTGCCGCCCCGATGAAACGCTGGACAAGGTACTGGACCTGCTGATTGCACTGGATGCCAACGAAGAACAGCTGGACTTCCCGGTGGTCTACGGTTCGGGCAAGCACGGCTGGATGTCGGACGACTACAACAAGAAGACGGAAGACATCACCTATCTGCTGGACGTGATTCTGCAGCACGTGCCGGAGTCGCCCTACGTGGACGGTGGCGTGCAAATGCAGGTGGCCTCGCTGGACTACTCGACCTACGTTGGCCGCATCGCTATCGGTCGGGTATATCGTGGCACCATCAAGGAAAACATGCCCGTTACGCTGATGAAGCGCGACGGCGTAACTGAAAAGCACCGCATCAAGGAGATTTACCTCTTTGACGGCATGGGCAAATACAAGGCAACCGAAGCCCGTGCCGGCGACATCTGCGCCGTAGTAGGCATTGACAGCTTTGAGATTGGCGACACCATTGCCGACGCCGAGAACCCCGAGGCTCTGCCCGCCATTTCGGTGGACGAGCCGACGATCTCGATGATGTTCACCATCAACAACTCGCCTTTCTTCGGTAAGGAAGGTAAGTATGTGACTTCGCGCCACCTGCGCGATCGTCTGTTCAAGGAGACGGAAAAGAACCTGGCCCTGCGCGTTCACGAAACCGACAGCGCCGACAGCTTTCTGGTATATGGCCGTGGCGTACTGCATATCGCCGTACTGATTGAGACCATGCGCCGCGAAGGCTACGAGTTTGCCGTAGGCCAGCCGCAGGTACTGTATAAAGAGATTGACGGGGTACTGTGCGAGCCGATTGAACACCTGGTGGTAGACGTGCCGGAAGAATCGGCAGGTTCGGTCATCCAGATGGTGTCAATCCGCAAAGGCGAACTGACGGTGATGGAGCCCAAGGGCGACCTTCAGCACCTGGAGTTCTTCGTGCCCTCGCGTGGCCTGATTGGTCTGCGTTCGGATGTACTGACCGCTACCAGCGGCGAGGCCATCATGGCTCACCGCTTCCACGAATACCAGCCGAAGAAAGGCGATATCCCCGGCCGTACACACGGTGTGCTCATCTCTAAGGGCACAGGCCCCTCAAGCGCCTACGCCATGTGGCAGTTGTCGGAGCGTGCCGAGTTCTTCATCGAAGCTGGCCCGGATGTATACGCTGGCCAGGTGATTGGCAAGACCAACCGCAGCGAGGACATGGTAGTAAACGTGCAGAAGACAAAGCAGCTGACGAACGTCCGCGCCTCGGGCTCTGACGAAGCCGTTACGCTGCCCCCGCCCATCCGCATGAGCCTGGAGCAGAATCTGGAATACATCGAGGGCGACGAGCTGGTAGAAGTAACACCGCTGTCGATCCGCCTGCGCAAGACGATTCTGGACGAGTCGGAGCGCAAGAAGTACAGCCGCAAGGGTTAATACTCTCTGCGTGTAGAAGAAGAAAGCGGCTCCCGGTGTGGAGCCGCTTCTGTTTTCAGCGGAGTTTGTCGATGCCCGGCACCAGTTTGCGGAGCTTGGCCTCGAAGTCGTCTGCGGGGAAATAGAGGTCCTGTTTGCCCTTTCGCTTGACCTGTAACAGCCCAGCCTCGGCCAGCGCCATGAGGTCAGTGCGGGCGGTTTGATAGACTACAGCCTGCATAGTGGCATACTCGCGGTAGCCGAGCCCGCCACGGTGCTTGTGGTCCAGGAGGTCGGCCAGGAGGGCCGTCTGGCGCAGGTTGAACTGCGTCTGGCGAATGAGCTGCCCATACTGCTCGCGCTCCTCGCGCTTGCGGTCGAGATAGGCCAGGAGCTCGCGGTAGGCCTGCTCTACAACATCGAGCTTGAAGAGACAGAAGTAAGTGAGGTCGTTCTGGTCAAATTCGGTATGAAGGTAGGCATCGCGGTACTGGCCCTTCTTGTTGAGAATGAGCCGGGAAATTGGCATGTACTCGATAAGCGGATAGCCATTGTGCAGCAGGCACCAATAGAACAGTGCCCGCGCCGTGCGGCCATTGCCATCCTGGAACGGGTGAATGTATCCAATGAAGAAATGGAGTACTGCAGCCCGCAGGAACGGGTGTAGAAAGCTTTCGGGGTTGTCGTAGCCTTCGTTGGCGAAAGCGATGAGCTGCTCCATCAGCTGTGGAAGCGCCTGAAAGTCTGGGGGCCGATGCACAACATCGCCTGTAACGGCATCCATTACGACGACCTCGTTTGAGGTGCGCAACCGTCCTGCCTGCACCGGCGGCAGGGTTTCGCGGGTAAGGATGCGGTGCAGCTCCATGATAGCCTTCAGCGTGAGTGGCTCATGACAGATGCTGACGATATAGTTCATCCCCAGATAGTTGTTCAGCACCATTCGTTCGCTCTCGTTTCGTGGCTTCCGGTTTGCCCGCAACAGTTCCTTGGCCTGCAGGCGGGTGGTAGTGGCACCTTCTATCTGGCTGGAGGCAATGGCCTCTTCCATAACGGCGTTGAGCTCCAGCTTGCGTGCATCGTGGTGCTGCCCCAGTGCATCAAGGCGGCCCAGGTTTCGGTCGAGCAAGTGAAGCCGCTGGGCCAGCTGTGGCAGACTGACCGATAGTCGAAAGTGCGTGGTATGGTTGCCTTCGTGCAGGGCATACTGCCACTGAGGCGACATCTCGCGCACCGCCTTCAGGCCCTGCCAGAGCTGTGCCGGCGTGAGCCCCCATTTCCGTGCATCGGCTTTGTACTTCTGCTTGAACTTGCTCCAGTATGGATAATCGTTGTTCAGAAAGGGGGCCGACTGCCGCAGTTCAGGCGTTTCCGACAGAATCTCCATACCCTGCTCCAGGCTGTAAAAAGGGGGGCGCTCGAAAGCCATCGTTATAAAATCTACTAATTGATATAAAATTAGTAGATAAGAACCGCGACTCCAAGGCCCTGCTTTATAAAAACTACTAATTGATATATAATTAGTAGTTTTGTGAGGCCTTAAAAGCCATTACAGGACGGTGGTGGCAAGAACCGATTGGAAGAAAAACTAAAACCTACTAATTCATATAAAATTAGTAGATACGCCAGACAAAAGAGGGAAGTGCCCAAAGCGTGGAAAAGGCGTTATCTTGTGGCTGAAACTCACACTAACTCTCCCGTTCATGCCCCCGATTTCGACAGAAGAGCTAGCCGCAGAAGCCATGGCACACTTCTTCCTGGGCCTGATGAAAGCAGACGGGGTGATTACAGCGGCAGAAGAAGAGAAGATGCTGTATCTGTCGCAGGAATACAAGGACGAGCTTCCTTGCAGTTTCACGCTGATTATCAGCCATCTGGAAGAGCTGCGCCGCGATGCCTCACTGCAAGACTGGCACCCCGACCAGCACATGGGGGAAGGCCTGCATCTGTTCGACCGTTTTCTGCAACGGGTACGTGTACGCCGCAGTCAGGTAACAAGCCTGATGGAGATGCTGGAAACCGTAATGGAAGAAGACGGCATTGATGCGTCAGAGAAGAAATATCTGGACGCAATGGACCGAGAGCTGACGAAACGATTTCTGGCGCTGATAGACTGATTTTCAGCACAAAGCGAAAAATCTCAGCGGCAGGCTTAAACCTGCGTGGCGGTGGGGCATCCTACTGGAAACAAACCAGAAGGAACCATGAAAACCTACCGAGCTCTCTTCGCCAGCCTTGCCCTGATACTGCTGGCCGCCGCTGCCCTCCCAGTTCAGGCACAACACTATGATCGCTATCCGGCAGGCCGTCGCGCACCGGTGGTAGTGGTGCACCATCCTCGCCCGGTCTACCATGGCCATCCCCGCCCGCATCGCAGGCCAGTAGTGGTAGTGGCGCCCCCCCGCCGCCATGTAGTGGTAGTGGCTCCGCCCCGCCGGGCAGTAGTAGTGGCTCCACGCCCTTACTGCGCCCCGCGCCGCTACGGCTACTACCGATAAGAAATGGATGTTAGGACGTGTGTGTGTGAACGCCCCGCCTGAGTGGGGCGTTTTTGTTTTACCCCGCGCGTAACTTAGCACCATGGCCACCGAAGCCCCGCTGATTCTATTGCTGGAAGACGAGACCGAAGCAGCCGAATTATTGGCTGAATACCTGCGACTGAATGGCTACCGGGTGACACATGCAGCCAATGGCCTACAGGCCGTGCAGCTGCTGCCACAGCTGGCAGGTCAGCTGGACCTGGCCATACTGGACATCATGGTGCCTGGGCTGGATGGCCGCCAAGTGCTGGGGCATATTCGCAGCAACCCTCATTCGGCAGACATCCCGGTGCTGTTCCTTACAGCGAAAGACCAGGAGCAGGACGAAATACAAGGACTCTCGGCAGGGGCCGACGACTACATAGCCAAGCCCGCGGGCCTGTCGCTGGTGCTGGCTCGGGTACGCAATCTGCTACGGCGCCGCACACCCCGCACCCCTGATGTGCTGACAGCCGGGAGTCTGCGGCTATATCCAGACAGCCACGAAGCCTGGGTCGGCGAACGACGCCTGGACCTCACGGCATCGGAATATCAACTGCTGCTGTGGCTGGCGCGACACCCAACACGCGTGTTCTCGCGAGCCGAACTGCTGGAAACCGCCCTACAGGACGACATCGGTGTACTGGAGCGAACTGTGGACGTGCATATCAAAAATCTGCGCCTGAAACTGGGCGAAGCGGCCGACCTCATCAGGACGGTGCGCGGCGTAGGGTATGGCCTTGACCCCAATCCGCAGTCATGAGTATCCGCGTACGCCTGAGCTGGACGTTCATCCTGCTGATTGTGGTGGGGGTGACGGCCATCAGCAGCTACAACATCCTCATCATCCGCAACTTTCTGATACGGGAAGGAAAGCGTGAAATGAAACGGGATGGGCAATTGCTGGCCCAGAGCTTTGTGGCACTGCCCAAGCTGGACAGCACTGCGATGCAGATGGAATTTCAGCGGCTGTACAGCGCCACGGAACGCTATCAGCTGGCGGTGCTGCGGAACGAAAAGCCTGTACTGGCAACCGACAACCAACCGCTGCCTGCCACCCTGCCCGACTCACTCCGCCGCCTGGCACCGTTTGACCCTGTGGAGATGGAGGCCAATGGATCGGTGTATGTGGCGCTGCAACTGCCCGCCAACGCCAACCACTTTGACACACTGGTAATACACCGGCCGGTGGAAGAGCTGTATGCCGTGATACGCACCATCCGGTGGATTATCTACTCGGGTATGTTTCTGAGTATTGCCATCGTAGTGGTAGTGAGCACCCAGGTGGCGCGGCGCCTGACCAAACCTATTATTGAACTTAGCACCACGGCCAAAGCCATTGCCGGCGGCGACCTGAAGCGGGAAATACACCTGAATCGGAAAGACGAGTTTGGCGAACTGGCGCAGAGCCTGAGCCAGATGGCGCGCACTCTACTGGCCGACAACGAGCGTCTGAGCCGGCTGAACGACGAACTGCGCCGGACCAACGACCGGCAGCGGCAGTTCTATGCAGACATTGCGCACGAGATACGCAACCCGCTGCACACCGTTCTGGCCAGTCTGGAGATGGTGCAGCTACCCGGTCTGGACGAAGAAAAGCGGGCGAGGCACCATGCCACGGCACAGGCCCAGCTTCAACGCATCAGCAGACTGTTCAACGACCTGATGACCCTGCAACGGGCCGATGCCGACCCGCTGTTTGTGCTGCGCAGGCTGGTAGACGCCAGGCAGGTGGCAGACCGTATAGTGCCCGTATATGCCGAGCTGGCGGCACGCAAAGGTCTGGTGCTGGAAGATACCGTAGCATCACACACCATTTTTGCCGACCCCCACAAACTGGAGCAGGTGCTGGACAACCTGCTGTCCAACGCGGTGAAGTACACCGAACGGGGGCGGATAACCCTGAAAGGATTTGCTGTAGAAGGGGGCTACCGGTTTGAAGTAGAAGACACCGGACTGGGCATTGCCGCAGACCACCTGCCCCGCATTACCGACCGCTTTTACCGGGCCGATACCGCCCGCGTGCGCGACCGCGATGGCATTGGAGGCACGGGGCTGGGGCTGGCCGTAGTAGACAGCATCCTGACGGCGCATGAGAGCCGGCTGGAAGTATGGAGCGAAGAAGGCACCGGCAGCGGCTTTGCCTTCACGCTGCCGGAGTCGAAGGTGGAGCAGAGTGAAGGGACTCAGTCGGCCTCTGGGAGCCGGTAAACAAGCACCGGGAGCCGGGCGCGTTCTACAACGTCTTCGGTTACTGAGCCGCCAAACAGCAGACTGAGGCCGGTACGACCATGCGTTGCCAGAACAATGAGGTCGGCCAGGTGGTCTTCGGCACAATGGACGATACCTTTGGCCAGTTCGTCGTCGTAGTAATTGATGCACTCGCCGAGGAGGGGCGAGAGTTCGGGGTCGGCGAGCATAACGGCCTCGCGGAACTCGCGTACGTCGGAGCGGAACTCGCGGGTAGTCTGGAAGCCGCGGCGGGTGCTTACGCGCGCCAAGGTGATGTCAGCGCCGAGACGACGGGCAATAGGAGCGAGGTCTACTACTACTGAAGCCGCTTCCTCGCCCAAATCGGTGGCGAAGAGGATGCGCTGGATACGCGGCACCTTGCCGGGGCTGACACAGAGGATGGGCACATTGACCTTGCGGATGATGCGCATGAGCTCGGTGCTTTCGAGAAAACGCTCGACGCCTGCACGGTGCTTGCTCAGTGCCAGCACGAGGTTAAAGCCTTCCTGGGCGGCGTAGATGGAGATCTGCTCGGCGAGGGAAGCACGAGTTTCGGGCAGGAGCCGCGTGGAACACTCCATCCCCTCAAGCAAGGGATGTGCAGCGCGATCGGCCATGGCGGCTTCGGCATTGTTCCGCAGGACGGAGACGGTGGCAGGGTCGAGCCCTGGCTCCATCGCCAGATTACCTGCGGCAAGACCCTCGGGCTGTACTACGTGGAGAAGCTGGACGGCAGTGGCGTCGGACTCGGAGAGAAAGAGGCGTGCGGCCCGGAAGAGCACTTCGTCGTGCTCGGAAAAATCGACGGGGATGAGGATGCGGAATGGCATGACTGATAACAGGTTATTGACCACCCTTGTATACGACACCGTCTTTCATGACGAAGGTGATACGACGCAGCACGGAGATATCGGCGAGGGGGTCGGAGGGGACGGCAACCAGATCGGCGAAGCGGCCAGGCTGCACTGTGCCCAGCAAGTCTTCTTTGCCCAGCAACTGAGCAGCATTGCGGGTGGCGCAGCGGATGGCATCAGCGGCAGGCATGCCTGCCTGCACCATGTAGATGAACTCCCAGGCATTTTCGCCGTGGCGAAACACCCCGGCATCTGTACCGAAAGCGATTTTCACCCCAGCTTTGTAGGCGCGGGCAAAGGACTCCATGCCACGGGGAGATATCTGGGCGATTTTGGCGGCGACGGCGGGATAGTAGTAGCCGGGAATGCGGGCGCTGTCGGCGGTGGAGCGGCCCGCGGTGAGGGTAGGTACCAGCCAGGTGCCATACTGCTTCATGAGGGCAATGGCTTCGTCGTCGAGCAGGGTGCCGTGTTCAATGCTGGCAACACCCGCCCGGATGGCGCGCTTCATGCCCTCGGCACCGTGGGCGTGAGCGGCTACACGCAGGCCGAAATCGCGGGCAGTGGCTACAATGACCTTGATTTCCTCTTCTGTAAACTGGGCGCCCGCCCCGTATTGGGTCTTGGAGAGAACGCCCGCTGTTGCGGTGATTTTGATTACGTCGGCGCCGCGTTTGATGGCAAGCAGGGCCGCCCGGCGGGCGGATTCCACGCCGTTGGTGACGCCTTCGGTTTCGGTAGGCACGTGGAGGATGTCTTCGCGGAAGGAGTTGGTGGGGTCGGCATGGCCACCGAGCACGGCCAGGCTTTTGCCTGCGACGAACATGCGAGGGCCGATGATATCACCGCGGTTGACAGCCTCGCGCAGGGAGAGGTCTACGCCCTCGCCAGCGCCAAGGTCGCGCACGGTGGTGAAGCCTGCCATTAGGGTAGTACGAAGGTATTTGAGCGACTTCAGGGCCTTGTCGGCGGGATAGTCGCGGAAGGCCGAGAGGTTCTCGCCGCGCTCGGTCTGGCTGGTGAGGTGGGTATGGCAGTCGATGAAGCCAGGCATGACCCAGCTGCCCTTTAGGTCAATGATGCGGTCGGACGGCTGGGCGGCAATGTAGCCACGCTCGATGGCGCTGAAACGGCCATTCTCGATGACGATGGTGACTTCGCGGCGAGGCGGGGCATCGGTACCATCAATGAGGGTGCCGGCATAGACAAGGGTACGCTGCGCCTGCGCGGAAAGCGCCAGCAGACAGCATGCCAGCAGGGCCAGCAGAGGGAAGCGGAAAGGATGGGGCATTCCTCAAGCTAGGAAGTGGCGGGCAGGGCTGCAAGTGCCGCTGTTACCACAGCTTCCAGTCGGCATGGCCGGACTCCCAGAGGGCTTCCAGCTCCTGACGGTCGCGGACGGTGTCCATGCATTTCCAGAAGCCGTTGTGCTTGTAGGCTGAGAGCTGACCTGCCTTGGCCAAAGCCTCGAGGGGGCGGCGCTCCCAGGGCTCGTCGTCGGCTTCGGTGGGGATGTAGTCGAAGATGGAGGGCTCCAGCACAAAGAAGCCGCCGTTGATCCAGGCACCGTCGTCGGCGGGCTTTTCACGGAAGGCGCTGATGCTGCCATTGGCCTGGACGTCCAGCACGCCGAATCGCGAGCCCGGCTGAATGGCCGTAAGGGTGGCAGCCTTGCCATGTGCCTTGTGATGGGCCAGCAGGGCCTTGAGGTCTACGTTGGCTACGCCATCGCCGTAGGTGAGGAAGAAGGGCTCGTTGCCGAGGTATTCGCGCACGCGCTTGAGGCGGCCAGCGGTCTGGGTTTCCAGGCCCGTATCGACGAGCGTTACCTTGAAGTTTTCGCTGCGGTTGCCGTGCACCTGCACCTGATTGGTGGCGAGGTCGACGGTGAGGTCGGCGGCGTGCAGGAAGTAGTTGATGAAGAACTCCTTGATCTGATAGCCTTTGTAGCCGAGGCAGACCACGAACTCGTTGAAGCCCTGTGCGGCGTAAATCTTCATGATATGCCAGAGAATAGGGTGCCCCCCAATCTCGATCATGGGCTTGGGGCGCAGGTGGCTTTCCTCGCTGATGCGGGTGCCTTTTCCTCCGGCGAACAGGACAACTTTCATGCGGGCGATTTTCCTGAAAAACAGCCCGAAACTACAGGAAAAAGGTGGAACGCGGTAGCGCGGCAGGCTGGGCTGCTAAATTGGGGCAATGGCACTCCCCTATCATCTCGAAACTGTAACGGCCCGTGGCCTGACGTTTGGCGTAGGGCACTGGCCGGGCGCCGGTCCCAAGGTATTTTGCCTGCACGGGCTGACGGCCAGCCACATCAGCTGGCTGAGCATCGCGGAAATGCTACAGGCCGAGGGGTACGACGTGTGGGGCATGGACCTGCGTGGCCGTGGCCGCAGCGACAAGCCCGAGGGTCCCTATGGCACCGAAGTACATGCCGACGATGCCGCTGCGGTAATAGACGCGCTGGAGCTGGGTCGGGTCCTGCTGTTGGGGCATTCGCTAGGGGCAGTGATAGCGATACGGCTGGCGGCGAAATACCCTGAAAAGGTGCAGAAAGTGGTGCTAGCCGATGGCGGCGGGGTGATTCGGTTCAGCCAGAGCGCAAAAGCCATACAGGCGATACGGCCTGCACTGGCCCGGCTGGATGTGGTGTTTCCGTCGGCTGAAGCGTACCTGAACCAGATGAAGCAGAACGTGGGTGGCCCGCAGAACTGGAACGAGGTGCTGGACCGGTATTACCGCTACGAAATGGAAGAACTGCCCGGCGGGCGTGTGCGCTGCTGTGTACCCAAGCGGGTGATAGAAGCAGAGTTTCAGGCGCAGGGCGGGTCCATCAATCCGTGGCGGGCGCTGTGGCGGCTGGCAGCAAAAAGCCGCTATGTGAAAGCGCGGCTGGCGTTTACCCGCCGCATGCCGTATGCCGATGTACAGGCGCCAGTGCTGATACTACAGGCCGGGCGGCACAATGTGCAACCGGGCGACGACATACTGCCCAACGAACTGGTGCGAGAGATGCAAGCAATGTTGCCGCAGTCGGAGGCCTTCAGGGTAGAGGGGGTGAACCACTACGGCGTGATACTGGCCCCCCACCCAGCGCGCGACACGCGCATCAAGGTGTTTCTGGCGGAGTGACCGTCAGGCGGCCCTCGAGCTGGGCTAGGCGGAAATTGAGGTCGAACTTGCCGCAGCGGTCGCAGCCGTGCACATAGTGGCCGTCGTGGAGCTGTTGGCGCAAGTGCTGCCAGGCGTCGTCGAACCACCAGTCGCTGAAGGGCTTTTCGCGGAGCGAACCTACCACGAGTTCGGGCGCGCTGTTACAGCAAAAGGCGACAGAGGCATCGGCCCGTACGCGGGCATAGAAATAGCCTGCATAGCAGCCTACGGCATCAATGGGGAAGGAAAAGCGGTCGGCGCCCTGGAGTTGCAGGGCAAAAGCGGCGAGGTTGGTGGGGACGCCCAGACTGGCGGCCTGCTGCTGAAGGGCTGGCAACTGCTGTTGCAAGGCAAGATGCTGGGCCGGGGTGACAGAAACCTGCTCGGTGCCCGGCGCGATGCTCATGAGTTTGAACTGAATGGAGGCCTTCCAGGCGCTGGCCTTCTGGATGAGCTGCGGGAGGAGATGGGCGTTGGTCTGGCAGACGACGCAGACGAGTTTGAGCTCGCTGGGTGTTTGGCTGAGGCGGGTAAGCAGCTGCTCGAGCTGATGGAAGTCGGCAGGTTTGCGGTTGGGATGAAACGCGAGGTAGCTGGCTTCGTCGGCGGCGGAGTAGTTGACCTGCAGTGTCTCGATGCCGAGGTCGAGGAAGGCTCCGGGGTCGCGGACGAGGGTGAGGTTGCTGATGAGCGTGACCTTGATGCCGCGCAGGTGCATGGCCCGCACCATCATGTCGAAATGGGGATAGACGAGGGGGTCGCCGCCGCCAGTGAGGATGAAGCGCCGCACGCGAAGGTCGGCGGCATCTTCGATGAGGCGCAGGACGATGTCGGGGTCTATCTGCTGGCGCTTCCACTGGATACCCGGCTGTGCCGCCAACAGGGGCGAGTAGCTCCAGCAGGTGATGCAGTTGAGGTTGCAGGCGTTTGTGAGCACGAGGCCGATACTCTCGGGGCCGACGGCAGGCTGCGACTGGTTGCGGTGGGCCTCGAGCCGTGAATTGCGGTCAGCGGTGGCGTTAGTCTTCTTCATCGGCGGGAACATCTACCGGGAAGAGACGTGTGTGCAGCTGCGAAAGCAGCACGCGGGCAGCCTCGCGGGCATGGTTTACAGGCACATAGTTGCGGGCACCCAGCGCCAGACTGTCGCGCAGGGAGGCATCGGAGAGGAGGCGCGCTACTTCCTGAGCCAGCTGCTGTGGGGCAGGTTGGCCGTCGGGTGCAGGTGGCACACACAGGGCAGCCCCGACAGCGGCTGCGCGGGCCGCACGGGCCAGCTGGTCGTCGTAGCCACGGGGCTGGGGCAGAAACAGTGTGGGTACGCCGTAGTGCAGCAGTTCGTGGAAGGAGTTGTAGCCCGCTGCGGAAATAGCCATGTCTACAGCAGGCAGCAGGCTGCTGGCCGGGAAGTCCTGAATGGCCTGACACCAGGCTGGGGGCGCCGTGCGGGCCAGTGGCCCCTGGGCAAACAGCACTTTGAGGCCAGGACGCTGGGCCAGCAGCGGTTGCAGGCTTTGCAACAGCGTAGCAATGGCGGGATCGCCACCGCCACCGAGGGTGAGCAGCAGGAGGTGGTCTGTGGGGGCGATGCCGAGACGAGCGCGGATGGCCTCGCGAGAGTCGGCGGGGGTATCATCCTGAAAAAAGAGCGGGCCGCTCCAGTACAGGGGCACGTCGAAGCCAACGGGCATGGGAATGAGCTCGCTGTCGCGGTAGTGGGGAGTGACTACTAGGTCGTAGAAACGCTGGGCCTGCACGGTACCCTGATCGTAGGCATCGGGCTTTCGGGCGCGGTGCACATACACCTTGAAGGCGTTGCCGAAGCGCAGGATATTGAGCAGATCGTGGAGCGAGCCGGTGACGAGGGTGTCTACCACCAGCATGTGGGGCTGCCACTGGTCATAGAGCGGGTTGACCAAGGCACTGTATAGCCGGCCCAATCGTCGATATGTAAGCAGTGTTCCGCCGGCAGCAGTCTTGCTGGGTAGGTGCACGTACGGTATTCCGTAGCGTGTGAGGAGGTTGTCGGCATCAGAGGTGGTGAGAAACAGGGGCTCCAGCTGTGGGCATTCGGCCCTGAGGGCCTGACACAGCGCCAACAGGCGCGTGAGATGGCCCAGCCCTACCCCATTCACTGCATAAAAGAGCACCCGCGGCCGCACCTGTCCCCAGCTGAAAGACGAAGGATCAGCTGCGTTCGGGAGCATACTCACTGTCGCGGTAAGAGCGGTCGCCCGTCATGCTGTCGACGATGATGAGGGTATCGCCCCCATCGTCATAGTCGCCAGTGCGGGCAGTGTCTTTGGGCTCGGTAGCAGGTTCAAAGCCAGTTTCCTGGGCCACAGGCCCCAGCACTTCTACCACAGCCTGGGGGATGGCGTCAGCTGGCGGGGGTATGTAGAACTCTGAAGAACCGACGAAAACTTCAGCGCATTTCTGCAGGTCTACGAAACGGGGTTCGCCATAGTACTGCAACTGCAGGGCGCGGTTGCGTTCGGCACTGCCGATGGGATCGAAGTAGTCGGGGTCGTTGCTCCAGTGGGTCCAGCGCTCTGCCACCTGATGCATGCGAACCTTGAGTTTAGCGCCCTGCTGGGCTTTTCGCAGCATCTGGGGAGTGGCCCACACGAGGCGCTCGTAGCCCCCGGGATGGCGCAGTTGTATCACGGCTGGGGGTTTGGCGTCGACATCGGCAGCAATGCCCTCGAAGAAGCAGAGCGGGCTGTGACGCTGAAAGCCCCAAAGCAGACTGCGATCTGAACCATAATGGCTATCGTCGAAAAAGCCCGACGCATCGGCCTTGAGCTTGAGGCCCAAGCCATAGAGATGCTCAGGCCGCTGGTTGGTATCCCCAGCAGACACCGCACTGACGGCACGTACCCAGAGTTCACGAAGCTGATCGGCAGACTGTGGGCCATGCGTTTTCCTCAGCTGATCCCAGAGGCTGTTGTCGGAACTGATGTCGCGGCAATGGCGCAGGTACTGCTCTTTGGTCTTGACCGTAAAAAACTGAATGCCGAAGGTATACAGCAGAAACCCCGCGATCAGACCAACCGGAATGGCCCCAAGGGTCGTCCAGATGAGATCGAAGGTAGAAGGCGCTTCAGGCAGTGCCTCGGCGTAGGTTTCGGCAGCATCCGGCACGCCCTCTGCCGCCTGATCAGCCGCCATGTTTACGTCCCGCACATCGGCCCAGGAGAGACCGCACTCTGAGAGCTTTTCCTCAAACTTGGAGAGCGACGAGGCCCCCCCTGTGGCGGGGTCAGCAGCGAAAGCCTGGCGGTAAAACCCGGCAGCACGGGTACAGTCTTTCAGCTTGGCAGCGGTGAGGCCCGCCTTGTAGGCCACAACCGCCGTTTTGTAGCCCCGGTAGCGGGCAAGCAGTTCCTCGTACTGGGTAAGCGCCGACGCATAGCTTTTGGCTGAATACTGGCTGTTGGCTGCGGAGAGCAGCTTCTCGGCGGCGGCTTTTTCGGCTTCAGTGAGCGGGGGCGCATCAACGGCACTGACCGCTGCTTCAGGCTTTACCGATGTGTTGTCGCCAGCAGCGCGCAGATCGGAGAGGGCGAGGCCGCTCTCGCGGATTTTGCCTGTGAATTTGGCCAGCGACGAAGCGCCGCCGGTAGCAGGGTCGGCCTGATAGGCTATGGTGTAGAACTCACGTGCCTTGGAGTGGTTCTTCTGTTTGGCGGCAGCCAGGCCAGCCTTGTAGGCTACCACTGCACGCTTGTAGTTGGGATACTGTGCAAGCAGGGCCTGATACTTCTCCTGCGCGGTGGAATAGGCTTTGGCCTCGTAGGCAGTGTTACCCGCTGTGAGGAGCTGTTCAGCTGCGGTTCTGTCGGCAGTAGAGAGGTCCTGGGCCTGAACAGTAAGCGCCATTAGCGGGAGGGCCAACCAAACGACTGCTCGCAGGAACTTCCCGGGGTTCTGTCGGATGCGGTCGAGGCGTTTGAGGAAATTGGTGATTTCCAGAAGTGGGGCAGCCGAGGTGAGTTGCCTGGCCTTCAGGTGGTTGAACTCGGCAATGAGCCTGGCGCGACGCTTGACGGCAACTTCTGCGTTGCCCTTTTTGGCGGCCTTCTTCCAGAAATCTTCGTTGGTGAGAAAGCGCCGCTGACCTTCGAGCGCAGCATGCTGGCGATGGGCCTCGGTGTTGACAAACGGGCGTGGCCTCGCCGACCACCATAACATGGCAGACAACCCCACGGCAATGACAGCGGCAACAATCCAGAAGAGCATGAGGGCAGGTCAGTTATCGGTGAATACGGCAGTGGGGCTGAGCTCCAGCTTGCGGATTTTCTCTTTAAGGTCGCGAATAGCGATGGCATCAGGGCTTTTGGTGAGGCCTGAGTACTCGAGTTGCCAGGAGAGTCTCACGCGCTCAACAGCGGCAGCATCATGCTTGGCGCTGTAGGTGGCCCAGAGTTCGTCATTGAAGAGAACGTCGTGAATGGTTCGCAGCTCACTCTCGAGATACTGTCGTCGGCTGGCTTCGTCGAGTAAAGCCTGTGCTTTCCGCTTTCGATTTCGCACGACCAGGGCGATCAGCAAAACAGCCAGCAGCCCCAGCCCAGGGCCGCTCCAGACCCAGGGTGACAGTGGGGCTTCGGGTGGTTGCACGGTATCGAGTGCGGCGGTAAGGGCGCGGTAGTTGACGGTACCGGAGGCATCGCGCTTAAGGCGGGCTGCACTGGCAGCCGACAGCGCCTGCGACAGGCCCTCTACCTGTTCGGACAGTGCGAGTACGCCTTCGCGCTCTACCAGCACTATGGGTTTGGGGTTGCCTGTGAGAGGGGCTGCGAGTTTCTGCGCCAGCTGCTGAAGGTCTTCAGCCGAAGATGCGGGCACGATGGCGAGGAGCAGAACCCGGTCGAGATACGTGCCCGCCTTCTGCAGGTGTGCCTGCAACTGCTCGCGCTCGCCGGGAGCCAACTGGCCCGACAGATCTACCACGGTGACGCCATTGGCCAGCTGCACCACATATTCCTGCAGAAAGACGTCGCCTGCCACCGCGGGCACCACCTGCGCATCGGCCGGGGTGGCGGCAATGCCCGCGTCGGCTACCTGCGCCAGCCCAGCGCGGGTCAGCTTACACTCGGCCAGCTTCTCATCGAACTTGGCAGCCGAACTGGCGCCGCCAGCATTGGGGTCGGCAGTCAGGGCTCTCTTAAAGTAAACCGCCGCTTTATCACAGCCGCCCTGCTTACGGTAGCAGAGCGCCAGCATGTAGTTACCCTTGGCGGCGTAGGCAGGGTCCTGCACCGCCTGCTGAAACAGGGGCATTGCCTGGCTGTACTGGCCGGCGTCATAGGCGGCCTTGCCCTGCGTGTAAGCGGCTTTGCCCTGCCGGGCATAACCCGAAACAGCGACTACTAACCATACCAGCGCGAGCAGCAGCAGGCGAGCAGTACGGAGATACTGGACGGAAGAGGCATGTAACACCCCACAAGATAGGAAGTTAGCCTCAGGTGGTACGCAAGGGTATATCCTAACAAAGTGAAAAAACCAGGGCTGGTTAATCCCGGCTACCCGCGATGATAAGAGGAGGGCGCACTCAAAGGACAGCGTCCCAGTTGAGCGGAGTGCCCGCCTTTAGGGCGCGAGGCGCCTTGCGGCCCAGGAGACGGTCGTAATACTTGGGGGGCATGCCGTCGCCGGGGCGAATGACGCGGATGTTCTCAGCAGTGAACAGCTCGCCTTCCGCAATGTCCTTCGTAACGTATACTGAGCGCTTGAAAATGAGGCTTTTCTCCTCGGCTTTCTGAACGCCAAACTGCACGCGGCCCAGCGCCAGAAAGGCACGCTCGGTTTCAGTAACGAGAGCTGCCATTTCCTCAGGTTCAAGAGAGAACGCACTATCAACGCCACCGTCGGCACGACGGAGGGTGAAGTGCTTCTCGATAACACGGGCGCCCAGCGCTACAGCAGCTACTGCCGCGCCAATCCCCATCGTGTGATCAGAGAGGCCAACGGTAGTGCCGAACGCCTGTGCCAGCACCGGGATGGTGCGCAGGTTGGTGTTTTCGGGTGTAGCCGGATAGGTGCTGGTAGTTTTGAGAAGCACCAGATTCTGGCAGCCAGCTTCGCGCAGCACGCGGACAGCTTCGTCGATATCAGAAAGTGAAGAGACGCCGGTAGAAAGGATGACAGGCTTCCCCGTGGCGGCAATCCGTCGCAGCATGGGATGGTGCGTGTTCTCGAAAGAAGCCACCTTGTATGCTGGCACATCCAGACTCTCCAGGAAATCGACCGAGGTTTCATCGAAGGGGGAGCTGAACGCTACCATGCCGAGTTCCTTGGCGCGGTCGAAAATAGGCTTATGCCATTCCCAAGGGGTGTAGGCTTCCTGATACAGCTGATACAGATTTTTGCCTGCCCACAGGGAATTGGGGTCACTGATTTCGAACCACCCGCCACGGGCATTCATGGTAATGGTGTCGGCGGTGTAGGTTTGCAGCTTGAGGGCATGCACACCTGCCTTGGCGGCAGCCTCCACAATGGCCAGGGCGCGGTCCAGGCTCTGGTTATGGTTACCCGACATTTCGGCGATGATGAAGGGCCGGTGGTCTGGGCTGATGGTATGGTGACCTATGTTGAACATGGGCGAAGGCAGTTAGAGATTCAAAGTAGCGATGCGATTCCGGAATTCGGCCAGCGTGATGTCATAGCCATACTGGTCTAAAATAGGCCGATATGGCTCCAAATGTGCCCGCCGATGATAGGTAGGTGTGCCAACCTGAGGCTGAGGCACAATTTCGCCAGACTTGATTGCACGCCAGTTTTCCATGAAGAGCGCCTGAATTTCTTCCTGGAGCGCCTTATAGGAACTGGCCAGCGTCTCACGCTCCAAGTCGAATGCAACCTTGCGTTGCAGCAGAATCATGCCAGTGTCCAAGCCCTTGTCAACCAGATGAATGGAAACACCAGCTGGTGTACCCTCGATGACACTCCAGAGATTGGGGTCGGCACCACGGTTGTATGGCAGAAAAGAGGTGTGAAGGTTGATGACCCGTTGGGGATAGGCATTCAACACCCATTCGCGGATCATGTGCTTGTAGTTGTATGAGATGATCCAGTCTGGCTGAAGGCCTGCCAGAAACTCTTCAGACAAAGGCTCTCCCCATACGGTAACTACGGGTCCTTCGGTCTGCACGAGCCATTCGGCCAGCCGGAGGGAAGCATTGTTGTTTGTCAGGAACAGGATTCTCATACCACGCCAGACAGGGTTTTAGCGACTCTCAGAGCTCCCAAGCCGTCAAAAACAGCCTCGGCCTTACGGCTGAGTGCCGCACGCGCCGCCTGCGATTCCAGGCTATCGAGCGCCTGGGAGAGATGCTCGAACAATGCGGGGTCCTGCCACCAGCCCCCGTAAACAACTGCACCTTCAGCGGCCAAGCCGTTAGCTATGTGCAGTTGATTGTCAACGATACCGACTGCGATAGTGGGAACGCCCATTTTTGAAAGCTCCTGAAGTGTCTGCCCGGCGGCGGAAATTGCCACATCACTGGCTTCCATCAGCTGGCGGACTTCCTGGGCTGAAACACCCAGCCGCAGTTGGGTATGGGCATCCGCGACTTCGCGTACCGAGGCAGATTTACTGAAGCCCGGCCCGGCGATAACAATCTTCCGGGCGTTGGGGTATTTCCTGTTGAGCAACTGGAGCGTGCCCGGAATCAGGCCACGGGGATCGTCGCCACCGAAAGTAACGAGAATCTGCTCGATCTGGCCAGACGTTGGATGCTGGTAGGCTGGCTGAAACTCGGGTCTGAAGAGCGTGTAGTCCTTGCCCAGCAGATAGTTCAGCTTGTCGTTCTGGGGATACGGAAGTTTATCAGCTCCGGGGGCGCCATTGATGACTGCACCACGCCCATAGTCCATCCGGATGGTGTCGTCCAGAAAAGCAATAGTCTCTACCTGCTGTGCCAGCTTCCGGAGGCTGTCATCGCTGACGAGGTAGCTATCCACTACCACGACAGGCGTATCCACGACTTCGGAAAGGCCATTATCCGACAGCCAGTTGCGGTGCACGATAAAGGCTTCGCCATTCTGCTCTTTGACAGCGTCATCGCTGTTGAGCCAAATCTGACAGCTGACGCCAATTGATTCAAAGGCAGCCTGCAGCGAACGGCAGCGGGCCAAATGGCCCAATCCGGTTTTTGAGGTAGCCTCAGTAAGGATAACGGCCTTTTTCATTTGCATAACCAGCTACACACTGGATGAGGGGTATTTGGAAAGACTACACCGACAACCGCCAGGGAGTCTTGCCCGATTGCTTTCTGAAAGAATGATTCCCAAGAAAAACGGCAGCCCTAGCGGCCTTGACTTACGAAAGCCAGCACCGTATCGATTACGTACTGCTGCTGCTCGTCGGTAAGGGCTGGATACATGGGCAGAGACAGACAGCGGGCGTAGTATGCCTCCGCATGGGGCATGTCGCCAGGCTTCCAGCCAAACTGCCGATAATAGGGTTGCAGATGCACGGGGATGTAATGGACCTGAGCGAAAATGCCATGCGCCTTCAGGTGGTCGTACAGCCCTTTACGGTCTGCTACCTGAATGACATACAGGTGGTATGCGTGCTGCACCCCCTTTACAACCCTGGGGGCCGCGATGGCTGCGTTCCCGGCAAAAGCCGCCGTATAGCGATCGGCTATCTGCTGACGTCGGGCAAGCCCTTCGTCAGCGCGGTTCAGTTGAGACAGACCCAGCGCACACTGCAGATCGGTGATACGGTAGTTGTAGCCCAGCGTCTGCATCTCATAGTACCAGCCTCCGTGGTTTTCCTCCAGAAGGTTGGGGTCCTTGGTGATGCCATGGGTACGCAGCAGTTGCAGCTTATCGTAGAGGTCTTTCCGCGCGGTGGTGATCATTCCACCCTCGCCCGTAGCAATGTGCTTGACCGGGTGAAAGGAGAAAATGGCCAGGTCGGCGTACTTACCATCGCCAGCTCGGTGCGACTGACTGACAGCTCCAGGGGCGTGGCAGGCATCCTCAATAATCCAGAGGCCAAACTCATCGGCCAGCTCGCGCCACTGCTTAAGGTCCACGGGGTAGCCCGCGAAGTCAACCGGGATGAGGCCGTGGTAGTGCCCCTTGGGAGCGGCTTCCAGTTTCTTGCGCACTGCCTTGATGTCCAGGCAGAACGTTTCCGGGTCGATATCGGCGAAATCCACCTCGCCCCCGCAATACCGAACACAGTTGGCACTGGCCACAAAGGTATTGGGCGTAGTGATGACGCGTGTACCCGGCTTGATATCCAGCGCCAGGGCACAGAGGTGGAGTGCCGCTGTTCCATTGGCCAAAGCCACCGCATAGGGCGCACCTACATACTCGGCAAATGCCTTCTCAAAAGCAGCAACACGTGGCCCCTGCGTCATGAAGTCTGACTGAAGGGCTTCCGTAACTGCTTCGATATCGGCCTGGGTGATGGTTTGCCGTCCGTAGGGGATGGGAGTGGCAATACTGGATACCGTAGTCATGTTCTGGTTCGGAAAGAGACGGTAGTATGCTTAGACGAGGGGCTGGAAGCTGGGATCGACGTGGAGGCGAATCTGCTCGCGGAGCTGCTCTACGGACAGCCAGTCGGTGTTGGTGCCGCTATTGTACTTGAACCCAAACGGTACTTCTTTGCCTTTGAACTCGCGCATGAGTTCTTCCTTGGACCAGAGCGAGGTGGTGGGGCAAATGACGTAATGCTTGTCGAACTCGACAGTATTGAGAGAGTCAGTTTCGGTAATCATCTCCTCGTGGAGTTTTTCGCCGGGACGGATACCGACAACCCGCTGCTCAACATTGGGCGCAATGGCAGTGGCCATGTCGGTTACCTTGTAACTGGGCAGTTTGGGTACATAGAGCTCGCCACCCCAGGCGTTATGCAGGGCATGCATCACGAGGTCGACCCCTTCATCGAGTGAGATGTTGAAGCGGGTCATATCAGCATGGGTAATAGGAAGCACACCCTCTTTGCGCTGCTTCAGGAAGAAGGGCACTACAGAACCGCGTGAGCCGATAACGTTGCCATAGCGCACAACGGAAAAGCTCATTTCGCGGTGGCCCTTGATGTTGTTGGCCGCAGTAAACAGCTTATCGGAACAGAGTTTGGTGGCACCGTAGAGGTTGATAGGCGCAGCAGCCTTGTCGGTGGAGAGTGCTACCACACGTTTCACATTCTGTTCGATTGCCGCCTCGATGATGTTCTGGGCACCCAGCACGTTGGTCTTGATGCACTCGAAAGGGTTGTATTCGGCAGCAGGGACCTGCTTCAGGGCTGCCGCATGGACAACATAATCGACACCCTCGAGCGCCCGGTACACCCGCTGAGCATCGCGGACGTCGCCAATGAAATACCGAATCTGGGGGTATTGAGAGGGCGAGAACACCTGCTGCATCTCGAACTGCTTGAGTTCGTCGCGGCTGAAGACGATGATCCGACGTACTTCGGGATGCTTCTGAAGGATGGTACCGATGAATTTCTTGCCGAAGGAGCCAGTGCCACCGGTAACGAGAATCGACTTGTTATCGAACATGTTAGTTAGGTTATACGCGAAGACGGCGTAAAGGTAGAGAGATTTTTTGGGAGGGGGCCTGCGCGACGGCGAAGTTTACCCTGCGCCTGCACAGACAAGGTACTGAAACGGCCCTGCCCCCTACCCTGGTGGAAGCAACACGAGAGACTGAAGGCGGATAAACGCTGACAGTACGATCGTTTTGAGCACTTTGCAGCAACACCATCATTGGAACTGGTGCGAAAGCCGTCGGGGCTGGCATACTGTTTCTTGGGGTCGATGGTCATCCAGCGGGCGATACGGCCATCGTACATGCGCAGCTCAAAGCTGTTCCACCCCATTTCGGGGTCTTTCTCCTGCCCCGCAGGCCCCCGAGGGTGCAGTGGGAGAATATAAATCGGAACCCAATTTCAACTTATCAAAAGATGAACAAGGAAAGTTAAGAACCCCGCCTTCACTCTACTTGCGTGGGTAAACAGAAATAGTACAGGAGTCCCCATCCGAGGTACTCACTGTCAGATATGCCGAAAGAATCTCAATCGTAGAAGTTGTAGATCGCAGTTTCTTGAAATAAATATAATATATAATTCCTTTATTACTTAATAGTGTGCTTTGCATAAAGCTATCCGTAAGTATTATTGTTTCTGACTTAGTTTCAATTATATTATTCTCTTTATATTGTAGCTGAAGATTGCTAATCAATAACGAATCACGGGCACCCGAAAAAAGTAAACGATAGTTTATAAGCGAGAGAGAACACTGAATTGAATCAAACTTTGATTCAATTTTTGATAAAGAATCAATCATTACATTCTGATTGCTTACCCATCCGACGCATTGAGGTTCTATCACTACTTGCTCACACAAACGGTTGTTATTACTCGTATCAAACGAAGTGATACCAACAAGAAGGAGCAAAAATATTGGTGAAACAAGTCTTTTCATTTACCGAGTACTTTGAAGGTGAATATACTGGGATTAACAAACTGCAAGTGGAAATGGCTTCTATGCTCCATAAATCTTACATTCGTTTCTGTGTTTAGGCCTGGAACCCAATTAGTACCAGAAAAAGCCGGGCCATTGAAGTCAACATTTTCTGTTAAAATTTTGTAAGCACCAAACCAGCCATATTCCGAAAATATATCAATAACTGCTTGCGAATTTTCCATATCGATAGTAGCTGAGCCTACACGACCTCCAATGTACTGAATATCAATACAACCATACAAAAATTGGTTTTCATCTTTACCAATAGCTTTAAGCGCTACATTAGAATGCTTCCCATCATTAGTATTAAACTGATTGATAAAAACAGTAAGTCCAAGGCGCCGATTTATTTCCCTAGTTGCGCCAAAGAACGCTGCGGCACTTCTAGGATCTAAGTAGTTCTTAGATAGTGCTTGGACTTGTTGATAGCCGGGCATTGATCTTGGCATCTCAATGAACCCATTAGGTTGTTTACAGAAGAAATCACCAATCCTCTCTAAAAACCCATCAGAATTTCTAAATAGGAAGATATCGTAGTCATGATCAGTCTTAAGTACTTCAACGCCTCCCTTTTCGTCAATAATGTAGATATCAGTGTCGCTACCCCCATCGGGATCTATCCTCAAGATAGGATTATTTCCCATGGCCAGATACGGGCTGGCGTACTGTTTCTTGGGGTCAATGGTCATCCAGCGGGCGGTGCGGCCATCGTACATGCGCAGCTCAAAGTTGTTCCAGCCTGTTTCGGGGTGCTCATTTAGTCTAGGCTACTCAGCAAATCCCTGTGAATCTATCATGCCCGCATCAAAACAGCAAGTTGAGCCCTATCATTTATTACGAGATATTCTGTTTTGATATATGTTACAGAAACTATCAGCTGAAAAAAAAGCAGTATCACCATTTTGTTTATAAATCATAAATAAAAATGATGAGTCCTTTTTCTCTACAGAATCAAGAGGATTAAAATGCAAATATCCATTTTCGCCTTCACGAAATGTTATTAAAAATGTCGACCTGTCATCGCCCATTGTAATATAAACGTTATGGCACATTATGCCATTTTTCCAGTTTTCGTATTTAACTGAATGTACTTTTCCATTTATTACAGGATAATAGTATTTGTTCCAGGTGTAATACTCACAGTTGATACATCCGTGGGATAAAAAAATTACAACAAGTGTAAATATAAATTTATAATAGTTCATTTTATTTGTGATGAGTTAGTTTTGGAAAATGAAAAGCTACCAATGAAGGGCGAAACACTAAATCCTATCCCTAAACCAATACCGTGAGAGTTTGGGATACCATTATCATCTATTCCCATAGAGTATTCTAAAGAGGCAAAACTATAACCTGCGCTCCAGTTATAGCCTGATCCCCCCATTATTTGGGCCCATACAGGTTTCGCAGCATCATTCACTGCTGCAAAGTTAGTAAATGATGTTGTCAAACCAATTGAATACATATCAAGTCCATAGCGTTCTTCTGTATTAACGAAAGTGGCCCATTCGCTACGTCTTGTGTTGAATGAAAATGAGATGCCGCCCGCTGTACTTATGCCAGATGGTATATATGGAGTGATATTGCTTAGCATGAAAGAGCCGCTTATGCCTACTGTGAATACGTCCGGAACATGTGCCGGAGGAAGATAGGGGATACGATTGTGTAGAGACCTCCGCCTTGGTATGCCATAATTGTCCTTGTAAAGTATTTACTACGCGCATCTGTTTGAGGATTATGTGAAGCTTTTCCAAACATTGCAGCATTTATATCATTGTTAGCATCGTGCCACTCTACAGAGAATTGTCCATTTCTATGAGCCATGACGGCTGTTGCCGGGTCTAGACCTTTACTTTCTGCAAATTTCCATGCTTCTCTTTGGGCTTTAGAGGCAAATAGTCTTGAAAAAATCCTGGCTTACCATCTTTGCCTCCGTCGGGGTCTATTATTGAAACAGGATTATTTCCCATGGCGAGGTAGGGGCTGGCGTATTGCTTCTTGGGGTCGAAGGTCATCCAGCGGGCGATGCGGCCATCGTACATGCGCAGCTCAAAGTTGTTCCAGCCCGTTTCGGGGTCTTTCTCCTGGCCCTGGTAGCCGTAGCGGTACAGCAGGCTGGCGTAGTCGCGGCCGGGCATGCCCCAGCCTAGTGGCAGCAACGTGAGAGGCCGGAGGCTGAAAGAAGTGTTCACGCGGGTAAAGGCTAACTTGGCAGGCCCTGCGGGTTATTAATTGTCCCACGGTGTGAACACCTTACCAGACATCATTGCAAATTTCGTAAATAAGGTTTCCAAGGGCTAGTCAAGCCCCAAAAATAGAGAATATAAACCACCATATTACGGATAGCCAATAAATGTTTTTACAAGATTATTACTCCGATCAATATATATAATTACATAAAATCTCTTTCGCTCATAGACCGTGAAATCGCAAAGATCTAGACGATCTAAGCTTTCCATTTTTAAATTATCAATCGAGTCCAACAACCATTTCTGAATGACAGCTTGCATATCATAGCTATTCAATCTCAAAAAATATCCATTTTCCCTATAATAGTAGAATGAATCTGATTTGATAATCAAGTTAAAATAAGTTGACTTAATTATTGGTCGATGAATTTCAATAATGAAAAAAGGCTTATTAAACATACTATCAGGAATCACCTGATAGTACTCTGCTCTCTTTTTCTTAATATGGGAGATAAATTTTATCAACCTTCGGCTTTCTTCACCGCATTCTATTAGCTCAAAACGCCTGGCATGTGCTATGGAATCAATGGATTCTTTTATTTTTGAAATGAAAAGAGGACTCGTTGCCAGTTGAGCGAAGCAACTATTAACAGAAATTATAAAAAGAAGGATGATTTTAAACATTTAATTCCCAACCTTTCTCAAAACCTTGTTGAAATAGTAAGACCAGCCTTCAAACAGCGAACGAGATCCGTCGGGGCCCTTCTTGTTTATGAGCATTTTTGGCCCTGCTCCATATCCATCGGCAGAAGCCGCATAATGACTTCGCAAAGGGTAACCTAATTCGGCCCTTACTCTATTCTCATAAGCTGTTGCATACCATTCGCGCCAACTGACACCACCACGGCTTTTATGTCTTTGTTTTCCATAAGAGATTCCATATTCATATTCAAAAGCATGAAAGAATTCATGAATAAGAGCCGCTAGACCTCTTTGCCACTTAAAGCTTTCGCTATTAAAGTCTCCTGGATTTAGTACTGGTATTGTCACTTCCACAGGTCCATTTTCACCCTCTGCAATTGATCGATCAGGATTCCACCATATTGTTCCTCCAAGCCTCCTAATTCCACCAATTTCGAGTGGCTGGAAACGGCTTCCTTCGCTCATTCTTAGTATTTCTGGTAACATCTTGAATTCATAAATAAATCTGGAAGATGCAACTAACTCAATTGCAATACTTGCTGTTGGGCTTTTCATGAGATCGTTCAACGCTGCAACTCCCATAATAATATCTGGATCATCGCCTTGATAAGACAGACTACCTCTACCAGTGTAAATAAGCGGTGGTCCAAAATTTCTGCCTGGCAGAATAAGGGTGCATGGGGTTGCGTATCCTCCATCTATGTATATCTTAAAGATAGGATTATTTCCCATGGCGAGGTAGGGGCTGGCGTACTGCTTCTTGGGGTCGATGGTCATCCACCGGGCGGTGCGGCCATCGTACATGCGCAGCTCAAAGTTGTTCCAGCCCGTTTCGGGGTCTTTCTCCTGCCCCTGGTAGCCGTAGCGGTAGAGCAGGCTGGCGAAGTCGCGGCCCGGCATACCCCAGCCGAAGGGGAAGTAGTCGGGGTGGTTCAGCGGTGCCAGAGGCGAATTATGGAACCATGCACCCTGAAGGACGCATATTTATGGCATTAGAGAAGTGCTCATCCTATTTTACATTGATTAATTAAAATTATAGTTTATTCAGCTCCTTATTTATTTGATCTAACAAAATTCGTAAAGTAAGCGGTGGTTCTGGGTATTTCTGGTCTTCAGGTATTTCTTTTGACTTTATTTCTACCTGTGTAAATAGAATATCAATGCTGAATTCATCAAGCAGATACAGGCGAAACGAAGTCGGTTCCAATTTGATTTTGTAAATCTTATTTAAGTGCAAAATCAAATTATATCCATCATCCGCCCATAAATCAAGATCATGATTTATCGCAATCTCTTCATGTAAGCAGGAAGTGTCAATACCAAGGTATCTTGCTATAACAGTTGCCAAATCTTTAATATCAACGTGTTTCATACTTTCTTATTACTTCCTCGTAATCGTATTGTGCCTTAAACAACGCTGTTCCAATTTGGTATGATATTTAAAGAGCTGAGGCAACTGGAATCGCGTGCAAAGAACCGCCCAACACTAGGGGTCCACCTTAGGCTTAGCTTTGATCCGGTAAAAATATCTCCAACTATGGAAGGAAAGCGAACTCCTTAATTGTAGTAGGACCAACATTTTCTTCCATTTTCTGAACAGCCCATGAGAGAATTGATGTGTAAGCGGCTGTTCCACCAAGTATTTTTGATTTATTTACCAGTTGCCCGCCATCAGCAAAAATACCCAATAGCTGCTATCAAGTCATTTATTCTAAGCTCTTCAGAAAGATGATGGACAAAAATCCCGGTAAATAATGAAAATTTGTCATCACAATAGAAACCTCGATAGGAATAAACTATAGGATCATCTGGGAACATGTAGTCATTTCCCAGTCTTATTCTAAACGAACTTAAATTTGCGTTAATTGCAACCTCGTCAAAAGTGGGTCCGTCGAATCCTCAGTCATCAAAAAAACCCTGCCTGCCTCCTTTCGATAGGTCTTCAACCTCTCCATCAAATCCCCCATCCGGATCTATCCTCAAGATAGGATTATTTCCCATAGCGAGGTAGGGGCTGGCGTACTGTTTCTTTGGGTCGATGGTCATCCAGCGGGCGGTGCGGCCATCGTACATGCGCAGTTCAAAGTTGTTCCAGCCGGTTTCGGGGGGCTCCTGATGGTGGTAGCCGTAGCGGTACAGCAGGCTGGCGTGGTCGCGGCCGGGCATGCCCCAGCCAAAGGGGTAGCAACGCGAGAGGCCTGAGGCTGAAAGGAGTGTTCACGAGGTAAAGGCTAGTTTGGCAGGCCCTGCGGGCTATCAATTGTCCCACAGGGTGAACACCTTACCAGACATCATTGAAAATTTCGTAAATAAGGCCTCCTTAGTGCTAGTCAAGCCCCAAAATAGAACATAAACCGCAACATTATGGATATCCAATAAATGTTTTTAAAATATTATTTTTCCGATCAAAATACATAATTACATAAAATCTCTTTCGTACAGAAAGGCTGAAGTCGCAGAGATTCAAATTATTCATTTTATTAAAAATTTGACTATCAACCAGTTTTATTACATATTCATTAATGATCAACTGGATTTCGTAACTACTAAACTTCACAATTTTATCATGGTATATAGAATAATAGAATGGATCTGGTTTAATAATTAAATCAAAGTATGGTGGTTTAATTTCCGTATAATGAACTTCAATAATGAAGACTGGCTTTTCAAACACACTATCCGGTATTAGCTGATAGTATGTTGCTCTTTGTTTTTTTAGACGTGCTATAGATTTTATCAGTCGACGACTTTTTGCACCGCATTCTTTTAGCTCCAAACGCCTGGCATGTGCTATGGAATCAATGGATTCTTTTATTTGTGAAATGAGAATAGGTTGTCTTACCAGTTGAGCAAAGCAACTATTGACAGGAATTAAAAAAAAGAAAAGAATTTTAAACATTTAATTCCCAACCTTTCTCAAAACTTTGTTGAAATAGTAAGACCAGCCTTCAAACAGCGAGCGAGATCCGTCGGGGCCCTTCTTGCTTTTGAGCATATTTGGCCCTGTTCCATATCCATCGACAGAAACCGCATAATGACTTCGCAAAGGATAACCCAATTCGGCCCTTACTCTATTCTCATAAGCTGTTGCATACCACTCCTGCCAACTGACACCACCCCGGCTTTTCCTTCTCTGTTTTCCAAAAGAGATTCCATACTTGTATTCAAATGCATGAACAAACTCATGAATAAGAGACGCTAGACCTCTTTGCCATTTAAAGCTTTCACTATTAAAGTCTCCGGGGTTAAGCAATGGTACTGTCACAGGCACAGCACGACCTTCAAATTTTCCAATTGAACGGTCTGGGTTCCACCATATTGTTCCGCCAAGTCTCTTAACTCCGTCAACATAAAGCTCATTGAAAGCGCTTCCTTCTTTCATTCTAGCGCCTTCTTGAATTATTGCAAATTGATAAGTGAATCTGGAAGAAGCAACTGCCTCAATTACCATACTTGCTGTTGGGCTTTTATGATATTGTTCAACGCTGCAACTCTCATAATAATATCTGGATCATCGCCTCGATAAGATAGGCTACCTCTACCAGCGTAAATAAGCGGTGATCTAAAATTTCTGCCAGGCAGAATAAAGGTTCATGGGGTTGCATATCCCCCTCTATGTCTTTCCTCAAGATAGGACTATTTCCCATGGCGAGGTAGGGGCTGGCGTACTGTTTCTTGGGGTCGATGGTCATCCAGCGGGCGGTGCGGCCTAAGCCCGATACAATGGAGCGGACGTTGCCGAGGTGGTCGGTCAGGGCATAGGCATACTGGTTGGTCTGGCGGTAGAACACGCCTTCGGGTATGTGCAGCTCGGTCTGCTGCACCACCCCGCTGATATTGGGCTGCAAAGACTTGCAACGCCCGGAAACGCAAAACCGCCGCTACGTTGCCGTAGGGGCGGTTTTGATGCGAGCGGGAAACGGGGCTCGAACCCGCGGCCTTCAGTTTGGGAAACTGATGCTCTACCAGCTGAGCTATTCCCGCAGTATCACAAAGATATGAGGCAGATGCCCCCGCACAACCACTGGCATAGTGTCAATAATTGACTTTCACGATTTGGCAGCTTTTGACGAACTTATAGCCACTCTTCCCGCTACCTCCGTATGGCTACTACCGCCCGCAAGACTGCCCCAAAAGCTGCCAAAGCAGCACAGGCTGCTGAAAATCAGCCAACTCACGAGCAGAATCCTGTTTCCAATGCCGCCGCTGAATATTACCGCAAAGCAGTAGACACCCTGCTGCCCCCCAAAGTGGAAGAAGCCGTAGACCATCAGTTGGCCCTACTAATGGATCTGCACGAAGCAGCCCAAAAGCTCTTGCCACAACCCATGCGGACCAAAGCCTACCAGCAGTCGTTGGCGGAAGCCTGGCGCCAGTTTGGCCGTACACTTACCCATCGCGGGCTCGAATGGATGCAATTTCAAACGCGCTGGCTCTTTGAATGGCAGAAGCTGGCACTGTACAGTGCTCAGCGTATGGCAGGGCAGGAACTCCCCCCGTTGGTAACCATGGGGCCTGGTGACCGCCGTTTTGCCCACGCGGCCTGGCGGCAGCGCCCTTGGGACGACCTGAACCACCAGGCCTACCTGCTCTCGTCGCGGATGTTGCAGGAAGCTGTCGAACAGTTTCCGCCGGAAGATCCGCATCTGGCACGGCTGCTGAAGTTCCACGTAGGCCAGGTAGTAGACGCCGTGAGCCCTGCCAACAGCATCCTCTCGAACCCCGAAGCACAGCAGAAAGCAGTGGAAACCAAAGGCGAATCGGTGCGGAAAGGCATCGCAAACCTGCTACGGGATGCGCAACTAGGCAGGCTGACCATGACCGACACCAAGGCTTTTGAGGTGGGGCGCAACATTGCTGTGACACCGGGTGCGGTGGTATACGAAAACCCGCTGTGCCAGCTGATCCAGTATAGCCCGACCACCGAGAAAGTGGCTGAAATGCCCCTGCTGGTTATTCCGCCGTGGATCAACAAATACTACATCCTGGACCTGACGCCGGAAACGTCGCTGATCCGGTACTTGGTAGACCAAGGCATTACGGTGTTTGTGGTATCGTGGAAAAATGTGCCTGCTGAAATGGGCGAAACCACCTGGGATGACTATGTGCAGCAGGGCGCGCTAAATCCGATGCAGACCGTGCTGGACATCTGTGGCACACCTAAGCTGAATGTCATAGGCTATTGTATAGGCGGCACGCTGCTGGCCAGCACGCTGGGCTACCTGAAGCAACAGAAGCGCGATATTGTGAACGCGGCCTCGTTCTTCACTGCGATGGTGGATTTTACCGATACGGGCGACATTTCGGTGTACGTTGATCCCCAACAGGTACGCGAGCGCGAGGAAGAATACCAGAAAGGGGGGGTTTTCAGCGGCAACGCCATGTCCAATGCCTTTGCATTCCTGCGCGCCAATGACCTTGTGTACAATTACGTCATCAACAACTATCTGCTGGGCCGCGACTACACGCCGTTTGACCTGCTATTCTGGAACAGCGACCCTACCAACCTGCCAGGCTGCATGTATGCCTATTACCTGCGAAACATGTACCTCGAGAACAACCTGCGCAAACCAGGTAAACTGCCAATACTGGGCAAACCCATTGACGTAACCAAAGTGGATGTGCCAGTGCTGGCTGTAGCCTGCCGCGAAGACCACATTGCCCCTTGGCCTACTGCTTACACCAGCGCGCAGTTGTTTTCAGGCGAAACCGAGTTTGTACTGGGTGCCAGTGGCCACATTGCCGGGGTAGTGAATCCCCCAGCCAAAATGAAGCGTGAATTTTGGTATGGCGGCAACCTGCAACAGGACAATGAAGGCTGGCTGGCCAGCGCCCAGAATGAGAAGGGTTCCTGGTGGACTTACTGGGTCAAGTGGTTCCAGAAGTACAACAGGAAACAGGTATCGGCACGCACTGCACTGGGCAGCAAAAAGCACCCTGTCATAGAACCTGCGCCTGGGCGCTATGTAAAAGAGCCGATTCCGCTGGGCTGATATCTGTGCGCTAGAAATCGAGATGGCAGTTAATCCAGCCCTTATCGAAGCGGGTCTGCATTTTTTCGTAAAAACGGATTGCAGGCTCGTTCCAGTCGAGTACCTGCCACATCATGCCTGTGGCGCCAGCCTCGCGGGCGGTTTCGATGGTTTTTTCAAACAGGACAGCCCCGATACCCAGGCCACGCTTGGGCAGTGTTACCACAATGTCCTCAAGGTACAGCCTCATGCCCTTCCAGGTACTGTAGCGCCAGTAATAGAGGGCCATTCCTACGATTGCCCCGTCCATTTCGGCCACCCAGGCCCCGTAACGAGGCGGCTGAACCACAAAGCCATCGTGGCGCAGCTGGTCTACCGTAAGCACCATCTGGTCTAGCGCGCGCTCGTACTCGGCCAGTTCGGCGATGAGGGCATGCATACCAGGCACATCGGCTTCAGTGGCTTTGCGAACAAGGAATGGAGCGGAAGTCATGCCCCGAAAATACAAGCGGCAGCAGGAAGTCGCTACTGCCGCATATCAAAGCCCTACAGTGAAAGCCTCAAGCGGACTTACGTGCTACAGCATGCCAGAAAGGAGGCCGTGGGGAAATGACCACGTTCTCCAGTCCGGCTTTATGCATCATATCGGTTATCTGCTGGCGGGTAAAACGCTGCTCCAACGGGGTTCCGAAACGGTCGAGTGCATCGTTGCGGATAACCTTCCAACTCTTGCCAACGTAGTAACTCAGGGGCACAGAATGATAGAGCCGACTGCCAGGAAGCAGCACTTTCAACAGCCAAGCCAGCAGCACAAATGGCATGTATAGGAACAAGGCAAGAACATCGCATGTGAAGTGTTTAATCGCTCGGGGCATTTTTGACACCAGCCAGCGAATGCTGTTGGATAAATGGAAAATGCCGCGAAACCAGGCGGGGCGGTTGTCTAGCGTGTAATAAAGATAAACGTACAGATAGCCTCCGGGTTTCACGTACCGGGCCAGTGTTGCCATTGCCTTGGCCGTATCCGGGATGTGGTGCAGCACTCCCACGCTCATGGCAAAATCAAAACTGGCAGGCGCAAAAGGGAGGTTATCTATGGCAGCCTGCGTCACACGCACATTCAGCTGGTCTTTCAGCAACTGCGCTGCGCTGATAACCGCCTGGCTGGGATCAACTGCTTCAACAAACCTAACCTTCGGCGCCAGATAGCGGCTCCATCTGCCTGTGCCACAACCGGCATCCAGCGCTACTGAATCGGCATTGACTATTTCAGGGCCGAGGATGTCGAAGTACTCGTCGCCAATCTGCTTGATCTCTGCTTCCGAAAAGTCATTGAATTTCAGCCATTCATCGCCAAAGGCCGCCACCGTTTCATGGTCAATGTTTTCTATCTGCTCCAGAGAAAAAGAAGCAATTCTGGCATTGCCGACGCTGAGTACCTCCCTTGCCTGCTGATTGTATGGAACCGGTGCTTCTGAATTGACCATTATTCAATATAAGCAAACAGCCAGAACCCGCAGGTTCTGGCTGTCTATCGGAAAACGCGTCCGGCCCTAACCCATGAAAGGATAGCGGTAGTCGCGGGGTGCGACGAACGTCTCCTTGATAGTACGTGGGCTTACCCACCGGATGAGGTTGAGTATGGAGCCAGCCTTGTCGTTGGTGCCACTGGCGCGGGCACCCCCAAACGGCTGCTGATTCACTACAGCACCTGTCGGTTTATCGTTGATGTAGAAATTACCAGCGGCATTTCTCAGCACCTTGGCGGCGTGCTCTACAGCATAGCGGTCATTGGCAAAAACTGCACCTGTAAGCGCATAGGGGCTGGTGCTGTCTACCAGCTTCAGGGCAGCATCCCACTCGGCATCTGGGTAGACGTATACAGTCACAACGGGGCCAAAGATTTCCTCGCACATGGTACGGGTATCCGGGGTCTTGCTGAGGATGACTGTAGGTTCGATAAAGTAGCCCTTGGTCTTGTCATAGCCGCCACCTCCGATGATTTCGGCATTGGGATCCTTGCGGGCGCCATCGATATAACCAGCGATCTTGTCAAAGGCCCGCTCATCGATAACGGCAGTGAAGAAGTTGGAGAAATCTTCTGGCTGGCCGGGCTTAATGGTGGCGAGGTCGGCTTTGACGCGGTCGAGTACCTGGTTTGCAAGACTCTGGGGCAGGTATACGCGGCTGGCAGCCGAGCATTTCTGGCCCTGAAACTCGAAAGCACCGCGAGTAATAGCCGTGGCTACGGCCATTGGCTCGGCCGACGGATGGGCGATGATGAAGTCCTTGCCGCCAGTCTCGCCTACAATACGGGGATAACTGCGATAGGTACCGAGGTTCTGGGCAATTTCCTGCCAGAGTTTGTTGAACACGGCGCTGCTGCCCGTAAAGTGCAGACCTGCAAACTGGGGGTGCTTGAAGATGACACTGCCCGCGGTGGGGCCATCGACATACACGAGGTTGATGACGCCGGGGGGCAGGCCCGCCTCCAGCAGCAGCTCCATCAGGAAGTGGGCACTGTAAATCTGGCTATCGGCTGGCTTCCAAACGACCGTGTTACCCATCAGCGCGGGGGCGCAGGGCAGGTTACCCGCAATAGAAGTGAAGTTGAAGGGCGTCAGTGCGAAGACAAAACCTTCGAGCGGGCGATACTCCAGCCGATTCCACATGCCAGGAGCGCTGTCAGGCTGAATGGCATAAAGCTGTGCCATGTACTGAACGTTGAAGCGCAGGAAGTCGGCAAACTCGCATACAGCGTCAATCTCACTCTGGTGGGCTGTTTTGCTTTGCGCCAACATGGTAGCGGCATTAAAGCGTGCGCGCCATGGTCCGGCGAGAAGATCGGCTGCACGGAGGAAAATGCTGGCGCGCTGCTCCCATGAGAGCGCTTCCCAGGCTGGCCGAGCGGCCAAAGCGGCATCTACCGCCTGTGAAACATGCGCAGCAGTGCCACGGCTGTAGTGGCCCAGAGTATGCTGATGATCGTGTGGGGGCGCCATGCGGCCTTTATCGGCGGTGGTGACCCGCTGAGCTCCAATGTACATAGGCACCTCCAGTTGGGTAGCTCGCAGGCGGGCAAGCTCGGCCTCAAGGGCCTTACGCTCGGCTGAACCAGGGGTGTATCCGTATACCGGCTCGTTGTGAGCAGGAGGGAGTTTGAAAAAACCTTGCATGAGGGTGGGATATTTGCACCGCCAATCTACGGAGAAGCAGCTCTTTGAGCCGCATCCTGCAAAAAGCCGCATGTTGACTTCCCGATTCTGTGTAGTTTAAAAGTGTGGAAAGCCCCAAGAACAACACGCTAACCGCGATTGACTTTGGCCTGCTGGCCGAGCTGGGCCGTGTGTCGTGCACGGAGCCCACGTTTGAGGCCGTCTGCCAGGTATTCTTTGAAAAGCTGCCCCAGCTGATGCCTTTCGACTTTTTCGGCGTGGACCTCTACCATTCCGAAGAGCGGCTGCTGGAATACATCTACAACATGGAGAACGGGGCCCGCCTGCCCAACCTTCGGATACCGATTACCCAGACATTCAACTACGGGGCGTGGTGCGTGACCCATGGCAAGTCGGTGTTTGTGAACGACTCGGAGAATGAGTATCTGAGATACCTGACACAGAAGGTATTCATCATCGGCGACCGGATGGAAAGCATTCTGTATGTACCGCTGTTTTTTGAAGACCGCGTATTGGGGACCTGCTCGGTGCAGACAAAGGCCAAGCACAGCTACACCGAACAGCACCTGCACCTGCTGGAAATGCTGGCACCCTATCTGGCGGCGGCGCTCATCCGCGACCAACTACATCAGTCTTCGAGTACGTTGAGCAGTGCCAATCAGGAATTGGAAGAGCGGATGGCCACGACCGAACAGCGCCTGCGCGAAACCCAGGCACAACTGGTGCAATCTGAAAAAATGGCTGGGCTTGGGCACATGCTGTCGGGGCTGGCCCATGAACTGTCGACGCCCCTGGCAGCCATCGCCAGTTTCACCCGCGTGAATGAGCAACTGGCCGAAACACTTTCCGAGCGGCTTGCCTCGCACCTGCGCAACCTGACAGAAGCCGAGTATGAGGTTTTTGGCATGCTGGTGCGAAAAGCTTCGTCAGCCGACCCCCAGGCCCGTACACGCTACGAGCGCTCTTTACGCAAGGGGCTGGAAACCACGCTGGTGAAGTATGGACTGGAAAATGTAGAGTTGATGGCCGACCGCCTTGCGGGCATGCAGATTTTCGAGATAGAAGAAGCCTGGCTGCCGCTGTTCCAACAGAAAGACTGGGCGCGCAGCCTGGCACTGGCCGATGCCTTTGCCCAGCTGGTGCTGAACAACAAACGGACTTCTCTGGCGGCAGAGCGCACCACGCGCATCCTGCAGGCGCTGCGGGTATATGCCCGGCCTGAAGACTCGGCGACGGTAGAGCCCATAGACGGCAGTTTGGTTCTGGACGACTCCTTGCTGCTGTTGAAGCCACTGCTGAGTGCTGATATCAAAGTTGAACGCCGGGGCACCTGGTCTCGTAAACCGATTGGGTCTCGCTCGGCGGTAACGCAGGCGCTGTCGGCGGTGCTGCACAATTCGGTGCAGGCGCTGCCACCCACCGGGGGCACCATCATACTGGAACTGGAGGCGCAGGCTGAAGCAGCAGTCATCCGGGTAATAGACAACGGCCTCGGCATTCCACTGGAGTTGCAGCCACGCCTGTTTGAGCCGTTTTTTACCACCAGACCAGGAGAAGGGCTTGGCCTTGGTCTGTACAATGCCCGGCGGACTCTGGGGCTTCGTGGCGCCAGTATTGAGCTGCGCAGCACTGCCGGACGAACGGTCTGCGAGCTACGGCTACCTTGGCAATAACCAGTTGATAGTGAACAAAATAAAAAGCCCCAGACCTCGTGATCTGGGACTTCCTCTGTGAACTACTACCAACTAAGTCCTAGCTACTGCGGTTGTCCGCTACTGGCTTGCACCAATGTGTAGCTCGTACTCAGAATGATAACGCATTACTTGTAGAAAATTGTTCCAGTAAAGAGAAAAATGTTTGCCCATCGGATTGCGAAGCTGCGCAGCGAAACCGGCATGGGGCGCTAGACTTGAAGCCAATATACCAACTTGACTATCAGACCTCTGGAGCGCACATTGAGCATGTTGTCGTAGCTGTCGTTATAGACGATGAAGAGGTCGGACATGGGGCGGAAGCGCCACTGAAAGCGGGTATTGAGGCCCAGGTTCTGTATGGAAGTGTTGTACTGCAGAAAGCTGTTGAGATACAGGTTGCGTGTGAGTGTGAGCTCCACTTCCTGACTGACAAGTGTAATCTGTCCACGCCCCTCGGGAATCTGGATATCGATGTGCTCCGCTTCGGTTGTGAGACGGAGATAGGGCTGAAAGCGATAGGAGACGGCCCCGCCTACGCGGTGGCGCTGTCCACCAAAATAGGAGCGCACGCCCCCGAACACCTCGAAGTTGAAAGGCTTGCGCTTATTGGACTCGAAGCGGGCGCCAAAGCCATGCGTGCGGAAGTTGCCAGGCATCACCAGCGTATCAGTCTCGAGCGACAGCTGAAAGGGTACTACCACGCGGTATTGGTCCTGATAGTACTCGAAGTAGAACATGGCCCCACTCTGGAAGGACACTTCCCAGAAAGGTGCGAAAGTCGATTCCAGCGTTTTGCCTTCGCGGTTGATGTAGGTGTTGCCATAGAGGCCAATAACGTGGTTGTTGATTTTGCCCTTGGCGGGGTAGAAACGCAACCCGGCCACTGGCTCGAAACGGGTGAAGCCCTGGCGAAGAATTTGGCCGGTGCGGGGATCGCGGAGGCGAGTGCGGGGCACAAAGCCCACTTCGGGATTGTAGTTTTCGCCTACAAGCTCATGGTTCCACTCGGCAAAAAAGCGCTGCACCTCATAGCGGAGGAATGTAGCGTGGGCATGCTGCTGCTTCTCTGCCCCTGGCGTAATGCTTTGGTGATAAAAGGTTTTGCCTTTCCACCGTCCATCCGGACTCTGTAGGTTGAAGTCGAGGCCCAGGACCCGATTGAAATTGCTTTGGAGAAAGCCGCTGTCGTAGGCCTGACGGTTGACCATGATGGCCCCAATGGAGGACGAGCCAAAGACCACACGCTGCACTGCTGCAACAGTGTAGTTCTGTGCCAGACGCTCGATTTCAGCTTTCCCTTCAGTCTGAACGGTCATAGCGCCTACGCGCCACAGATTCCCAATCTTGCCTGACACACGTGCCCCTGCGACAATGGGAATTCCAAGTCCAATACGGCGTGAGAAGAAAGGCCGAATGGTGGAGAAGCCGAAGGAGCCAAAGAGGTCGCTGTTCTCCAGAAAGAACTGGCGCCTCTCGGGAAAAAAGAGGTCATACTGGCTGAGGTTGATCTGCTGACGGTCTACCTCGGCCTGTGCAAAATCAGGATTGACGGTGAGGTCCAGGTTGAGGGCCGAGGTAAGCGCAACCTTTGCATCGCCCCCAAACTGCCGGGCATATTCCACGGGCGTACCCGCCTGATAGTCTTTTGCCAATGCGCCCAGTGCATAGGGAATGATGGCAATATTGGATTTTGGGGGCGTTGGCGGCTCGGGCCACTCCAGTGCACCCGCAAAAACCAATCCGCGGGGACTGTACATGCGGGGTACGGGCGCCCACACGGCCAGCTCGTTCAGCTTCAGCTCCTGCCTAGTAAACTGCACGCGCCAGAACTTGGCATTTTCAGTAAAGCGCAGGGTCTTGAAAGGGATAGCAACTTCGGCCACCCAGTATCCCTCATGACGAGTGACCTCGGCATACCATCGGTTATCCCAATCAACGGCGAGGCCAAACCCATTGGAGATGAGGCCCTCGCGCTGCACGCCGTAGGGTGTGACCGAGAACATGTAGCCGTTGGTCTGGTCGTTGTAGGGGTCAATCAGGATGGCAATGTTGTCGTTGAGTGGCCCCTCAAAGTCGCGGCGGAGGCTGGCAGCTACAAACGGCTTGCGAATGGTGTCGTACATGACGGCTCCGAAATAGACATACTGGTCGTCGTACAGTACAGACACTTCCATGGGGCTGATGGCCTTGCTGGTGTCGTAGGGAAAAAACTGAAGGAAATCGCGTGCAGGCACTGCTTGCCGCCATTCGGGTTCGTCAAGCACCCCATCCACCTTTATCGGCTGCTGTGCACGAATGGCGGTGATGTTATATCGGGCCATCCGCTGCTCCTGGGTAAGGGCGCTGTCAGGGGATTGCGCAAAAAGTGGCGCCATGCAGGCCCAGGACAGGATTGCCCACAGGAGGGATATCGATTTCATACAGATTGGAGCGGGAGTGCACGAAAATAGGCGTGGAGGCCCGCCACGAATCCAAATAACTGTTAAGATTTGCCGCATTTGCAGGACGTTAAGAAATGAACCTCACCACATTAAGCTTTAATAAGCCAAGGGCATAAGTACATTTGCCTAGCTTTATGGCCCGAAAACACTCGGTGTTTCGCTGGGTCAGCCTATCTCTTCTGCCTTGAAGCCTCTGTTTCGTATTGCCAGTGTCCGGCCACAGCCTGTTCTGTGGCTATTGCTGCTGCTGTCTGCCTGCACTGCAGACCTTAGCGCACAACAGCGTCCGAAGGCCCCTTTATACAACGTGACGGGGGTTGTGCAGGATGAAGAATCGGAGCAGCCGATGCCACTGATTCCTGTTTCGGTCATCGGCACGAATATCGGGGTGAACACCGGCCTGGATGGGGGTTTCAAGCTGCAGCTGGCAAATGGCACCTACAAGCTGCGATTCTCCTTTGTAGGCTACATAGACGATACGCTGACGGTAGTTGTGGCGGGAGGTGACGTAACCGGCCTTCAGGTAAAGCTGAAAAGCCGAGACTATCAGGTGGAGGGCGTTACCATCACCGAAAAGGACAATCCGGCCATACGAATCATGAAGGCTGTCATCCGAAACAAGAAGTTCAATCGGATGGACCGCTTCGATGCGTACGAGTATGAGTCGTACAGCAAGGTAACGGTGTCGCTGGACAACATCTCGAGCGAAGACCTGAACAACCCCTTTATACGAAACGCACGCGAGTTGATTCTGGAGAACGGCCTGGATTCGCTTGCCAGCAGCGACTCAGCGGGCAAGCGATATGTTCTGCCTCTGTTCTTCTCTGAAGCGGTGACGAAAGTATATTTCCGTCACCCTGACAAGAAGAAGGAAGTGATACAGGCGACCCGCCAGCGTGGTGCTGTAGACCGTGATATCTCGGTATTGAACAGCCTGCTGGGCGCGGTCAATATCTACAAAAACACCATCATGATTCTGGGCAAAGCCTTTGTGAGCCCAATTGCCGATGGTGCATTCATGAACTACGAGTTCTTTGTAGAGAAAATGGAGCGTACCAACCGCGACACTGTGTACACGATCGGCCTGTATCCGCTGAACAAGTATGACCGGGCCTTCCGAGGTTCACTGGTGGTGTCGAGCCGCGACTGGGCAGTGCAGGCCTGCGACCTGACGATGAATGTTGACCCGAACATCAACTTCGTGGAGGGTATCCGCATCCGGCAGCAGTTTGAGAATATCGAGGGGCAGTGGGTGTTTACTGTGTCGGACATTGAGGTGGACTTTGACAACCTGCTGGGCAATGGCAAGGGCGCCAAAGGGCGAAGCCAGGTGTACATGTATGAATACATCCTGAACCAGCCGCGGTCTGACCAGTTTTTTGCCAACGAGAGCATTGAAGTGCTGGATGGCGCAAACCTGAAAAACAACCAGTACTGGCTGGACCACCAGCGAACACCCCTTAGCAGTACCGAGCAGCTGACATTCCAGGTGATGGACACCCTGCGCAAACAAACCATCTGGAAGGTCTATAACACGGCCATTGACTTTCTGCTGGGCGGGGTCAAAACCTGGGGCCCAGTGGATATAGGCCCCTACAGCAAGATTGTATCGTTCAACCCGATAGAGGGTCTTCGGACACAATTGGGCGTATACACCAATGCGCGGTTCAGCAAGCGTCTCTTCCTTGGATTTCATGGTGCATATGGCTTCCGTGACAAGCGCTTCAAATACTCGGCCGACATCGCCTATCGCCTGTCGGTGAGGCCACGGGTAGAAGTTGGGTTCAACCGCACACAGGAAATAGAGCAGACTGGGTTCAAGAACTTTTCAACTGAAGGAACGGGCATTCTGAACTCGAGCCTGATGCGGGTGCCCCTGCGCCAGCTCAATTACTTTACACGCAACCAACTGCGCCTCTACTGGGATGTAACCAATGGTGTCGCACTGACCACTACCTTTGGGAACAAGTCGTTCACGCCTGCCTTTGACATCAGTTTTCAAGAACTGGGCAAGCCTGTTACCAATGTGTACACGACCACCGAACTGGGCGCGGTGCTGCGCCTGTCCATCAAGGAGAAGTACATCATGAAAAACGGGGAGAAGGTGTATCTGTACACACACTTCCCGCAGCTGTATCTGGAAGGCACCTGGGGGTTGAGTGGGGTGCTGAACGGCCAGTTTTACTACCAGCACTATTCTGCCACACTTACCAACTGGTACAAGCTGGGCCGTTTTGGCAAACTGCGCTTTATCCTGACAGCAGGTGAAATATTGGGGTCGGCCCCTTACCCGAGTCTGTACGTCTTCAAAGGTTCACAGAGTTTCGGGGTCGACCCAATTGGACGGCCTTCAGACGTAACTGCATCCATTGTGGGCCGGAACAACCGCACGGCGATGTACGACCCATTGGGCTTCAACCTGATGTACTTCTACGAGTTCGTAGCCGACCGCTATGCCGTGTTTGGCGTAGATCACCACCTGGAAGGCTGGTTCCTGAAGAAGATTCCGCTGATACGCCGGCTTGAACTGAAAGAGATTCTGACCTTCCGGGCGGGCATAGGCACGCTGTCAGCAGAAAACCGACGCCTGAACCGTGAAGGCCAGCAGGAGCTGCAGATTCAGGCACCCGATGGCATTCCGTATATGGAAGCCGGCTTCGGCATTGAGAATATTTTCAAGGTGGTGCGGGTGGACTTCATCTGGCGTCTGAGCTACCGCGACACCAAGCCCCCGCCATACCTGCAGGGCTACAACTACAACTTCGGCATCCGTTTCAACGCACGCATAAGCCTGTAAAACAGCCACTAACCTCAGTAGAAACAGCCAGCCCCACCACAGGCTGGCTGTTTCTTTGCCTAACTTGGGGACAAGAACCCTGGAACCATGAACTTCTACTTACGAACCATACTGTTGTTGGCCCTTCTGGTGCCACAACTGGCTTTCGCCCAGCTGGGTGGTATTCTGCAGCGGGCCAAGCAAGAGGGCAAGAAGGCCCTGCAGTCTTCGCTTGAGGACAAAGCAAAGGAAGAGCGGGAAAAGGCCGAGCAGGCCGAGCGCCAGTCGCTGCTGTATGCCCTAACCCTTGCCGATGATGCCGGCAGTTTCGAGACGCGGGAGAAAAACAACAAGCTGGCCAGCACCTTCTATTCGGTACTGGGCGCTGGCATTGGCAGTGGCTTCAACACCCGACAGATGGGGGAAAGCGCAGGCACGGCTGCCATAGGTGCTGCCGCAGAACCCGATTCAGCCCAGGGGAAACGCTTTAACAGCACGGGAGAATGGCTTTATCGTACTGGGCGCTACAAAATGGCGCGCAGTTCTTTCCAAACGGCTATTGACTACCTGCGTAAAGACAGTGTAGAAATGGTCGGGTACCTGTCGAGGGCCATCGGGAACCTCGGGCTGGCCAATCAGGCTCTGGGCCGTTATCCTGAGGCCGATTCTTGCCTGAAACTGGCGTTGAACCTGCGGGAAAAGACGGAAGGTGCCAGCACCCCCGGCTACTTCGCAGCTCTGAACAACTATGGTGTGCTGAACCAGCGCATGGGGCGATATGCCGAAGCCGAGCAAATGCTGGCTGGAGCGGCCAAAGGACTGTCGCAGACAGAACGTAAAGAACCCCACGCCATTGCCCTGAACAACGAGGCAATGCTGCTGTCTACGCTGGGGCGTTATGACGAGGCCGAAAACCTACTGCGCCGGGCACTCCAAGTGGCCGAAGAACTGGATGCCAAGGGCGTACTGCCCGTGCAGATACTGGGCAATCTGGCACTTACCTATCAGGGCAGTGGGCAACTGGCCCGCGCCGATTCGGTGTTCAAGACAGCAATTGCGCGGCAGGAAAAGCGCCTGGGTGGCAGAACACACCCCGATATTGCACGACTGCTGAATGGTCAGGCGGCCCTGTACATGCAGATGGGGCAGTTGGACAAGGTAGAGGGCTTATTGACACAGTCGCTGGGCATCTATCGCCGGAAATTTGGTGAGCAGCACCCTACAGTAGCCACCACGCTGCATAACCTGGGCTCGTATTACCGCATGGCGGGCAAACTGCCCGAGGCACAAAGCAACCTGGAGAAGGCACTGGCAATTCGCGAGGCTCAACTGGGCCGCAACCACCCCGACTGGCTGGAAACGCGCGAGGCTCTGGCTCTGACGGCGTGGCAGGCCAATAACTGGGGCAGTGCCACAGAGGGTCTGCGGCTGGTGAAAACGGCGAGTCTGGATGCGGTACGCCGTTTCTTTCCGGCCATGAGCGAAACCGAGAAAAGCCGCTACTGGGCACGCATTCGCCCACGGCTCGAGCGGTTTGGCAACTACGCCATAGCCGCCGCTGCACAGGACTCGTCCCTTCTCGACGAGTTCTATGACCTGCAGCTGGCTACCAAAGCCATTCTGTTGAACTCGGCCAGTCAGATGCGCGAGCGCATACTGGGTGGCAAAGACGAGAAACTGAAACAGCTGTATCGACGCTATCAGCAGGCTACAGAACAACTGGCGCTGGTATACAGCCAGACGAAAGAAGACCTGCAAGCCGCCGCCGTGAATGTAGACTCACTGGAGAGAGCGCAGAATGACCTGGAAAAGCAGTTGTCGCTGGCGTCGGCTGAGTTCGGGGCGGCACTTGGCGACCAAAGCCCCAAGTGGCAGGCCATCCAAAAAGCCCTGCCCGCCGACGGAGCTGCGGTAGAAATGGTGCGTCTGCGCACCTGGACCAAGCAGTTTGGCACTGACGTTACCTACGCAGCACTGGTGCTGGTGCCGGGAGCACAACACCCGCTGCTGGCCTACAGCACAAAGGGTGCAGAGCTGGAAGGCAAGGCACTGACCCGTTACCGCCGGCACATTCGCTCCAAGACTGATGACAACGACAGCTACGCTGCCTACTGGGAATGGGTACAGCCAGCATTGAAAGGCCGCAAAAACCTGTATGTGTCACTGGACGGCGTATACAATCAGGTGAACCTGCAATCGCTTCGGCTGAGCGACGGGAAGTACCTGCTGGAACAGCAGATTCAGCATTTGCTGGTGAGCACCCGTGAACTGCCCGCGCTGATGGCGGCCAAGCCTGCTGCCAGCAAAACTGCCATATTGCTGGGCAACCCAGCCTACGGCGCTGCGCCTGCTGGTACGCAAGCCAGTATTGCCGCACTGCCTGGCACTGCTACCGAGGTAAGCAAAATCAAGGCGTTGCTGGTGGCCAAAGGCTGGGCACCCAGCACCCTGCTGGTGGGCGATGCCAACGAGGCCAAGCTGAAAGCCGTGAACAGCCCACGCATTCTGCACATAGCCACGCACGGCTACTTCCTGCCTGATGTAAGTGACAGCGACGGAACGCTGGTGTTTGGGGTGCAGCCGGAGAAAGCCGCTGAAAACCCTCTTTTACGATCGGGTCTTCTGCTGGCCGGGGCAGAATCGACGGTACAGAACCTGCACTCGCAAGGCAATCGCACCACGGAAAACGGTATTCTCACCGCTTACGAAGCCCTGAACCTTAAGCTCCGTGGTACCGAACTGGTAGTTCTGAGCGCCTGTGAAACTGGCCTGGGCGATGTACAGGCAGGTGAAGGTGTGTTTGGTTTGCAGCGTGCCTTCCAGCTGGCGGGCGCCCGTGCGCTTATCCTGTCGCTGTGGCGGGTAGACGATGCTGCAAGTCAGGAATTGATGAGCAAATTCTACACCTATTGGCTGGCGGGCAAAAGCCTGAAAGCAGCTTTCCAGCAGGCCCAACTGGACCTGAAGGTCAAGTATCCGCAGCCCTATTACTGGAGCGCCTTTGTGCTGGTAGGCGCCTGATGCACTTCACAACTCACCAGAAAGCAGAAAGCCCAGGTTGTCCTGGGCTTTTCTCTTTATCTGTGCAGATCAGTGCGAAGTTGCCAGCGTGCGGCCGAAATCGGGAAAAAGGCCATTCCTGGCCAGCTTCAGGTGATCGAGGTGGTGTGAGGAAAAGACCAGATGACAGGCGGGTTGTCCTCCTATCACGAGGGAGAAGGGCTCGGATACGTGACGGAAAACCGCCCGCAGACGGTCGGCGTACAATGCCGCCACCACACCTTCAGCACTGATGTCCGCACGGTTTTCCTGTGCCTGCCACATTCTGATGTCCTGGATATCGGCAGCAAAAAGCTGACTGAGGGTCTGTGGGCGTGGGGACACTTCACGGGCCGGAATAACCAGTAGAAGATCCATCGCCAAGCCACGGAACTCCTCAATCACCTTCCAGTTAAGCTGTGTAGAAAGCGGATCTATGAATGCCAGTGAACGATAGAGCGGACTCAGGCGCATGAACTGCGCGATTTCCTGGAGCTTGTGGTTGGTATCAAAAGGTGCGCAGGAGACGCCACGAGTGGTGGTATGCTGCTGTGACAGCGTGGCTTGAAGGCGTTTGGCCACTGTATCGTCGGCAGTACGGATGTAGTGCATGTCAAAGCGGCGCAGCATCGGCAGACTCACTACCGCTTCCATTATATCGTCGGTCAGTGTTTCATCTTTGCTGAAGGCCGAGAATGACTCGAAATGAACCAGCCGGAGCCACGGGCTTCGGTTCATATGGTCGAGATATGCCTTGATGAAACGCGTAAGACAGTCGAGTCGTTTGACGGTCCAAAGCGGCTCCAGCGTAGAGAATGCCTGCATAGAGTTGGTAGTTTGAGCGTCCTACCAAATTGCTACGCGCGGATGACTTTTGTCTGGTAGTTATCCGTCTTTCCGCTTGGCGAGCTGCGCCTGCAGGTGGCCGATGATTTTCAGAAGATCTTCTGTAGGATACAGTGGTGGGTGCAGCGCCTGGGAGAAATGGCCTGCATAGCGCCATATCTCGCGCACTTGGTTAACGCCTACCGAATAGGTGTCATAGAGCGGATTGGCACTGCGCAGCAGCAGTTCGGGCCCCTGCAAGGTATTGTGCTGCACGGTCACATGCTTGAAGACAATGCCGTCGTCAATGGTTACGACAATGGCAGGCTCATCGGCCTTGAGGCTGGAGAAATCCTGGAGGTATGCGCCGATGACCCAGTCGCCCTCTGCCACCGGTGGCATGGAATCGCCGGTGATGGGGAACATTCTGTACTTCTTCTGGGCACTGAGAAAAGGCAACCGCAAGCGGGGCAAAGTGCGAATGAAATCGACATCGCCATAGCCACTGGCATAGCCAGCCGCTGCCTTGATGGGCACCATCTCGACATTTTCACGGCCTTCGTCATCCACCGTAGTGGCCAGCACCCGCAGCCCGGCTCCATGTAGGTGTGCCTCGGCTCCGGCACTGCGCAGCCGATTGAGACCTTCTGGATCGAGCGAAGTGAGGTCATGCCGGAGCAGCTGGTCGGTAGACACGCGGTAATGAGTCGCCAGCTTGAGCAACACTTCGAAGGAAGGCTCCGCCGCGCCACGCTCGTAGTCGTTGAGCGTACTGCGTTTGATGCCGAGAGCATCGGCGACAGCCTGTTGCGCCAGCTTTCGCCCGTCAGGCCCGGGGGTCTGTTCCCTGAGGTGCTTCAGGTTGAGGGCAAAGCGTGTCATGACAGTTGTCAGTGCGGTTCAGACGGCAAGTTAATCAACTGCCAGACGGAAAACAGCACGTATCTCAGGCCCGCGCGCCGCTAACCACCTGCACCCATTCGTCGACACGGAAATACTGCTGAGCCAACGCCTGCACATCTGCTGGGGTCATGGCTTTAACCTGTTCGAAGCCTGTCAGATGATCGGCGGCAGACAAGCCATTTGCAAGCTGGTTACGAACAATATCGGAAATCTGGAAGGGTGTTTCCTGCTCTGACAGCAGGTGGCCCAGCAGGTAATTACGGGCGGTCTCCAACTCGTCAGCCCCGACAGGTTCCTGTTGCAGACGCGCCATCTCCTTTCGGATTTCTTCCAGCGTAGGTTCTACATAAGCATTGCCCACGTCGGTGGCAATGACCAGGTGCCCCCCATGCTTCAGGGCAACCAGCGAACTGCCGATACCATAGGTATAGCCTTTGTCTTCGCGGATGTTCTTCATGAGACGGGAGCCAAAGAAGCCACCGAAGAGCGTAACGACCATGCGGAGGCGATGATAGTCGGGGTGCGTGCGGCCAATAAGTGGGAAGCCAACGCGGATGGAGCTTTGCGCCCCCCCTGGCACCTCGATATGCTGGGTAGCGAAACTGGTGATGGGCTTGCGGGTCACCGAATGGGACTCGCCTGCCCAGGGGCGGGGGGTAAGAATGCCGAACTGTCGCTCCAGCAGGTCCAGCATCTCCTGTTCGTCGTACTGGCCGCTAACCAGAATCTCACAGTTGGTGGGCACAAAAGTGCTGTGGTAATACTGCCGCATGTCTTCTACAGTAACGGCCAGCAATTCTTCCCGTCCACCGGCGTAGCCGTATGGATGGCCCTCGCCATACATCATCCTGCCAAAGGCGCGGCGAGCATGAAAGACGGTCTTCTTCTCTTCCACCGCCAGTTGTTGCAGGGTGCGGTCTTTCATGCTCTGCCACTCGGTGTCAGGGAAGGTGGCATGAATGGTAAGCTCCTGAAGGAGTGGCACAACCCTGGGCATGCGCTTGGCCAGTGCACTCACCGACAGACTGGTGACCTCGTAGCCGGGCTGGGCATTGAAGTACGCCCCTTCTGCGTCCAAGCGCTGAGCCAATTCCAGGGCATTGTAGTTCCAGGTGCCTTCGGTAAGCATTCGGCACATGAGGCCGTCGAGTCCGGGCTTGGGTTCGTAGGCATGACCTGCCCTGAACACCAGCTGTACTGAAGCTACCGGCTGTGTCCCGAAGCGGATGAGGTGCACCGGAATGCCATTTCCCAGCAGCGCTTTATGGTAAAAGGGCAGCGGCTTGGGGCGAAGAGATGCGAGTGCGGGTGGAATGGAACGGTCAAGCATGGGTGGGAGAAACAGAAAAACGCGGGAGCAGTTCGCGGCCCAGTGCCAGCGTATCGGCAATGAGGGCGTCGAAGTCGCTGCGGGATGATCGATGATTGGTGTTGGCAACACGGATGGCAAAGCGGCCCTTCAGCACCGTACTGGAAGGGGCGGCCAGCCCGCGCTCATGGAGTGTCATTAGGATTTCGCGGTTCAGCTGGTCGAGCAGAGACGCATCCGAAAGGTCTGCTGGCCGGTAGCGATAGCAGACAATGTTGAGTTCGGTGGGCGCGAGCAGTTCCAGGTCGGGTTGGGCAACAACCAATTCAGTAAGGTACTGGCATTGGCGTATGTTCTCCCGGATTGCGACGCGGAAGCGGTCGATACCAAACTCCTGAAAGGCAAACCAGGCCTTCAGGGCCTTGAAGCTGCGCGAGAGCTGTACGCTGAGGTTGGAGAAAGGCTCGGGCCCGGCAGCGAGGCCACGCTCGAAGTTGAGCAGGTAGCTGGGCTGGTAAGCAAATGCCTGACGGTGGGCATCGGCATTGCGGACAAGCACACAACCGATTTCATAGTTGAGATACAGCCACTTGTGCAGATCAAAGGCCAGACTGTCGGCCTTTGCCATTGCCTGTTGCAGGGGGGCGTATTCGGGCAGCATGGCGGCCAGCGCGCCGAAGGCACCATCGACATGCAGCCAGAGGTTGTATTTACGGGCTATGTCGGCGATAGCGTCTACCGGATCGATGGCACCGGTATTGACCGAACCCACCGTTGCCACCACACAGAGCGGCTGCAGGCCAGCGGCCAGATCTTCCTGTATCATTCGCTCGAGGTCGGTCGGCTGCATGCGATAGTCGTTGTCTACAGGCACCAGACGCAGGGCTTTGCTGCCCAGACCCATCAGTTCCAGCGACTTGCGGATACAGCTGTGGGCCTCGGCGGAGGCATAGTAGCGAATGGGCCGTGGAGCAGCAGCGACACCCTCGGCACGTACATCGAAGCCACACCGGGCCGTTAGAGCCACTTCCAACGCGGTGAGGTTGGCCGCAGTGGCCCCGGTTACCAGCACCCCAGACGCCTCAGGAGCATAGCCGAGCATCTGCTTGCACCAGTCCAATACCTGACGCTCCACGTATACAGGCGCATGATTGCCGATACCCATGTTGGGGTTCATGGCACTTGCCAGCATATCGGCGAGCATACCTGTTGGCAGCCCCGTGCCCTGCACCCAACTCCAGAAGCGCGGGTGGATGTTGCCCTTGTTGTATGGAAGAATGTGCGTGACAAAGCGCTGATAAACCGCCTCAAGGTCTGCAGGAGTTTCTGGGAGAGCGCGGTTGAGTTCAAGGCGCGTATTGTCCGGCGGGGCGGTCCAGACAGGCTGTTGACGTATGTCGCGGAGCCAGTTGACCATATCGTCCAGCATCTGGTGCCCAACCTTACGGAAAGCATCCCAGTCCTGGGGGTCGAGCAGGCCGTGAACGTGCTCTGACGGAGAGTACTGCATGAAAATGACTAGTTCTGGGGGAGGATGTCGGCAGACAGTCGGAGCGTGGTGTACTTAAGGTGGTCGTACACGGCGGGGAGTCGTCCGGCGAGATAAGACCGTCCCTCGGCATCGCGCCAACGGCCTGCCATTCGCCAATCACGCGAGATCTTCAGCCAAGCCCTGCGATTCTGAATGAGGCCTTTGGCTTCAGCTTTTGCCAGCAACTCGCGGTTATCGTTTACTTCTGGGAAATAGCCCAACAACAACATGATGGTGGAGCCATATGCCGCCTTGAAGAACCTGAGCAGCAGTTCGCCCTGAGGTTCTTTAGCAGCCAGATGCCCAGCAAACTCCAGCATCAACTCTTCATGACGGGCAAAAAGCCCGCGGAGGCTGTCTTCCATTACTCGGGCAGATAATAAAGTGTGGAGCAGTTGTCGGGGCGGAGGACCATCTTGGCCGTGGCATGCAGACGCTCAATGGTAACAGCCCGATAAGCCTCGACGTCGGTATTAATCAGACTGGGGTTGCCAATGCTGTCGCTGATAGCCAGTGCCATCGCACGGTTTGCGACAGCGGTTTTGTCGAAGGCGTCGCCACTTTCCATCTTGGTCTGATAGCGTGCCAGCTCCTGGGCGTCCACCTGATAGATCTCCTGCAAAGCCGCATCAAGAGCGGCTTCGTAGGCCTCTACTGAATGGCCTTCGGCCACCTGTCCATTTACGGAAATCATGGAGTCGTCGTACAGGCCCCAGCTGAAAGCCGAGACTGAGGTAGCCACTTTCTGCTCTTTCACCAGACGGTTGTAGAGCCGTGCGCCCTTGCCCCCGCCGAGCACATCGGTTAGCAGATCGGTGGCATAGAAGTCGGGGTGGTTACGGGGCGGCACACGATAAGCGCGGTAAACAGCCGTGTGTGGCACTTTGCCATGAACGGTGGCCTTGCGGGCTTCCTGCTGTGCGGGCTCCTGTGGCAGAGACTTTTTGGCCAGTGGCTGGGCTGGAATGTCGCCAAACCACTTCTTCACCAGTCGCTCTACCTCGGCGGCCTTTACATCGCCTGCTACAACGAGTGTTGCGTTGTTGGGGGCGTAATAGGAGGTGTAGAAAGCAAGTGCTTCCTCGCGCGTGACCGCCTCGATCTGCTCCAGGTTCTGGCCAATGGTCATCCACTGGTAGGGGTGTACTTTGTACACCAGAGGGCGGAGATGAAGATAAGCGTCGCCGAAAGGCTGGTTGAGGTAACGCTGCTTGAACTCTTCGCAGACGACGGACTTCTGTACATCTACGGCCTTCTGAGACAGGTCCAGGTAGGCCATGCGGTCGCTCTCAAGCCACAGCGCGAGCTCCAGCTGGCCACTGGGGAGCGTGATGTAATAGTTGGTGATATCGTTGTTTGTAAAGGCGTTGTTTTCGCCACCGGCACGTTGCACCCAGGTATCAAAATCAGGTGCATTGCGGCTGCCACCAAACATCAGGTGCTCGAAAAGGTGTGCCAGTCCTGTACGGCCAGGCTCTTCGTTGCGTGCGCCGACATGGTACACGACATCAACGGCCACCTTGGGCACATCGCGGTCTTCATGAACGTGTACCTTCAGGCCGTTGGCCAGCTCAAACGTTTCGAATCGAATCATGGTAGGGTAAAGCTACAACCCAAAGGCTGTGCCTGCATAACGCAATTCCTACCGTTGTTGTGCTACGAGGCCTTTGCGAAAAGCGTACACAACGAGGCCCACAGCATTTCGGCTATGGGTTTTCTGCAGGAGTTTAAGCCGGCAGCTGTGAATAGTGGCAACGCTGAGGTTCATGGCCTCGGCGATTTCCTTATCGGTCATCTGTTCGCAGATGTGCTGCAGAACGCGGCGCTCGCGGGGGTTGAAATCAACAGTCTCCGGGTCAGGCTGCTCGGCCGGGATATTGGTGAGCATGGTCCGAAGGCGGTCGGCCGTAAGGTGCTCATTAAAGAAATAGCCAACGTCCACCACTCTTCTGATTACCGACTCCAATTCGTTGTCGGTGGCGTTTTTCAACATGTAACTGGCGCAGCCAGCGGCAATCATCTTGCTGATAAGATGATCGTCATCGTACATGGTGAGGGCTATGACACGGGTCGCTGGGGCCAGTTCGTAGATTTTACGGGCGGCTTCAATGCCATTCAGCTTGGGCATCTCGATGTCTACCAGCGCGACATCGGGTTTATGATTCAATACCTGATCGATGAGCTGCTGACCATCAGCCGCTTCAAAAACAACATCCATGTCGAAGTCGCGAACAAGACCTGCGAGTCCTGTACGGAACAGGGCGTGATCGTCGGCGATGCCTACTCTGATGGGGTTTCTCTCAGACATTGGCCGGAAGATACACTTCTGCCGTCATTCCTGCACCCTTCATGCCTTCAATTCGCATTTCTCCCCCCAGCAGTTCGACACGCTGGTGCATACTGGTCATCCCCAGACCCCGATTGCCAGAGGCCACAGCGGAACCGTTGTCTGAATACAAGAGGTGCAGGTTGTTGCCTTGATAGTCGAGCCGGATAACAATGCTGGAGGCCTGCGCATGCTTCAGGGTGTTGTTGATCAGCTCTTTCAGAATGCGGTAGATAGTGACCGACACCTCCTCGCGGGGGTTACTCTGCACCTGACAGTCGAGCGACATGGTACCCTCAAACGACGGTTGGAGCTTGTGTACAAGTTCGGCGAGTGCGCCTGCCAGCCCCAAGTGCTTGAGTGTGATTGGATACAGATCGTGGCTGATGGAGCGGGCGTTCTCTACGGCACTGTTGATGAGGTCTCGGGAGTGTTGTGTCAATTCGGCCTGCTGCTCTGGGGTTTTGGCGCGGCTTACCCTCTCAAGCGACATTTTTGCAGCTGAGAGCAGCGGGCCCATCTCATCGTGCAGGTCCCGGGCGATGCGAAGTCGTTCGGCTTCCTGGGTTTCCACTGAAGCCTTGAGCAGGGCAACCTGGTGCTCGCGGCGCATATCGGCCTGTCGGCGATAGTAATACATGGTAAAGCCAATGATGGCCACTACCAGCAGAAACATCCCCAGCGTAGCTAGGAAGAAAATGAGGAGGGAGGGGTCTTGTGACTGCACTTAACTGCGTAGGCAAGGATCAACTGATACAGTATATAGAACACCGAGTGGATATGCCATGCAAGATTGAAAACTTCCAGCCCTTTTTTAGGAAGCAAGGCCTGAAAGAGATAGAGAATTGCGGTACTACCGAAGAAGATAATGCAGGCACTGCTGTAGAGAAAGCCGGGGTCTTTAAACAGGTTATCGACCTTCATTTCCCGCATGAGCTTGATGAAGTAGAACATTGCCAGGAGCACAATGGTGATGCCGGCAAAAAAAGCAGTGTAGTTGGTGTAGACGAGCCAGCCTTTGACATAGACTTCCAGCCCAACGCCTGCGGCAACCGAACCTATCAATGCCCAGCGGATATAACCTCCATGCCTAAGTTCAAGCAATTGAACCAGAATGGAGCAGCAGATGAAAAACTCTGCGACGCTATACACATTGATTAACGGCAGGTTGTAGTATCCCATGTGAATCATGAAAATGCCAACCGCGTCTACCAACGTAGATATCAGCGCACCAATGACGATGAAATGGAAAGGAGCTTTGGGAGCTCCCTTCCATAAAAACACAATAACCGGCAACAGGGCTGTTGCACCGGAGATATAACGAAGAAACGTAGAGAAGTCCAGGGTAACTCCGAGCGTTAAAGCAACACAGTACTAATTCAGGAATTCAAGTAGTTGGTGTCTGGGCAGTCTGGTGGGCAGACTCTGCTTCTGTCAGCAATCTCGGCATCTTCAGCGCCGAGTGCCTCAAAGCTTTGTGCTCCGGCCACCTTCTCCATGTACTTTCCGTTGCTGAAGTCAGCGGGGGTATGCTCCTGATTGGGCAGAATATCATTCCCTTGGGCATCGACTGCAACTGCAATAAGCGTTTTGGCACCGGAGGCCTGGTCAATGGCATTGTAGAACCGCACACCCGCAGCACCTTTGGTATTCAGCAGGCGCATCAGCACCCCCTTGCCAACCATGGTCGATTGCGGAAACTCAGGCGTGTACTTTTCGCGGAAGGCCTTGGTCATTGCGGCGGCTTCCTTGGGAGGAATCATCCCCCCGATTTCCAAAGTAGATTTTTCCATAGCAGGACACAGATGTAGATTGTGCCGACAAACTTGAACAGCCACAAATGCCCGCCCAAATGTCGCAAGTACAATTGTAACCATTTTGCTAATCCATTTTTAGCATTTCGGTAGCGGGTTCCTAAAAAAGCGACACCGATGTTTGTATAGTCATGAACACGTGGGTTCGCTTCTGTCTCGACCGCTTCCATGAACTGGAAGAAGCCAGTAACTACCTGTTACCGTCCAGCATGGTGGCCGATTTGCTGGCCATCAGCGAAACAGAGCTGGAGCGCCACCGCACCGAATTGATGTTGCCCTATCGGGAGTATCGATACAAAGACGGCCGAACCGTCGTTTGCTACCGCCGTTCCGAGATAGAAGAGTTGCGCAACCATTTGGTGGCGGAAGTCATAGATCATGAACCACAGGCGCCTGATGCCTCGCGCATCGCCTCCTGAAACATCATAGCAGGTCCCTGCCTGCGAAAGACGTCAAACCAGGGAAGTTTGATTCAGGCTGCAGAAAGCCCTCGGCAACGGGGGCTTCTGCCATTTCTGGGGCGTTGGTCGGCGGTTGAGCAGATTGGTCTACCCTTTTAGCCGGTTTATCTACTTTGCCCAGCCGCAGTTGGTTTGCGCACTTGTTTTGTAGCATGCCCTTTCAGGCAACGCAAACAGACATGCTTCTCTCTCGCTCTCTTCGTTTTGGTGCAGGATTTCTGCTCGTGATATGCCTTGCGGCCCTGCTGGGCAACATGGCATTTGCCCAGGCTCCGGCTGGTAGGCCAACGGGAGCCCCTGTGGGTGGGCAACAGCCACCCGCCAATTTCTCCGGCGAAATCAAGGGGATCGTACTGGATGAAACTACCAATGAAGGCATTGGTTTCTCGACCATTGAACTTCTGCGCGCCCGCGACAGCTCGGTGGTGGGTGGTGCCCTCACCGACAGTAGTGGCAGTTTCAGCATCAAGAAGGTGACAATGGGCGCCTATCGGCTGCGTATCCGCCTTGTAACGCGCACGCTGGTGTCCAAGGCGATGTATTTCGTCAGCCCCCGGCAGCCAGTAGCTGATGCGGGCACCATTCGCATTAACCCTTCTGCCACACAGCTGGCTGATGTAGTGATCGAAGCCCGCCGCGACGAAGTGCAGGTCACTGCCGACCGCAAGGTGTATTCACTGGAAGGCAACCTGGTGACTGTGGGCGGCAGTGCCACCGATGCATTGCAGAATATCCCCTCGGTAACAGTTGACGTGGATGGCAATGTGGCCCTGCGTGGCAGCGAGAACGTAACCATCTGGATAGACGGCAAACCCTCGGGGCTGTCGGGCGCCAACCGTGCGGCGATTCTTCAGCAGTTGCCCGCCAACCTGATTGATCGCATTGAGGTAATAACGAACCCTTCGGCCCGCTTTGATGCCGAAGGCGAGGCAGGCATCATCAATATCATTACCAAGAAAGGTGCACTGGTAGGTACCAGTGGAACCGTAACGGCTGGTGTTGGCACCAATAACAAGTACAATGGCTCGGTACTGCTGAACAAGCGTGGTGTGAAGTACAACTTCACGGCCAACTACAGCTTCCGGCGCGACGACCGCTGGTCTGACTCCAAAACCGATCAGCGCACCATACGGCCCGACACTTCTTTCTACTACAACACCGCCGGCAACGGCTTCAACCAGTCGCTCTTTCACAATATCCGACTGAGCCTGGACTACATGCCCACGAAGTATCAGACGTTTGGCATCTCGGGCTCTTATGGCGACCGCCGGGGCTTCCGCGGCGAAGACCTCAACTACGTGTACCGTGATGAGTTCTTCCAGCCGGTATCCAGTTTCTTCCGCCGTACAGGTTCCAGCGACCAGAACAACAACTGGGATTTTGCACTGGACTACAAGCGTACCTGGCCCGACTCGAAGCGAGAACTCAGTGCCAATGGCAATCTGTCCCGTAACCTTTCGGACGACAACAACCGATTTGATACCGGATTGAGCGACATATTGGTGAATCCCTTCCAGCGGAACACCAACCGAACCAATTTCACGACTGGCACCGCCCAGATAGACTATGTGCATCCGCTGGGTAAAAACAACATGAAGGTGGAAACCGGCTTGAAGTATACCCTTCGAATGAACGATCGGGCACAGAATGCGCAGGTATTCGCCGCCACTGATTATATACTTGACCCACGCAACACGGATCAATTCCGCTACACCGAACACGTAAGCGCTGCGTATGGCATCCTCTCTGGACAGTTCAACCCCAAGCTGGCGTACAACGTAGGCTTGCGGGCCGAGCAGACGAACACTGAGGCAGTGTCGCGCTCGATGAACAGCACCACCTATCGCAGCTACTTCAATGTATTTCCCAGTTTCTTCCTGCAGTACGTACCTACGGAGGGAACGTCCTGGAACATTTCATTCAGCCGTCGTATCAGCCGCCCGCGCATTCAGGCCCTCAACCCGTTCGTTGATTACTCTGACTCGCTGAACCTGCGTGTGGGCAACCCCTTCATCCAGCCCGAATTTACCAATGCGATGGAGCTGGGCTACAACAAGACTTTCTCCAAGTTCACGCTGAACTTCGGCACCTACTTCCGGATGACAGAAGACGTCACCAGCATGTTCCGCACGGTGGATCCGGCAACGGGCATCAGCGTGATGACGTTCCAGAACTTTGCCAAAAACCAGAGCCTGGGGCTGGAAAGCATGGTGCGGTATCGCCTGGGGCGCCTGTCAAACCTCATCTGGAGCTTCAATGGCTTCTGGACCAAAGTGGACGCCAGCAACGTTCAGGGTGGGCTGACAAACGAGACCTTCAGCTGGAACACGCGCCTTTCGGCCCAGCTGAACCTGGCGGCCAACACCAACCTGCAGCTCACTGGCATGTACATGGGTCCAATAGTGCTGGCCCAGGGCATCCTGCAGGGTTTCTCAGGGCTTGATGTTGCCCTTCGCCAGGACTTCATGAACAAGCGGCTGAACGTGACCTTCAACGTCAGCGACGTGTTCTTTACGCGCTTCTTCCGCAACAGCAGCGAAGGTGCCTTCTTCTCGCAGAGCAGCCAACGCCGCCGCGAGTCGCGCGTAGCCACCTTGACTCTCAGCTACCGTTTCGGCAGCTTCGAAAACAACCAGCAGCAGCGTCGTCGCCGGCCCGACATGGGCATGGAACAGGGCGGTGGCGATGGCGGCTTTGTTGACCAGTTCTGATATACCGCTCCCTGAAAATGGAAACGGCGCAACCTTTAGCCAAACCCACTTCCTGGCTCCGCGATACGCTTTCCCACCTTATTGGGTGGGGAGCGTATCTTCTTTTGCCTGTGTTGGTGGGCAGTACTTCGCTCGACAACCATCTGGAGTTTCTGGCGCGGCCGTTCCCTATTTATCACAACATCAGCAACATCATCCTTTTTTACCTCAACTACTACCTGCTGATATCTACGCTGCTGTATAAGCGGGGATGGTTGCCGTATGTAGGGGTGCTAATGGCTGTGGTGACGCTGTACACTCTGGTGGGCATGGAAATGCGTACTGCCCTGATACCCGCCAACGTAATGAAAACCAGCCCTGGCGGGTGGGCTCGGGTGGGCGTCATTACCTATCTGTTCACGCTGGCGGTGAGCACAAGCATCCGGCTGATCTCGGACCGGACGCGCGAGATGACCAAGACCCGCGATCGGGAAAACGAGACGCTGAAATCCGAACTGATGTTCCTGCGGTCGCAGATCAGCCCCCACTTCATGTTCAACATCCTGAACAGTGTGGTGGCGCTGGCCCGGAAGAAGTCGGACCTGTTGGAGCCCGTACTGCTGAAGCTCTCAAGCCTGCTGCGCTACATGCTCTACGACTCTGACCAGAACCTGATACCTGTTGACCGCGAAATCGAATATCTGAAAGCCTACGTGGAGCTTCAGCAGATGCGCCTGGGCGACACCGTACCCGTGACCCTGGAGCTGCCCGCTGTAACCGACCCCACCCTACAGATAGCTCCCATGCTGCTGATTCCGTTCGTAGAAAACGCTTTCAAACATGGCACAGGCTACTCGGTGAAAGACCCCGTATTGAACATCCGGCTGGAAACCCGCCAGAAGGAAATACGGTTTTCGGTGCGCAACCATAAGTCGGATAACCCGACTGAAGTGAAGGACGGACAGTCAGGCATAGGTCTGGCCAACGTAAAACGCCGCCTGGAGCTGCTTTACGGCGACCGCCACACACTCACCATACTGGATGGGCCAGACACCTACGACCTGAGCCTGACCCTGCGCCTGAACTGATTCGCCCCACTCTGCCTTAACTTCCCTGTATGAAGCTGCGCTGCATAGCCGTAGACGATGAGCCGCTTGCGCTGGAACTGCTGGAAGACAACATCCGGCAGATACCCAGCCTGCAGCTGGTAGCCTCGTGCCGGAATCCGCTGGAAGCGATGGAGGTATTGCAGCGCGAGCAGGTTGATCTTGTATTCCTCGACATCCAGATGCCAGCCCTGACGGGCTTTCAGTTTCTGGGTGCGCTGGCACACAGGCCCATGGTTATTATGGTAACGGCCTACGACCAGTATGCCAAGCAGGCCTATGACTTTGACGTCATTGACTACCTGACCAAGCCTGTTGCCTTTGACCGCTTTCTGCGGGCCGTGAACAAGGCGCTGGAGCTGCACCGTGCCAAGCATGCCAACGCTGCTGCCACCAGCACCCCATCCCAGCCAGACGAGCCCGCCGCCATCTTTCTGCAGGCCGACTATCAGCTGATGAAGGTGAACCTCGACGACATTCAGTATGTGCAGGGGCTCAAAGATTACGTGAAGGTCCACCTGGCCAGCAGCACCCGCCCCATTGTGACCAAAACGAGCATGAAGGCGCTGGAAGAAAAACTGCCTGCCCATCGCTTTGCCCGTATTCACAAGTCCTACATCGTAGGCTTACAGCACATAACCTCGCTGCAGAAAGCCTGTGTCTACATCGGCGACAACGAGCTGCCCATTGGCGACAGCTACCGCGCCGATTTTCTGCGGAAAGCCCGTATTGAGGAGTAGTTACTCCCCAGAATTGGCACTGGTTGTCTAATGAATTCAGTAACTTCCTGATAACTAAACTATCAGGAGCCATGCTGAAGGAAGTGCTGAAAAACCTCAACGACCACGAGATTCAGGTAATCGACAAGGTGTTGAACCTGATGAAAGAGGCCACCCGCGAGTACCAGACCGACGAAGCCCGCACGCTGGCCAAGAAGTATCAGGACCTGTGCGACTGGGTGATAACCCTGACGCTGCACCGGCACCTGGAAGACTGGGACAACCAGGAGTTTATCGACGAGTTCCGCGCCGAGTTTTTCCAGCGGATCCACGACGGCAAATTCTCGCAACGCTACGAGCACGAGATCTGAGCCCAGCTGCGACTTGTACAGACCGGAATTGTTGCCGTCCTTACAGGCAACAATTCCTACCCACATGCGCAGCATCCAGTTCGACAGCATCGGCGCGCCCGCCGACGTGCTGACCCTTCGTGAAGTGCCCGTCCCTGCCCCGGCACCGGGCGAAGTGCGGGTGCGCGTAACAGCCAGCGTCATCAATCCGTCGGACATTGCCTTCATACAGGGGCGCTATGGGTACCAGCCGCGCTTCCCGCAGGCGGCAGGCACCGAGGCCACAGGCGTGATAGATGCGCTGGGCGAAGGCGTAACCGGCTGGCAGACCGGACAGGCTGTGAGTTTCTATGGTTTCGGCGCCTGGGCCGACTACGCGTGCGTGCCCGTAACTCAGGTGATGCCCGCGCCCCCTGCTCTGCCTGCCGAACTGGCCTGTCAGATGTTCGTGAACCCACTGACGGCCTGGGCCCTGCTGCACGACAGCGGCCTGAAGGCTGGCGAATGGCTGCTGGTCACCGCGGGCGCCTCTACCCTGGGGCAGATGCTGCTGAAGCTGGCTCACAAACGGGGCATCAAGGTGCTGGCCACCGTGCGGCAGGCAGCCCAAGCCGACCACCTGCGCACCCTGGGGGTAGACGCCGTGGTAGACCTTAGCAGCGAAAGCCTACCCAAACGTGCCGCCGAACTGACCGGCAAGGCGGGCATCCGCTGGGCGATAGACTCGGTAGGTGGCGAAACGGGCGCACAGGCACTGGCGAGTCTGGGCCAGTATGGTACGCTCATCACCCTGGGGGCGCTGAGCGGTGAGGCCGTGCCGCTGAATCCGGGTCTGCTGATATTCAAGCACCTGACGATACGCGGCTTCTGGCTGGTGACATGGTTGCAGACCGTAGCACCTGAAGTGCGCGCCCAGCTGTACAGCGAACTGCCGGGGCTCTTCGCCGATGGTACCCTCCAAGGCACCGTGGAAGCCGTGTATCCGCTGGCCGACATCGCCAAGGCTGTAACCCACGCTACCACCCCCGGCAGACTGGGGAAAGTGGTGCTGAAAGGGTGAGGAGCACAACAAAAAACGGCAGACGCTGGGGAGCATCTGCCGTTGTAGTGGCGCGGGGGAGAGTCGAACCCCCGACCTTAGGGTTATGAATCCTACGCTCTAACCATCTGAGCTACCGCGCCGTAGGCTGCACTCACTGCACAGGAAGCAGCAAGACAGGCCGCAAAAATACGGATTTTTCATTCCGCGCAACCCCTGTCCCCAAGATTCTGGCGCGCCGAACTTTGTAGCTTTGCCTTGACGCCTGAACTTCTACCCATGCACGACGACGCACAGAACCCCAACGGCGCCCTCAACATCGAACTGAACGAAGACGTAGCCGAGGGTATCTACTCCAATCTGGTTATCATCGCCAACTCCAACGAGGAGTTCGTGATCGACTTCATCCGCATGCTGCCTGGCATCCCCAAGGCCCGCGTGAAGTCACGCATCTTGATGACGCCCCAGCACGCCAAACGCCTGATGTACGCCCTTCAGGACAACATTGGCAAGTACGAAGCAATGTTTGGCGAAATCCGCCTGACTGACCCAGAGCAGGGCCTGCCGCCCATTTCTTTCGGTGGTCCCACCGGCATGGCCTGATCCTTGCAAGCAGACGAACAAACATGCGCTTCCGCTTTTCCCTGTTCCTCTTTGTGGCGTTGAGTCTGCCCGTGTGGGTGCTGGCGCAGGCTGACACCAGCCGTTTCAGCAACAGCCGCGGCGTGGTAGACACAGCCATGTCGGCCTTTGCCGAAAAGCAGAAACAGATGATGGACCTGCTGGACCGGCAGATACCGCGCCTTATAGGCCTGCAACAGAAAGTAGCCGCCACCGAGGCTTCGGTGTACGGTATCGACTCGCTGTTCAAGCTGCCGAAGAACATACCCGCCGCCCGCGACTCGGCCATGAACGTGCTGGTGCGGGTGCGCAAAGCCAACGACAACAGCCGCAACCAGCTGCGCGAAATGCACTTCGCGTGGTTTGCCTACACGCTGGACGTAATGGCGGTATACACTCGATACGGCGAGTTGATGACCCTGCGCAAGGACGATGCCACACTCAAGCGTTTCTACGAACGCTTCCGGGAGCACTACCGCCTGATGGCCGACCTGCTGAAACGCACCGACGATGTGTACCAGACGTCGGAATATCTGCTAAATTCAAAACTGAACTGAACCTGACTGCTTTGCCCATGGGTGCGCCTCGTTTTCTTTTATTGGTACTGCTGGGCCTTATGCCCTCGCTGCTGGCTGCCCAGGCAAAGCCTGCTGCCAAGCCGGCAGCAAAACCAGCCGCCAAAACGGGCTTCAATCCGCGGACGGCACTTCCCCCAGCCCGCACTCCCGCCCAGAAAGCGGCCGAAGCCGCCCGCAACGCACCTCCAGCCGACACCAGTGCCGACAATGTAGTGTCGCGCAAAATCGAAGAGAAGCCGCTGGTACTGAAGGGGTCAGCGATGGAAGACGCGTTTGTGGTGATTACCTACGAGCTGCCCTACACCGGCATGGTGGAGCTGGAACTGTACGACGCCAAGAAGAAGCTGCTGTACTCTGACCGCTACATCTCGAACATCGGCGAGAACAAGATTCGGCTGAAAGCAGGCGCCTTTAAACCGGGCAATTATGAGTACGTACTGACGTTCAAGGGCAAGCCCACCAAGGGCTCGCTGACGTTCTGAGGCCTGGGCGCCTTAACCATTTAGGGGCTGGTGCGTCTGCCCAAGCCCAACTTGGGCTAACTTGCAGTATGATTCTCTCCATGACGGGGTTTGGGCAGGTGACGCTGCGCAACGATGGCTACGCCGTTACCGTAGAACTGAAGTCGGTGAACAGCAAGTACATCGAGATTGCCCTGAAATTGCCTCGCGGTTACTTTGAGCAGGAACTGGCGCTGAAAAACCTGCTGACCGCCAAGCTGCAGCGCGGCAAGGTGAGTGCATCCGTCACCGTGACCCAACTGCACGCCGGAGCAGAAGCCCCCCTCTCAGTAGGGCTGGACACCCAGCTGCTGAAAGCCTATCACGCCCAGCTGGCCGCTGTAAGCAGCGAGCTGGGCCTGACCACTGGTGTTTCGATGGATGCCCTACTGGCACTTCCCGGCGTGGTGCAGGAAGCCGAACGTACTGTGAGCGAAGAAGAATGGGACGCCGTACAGAAAGCTGTGGAGCAGGCCGCCGATGCCCTGACCCGCAGCCGGGCAACCGAGGGACAGACCCTTGCCAAAGACCTGCTGCTGCGATGCGATGCTCTCGACAGCCTGCTGACACAGGTGAAGCCGTTGGAAGCCGAGCGCATAGGCCAGGTGCGGCAGCGCCTGCAGAACGCCCTGAACGAACTGCAGCAAACAACAGGTGCCCAAGCCAACGCCGACCGCTTTGAGCAGGAGATCATCTTCTACCTCGAGAAGAACGACATAACCGAAGAGCAGGTGCGCCTGGCGGCCCACATTGCCCTGTTCCGCACCACGCTGAACGAGAAGGAAAGCCAGGGCCGCAAGCTGGGCTTCATCGCGCAGGAAATGGGCCGGGAAATCAACACCCTGGGTGCCAAAGCCTATCACGCGGGCATGCAGCAGGTGGTGGTACAGATGAAAGACGAGCTGGAGAAGATCAAGGAGCAGCTGAACAACATCCTGTGAGTCCACCTCCTCAGCCCGGTACGCTCTATCTGCTGCCCAACCATCTGGGCGAGGGCGGAGAGGATGTACTACCGGCCTACCTGGCAACCTACGCGCTGGAAATACAGTATTACCTGGCCGAAGAAGAGCGGGCCGCACGTGGGCTGCTGGCCAAGCTGTGGCGCTCAACCGGGCTTCATGGCAAGCCACTATCCGACAAGCAGAAAAGCATCCATCTGGAACTGCTGAATGAGCACACCACGCCCAACGAACTGACCGACCTGCTGCAACCCCTGTGGCGAGGCAACAGCATGGCCATTGTGTCGGAAGCAGGCATGCCAGCCATTGCCGACCCTGGCGCCGACGCCGTTCGGGCAGCCCACCGAATGGGCGCACGGGTGGTGCCGCTCGTGGGGCCCAACTCGCTGCTGCTGGCACTGGCAGGCAGTGGGCTGGGCGGCCAACGTTTTGCCTTCTGGGGCTATCTGCCCAAGAGCGGGCCAGAGGTGGTGAAAGAACTGAAGAAACTGGAGCTACGGGCGCTGGCCGAAAAAGCCCCCCAACTGTTTATAGAAGCCCCCTACCGCAACAAGCAGTTGCTGGAACTGCTGTTGAAGCACCTGCGCCCCGATACCCTGCTGACAGTGGCCACTGATCTGACGCTGCCCGGCGAGTTCCTCAAAACCCGTGCAGTGCGTGAGTGGCAGAAGAACCCGCCACCCGATATCCAACGCCGACCAACGGTGTTTATCGTAGGGAGTTGAGTGCACTACCGCACAGCATCTGCCGAAATGTTCTGTTTTTTACTTAGTTTCGGCCATTCCCGGCAATCTTGCTGGGAATTCAGCTCTTTTCCTCTTCCATGTCGTCGCGCCGAATCGTCTCACTGCTGCCTGCTGCTACCGAACTCGTTTGCGCCCTGGGGCTGGAGAAACAACTGGTAGGCCGGTCGCACGAGTGCGACTATCCATCTTCTGTAAAACGGCTACCCGTTCTTACACAAGCCCGTATCGACAGCATCGCCGACAGCGCCAGCATAGACCGCCAGTCGCAATCCCTGCTGACTCAGGCCCTGAGCCTCTATGAGGTGAACGCCTCGCTGCTACAGGAACTGAAACCCGATTATGTGCTGACACAGACACTCTGCAATGTGTGTGCTGTAAGCCCTGAAGATGTAAAAAAAGCTTTGGGCAGCTATATCGACAGTAAGCCCTCCCTGCTGTCGCTGGAGGCGGTGACACTGCCTGCCATTTTCAACGATATGCAGAAGGTGGCTGATGCCTTTGGCGTTGGCGACCGGGGCAAGAAACTGGTAGAAGGCATCAAGAACCGAATCACGCAGATTTCAGACCGCGCACGAAATGCCAATCATCGCCCACGCGTGCTGTGCATAGAGTGGTTGGATCCCCTGATGGCCTCCGGCAACTGGGTGCCGACACTGGTGGAACAGGCTGGCGCTATACCGCTGCTGGCCAAAGCCGGCAAAGAAAGCCCCACCATTACCTGGAATCAGGTGATAGAACAGCAGCCCGACAAGATCATTGTAATGGCCTGTGGTCTGGACATCGAACGCACAGCCCGTGAACTTGCACTTTTGACTGAGATGCCTGAAATGCGAACGCTGAAAGCCTATAAGAGCAAACAGGTGTACATCGCCGATGGCAACCAGTATTTCAACCGTCCGGGGCCGCGACTGCTGGACAGCCTGGAAATTCTGGCCGAGATCGTGCACCCCAGCCTGTTTGGCAGCAAACGCCTGGGTACAGGCTGGGTACCCTACACTTGATGCAATAATGCCTTAGGCGAGCACTTCACGAATGGCGTCAAGGAGTTCGCTGTCGTCGAAAGGCTTGGTGAGGTAGAGCTTGGCGCCGCCATGGATACCCTGCCGCACGGTGTCGGGCGAACGCACGGCGGTGAGGAAAATCAGGGGAGTTTCGGCTAGCTTGGTTCCGTTCTGCAACGCCTTGTGAATGTCCAGGCCCAGGGTATCGGGCAGCTGCATGTCGCATAGCACCACATCGGCTTTGTTGGTCTGCGCCCAGTCGATGGCACTGGTGCCATTGTCGAAATGGGTCACCTCAAAGCCTTCGCGCTGAAGGGTGACAGTAATGGCCCGGGCAGTGAGGGCATCGTCTTCAATAACAAGTATATGACGCGGCATGGCGGGAGGATTCGGTAGGAGTGAGTTACTTGGTTTTAACGTAGAGTTCTACGTCTACCGGAAAACGACCGCCCTCGGCGGCATGCCCCACCGTCACCTTGGCCAAGTGCCCCGGGAAGAGTGTTTGCTCCACGATAAAAGCATTCTCTGCGCCGCCTTCAAAGTGAATGCCCGCCTGGAACTTGCCATCAATGTAGAACTCGTTCAGCGAAGCCTCATAGGTCTTCCCGTCGGGTACACGTACTATCAGTTTCTGTCCACCGACCTTGCTGGCATAGTCGGTCTTTTTATCGTCACGGAGCAGGATGCAGTGGTTGTCCACTTCAAACTTGACAATGCGGTGCTCGAAGGTGGTGGTGCTCATACACGAAAGGATGGAAAGCGTATAAGGTACAATATCGTGAAAGGTGGCCGATAGGCCACTGCCCAAAAGGGGAAATCAGTCTTCAGCGCGGATGATTTTCTCCTCAATCTGGAAAGCCGTGTGTAAGGCATCATACGCCTGTTCTACGGTGACCGGCGGCTCGGTGTCGTTGATGATGGCCTGGGCGAAGAGCTTCAACTCCATCTCTATGGAGTTAACGGGTTCCAGTGGAGTGTTGATGAGCGTGAGGCGCTTCTTCTTGCCGTTGAGCTCAAACTCCAGACCACCCGACTCAGGCGTTGCAGGTCCCTCTTCCAGATGGAACACTTCGGCTTTCTTCTCAAAAAAGTCGAGGGCAATGTATTCGCCTGGCTGGAAAATGCGCATGCGACGCATGGTTTTGAAGCTGATGCGGCTGGCCGTCAGGTTGGCTACACAGCCGTTATGAAACTCAATGCGGGCATTGACGATGTCGGCAGAATCAGCAACGACAGGCGTGCCACTGGCTGAAATGCGCTTGATGGAGCTGCCGACGAGATACTGCACCAGTTCGATGTCGTGAATCATCACGTCCACCACTACCGACACATCCTTCGCACGCGGCGTCCAGGGCGCCAGGCGGTGCACTTCTATGAAAGCTGGCTGCAGCTTGCGTTCAGCGATTGCCAGAAATGCCGGGTTGAAGCGCTCAACGTGGCCGACCATCGCTTTGACGCCAGCCTCGCGAACGAGGCTCACCAGCTGTCGGGCCTCTTCCAGATTGGCAGTGATGGGCTTCTCGATAAACACGTGCTTCAGGCGTTTAACCGCGCGCGAAGCCATGTCGAAGTGCGTAATAGTAGGGGTTACAATATCAACGGCCTCTACCTCGGCCAGGAGGCTGTCGACACTGTCAAAAGCCCTGACATCGTACTCGGCGGCAGCCTTGGCCAGCGCTTCCGGATTGTGGTCGTAAATCCCGACAAGTTCCAGTTCGGGGATCTGCTTCAGAAGCTTCAGGTGGATTTTGCCGAGGTGTCCGACACCCAAAAGGCCAATTTTGATTGCCATTCGCTTTGTTTTAGACAATGCAAGATACAAAAGCAGGCCCACTCGCCACGCCTTGAACAAGAAAGGCAGCCCTGAGGGCTGCCTTTCGAAACTTACAGAGGCAGTACCTACTAGAGGAAGCTGCTGAGTACCATGAAGAAGCTTTCGAACTTCAGGGCGTTGTTGTCCTTCACGTCGTAAAGCTTTACGATGTGCTTGCCCTTGTTCAGGTCAATCTTCTTGCCTTTGACGTCGATAGTGATGCTCTTTACGTTGCCATCCATGGTGAATTCTTCAGCGTAAAGCTCCTGGCCCTTAGAGTCGATTACAACCACGCGCATGGGAATGGCACCGAGGTCAGGACCCACTTCAGGACGCTGAATAGCGATGTCGATGCGGAGGGTAGCAGCGTTGCTCTTGATGCGCTCGCGGCTGAACTCTTCGCCCGAGCTGCGGAAGCCTTTCACGTCGATGGCTTTTACGTAGTAGCTCTTGGCCTGGGCAGCTTCGTAGGCACGCAGCTTGGTTTCGGCGTCGATGGCACGTTGTTCGGCAGCAAAGGCCCGGGCTTCAGCGGCTTCAATCTTCTGGTTGAGGGTAGCAATCTGGGCTTTCAGCTGCTCATTTTCCTTGGCCAGCTTCTCGGCGCGGTCTTTCCACTGGGCCAGCTGGGCCATCAGCTCCTGGGTCTTGCGCTGGGCAGCTACGATGCCAGCATTGGCAGCCTTCAGTTTGTCAGCGTACTCGGTAGCCGAAGCCTTGGCAGCTTCCATCTGGGCCACAACGTTTTCCTTGTCACGGGCAGCGCTGTCCATCTGGGCTTCCAGTTGGTTCTTCTGCTGCTCGATCTGAGCGATTTCGGCGGTGAGTGCCTGAATCTGCTTCTCTTCTTCGCTGGGGCCGCAGGCCACTACGGCCAGGGCTACTGCAGCTACAGCCATACGGCTGATAACGGATTTGAACTGCATGGGTATGTTCACTTTAATGTTGGGCAAAAATAGAAAAAGCTGTCAAGGGGCCTAGCAAACGTGAGGCCAAAGCGTTAGGGTTTACGGTCGGGGCGGCCTTGACCACCACCGGCAGGAGCACCTCCCTGCTGGGCAGCACGCAGGCGGTCCTGGAGTTCGTCCAGCTGGCGCTGAAGCTGTGCATTCCGGGCCTGCAACTGCCCCATCTGCTGGTTCATGGCGCTCATGCTGCGATTCAGTTCGGCGTTCTGTCCATTTACCTGCTGCACCTGGCGGCTGAGATCGTTGGCGCGGCCGGTGGCCTCGTTGGCGCTGCGGGCCAGTTGGCCGTTGGCGTCAGAAAGCTCCTGCAACTTGCGGCCCAAGCCTTCCACCTGAGCGGCTATCTGGGCATTCTTATTGGCCAGTTCGGTAGCCTGGGCTACATTCTTCTGATTTTCGGCAGCCAGGCCATCAAAGCGCTGCTGCAGCTGACCATACTCGGCAGTGCGGGCCTTGTAGTCTTCCTGCAGACGGTTATCAGAGACCGTGAGGTTGTTGAACTTATTGGTCAGGTCGTTGAACTTGGCTGTAAGGGCAGCGTGGGCATTGTACAGCTCATCGTACTGCTTTTTCAGGCTGTTGGCATAGTTGGTAAGGTCGCCCTGGGTCATGCGCTCCACGGCAATCTCGTCCAGACGCTGCTTCTCCTTCTCCATCGACTCTGTCAGAGTACCGGCAAGGTTCTTCGCCTTCTGCACTTCACGCTGCCACAGATAGGCAAATGTGCCGGAGGTAGCCAGCAGCAGAACCATGACAATATCTTTCCAATGCGCTTTGAGCCAGTTCATGAGGCAAATCAGTTTGATGTTTTGCGAAAGTACGGAATGCGGCTGTACAAATTGAGGGCCAAGGTAGCGAAGCGGGGGAGAACGGACGGAATGATTCCAGATTCGGACATGGCCGCTGGAGGAATGGCCTTGCGGCTGGGAATGTGTAACTTTACCGTCCATCAACCCGCATTACCCATGCACACTGCCGTCAACCCGGCCGATCTGTTGGCCAATCCTGAAGCAGCGGCGGCGCCTAAGGCCCCCGTGCTGCCCTATACCCAGCCTGACTACTATCAGATGGACGAACTGCTGACGCCAGAGCAGCGTCTCATCCGCGACTCGGTGCGCTCCTTCATGGATGACAAGATCATGCCGCACATCGAGTATTGGGCCCAGAACAATCTTTGCCCTACCCACCTGACGCGCGACATGGGCGCCCAAGGCCTCTTCGGCCCCCACATTGGTGCGGAATATGGCGGCGGCGGGCTCGACCAGATCTCCTACGGCCTCATCATGCAGGAAATCGAGCGGGCCGACTCCGGCATCCGTTCGCTCTGCTCGGTGCAGTCGTCGCTGGTGATGTACCCTATCTACAAGTACGGCAGCGAAGAGCAGAAGCGTAAGTATCTGCCCAAGCTGGCCACTGGCGAGTGGATTGGCTGCTTTGGCCTCACCGAGCCCGACCACGGCTCGAACCCCGGCGGCATGGTGACCAACTTCCGCGACATGGGCGACCACTACCTGTTGAATGGCAGCAAGATGTGGATCAGCAACTCGCCGTTCTCACAGATTGCCGTTGTATGGGCCAAGAACGAAGAGGGCCGCATTCATGGTCTCATCGTAGAACGTGGCATGGAAGGCTTCTCCACCCCGGCCATTCACAACAAGTGGAGCCTGCGCGCCAGCACCACTGGCGAACTGGTGTTCCACAACGTGAAAGTGCCCAAAGAAAACCTGCTGCCTGGTATCAGTGGTCTGCGTGGCCCGCTCTCGTGCCTCGACAGCGCCCGCTACGGCATTGCCTGGGGTGCCATCGGTGCGGCCATGGCCTGCTACGATGTAGCCCTGCAATACTCCAAGCAGCGCGTGCAGTTCGACCGTCCTATTGGGGGCTTCCAGCTGCAACAGAAGAAATTGGCCGAAATGATCACCGAGATCACCAAAGCCCAGCTGCTGACCCTGCGCCTGGGTCAGTTGAAGAACGAAGACCGCGCAACTACTGCCCAGATTTCCATGGCCAAGCGCAACAACGTAGCCATGGCCCTGGACGTAGCCCGCGAAGCACGCCAGATGCTGGGCGGCATGGGCATCGTAGGCGACTACCCCATCATGCGCCACATGGCCAACCTGGAGTCGGTAGTGACCTACGAAGGCACCCACGACATTCACCTGCTCATTACAGGTATGGACGTAACGGGCCTGCAGGCTTTCCGCGGCTGATACCTTCGCTACCGAGTATACAGGCCCCCAACTTCGGGGGCTTTTTTGTTGCCCACTTGGAAACAAAAAGCCCGCATCCAGTAAAGGACACGGGCCTACGCTAACTACACTGAAAACTTATGCGTGGCTTGGAGACCGGGCGGCTCAGGAACAGCCCATGCTGGTGCCACAGTTGAGGCACTTGTAGCAGGTGCCATTGCGTACCGTAATATGGCCGCAGGTGGAGCAGGCCGGGGCATCGCCCATCAGGTTGGCCAGCACCTGGGTGGTAGCCGCCGGGTTGGCATCGGCCAGGGAATAGCCATTGCCGTTCGCATGCCCATTGCCGTTGCCGTGGTGGCTGTTCAGGTGGCCTGTGCCGTTAGTGGGCATGTCTTCCGGGTGCACCGGCTTGGGTTTGGCAGGCGCCGCGCCCTGCAACAGCGAAAGCTGGCTGCCAGCATCAGGCATTTCCACTTTGGCCTTTGTGCGGGGCACCTGCACCAGGTCTTCGCGGCCCAGATACTCCAGCGCCAGCAGGCGGAAGATGTAATCAATGATGGAGGTAGACGACTTGATGTTGGGGTGGTCTACCATGCCGGAGGGCTCGAAGCGGGTAAAGGTGAACTTGTCCACGAACTCCTCCAGCGGCACGCCGTGCTGAAGCCCCAGCGATACCGAAATGGCAAAGCAGTTCATGATGCTGCGCAGGGTAGCACCTTCCTTGGCCAGGTCTACGAAGATTTCGCCGATGCGCCCGTCTTCGTACTCGCCTGTGCGCACATACACCGTCTGACCGCCTACTTTGTTCTTCTGTGTCCAGCCGCGGCGCTTGTCGGGCATGTCCATGCGGTTGGCCTTGAACACGCGGAGCTGGTCTTTCAGCTGTACGGTCTGGGGGCTTTCCTCCTGCAGCACGCGCTTCACCTGATCCAGCAGCTGGTCCATCGACAGGTTGAGGGCCTGCTGGGCTTCGGCGGGCACTTCGGCTTCCTTCTTCTCCTCTTTCTTGGCGCTGAGCGGCTGCGACAGCTTGCTGCCATCCCGGTAGATGGAGATGGCCTTCAGGCCCATCGCGTGACTCATGTCGTGGCACTCGCGGATCTCTTCCCAGCTGGCTTCGTTGGGCAGGTTGATGGTCTTGGAGATAGCGCCGGAGATAAAGGGCTGGGCTGCTGCCATCATGCGGATGTGGCCGTGGGCATGGATGTAGCGGGTGCCTTTGTTGCCGCACTTGTTGGCGCAGTCAAACACCGGCAGGTGCTCGGGCCGCAGATAAGGCGCACCTTCCACCGTCATGGTTCCGCAGACGTATTCGTTGGCCGTCTCGATCTCGACGGGCGTGAAGCCGAGCGAGAAAAGCAGGTTGAAAGCAGGGTCGGTGTACTGCTCGGCCTTGAAGCCCAGGCGCTTCAGCGTGTCCTCGCCCAGCGTGTAGCTGTTGAATACATACTGGATGTCGAAGGTACCGGGCAGCTGCGCCTCTACCTTCTGAAGGTCGGCATCCGAGAAGCCTTTGGCCTTGAGACTGGCCTCGTTGATATGGGGCGCGCCCTTGAGGCTGCCGTGGCCTTTGGCGTAGGCAACGATGGCCTCGCTCTCGCGCTGGCTGTAGCCCAGGTTGCGCAGAGCGGCCGGAATAGCGTTGTTGATGATCTTGAAGTAACCGCCGCCGCTCAGCTTCTTGAACTTCACAAGCGCAAAGTCGGGCTCCACGCCAGTGGTGTCGCAGTCCATTACCAGACCGATGGTGCCCGTAGGGGCCAGAACGGTGGTCTGGGCGTTGCGGTAGCCGTGCTTCTCGCCCAGCTTCAGGGCGTCGTCCCACGACTGGTGGGCAGCTTTCAGCAGATACTGCGGGCAGGTCTTCTGGTCAATGGCCACGACATCGGTGTGCAGGCCCTCGTACGGCAGGCCATAGGCTGCGGCACGGTGGTTGCGCATGACGCGCAGCATGTCTTCGCGGTTGCGCTCATAGCCTTCGAAGGCACCCAGTACGCCCGCCATCTCGGCGCTGGCTGCATAGGCACTACCGGTCATGATGGCGGTGACACCACCGGCAATGGCACGGGCTTTGTCGCTGTCGTAGGGAATGCCCGATACCATGAGCATGGAGCCGAGGTTGGCATACCCAAGCCCCAGCGTGCGGTACTTATAGGACAGCTCGGCGATTTCCTTGCTGGGATAGTGGGCCATCAGCACCGAGATTTCCAGCACTACCGTCCAAAGGCGGCAGGCATGGCGGAAGCCCTCGACGTCGAGCGTGCAGGTATCTTCGTCGAAGAACTTACGCAGGTTGAGGCTGGCGAGGTTGCAGGCCGTGTTGTCGAGGAACATGTACTCGGAGCACGGGTTGCTGGCGCGGATGGGACCATCGGTGGGGCAGGTATGCCAGTCGTTGATGGTGGTGTGAAACTGCAAACCGGGGTCGGCGCAGGCCCACGACGCCTGTGCAATCTCGTCCCAGATTTCGCGGGCCTTGTAGGTCTTCATCACCTTGCCGTTGGTGCGGGCAGTGGTGCTCCAGTCGGCGTTGCTGGCAACGGCCTTCATGAAGGCGTCGTTCACGCGGACGGAGTTGTTGCTGTTCTGGCCCGAAACGGTGCGGTAGGCCTCGCCTTCGTAGTCAGAAGAATAGCCCGCCGCGATGAGCGCCGCTACCTTCTTCTCCTCTTCCACCTTCCAGCGGATGAACTCCATGATTTCGGGGTGGTCTACGTCCAGCACCACCATCTTGGCGGCACGGCGTGTGGTGCCACCGCTCTTGATGGCGCCCGCGGCACGGTCGCCCACCTTCAGGAAAGACATCAGCCCCGAGCTGGTGCCACCGCCACTCAGCTTTTCGCCTTCGCCACGCACGTTGGAGAAGTTGGTGCCGACACCTGAGCCATATTTGAAGATGCGGGCTTCGCGCACCCAGAGGTCCATGATGCCGTTCTCGCCTACGAGGTCGTCGTCAACGCCCAGAATGAAGCAGGCATGCGGCTGGGGGCGCTCGTAGGCGCTGGTGCTCTGCTTGGATTCGCCCGTACGCTCATCCACATACCAGTGGCCCTGAGCAGGGCCGGTCAGGCCGTAGCTTTCATAAAGGCCGGTATTGAACCACTGGGGCGAGTTGGGGGCGGCCATCTGGTCCAGCATCATGTGGGCCAGCTCATCGTAGAAGGCCTGTGCATCGGCCTTGGAGGCGAAGTAGCCGTAGCGTTCTCCCCACACACGCCAGCAGTTGACCAGGCGATGCACCACCTGCTTCACCGAGGTCTCTGACCCCGAGGTACCATCTTCACGGGGCACACCAGCCTTACGGAAGTATTTCTGCGCCAGAATATCGGTGGCCACCTGGCTCCAGCTGCTGGGCACTTCCACATTGTGCATTTCGAACACGGCATCGCCCGCAGGGTTGCGGATGACACTGCTGCGGAGGTCATAGTGAAAGCCGCCATATACGTCCTGCCCTGCCTTGGTGAAGTAACGGCCAATTTTCAGGCCCTTCTTGGCAGCAGCACGCGATACGCTTCCAGCGGCAGTTCCGGCGTGGGAAGAAGAGGTAGGAGTAGACTTTTTCATGACGGCAAAACGAAGTTCTGGGGCAGGGTCGGCCTCTGTACCAATAACGCTTTCTAGGCAGAAAACATTAGCAGCGAGAGGATTGTAGGATGGTTTGGAGGCAACGATGCCCTGCCACAGAAAAGCCTGAGCGGGGCGAAGTCGTTAATGCAATAATAGTTTGGCCCTAGGCGGAATGTCTTACCAAGTAACTCACAGCCCTGCCGGGTATGTGAATAGTTTAGGCTTGGATAATCCTCCGCCGACGGAAACTGACATTCGGACAATCCGGCAGGTCGTCGTAAGTTGCCACCTGAAATCAGACCCGCCTCTTCATGTCGGAAAAACAACCTGAAACGATGCTCGAACGGCTTGTCCGGGTGGTTGAGCTGCGCGTCGCTTTGGCAGTTGCCGAAACGAAGTACGGGTTTGCCGGGCTGCTATCCACACTTGCACCCCTGCTGCCCATTCTGCTGTGCCTATCCCTGTTTATAGTTTTCATCGGGGTAGCACTAAGCTTGGTCATCGGACAGTGGCTGGACAGCATCGCACTGGGCTTTCTGATAGGCGCGCTGTTGCAGGCACTCTTCGCGCTGCTCATCTGGAGCCAGCGCAGAAAGATAGAAACTACTGTACGCCAGCGCATTGAAGAGCGACTGCAACAGCTTTCTTCCGAACTTGAGCCCAAACTGCCCACGGGCCTGCAAGCGCGGATCGAGCACCTGAAAGCCCAGAGCCAGGCCGCAGACGCCAGCACCATCAAACCCTGACTGCCATGTCCACCCCTGATTCAAACGCCTCTTCCGGGTTGGCCCGCCAGATACAAACCCTTCGCACCGAGATGAACCAATACCAACAAAGCCTGAAAAACGACTTCGACCGCCTGAACGAGTACACCAGTGTAGAAGGTGTCTGGGGCAAGGTGAAGGACTTTGCCAAAAACCAGCTGACCAAGCCTCGCACGCTGCTCATCATCGGTGGCGTCGTAGTGGGCTACTTCGTGCTGAGCTCGCTGTTCAGTTCGGCCAGCGACGACCAGGAAGTGGAAAGCAGCGAAGGCGGCCGCCGGGTGATTGTTCGTAACGAACGTTCGTCATTTCTGGCTACGCTGGTGCGCACAGCCATGGAGACTTTCCTGCTGCACTACGCCCGCAAGCTGCTGGTAGAATATATCGACAAGCAGAAGGAAGCCCAGAGCAACTGAGCCGCCGTTCTTCCTCACTCACTTCTGCCCCTCCGCTGTGGCCAAACTGATAGACCAACTCTATGCCGCCAAAGCCAGTGGCAAAAAAGGCTTTGCGCTGCTGATAGACCCTGACCGGACCGAGCCAGCCCAGGCTGCACGCCTTGCCGAAGCAGCGGCGGTAGCCGGTGCACGGTATCTGCTGGTGGGTGGTAGCCTGGTGCGCCACAACGAACTGTCGCCGCTGGTGCGCGAACTCAAAGCCCGCACAGGACTGCCTGTATTGCTGTTCCCCGGCAACGTAGTACAGGTGGTGCCCGAGGCTGATGCCATTCTATTTCTCTCGCTCATCTCAGGCCGCAACCCCGAACTGTTGATAGGCCAGCAGGTGGTGGCCGCACCCCTGCTCCAGCGCATGGAGCTGGAAGTGATGCCCACCGGCTACATGCTGGTAGATGGTGGCAAACCCACCAGCGCCAGCTACATGAGCGCCACGCTGCCCTTACCCTATGACAAACCCGAGCTGGCTGCCTACACTGCGCTGGCCGGGCAGTATCTGGGTATGCGCCTGATGTATGCCGACGCGGGCAGCGGAGCTGAGCGGCCTATCTCACCGGAGATGATCCGTGCCATTTCGCAGACAGTGGAAACTCCGCTGATTATCGGTGGAGGTATACGCACGCCTGAGCAGGCCGCCCGCACCCTTAGTGCTGGCGCCGACATATTTGTTGTGGGCACTGTGCTGGAAGATACCGGCGCACCAGATGCCACCCTGCTGAACGAACTGGGCGCTGCCGCCCTTTCCAGCAGCCAGATAGCAGCCCGCTAAGGTCGGGTGCAGTCACTGTGCGCTAGTAGCTCTCCTTGTCGCTCGGGAAAGAGGCATTGCGCACATCGGTGCAGTAGTTCTCAAAGGCCTGCTTCATCTCGTCGTAGAGGTTGGCGTAGCGGCGCAGGAAGCGTGGCGAGAACTCGTTGTTGATGCCCAGCATATCGTGCGTCACCAGCACCTGCCCGTCGCAGTGCGGGCCCGCGCCAATGCCTATCACCGGAATCTGAAGCAGTGCGGATACCTCTTTGGCCAGCGTAGACGGGATTTTCTCCAGCACCAGTGCAAAGCAGCCAGCTTCCTGTAGCAGCAGGGCATCGCGCTTCAGCTGTTCGGCTTCTTCGTCGGCCGTAGCACGCACGGCATAGCCGCCGTACTTATAGATGCTCTGGGGCATGAGGCCGAGGTGACCCATCACGGGGATGCCTGCCGAAATGATGCGCTTGACGGAATCAAGCACAAACTCGCCGCCCTCGATTTTCACGCCGTGTGCACCCGACTCCTTCATGATGCGGATGGCGCTCTGAAGGGCGTTCTTGGAGTCGCCCTGGTAGGTACCGAATGGCATGTCGCACACCACGAGCGCACGGTCTACCCCACGCACCACGGCCGAAGCCAGAAAAATCATCTGGTCCAGCGTAATGGGCAGCGTGGTTTCATGGCCCGCGATGACGTTGCTGGCCGAGTCGCCCACCAGCAGCACATCCAGCCCGGCAGCATCGAGGATGCGCGCCATAGAGAAATCGTAGGCGGTGAGCATGGTGATACGCTCGCCACGCTCTTTCATCTCGCGCAGACTGCGGGTGGTGATTTTCTTGTTGGAGCTACTTTTATGTACTGACATGGGATGTGCAATGAGAGGAGGTGCTGCCAGCAAAGATGCAGGAATCCCTTTCACCACAACCAACCTATAGCAGAAAGAACAGAAGGAGGTTTAGCGCCATATCCGTAAATTCCTGAGGCACTAACGACACAAGAGAACAATCAATGACTGACGTATTCGTCCACCCGACAGCTGTGGTGGAGCAAGGGGCCCTTATGGGCGATGGCACCCGCGTATGGCACTATGCACATGTGATGGGCGGCGCCAGTGTTGGCGAGCGGTGCAGCATTGGCCATTATACGTTCATTGACGACGGCGTGACGCTAGGTCACAACGTGGTGGTGCAGAACAACGTAAGCATCTATGAAGGGGTAGTGTGTGAAGACGATGTGTTCCTGGGGCCCAGCATGGTGTTCACCAACATCTGGAACCCACGCTCGGCCAACATGCGGAAACATCAGCACAAGCCTACCTATGTGGGCCGTGGTGCCACCATTGGGGCCAATGCCACCATTCTCTGTGGGCTGACACTGGGTGAATACTGCTTTGTGGGCGCCGGCGCGGTGATTAACCGTGATGTACCACCCTATGCGCTAATGTTGGGGGTGCCTGCCCGACAGGCAGGTTGGATGAGCCGAGCTGGCCACCAGCTGACCTTCGACGAACACGGCCAGGCCCGCTGCCCGGAAAGCGGCGAACGCTACCGCCTGCACGACGACCAGGGCATCAAATGGCTTGAGTTTCTGGGTGACGGCGATCTGCTCTGAGTCCAGTATCTTTCCAGCGTAAAGCGAAAGCGCCCGCAGTCATTGCGGGCGCTTTCTGTATTGGGCGGCTCTCGATCAGTTCTGATCCTGAACAATCGAGTGCTCGGTCTTGATCTTTTCCTGAATGGTCATCAGGGCGTGAAGCACGGTTTCGGGGCGGGGCGGGCAGCCAGGGATGTAGACATCCACAGGCAGGAAATTGTCAATGCCCTGTACGACACCATATACACGGTGCATACCACCTGAACTGGCACAGGCACCCATGGCGATGCACCACTTGGGGTCGGACATCTGGTCCCACACACGCTTGATGGCATGCGACATTTTGTAGGTGCACCAACCGGCAACGATCATGACGTCGGCCTGACGGGGCGAGAAGCTGAAGCGCTCGGACCCGAAGCGGGCTACGTCGAACTTGGGACCGGCAAAGCTCATCATTTCGATGGCGCAGCAGGCCAGACCCATCGGTTGCGGCCAAAGCGAGTTGGCGCGGGCCCAGTTCGTAAGGGCGTCAACGGTGGTCAGAAGGTAGCCGTTTTGGGCAAGTGCTTTCTCAAGACCCATACTTCAAGCGAATTATAGACAAGGTGGAATCCCTGTTATCAAGACCCAAAATTAAGACAAAAGGGTTCCCAATTGCAGGCCCCCGGAAAAATCGAAGCATTCTCAATTAGCCTTCTGTTGGGCCAGATAGTAATAGAGCAGGCCGGTGGCAGGCGGAGTCAGCCCCAGCATACGCAGCACCACAATGACCTGCCCACCGTGAAACGACCCGTGGTCTACCAGATGCGGGATCATATCCGCAGGGGGTACGGTCAGTTCGCGGCCGTCGGTAGTTTCGAAGGTGATAGGCGTCAGCAGGGCCTCGGCGGGGGTTTTGTCCAGCCACTGCTGCATCTGCTCCACCGATGCCAGCCAAGCCGAAGTAATATCCTGAAATGAGGTGAAGGGTTCCAGGTTAACCGTAGCCCGGCGCACCCCCTGCACGCGTTGCATCCACAGGTGCTCTACGTACACCAGATGCTCCAACAGCTTGCGAAAGGTGGGAAAGCTGCCGGGAACGTCTTTCTCCAAGAGGGTATCGTCAAGCTGATTGAGTACCGAAGCGAACTGTTGCACACGCCAATGATTGTATGCCAGGCTTGTTTGCAGCTGATGTTTAAGGGTTGCGGCGTCCATACTGGAAAGAAAAATCAGATTGTTATGATACGGAAACAGCCCCATTGTAGCTAAATGGGGCTGTTAAATGATGCTAACCGCTTGCGTCAGGCGTTAATGGCCAATGCCCGACGATAGAAGATGTAGTTGGTACTGGGAGGGGTAATCCCCAATGCCCGCAGCGCGGTTGCCAGCTGACCTACGTGGTAGGTAGCGTGGTCAAATACGTGTGTCAGTATCTCTTCGACAGTGTTGGTGTAAGGCGTCCCGGCAGAGTTGCGGTATGCCACTGCGCGCTGATAGTCGGCGTCTTTCAGCTTACTGATATACGTTTGCCAGTGACGTGCGCGCGAGCGCCAGTTCTCGGCCAGATCGGGCAGGGTAAGTCCTTCAGGGGCTGAGGTAATGAGCGCACCCACGCCCTCAAGGCGCTCCTGCCACACGCCTTCTGCGTTGGCCAGGTGCCACAACAATGACCGCAGGGTGCCGAAACTACCCTCGATCGCCTGATCCAGCATGGAGACTGGCAGGTCTTCGATGACGTTTGCCAGCTGTTCCACCCGCCACACGTGAAACGCCACGGTTTGTTTGAAATGATCGGATGTGGTCATACACTTCGCAGGGTTAGGTAAGCGAATAAAGTTGTTGGAGGCACTGAGGCCACACCCAGTGCCCGGAAGGCAACCGTGAGCTGGCCACAGTGATAGGAAGCATGGTCTACGGCCTGAAGGGCTACTTCGGCACATTTAATGGTGAGCTGGGCACCGGTCATGCGTCGAAAGGAAATGACTTTCTCTCCAGCGCCTGTTTGTTGCCATTCCTGTGCCAACACCGGCCACTTCTGGGCCCACTGCAGCCAGGAGTCCAACACCGCCGATATGCTGCTGTCGGTGGTGGGCCCGGCTATCGTTGCGGGGTCGGTTTCAGTGGCGCGACAGAACAGGAAACGGTCTGCCGACTCGAGGTGCCGCACCAGTGCTTCCAGCGTGGCAAAACTGCCCGGTATGGGCTGCTGCCAATAGTTGGCGGGCAGGGCTTTCAGCGCCGTGCGCCACTCGGCCACGCGCCAGGCATGAAACTGTGTATTGAGTAGAAGCGCGTCCTTCATACTAAAAGGTAGTGACGCGGGGCGCAAAAAAACAACAGGCGCGGCCCTGATTAGAGCCGCGCCTGTGGTAAGATATTTAGGGTCAGTTTATTCGTCCCACTTCAGGGCACCCTTTTTGATCAGATAGATATACCCAACAAAGAGGATGGCGATAAACACCAACATTTCAACGAATGCAAAAAGGCCCAGTTGCTTGTAGTTGACTGCCCAGGGGTACATGAAGATCACCTCCACGTCGAAGATGATGAAGAGCATGGCCACGAGGTAGAACTTCACCGAAAAACGGTCGCGGGCGCTGCCGACAGGGTCCATACCCGATTCATAGGGCATGTCCTTCAGGGCCTTGGGGCGGTGCGGGCCCATATAGCGGGCAAGCGTGGGAAGTGCCAAGCCCAGAACCAGCCCAACTGCCAGAATCAGCAGAAACGGGATGTAATCGGTAACAGGTGTCTGCATAGCGTTTCGTTCGACTCAAGAACGGTTAGGAGCGTAAAAGTAGGGGATTCACTTGGCCTGTGCAACCGGCGGACAGTCGGTAAGGTGCAACAGCAGCTTGGTTTCGAAATACTCTCCAGCCAGAAAATCCTTCAGATGATGCACTACTGCTCTCACTTTCAGCTGCTTCAGCTCATCGTCAACCTCGCCACCCTTCAGGTACAGCACACCATTGGGCAGCGCATTTGCCGAGCGGCAATGGATGAAAGGCTTAGCAAGCGCCCAGAAAGCAGGCAGCGCCGTGACGGCTCGGCCCAGCACAAAGTCGAACTGACGGGCATGCTCCTTGGCCAGGTCCTCGGCGCGGCCCCAGCGGGCGCTCACGTTGGTAAGCCCCAGTTGGTCTATCATGTCCTGAATGACGCGCACTTTCTTGCCAGTGGCATCCAGCAGCATGAATTCGCTTTCGGGAAAGAGAATAGCCATGGGCAGGCCCGGCAGGCCGCCACCCGTACCCAGGTCCAGTACGCGGGTGCCGGGGGCAAACTGAATGAAGCGTGAAAGCGACAGACAGTGCACCAGGTGGTGGTCCCACAGGTGGTCTATATCCTTGCGGGATACGAGATTCACCCTGCCATTCCAATCGGCAAAAACTTCAGCCAGCCGGTTCAGCTGTTGGTAGCGGGGGGCGTCTACTACCGGGTATAGCGCATTGACAGAGGTGAAATCCACGGTGCAAAGCTAGGATTTTGCGCCTCAACCACCGAAACGAACGATGAGTGCGGCGGCAAGGGAGTGCAACAGCAGGTCCTGGCCATAGTCTGCTGCTTTGGTTTTGGAGTGCACCATCCGATAGCCCACACGTAACGCGCCGTACCCGCCCAACTGATAGCGTACACCCGCGAAAACGTCGTTCAGCTGGTTGTCGCCAAACGGAAGCGTCTCGGCATCCACCATCAGGCGCCATCTGGGTACCATTTCCCAACTGGCATAGAGTACCAGCTGCGGCATGAGGCGCAGATCGGTCACCTTACGTGAGCCCATCGGCGTATTCAGCGTGACCGACGCATCGCGCAGCGCAACGGAAAGCCCTGTGCCCAGGCGCAGTCGCTGGGTTTTGTGCCAGTCGTAGCGATAGGCGGCACGCACACCCGACAGCGACATGCGGCTGGAGACCTCATCGCCTGAGCTGAAGGTCACATCCTGAAAACTGCCGCTGGTCTTGGCGCTACCACTGTAGCGCTGAATGGTGGGGGTAAGCGTCAAGTACACGTTGTGCCGGTCGGCGAAGGTGTAACCACCCCGAAACCGGAAGTAGAGCGACGCACGCCCATCTGAAACAGCTGGCAGGTCAATGGCCGCAGCACCCGCCGTGCTTACCCGGTTGTAGGCCGCAGGAAGCGCCACACCAACCTCGGCATCCAACAACACCTGTGCCTGTGCCGTAGCAGTCCACAGCAGCAGCCCAGCGGCGAGCATCCATTTACGCATGGCACAAAGATGCAAAAAGCTCAGCGGCCTTTCGACCATATGGCCCACGCAGCCTCGGCCTGTCCGTGCAGCATGCCCAGCCCATTCCTGACGGCAGCCCCTCTTTCAGCGGCCTGTTTCATCAGCAGCGTCTCAGCCGGATTGTAAATCAGGTCGTACACCCAGTGCCCCGCATCCAGCCATTGGAAAGGCAGTGGAGGTGCTGTATCCGTATCGGGGTACATGCCCAAAGGCGTTGTGTTGATGATAAGCGGGTGCCGGTGCAGCAGGTTCTCGGTCAGGTGATGGTAGCCCAGAATTCCGGGGCCAGCGGGGTCGCGCGAAACGAGGTGAAAGGCCGGCTGATGTGGCAGGTTACGCAGTACCCACACCACGGCCGCAGCGGCACCCCCTGTTCCCAGCACCAGCGCAGGGGGGCAAGGCTCCCCGGCCAGCCAGTCAAGCAGGTCGGCCTGAAAGCCCAATACATCCGTGTTGTAGCCAATCCAGGCGCCGTTGCGGATATCAATGGTGTTGACCGCGCCCGTCTCGCGGGCCGTGGCGTCAAGATCATCCAGCCAGGGGATGACGGCCTTCTTATAGGGGATGGTTACGTTGAGGCCCTCCAGATTTTCATACTGGCGGGGCAGCTCGTCGCGGAGGCCCTCCAGATTGGGCACTTCAATGGCGGCGTAGTGGGCCGCAATGCCCAGCCGCTGAAACTTCTCGTTGAAATAGCCCGGCGAAAACGTGTGCGACAGCTTTTTGCCCAGCAGGCCGTATTGCCTCATACCGCAGCCTCCATTTCTTTAGGGCCAATGCCCAGGCGACCATCGGCACAGGCAGTAAGGGCCAGCAGCACCCCAAAGAAGGTGGCTGGGTATTGCTGAGTGATATTGGGCTCGGTGAGGCCGGTGATCCCCACCGTGAGCAGCACCAGCACCAGCACCCACTGCCGGGTGCGCAGCCCATACACCAGCGGCCAGCCAAAGAGCAGCACCAGAATGGCCAAACCCAGGAGACCAAAGGTCAGCAGCTGCTGGATGAAGATGTTGTGCGGATTCAGCAGCTCTACCAGGCCTGCGTTCAGGCCAGCCTTGCGGCCATAGTCCTGAATGTCGCTTACGTCGCCAGTGCCCGTACCCAGCAGCACCCGCCCATCGACCCACGCCTCAAAGGCATATTTCCAGGAGATGAGGCGAATGGTGAGCTCGGTAGGCTGGTACTCTGGACCTACATAGTCTTTGGAGAGTACCGAGAGGTCGGAGGCGAAGATGTGGTCAAACCGCTTGCGCACGGGAGGCAGCGCATACAGCGAAACGGCCAGCACAGCCAGCAGCCCCGCACTGGCCGCCACAGCCTTCCACAGGCCAACCCGCTGCGACAGCACCGCCCCCGCCATCAGCGACAGCAGCAGCACCAGCGCGCCAATGGCCATACGCGAATTCAGCAACAGGAGAAACACCAGCAGCAGCGGCAGCACCAACCCCAGCCACAGGCCACGCGAGCGTGGCGAAAGCTGGCGCCATTCCGACCAGACCAGATACACCGTCAGCAGAATGGCAAAAGCCACCGCCATCGACATCTGGATGCTGTGCAGGTGCGTGACGTCGGTGAGGGCGTGGTAGAAGAATACCGAGGCGGGTTCGCCCTGCGACATCCGATAGGCCGCGTAGCCCATGAAGAACACCTGACACACCAGTACACTGACAATCCAAGCGACAGCCCAGCCGCGCAGCCAGCGCCGGGGTGGCAGTGGCGTGGTAGCTACTACCAATGGCAGCAGCCCTATCGGAAGTGCGGTCTTGATGTCCTGCGCGGTGCCGGGGACGTTCTCGGGCCGGGTGTACAACACGCCCAGCAGCATCATGGCCAGATAGGCAAAGGCCAGCAGCACAGCCGGGCGGTTGCGCAGCTGACGGAACCGGAGGAAGCCCCCGTGCGCCACCCAGTTTACCGCAACCAGCACAATGGCAATGGCCGACACACTGCGCGAGAGCGGCGTGGCGGCAATGCCCAGCAGCAGGAAAATCAGCATCAGCTGGGACTCCTGCACCCAGAAAGGCCGGCGTGTGCCGGTGGCCTGTGTCTGCATACGACTGCAATTTGCAGCCATTCGGGCAATCCGTTGCACAACCCCTGTATATTGAATCCCGAATGGCAACAACTCCTCCTGCTGCGATGGATAAGAACAATCCTCGCGAGATGCGCGCCTGGACCATGTACGACTGGGCCAACAGTGTGTATTCGCTGGTCATCTCCACCGCACTTTTCCCCATCTACTACTCCGAAACTGCACCGGAAGTCATCCGACTCTTCGGCACAGACTTTCCCCGGGCCTCGGTGTTCTCCTACGCCGTGTCGCTGGCCTTTCTGGTGCAGGTGCTATTCAGCCCCCTGCTCAGTGGTATTGCCGATGCAAAGGGCCTGAAGCGCACCTTTCTCCTCAGTTGCTGCCTGTTGGGCTCCACTTGCTGTGTAGGGCTGTTTTTTTTCACCAACAGCACAGTGCTGCTCGGCCTGGCCATGTTCATCGGCGCCTCCATTGGCTATGCACTGGGAGACGTATTCTACAATTCCTTTCTGCCCGAAGTAGCCAGTGAAGAGCATTATGACTCACTCTCAGCCCGCGGCTACACCCTTGGCTACATTGGCAGTGTCATTCTTATGGTTGCAGCCCTTGCATTGGCCATGCTTGGGCCCGACTATCTCGACATACCCGCAGGCACGGCCGTGCGTATTGGGTTCGTACTGACAGGCGTGTGGTGGGCCTTCTTTGGCATCCGCTCTATTCTGCGTTTGCGCCAACGCCCCAGCAAACCCCACTTCAGTGGCGATTACGGCTTTCTGCTGGCCGGCTTCCGCGAACTCGGCAAGGCCTTTGCCGCCCTTAAGACCATGCCAGCAGGCTGGCGCTTTCTCCTTACGTTCCTGTTCTACAACACCACCATCCAGACGGTGATGTATGTGGCCAGTATTTACGGCAAAGACGAAATGCACCTGGACAGCGGCAACCTCATACTGGTACTGCTGATCATTCAGCTTATTGCCATACCCGGTGCCCTTATCATGGCACGTGTTTCGGAGAAATATGGCAACACGGTGGCCCTGCGCATCTGCGTAGCTGTCTGGATCCTTATCTGTATCGCCGCATGGCTCATCACCAAACCTATTGAGTTCTACCTGCTGGCGGCTGTGGTAGGCTTCGTGATGGGCGGTATCCAAAGTACCTCGCGGGCCATGTATACCAAATTGTTGCCCGAGGCCTACAAGACCGAAGCCGCTCTGTTCAGTTTCTACTCCGTTACCGACAAGGTCTGCATCATCATTGGCACGCTGATTTTCGGCCTGATGCGTGAATGGACAGGCTCCATGCGGACGTCTATTCTCGTCATGATTGTGTGGCTGGCGGTGGGCTTCGTGTTGTTGAGTGTGCTGCCCTGGCGCAAACTCGCGGGCGATCACAAAACGCTCATTTAACGGGCCCATGCAGTTCTTCAACAGCCTGAGGGCGCTCTGGCGCATCCTGCAACTGCTGTGGGTCACTGCCTTGCTGGTAGGTAAACTTACCCGTCGCCAGAACCTGAGCCCCTCTCTGAGCCGCGTGCTGGCAGATGAGTTCAGACAACGCTGGGGCCGCCGCGCCCTCAAGATTATGGGCGTGGAACTGCGAGTGCACGGAACCCCACCCGACTTCCCGGCCCTGTACGCTGCCAACCACCGCAGCTATTCCGATGCCCCTGCTGTGCTGGCAGCACTGCCCTGCACATTTCTAAGCAAAGCCGAAGTAGCCAAACTCCCCTTCATCGGCCCAGGTGCCCAGCGTGTTGGCATTCTTTTCGTACAGCGCGATACGCAACACAGCCGCAGCAGCGCGCTGCGGGCCCTGGCCAAAGGCATTCAGGATGGCCGCTCGGTGGGCCTTTTTCCCGAAGGCACCACTTCTGACGGCCACGAGATGCTGCCCTTTCACATGGGCAGTTTCCACGTAGCCGCCACCATCGAGGCCCCTATTGTGCCAGTTGCCCTGAGATGGGAGCGTCAGGAGGATGGCTGGGGCAGCTCGGAATCGATGTTCCGGCACTTTCTGCGGGTGCACGGCCGCAAGCGTACCAGCCTGGACCTGTACATCGGGCCACCGATGCGATCCAAGCACGCACACGAACTGGAGCAGATGGTCCGCAACTGGATTCATCAACAACTTGGCGTAAATCCACATCCCTCAACCCCACGCCCTTCCGCCGAGGCAGGCAACTAAAGGGTTAACTTGCCCAACAATGGACCGTTTCATGGGATTAATCGGCGTGGTGCTGATTCTGGGCATTGCCTTTGCGCTGTCCAACAACCGCCGCGCCATCAACTACCGTCTGGTGGGCATTGGCCTGCTCATCCAGTTCCTGCTGGCGCTCTTCATCCTGAAGACCGACGTCGGCAGTAACGTTTTCGGCTGGCTGGGTGAACGCGTAACGCAGTTGCTCGGCTATGCCGATGCTGGCGCCAGCTTTGTGTTTGGCGCACTGGTAGAGAAATCGGTGATGGAGTCGGCCTTTGGTCCGGGCAAGTCCTTCATCTTCTTCTTCAAGATCATCCCTACCATCATCTTCGTAGCGGTGCTGGTGGCCATCGCCTATCACATTGGTCTGATGCAGCGCATTGTGGCCCTGTCTGCGCGGGTAGTGCACTGGCTTATGGGCGCCAGTGGCTCTGAAGCCCTCAGCAACGTAGCCAGTACGTTTGTGGGCCAGGTGGAGGCCCAGATCATGATCAAACCCTATCTGAAGGGCATGACCCGCTCCGAGCTGCTGGCCAGTATGGCAGGCAGCATGGCCTGTATTGCCGGCGGGGTGATGGCGGTGTACATCCAGCTGGGTGTCCCGGCCCCGTATCTGCTGGCGGCCAGCATCATGGCAGCCCCCGGTGCACTTGTTATAAGCAAAATCGTATATCCCGAAACCGAGGAGAGCGAGACCAAGGGGTATGTAAAGCTCAACGTAGAGAAGAAGGATGCCAATCTGGTGGACGCCATAAGCCACGGCGCATCAGACGGCCTTCGGGTGTCGCTCAATGTCATTGCCATGCTCATCGGCTTCATTGCGCTGATCGCGTTGGTAGATGCCATTCTTGGCTTTCTGGGAGGTGCACTGGCCAGCAATATTGCTTTCATGAGCCCACAGGCACTGGGTGTTGACCTGTCGCAACTGTCGCTGAAAATGATCCTGGGTTCGCTCTTCTCGCTCTTTGCCTGGGCAATGGGTGTACCGTGGACCGAAGCTCCCACCGCGGGAGCTCTAATGGGTACCAAGATGGTAGTCAACGAATTCGTTGCCTATCTGGATATGGCTAACCTTATGCAGACGCCCGGCGCCTTAAGTCCCAAAACCATCATCATTGTGAGCTTTGCGCTCTGCGGGTTTGCCAACTTCTCGTCCATCGCTATTCAGGTGGGTGGCATTGGGCAGCTGGCACCCGAACGCCGTGCCGACCTCGCCGCACTGGGCTGGCGTGCCCTCATCTGCGGCACACTCGCCAGCTACATGAGCGCCACGCTGGCGGGCATTCTCAGCTGACACACAATCGCACAAAACAGAAGCGGCACACCCAGACAGGTGTGCTGCTTCTGTTTTCAGGCTCCTCCGGCATCAGAACTGAAGATAAACGAACGGCTGCGCGTCAGCGATGCGGGCCTGATAGATGAGGATAACCGCAAGCGCACACAGCAATGCCTGCACCACCCACGGGCTGTCGACAAACCAGCGCTTCAGGCCGTGTTTCCAGGCAGTTGGCGTAAAGTGCAGTGCAAACCCAAAAGCCAGCATGGCTGCGGGGCCTGCGTAGGCCACGACCCACTGCCCGGCTACTTCCGGCTGAAACCTGTCAAGAATCTGGCTGTACATGATTCCCGCCTGCGTGAGGTTGGCCGAGCGGAACAGCACGTAGGTGACGCACAGAAAAACGAACGTCAGCAGGGTGCTGAAGCCCATGTACAGCCCTTTGGGCAACTGTTGTGCCCACTTGCTGCGCAGCGGTTGCAGGCCTACTTCCACCGCAATAGCCAGGCCGTGCAGCAGCCCCCACAGCACAAACGTCCAGGCGGGGCCATGCCACAGACCAGATAGAATGAAGGTGAGCACCACCGCCGACAGGATACCGACCTTACCCACTGTGCGCCAAGAGAAAGTGAGCGGCATGTATACGTACTCGTTGAACCAGGTGGAAAGCGAAATGTGCCACCGCCGCCAGAAATCCGACACCGAAGTGGCCTTGAAGGGTTCGCGGAAGTTGCCCACCAGCCGGATGCCCAGCAGCAGCGCTACACCCAGCGCCATGTCGGTATAGCCCGAGAAGTCGGCAAAGAGCTGCATCGAATAGCCGATGACGGCCATCAGGTTCTCGAATCCGGCATAGGCCCCCGGATTTTCGAATACGCGGTCTACCAGATTGGCCGCCAGATAGTCGGCAATAACCAGCTTCTTGAACAGCCCCGTGAAGAACAGCCAGAAGGCCTCGCCGCTGTCGGCAGCAGAAAGCTGGAAGGGTTTCCTGACCTGCTCCAGAAAAGGCTCGGCCCGGGTGATGGGGCCTGCCAGCAGGTTGGCAAAGAAGCCCACATACAGCCAATACCGCAGGAAGTTGGTCTCGGGGTCCATCATCTCGCGGTGCACATCCAGCACATAGCTCAGCGACCGGAAAGTGTAGAACGAGATGCCCAGCGGCAGCAGAATCTGGAGCGGCACGAATGTGGCCTCGGGCTGCGTGAGCCCCAGCCAGGTGCTGAGGAAAAAGTTGGCGTATTTGAAATAGGCCAACAGGCCTAGGTTCATCAGCAGCGAAAGCCCCAACGCGCTGTTCCGCAGCCAGGCGGCTTTTGCACTGCTGGCTATTTTGCCGCTGTGGCTGTAGCCGATAAGACGGCCCACGGTGTAATCCAGCAGGGCCGTAGCCGACATCAGCAGCACAAAGGCCCCGCCGCCTTTCCAGTAGAAGAACAGACTGAAGGCCAGCAGCAGGCCTGTACGCACGTTGGGCCAGCGCCCTGCCAGTACCAACAGCAGCAGCAGTGCCGTAAACAGTACGGCAAACAGCACCGTGGTGAACGTCAGCGGAAAAACAGAGCCGGGTTGCAGGGCGGCCCAGAAGTCGGAGAACCAGTCCAAAGGAGGCAAACGATATGAGACAGCGAAGGTACGCTGGGAGCTGGGCAGAAATTGCTATCGCAGGGTGTCTAAATATTCCTGATAGCAAAACACTCGATTTCGCTTTTGCCCAGTGAGTTCGCGCAGAATGCCCATTTGCTCAAACTGGTTCAACAACCGGTTGGCCGTCTGCCAGGCGATATTCAACCGTGTGGCTACGATTTCTGCGTTCAGAAAAATCAGCTGGGGCAATAACTCCAGCAGAACGATAGCCTGTTTTGTCACTTTGGCATCATAAAGCTGCGCTCGGTGGCGCTGGGTCAGCTGCTCCAGCTTATTCGCAACTCTGACAGCATCTTTTGCCGCGCTGTCTATCGCACTCAAAAAAAAGAGAAGCCACTGTTCCCATTCACCGTGCGTTCTTACGCGCTGCAAAGCGGTGTAATACTCAGATCGGTTCTCCTTCAGATAAAGGCTTATGTACAGCATTGGACTTCTCAAAGCCTTTTCAGCGTAAAGCAGCAGGGTAACCAATAGTCGCCCCAAGCGGCCATTGCCGTCATAGAAAGGGTGAATGGTTTCGAACTGGTAGTGAACAAGTCCTGCTTTGATCAAGGCCGAGCCTTTTCCAGACTCCTCTCTGATATAGGCCTCCAACTGCTCCATACACTGAAGCATATCTTCTGGAGGAGGAGGTACATACTTTGCGCTTTCAGGGCCATCTTCCTTCCGGCCAATCCAGTTCTGTGTAGTACGAAAAGCGCCGGAAGTTTTATCACCGCCCCTGACCCCTTCCATCAGAATCTTATGCAAGTACAGAATCAGCTCTCTATCAATACTTCCACCATCCTGTATCCACTTGAGGCCCGCATTCATCGCCTTCACATAATTCACAACTTCTCCAATGTCTCCCTCTGGCAAACCCGGAGCCTCTTCCCGCTCCAATCGTAGCAAGTCGTCCAGCGTTGATTGTGTCCCCTCTATCTGCGAAGACAATACTGCCTCTTTACGGATGTACATGTATTGCAGATGACTAGCCAAATCTGCACGCTCAATAACATCCAGACGACCTAATGAGATGGTTGCCGCCTCCTGTTGAGCATCAAGCTCTGAAGTACGATGAATATGAGGCGGTAAAGGATTCGGAACCAAAGACAGCGGTGGGCCAACGGGTTCCAGCCGTTTGGCAACCCCTGCCCTGTCGTGATAGCGAGACATTCAGTTTGAATCTTTTGATTCACAAAGCTACACAAACCCGCTCTTGTGAATCAAAATACCCAAAAACGATTCATATGACTTCTGTGGCCGTCTCTAATGAACCAGATTGTCCATTATCCTCCTTTTCTCCGCCCTCGCCTTCAAAGAGCGTGTGCAGTGGAAGGGCCACAACCGCACGGCCGCCGATGCCCGTCTCGTTAAGGTACCGTACAACGGTGTCTACATAGCCGTGCGTCACGCGCACCTCACTGGCACCGGTGGCCTCAATGGCCGCCAACATGCTGGGCCAGTCCACGTGATCAGACAGCACAAAGCCGCGGTCTAGATTCTGGCGGCGGCGTGTACCGCGCAGCAGCATCCAGCCCGACGCAAATGCCGTTGACACCTCCCCAAAGCGTTTCATCCACGGGGTGCCCTCGGCCGATGGTGGAGCCAATACCAGTGGCAGCCGTTTTGCATGCTTCGCAGCCACATACGACTGCCAGGCAATTGTCCGGGGCAAATCAATTCCCGCAGCCCGATAGGCTTCGGTGGGGCCTTCCATTGCCCCGTGCATCACAATGGGGCCTATGGAAGCATCCAGACCTGCCAGTATGCGTTGTGCCTTGCCCAGCGAATAGGCATAAAGCATGGCAGTACGCCCCTCCTGCTGGCACTGTCGCCACCAGGCATTGATCTCGGCAAATATTTCGCGCTGGTTCTGCCACTGATAAATGGGCAGGCCAAAGGTGCTTTCTGTCACAAACAGGTCGCAGGGCACCGGCTCATAGGCTGTGCAGGTGCCATCAGCTTCGGTTTTGTAGTCGCCCGACACGACACAGACACCCTCTGCACCTTCGATGCGCACCTGCGCAGAGCCCAGAATATGCCCTGCCGGGTGCAGCGACACCCACACATCCTTGATGCGCAGCTTCTGCCCATAAGGCAGGGTCTGCAACGAAACATTGCCCAAACGGCTGTGCAACACACCCTCGCCCTCCTGACTGCACAGATAGCGTTGGTGGCCCCAGCGGGCATGGTCGGCATGCGCATGTGTAATAATGGCCCGCGACACCGGTTTCCAGGGATCGATATAGAAATCACCCGCCGGGCAGTAAAGCCCCAAATCGGTGGATATCAGCATATCGGTGGCGACAGATTTCATCGGGGATGCAACGAATGGTAAAACACTGTCTCTTTGTTTTAGTAACGCTAATTACGGGCTTATGAAATCGCTCCTGAAAATACTCCTGATTGTCGCACTCATTTTTGTTGCCTGGCGAATCATTGCCTGGCTCATCGGCATGCTGGTGGCAGGCACCATCCTCTTCTTTGTTTGGGCCATGATTATCGCTGTGCCAGTGCTGTTTATCCTGTTGGTGGTCTACATTCTGCGCAAGCTGTAAAGTTTCTGACGGGGAACGGGAACAAATTTTGCGGTCCGACTGTGAAGCCTCTTTGGCTCTGCTGAAGGGGCCAAGTCCTTTATGTCCACACACGACTCTGGTTCCCGGGTCGGACTCACGGCTGGTTTTATCGCCAATCTGAGGTACGACGCGCCAGCTGCGCTGGTTGTTTTTCTAGTGGCACTGCCCCTGTGTCTGGGCATTGCGCTTGCCTCCAACGCTCCTTTAATGGCAGGCATTACCGCAGGAATAGTAGGGGGCATTTTCATTGGCTACTTCTCAGGATCTCCCTTGAGTGTAAGCGGCCCAGCGGCCGGTCTTGCCGTCATCGTCGCTACCTCTATCCAAAAGCTCGGCAGCTATGAGGTTTTCCTGGTAGCAGTCGTGCTCTCTGGAGCCATCCAGATCCTGTTAGGCTTTTTACGGGCAGGAGCGTTGGCCTCATTCATACCCGGAAGCGTCATAAAAGGCATGCTGGCGGCAATCGGCATTGTCATCTTCCTGAAGCAGATTCCACATGCCCTGGGGCGCGACCGCGATTTTGTCGGTGACTTCGAGTTCATCCAGCCCGCCGACGGCCTCAACACTTTCGAGGAAATCTTCATTGCGGTAATGAGTTTCAGCCCTGGGGCTGTGAGTATCGCAGCGCTGTCACTCGCCGTGCTTATTCTCTGGGAAAGTCCCGCCATCAAGCGAAACGCGTGGCTGCGGGTGTTACCAGGCCCATTGCTTGTCGTGTTTCTCGGAGTAGGAGTCAACGCACTGTTCCATGCGGCTCTACCAGCGTGGGAACTCCTTGCCAAAGACAAACACCTGGTACAGTTGCCCCAAATAGCGGAGGCAGGTGGCGTGCTGGGCCTTCTTCATTTTCCAAACTGGCAGGCGCTGGCCAACACCCAGATTTACTCCATCGCGTTTACCATTGCTATTGTTGGCAGCCTTGAGACCCTTCTTTGCCTGGAGGCCACCGACAAAATCGATCCCTTCCGTCGCATCTCCGATGTTTCGAAAGAGTTGAAAGCACAGGGTACGGGCAACATTATCTCCGGCCTGCTGGGAGGGCTCCCCATCACCTCTGTCATTGTCCGCACTTCGGCCAATGTTTATGCGGGTGGGCGCACCCGGTGGAGTTCAGTGGGGCATGGCGTGTTGCTCCTGGGCTGTGTGCTGCTTATTCCTGGTTTGCTGAATCAGATTCCCCTCGCCTCATTGGCAGCCATTCTCTTGGTGGTTGGCTATAAACTGGCGCGCGTACAGCTGTTTGTTTCCGTTTTCAAGTCGGGGTGGCGACAGTTTCTGCCATTCCTTATTACAATACTGGCTATTGTCTTTACCGACCTGCTAATCGGCATCGGCATCGGCTTGGCTATTGCCTTCATTTTTGTCATTCTCACCGCACACCAGAATGCTTTTACTCTGGTGAAAGATGACTCTTCTGTCTACTATCTGCTGCGCTTCAACAAAGACGTTACCTTCCTGAACAAAGCCGAACTGAAAGCCTACCTGCAACAGATACCTGATGGGGCCAGTCTGCGGATTGACGGAGGAAAGGCCCGCATCATTGATGGAGACATACAGGAAACCGTGCTGGATTTTATGCACGCAGCCCAGTTCCGTAACATTAACATTGAGTTGTATCATTTGGAGCTTGACGCTCGTTTTGCCGGCAGCAGCCACTAGAACCCAACTCCTCCCACTCCTTCTTCATGGAATCGTATCGCAAACTGCTGCTGGCCAACAAGGCCTGGGTGCAGGAGAAGCTTCAGGCTCGGCCCGATTTTTTCTCCCGCAACGCCAATTCCCAAACGCCTGAATTTCTGTGGATTGGCTGTGCCGACAGTCGCGTCCCGGCAGAGGAAGTTACTGGCACCGAGCCCGGCGAACTGTTTGTTCACCGAAACATTGCCAACCTTGTCATCCACACCGACTTCAACATGCTCAGTGTGTTGCAGTACGCAGTGGACGTACTGAAGGTGAAACATATCATCGTCTGCGGACACTACGGCTGCGGCGGCATCCGCACTGCCATGACCAACAAAAACTACGGTCTCATTAACAAGTGGCTGCGGCACATCAAGGATATCTACCGCCTGCACAAAGACGAGCTGGAGCTCATTACCGACATGGATGCACGCTGGGATCGGCTGGTCGAAATCAACGTGCTGGAACAGGTGAAGCACATTGCCGAAACTTCTATCGTACAAACCGCCTGGCATAACGAACAGCGCCCGGTTATTCATGGCTGGGTCTACGACCTTGAGACTGGCCTGCTGAAAGACCTCACACTGATGACCCACGAATCGAAGCTGGAGCAGATCTATCTCTTCGAGTTTGAAGACGAGAATCCTGCCTTACGCTAGCCTATGGTGCCGGGTTCTTCAGCCGGATTCGCGTCAGAATCCCATGGTGATCACTGAATGGCAGCGGCACCAGCTCGTGTGATCGCACCTCAAAGTGCGGCGAAACCATCACGTAATCGATCCGAAAAGCTGAGAGCAGACTACCAAACGTGAGGCCCAGCCCCTGCCCACTTTCATAGAAACTGTCGTGAAAGCCCTCTGCCATCTGGTGATACAGGTATCCATAGGGCGGATTGTTCAGGTCAGCGCAGACGATAACCGGCTGAGAGGTATCCGGCAGACTGGCGCGAAAGGCTTCCAGTTGTTGCATATGTCTGGGCCAGGTAGTCTTGAGTTTACGAAGCGTGCCTTTCACAGCCGCTACCTTCAGCTTGCGCGAACCTGCCAGGCTGTCCAGCGCCGAGCGCTGCTGGGTTCCCAGCGAATAACTGCGCAGGTGTATATCGTACACTCGGATTTTCTGTCCATACGCCACTACCTCCACGTAGTAAATGGCATTGTCGTCATAATCCTTGGCGATGGTCACATACTCGTGGTCAGTAATGGGAAAGCGACTGAACACCGCCAAACCAAAACCCCAGAACGCCAGCTTGTACTGCCGATATTCCCTGAAGCCCCCGGCGGTCATCCATGCTGGCAGTACCTTGTTCTCATTCCGGGTATGCAGCCAACTCTCCTGTACCACCAGTATATCCGGCTGCGCGCGTTGCAGAACCGCCGCGACGCCATCCAGATTCTTCAGGTCATAGCGCAGGGCTGCTGCATTCATGGTCATTACACGCAGCTCGTTCTCAGCTGGGGCGGCAGGGCCATGCAGCTGTACAATGCCTAATGCCTGTGGCGAGCCCAGTACACACACCACAAGGTTGGCTATCATCCATCGCCGGCTGAAAAAGGCCCATCCCCCTACCCAACACAGCAACCCAAGCACCAGCCAAGGAAAACCCATGGCACAGAATTCTGCTGGCCAAAAGAGATCGGGCGGTATCCAGGGCGCCAACAACGCCAGCAACAGAGGCAACCAAAACAGCACATTCAACAGCCGGAGTAGCCGGCCACCAAGGTGCAGGAGTCGGCTACTTCTGGTTGCTCGCGTTGAAGAGGGTTTGCTTCTCTTCGGTCGTGAGCTTGTCATAGCCAACAGCGCGAATCTTGTCGAGTATCCGATTGATTTCGTCTTCCGAGGGCGAACCCGGAACAGCTTTGGGAGTGCCGCGGCTGGCAACACGCAGATTCCGCGCCGAACGGTCAGAACGCTTCTGAATGAAGTCGCGAACCGCATTGAACGGCGCTCCCAGGTCGATACCCTGTTTCAGCAGCACGATATATATGTAGCCAAACAGCGCCCCCCCCAGATGTGCAATCATGCCTCCTGCATTCCCCTGCGAAATGCCAATGAAATTGAGCAGTACCAGAATCACTGCTACCCACTTCAGCCGCACGGGCCCAAAGAAAAGTAGCAGAATGGTGAAGTCGGGCAACAGTGTGGCTGTTCCCACCACAATTGCCATCACAGCGCCAGAGGCTCCCAGCAGGTAGGCCCCACGGCTCATTGCCAGGCCTGGGAAAATGTTGAAAGCCAGCACAAACAAAAACGCCGCAACAAGCCCCCCCAGTAGATAGAGGTTCCACACCCGACGATCGCCCTGATACTCGCGCAACAGCCGTCCCATCCAGTAAAGGGTCAGCATGTTGAAGAGCAGATGCAGCGTATCCTGCAGGCTGTGGATGAACTGATAGGTAATGGGGGTCCACGGCCGTACCAGAAGCGTACCCGCATCGGAGGGCAGCGTCAGGTATTCCAACGCGATATGGTCGTAGCGGGTTGCGCCTGCCAGAAACAGAAACACGCCCGGAATAACGAACAGCAGGTAAATGCCTACGTTGACCAGTATCAGCTGGCCAATGGCACCGTTGCGAGCCAGAAATCCGCTACGGAGGTCGTCGACCAAAGAGGCCATAGGTCTAATCAGGTAAGGTTCGGTCAGCGAATGTACTAACTAACTGTCGCTCCTATGGCATGCAACCTGCCGGAACAAAGACAGGTTCCGGCCCTGAATACTGGTAGTAGCTTTCTGCTTACTTTTGTCCAGCTAATCTCGTTGCCACATGCTCTTCACCGCCTATATCGACATTCTACCCCATGAGGAAATCCTGGATCCTGCTGGCAAAGCCACTCTGCTGGGCCTGCACAACCTGGGCTTTCAGGGGATGAAGGATGTGCGCATTGGCCGGCGGGTGCGCCTGCAACTGGAGGCAGCCAGCGAAGCCGAAGCCCGCACACTCGCCGATGACGCCGCCAAAAAACTGCTGGCCAACGCCATTATGGAAGGCTATACGGTGACGGTCAGCCAGAACTGATCCGGCCTTTACCGCTAGGTCAGTCTTTCTTGGTGCTGTCCAGTACTACCACATAGACGTCCTCGTTGGGCCGCTTCATCAAGTACTGCTCACGCGCTACGCGCTCCACCTCGCGGATGTTGTTCTGCAGAAGGTCGCGCTCCAGTTTCAGCTTGGCTATTTCCTTCTGATAGAAGGCTTTGTCCTGCTCAAGTTTGTCTATCCGCGCCTGTACCTTCAGTCGGGTACGCAAATCGTAGCGGTCGAAGAACAGCATCCACACTACGGCAATAAATGCCACCGCGATGTAGCGGTTGCGGGCATAGGGCTTCACCCACTCTACCCAGGCCTTTACCCGTTCGTAGGTTGTCATGCTGCTAGTTAACAGACTTTGTTGCAGCCGCATCTCGAATAAGGGTAAGAGTTGTCCGCCTGCCTGTGCCAACAGGCCACTTACCCCGTGGATGAAACAGAAAGGGGGCCGAAGCCCCCTGATATCAGCAAATCCCTGATGTTCTAGACAAACCGCAGCAAGTGCGAGCCATACGTGGCAGTAGCTCCCAGTTCCTCTTCGATACGAAGAAGCTGGTTGTACTTGGCAATACGGTCGGTACGGCTGGCCGAGCCCGTTTTGATCTGGCCACAATTCAGCGCCACTGCCAGGTCGGCGATAGTGGTGTCTTCGGTTTCGCCGCTCCGGTGCGACATAATGCTGGTATAGCCACTGCGGGTTGCCAGGCTTACCGTTTCGATGGTCTCTGTGAGTGAACCAATCTGGTTCACCTTTACCAGCACCGAATTGCCAGCCTTCTCCCGAATGCCCTTCTGCAGGCGCACTACGTTTGTTACAAACAGGTCGTCGCCTACCAACTGCACGCGGTTGCCCAGCTGCTCGGTCAGCTTGCTCCAACCGGCCCAGTCGTCTTCGTGCAGGCCATCTTCAATGCTGAGGATGGGGTACTTGCGGCACCAGTCGGCCCAGAAGGAAACGAGTTCGTCGCTCGTGATCTCTTCCTGGCTGCTCTTATAGAATTTGTACTTGTGAGTCTCCTCATTGTACATCTCGCTGGCGGCTGCGTCCATCGCCAGGAAGATGTCTTCGCCGGGGCGATAGCCAGCTTTCTCAATGGCCATCAGCACTGTGGTGATACCCTCTTCGTTCGAGGTCAGGTTGGGAGCAAAACCGCCTTCATCGCCCACGTTGGTCGAGAGGCCTTTGTCGTGCAGTACGGTGCGCAGGGCATGAAACACCTCGGTACCCATGCGGAGCGCCTCGCGGAAGCTCTCGGCCTTCACCGGCATAATCATGAATTCCTGAAAGTCGATGGAGTTGTCGGCGTGCTTACCGCCGTTCAGAATGTTCATCAGCGGCACGGGCAATACGCGGGCATTTACCCCACCGATATAACGCCACAGGGGCATGTCGGCGCTGCCAGCCGCCGCCTTCGACACCGCCATCGATACACCTAGAATGGCATTTGCGCCCAGCTTGGCCTTGTTGCTGGTGCCATCCAGCGCCAGCAGGGTCTGGTCTATCTGCACCTGCTCAAACACCGACATGTCAATGATTTCCGGTGCGATTACGTCATTGACGTGCTTCACTGCCTTCTGCACCCCCTTGCCCAGAAAACGGCTCTTGTCGCCATCGCGCAGCTCCACGGCTTCGTATTTGCCAGTGCTGGCGCCGCTGGGTACCGCAGCACGGCCAATTACGCCGCTGTCGGTCGTGATTTCTACTTCTACGGTCGGGTTGCCGCGTGAATCCAGGATCTCACGGGCATGCACATCCACAATATAAGCCATGCGTCTAGGGGTGATGAGGTTCGAGTTCGATGTGGGCGCGAAACTACGAATTCCCCTTGGGCCAAAGAGTTGCGCGGGCATGCTTTCCGGCCAAATCTCGGCACAGTACTTGCAAATACTTACGTGATACTGGTTGAACCCCAGTCTGCCACTCCTATAAACCGGCCCTGCTACCGGTACTGGCGACGAAAAACTAAACTAACACTAAGACAAAAGGCCCTCTCAGGGCCTTTTGTCGTTTTTTACCTACGTCTTTTAAGTTGTACAGTAGCTTTTGCCCTGTATGGTTTAGTGTACACCGTGCATCATGCGCCCCAGTACCTTCGACAGTAGTATGGCCAGCACACCCAGGCCAATGGCAGCCCAGGCAATACCCTGAAACACTGCATAAGCCCCCGCATCACTAACGGCCGCGGCGACATAGCCCCCGATTACGTTGGCTGCCCCAACAGCCGCAAACCACAGGCCCATCATCAGTGAACCAAACTGTGCAGGCGCCAGCTTCGTAAACACCGAAAGCCCCACCGGCGACAGACATAGCTCACCCATTGTATGAAAGAAGTAGGCGCCTATCAGCCAGATCAGGCTTGCCTTGATGCTGGTGTCGGCTATATCGCCACCCCGCTCTTTCACGGCGCCAACCAGACACAGAAACCCTACACCCATCAGAATGAGGCCCAGCGCCATCTTGATAGGCGTACGGGGCTCTTTCCCCTTCTTGCTCAGGGTTATCCAAATCCAGGCGAAGATGGGGCCAAACAATACGATGAAAATAGAATTCACGCTCTGGAAAATGCCCGTCGGGATTTCGTAACCCAATACCGTGCGGTCTATGTAATCGCGTGTGTATAGGTTCATCGAACTGCCAGCCTGCTCGAAACCGAGCCAGAACATCACAGCGTAGAAGAAGATGACAAACAGCACAATAATACGCTGCCATTCTACTCGAGTCAGGTCGGTAAGGCTACGCTTCTCGCCCGAGGCATTCATTTCAGCTTTCAACCGCTTGGCCTCTGGTTCCTTGCCCAGGTCGCCCAGATACTTGTCGCCAAACATCAGCATGACTATCAAGCCAATGAGCATCGCAACACCGCAGGCTCCAAAACCCCAGCGGGCACCATACATCTCTTGACCTTCCAGCCACCCTGTAATGGACGACAGAATGACACCGGAGTTGATGCCCATGTAGAAAATGGTAAAGGCGCTGTCACGTCGGGCATCCTCCTTCGTGTAGAGGTCACCTACCATGGTCGAGATATTCGGCTTGAAAAGACCGTTGCCGATACAGATAAGGCCCAGGCCCACAAAAAACAGCGTTGCGCCCGAACCAAAAGCGAGGGTAAACTGGCCAAACATCATCAGCGCACCGCCAAGCAGAATGCTAGGGCGCCGCCCCAGAAGGTTGTCGGCCACGGCACCACCGAAGATGGTGGCCAGGTACACAAGGCCCGTAAACCAGCCATAAATCACATTCGATTCTGCCTGATCCCAGCCCATGCCCCCTTCTGCTACCGCTTTGGTCATGAACAGAATCAGAATGGCGCGCATCCCGTAGTAATTGAAACGCTCCCACATTTCCGTGGTGAAGAGCGGGAAGAACAACCCTATCGGGTGCCCCAACAAAGTTTGTGTAGACGGTTTCTTCATGCAGTGTGTGCCTGTTTTAAGCTTAAGCCGTTCCCAAAAATAGCAGAAAGCCGATGCAGCAGCCCATAACAGGTGTTAGCCCTGCTGCAAAAAGCAGATTCTGTTATTTTAGCGCTGGACAAATGCCCAGATACGCGCGCAGCTTCTGCGCGTTTTCTTTACTCCTCCGTCCTAACAAACAATCGTATGCCCAATGCGGTCATCTCTGCTACTGCGTTCAATGTTCCTGCCCGCGTAGTCACCAACGACGACATCACCCGTATCTATGACACCACGGATGAGTGGATTTTTGAGCGCTCGGGCATTCGCGAACGCCATTGGATAGACCTCAACAATCCGCAGGGACCAGCCGACCTGGCGCTACCTGCGGTACAGGAAGCCTGCCAACGTGCGGGCATACAGGTGCAGGACATCGACTTCATCATCTTTGCCACCCTCAGCCCCGAAGCCTGGTTTCCCGGCTCCGGTTGTTTTCTGCAGGAAAAGCTCGGTCTGCCGGGCATACCTGCGCTCGACATCCGTCAGCAGTGCTCCGGCTTTGTGTATGGCCTCAGCATTGCCCAGCAGTTTATCAAAGGGGGCATGTATAAAAACATCGCGCTGATTGGCGCCGAGGTACAGAGTACCAGCCTGGATTTTACCAACGAAGGCCGTACGGTAGGTGTCCTCTTTGGCGACGGAGCAGGAGTTGTCATTGTTTCGGCAAGCGAAGAAAACGAGCGAGGCATCCTGAATACTCACCTCCACGCCGATGGCCGCTACACCCGCGAGCTATGGGTGGCCGAGCCCAACTCCAAGCAATACCCAAAGGTAAACCCCGACCTGAAGGGCCTTTTCCCCTACATGAATGGCCGTGAGGTATTCAAGCATGCGGTCACGAATATGATAGCTGTGGGCCAAGAGGCACTGAACAAGGCTGGCTGGACCAAAGATGACGTGGACCTCTTCATTCTGCACCAGGCCAACATCCGGATTGTGCAGGCCGTGGCAGAGTTCTGGGGTATGCCCATGGACAAGTTCTTCTCCAATATCGAGCGCTATGGCAACACCACTGCTGCCAGCATCCCGATCTGTCTGGCAGAAGCCGAGCGCATGGGCCGTCTGAAAAAAGGCGACCGCGTGTTGATTGCCGCCTTTGGCGCCGGTTTCACCTGGGGCTCAGCTGCTGTTGTCTGGTGATCTTAGGCAATCAACGCCCTCACAGTATCGTTATCTGCCTGATTGTGTGTGGGCTTGGTGTCTGGGGCTTAAGCCTTGTAAATCAGGAGCGAAAAGGTCCTAGTTTTGCGCCCCGACTGCGCCCTCAGCATGCAATTCCCTGCGTTAGCGGCCACACTTACCGCACCCCTGACTGGACAACGGATGCAAGACGAATGGTTCAAATCGTGGTTTGACTCTCCCTATTACGCGCTGCTGTATCGGCACCGCGACTATAAGGACGCCCAGCTCTTCATCGACAACCTCGTTGCCTACCTGAAGCCCGAGCCACTTGCACGCGTGCTGGATGTGGCCTGTGGGTCAGGTCGCCACGCCATCTACTTGCATAAGCTGGGTTTTGATGTCACGGGCGTGGACCTCTCGCGTGCCAAAGTGGAAATAGCCCGGGCCCATGAAAGCGAGCATCTGCACTTCGAAGTGGGCGACATGCGCGAACTGGCCTTTGACGAGCCATTCGACCTCGCGCTGAACCTCTTCACCAGCATGGGCTACTTCTCTGACCTCTCAGAGAATCAGCAGGTGTTCAACTGTCTTCGTCGTTGCCTAAAGCCCAATGGCCACCTGGTAATCGACTTCCTCAACCCGCGCCACGTACAGCGCCATCTGGTACCCTTCGAGAAACACGAAATCGAAGGAATCCAGTTTGAGATCAAGCGCTCTATTCACGATGGGCTGGTAGAAAAACGTATCCGCGTAACTGACGGCAACAAGATCCTCGCCTTTAAAGAGGCCGTTCAGCTGTTGGGGCTCCGCGACTTTGAGCGCATGCTCAAACGCGAAAACTTCCGCATCACACAGCTGTGGGGCAACTACCTTGGGGCACCCTACGACGAGGAAGACTCCCCACGTCTCATATTGTTTGCACAGCCTGCCTGATGTAACAACGACTACGCACCGTAGCATGACAACAGCCCCGACGAGATTCGCCGGGGCTGTTGCTTTGAGTGCGGGTGAGAGCCCGTAGAGTCGTTACTCGAAAGTGACGCGTTCGATCTTGCTCCAGAGTACAAAGCGGGGGCGACTGTTGGAACCTGATTCGAAAACCATTACACCAGTGTTACGCTCATTGACGTCCTGCGAGTCGGTCAGACGAAGTTCCATGCCGCTGCGCAGCTTGACACGCGAGCCGGAGAAACCATCGGGCATGATTTCGCGAATGTAGCGGAAGGGAATCGAGTATTCCGATTTGCCATCCTTGCCATCCAGCATCTCATAGTCCCAAGCTTCATCGAGGTCGTAAGCCAGTTCGCCACTCAGGGTCTGGCCGTCGGTAGTCCGTACAGTGCCGCGGATTTTACGAGGCTGGGCAAAGGCGTTGTAGCCGATACCAGGGCCCGAAGGCTGCTCGAAAGTAAGGCCGCGGAAATCGTCCCAGCTGACCAGCACCCGGCCAAACGCTGGATTATGGATGCCAATACCCCGGTTCTCTTCGTTCACATCATTGCTGCCTGTGATATACAGCTCGCGGCCACTTTTCAGCTTCACCAGCGAACCGCTGCGATAGGGCTCGATGCTGGCAATGCTGCCCATTTCGATGGATACCTTGCCGTCTTCGGTGCTGCCATCCAGTTTGTCGCCGCTGAGGCTTTCCTCATTGTCCCACTGAATGTACCCTGCATATTCACCAAAGCGGGTTTTGACACGGGCAAACAGCGGACTGCCAAGGGTGCGGGTGGGCTTGGAGGCAGGGGCTTTGAATTCGACACTGCGAATGCGCTCCCACTCAAGTGAGATCTGACCAATCTCAGGGTCTGCTACCTGAATGGTAGCGCCGATATCGTTGGAGCCATCGCCTACCTCCAGTTTGGAGCCGTCTTTAAACACCACTTCCGTAGTGCGGCTCGAAAGCAGGTTCAGCCGTGAAATGTCGCCAAAGCGCACCACAAACTGGTGAGTGGAAGTGCCCCACGACCAGCGTGAGATCGAACTGCCCCAGCCGTTCCAGCTCCAGCCACGGCTCCATGACGAGCCTCGAGACTCTTCCATCTCGTCGCGCTCTTTGGCGCTCAGCTGGCCATAGTAGGGATTGTCCTTTTTGTCTGCGTTGAACAGATCATCCCACGTGGATTCCTCTTTGCCCCAGCGAAGTACGCCGGTGTACGACTGCCCATTGAGCGTCGTGACAGTGCCATATAACAAGCCTTCTTCCTGGGCCCAGGCAGGGGCTGCAAGGCCGAAGCCAAGCGTCAGGAGCAGTAGATAGCGTCGCATAACCTTCTTTTGTTTCAAGTCCTTACGCCAACAAAGACAGTAAGCCACCCAACGGGTTGCATCTGATATCGCTTTGTTACAACATTTAACACAATCACTTGTCCAATAGACGTTCAACCGCTGACCAGCCTGCGGACCCAGCCCCAAAAGCTCTTTCCGTGGGGCTTAATCCTGTAGGTATCGAAGCCTTTTTCCAACCGAAACCGCAGATTGTTGTGGCGCTCGTGGGCCTCGGTCAAAGTCGGCACCTGCCATTGGGCAGCCAGGCGCTGCAAATGGCCCGGCAGTGTTTCGTCTGTCAGCACCCGAAGCCGTAAAAGGTCTTCGGTACTCCATTTCGGCAGCCGTTTCTTGGGAAACATCCGCTCTGGGAAATCTTTGGCCGGCTGATGCAGACTGGCGGCCACCAGTTCCCAGCAGGCCAATTGAATGCGCGAGTGAGCTTCGTCCTCGCCAGGTTGCTTTAGCAGATCGATTAAGTCCATCGCGTCAAGATGGGCACTCAGACTCCCCAGCCAGTCCTGCGCATCGTCATTCGCAAATGGGCTGACACCCCACACTTCTCTTCGGGCCGAGAGTTTGCGCATTGGATTAGGCGACTATTCGGGATCGGCATGGGGCCGCACGTAGGCGCCCTTCTCTGCTTCGGCTTCTGAAGGGACTTCGGCAGTACTTTCGCTTTCCTCTTCGTCTATCAGCGGCCGGATACCCAGCTTGTGCAGCAGGCGGTGCATGCTGGGAGGGCCTTCCTGGTCAAAGCTCTTCAACAGCAACGGCAGCAGCAGCAGGTTGCTGAACAGCGCAATAAACATCGTGACACTGGTGAGAATGCCCAGTGCGCGTGTACTGCCGAAGGCCGAAGGCGTGAAGATCACAAAGCCCACAAACAGAACCACCGAAGTGTAAATCACACTCATCCCAGTCTCGCGCAGGCTCATACTGATGCTGCCCGAGACATTCTGCCCCGTCTTGCGGGCATGTCGATAGGCAGTGAGATAGTGGATCGAATTGTCGATGGCAATGCCGAAAGCAATGCCATATATCAACGCCGTGCTGGGCTTCAGTTCAATGTCCAGAAAACCCATGATGGCCGCTGTCATGGCTAGCGGAATGATGTTGGGCACCATGGAGATGAGCATGATGCGGAAGCTGCCAAAGAGCAGGAACATCTGCACTCCCACAATGATGAACGTAGCCACGAGGCTCCAGACCAGGTTGTCGATCAGGTAGTCGTTGGCCTTCAGGAAAATCTTGGTAGTACCTGTCACCACAAACTCCACCCGATTGGGGTCATCGGCGGCCACACCCTCCGGATAGAATACCTGGTCCAGATCGGCCCGCACCGAGTCCAGCAGCGCTGGCATCCGTACGGAGCCAACATCTTTCACAAAACCCGTAATACGCGCATACTGTCCAGTAGAGTCAACCAGTGCGCTGAGAATGGGGCGCTTGCTCATCTGCCCTTCCGAGCCCTTCAGGTAGCTGCGCAGCCCCAGAAACTCGTCCTGGTTGGGCATGGCATACTGGCTGCTGTCTCCATCCCAGAAGGCCTGGCGCGTCCACTTGATGGCATCTGCCAGGCTCAGCGTACGGGATATCTCATTGTACTTCTCCAGCCGGCGCTGGGCTTCGTCCAGTTTCTTCAATACCCCAGGACGGTAAACTCCATTCTTCTTCCGTGTATCTACCTGAATTTCGAAGGGCATCACTGCATCGAAATTGTTCTCCATGAACGCCAGGTCGGTATAGATGGCATCGCTGTCGGGCAGGTCATCTACCATATACGACACTGCCTGTATACGCGTAAGCCCCCATATACTGATAACCGTGAGGCCGAAGGTGATACCGTAAATCAGCTGCTTTCTCCGCTGCACGATTACGTCCATCTGCCGCACCACGCGTGTAATTAACGGACTGTCCAGATGCTTCAAACGCTTCTCATTAGGGGGAGGCAGCAGGCTGAAGACGCCGGGTATGAGTATGATGGTAAGCACATACGTGAGGCAGGTGGCCAGAAAGGCCAGCATGCCAAACTCACGCAGCGGCTGCACGTTGGTGAAGTAGAGGGTCAGGAAGCCAAACGCGGTGTTCGCGTTAATCATCAGCGTCACGAGGCCCAGCTTGTGCACCATCTGCCGGATGGCCTTGATTTTGTCGCCCGTCTTGACGAATTCGGCGTGGTAATCCGACAGCATGTAGATGCTGGGCGGAATACCCAGAATGACGATGATGGGCGGAATCAGCGCTGTTATGGCCGAAAGCTTATAGCCCAGCAGACCTACCAGGCCGAAAGTGCACACCGTTGAGAGCGCAAGCAGAATCAGTGGGAAAACCACCGCGTAACCCGAGCGATAGAATGCATACAGCGCAGCGGCTGTGACAATAACCGCCAGCAACATGAAAAGCTGCAGCTCTTTCGGCAGCTTCTGGCTTACATAATTGCGAATGAACGGAACGCCAGAATAGTGGGCCTTTATTCCCAAAGGCGCAACAGTGCTGTCTACCAGATATTCGATCCGGTCTATCAGCGCATGCTTTTCCTTGGTTACAAGAATGTGCGCATCCAGCGACACAATCATCATGGAAGCACGCTGGCCTTTGGTCAGCAATAGGCCGTTGTAGAACGGCAGGTTCAATATGACTCGCCGGATGCTGTCGGCTTCCACCTGGTTTTGTACCGGGCGGTTCATGACATCCACTATACGCAGGCGGCGGGCGGTGGTGTCCTTCTCCAGTGAAAAAACGGTAGTAAGGCCCAGCACACGCTCTACTCCTTCCTGCTTCTGTATCTCCCTGCTCACCCCATAAAGGGCGTTCAGCACCTCAGGCCGGAAGAAGTTGTCGCTCTCCAGGCCCACAATCACCGCGTTGCCATCTTCCCCAAACGTCTCCTTGAATTTCAGATACTGCTGAAAATCCGGGTCATCGGCCGGGATTACCTTGACAAACTCCTGCAGGATTTCAGCTTTGCGGCCCTGCCAACCCATGAACCCAGTGAGGACAACCAGACCCACCAGCAGGGCAATGCGGTAGCGCAGGATGAAATCGGCTATTCTATGCCACATGTAGTAAACAGGCGTCGGGGCGCCTCAGGGAAGTTTCGCGTTGCGACAAATGTACTGAAATGCCTAGGGCTGCAAGCCTCGTTTATGGGGAGGTATTTCTGCGTAGGAAGCACCCCAGGGGCTCTCGGGCTCGTCGTCCTGTGCCAGCTTTACCTGTTCCCACAGGGCATCCTTCAATTCCTCGATGCCTTTGCCGGTGGCCGATGAAATGAAGTGTACAGGCAAATCGAGCGTCAGCTTCTTTTTCAGCTTGCCCAACGCCTGGGGTGTTATCAGGTCGCACTGCGACACCGCCAGGATGCGGGGTTTGTCGATCAGTTCAGGATCATACTGCTCCAGCTCGCTCAGCAGCATCTCATACTGCGCCTTTACGTCGTCGGCCGTACAGGGAACCATGAACAGCAGCACCGCATTGCGCTCGATGTGGCGCAGGAAACGAGTGCCCAGCCCTTTGCCCTCATGCGCTCCCTCGATAATACCGGGGATATCGGCCATGGCAAACGACTGGTAATTGCGCGCCCGCACAATGCCAATGTTGGGCACCAGTGTGGTAAACGGGTAGTCGGCAATCTCGGGCTTGGCCGCCGACACCACGCTCAGCAACGTGCTTTTGCCTGCATTGGGCATACCGACAATGCCGACATCGGCCAGGATCTTAAGTTCCAGAATAGCTGTCAGCTGCTGGCCAGCTTCGCCAGGCTGGGCGTAATCGGGCGTCTGGTTGGTGCTGGTACGGAAATGCCAGTTGCCCAAACCGCCGCGGCCGCCCTTCAGCAACACCAGTTCCTGCCCGTCTTCTGATATCTCCCCAATGTGCTCATCGGTTTCTGCATTCCGGATGACCGTTCCCACGGGTACTTCCAGCACCACGTTGGGTGCGGTGGCCCCATGCCGATTGCGCTTCTGGCCAGGTTCGCCGTGTTCGGCCTTTACAAACTTGCGGTACTTCAGGTCCAGCAGGGTCCACAACTGGGCATTGCCTTTCAGGACAATACTGCCGCCGTGACCTCCATCGCCACCATCTGGCCCACCTTTGTCAACAAATTTCTCACGCCGCCAACTGACAGCTCCACGTCCACCATTTCCACTGGTGAAGTAGATTTTAACGTAGTCTACAAAATTACTCTGCGGCATAGCAAACAGTCCAAGCCCGCAAAGCTAACCATTCTGCGCTACAACGGTTCAACTTATCAGCCGCTGACGCAACGCCATCAATACGGGTATCTCGCCAGAGAGCGCCAGCAGCAGCGCCCACAGCAGTACACTGATACTCATCCAAACAACGACGCGCAGTCTTGGCGCTTGCAATGCCAGTGCCAGTGGCACTCCCACGGGTGGCCCCAGAACCGGCGGCGTAATCATCGCAAGACCCAGCAGCCCGCCTCGTTCCCATAACCTGCGCACCCATTCCTTGGGCGGCTTGGGGGCAATTTCTTCCTTTTGCCCGCGCCACCGTCTGTACAGTACCCCTATGCCCGTTGCCAGATAGGCATAAAAGAAGACTCCCAGCACACCGCCTATGCTGAAGCAGGCCCAACGTTCCCAGAACGATTGCAGTCGCAGGAGGCCCGCACCCACACCCAGCATGAATTTGAGGGCGCAAAGCCCTGTCACCACCAGAAGGTCCAGTACACTCAGTGGCATTTCTCTCCGTATGACAGGTCGCCAGCGTCTCCAAGGCCTGGCACGATATAGCCTCGGGCCGTCATTTCGCTGTCTACCGCCCCGATCAGCAGGCGGGCATCTGGCAGGTGCTTCCGCACGTAGTCTATCCCCTGCTCGCTGGCGATGACACTGCACACCACCACGGCAGCAGGTTTTCCCCCAACCCCTACCAGACCATCGTAACATGAAACCATGCTACGCCCGCTGGCAAGCATGGGGTCCAGCAGCACCAGTGTACGGCCTTCCAGCGAGGGGGTCGAAACATATTCCACTACAATCTCAAACAGATCGCCCCCGTTGGGGTGTTTGCGATAGGCCGAAATAAAGGCCGAATCTGCCTGGTCGAACATTTGCTGAAAACCCTGATGAAATGGCAGTGCCGCCCGCAGAATCACGGCCAATACGGGGTCCTGCTCGGGCACCATGTGGCTGGCACTACCCAACGGCGTGGTTACTTCCTGCTCAATGGCTGGCAGCCAGCGGCTCAGCTCATACGCCATAATGGCACCTACCCGCTGCATGTTGGCACGAAACCGCATAGGGTCGCGCTGTATGTCCACATCCCGCATCTCAGCGAGATATTGGTTGAAGATGCTCGGGTGCTCGGAAAGAATCAGCGGGTTCATAGGTCAGGGGTGGATCTGCCTACAAGGTACACAGCCCCCGCCCAGCCCCCAACTCTGCGCCTCGATTATGCCTTACAGGCCAATCGTCTTGAGGGCGGCCATAATCCGCTCCTGCACAGTTTCCAACGTCTCATTCTCGGGGCGTGGCTGGAATGTCAGGCCCGTTACCTTCTCATAGAGATGGATGTAGCGCTGGCTCACAGTCTGCACAAAATCGTCGGGCATGACTGGGGGCGCCACACCGTCCTGCCCCTGAAAGCCGTTGGCCATCAGCCACTCGCGCACAAACTCCTTGCTCAGTTGCTGTTGGGCTTCGCCCTTCCGCTGGCGTTCGTCGAAGCCATCGGCATAGAAGTAGCGCGAACTGTCGGGCGTGTGTATTTCGTCAATCAGGAAGATTTTCCCGTTGCGGCTGCCAAACTCATACTTCGTGTCAGCAAGAATCAGCTCACGCTCCTTTGCCATCTCCTGCCCTTTGTGGAACAGTTGCAGGGCATAGTATTTCATTTCGGCGTACTCGTCGTTGGCCACCAGCCCTGCCCGCAGAATCTCCACCTCAGAGATATCAATGTCGTGGCCAATCTGGCTCTTGGTCGTCGGGGTAACGATGGGTTCGGGGAACGGATCGTTCTCCTTTAGACCATCCGGCAGCTTCACACCGCAGAGCTCACGGCCACCAGCCTTGTAGGTGCGCCAGGCATGACCACACAGGTAGCCACGTACCACCATTTCAATGGGGTAGGCATCGCAGCGTACGCCAATGGTTACGTTGGGGTCTGGTGTCCCCAGCAGGTGGTTGGTGCACACGTCGTTGCTTGCCCGCAGGAAATGTGCAGCTGTTTGAGTCAGTACCTGCCCTTTGTGTGGAATGGGCCGCGGCAGAATCACATCAAACGCACTGATACGGTCCGATGCAACCATCACAAGCACCTCATTGTCGATGTTGTAAACGTCCCGGACTTTCCCGCGATAACGTGTGACCTTGTAACCGGGGAAATCGAAGTGGGTTTCGGAAATCAACATGACGGAAGGGAGAATGGAAGCTGCCGCGAAGTTAGCAGGCTTCCGGCTCCTTTTCTATCGTGACGGCGGAAAGAGATAGGGAATGGGTTTCCTTCCCAGCCAGCGCCGCAGCTTGTTCAAAGCCCGTATAGGCCAGTTCGGCACGGCATCGTACGTCAGGTAGGTATAGCGGTCGGCTTTCAGCTGTGGCGTGGTGTCGCTGGGTCTTCGCAGCCCCTTCAGGCTTCCGACAGGTCGGCAGGAAACCGGCAGATCTGTCAAAAAAGTATGCGTGGCATCCGGACCAAAGCCAATATTGTCGATCAGATTGGCATTGGGTATCACCGACACACGATTGGCCCGCAACTGGGAGTAAACAAACTGATAATCCCAGGTATCGATTTTCCCCGCGAACGTTTGGTCAAACTGCCCTTCAAGGTGTCGGCTGGCCGTCCGGGAGAGAAACAAATCTGAAATGCGCCCGCTGTCGCGCAGCTGTGGCCATTCCTTCATATCAACGTCGTAGTCGTTCCATACGCGCCGCCAGCTGCCCCAGCCCCACACGTGATACAGCCTGGAGAAATAATAATCTCCATCTCCAATCTGCTTTCCATCCTGAAAGTTGGAGCCACAGATCATACCGATCCGCTGGTCATCGCGATACCGTGCCAGCATTTCCTGCATGAAAGGCCAGAAATCAGGTGCTGGCAGACAATCATCTTCCAGTATGATACCTTCTTCCACTTCTCCGAAAAACCAGTCAAGTGCCCCACTGACGGCACGCTTACAGCCAAAGTTTTCGTCTCTGTAGAGCCGCTTCACCTCGCAGGGCCAGTCTACCTCCTCGGTAATGGCACGTGTTGCAGCGCACTTTTCTGCCTCGCCAGCCTTGTGTGCCCGCGGGCCGTCGGCGGCAACGTACAGGCGCGAAGGGCGCACCGCCCGAATAGCCTCCCACACGCGTGTGGTGGTATCCGCCCGGTTGAAGATGATGAAGAGGACTGGTACGGGATAAAGCGCAGCAGGTGCCATTGAAGGAGAAAGGTTAATCAGGATGCGAGGGCTTGGCGGGTAAGCCCAATGGTTTTCTGCCAGCTGAAATGCCCCAGCCGGAGCGCGCCCAGCGTCCGGAGGCGTTCCTGCTCAGTGGCACTCAGCAACAAGGCCTTTACCCGCTCGGCAAAAGCGCCCGCATCACCCGCAGGGCTGTAACAGACAGCCTCGCCACCAACCTCGGGTAGTGAACCGCCATCGCTGCACACCACAGGACAGCTATACTGGAAGGCCTCCAGCAACGGAAGACCGAAGCCTTCGTACAGCGATGGGTACACCAACATACGAGCCTGTGCATAGGCATCGGCCAGCTGCTTGTTGCTCAGGCTGCGCTGCTGCACCAGCTCCGAGAGGCCCAACACCTCAAGCTGGGCAGCTTCCGCCTCCGAGAAATTGCCACCGCCAACACAAAGTAGCTTAAGCCCCTGCGACTTCAGCAGGGGGCTCATAGCCGTTAGCATAGGCCAGAAAAACTTATAGCCTTTGCGGTGGCCTACGTATAGAATATAGGCCTGCCCTTCCAGAGGGTGCCAACCTGTCTCTGCCTGTTGTAACGAAGGCCCAAGTGGAGTAACCGTAATCTTGCGTTCGTCGACCCCAAACAGCCTGACCAGATCTCTACGCGTGTGCTCGCTCACGCAGAAAATGCGGGTGGCCTTCTCACAAAGCAGCCGTTTGTTGTGCGCCCATCTATCGCCTTTAACCTCGCTAGGAAACAGTTCATGTATCATGTCATGCACCGTCAGAGCAAACGGCTTGGCGCCAATCCAGTGCAGAAAATCTGCATTGTAGTAGGTCGGAAAAAACCAGTCGTAGGTACGGCGGCGGGCTGGAATGACCGTGTACAGTTGGTTCAAAGCGTACAGCAGACGGTCCCGCCCCTTGAACTTATGCTGCCGGAAAAAGGTGGCTGTTTCTGGTGCAGCCTCCAGCAGATAGCGGTTGTTGGAGGCAACCACCGGGCAGTGCACCGTATCGCCCAGTAGTTGCAGACCTGTCAGCAACTGGGCCGCGTACCGACTCACCCCACCTTCTGTTTGTATGGAAAAAGTCTGATGGTCCAACAGAATATTCATAACTCCCGCCTCCATTTCTGCCACTCCGCAGGCGAAAGTGCCAATAACAGGTCTTTGTATACCTCACGGCCTTTTTCATCCAGCCACAACACACCGAACGGGCTCAGCGAGAAGCTGATGACACTGGCCCAGGCAGCACCAGCCCCACCAAACCATGGAATCAGCACCAGATTCAGCACAAAATTGCTAGCGGCACCCATCACCGTACCGTAAAACAGCAGCTTCGTGCGGTCTTCCAGCACCATGTACTGCGTTGTAGCGATACCCAACGCCACAAACAGCAGGCTCCAACTGTGAATCTGCCAGATATCATTGGCTGCGGCAAACTCGTCGCCAAAAAGCAGCGTTACAAGCCACACGCCCAGGACCTTTACCACTACCGCATACACCAGCGTCAGGCCTATCATCAGCAGATAGGACTGGCGGAACAGCTCCCGGTAGCGTTCAGGCTTCTCCTTCCGCAGCTGTATCAGCCGTGGGGCAATGCTTCCAATGACCAGCCCCGGCACAGCAAAGCTCAGTTCGGTGAGCTTCACCGCCGCACTGTACAGGCCCACCGAAGTGTTGTCGAGCATTTCCTTCACCATCACGGTATCTATGCGCATGTACAGCAACACCATCACGTTGCCTAACAGAAGGGGCAGGCTTTGCCGCAGCCACAGTCGGGCGTTGCTCACACGCCATGTACCGCCAGCCGTATGGCGTCCGAAGCGTCGAAGCTGTATCAACAGAAAAAGCGCTCCCAGGGAATACTCCAACACATAACTGGCGATAAAAAACACCAGCGGCTGATGGGTCACCAGCAGCAGTACCCTCACCAGCGACGCCAGCAAAAAAGCTCCGCTTTTGGCAATGACCGAATTGCGCGACTGCGTCTGCGACTCGAAATACAGCTCGATGGCATCGAAGGCAATCGGCAGATACGATAGCGACATCAGCAGCACATAGCCAATCACATCGGGCTCATCCCAGTCTAGTATCAACGAAGCGCCCAGTGCAATCAGCCCTACTATCAATCCGCCGTAAATCCGCAGCCGCAATGCCGTGGCCATGAAATCGGCCTGACGCTGCGGAAACCGTACATAGTCGCGCACCACAAGCCTGTCTATTCCTAGCGAAGAAATAGAGCCCGCCATATAGACCAGTGCCAAGACGTACTGAAGTGTACCAAAGCCGTCGGGCTTCAGATACCGTGCCACCCAACCCACGATAAACAGGTTGACACCCATCCGCAACACACGATCCAGCAGCAGCCAGCCCATGTTCTCCAGATAGCGGCGGTATTTCAGCACGACCTTCATTCACTGCAAAGGTAGCTACTCCATGCCGCGCTTTTGCCCTTTGTGTAATTTGCCCCCGATATGCCCAGTACTCCTTTGAAGTTCGGCACCGATGGCTGGCGCGCCATCATTGCCAAAGACTACACTTACGATAACCTCGCACGTGTTACTGAAGCCACTGGCCTTTGGCTCAAAGCATCTTATGGAGCCGCGCCCAGCGTGCTGCTGGGCTACGATTGCCGCTTTGGTGGTGCCGACTTTGCGCAGGCCACTGCCAACCAGCTGGCCCAGATGGGCATTAAGGTATTCCTGACACCTGGTTTTGTCAGTACCCCCATGGTATCGCTGGCCACTATGCAGCGGCAAACCAGTTGTGGAATCATCCTTACCGCTAGCCATAACCCCCCCGCATACAACGGCTTCAAAATCAAAGGCCACTTCGGGGGCCCTGCGTTCCCGGCCATGATTGCCGATGTAGAAGCCCGCATCCCCGATGCCAGCCCCAGCTACGAAGACCGTTTTGACGCTCTGCTGGAACAGAAGCAGATTGAGTATTACGACGCCGAGGCCCTCTACATGAACCACCTGCGGATGATGTTCGACCTCGACGCCATTCGCAAGTCGGGCCTGCGCATTGGCTATGATGCCATGTATGGCGCTGGCCAAACCGTCATGCGTCGCCTCTTCCCCCATGCTACACTGCTGCATTGCGATTATAACCCCAGCTTCATGGGGCAGGCACCCGAGCCAATTGAGCGCAACCTGCAACCGTTCCAGCAGGCCATTCGCGAACAGAAACTCGACTTCGGCCTCGCAACTGACGGCGATGCCGACCGTATAGGTCTCTTTGACGAAACTGGTAACTTCGTCGACTCGCACCACATTCTCCTCCTGCTCATCCACTACCTGCACAAAATCAAGGGGATGAAGGGCAAAGTGGTGTATACCTTCTCCTGCACTGGCAAAATCGAGAAGATGTGCCAGCAATATGGTCTCCCCACCGAAATGACCAAAATCGGCTTCAAGTACATAGGGGAAATCATGGCTCGGGAGAACGTACTGGTAGGCGGTGAAGAAAGCGGCGGCATTGCCGTAGCGGGCCATGCCCCCGAACGCGACGGTATCTACATCGGCCTCACCATTCTGGAACTCATGGCCAAAACCGGCAAAAGCCTAACCCAATTGGTGCAGGAAATCTACAGTGTGGTAGGCAGCTTCTGGGTAGACCGCTATGATCTGCACCTGCCCGAAACGCAGAAACAGGCCGTTATGAAAGCTTGTGCCGCTGATACTTACAAGCAGTTTGGCACTTATCAGGTGGCGCGTGTAGAGAGCGTAGACGGCTTCAAGTTTCACTTCGGTGGTGCCCACGAAGGCCAGTGGGTCATGATTCGCCCCTCGGGCACCGAGCCGCTGCTGCGTGTCTATGCCGAGGGCCCCAATCGCGAAGCCGTTAGAAGCATTCTGGAAGTCACGAAAAACACGTTACTGGCCTAAGGCACTGCATGGCAACAGCCTAGCTGTGGTAATGCAGCAGGCTGTGGATATGCGGGTGGCCTGGTTGCTGGCTCAGCAGGCTGTGCCCTGGCAGAAAATGCAGGTCTATCAGAAAAGCAAATCCCAGCACGTTGGCCCCCCGATCGCGGGCCAGGGTGGCTGTGGCCGCGGCCGTCCCGCCAGTTGCCAGCAGATCGTCGTGTATCAGCACGCGGTCGCCGGCAGATAGCGCATCGTTATGGATTTCCAATGTTGCCGAGCCATATTCCAGTTCGTATGACACCGCCGTTGTAGCGGGGGGTAGCTTGCCCTTCTTCCGCACAATCACAAAGCCGCAATCCAGTTCCTGTGCAATCATAGGCCCGAAGAGAAAGCCACGGCTTTCGATGCCTACAACGCGCGAAATACCCATCGCGCGAAAGGGGTCGGCCAACGAGGCCGCAGCAGCTTTCATCAATGCAGGGTCCAGCAGCAGCGGGGTGATGTCTTTGAAGTTCACTCCCGGGATAGGGAAGTTGGGCACTTCTCTTACCCGTTCGCGTAGGGTTGCCTGCAAATGTTGTGTCATGGAATACGTAGATACCCCTGCAAGATAGCAACCTGGGCTTCGGTTACTCCTACAATGCGTTTCAGGTCTGCCAGTGCCCAAAAACGCCCGTGCTGCTCACGGTACCTTACGATCCGCCGCGCCAGTGCACTGCCGATATAGGGATGCCGCCCCAATTCAGCCTCTGTGGCGGCATTCAGGTCCAGACAAGCAGCCAGTTTACCTGTTGTGTCCACCACCAGGTGGGGCGCGCACACTTGCCACAGGCTGTCATTCAGCCCCTTTACCTCGCGCAATTGCTCCAGCGACTGAAAAAAGCCAAGCCGGTTGCGATAGGCAATCAGTCGACGCGCCAGCACCGGACCTATACCTGGCAAGGCCTCCAATGCAGCGCTGTCTGCCGCGTTGATTTCTACCTGCATGGGGCCAGCCATTATGGGTCTGGAGTAGGAAGTTTCTGCCACAGGCAAATAGAACCAAGCCTTCAGGGAATCCACCTGAGATGGTGTCAGGCCGTGGGTTCTGGCCACATGCCGCCAGTCACGAAAGCCCCCACAGGCATCCCGAAACCGGATCAACTGTCGGGCCTGTCGTTCCGGCAGCACACGGGTGGCTATCACTTCCCTCACAGTTGCCTCATTCAGCGGTAAACCGCGGGACGGGGGCAACTGCGCAGGAGCCTCTACTTCAGCAGGCTTACCAGCTTCAGTGGTGTCTACTTTCAGTACGAGATAGGGCCGCAGCCTGGGCAGCAGGGTGTCCATCCCATACACACGTGCCAGACCCTCCCACGACCGAAAGCGCCCTGCCTTGTTTCTGTAGCGAACAATTCGCCCCGCCATATGGGGGCCTATGCCCGGAAGTCGCACAAAATCTGCACTGTCCGCCTCATTTACATCCAACTTTTCCACCGCCCCGATAGACTCTGGCGGGGTCAGTTTTGCTGGCGTTCTGTTTTCTTCAAGTAAGAATCTGACAACTGCTACCGCCGTCAATAACCCAACAAAAACAACAGCGCCTGTGCGCTGCATGCGGGTCAAGCGAGACGAGTGGGCCATTTAAAGGGGCCGGAAATTGCAGGTTGTCAACACGCTGTCGACACTTTTTCTTTCGGCAGCGATACACAAGTTACTACTTCTGGCGTTGTGTCCTCGCAGTTTCCAACACCGAATTATCCTCAGGCCCACTCACTTGGGTAGGCAGGAGGCTTTCACCCACAAATTTCATCTGCCTGATATATCGGGCGCTTGAAAACTGCGTTGTAGTTTTAATAGCAACCGACACGGTTATACCAGCTACCGGGGATCGGTACATACCATGGAGAATCATTTCGGCTCACACGAGGAACACCCAGGCCTGGATGCACAGCAACAGGCCCGCCAGTTTGAGCAACGCCTGCATGCCCAGGAGACGTTCTACATGGACCTGACCACCATCGATGAGGTGTACGAGTACTACCGCATGATGGACCAGCCCGAAAAGGCCCAGGCGCTGCTGGACTTTGCGACTGCTCAATACCCCTACAACGCCGACCTCTATTACAAGAAGTCGTGTCTGGCATTTGAACATGGCGAGTTCGACACAGCACTCGACCATATTCGCCGCGCACTCAACATCAGCCCTTCCGACAGCCAGTGCCTCATGCATCTGGCCCGGGTACAGGCAGCCCGCGAGCAGTTTGAGGAGGCCATGGAGACCCTCACCGACCTCCTCGAAATCACCGACCACCGCGCCGAAGTCCTGTACCAGTTGGGTCAACTGTGCCAGGGCGAGGAGAAGTACTCCGATGCCATTCGCTACTACACCCAGGCACTGGAGGCTGACCTGCTCTTTGAAGATGCCCTCTTCGAAATCGTCTTCTGCTTTGAGGAAATGGCTCGGCTGCACGACGGCATCGAGTACTGCACCCGATACATCGACAACCACCCCTACAGCAGCACTGCCTGGTACAACCTTGGCATGTTGCAGCATAAGGTAGGCCAGTTCGAGAAAGCCATTCCCAGCTTCGACTACGCCATCCTCATTCAGGACGACTTCATCTCTGCCTACTACGGCAAGGCCTCCAGCCTGATGGAGCTGAAGAAGTATGACGAGGCCGTGCAGGTGCTGCTGCAAAGCCTGCACCACGACCGCAACGATATCGCAACCCTACTGTCGCTGGGCGAGTGCTACGAAAATCTGGGCGAGTTCGCCCGTGCTCGTTTTTACTACGTCAAGTGCTCCGAGCTCTTCCCACATCTGGCCGACGCCTGGTACGGAATCGGAAGCAGCTACGAAAGTGAAAGCCGCTACCTTGAAGCCATTCACTACTACCGCAAGGCCATCGACCTGAACAAGGATTATTTCGATGCCTGGCTGGGCCTGGCCGACAGCGAATACTATCTCGGCAATGAAGTATCGGCCTTCGAAGCTCTGCGCACTGCCATTCAGCTCTTTCCTGAAGATCTGGAAATGTGGCGCAGCTGGGGCGAACGGCTGGCAGAAGACCGAGATGCCGAAAGCGCCATGACCCTGCTGGAAGAAGGTATCAGACAGAATCCTACTGCCGCCGAACTCCTCTACCAGTATGCCGCCTATGCCCTGCGTGCCGGCAAGCAGCGTGAAGCCTTTGGTTATCTGGAAAACGCCCTGGTGATGGACTACACCCGCCACCCACTGCTTTTCACTTTCTGCCCCAAAGCCGCTGAATATGCCCCGGTGCAGGCAGTGATTGATCAGTATCGCCCTGCCCAGAGCTGATTTCATAAGATTCCTTAAGCTACAGGCGTCCATTGCAACCGCAGCGGATGCCTGTTTTCTTTTGTAATAAACAGAAGCCCATGAACCTGCTGACCCATCTACTCACCTTTGCCCACAACTGGCGCCCTGCCCGCATTTTCATCATAGGCCTGCGGGTGGTGCTGGGGCTGGCGTTTGTGTACCCCTCCATCCCCAAACTCAAGGGAGAAAACTTTACGGTACTGCAACCAGGCACACATCCCATGGCCGACTTCTTCTACATGATCTATCAGATGCCCATCTGGTGGCACTCCATCGGCGTGTTCCAGATTACAGCAGGCATCCTACTCATAACACAGCGCTATGCCCACATCGGCTGCATTCTGTATTTGGGCCTGCTGGTCAACATCTTCCCCATCGTGCTGGACCTCAACATGAATGGCACCCCCTATGTCGTGGCCCTTATGATCTGCGGCATCCTCACCCTCATGCTCTGGGACTGGCACAAGTATCGCCCGCTGCTCTTTCCTCAGCCGTCGCCTTACCGCAAAGCCTGAAACACAAAACGGCCACCCATTGGGTGGCCGTTTTGTTATGCGATTGCCCGCGACTAAAACTCGCAGTTGCCGGGGGTGCGGGGGAAGGGGATAACGTCGCGGATGTTCGTCATGCCCGTAACAAACAGCACCAGACGCTCGAAGCCCATACCAAAGCCACTGTGTGGCACCGAGCCATAACGGCGCGTGTCCAGATACCACCAGTAGTTTTCCATCGGCATACCAAGTTCCTTGATGCGGGCCTCCAGTACCTCCAGATTCTCCTCCCGCTGCGAGCCCCCAATGATTTCTCCGATACCCGGGAACAGCACGTCCATCGCCCGTACGGTTTTCCCGTCTGGGTTCTGCTTCATGTAGAATGCCTTGATCTCCTTGGGGTAGTTCGTTGCAATGACAGGCTGCTGGAAGTGCTTCTCCACCAGATAGCGCTCATGCTCGCTCTGAAGGTCTATGCCCCACTTGGGCTCAAACTCAAACTTGTGGCCGCTCTTCTGCAGAATGTCAATGGCCTCGGTGTAGTCCAGGCGAATGAACGGCTTGGCCACCACTGATTCCAGCCGGGCAATCAGTTCGGCGTCGTAGGCCCCTTGCAGAAACTCCAGGTCGTCGCGGTTATGGTCCAGTGCAAATTTCACCAGGTACTGGATGAACTCCTCGGCCAGCGCCATGTTATCAGTGATGTCATAGAAAGCCATCTCCGGCTCTATCATCCAGAACTCCGCCAGGTGGCGTGTGGTGTTGCTGTTCTCGGCGCGGAAGGTCGGGCCGAAGGTGTAGATCTCGCCCAGAGCCAACGCAGCCAGTTCACCTTCCAGTTGGCCCGATACCGTCAGGTGCGCCTTCTTCTCGAAGAAGTCGCGGCTGTAATCTACGGCACCATCCTTCATTGGCACCTTATCAAGGTCCAGCGTCGTCACCTGAAACATCTCGCCACCACCTTCCGCATCACTGGCGGTAATGATGGGCGTCTGTACATAGTAAAAGCCCTTCTCATGGAAGAACTGATGTACTGCGAAAGCCAGGCTGTGCCGAATGCGCAGCACTGAACTGAAAGTGTTGGTCCGCGGGCGCAGATGCGCTATTTCACGCAGGAACTCAATCGTGTGGGCCTTCTTCTGCAGCGGAAACTGCTCGGCATCGGCAGCACCGTACAGCTCCAGTTTCTGTACCTGCAGTTCTACGGCCTGGCCTGCACCCTGGCTCTGCACCAGCGTGCCCTCTACGCGCAGTGAGGCACCCGTGGCAATCTGCTTCAGCAGGTCTTCCGACACCACATTATTGTCTATCACCAACTGCAGATTCTTTACCGTGCTGCCGTCATTCAGCTCCACGAAGCTGAACTTCTTGCCACTACGGCGGGTACGAACCCACCCCATAGCCACCACTGTGTGGCCAAAGGTCTCGCTGGCGAGCAGCGCCTTGATCTTGCTGCGTTGCATGATAGGATTTTGTGTCTTGCGGGCGCAAAGCTACGGATTCCCAGCCGGATGTAACCTGTGCACATTCCGCCAGTCTGCCTTCTTTCTTTCTGTCCTATCTTGACACACCAGAACCCTCAACTACCTGCTCCCCATGTTCGGCTTCCGCTACATCAAGTTCGACTCCAATACCTACGTCTTCCGCTACGTCAAAGGCCAGCTCATTCAAGAAGGCCGGGGTCTGTCGTTCCTCTATTTCAGCCCTACCAACAGCATCGTGGCTGTGCCCGCCGGCTCCAACGACATTCCTATCATCTTTCAGGACTCTACCCTCGATTTCCAGACTGTCACCATCCAGGGGCAGATTACCTATCGCATAGACCGGCCCAAGCTCCTCGCCGACCAGCTCGACTTTACCGTCGACCCCTCGGGCCGCTACAAGAACGACGAGACCGACAAGCTGTACCAGCGCCTCACCAACGCCGCCCAGACGGCCACTTCAGCCTTCATCAAGGGGCTGTCGCTGAAACAGGCCATCCGCAGCGCCAAGGAAACCGAAGACCGCATTCTGGCGGGCCTCACCGAGTCGCAGGCCATTTCCAGCATGGGCATCGTTCCTACCAACGTCTCCATCGTTGCCATCCGCCCCACACCCGAAATGGAACGGGCGCTGGAAGCCCAGACCCGCGAAGCCCTGCAACAGGAGGCCGACCAGGCCATCTACACCCGCCGCAACTTTGCCGTAGAGCAGGAGCGCCAGATCCGCGAAAGCGAACTGAACACCGAAATCGCCGTAGAGGAAAAGAAGCGCCAGATTGCCGAAAAACAGATGGAGGCCGAAACTCAGGCTACTGAAAACGAGCGCAAACTGCGCGAGATGCGCATGCAGGCCGATATCGCCGTGGAAGAGCAGCGCCGCCGCCTCATCGAACTCCAGACCGAGAACGAGCGCAAGGCCGCCGAAACCCGTGGCTACGTGCTCGAAACCACGCTCAAGCCCTATCGCGACCTCGACTGGAAGACCATCATGGCCCTCAACAGCAAAGGCGATGCCCGCGAACACATTGCCATCGCCTTCCGCGAGCTGGCCGAGCAGGCACCCAAAATCAGCAACCTGCAGATTACGCCCGACCTGCTGAACAACCTTGTAGGCAACCGACTCGACTGACGCCCATGGCCACTGCCATCGATACGGTCGTAATCGTCCGCAACAAAACACGGCTCGAGCAGGTGTCCGAGCGCTTTGGCACTGCCCGGCAGGCCAAGTTCTACATGGAACAGCAGGAGACACTGGCTGCCGCCAAGGCTGCGCCTGAAAAGGCCGTCGAGTTCTTCAAAGCCAAGAAAGCCGCCAAAAGCGCCCCATCGGCCTCGGCGCCTCCCTCCAGCTTCGACCGCGTGGAGAAAGAGCACGCCCGCTTCTACGATTCGTTTGAGGAAATTCAGCAACAGCTTTCCGGCCAAATCAAGGTGAAGGTGCTGGAGCGGCCCTACCTCACCAGCTATCTCTTCGGCGAAAACGAACTGGTAGTGGTAATGGGGCAGGATGGCCTGGTGGCCAACACTGCCAAATACTGCCACACCGTGCCCATTGTGGGGGTCAACCCCGCACCAGACATGTACGACGGTGTGCTGCTGCCCTTTCGCCCACGCCAGATTGCCTCGGTGGTAGAAGCCGTGCTGAAGGGCCGCTATGAAGCCCGCCAGGCTACGTTGGCCGAAGCCCGCCTCACCGATGGGCAGCGCCTGCTGGCCTTCAACGACCTGTTCATTGGCCCCAGCAGCCATATCTCGGCGCGGTACTCCATCACCTATCGTGGCCAAACCGAACCGCACTCCTCCAGTGGCATCATCGTGTCAACAGGTGCGGGCTCCACGGGCTGGCTCAGCTCGCTCTTCGCGATGGCCCGCGGCATTCAGCGCTCCTTCACCGGTGCCGAACCCGACCTCGAAGCCCCCGCCCTGCCGTGGGATACCCGTTCGCTGGCCTTTGTGGTGCGTGAGCCCTTCATCAGCCGCTCGTCCAGCGCCAATGTCGTTGCTGGTCTGATTGACGACGGCGAACAGTTGGTATTGGAGTCCAGCATGGCCAATAGCGGCGTCATCTTCTCCGATGGCATTGAAAGCGACTTCCTTCGGTTCAACACTGGCTCCATTGCCCATATCGGTATAGCGCCCGAAACGGCGCAGTTGGTCACGGCCATTCGCTGACCGGCAAGGCCAGCACATCCAGCCCGTGGCGCTCCAGCCGATAGCCCCGCATCTCCAGCCATTTGCTCAGTTCCGCCTCTGAGGTGCCCTGCCGCCGCAGCAGCGCATCGTCCATTTCAAGCCACAACCATGGCCTGTAGCGGCGCAGCGTTTCTTCCGCCCCTTTCAGCAGGGCCAGCTCGGCACCCTCAATGTCTATTTTCAGGGCATCCAGCCGCGGCAACTGCTGATACTGAAACCAGGCATCCAACGTCTGCACTTCCACCGTGTGTTGGGTACCGGGGCCTTCGCCCAGCCAACTGCTGCCGCTGTCGCGTACAGGGGGCTCGGTCAGGGTCATTTTCCCCGCTACAGCGCCCAAGGCCATCGGCAGCAGACGTACTACATATCGGGGATTCTGCAGCAGGTTCCGCTGCGCAACCCTTACCGTTTCAGGGTTGGGCTCAAAAGCCACTACCTGCCCCTCGGTTTCTACCTGCTGTGCGGCGCGCAAAGCCGTATACCCCCAGTTGGCGCCGATGTCCAGCACCACCATTCCTGGCTTCAGTAGTTTCAGGTATCCCTCATACGCCGCATATTCCGACCGCATGCCGAAGTAGGCCACCCATGGCAGGAAGCTGCTGATGTCGCCCGTCAGTGTAAGACCCTGTCTGTGAAAAGTTGTCTCCGTTGGTTGGGGCAGCCAAGCATAGCTGGGCACCATACGGCAGTACAGCCTATATGGCAGCACATGGCGCCCCACCGCCGCCAGAGGCACATACCACCCGCTGCGGCAGCGCAGCCACCGCCACAAACGCACAACAGCCGTGGGTTTCACGGCTGTTAATGTAGTGCTTTTCGCATCCTTCACAGGGTTATGCCTGCGCAGTGGGCGGCGCGCTCTGCTTCAGACTGGCTGTCAGCACGGGGCCCAGCAGGTCCAGTGGGTCTTTCACGGGCTTGGGTTCCAGCGCCAGTTTCAGCACCTCGTCCATCCGCTCCACATACACCAGCTTCACGCCGTGCAGCAGTTCGGGCTTGATCTCATCGGCGTCCTTGCGGTTGTCTTCCGACAGGATGATGGTGTGCATGCCTGCACGAATAGCCGCCAGCACTTTCTCCTGAATGCCACCCACCGGCAGCACTTTGCCGCGCAGCGTGATTTCCCCTGTCATGGCAATTCCCTGCTTCACCTTGCGCTGGCTGAAGGCACTGGCCATGGCCGTCAGCAGGGTGATGCCCGCCGAGGGGCCGTCTTTCGGCACCGCTCCTGCCGGTATGTGTATATGCACGTCCCAGTGGCCAAACACGCGTGGGTCTATGCCGTACTGCGCAGCATGGGCCTTCAGATAGATGTATGCCAGGTGCGCCGACTCCTTCATTACGTCACCCAGCTGACCTGTAAGGCCCAGCTTGCCACCACCGGTAGCCGCCTGTAACAGCGCCGTTTCGATGTACAGGATTTCGCCGCCGACGGCAGTCCACGCCAGGCCCACTGCTACGCCCGGCGTCAGCAGTTTCTGCTGCTTTTCGTTGTCAAACCGCTCGGCGCCCAGCACCTTCCGCAGAAACTCTGTGTCAAGTGCCGTGCCGCTGCGCTTTATCGTGCCCTCCACAATTCGGCGCGCCACCGCACGGCCCACCTTCGACAGCACCTGTGTCAGTCGGCGCACGCCGCTCTCACGTGTGTAGTTCTGGATGATGTACTGAATTTGCTCTACCGCCAGCTTCAACTGGGGCTTGCTCAGGCCGTGCTCTTCGCGCACTTTGGGCAGCAGATGGCGCTGCACAATCTCCGCCTTCTCTTCCAGCGAGTAGCCGTTGATCTCGATGATCTCCATCCGGTCGCGCAAGGCAGGGTGTATGGTATCGAGGCTGTTGGCCGTAGCGATGAACATCACTGTTGAGAGGTCATAGTCCAGCTCCAGGTAATGGTCGTTGAAGGCAAAGTTCTGCTCGGGGTCCAGCACCTCCAGCAGGGCCGACGAGGGGTCGCCCCGGAAGTCGTTGCCTACTTTGTCTATCTCGTCCAGCATTACCACAGGGTTGCCGCTCTTGGCCTTCTTCAAACCCTGCAGAATGCGGCCCGGCATCGAACCGATATATGTGCGGCGGTGGCCCCGGATCTCCGCTTCGTCGCGCACTCCGCCCAGCGAAATACGCACGAAGTTGCGGCCCAGTGCCCGCGCAATGCTGCGCCCCAGCGACGTCTTGCCAACACCAGGAGGCCCGTAAAAGCAAAGAATGGGCGCTTTGCCATTCTTGCGCAGCTGAAGCACCGCCAGGTATTCCAGTATGCGGTCTTTCACCTTCTCCAGGCCATAGTGGTCCTGGTCCAGTATCTTCTGTGCGTTCTTCAGCGAGAACTTGTCTTTCGTAAAGTCCTGCCAGGGTAGTTCCAGCAGCCAATCCAGGTAGTTGAGGGCAACCCCATACTCAGGGCTGGCGGGTTGGGTACGTTGCAACTTGGCCAGTTCGCGGTCAAAGGCATCCTGTGCCATCTGCGGCCACTTCTTACCAGCGGCTTTGGTGCGCAGGCGTTCTACGTCTTCCACGGCACCATCGCCCAGCTCGTCCTGAATGGCTTTGATTTGCTGGCGCAGAATGTACTCGCGCTGCTGCTTGTCCAGGTCAGTCTTCACCTTGCTCTGGATTTCCTCGCTCAGCTCCAACACCTGTAGCTCACGCGCCATGTGGGTCAGCACCTCGTGGGCCTTCTCGGTGAGCGTCTCTATCTCCAGCAACTGCTGCTTGCGGGGCAGTTCTACATTCAGGTTGCTGGCGATAAAGTGCACCAACAGCGACAGCGAGTGAATGTTCTGGACCGTGGCATTGGCCTCGCTCGGGATCTTGGGGCTCAGCTCTATGATGCGTGCGGCCTCCGTCTTCAGGTTCAGCATCAGGGCCTTCACCTCATCGGGGCCGGGATATACCTCGGGCAACAGGCTTACTTCAGCCTTGAAATAAGGTTCGGTGCTGGTAAAGGCGTTGATCTGAAAACGGCTGCGCCCCTGTATCACGATGGTCACACTGCCATCGGGCATGCGAATCTGCCGCAGAATACGGGCCACAGTACCAATCCGATGCAGATCGTCGGTGGTTGGGACCTCCAGCTCAGGGTTTCGCTGTGCTACTACACCAATCAGCTTGGCATCTGACGCATTGGCCTCCTTCACCAGTTGGATGGAGCGATCGCGGGCCACAGTAATGGGTATCACCACGCCAGGGAACAGTACTGTATTCCGCAGCGCCAGTATGGGCACCTCCACGGGCAGTACGTCCTCGGCAAACTTACGGTCGTCGTTGTCCATCAGCTCGTGCAGACTGCTGTCCTCAGGGTCTCCCTGCAACAGCAGTGTATCGCGCTGAATGGGTAAAAGCGGGAAATCTTCCATGTGCGTGCGGGGCTGTCCAACTTCTGTGCCGCCGGTCTGAACTGTGGAAATCCTGTTGACAAGCGCCCCTTAGACAGTCAACTCGCCAGCACACCTGCCACTTTGCCAGTCTCTTGAACCCATATTGTCCAACTCCCTTATCTTCGGTTCCCGACCCGAATCAACCGCCATGTCACAACATAGAGCCTTACGCCTTCATCAGCCCACCGAGCCCGTCCGCCTCTCCATCGACCTCATTGAAACCCCCGCACTTCAGCCCGGCGAGGTACGCGTGCGCATGCTGGCGGCCGCGCTCAATCACCGCGACGTATGGCAGCGCGAAGGCCTCTACCCCGGCCTGCAATATCCCGGCATCCCCGGCTCCGATGGTGTCGGCGTGGTAGAAGCCATATCCGACGAAGACACTGCCGCCTGGGAAGGCACCGAGGTCATCGTCAACCCCAACATTGGCTGGGGGCCATCGCAGGGCGTACAGCTCGCCGACTACAACATCCGCGGCATTCCCAGTGCAGGCACCTTTCAGGAATACCTGAACCTGCCAATCGACCGCATTGCCCCCAAACCTGCCCATCTCACCGTAGAACAGGCTGCTGCGCTGCCGCTGGCGGGCCTCACGGCCTTTCGCGCAGCTACCCATCACGGCCAGATCAAAGCAGGCCAGAAAGTGCTGGTAACGGGTATTGGCGGCGGGGTTGCACAGTTTGCTGCCCAGTTTGCCAAGGCCCTGGGTGCCGAGGTCTATGCCACCAGCGGCGAAGACGACAAACTCAACCGCGCACTCCGCGAACACAACCTGGCAGGCGGTGCCAACTACCGTACTGAAGGATGGGCCCAGAAGCTCAAGCAGATGTCGGGGGGCTTCGACGTCATCCTCGACAGCGCCGGCGGCCCCATGATGAACAACCTCATCGAAATCTGCCGCCCGGCTGGCCGCATCGTCTTCTGGGGCGCTACAGTAGGCAACGTACCCGAGCTGAACCTCCGACGCATCTTCTGGAACCAGATTACCCTCCAAGGCAGCACCATGGGCAGCGATGAAGATTTCGCCGCAATGGTTCACTTCGTTGACCAACACCGAATTGTGCCCAGTGTCAGCTCGGTAAGGCCTTTCGCCGAAATCATCTCGGCCTACGATGAAATGAAGGCCGCCCACCAGTTCGGCAAGCTGGTAGTGAAGTTCTAGGCCTCCGAATCTTTCTGGCGTTGCAGCCCCTCAATATCAGCCAGATCTTTCGATCTGCCTGCCAGTAGCTTATTGGCCAGCAAATCCTCCAATGGCACTACATTGACAGGGATACCTGCCATCTTTTTGACAATCTTCCGTTGCCAGGCTTGCTCGAATGTGGCACCAGCGTATCGATTGAGTATCTGAATGACAAAAGGTGGATCACCTATATCTACAAACTTCTGGGTATTGAGGAAAATATTGCTGCTTAAGGCTTCGGCAGGAATTCCATAAGCCGTACAAGCAACCACCATTCGCGCCGCGTTTTCCTCCGTCGGGGCTATCCAAATGTCAAAATCATCCGTACCGCGCAGATACCCGTGTGCGCCTACCGCATAGCCCCCAATCACCAGATATTGCACATTGGCGTTGTTCAGCGCCTGCACAAACTCAGCGAACTCCTCCGCCAATTGGTCGTTAGAGTGCCTACCACTCATAGTCGCGAAGGTGAATGACCCGTTTGATGCGAATATCCTCTGGCTTCCAGCCGGCCAACAGGGCCAGCCGCACACTCAGGGCCACCTGCTGCCGAAAACGCTCTTCGCTGCTCAGCCCTGCTGCATAGCGCACCCATCGCGCCTCCGATTCCTCCGGAGTAGTGAGCCGCACGGGCAGTTTGGACCGGTCTATGCTGCCTGACATATCCCCAAGATACGCAACTCAGTGCATGCGGCTGCCCAGAGGGGCCTCGTCGCTGTCGGGCCGCAGCAGAATGATGTCACTGGCGCCGTCTCTGCCCTGTCCTCCGTCCACACCCAGCACCAGCACTTCGCTCATGAAGTCAGCTATCTGACGGGGCGGAAAGTTCACCACCGCCAGCACGCGTCTTCCTATCAGGCTTTCAGGTGTGTACCGGGTCGTAATCTGGGCACTGGTTTTCTTTTCCCCCAGCTCCGCTCCAAAGTCTATCCACAGCTTGTAGGCAGGCTTTCGGGCCTTGGCAAACACCTCTGCACGAACAATTTGCCCCACACGAATGTCTACCTTTGCAAAGTCGTCCCACCCGATGGCAGCCGGGCGCTCTTGGTCAAATGCGGCCATAGACAAATTTATTGTCGTTTTCGCTAATGGCTTATATCAGAATTATTTTCGTCTGCGTTTAACAACACAATGCCTGCTGCTGCCTCGAAAGACCTTCGTCTTCAATCACTCGCCGATCTTCAGAATTATCTCACCACTGTAGGCGAACCCGCCTTCCGGGCCAAACAGATCTACGATTGGCTCTGGCGCAAGCCGGTGGACGGCATAGACCAGATGAGCAACCTCTCGAAGTCGCTCCGGGAAAAACTGGCAGGCGACTTTGCCTACCACCGCGTACAGATAGACGATGCCCGCCAGAGCGCTGATGGCTCTGTCAAATACGGTATGCGCCTCTGGGATGGCAACCTGGTGGAGTCCGTTCTCATCCCCACCGAAAGCCGCGTTACCGCCTGTGTATCCAGCCAGGTGGGCTGCTCCCTCACCTGCAAGTTCTGCGCCACCGGCTACATGGACCTGCGCCGCAACCTCACCAGCTACGAGATCTACGACCAGATTGAAATTCTGCGCCGCGAGTCGGAGGCCCGCTATGGCCGCCCCCTTACCAATGTAGTGTACATGGGCATGGGCGAACCCCTGCTCAACTACCGCAATGTCATGGGCAGTATCGAGCGCGCTACCAGCGAGGACGGCCTCGGTATGTCGCCCCGCCGCATCACCGTCAGCACAGCTGGTATCGCCAAGATGATCGAACGCATGGCCGATGAAGGCTTCCGCTGCGAGTTCGCCCTCTCCCTTCATGCCGCCAACGACGCCAAGCGTTCCGAAATCATGCCCATCAATGAGAGCAACAGCCTCGTTGCACTCGAAGCCGCCCTTCGTCATTTCACACAGAAAACCGGCACGCGTGTCACCTTCGAGTACATCGTCTTTGCCGGCTTCAACGACGACCTCTCCGATGCCGAAGAGCTGGCAACATTTGCGCGCAAGGTGCCCAGCAAAATCAACATCATTGAGTACAACCCCATCGCAGAAGCCAATTTCCGTTTTACCTCACAGCAGAAGCTGGCCGCATTTCAGGCACACCTCGAGCGCCGGGGCCTCATCGTAAACGTACGCCGTTCGCGAGGCCGCGATGTAGACGGCGCCTGTGGCCAGTTGGCTATCAAGGAGCGCAAAGCACAGGGCGAACAGGTTCCTTCCTGAGGCCCCAGACTGTATATCTTGCGGCCCCGATACCCCGGACTTATGCCGCACCTCGCCCTCCTCACCTGCGACCGCTTCCCCCAGGGCCATCCCAGCGACGCTCCGCTTTTTGAAGCAATGACTCAACAGGGCATATATGCCCAGGCAGTCGTATGGACTGACGCCTCTATCGATTGGAAGACATTCGACGCCATCGTCATCCGCACGCCATGGGATTACTACACCCGTCCGCTGGAATTTGCAGCTTGGCTGGCCAATATCGAGGCCATTGGCATTCCACTTTGGAACCCTATCAACCTCGTCCGCTGGAATCTGGACAAGAACTATCTGCGCCAACTGGCAGCTCAAGGTGTACCTACCGTGCCTACTTTCTGGTTCAACAAAGGCGATGATGCGGCCTCGCTGCCCACTATCCTGGCACAGAATGGCTGGAACGAAGTCGTACTGAAACCGGCAGTATCCGCTGGCGCCTGGCGCACCTATCGCTTCTCTGCCAGCAATGCCCAGGAACACATCCCCGCCCTGGCCCAAATCCTTGAGGAATGCGATGCATTGTTGCAACCCTTTATCCCGGCAGTGGTAGAAGAAGGAGAGTGGTCCATGTTCTTCTTCGGCAGCGCCGATGCCTACAGCCACAGTGTGCTCAAGACCCCGAAGGCGGGCGACTTCCGTGTACAGCCACAATACGACAGTACCGTCGCAGGCCTTGAGCCCCCAGCCGAACTTATCGCAACAGGCCGTCAGATTGTTGCTGCCATCCCCTATCAGTGGCTCTATGCCCGCGTCGACGGCGTGCGCACCCCGTCAGGCTTTCAGCTCATGGAGCTCGAAGTCATCGAACCGCACCTGTTCCTCGAGTTCAGCGAAGGCGCTGCGCAGCGCTATGTCCAGGCCCTGAAAGCCAGGTTGTAAGCGGGCTCACTTCTCGCGCTCCAGCGTATAGCGTACCAGGTCGGCCAGGCTCTGGCGACTGGGAGTATCCGGGAAGGTCATCAGCAGTTCCAGCGCCTCTGTAGCATACTGCTGCATGGTCTTCTGACTGTACGACAGGCCACCCTGCTTTTGCACATACTCCACCAGTTCCTTCACATCCTTGGGGCGCTGCTTCTTGCTGCCTACAATATCAATGGCCCAACGACGCTCGGCCCAGTTGCTCTTGTTCAGGGCATGTATCAGCGGCAGCGTAATCTTCTTCTCCTTCAGGTCTATGCCCACCGGCTTGCCTATGCCTTCGCCGTGGCCCCCCGTCACACCATAGTCAAACAGATCGTCCTTGATCTGGAAGGCCATGCCCACCAGCTCGCCAAACAGGCGCATTTTCTCCTGAGTCTCCTTATCGGCGCCAGCACTTGAGGCCCCGCTTTCACAGCAGGCTGCTATCAGGCTGGCCGTCTTCTGGCGGATGATGTCGAAGTAGACCGGCTCGTCAATGTTCAGGCTGCGCGACTTCTCCATCTGCAACAGCTCGCCCTCACTCATCAGTTTTACCGCTTTACTGGTAATCTTCAACAACTCAAAGTCATCGTTCTCCAGCGACATCAGCAGACCGCGCGACAGGAGAAAGTCCCCCACCAGCACTGCTATCTTATTCTTCCACAGCGCGTTCAGGCTGAAGAAGCCGCGCCGCTCATCCGCATCGTCCACCACGTCATCGTGTATCAGCGTAGCCGTGTGCAGCAGTTCTATGAGTGCCGCAGCCCGGTAGCTGCTGGGCTTGATACCTCCGCAGAGATCGGCGGCCAGCAGTACAAACATGGGCCGCATCTGCTTGCCCTTGCGTCGCACAATGTAGCGCAACACGTGGTCCAGCAGGCTCACGCGGGTAGTCAGTGCCCCACGAAAGTGCTCTTCAAAATAAGCAAGTTCCTGTTCTACAGGGGCTTGTATATCGCGGAGCGACAGTTTTCGCGGCGGTGCCGAGGCAGTAAGGGGCGCAGTCATGACGGTGAGCTGCAAATATAACCCACAATACCAGCCACTTCGTGCCCTTACTATCCGATCAGTAACTTTGACAGGGGCGTCATCTGCTTTAGAAAATGGGTGGGTGTTTCGCCAGCCACCAGGTCAAAGTCTCTGTGCAGGTGCGAATAATCATAATACCCCGCTGCTGAAAGCCACTGATTGATTGGCCCCTGACAATACGCCGCGCGGGTAAGCACGCTGCTGATCCTCACCAACCTGCTGTACAGCTTTGGGGTTAATCCCACTTCATCCGCAAAGAGACGCAGAAACTGTCTCGAACTCACGCAGGCTTTATCTGCCAGTTCATTGCTGCTGACCTGGCCAGCGGTACGCAACATCAAGTCTACCGTATCCGATATCCGGTCCGATGGCTGTCGTTGGGTTTGGCCCAGCCGCTCCAGAAAAAACTGATCCAATCGGCTGAACACCGATTGCCACGAAGTAGAAGCCCGTAAAGTCGCCAACAACTTGCCAAACGATTCTTCGTATGCATCCACTACATGCAGCGTATTGATTAGCCCCGGCTCGTGCATACCCAGTAGGCGAGATAACCCCTGTGGCCGCATCCGAACAACAATCATCTGCAAAGCATTCATGGGGCGCAGGTGGTAGAAGCGCGTGTGCAACCCCACAGCGCACCCATGTTGCAGTAAATAGGCATTTCCCTCACCTGGCCCTAAGTATTGCAATCCGCCATCCAACAGCAGAATCACATCCTGATAGGCCGTGGGTATCACCTTCTGCCAATAATCTCGGCTTCCCGCAGGCAGCGAGAAGAATTTATACGACTGGATCAACGGTCGTAAAAACGGATGCGGCAGAAATCTGTTCTCGCCTAAAACCAGAGGCACGCCAGCCCCTGCCTGCATCAGGCCTTCTCCAGACATTTTCCGATAGGGGGTAGAGGTGACTGCCTTCAACTGCGCTACATTCAATTGCAGCACCAACATAGTCACGTGTTAAAAACCGCCGATTTATATTTGCAATTTCTGACATTTATTGACAGATAATTACAAATTAAATAGGAGAGTGTTAAAATACGTCAAGAAAGCATGAAGCGCGAGTAATCCTTCGCTTTGGCAAAATAATCCGTAGGTGAAACGCCAGTCACCAATTTAAAATCATGGTTAAAGTGCGAATGGTCGTAGTAGCCATTGTCATGCAGCAAATCGCCAATCGAAAGGTCTTTGTACACCGCATGCGTAATCAGACGATTGATTCGCAGCAGACGCAGATACGTCTTGGGGCCAATACCCATTTCTGCCTTGAAAATGCGCAGAAACTGACGCTCGCTCAGGCAGGTCAATTCTGCCAGATCGCCTACGCTGCATTTACCATCTGTGCGCACAATCTCCTGCACTGCCTGCTCCAGGCGCAGCACTGAGGTTGATGGCATCGAAGCTGCCAGCTGCTCCAGAAAGTACGCGTCCAGTTGCATGATGCGCTCATGCCAAGTGATGGTACTTTTCAGCTTCTCCTGCAGCTTGGCCAGACGGCCTCCTTGTAGGGGCTCTAGCACCATTGGTTCTGTACCCAGCTCTACTGAAGGTTTACCAATCAATCGTCGTGGACCAGTCGCTTTGAAACGCACCCCAATGACTGCCATGTAGCCTTCGGGTTTCATCCAGCAGGCCGTTTCACTGGCCCCGGAAACAAAACCAGCATCAAATACCGCTGTCTTATTTTCCTGTAACGATTTCCAATGCACTTGCCCATCCATTTGGAACAGCAACTCTGCATTGCCGTTAGGTAGTATCATCTGCCACTCACTGGTCCCCGAACGGGGGATGTGCTCCAGCACTCGATAACAGGTGATATAATTGCGTAACGCCGGATGCGGAAGCAGCCGCACCGAAGAACCAGCCATGCCATACACCCAATTCGGCTGTATACCATTTCCCTCGGCCAGTGAATTCGGAAAACTTGATTGTGAGAAATTCATGCCCTGTTTGTTTGATAATCCAGAGCCCAAATTTCCCTGTTACTTAGCGACAATGTCAATTTGTTAATGACTGCGCCAAACCGCTTCCCACGCTAAATAATTGCCCTGTTAATTTGAAGAACCGAAATGCCTAATAATCATTTATACTTTTTGTCGGTTTCATACCTATATTTTAAGCTTTCGCGTGGCTTTCCGTTAACACTTAGTGCCTCGCAGACGCTCCTCACCCCGACGAACCAGCAAGAGTCAATAAAAATCAAATAGAGTAAAAAAATAGGTGCGCAATATTCATATAAATCAATTCCATCTTGTCTTTTGTCTCTTTAAAACAAAGAGAAAATGTAATAACTGTTAACCACCAACCGCTGCTCACCCTTCATCCTGCTCCAGCGTTACCCGCACACCCGGCGCTCGGTAGCCTTCTGGACGGTGATCCCTCGGGACCGTCGTTTCAAGACTCACGCGGCTTACCTGATACCCTGGTGACAGAATCTCTACCCCAGCCCTATTGAAGGCATCCTGAATATTCGCATGCAGCGCCCCGTAGAGAAACACCATCTGGTCGGGGATTTTCGAATACGCATTCAACTCGTAGGTGGGGTAATAGTCGGTCAGCTGCCGCTGTAATACAAAGGGCGCCGGCGATACTTCCAGTCCAGGGGTTGCCGCTGCGGCCTCCAACAACAGCGCGTGCACCTGCCGCCAGGGCACATCATACCCAATCGTCACGCTCGTATACAGTACCACGGATTCCCCCCGTCGTTGGGCCTCGCTGTAGTTGATTACGGTTCCATTGAGTATCGAACTGTTCGGCACCGATATCTCCTCGTTCTTAACCGTCCTCACCCGCGTCATCAGCAGTGTCTTCTCCACTACGGTCCCTTCCGCTGTGCCAATCCGCACGTAGTCGCCCAGCCTGAACGCCCGTGCGTATGTCAGCAGAAGGCCCGACGTCATATTGCCAATGGCGGCTGTGCTGCTCAGCGACAATACCACTGCCAGAAACAGGCTGATACCCTGTGCCGCCTTCGATTCGCTCAATGGGCTGTAGGGATACATCAGAACCACCGCAAACACTATCAGCAACAAGCGCACCAACTGGCGAGTTGGATATGCCCACTCCGGGAAAAACCCACCAATCACCAGTTTACCCTGCTCTACCTGCCGAAACAGGAAGTTGGAAAAACGAATGATGTGGTAAAAGATGAACCCAATAACAGCCATTGCCAGCAGATTGGGCAGGGCCTCCACCAGAGCAGTACCCATCTGCACCGCCGGATCCAGCAGAAAGTGCAGCAGCCGATCACTCCAGACACGTGTGGCTTCAAACTGTTGCAGGCCCACCGTAAGACACACGTAGACGCCCAGCATCTTGGCTGTCTGAAACACAAGTCCCAAGCCAGATGCCAGCAGCCCGCGCACACTCCGCGCCCCCACCAGTTCAGCCTTTCGAAACCGGATGCCCGGCACCCACTGTGCTTCCAGCAGCTTCAGGCGGCCCCATCGCTGCCCCCAGCTCAGCAGCGTCCATCCTAACACCAACGCTGCCGCCAGACCACCCACTACCAGTACTTTCTCGCCAAGCGGGCTGCCCATCGCTGAGGGCTCAGCCCGTAACAACTCCAGCGTAGTCGTGCCCAGGCTGTCAGCATTAGTAGCCATGTATCAATGGGTTTGCTTCCAGTATACCACTGCGGCAACTATCACCAATACTGCCAACACCGCAAGCGAAATCTTGACCCAGCTCCAGGGCTTTTCCCCAGCAATCTTGCCTGTCTCGCCATTCACTACTACCTGATAGGTCTTGTCGTTGTACTGATAGGCCGCTATCCAGATAGGCAACAGCAGGTGTTTGAACGTCTCGTTCCAGCTGTTGGTGTCGATCTGCAGATTTCGATGCGTGTCGCCGGGCACCTGCCTTGACACCTCCGCGTGAATGTAGCGCGCCATAATCTGGTCTGCGACCTTCTTGCCCTCGCGGACATCCAGTGCATACACCTCGCTCTTCCAGCCCAGCAGGAATTTGGCATCAAAGTTCACGGTATCCTTCAGCGTGTAGGGATACACCTGTTCGGCCATACCCTGCTGCAGCCCCTTGGAGGCGACTACGGTTACATCATCAAAGTCGTGGTCAAATCGGCCCGAGCTCCATTCCCAGCGGATGCGCTGTACCTGTCGACTCTGTCGGTTGCCATTCTGGTCTGTGTAGTACTCTGTCTCGTAATAGTAGTAGCCCGACTCCGCCGTCCAGTCACTGGAGGTCTGTGCATCATACGTCCAGAAAGGCACGTACACGCCATCCATTTTCTGCAGTTCGGCGAACTTCTTCAGGTCATTGGGCCGAAACCAGCCGCTGCCAATCCACTCCTGAAACTTGGCTGTGGCATCCTTCTGGTTCACCTTGAATGGAAGCACCCCATACGGACGAATCAGTCGCTGGTCAAACGCCTGCTCGTTCACATTGGAACTCGAGCAGAAGCTGCATCGCACTTCTACCTGAGTCAGGTCCACGGCCGTCACAGCCCCACAGTTGCCACAGGCATAGTTGTGAACAGGAAGGTCTACCACTGCCTGTTGGTCGCCGCGCAATGCACTGTCAGTCAGCGCGGTTTCTCGCACTTGATCATTGGATCTGTCCAACTCTTCCGTTCCGCCGCAGTTATAACATTTCAGTGTCTGTACTGTCGCGTCGTACCGCATTTCGGCTCCACATTGCCGGCACGGATGGTTAATCACCTTCTTCAACCGTTCGGGCTCCAGCGCTGGGTCAGTCTGCATGGGTCGTCAGAAATGGTTCAGGAAATACCAAAAGGTGTACGCGGGCCTGTGCCTTTCACTTCCGGATAACCAGAAACACGCCCGCAGCAATACCGGCTATCGCTATGATTACTGGATAGGCAGAGAAATGCGCACCCAGCATCGCAATGGCCAGCAGCACCAGCCAAACGGCCGTCAGTCGAGTGCCCCACTGCTTCCGTATCCAGTTGGGGCCAGACACCACCAACAGCACTGCCGCAACAAACGTCAGTGCAAGTTTCACCATGTTGGCCCCCGGGAAAAGAAGCGCCGGAACCAGTGCAAACAGGCTGTGAAACAGCAACCATACCCCCAGTGCAACCCATCCGGCACTGCGCATACGGGTGTTTGTGGTAGTCAGCAGCACCAATACCCCACTCAGCAACCCCAATACATTGTACAGGGTTGTGTCCTGCGGAAAGTGTATGCCTATCAGCGGAAGAAGATTAGACAGAATTAGCCAGATGCCGGCTAGAAGTATGCCAAATGCCATGTTCAGTTAGGGATAAGGTCTGTAACGTAAATACAGGTTGGTTCCAACCAAATATAGTACCCCACCGTCTGCTACTTCGCCTGCTACCGACACTTTCCCATCTTTTTGCCCATACACTTCTGATTTACCCAACCTTAGGCGGGAATATTATCTTTGCCTACCTCAATATTTCAGATTCAACCTCCTGCCATGTTCCAACGTACTACCCGTATTCTCCTGGCTGCTGCCCTGAGCCTCGTCAGCGTCGCGGGCTATGCCCAGCGCCGCCGCGAAGAAGCCCAGCCAGCTCCACAACAGACCACCGTAGCGCCCAGCACTGCCCAGACACAGCAACCCACTGCTACCGACAACAGCAAGAAAATCTACGACCTCGCCATCCGCTACCGCGACCCCCTCGTAGCTATACAGGCCGTCTACATGCAGCTGGCCGCCAACCCCGACGATGCCGCCCTGAAAGACTCGCTTGCTACGCTCTATTTCGTTTCTCGCAGTTATCCTCAAGCACTTTCGGTAGCCAACGAACTGCTGGCCAAAGACCCCAACAACCGTAAAATGCTGGAGCTGGCCGCCATCAGCGAACAAAGCCTGGGCCGTGCGAAAGAAGCCCTCGAGGCTTATGAGCGCCTCTATGCCAACAGCCGCTCTGTCTATCACCTCTATCAGGTAGCCGTACTGCAATACAGTCTCCAGCGCGTCGGCGAATGCCTCAATTCACTCGGGCTTGTTATCGTATCGCCCGAAAGCGAGAAGGAGAAAGTGGTTGTCACGATGCAGCAGGGCCAGCAGGAAGTACCCCTTCGTGCCGCTGCCTACAACGTACGCGGTGTCATCATGCGCGATCAGAAAAACCTCACCGAGGCCCGTACCGCCTTCTCTGAAGCCCTCCGCCTGTTTCCAGAATTCGTTCTGGCAAAAAACAACCTGGCCGAGCTGAACAAGGCCGCTACCCCACAGCAACCCACAACCCCAGCAGGGCGCGGGCGCTGATAATACACGCCTAACGATCAAAGCCCCTGAACTTTCAGGGGCTTTTGCTTTCCCGCTGTCTGGTCCATTTGTGTAACTTCCTGTTCTTCCTCTCTACCCCGACATTACCCCCAAGCGCATGAGCCTCGGCACTTCCTCCGAAAGCAAAGACCAAATTGTTCTGCAGCGCCTTATCGAGCTGTTTGACCTTTCCCGGGCTGGTAACTACCAAGCGGCGGCACGGTTCATTGCCTACAAAGGCAATGACAAACTCCGCGAGTACCGCGACACCTGCAACTTCACCGACGAGTATGAGCGACGCCTGGTAGAGAGCATTTGCAACCGCATCAAAGGTTGGCTGGAAGAATGCGAAGACCACGAGTTTGGTGAATTCCTCACGCAGCAGCAGGCCGAAGGCGAGTGGTGTGCCTGGGAAGTGTTCTTCCACCGTGGCGCCGACCGCCGTGTCCGCTACTTCGGCTTCCTCCTTGTCAAAGGCCAGTATGTCCTCGGCGATATCGACCGCTAATCCATCTGACATGAACGCATCGCCCTCCGTATTGGAGAATTACCTGGATCTGCTGGAAACCCTCCCGCAGAATGCAACCCCGGAATGGGGTGCCATGACAGCCCAACGCATGGTCGAACACCTCTTCGAGACCCTCGCTATTTCCAATGGCCGCGCGCAGGTACCCTGCATGATTCCCGACGAGCAGATACCTGCCGCCAAACAGCGCCTCTACGATCAGGTGCCCCTGCCCCGTAACTTCCAAAACCCAATGGTGCCCCCGGACAAACCCCTGCGCCAGCCAGACATACAGACGGCTGTGCAGAAACTCCGGGCCGAGGTCCTCAAGTTCTATCAGTATTACATCGACAATCCAAAAGCCACCCCTACGCATCCGCTCTTCGGTCCACTCAACCTGATGGAATGGGAGATGTTCCACAACCTACATTTCCGTCATCATCTGCAGCAGTTTGGCCTGCTGAAATGAAGCGCAATTTCCTGCGTGGAACGGCTCTAAGCTGGAACTCCCCGTTTTCAATTGGTATTGAAAATGGCTAACTTGCCATGCCCGGAAAACTTCCGGTTTTATTGTTTACTCCCATGATGGCTGCACACGATACCGCGCTCGCTGGCATGAGCTTCGAGCTCACCGAAGAGCACAAGATGATTCGCCAAATGGCGCGCGACTTCGCCCAGACCGAGCTTCTGCCCGGCGTAATCGACCGCGACCGCGAAGAGCATTTTCCCGAAGAGCTCGTACGCCGCATGGGCGAACTGGGCCTCCTGGGTATGATGGTAAGCCCCGAGTACGGCGGCGGTGGAATGGACACCATCTCCTACGTCATCGCCATGGAGGAAATCTCCAAGGTCGATGCCTCTGCTTCGGTTATCATGTCGGTCAACAACTCCCTCGTTTGCTGGGGCATCGAGAGCTTTGGCTCTGAAGAGCAGAAGCGCAAGTATCTGCCCAAGCTCACCAGTGGCGAGTATGTAGGTGCCTTTTGCCTCTCCGAGCCCGAGGCTGGCTCTGACGCCACCATGCAGCGCACCACCGCCATCGATAAAGGCGACCACTACCTCCTCAACGGCACCAAGAACTGGATTACCAACGGCGGCCGTGCAGGCATCTACCTCGTCATCGCACAAACCTATCCCGAGAAAGGTCACCGTGGCATCAACTGCATCATCGTTGAGCGTGGCACCCCCGGTTTCCAGATCGGCAAGAAGGAAGAGAAACTCGGTATCCGTGGTTCTGACACCCACATGCTGATGTTCTCCGACGTAAAAGTGCCTAAGGAGAACCGCGTCGGCGAAGACGGCTTTGGCTTTAAGTTTGCCATGAAGACCCTCGACGGCGGCCGCATTGGCATCGCTTCGCAGGCACTCGGCATCGCCAGCGGCGCCTATGAACTCGCAGTCAAGTACAGCAAGGAGCGCAAGGCTTTTGGCAAAGAGATTTCCCAGCACCAGGCCATCCAGTTCAAGTTGGCCAACATGGCTGTCGAAATCGAAGCATCTCGCCTCCTGTGCTACCGCGCAGCCGTAGACAAAGACACCCACAGCGCCAACCTTGGCATGTCTGCTGCCATGGCCAAGCTGTACGCCAGCAAAACCGCGATGATGGTCACCGCAGAAGCCGTGCAGGTGCACGGTGGCTATGGCTACGTGAAGGAATACCACGTAGAGCGCCTTTACCGCGATGCCAAGATTACCGAGATCTACGAAGGCACCAGCGAAATCCAGCGTCTGGTCATTGCCCGTGGTATCCTGGGTGCATAACCCCATCACCCTATCAAAGCAGAACGGCGGGTAGTACCCGCCGTTTTTCGTTTCGTCGAAGAGTCCCCGCTGGTCAGTTGCGCAAGCGTGCTTCCACTGCGCTCAGACGCTGGTCCAACTGTTGCAGCTGGGCAGCCTGGGTAGTCAGCATTTCCTGCTGAGCCTTGATGGCTTCCACCAGCAACGCCGTCAGCTTCGGATAATCCAATCCCAGAATGCCATCCTCGCCGCGGGTCACCAGTTCGGGCAGCACCCGGTCTACCTCCTGTGCAATGAAGCCGATGGAAGGCGCTCCACTGCGCTTCCAGTTGAAGCGCACACCCCGCAACTGTGCTACCAGCTCCAGCGCATCCTGAATCGTTGCTACGTTTGTCTTCAGGGTCGAGTCTGAAAAGTTCAGCCAGGCGTTTGCCCGGGCTACCGATCCATCCCCCGAAACTCCTACTTCCAGCCGCGTCCCAGCGCCCGCAAACCCTTTACCCAACTGCGTATTGGCTCCGTTCATTTGCAGGTCAGGGGCACTCCCGTTGTAGGAAACCCCAAAAGTGGTGGTCCCATCCACCAGCAGGTCATACGAAATACCGCCGGGGCTCTTCAGCCGAATACGGTCACCGTTGCCCATCGTCAAAGCCTGTGAGGGGGTCTCTTCATTGATGCCAACCCAGCCACCGAATACCGCCGCAGCATTGCTGCCCGACAGCCGAACCCAGTTCACGGTCGAGCCCATCGAACTACCACCAAAACCCGATACGATAGCCCAGCCCCCGGCACCATTCCCCGGAACCCAGCCCCATACACCAACGTTTGCATCTACTGGGGCACCGGGAAGATCTGGATATACCCCAGCTAGCGAAGCCTGCGAATAGATAATGCCGCCACCATCTTCGCCCGAGTTGTTAGACTCGGCAAAGAGTGCCAAGCCATTGTTGCTGTTATGCATGAAACGTGCAGCAGCCTCCCCGAAATTTGAAGCCCCGGCCCCACGACGCACCGACAGCTGCGTATTGGATGCAGACGCCGTGCTGCCGCCTATCGACAGCTGACCTGTTTCGCTCAGCCGCATCACGGGCGTGGTGCCGGCTTCGCCGTCCACGTACCAGTGGAAAGGACCCCCATTCGTCACAAAGCGCATCCAGAAGGCCGGGTCTCGTGAGTACAGCCCCAGATCGGTGGTTGTTGACAAAGGACCGGCGCCGCCACGCTGAATCACACCGCCACGCACCGACAGCCCCCCGTTGATATCCAGCAGTTGCGTTGCATTGCCAGCAGGCATGCCGATAGCCACACGCTGGTCATCAGTGGCTACCAGCACTGGCTGCCCGGTGCCATTCACTACCGCCAATGGTGCCGTAGCAGAGGTTGTCCCGCTACCTACCACTGAAAGCCGGGTATCTGGAAGTGCTGCTCCGCCAATCCCTACCTGCGTACCTGTGTAAATAAAAGATGCGTTGCCTCCAATACCCGAACCGGTATTGTACAGCACCGCATTGGTGGGGGTTCCGACATCCAACAAACTCGTCAAAGTAACCCAGGCAGGCATACCCAGCGCATTTACCTGAAGCAGTTGCCCCGTAGTGCCTACACCAATCCGGCCTGGCGTACCTGCATTGTCAATTGCCACTAGCAGATCGCCCATCGTCGTCAGCGGATTGGTCATTACGCTGCGCCAGGCTCCCGCATGGTATTGCAACTGGCCGCTGGTGCTGTTATAGATGAGCAGGCCGTCTGTAGGAGCTGCTACCGATGCCCCGCTGACAAGACGCGGCAGCAGAAGGCCGCGATTGGTGCTGGTCAGGTCCAGAATTGCCGCAGCGTCAGGCGCTACAGTCCCAATGCCTACCTGGGCATGGGCGCTGCCCAGGAACCCCAGAAGCAGTAGCACCCCTGAGGCTAATCGTTTGATTGGCATAGTGTTTAGAGAGGAAGGTTCGCCAAATGTAGGGAGTCTGCTTGCCTGTTTGTAGTTAAAAGACGTGAAAAAGGCTCAAGTACGCCGCGCTATGTCAAATACCCGCCAGAAGGCTTTCATCTCGGCCTCGGTCCCAATGCTCACTCGGATGTAATTGGGCTGCTTCCACAGAGCGCCCCCCGCCCGGATATACACACCCTGCTGCGCCATCTTGCTCACTACACCCGAAAGGTCGGCGCCCGCATTAACCCACAGAAAGTTGGTGTAGCTCTTCCAGGCCTGCATTCCGCGCTCTGCAAAGCCTGCCCGCAGCACTTCCTTCTGTTGGTTTACCAAATCGATCGACGCCTGAATGTGCGCCGTATCAGACAGCGCCGCTGTTGCCGCTTCCATCGACAGTATGTTATAAGCCAGGCGACCCAGCATCAGCGGCCGAATCCGCTGAATCAATGCTTTACTCGCTACCAGATAGCCAATCCGCATCCCGGCCAACCCGTAAACCTTGCTGAAGGTCCGGGCCACAGCCACATTGGGCCTGCTAAGGGCCAGGTCCAGCACGCTTTCCGTGCTGCCATCCTGCACAAAATCTATGTAGGCCTCGTCTACCAGCAGAAGGGTATCGGGGCCAATCGCATCTGCCAGCTTCCGAATTGCAGCCCCCGACACTACAGTCCCCCGCGGGTTTTCGGGGTTCACCAGATACACCAGTCGGGTATCTGGTCTCAGTGCCTTGATCATACCCTCCATGTCCGTATTTCCATCCGGCAGGGTGGGCACCGCCAGGCGCTGCATCGTCCTCGGGTAATACGCCTGCATGGTAAACTGCACCTCCGTGTAGGTGGGGTCCGCTTCCACCCAGTTGCCGCCCTGCTGGCCAGTCAGCCGCGCAACCGCCTGCACCAGTTCGGTACTGCCCACTCCTATCAGAAGGTTCGTATCCTCCCATACCTTGTTCCGGGTCAGCGGTGTCAGGTTGGCCAGGTCATAGGGAAACTGCAGCTGGTGCTTTTGATGCAACGCCTCCAACAACCGCAGTGCCGGAGCCTCTGCGTACAGACGCGCCTGCTGAAGGCTGGTTGTGATGGCACGCATGGCCTTGGGCGAAGGCCCAAGCGCGTTCGTGTTCTGGTTCAGCCAAACAGGCTCCATGCCTGCTGGCACCTCCAGCACCTCTTGCCACTCGGCCGGCAGAAATCCACTCAGCAAGGGTAATGCAAGTACACCAGCACCTGCAAGTAAGCCCGTACGCAGAGCCTCACGTCTGTTGGGAGTAAAACCTTCCATGCTATTCCTAACGTTTTCAGTAAGTTAGGAATATCCCCTCAAATCATCAGCCATCAATTGGGGCCACCCGCCCCTCGTCAGCATCGTGTTCTGTCCTATTAGCCACAACCGTAATCCTCCGGCAGGAACATCGCCGGCTCATCCCGTACTCACCGTACAGACTCTCTGCTGGCTATCTGCTCTCATGACTCCTTAACTCATGCGCCGCATTATAATCACAAACAGCAACAAACCCGCCCATAAGTCAAAGTCCGCCTAAAAAGTCTATTTAATATATGCGTCAGCGCCAGCCAAAGCCAAAAAAACAGGCAAACACTATATATTTTATTACTGTATTATATTTATAACTTGTTTGCAGCAAACCAATCTGCCAAACATCTAGCATTATGACCGTTGTTGACTTCTCCGACTCCATTAAGGCCCTTGGCGAACGAATCGCCAAACTGCTCGATACCGTGAAAACCGAGGAAGCGACCAAAACCGCAATGGTCCTGCCATTCATACAGATGTTGGGCTACGATGTCTTCAACCCACAAGAGGTTACTCCTGAGCTGATTGCAGATGTGGGAATGAAAAAAGGTGAAAAAGTAGATTATGCTATATACAAAGACGGTAAACCCATCATCATAATAGAATGCAAGCATCACAGCGAAGCACTCAAAATTGAAAACGCAGCCCAGCTTGCACGATATTTTCATGTAACCACCTCACGCTTCGGCATACTCACCAACGGCTTGGTATATAAATTCTATACGGATCTGGTTGAACCCAATAAGATGGACGAAAAGCCTTTCTTTGAGTTTGACCTAACCCAGATTTCTGATATCCAGATTGAGGAACTCAAAAAATTCCACAAGAATATTTTCGACCTGAATCAGATTCTCACTACAGCCAGTGAACTCAAGTACACTAAAGCCATAAAGGATATCTTTCAGCGAGAAATATCAAATCCTTCAGAGGAGTTCATCAAATACTTCGCTACCGAGGTTTCTGAAAAACGCATGACAGCCAAGACACTGGAAGTTTTCACGCCACTGGTCAAGAGGTCTATCCATCAGGCCATCAGCGAGATGATTACGGCACGTTTACGTTCAGCCCTTGACAAAGAAACCGCGCTTCAGGCTACTGAGCAGAATGCTTTACCGTCTGCCACGGAAGAGCCCAGTAAAATTGTAACTACTGTCGAAGAAATGGAGGCATTTTTTGTTGTTAAAGCAATTGTGCGCTCAGCCATTGAGGCTTCTCGGGTGGGATATCGCGATGGACAAACCTACTTCAGCATTACACTTGATGACAGCCCCAGGAAAACCATCTGCCGACTCTTCCTCAATGGTTCCAAAAAATATCTCGTCACTTTTGATGAAGCAAAAAAGGAGATTAGGAATGATATTGCATCCATTGACGATATCTACACGCACGCTGCGGCCATTCTAACCTCTGTTGCCCTCTACAAATAAGCCTGCCCCCCCAGCCTGGATTCTCATTCTGGCCCTGGTGGCCTGCACCAGCAGTTGGTTTGCTGGAAACGCCGCCTTGCGTGTGGTGCCTCCCATCTGGCAGCTATCTCCTGCCGATACTGGTCTTATCACACTACTGGTTCAGGCGGGCTTTGTTTTGGGCGCGGTTTTGCTGGCACTCACCAATGCAAGTGGAAGGGTTGGCACCCGCAGGGTCTTCCTGCTGGCTTCGCTGGTGGCCGCAGCCAGCTGCGGGCTCCTCCTCCTGTTGCCTCCCTCGCCCACTCTTGCCTTCAGTCTGCGCTTTGTCAATGGAATGGCACTGGCGGGCATTTATCCATTGGGGCTGGCCCTCGCCATCCAGACTTATGGCCCCCAGCAGGCCGCAAGGCTCTTTGCTTGGCTTGTTGGTGCACTGGTACTCGGCACTGCTTCTCCCTTCATACTTACCGGACTGGGCGCAACCCTGCCCTTCGAAGGGATTCTGCTTACCGTCATTGCCGCTACCCTGCTGGCGGCAGGCATGGTCGCCTATGCCTTCCCCAATACCAGAACCCAACCTACTGCCAGAACTCTCCGCCCGGCACCCTGGAAACCCCAGACCTGGCGATCGGCAATCGGCTACTGGGGGCATATGTGGGAGCTCTACACGTTCTGGGCATTCCTCCCTCAGCTGATACTCCGCTGGCGCAATCTACCCAGCAGCACTTCCTATCTCGCAGCAGGGCTCACTATTGCGCTGGGCGCGGTTGCCTGTGTTGCCGTGCTGCGTCTTGCCAATAGATATGGCACACATCGTACAGCTTTGGCATGTCTGGGCATATCGGCGGCCTGCGCCCTTCTTTCCCCTCTTATGCTGCTGGCCCCACCCGTTGTTTTCTTCACTTGGCTTGCGATTTGGGCCGCAGCCATCATACCCGATTCTCCGCTCTTCACCTCGGATGCCGCCCGCTCCGAGGGCAACAATGCCCCCGCAACGCTGCTTTGGATAAACTCCACTGGCTTTGCCATCACCATCCTCAGTCTGGCCTGCTTCCCGCGTTTTCTCCAATGGAGTGGGCTGGCTGCATGGAGTATGTTGGCGATTGGCCCAGCGGTAGGCCTGCTTGCCCAACTCCCTCTCAAGGCACCAGATGCCACCTCCTAGCGGAAACTCTTATAAGCTGGCTGACACACGCCTTCGGTACATCAGCACCAGTAGAATCGCTAATAAGCAGCTTACGACCAAAAGCAGGGGGATGGAATGTATCTCCAACATGTGCTTCAGCCACGGAAGACGGTGTGAGGCTACTGCCATGGAAAGCCATTCCACCAGAAACATACCAGCATAGCTGGCTACAGTTACCCATAAGCTGCCGCTGTACAGGTGCACCAGCGTCAGAACCCCAAAGACAAACGTCAATGCGATGACTCCACTGAGCTGCAACTGGCCCACCATAAACACAACTCCTACCAGGCCACTGGCCAGTAGCGGATGGCCTGTCATCCGACTGGCCACTTTACTCATCCAGCCCTGATAAAAGAAAGCTGTGCTTACCGGCATTACGACACCTAGATAAAGCAAGCCCAGCAAGGGATGAGCCCCTATGCTGGATACTACCAACTCGTTGGCTGTTCTATCCGCAGCAAGCAACCCAGATGTAAAGCCCGACAACCAGTCTGTCAGTCCCAGCTCACCTTGCAGCAACTCTAGCTGGTATCCGAAGGGAGTCAGCAGAACGCCAGTAACAAAGGCCAGTAGGTAATGTATGCTATGTGCTGGCCGCCTCAGATTCAGCTCCGCACCTATCTCTCCTGTGAGGCTCGCCATCAGCACCGCTCCACCCAGATAGCTGATAAGCATATTGGCGGTAAGCACCAGTATGAATATCAACGGATTGTGTGCTCCGCCACTGGCCCAACCCAAACCCAGCAATGCTGACAGTCGCTCTATTACCAGATTAAAGGTGCCACTGCCCAGCGTATAGCTAATCATGCTTACCGCCAGAAGCAAAAACAGCCGCACCAACAAGCCAGCGACAAGTACTTGCCACGGCCTGACGTTCAGGAGACCGAATACGCTACTGTCTTTTGAATACATCTGCCAGCGAATGTCCCTAGTAACGGATTCTTCCTGTCAATTCGTCCAAAAGCCAAAAAAGTGTACTAAAAAGCCTGGCTGCCTGTATCCAACAGATAGTCCTGAAGCTCTTGCAACTCCTGCTCAAAGCCGCCATTGAGGATTGGAAACCGACACCAGGTCCTCGGATCCAGATTTGCATCATCGAGATGGAAGGAAGGCGCATACCGCTCACGCTTCCACTGATTGCGCGCCCACAACCGGAAGAACCGCCCTATCCACGCCCCAAGCTGTTGCGATGAAACGTCCTTGACCTCAGGCCGAAGCTTCTGAAACGTCTCCAGCGGCGACCTGTACTCATGTATTGCGCAGCGTTCTATCCGATCCAGTATCGCATAGGGCATCAGATCGGCCTCGTCGGTCTGGTGCTGATCGGATGGGCGCAACTCGGCCGTCGGCTGCAACTGGTTCACATAGCGAAGGCTTGGCAAAGCCAGTGCTGCTTCAGCCCACCGCAGCCATTTCAGCAGTGTCGCTTTGTCAATGCCGCCCAGTGGTGCCAATCCGCCCGCGGTATCCCCATCCATGGTGCAGTAGCCTACCGCGGCTTCACTGCGGTTGCTGGTTGTTATCAGCAGCGCCCCATAAACGTTGGCCACCATCCACACACCGGGGGCACGCACACGCGCCTGCACGTTCTGCAGCGCCAGGTCGTCCGTCTGCCAACTCAGCTGCCGGCCCAGCGCCTGCTCGGTCATCCGGTGATACCCTTCCAGTTGTTCCTGTATCTGCCACAGGTGAAACGGCGCTCCCAGTCCCTCGGCCAGCTCACGGGCACTGGTTTCAGTAACCATTCCACTGTTGGCTGTCGCCTGATACACCAGGGTAAGGCCCTGAGCCACTACTGGCTTTTCCTTGTCTAAAGCCCAATAGCCCAGTTTCTGGTAATAGAGTTCTGCACCCAGCGCCCGCAGCGGTTCCGTGAGAGCACGTGCACACAGTACCGCACAAGCCGAGCTGTCGGCCCCACCTGAAAGACTGATCACAAACCCCCGGCTTCGAGACTTTCGCATATAGTCCCACAGGCCCAGTGACACCGCTCGGCTGAATTCTTCTTCCTTGGGGAGGTCCTGGTCTGGCACGTCCAGCAACTGGGCAGGCGCTTCGCTGCATGCGCCGAGTGCCGGCCCATCCGACACCACTAGTTCCGTGCTCGGGTGCGGCAGCGGTTCAAAGCTGAACAGCTTCTTTTTCGCACGGCGGGGACTCTCAGGGTCAACTACCGCTGTCACCAGCTGGAAGTCGGTAAACTGGAAGCGCTCGTTCTGTGCCAGCAGTTTGCCCGACTGTGCTATCAGTATCTCGCCGTCATAGACTATCCTTCCAGCCTCGTTCCCTACCAGATTTGTGTACACGTAAGTGCAAGCATACGCGCGCGAGGCCTCTGTCACCAGATTGTGCCGAATGCGTGTCTTGCCGAACGCAAAGTGCGAGGCGCTCGGGTTCAGGATCAAGTCTACGTTGTTGTAGTAATGCCGCTCGGCGGGGCGTCGGCCAGCCCACGCGTCTTCGCAGATTTCCAGCCCAATCCGAACGCCATCCACCTCAAATATCATGTCCCCGAAAGGCACTGGCTGCCCCTCGAACAGGTAGTCTGTCAGTGCCCCCTGTGGCCATTCCTTGAACCAGCGCGGCTCATAGTGTACACCATCGCCTGGCAGGGTCTGCTTGGCCACAAAGCCCAGCACCTGTGCATCGTGTAGCAGGGCCACCACGTTGTACACACTGTTTTCGTGCGTCATGGGCAGGCCCACGGCTACCACCAGTCCTGCGGTCTCAGGCAACAGTTGCTTCAGGCTGTACAACGCTCGCCGGGTAGTCTCGTCGGCATAGAAAGCATCGTCGCACCCATAGCCACTGATGGCCAGCTCTGGCAGCACCAGCACCGCCACGCCCTGCTTATGGGCCTCACGGCAGGCCGCCTTCAGCACGGTCAGGTTCCCAGTCCAGTCCAGCGGCGTTGTATTTACCGCTGCCCCTGCCACTTTATAGCACTTCATACCTTAAAGGTACAGCCTGCGCTGTTTTATAATTCAAACAAAAAGCCCCGGACGCTTTCGCCCGGGGCACATCCATACGCACTAACTCAGTCTTCAGGCATGCTGCTGCACAAACTGCGCAGCTTCGGTGCTGTCTTTGATGGCTACGGTGTTGCTCTGGCCGCCCGTGATGGCCATCTGTACTTCGTCGAAATAACCTGTACCCACGAAGCTCTGGTGCTTGATGGCCCGGAAGCCCTGCTTCTCCAGCTCAAACTCGTGCTCCTGCATTTTGGTGAAAGCCGCCATACCGGTCTTGGCGTAACCCGACGCCAGTTCGAACATGTGGCTGTGCAGGCTGTGGAAACCCGCCAGCGTGATAAACTGGTAGCGGTAGCCCATGGCACCCAACTGCTCTTGAAAGCTCGCGATGGTATCCACGTCCAGGTGGCGACGCCAGTTAAATGACGGTGAACAGTTGTAGGCCAGCATCTTGCCGGGGAACTTCTCATGCACTGCCTGGGCAAACTCGCGCGCCTCTCCAATGTCAGGCGTCGAGGTCTCACACCAGATCAGGTCGGCATAGGGTGCATAGGCCCACGCACGCTCTATGGCGTATTCCAGCCCACCTTTGATACGGTAGAAGCCTTCAAACGTCCGCGCACCCTCGATAAACGCATGGTCGCGCACATCTACATCGCTCGTCAGCAGGGTAGCGCTGTGGGCGTCTGTACGGGCCACCACCAGGGTGGGCACGCCCGCTACGTCTGCCGCCAGCCGCGCTGCATTCAGCTTGCCGATAAACTCCTGCATCGGCACCAGCACCTTGCCGCCCAGGTGGCCGCACTTCTTCTCGCTGGCCAGTTGGTCTTCAAAGTGCACGGCCGCCGCGCCAGCCTCTATCATAGCCTTCATCAGCTCGTAGCTGTTCAGTACGCCCCCAAAGCCCGCCTCGGCATCGGCCAGAATCGGCACCAACCAGTTGCGGTCTTTCTTGCCGTTCATGTGGTCTATCTGGTCGGCACGCAGCAGCGCCGCGTTGATCTTCTTCACCACATTGGGCACGCTGTCCACCGGATACAGACTCTGATCAGGGTATACCTGGCCTGCTGTGTTCGCCTCCGCGGCCACCTGCCAGCCAGAAAGGTAGATGGACTTCAGCCCGGCTGTCACCATTTCTACTGCCTGGCCACCCGTCAGGGCGCCCAGCGCACGTACAAACGGTTCGTCCTGCAGCATCTGCCACAGCCGCTCAGCGCCCATGCGCGCCAGCGTGTGTTCTACCTGCACACTGCCACGCAGCCTGAAGACTTCCTCAGCCGTATAGGGCCGGGTAATGCCTTTCCAGCGGGGGGCCGTGTTCCAAAGCTGGGTCAGCTCCTGGGGGGTTGTAGGTTTCATCTGTCGGGGAAGAGGTATTAATGTGTGTTCGGGAAAGCAACTGTGTGTTCGGTTCAGGGAGGTTGATCGGTTCCCTGGTTGTTTTCGTCGGTGTTTTCGTCAGGCAATCTCCTCGTAGGCGGGCACGGTCAGGAATTCCGTAAAGCGGGGTGTGCGCACCAGTCGGTCAAACAGCAGTACGGCGCGGCCCATCGTGCTGGCTTCAAAATCGCCGGTCACTTCAGTTTGCAGCCGGGTTTTCAGTTCGCCCAGCAGCTGTTCATACAGCCCTTCGGTAAAGGCACGGCCATCGGCCAGCCGCACCTGCCCATTGTGCAGCCACTGCCAGATCTGCGCCCGCGAAATCTCCGCCGTCGCCGCATCCTCCATCAGGTTGAACAGCGGCACACAGCCCTGCCCACGCAGCCAGGCTTCCATGTACCGGATGGCCACTTCCAGGTTGTTGCGCACACCCGCCTCGGTCACCGTTCCTTCTGGCACACGCAGCAGGTCTTCGGCTGTCACTTTCAGGTCCGGTATACGCTTGCTCAGCTGGTTGGGGCCTTTCAGTATGCCGTCAAACACTTCCATGGCTACCGGCACCAGACCGGGGTGGGCCACCCAAGTGCCGTCGTGGCCATAGCTGGCCTCACGCAGCTTGTCGGCGTGCACTGCCGCCAGCGCCTTGGCATTGGCATCTTCGTCGCCCTTCACCGGAATGTAGGCCGACATGCCGCCCATCGCAAACGCCCCGCGCTTGTGACACGTCTCTATAACCAGTTGGGCATAGCTGCGCAGAAAGTGCGTGGTCATCGTCACCTGGCCACGCTCGGGCAGCACACGGTCCTTGTGCGCCGACAGCTTCTTTATGTAAGAGAAGATGTAGTCCCAGCGGCCGCAGTTCAGGCCCGAAGCATGGTGCCGCAGTTCGTAAAGTATCTCTTCCATTTCGAAGGCTGCGGGCAGCGTCTCGATCAGCACCGTGGCGCGCACCGTTCCTTCGGGTATGCCCAGATAGCGTTGCGAGAACACAAACACTTCGTTCCACAGCCGCGCTTCATGGTGGCTTTCCAGCTTCGGCAGGTAGAAGTACGGCCCACTGCCACGCCGTATCAGCTCCTTGGCATTGTGGAAGAAATACAGCCCGAAGTCGAACAGCGAGCCCGACATCGGCTTACCCAGAAACTTCACGTGCTTCTCATCCAGGTGCCAGCCCCGTGGCCGCACCACCAGCGTTGCCGTCTTCTCTTTCAGCTCATATCGTTTGCCCTCGGCCGTCTCCAGCGAGATGGTCCGCCGCACGGCATCGTAAAGGTTCTTCTGCCCTTCCAGCTGGTTGCTCCAGGTGGGGGTGTTGCTGTCTTCAAAGTCGGCCATGAACACCCGTGCACCCGAATTCAGCGCATTGATCACCATCTTCCGGTCTACCGGGCCCGTAATCTCCACCCGGCGGTCGGTCAGGTCTGAAGGGGCAGGAGCTACATGCCAGTCACCTTCACGTATGTGTGCCGTCTCGGGCAGAAAGTCGTACAGCTCGCCTGCATCCAGGCGCTTCTGCCGTTCGGCCCGCGCAGCCAGCAACTGCTGGCGCCGTTTGCCAAACTCTGCCTCCAGCGCCTGCAGAAAAGCCAGGGCCTCAGGAGTCAACAACTGAGCCTGTGCCTCCGTTGTAAAAGAAGCCTTTTCCGAAAGGCTTAGCGTAGAATGTGCGTTCATGTAACGTGCGGGATGTTTTGCTAAAGATAGCGCAACAGAATCGCCGCTTGTCAATCATTTTCGCAATTAAGATTACCCTAAAACCGCATCCTCTAAATCAGATTATCCTAAAGTTTTGCCATTCTCGCAATCTGCTGATGTCCGTTTTAGCAAAATGGAAAAACCAGACAGTTTGATGCGCACAATTCAACCAACCCCTACAAAACGGTCGTTAGGTTACACTTTTTTCATTGTACTAACACTTTAGTCGCAAATCCCTCAAACTGCGAGTACCCGTTCGACTCACCTAACACTCCTCATTGGAATCATCAAATACCTGCCGTTGCTAGACCGCAGGCGCATCCCGACGCTGCCAGAAGGAGCATTCTGCTATTATTTAGCCCTTGGGCGGTGCGCCGTCCTCCCTTTTCCCGATATTTGCACACCGGCACGGTGCCGGACGCTTCCCGCCGCATGGCCGAGCCCTCGCCTCAGCACCTCTTCTCTTCCGCGGCCGACACCCCTACCCAACGTGTCGTAATCTTCAGCGCGCCCAGTGGGGCTGGTAAAACCACCATTCTCCACGCTGCCCTTGAACGGCTCGCTTACCTTACCTTTTCTGTCTCGGCCACTACGCGCCCACGGCGTCCCCACGAGCTCCATGCCCGCGATTACTACTTCCTCGACCAGGAGCAGTTCCGCGCCCACATCGCCGCCGGAGACTTCCTCGAGTGGGAAGAAGTATACCCCGGCCGCTTCTATGGCACCCTCCGCACCGAAATGCGCCGTATTGCCGAAGCAGGCCAGTGCGCCGTCTATGAAGTTGATGTGCAGGGCGGCCTTAACCTGAAACGCATCTTCGGCGACGATGCCCTGGCCCTCTTCATCGAGCCTCCGTCGGTAGACGTCCTCCGCACCCGCCTCCGTGCCCGCAACACCGAGTCTCCCGAAGAAATCGAGAAGCGTGTCAACAAAGCCGAGTACGAGCTGTCCTTCGCCGACGAGTTCGACCTCTGTATCCGCAACGAAAGCCTCGACGATGCCATCGACGCAGTTGTGCAGTGCATAGACCATTTCGTCCGCCACGACAGCCTGCCGCAGCCGCTTCCCACCTTCGCCCGCATCCCCCTCAAGTCATGAAGGTTGGGCTCTTCTTCGGCTCCTTCAATCCCATCCATGCTGGCCACCTGATTCTGGCCCAGGCACTCCTCAACAGTGGGCGGGTAGACCGCGTCTGGTTTGTCGTCTCTCCCCACAATCCCCTCAAAGACAAGAAAACCCTCGCCCCCGAAACCGACCGCCTGCAAATGGTGGAAATGGCCTGCCAGGGCAACGACCGCCTGGTCGCCTCCAATGTTGAGTTTCTGCTGCCCCAGCCCAGCTACACCATCGACACCCTCACACACCTCGCCGCACGCTACCCCAGCTACACCTTCTCCCTCCTCATGGGAGAAGACAACCTGCGCACCCTTCACCGCTGGAAAAATTACGAGGCCCTGCTCCGCCACTACACCATCCATGTGTATCCACGGGTAATGCTGGCAGGCGAACAGCCCGAAGCCACCCCGACCCTCGCGGGCGACATCCAGTTCCTCTCCGACGTCTCGGTACTCGACATCTCCGCTACCCGCATACGCAACATGGTCGCGGCGCAGCACAGCATCCGCTATCTTGTCCCCGATTCCGTCATTCAATTCATCGAACAGCGCGGCCTCTATGTCCGTTAAGCAGCAACTGCCCAACTTCGTCACCCTGCTCAACCTCGCCTGCGGGGTCGCTGCCTGTGTCGTAGCTTTCCATCAGCAGCCCTATTGGGCCGAAACGGCTGCACTGCTGCTGCTGGGTGCTGCCATCGCCGATCTGTTCGATGGCCTGCTGGCCCGCGCCCTCAAGGTCGAAAGCCCCATGGGCGCCCAGCTCGACTCCCTCGCCGACCTCGTTTCTTTCGGCCTCGCCCCGGCCGTCATGCTGCACGTACACCTCCGCTGGGACGGCCAGCCCCTCTGGGCTTGGCTCCCGCTGGTGCTGCCCCTCTTTGCCGCCTGGCGCCTCGCCCGCTTCAACGTCCGCCACGACATCGCCCCCTCTGACACCTTTGAGGGCCTGCCTACACCCGCCAACGGACTGTATGTAGCCGCACTCGTACTGGCCGTCAAAGGCCCCCTGTATATGTTTCTCCCCATGCCGCTCCTGGGCGCATTGGTGTTGTTGCAGGGTATGCTCATGGTCTCTACCGTCCCCTTCATGGCCCTCAAGGGCAAGGGCTGGGGTATCCAGCGGCGCTGGCCGCTTTATGCCCTCCTCGGGCTTTCTGCCGGGGCCATCTTCTGGCTCGGTATGGGCGCCGCTCCCATCATTTTGGTGCTCTATCTGCTGTTCTCCATCCTCTCCGCGCGGTATACCCGCCCCTGAACAATGGTTACCCGGGGCATTCTCGCTGCGCTGACACTCAAGCAACTGGGCAGCATCTTCCGCAATAGCACCCTGCGCAATATCCTCTGGCTGGCCGTCCGGTACGCCCGCAGGAGCCGCAACACCCCTACCACTTTTCGGTTTGCTGGACTCGCTTTTCACGTGCCCGACTTCCTCAGTGTATTGTGGCAGCTGCAGGAAATCTTCGCCGACGACTTCTACCGCTTCCGCCCCACCTCCCCCCAGCCTGTTATCATAGACTGTGGTGCCAATGTCGGCACCAGCGCCCTCTGGTTCGCCAACACTTATCCGCAGGCACGCATTCTTGCCTATGAAGCCGACCCGCATGTCTTCGTATACCTCGCAGGCAATCTCGCCCGCAATGGCATCACCAACGTTGAGGCCCGTCAGGCTGCCGTCTGGACACACTCCAATGGTGTATCCTTCGCCAGCACCGGCGCCGACAGTGGTGGCATTCATTCTGCTGGCAAACTGTCGGTTCCCAGTATCCGCCTGGCAGATGTCCTTTCACAACACTCGGTCATCGACTTCCTTAAAATCGATATCGAAGGCGCAGAAACCGCCGTGCTTATCGACTCCGCCCCCCAGCTGTCGCGCGTCCAGCAGCTGTTTGTGGAATACCATTCGCCCAACGATGCCCCCAGTACTTTGCCCGAGATCCTCAGCATCCTGCGGCAGGCTGGCTTTGAGGTCGACATACGCAATGCACAGGCAAGTCGGTTTTCCACACCCTACTTGTATCCTCCCGACCAGATACTCCTGAACCTCTTTGCCTGGCGAACGGCCAACCCCAATTGATGTACCCGGCAAACCGTATGCAGTTCAGCACGTTAGGCGCAAAAAATAGTTTCCAGAACATTCACATGCTTGCGCCGCTGGATTTTCTTCGTAGCTTGGCTTGGCATTTTAGAACCAACTCTTCTGCCAATTTGGTCGGGAAAGCGCCCCAGCAGTCTGTCTAATCCGGTTTTCGGAGTTATTCACACCGTACGCGTTTATTTCCGGCTTTTGTTTGCATTGGAAGTTTGGCATATATTTGCGCAACCTCAAACCGCATTACTACCTGATTATGAGACTACGCTACAAAGCGTTGATGGCCATTGCAGCAGTTTCCCTCCTTCAAGGCTGCTTCTTTGGCGGTAACAGCGACATCAACCGCGTGCCGAAAGTAAGCTCCAAGACTGGGGCTGAATACAACGAAGAAGGCGGATTCCAGGTGAAGGACTACGCTGGTCCCGAAACCGCTCCCGGCCTCGTCTTCGTTGAAGGCGGAACGTTCATCATGGGTAGTGGCGAAGAGGACATTGCGGGCGCAATGGACAACCGCGAGCGTCAGGTTACGGTTGCCTCCTTCTACATGGACCAGACCGAAGTTGCAAACGTGGACTGGAAGGAATTCCTCTACCATGTTCTGCAGGACTCCGGCCAAACCAAATACGAGCGCATGCTCCCCGACACCATGGTATGGTATCGCGAGCTTGCTTACAACGACCCCTACGTACAGTACTATTTCCAGCACGAGGGTTTCAACATGTACCCCGTCGTTGGCATCAACTGGTACCAGGCTAATGAGTATTGCGCTTGGCGTACTACCCGCGCCAATGCCATCAAGAAGGAAGATGACGGCGAAGAGGATTTCGTAGCCTACCCTGCCTACCGCCTGCCCTCTGAAGCAGAGTGGGAATATGCCTCGCGCGGTGGTCTCGAGCAGGAACTGTATCCCTGGCAGGGCAAGTCCCTCCGCTGGACATATGGTAATCTTCAGGGCCGCTTCCAGTCGAACATCAAGCGCGGTCGTGGTGACTATGCCGGTCGTTCCAACCAGGGCAAGTCGAACATGTTCGAAGGCCTGAATGACGGTTACATGATTACTGCCCCTGTAGGTGCCTTCTGGCCCAACGATTTCGGCCTCTACAATATGGCTGGTAACGTAGCTGAGTGGACCTTTGATACCTATCGTGTTCTTTCTTACGAAGACGTTGAGGATCTGAACCCCGCCCGCCGCCGTGGCCAGACTGAAGACCAGCAGACTGCTGACGACAACTACGACGGTTCTACCTCGCTCCTCTACCACCCCGAAAATCCCAACTGGCAGTCGCAACCCGACATCAAAGGCCGTCGCGGTGGTGTTAACGACAACGTAAAGGTATACCGTGGTGGTTCTTGGGCCGATATCGCCTACTACAGCACCACTGGCGCCCGTCGCTTCTACAATGCCGACTCCAGCGCCGCCACCATTGGCTTCCGCTGCGCCATGATCCGCGTCGGCAGCCCGATGCGCACCAAGAACGACCGTTAATAGAACGCAAGGTTTGAGATATGAAACGTGCAGCCAATGGCTGCACGTTTTGCTTTTGTACCCAGCTTCCAATTGCAGCACATGACTGCCTCTGTACTCTTCGTTTGTCTAGGCAATATCTGCCGCTCGCCCATGGCACATGCCGTCTTCCGCCATCTGGTGAAAGAAGAAGGGCTCACAGACCAAATCCGAATCGATTCCTGTGGCACAGGAGCCTCCCATGTGGGTCATCCTGCGGACCATCGGACCCGACAACTGCTTCAGCTACACGAAATTCCCGATTACCATACGGCACGCCAGCTCACTCCACAGGATCTACACACCTTCCAGTACATCCTCTGTATGGACCGCTACAACCTGCAGGATGTACAGGAACTTGCACAACTCCGTGGCCATGACACCCATCACATTCGCCTTTTCCGCCATTTTGACCCGGAAGGCCCGGGCAATGTCCCCGACCCCTATTACGGCGGCATACAGGGCTTTCACGAGGTCTATGCAATGGTAGACCGCACCTGCCGCACACTGCTCCAGCATATAAAAAGCCCCAGATAACTCTGGGGCTTGCCGTTTATCTCATAATACTGCCCAGGCTAGCGAAACCCAGGCAAAAGGCCTTCCAGTGTGGCTGCCGCATCAGCCCCCTCGTGCAGCACCCGATATACCGCATGGGCAATTGGCAACTGCTCAGGACGCGTACGGCCTGCCATCAGACGCGAGGCAAAGTAGCCCTCCGCCACCATATTCATGTGGTCCAATGCCTGCTGTGGCGTCATCCCTTCGCCCACAAACCGACCAAGGGTACGGTTTCGGCTGTGCTGACTGTAAGCTGTTACCAGCAGGTCTCCCAGATAAGCGCTGTCTGCAATGTGTCGCTCGGCGGCAGCTACTGGCGCCAGTTCGCGCAGAAACAGGTCCATTTCGCGCAGACAGTTCGCCGTATACATCGCCAGATAGTTATCGCCATATCCCAGCCCCAATGCCAGCCCTATCCCCACAGCATAGATGTTCTTTGTAATCCCGGCAAACTCCAGGCCCGCCACGTCATTGGAGGTCACTACATGCATGTGGTTCCAGCGAAGGCTGTCAGCTACCAACTCGGCTGTGGCCTTATCGGCTGAGCCTACGGTCAGCAGTGTAGTGCGCCCCCGCGAAACCTCTTCGGCATGGCTTGGGCCAGCTACCACTGCATAATCCTCTGGCTTTATATGCAGCGTTTGGGCAAAAAACTCGGCCATGCGAAGCCCACTGTTGACCTCCAACCCCTTGATGGCCGAAGCAATTTTCTTGCCTGCCAGGTCGGCGGCCGTCAGTTGCGAGGTAGCACTGCCAATGTAGGCTGCCGGTATAACAAAGAGCACCAGATCAGCTGGCGCCACACATTCCCGAATATCCGTGCCTACCCACAGCTGGCTGCGGTCAACCTTTGCCTCTGGCAGATAGCTGGGGTTGCGGCCGGTTTTTCGTATATGGGCTACATCCTGCGGGTCGCGCAGCCACCATCGCAGGCGATGACCTGCTTCTGCCAGCAGCTCTGCTAAAGCAGTCGCCCAACTGCCTCCGCCAATGACGGCAACAGTTGGGCGCTGCAACAATTCAGTCGGTTCTATATCAGCCATGTACCTTATTTAGGTTGACCGGCCGGGCCGCCTGGGCCGCCTGGACCTTTCTTCTGGTCAGCAGCCTTCACGCGTACCAGGGCGCCATCGTTCAGGAGCTTGGTAATCGTCACGTACGGACCCACAACCAGGCGCTCATTCTCCTTCAGGCCTTCCTTCACCTCGATGAAGTCGCCATCGCTGATGCCAGTGGAAACGGGTACCATCTTAACCTTTACGGCAGTTGCGCTGGAATCCAGCACATAAACCACTTCCTTCGGCTTGGCACCACCTGCGCTGCCACCCATGGCCGCACTGCGGTCAATGGTAACCGCGGCAATCGGTACCGAAACTACGCCCTCAACACGGTCTGTGAAGATGTTTACCATCGCCGACATACCTGGGCGGAAAGGACCTTTCGTCTTCGGCAGGCCCGCCATTACCACCGGATCGTTTATGTACGACGCCGGGTCAATGGCAACCTTTACAGGATAGGCCGTAATCTGGTCCTGCGAGTTGGTGGCGGCTGCACTGGTACCGCTCGCGGTGTTGGGCGAGTAGGCAATTTCAGACACCCGGCCACGGAACAGTTTGCCCGGGAAAGCATCTACCTCAATGGTAGCAGTGTCGCCCAGTGAGATGTTCACGATGTCGTTCTCGTTTACCTGAATCTGAACTTCCATGTCCGTCAGGTCGGCAATACGCATGGCTTCTGTACCTGCCATTTGGCCCGTACCTACCAGACGACGGCCTACTTCTGCGTCTACTCGGGTAATCGTTCCGTCCATGGAAGCATATACGCTGGTACGCAGCAGGTTCTCGCGCGCCTGCTTCAGGCTGGCCTCCGCACTCCGAACACGATAGTAGGCAGCGTTCATCGACTGACGGGTCTGCTCTACAGTCGCCTTGCGAACTTCGTAGTTCAGGCGGGCGGTTTCAAAATCCTGAACAGAAATTACCTTTTGCTCAAACAGCGTTTTCTGGCGCTGGAAGTTGATCGAATCCTGCTTCAGGTTGGCAATACCACTCTGAAGGGCAGCACGCTGGTTCTCCAGATCGGCCTTGGCGCTGTTCAGCGAAGCCGTAGACTGCTCCAGAGCGGCCTGGAAATTGTCGGGGCGTATCACGAACATCAGCTGGCCTTTGCGCACAAACTCGCCTTCTTTTACGTGCACCGAAATCACTTCACCCGACACGTCGGAAGTAATCGGAACTTCAACGTCGGCCTGAATCGTACCCGATTCAGATACCTTCGAAATCAGCGTGCGCTTGGCGGCCTTGTCAGCCTCCACTTCGATGCCTTGCTTGCCACCGATTACACCGGTGAATTTCAGAACCACCAGGAGGGCAATGACTGCCCCGACGATGATCCCGATTAGTTTCCATCCTTTCATAGCTGCTGTTGGAGAATAGGGGGTGAGGAAGAGTGAGTCGGAAATTGAAGTACGACTAGCCGGTTAGAACGTGATCGGCTTGCCCTGGAAGAAGTCCAGAATCTTCCGGCGGAAATAATAGTTGTAGATCGACTGTAAACGCTGCTGCTCGATACGCGAGCGGTTGTTCAGCGCTTCCAGATATTGCACAAAGTTGATGGTGCCCGCGTTGTACTGCGCCTCGGCAATCGTAAACGCCTCGTTCAGGGCTGCCGACTGACGCAGCAGACTGCGTTGCTGCTCCTGTGCTGCCAGCACATCGAAATATGACTGACGCACTCGCAGCTGAAGGTCGTTCTGGGCCTGCGCGTAATCCAGTTGCGCGTTCTTGTACTGAATCTTGGCAATCTGGAAACCTCGACCTACCTGCCAGCCGTTGAAAATCGGAATATTGAGTGACAGGCCGAGGAAATAGCTCTTGTTGTCGCTAAGCTGAGTAAAGTAGGGAATCTCTCCGCCGGTTACACCTGTGAGTGGGTCGCGGAACACCTGGTTTGACGAATAGCTCGAGCTGAAACCAGCGTTGAAAGTCAGCGTCGGGAAGTAACGCGAGAAGGCTACTTTCTGGCTGTAGCGGGAAGCCTTGAGGCGGAAACTCGATTCCTTGATTTCCGGCATGTTCTCCAGCGCATAGGCTTCTACTGCCGTGATGGGCGGCAGGCTCTCATTCGTCAGGCGCGATGCAACCACCGAAGTATCCACCGCCTGAAAATCGTAGCCGCCATCCAGGCTGTCGCCGGGTGCTTCCTGTATCAGTTGCAGCAGACGAATCTTGTCCGTGCGAAGGGTGTTCTGCTGGTTAATCAGGTTCAGCTCTTCTACTGCCAGTTGGCTCTGCACATTCAGTACATCAAACTTAGTGCCCGAGCCTGCGCGATACAGTTTGTCGGTGCGCTCATACTGGCTTTGCAGCAGCTTGATGCGCGTCTGGGTAATATCAATGTTCGACTGGTCGAACACCACATTCAGATACGCCAGAATCACGTTCTGGGTCACGGTATTTCGAGTACGGGCCAGCCCTTCAATCGCTGCATCATGGTTTGCCATGTTCTGCCGCAGTGTGTAATAGCGGCTAAGACCCGCAAACAGCGGCGTCGACAACCCAAGCTGTGGGCTGCTGGTATTGGTATTACGTTCTACCCGCGCAAAAGTGATCTGGTCAAAGGCCGTACCGAAAGATCGGTTGAAGTTCGCCGAACCGTTCACCGATGGGATGTACGCCAGCTTCGATTGAAGCTGATCCACCTGGGCCTGCTGAAGGCTGTTCTCAGCCCGCATCACCGTGAGGTTGCGTTCCAGTGCCAGATCTACGCACTGTTGCAGGGTAAGCTGCTTCTTGTTGGTGCCAGTGGTTTGGGTCTGCTGCTCCCGGAAACGGTCGGTCTGCTGGGCCTGCACTGCCGTGCTCAGGCCGGCCACCGCACAAACCGAGGTCAGTAACGCGCGTTTCAGGCGCGTGGTCAATTGGACGCGTGTCATATACATTGTGTTGAGCGTGAGTCCAGCCTTCAGTGGCAGCAGTTCCTTGTGGGTTTCTCTGGTCACCTCGCCGGTCAGCGATATGCACAAAGAAGACATCGGTACCCTAAGGGTTGCATTCTCCGCAGACTGGGAGTGAAAAAAGATGGATGGATGGGAGAAAAAACAGGAAAAACGCGTCTAGGTTGTCAGATTTTCAGCTCAGTGGCGGCAGCTTGGTTACCGATTTCACCCACCACAGCGAGCGCATATAGTCCAGCGACAGTTGTGAGAGCGGACTGTCGACCTCCAGTATCAGACAGGCCAGGTTGTTCTTGGCCTTTCGCCCAACGGTCATGGTGGCGATGTTCGAGTTGTCGTGCGAGCAGATGCTTGCGATGAACGCGATAGAGCCCTTTGTGTCATCTGCCTTCACAACCAGTGTGTCCAACTGCGTCGTGAAATTGGCATGGAATCCGTCAACCTCCACGATGGACACCAAACCACCACCCCGAGACACCCCCAACACTTCGGCCGTCGTTCCGTCTGCCGCTGTACACTGAATCCGAAGTGAGTTCGGGTGCAGTTTGCTCGCACTCATCACCGACCGGTAGCTGTAAGTCAGCCCTACTTCCTTCGCAATCTCAGGGGCATTCCGCAGACGCTCGTCATCCGTCGGAAAGTCCATCAGACCCGCCAGTACCGCGCGGTCGCTGCCGTGGCCCTCATAAGTTGCCGCAAACGAATTGTAGAACGTAATCACCGCCGACACCACCGGCTGACCCAACGCATGCCGTGCCGCACGCCCGATGCGTACTACACCAGCCGTGTGCGAACTCGAGGGTCCAATCATTATCGGCCCAATCATGTCGAAGATGGAACTGCGTTCTGTCATACTTGCAGGCCAATATTAACAAAAACAACCTGTTTGGCCGTGTCTGAAAGCAATATGACAGCCCAAACAACAATCCAATAAAGGCCGATTTTTACACTTTGTGGCGTCGCGCCTCTTGCTATTGCCGCCTATTAACACTCTTCTTTCAGCAACAAAGCCCCACAGACGCGCGGGGCTTTGTTTTGTTAAAAAGCTATAATGGCCACAATCTACTCAGGGCCGAAGCACCCGCACCAGTTGCTGCTTATCTCCTGCCGATAGCCGAAGTAGATACACACCGCTCTTCTGTTGCTGCAACTGGCTCGACAAAACTGCCGTCACAACCCCCAGATTACCCGACACCCGACACACTACCCCGCCGCTGACATCCAGCATCTCGGCTCGGTGCTGTGTCTGCGCACTCAGCTCCGGGGTCATCAGAACAATCTCCAGCGGGCCAGTCACCGGGTTCGGCCGCACCGACCAAAATGCTGCATCCTTCCCTGGGCCATCAAGTTCCAGTACAGGGCTGTAGGTGTACGCTCCATCAAAATCTACCTGCTTCAGCCGATAATACAATGTGCCGCTCGGCGCCATGGTATGCACGTAGCTGTAGTCACGCACCGTCTGTGTGGTTCCACTCCCCGCTATTCGCCCCAGCTGGCTAAAGACTGAACCGTCACTTCCATACTCAACCTCGAAGTGCGAGTTGTTCAACTCGCTTGCGGTTGTCCAGCGCAGATACACATTTCCACCTTGCTGCTCCCCGGTAAAGGCCACCAGCTGCACAGGCAGTGGGGTCACGGTTGGGCATGGCGCCGTAGGGCAATCACATGGAGGCGTACAGTTCCCATTGATTGTGCCACCGCCAGAAATAGGAAGCCCGGCAAAACCCCCAAAGCCAATCAGATCACCCGTCACGTTGATGGTGCCGTTCACCGTCAGATCCGACCCCACGCCCAGCAATCCATTCACGTCTCCATTGACGTTCAGCGTCGTTCCTGTAGCAACAATCAGGTCGCCACCCAGACCCGTCATGTCAATATCACCCGTGTTGAGTGTGCCCGTACCTGATATGGTAAGGTCTACGCCAAACACACCCAAAAAGATGTTCCCAACTGTCGCCGTCACGCCCGGGTCAACTATGATACCTGCATATTCGGTCAGGTTCAATCCGGCATTCGTAAAGTTCGCCTGAAAGGTCACCGTATGTGGCCGGCCACCAGCAGGAGAGGTGGCAGGTGGCGCACTAGGCGTCCAGGTTGCCCCATCCCAGATGTAGTTGATTGCTGAAACCTGAATGGGTAGTAGCAAACAGACCAGCGCTGTTGCTATCAGTGTGCGTAGTAGTAGCTTCATGGTAGGTTCACTGGAAATAGAGGGGTAATACTTACAAATTAGCACTCCTCCTCCTAAATCACCCTACCATCTGGTTAAAAAATCAGAGGTTCTGGCCGAAAGCAGAATAACCACCAGTTATAGAAAAGACCTGCAACACACACCATAAAAAGAAAAGGGGCGCTGGCGCGCCCCATTTCTGTATCACGTTATCTCAACTCACGGCTTCACGATTCGGAAAGTCTGCATTTTATCGGCAGCCTGAAGACGAATCAGATACAGACCGCTGTTCTGCTGTTGCAGAAGCGTGCTGGCCATGCGCGTAATCGAAAGCAAATCGCCATTGAGGCTCGTAAGCAGATTCCCATTCCCCGACAGGATGTCCAGACGATGCCGCACCGACGAGTTCAGCTCTGGTGTAAGGATGACAATCTCCAGCGGCGCCGTTACAGGGTTGGGACGCACCGACCAGAAGTTGTCCGATGCACCTCCAACTTCAATCACAGGGCTGTATTCAAATTCACCCGAGTAATCTACCTGCTTCAAGCGGTAGTACAGTTGGGCAGCACCAGGGGCGCCTACATCCGAGTAACCGTAGCTGTAATAGCCCGAACGGGTGCCTTGGCCTTCTACACGGCCAATGTTCACGAAGTTGGTGCCATCGACCGAACGCTCTACCTCGAAATGCGAGTTGTTCAGCTCCGTAATGGTAGCCCACTGAAGACCCACATTGCTGCCTTGGCGCTCGCCCCGGAATTCAATGAGCTTGACAGGAAGTACGGCACCGCCCGATGGACACGGACTCGTGGGGCACGCACAGGGGTTGGGCGTACAGGTACCCGTAAGCGAGCCAGAGCCCCCAAAGAATGTGTTGCCACCGTTGCCGGGTGTAATATTTCCTCCTACCGCTACATTCACACCACTACCGATGAAAATGTTCTGCGAGTTACCCAGATCCAGTTCGCCAGTAACGTTCACGTTCAGCGTACCGCCATTCGTGTCAAACGTCAGGTTACGGTTGTTGTTGATCGTTAGGCTTGCCATTGTTAGTGACGCCGAACCCGAACCTGCTGTTAGAATGATATCCATCGAACCCGCGGGTCCGTAGGTTATCGCGCCCAACGAAACAGTGTAGTTGCCGTCAATAACAATGTCATAACCCGTGCGGTTAAAACCAGTGTTGTTGAAATTTGCCTGAAACACAAGTCGATCGCCGTTCGCAGGTGCAGAAGGGGGCGGAGTGCTGGGCGACCATGCGGACCCATTCCATATGTAATCTACCGCCATGGCGCTCTGCGCCATCAGCAGGAATGCCGCAAGGCCTGCGAACACGCGCAGACGCTGCGAAAAGTTGGTAAAACGTGACATAATCTCTCTAGCCTGGTAAGCAGTGGTTGCAAACATACTAGCAATCACCGTGCCGAGATCTGTTTATTACATGTAAATAGGTCTAACACTTACCAGATTACCGCTTTCCAGCCAATCCTACTTCCCTTCTTTTAAGCATTTACCACAGATTAGGTATGGCTATTGCTATAAGTAAATAAACGTAATGACCCAAACTTGGAACGATCTTCCCACTACCGTAACAATATTATTATAAACAACTTAAATCCCTTCTGACCTTTACTAGTAGAAAGGAGCCACTTTTACTTATCCACCGCCGGGAACCACCAACGTCGAATTAGTAAAAAAAGACTCCTTTCTAGGTCTATTTCACTCAGCCATCAAGGCTTAAGGAGCCGGAACTGCCTTCGTTGCCCTTCCGCGCCAACTTCCAATACATACATGCCCGCTGGCTGGTCGGCCAGAATCCCCGGCAGTCGGCTGTTTACCTGTGACAGTGTGCCTTCTGTGCGGTATACAACGGCGCCGGCCTGGTTAAGCAGCACAATCCGATGTGGAGCATCAGCCGTGATTTCCGCTGTAAGCAGTACAACCTGAACGGGGCCACTCACAGGGTTGGGCAGCACCTGCCACAACTGGCCAGCACGCCCATCTACTTCCACAGTAGGACCTGCATTCCGCTGCCCATCATAGTCAATCTGCTCAAGACGATACCATACCCGCCCCGCAGGAGCCGCTATATCTAACCAGCTGTACCGCTGGGCCTGCTGCGTTGTGCCATGACCCGCTACCGCAGTTACTGCTTCAAACTGCCGGCCATCCTGGCTGCGCAGCACAACAAATTCCCGATTGTTCTGTTCACTGGCAGTCTCCCACTCCAGCAATACACCCTGCGCACTCCGCTCTGCCACAAACCGCACCAACCGCACCGGCAGCACACCCGAGCCAGCCACCACTGCACATGGGCAGCTTGCTGCATCCGTACACACTGCCGCTGGGCTGTTTACATTTCCATTGAGCGTGGCCGTACCACCTACAGCGAAGCCGCCACAATTGCCTCCCGTGCCCGTGTAGCCGATCGTCGCACCAAAGTTGTTCGTCAGGTTACCGGAAACCTCCACCACCGAACCCGTCCCAAAATTGGTAGTCCCGGTGTTTGAAAAGTCACCTGTTACATTGAAATCAGTACCCGTAACACTGATGGTCGCTCCACCATTGTTCGACACGTTGCCGCCGACATTGATACTGCCCCCGGTGCTGGTGGTAGTCCCCAGATTGGCCAGGTTCCCCGACGTCGACAGGGCGCCAGAGTTTGTCAGGCTTGCACCACCGTTCACGGTAATGTTGCCCGTACCAGTGTAATTGCCCGTGTTGCTGAAAGTGCCCGCAATACTGGTAGTGCCACCCGTGTTGGTAGTCCCGGTATTGCTGAAGCTGGATCCGCCATTTACCGTCAGGTTGGTGCCAATCGTCAGCGTACCACTGTTGCTGTTGGGCACAGAGTTCGAAATTGTCAGAGCGCCATCTATGGTTGTCGTGCCCGTCAGGGTAAGACGAGGGTCGCCGCCGCCGTTCACTGTCGCCGATCCATCCACCTCCAGCGTGCCTTCGCTCCGGAAGTTGCCAAAAATCGACAGGTTACCCGTCATGCTCACACTGGAGCCCGAATTCGAAAGAAATGCAGGGGTAGTGTTGTCTGGTTGGTTGCTTACCGTCAGTGTGCCCTGTATGATCAATGTGCCACAAACCTCATAGCGTGCATTGAATCCAACCGTCAGGTCGCCAGTTATGGTGACGGTCTGACCAGCCGGAATACAGATTTTTTCGCCCCCAGCGGGCGTTACGGCTGCACTTCCAGAGGCATAAGTCCCAGTTGTTGCACTCCGGGTACAGCCCGAACTGCATTGCGCGTAGCTTTGTTCAACTGCTGCGGTACTGCATAACAGAAACAGTACCCACAGGCGTAGACATTTATTCATGACAGGGTCTTGGTTTTATAAAGGGTTGTGAAAAATAGTCATGCACAACCATTGTGCCACCATCTAAAGCGCCCTTTTAACCTTTGCCCTCCCTCATCTGATACCGGAAGCACTCCCAATATGGAAACAACTGTCGCACCGCTGGACATCCAGAAGCCCGTCCGCAAGCTACTCCCAGCCGACTTCTCCCCCTCCGACGTCGCTACCCTGGAGCCTTGGTATCAACAGCTGGAAAACGCATCCATCCAGTCTGTCGACGACCTCCGCACATGGATGCACCAGGTAGATGAACTGCAATCCGTCTTGCAGGAAGACCTCGGCCGCCGCTACATCCGCATGACCTGCAACACCCAGGACGAAGCCGCCGTGCAGGCCTACCAGTATTTCGTTGAGCACATCAGTCCCTACACCACCCGCCGCGACCAGACCCTCACACGAAAGTTCTACGACTCGCCCTTCCGCCAGCAGCTTGTCGGCCCCGAATACGACATCGTCAGCCGCCTCGCTGCCAAAGACATCGAGCTCTTCCGCGAGGAAAACGTAGACCTCCAAAGCCAGATCGACCTCAAGGCCCAGCAGTATGGCGCCATCTCCGGGGCCATGACCATCGAGCACGAAGGTCAGACCCTCACCCTGCAACAGGCCGGAAAGCTCCTCGAAAGCACCGACCGCAGCCTACGCGAAACCATCTGGCGCAAGATCGCTGAGCGCCGTGCCCAGGACCGTGACCGCCTCGACGATCTCTTCGACGAGCTGCTGGCCCTGCGCCACAAAGTGGCTCTCAATGCCGGCTTTACCTCCTTCACAGACTACATGTTCCAGGCGCTCGGCCGTTTCGACTACAACCGCGCCGACTGCCTCGCCTTCCACGATGCCATCGAAAAAGCCGTCGTCCCGCTCTGCGATGAAATCAACGAGAACCGCCGTCAGCGCCTCGGCCTCGGCACTCTAATGCCCTGGGACACCGCCGTAGACCCCTTCGGAACCGAGCCTCTGCACCCCTTTGCCACCGACAAAGAACTGCTCGACCGCTCCATTACCCTCTTCCAGCACCTCCGCCCCGAACTCGGCAGCATGGTCCGCACACTCGACATCATGGGCCATCTGGATCTTGGTTCGCGCATCGGTAAAGCACCCGGTGGCTACAACTACCCGCTCAACGAAACCGGCGTGCCCTTCATCTTCATGAACGCCGTAGGCACGCAGAGCGACCTCACCACCATGGTGCACGAATGTGGCCACGCCTTCCACTCCTTCGTCACACGCGACCTCGCCCTTTCCGCCTGGAAAAATGTGCCCAGCGAGGTAGCCGAGCTCGCTTCCATGAGCATGGAGCTCGTATCCATGCAGCATTGGAACCTCTTCTACACCAGCCCCGCCGAGCTGCGCCGCGCCCAAATCCAGCAGATTCTCCGCTCCATTACCATCCTGCCCTGGATTGCCGTCGTCGATGCTTTCCAGACCTGGCTTTACGACAACCCTACCCACACCCGGCAGCAGCGCCGCGACAAGTGGACCGAACTCCACACCCGATTCTTCGGCAACTCTGTCTCATGGGCTGGCCTCGAAGATGACCGCAGCTGGCTCTGGCACCGCCAGCTCCACATCTTCGAGGTGCCCTTTTACTACATCGAGTACGGCATGGCCCAGTTGGGGGCCCTGCAGGTGTGGCGACGCAGCACCGAGAACCCCCAGCAGGCATTGGAAGATTATCTGAAGGCGCTCCGTCTCGGCTACACCCGCCCCATTGGCGAGGTCTATGCCGCGGCAGGCGTTCGCTTCGACTTCTCCGCCGATATGCTCCGCAACCTCACCAGCTTTGTGCGACAGCAGCTCAACACCCTTGGTTTCTTTGCCGTCAGCTGACAACCTTCCGGGAACGTACCAGCGGGCGCAACTGTAAAATCAGCTGCGCCCGCTGCTTTTCTTCGCTTTCCTCCCCACAATTCCGGAAGTTTGCAGCCGCCGACAAACCGAACAGACAAATCATGACCAAACTCCTCGTTATCGACCACTTTGAGGCCGACTTTGTAGCCCAGCTGCAAACGCTCTCTCATGTCGACGTCGAGTATGCCCCCGACATCGGCCCCGAAAGCGTCCGCCGCCGACTTCCCGATGTCACCCTCCTGGTCATGAAGAGCAAACTCGCCATCCGCGAGCCCGAGCTCAAGCTCTGCCAGCAGATGAAACTCATTGTGCGCGCTGGCGCTGGCCTCGAACACATCGACGTTGCCGCTGCCAAAAAACGGGGCATCAGCGTCAAGGCTACACCCGGCGGCAATGCCAATTCCGTGGGCGAACAGGCAGTCGGCATGCTCCTCTCCCTCATGCACAATGTCTCCCGCGCCGACCGCCAGATGCGCCTCGGCCAGTGGAACCGCGAAGGCAACCGGGGTTTCGAACTCGGCGACAAAACCGTCGGCATCATCGGCTATGGCAACACTGGCCGCGCCTTTGCCAAACGCCTCTCCGGCTTCGGCTGCAAAGTCCTTGCATACGATAAGTATCGCAAAGACTATTCCGATGCTTACGCCCGCGAGGCCAGCATGGAACAGATTTTCGAAGAAGCCGACGTCCTGTCCCTGCACGTACCGCTCACCGAAGAAACCCGCTACCTCGTCAATCAGCAGTTTCTCGACCGTTTCCGAAAAGCCATCTGGCTCTTGAACCTCGCGCGGGGCCCTGTCGTCCTCTCCGAAGCCATCCTCGAAGGCTTGCGCAGTCATCGACTGCTTGGTGTAGGGCTCGATGTCTTCGAAAACGAGGACTTCACCACTCTCACCGCCCGCGACGAAGGCATCATGCTCGCCTTTTCCGAGGCCGACAACCTCATCATGACGCCACACATCGGTGGCTGGAGCCACGAGAGCGCCCGAAACATCAACCAGATGGTGCTTACCGAACTCCGCGAGTGGCTCCGAATCCACGGCAACGCCCACTGATACCACTGTCTGCTTTTTCCAAACCCTGAGAATCCTTGCGCCTTGGCAGTACTTTTGCTCAAAGCACTGCCATGAAACGTCTGATTCTTCTGATCCTGGGTCTGGCCGCTAGCCTGTCTTCAGTCCTGGCCCAGCAGGCCACTGCCAACGGAAAGACCCGTATCATCGACTTCACCCTCGTCCTGGAGGGGCCCGAACAGATTATCAATGGCGTAAACACTGGTCTCTACGGGCCGCGCACTTCCGTCTGCGTGCGCGACAGCAACCGCGGCGAACTCCCCACCGCCGACACCCTTACCCTGCTGCTGGAAAAGGAACTGAGCCTCGTCCTGCAAACCACCCTTCAGCGCACGCAGTACAACAACAGCCCCTCGGCCTTCCGTCCCGGCCGCGCCCTCATGAGCCTCCCCGGCATGACAGGCGGTAATCCCCGCAGCTACCGAATCATCGCCCTCCCCGACGAAGTAACCCCTGCCAACGCCTTCCGCGCCGACCCCACCCTCGACTGGGGCATCGTCATCCACGCCCGGGCATACCGCGAACTCGGCCCCGGCGCCAAAGACATCACCAACCTCCAGCAGACCGAGTTCTACGAACTCAACCTCCGCATCGACGTCTACGACCGCAATGGCAAGCTTCGTGGCTCTTCCGAGGCAAAAGCCGTCCGCGGACCCGGCGTCAAGGTTTCCCGCCGTGTCATGGGCGTCCGCAAGTCCGACTCCTCCATCTCTGGCTTCGAGCTCGCACAGCTTTTCCATGCGACCCTGCCCAAAGCGCTGAAGTCGCTCCGTGTCCGCTGATTCCCTGCCCTTCCGAACCCAACCTGTCGGTTCCGTGTTTAGATTGCAGTTCCGGGAAACACTGCCGGACTGACCACCAACCGACATACTACAATTCAGCAATATGGCTTTCACTCTCCCCGCGCTCCCCTACGCACCCACTGCGCTGGAGCCTCACATCGATGCCATGACCATGGAAATCCACCACGGTCGGCACCATAACGCATACGTCACCAACCTCAACGCGGCCGTAGACAAGCATGCCGAGCTCGCTGGCAAGTCGCTCGAAGACCTCATCCGCAACATCAACGGCCTCCCCGCCGATGTGAAAATGGCTATCCGCAACAACGGTGGCGGCCACTGGAACCACGCGTTCTTCTGGGAAATCATGGCCCCCAATGCAGGTGGCACTCCCACTGGCACCCTTGGCAAAGCCATCGAAGCCAAATGGGGCTCTTTCGACAAGTTCAAGGAAACCTTTGCCGCTGCCGCTGCTACCCGCTTCGGCTCGGGCTGGGCTTGGCTCATTCTCGGCGCCAATGGCCTCGAGGTTGTCAGCACCCCCAACCAGGACAACCCCCTCATGGACATCGCCGAGGTAAAAGGCACCCCCATCATCGGCTGCGACGTATGGGAACACGCCTACTACCTCAAGTACCAGAACAAGCGCCCCGACTACGTAGGCGCATGGTGGAACGTCGTCAACTGGGCCAAGGCAGAGGAACACTACGCGAAGGCTGGCGGCAAGTAAGCGCTACCCTCCAAAACAGAAAGGCCAGCGCATTGCTGGCCTTTTTTATTTCTATTGTAACGCCCGTGCTCAGGAAACAATGCTCAGCGCACCGCTGGGGCATTGCTTCACCTGAGCCACAATCTCCTCGTCTGTCGCCTGGTGCATCTTGATCCAAGGCTTCTCGCGCGGCTTGAACACCGCTGGCAACCCTTTGGCACAGTTTCCACAATGGATACACAGTTCCGCCTGCCAGCGCACAGTGATGCGCCCGTTGCTGTAATCTTTCGCTGCTTCTGTTCCGCTTTCCATTGGCTGTTTCTTTAGGCTGAATTTAACGAGGATTCAGCTCAAGTCGACGGATTTCCACCGCCTGCCACTCCCCATCTGCCGCCGCAGTTCCATCCGCCTGTACTCGGTTCCACTGGCTGTTGCCGCAGTAGTAAAACGCATCGCCCACCACACAGCCAAGCGTGGGTTCGCCCCAGCCCGCCGTGTTCTGTTCCAGCACTTCCAGCCGCTCCACACGCATGCGGTCAGGTGCCAGTGTCAGCCGTACAATCCGTTGTGGGTCCGTGCCATTCTGTACCGCTATCAGCTGCCCCTTCCATGCATACAGCCCGTCTATCCCCGTCAGACAGATGCCCTTCGCCACTTCCAGGCGCCCTTGCGTGCCCATCCTCAGGTCAATCCAGTGCAGGCCCGTCGAATAATCGGCCACTATCAGATGGTTGCCTACCTGTGTCAGCCCCTGCAATGATCGCCCACCCTGTACACGCAGCCACGGCGACAGCTCCAGTTCTTCCGCGCCATCGCGCTTTATCCTGTACACTTCATTGCCCGTGCTGTTGGTGGCATACACCCAGCCATCCGTTGCCACACACACGTCACCCAGCACCACGTCGCGGCCTTCCAACGGTGCCACCATGTGCCTCCGCAGGCGCTTTCCGGTCTTCACCTGAAATACCTCCAGTGCAGCATTACCCCGCAGTGCACTGTCTATACCACTCGCGGGTAGGGCAGCGGTTGCGGCCCACAGCTCCCTGTGGTTGGCATCCAGAAAAAGCCCCATCACGCCATACAAGTCCGGCAACTGGGCCGCAACTTCCACTTTGGTGACTTTCCGTTTGGGTATCCGCAGCAGCATGCGCGGCCGTACACCTCCCACATACCAGTCCTGCCGCTGGGCGTCATAGGCCAGCCCCTCTGCCAGCAGCGGCAAGGGCTGCGGCAACCGCACTACCACTGACGAGCGCCCTGCGCCCGTCTGCTCGCGGTTGCGCTTCATCTGTGCCACCAGCGTCTGATAGGCTGTCTCCGTCGCAAAACGGCCAAAAGCGGTGTCCTGCTCCACTGGCAGATACAGGCCGCTGGCCGCTATTTCCTTCAGCGCAGCATACATACCCCCACGCTCGCCGATCAGGGCATATGCGCGCGCCAGCCTGTACCGAAAGCCCATGTGCGTAGGCAGCGCCTCGGCGGCCTGGGCACTCAGCTGCACATACGCGCCTGTATCTCCTCGCTGTAGTGCTGCTCTGGCTTCCTGACTCAGTTGCCATGCATCCTGCCGCGACCACGCCGGCAGCGCCAGCCACATCAACAGCCCCACTGTTCCGGCCATGCACACTTGTTTCATATACCAAAATAAAAAAGGGGCCGAAGCCCCTCGTTCTTACTTGACAATCAGGTCATACGTCAGTTCCCGCACCGAGTAAACCTCGGGTATGGTGCTGCTGCCTAGTCGGTTCACCTTGTCGGCCTGCACGTAGAAACGGTCGCCGGCCTTCAGCTTCTTCTTGAAGTCGGCCGACAGCACAATCGTCATCGTCTCACGTGTCTGCCCGGTTACGGCAGGGGCCACGGGCCGCGGCACCTGAATGCCGTTCTGGCCCTTCACCACTGCGTTGGTAATCTGATACCGCGCCTCGTCGGGCGCCACCAGCCGGAAGTCCGGGTCAGCGATTACACGCAGCTCCATTTCGTCCGTCAGCGACACTTCCGCCCCGCGGTCTATCGTCTGGCCATTCACTGCCAGCACCAGTTCGGGGCGCGGGGCGTCCACCACGCGGTAGGTTTCTTCAAACAGCTTCTGGCCATCCTGCGACACCGTCACCGTGCACGTCTCGCCCGAAGGAATCACCGAGTACGTGTAGCCGCCTTTCGGCACCACACCCGCCTGTGTCGCCGCTACCGACAGTCCACCTGTAAGACCGGTGCCATTCACGGCTATCAGGTTGTTGCAGCCGCGGTACATCACCTTCAGCTTGCTGTCCTTGCCGCCTTGTGCTGGGTGTATGCCCCGCACACTGGCGTCGGTGCCGGTTGCAGTGCTGCCAGTGCTTTTGCCATCGCGCTTGCCGGTTCCGCCTGTTGCAGGCTTGGCGTCAGTAGCGGGGGCCGCAGCCTCCGTCGTTCCGGTGGTGTCAGCTGCTGCATCCCCTTCCGTTTGACTGCCCTTGCTGCAGCCGCCTTCGCACTTGAACAGCAACAGGAGCAGCGCAATCACCACCCCTGCCAGTATCAGCTTGCCAGAATGTTGTTTCATGGTCAAAAATAGCCTGATCAGCCTTTCTTGCCTTTTGCCTTAACCTTCTTTGGGCCTTTGCCTGCGGGGAAGTTCGGGTCAGCCAGCACTTCCTTGATCTGGGCCAGGTGACGCTGCACGTGTCCATCCATAAACAGCAGCCACTGATAGCCGTCCATCGTGCCCACGGGCGACTTCATCACGCGCTCGCGCACCGGCACGGTCGACGTCTGAATCACACCTATCGTGCTGTCGCGGCGGGCCGTGAATGCCGCCATCGTCGCTTTCAGGTCAGGAAAGTTATTCCGTGGCTGGGCTGCCGCTGGCGATTCGGCTTTCCGGCTGCGGTCCATCACACCCGCCATTATCGCATCATCCTTGCCTCTAGTCTGGGCCAGCAGGCTGTCGGGGGCTTTGCCGCTCACGGCCATTGCCGTGTTGAAGTAACCCATCAGGCCACGCTCGGCCAGTACCATGTGCTCTATTACGTCTGCCACCGACCAGCGCTTGCCACCTTCGGGGCGCCAGTGAAGTTGTTCTTCGCTCAGCTTGGCCACTGTCTTCGCCAGTTCCTGGTTCGTCTTGCGGTATTGGTTTAGCAGCTTGGCACGCTCATCAGCGCTCATTTGGGCCTGCGCCTGCACAGTCACTGCAAGCAACAGGAAGAGAATCAGCTTCTTCATTATTAGGGGAGTAAGTGTCGAGAATGACCGAAAATTGGCACGAATCCGCTCCCCGTCCAAGCCTCCGCAAGCCTTTCTCCTTCCTTTCCTCACCTGCTTCCTATCTTCACCACGTGGCCAGCATCCTACATTCACATCGGCAGCCTTGGCTGCTGCGCTCGCGCTGGCTGTTGACACTGGCCCGCTGGCTGCGCCTATCACTCCTGCTCCGTAACCACTACATACGGGTAGGCATCAGCTACCTTGCGAAAACATTGCCGCCACAGGCGCATGTTCTCGACCTCGGAACGGGTCCCGGCGACCACGCAGTTTCCCTCGCAACCCTAAGACCGGACCTCCAGCTCACCTGTCTCGACCGCGAGTCTCACAACCTCCATTCCCTTCAGCAACTCCAGCACGGCACCAACCTTACAACGCTTCTCGCCGATGCCGCTCAACCTCTTCCTTTCCCCGACAACACCTTTCAGGCAGTTATATGCCTGTCCGTCCTGCAATACCTGCCCAACCCGGCCAACACCCTCCGCGAGCTGGCACGAACCGCCCAACCCGGCGCATATCTTCTGCTATACCTCCCATTACCACCTAAACGCCTCATGCCTCTGGCCATAAACTGGGCCGATCGCCACTCACGCACTACTTACGACAGCCTGAACCACCGCCAACACGACCCTCCCCTTGAAACCTGGCTGCAATGGCTCGAAACCACTGGCTGGCAACTACGCAAAGCTACTGCCACTTATGGTTTCTGGGGAAAACTCCACTGGGAACTCAACCACATTGGGCTGCAACTGGCCTTCACAGGCCCGTGGCTCCTGCGCCCCCTGGCACTCGCCTTCTGGGCGTTGTCCCTCCCCTTGCAGGGCATCTGCATCGCTCTCGATCTGCACTTTGCGGCCCAGCGGTTACCTGAACAAGGCAATGGCTGGCTGGCCTTCTTCGAAAATGTGAAGGAACGTTAACACTTCCTGACAGCATTAGCCATTGCAACACCTATGGTGTAAACTTGAGACAGGAGCAGTGCGCCTTGGCGTCCCGCCGTCCTTTTCAAGCATTCTAACCCAACTTCATTTCTTTTACAAACCCTATGATGCGACTTCGACCCCGTGCCTGGCTCGGGCTGCTCTTCGCTGCGCTCCTGCCGCTGGCAGGCTTGGCACAGCAGACAGCGCCTCCGTCTGGCCTCCGTACCAAGCCCCTCCGCATGCAGGCCCTCACCAACGCAACTGTGGTGCCTGCCCCCGGCCAGAAAATCGAAAAAGCGACCATTCTTATTCAGGATGGCGTAATTACTGCTATTGGTACAGGCATTGCCATCCCCGCTGGCACCCCCACAACCGACCTTAAGGGCCAATGGGTATACCCAGGCCTCGTAGATGCCTACAGCCATTATGGCCTGCCTGAAATCATGGCTACCCGTGGTTTTGGCGGTCAGGAAAAAAGCTCACGTCAGGGGCCTTACTATTGGAACATGGCCGTACAGCCCGAAGCCAACGCCGCCGACCTCCTGAAGGTCGATGCTGACCTCGCAGCCAAATACCGTTCCGCTGGCTTTACCTCTGTCCACGTTGCCCACAACGACGGTGTCATCCGCGGCGCAGGGGCCATCATGCTCCTCGGCGACGGCAATTCCAACGACCAGCTGCTCCGTACAGGTGTATCAGCTGGTGTGTCGCTCAGCAAAGGCAGCTCGCCCATGTCCTACCCCAGCTCGCTGATGGGTGGCATCGCCCTCATCCGCCAGGCTTTCTCAGACGCCCAGTGGTACGCCAACCAGACCCGCTATGCTGCCAGCAACCCTGGCACACCCAAGGTCGAGTACAACCGCTCGCTCGAGGCCCTCAGCCAGCACATGGCTAACAAAACCCGCTTCTTCTTCCCTGCTGGCAACGTCCTCGACATGTACCGCATGCAGGCCATCAGCAAGGAGTTCGGCGTGCCCTATGTGCTCATCGGCACTGGCTTTGAATACGAGCGCATGGACGACGTTCTGGCCTCCAAGCCCGAGCTGCTCCTGCCACTTACCTTCCCCACTGCTACCGATGTGGAAGATCCCGCCGACGCCCTCGCAGTGTCGCTCCAGAACATGCGCCGCTGGGAAGCCGCGCCAGCCAACGCCGTGTGGCTCCACCAGAAGGGCCTTACCTTCGGCTTCACCATGTTCGGCCAGAAGGACGTTGACGCCTTCCTGTCAAACCTCCGCAAGGTCGTAGCCCTGGGTCTGCCCGAAGCCAAAGCTCTTGAGGCACTCACCACCTACCCCGCTCGCCTCATCGGCGCCGACCGTCAGGTAGGCACCCTTGAGCGTGGCAAACTCGCCAACCTCGTTATCGTCTCCGGCAACCTCTTCACCGATGGCTCTGTCATCCGCGAAACCTGGGTAGCTGGCAGCCGCTATACCGTCAACCCAGCCCCTGCTGAAGACGTCCGCGGCAGCTATGTCATCCGTTACGACGGCCGTACCGACTCCGCCACCGTCGCTGGCGACCCCGGCAAGCTCTCCCTCAAGGTCAAGCGCGGCCCCAAATATGAGCTCGCAGGTGCGGTTGTTGCCAACGCTGGCAGCTACCTCCTCACCTTCGCCTCTGACACCACCAAGGGTGCCCCCGCCTACCGCCTCCGCGGCAGCCTCGTTGGCGAAACCCTCTCCGGCTCCGGCGAACTCAACGGCAAGCCCGTAACCTTCTCCGCCGACCGCTGGAAGACCCATACCACCGACGCACCCAAGCCCGGTGAAGCACCCAAGCTGGCCGACATCCCCACCAACGTACCTAACTGGGCATACGACTTTGTGGGCGCTGGCATGGCACCGACCCTCAACACCGTCCTCATCCGCAACGCCACCGTCTGGACCAACACCGCCCAGGGTATCCTCCAGAACACGGACGTACTGCTCGAAGGCGGCAAAATCAAGGCCGTAGGCAAGAGCCTCCAGGCACCTGCGGGCACTGTCATCGTTGACGGCACCGGCAAGCACCTTACCGCCGGCATCATCGACGAACACACCCACATCGCTACCGACCGTGGCGTCAACGAAGGCACCCAGGCCGTCAGTGCCGAAGTGCGAATGGGCGACAACCTCGACCCCACGTCCATCCAGATCTATCGTCAGCTGGCCGGTGGCGTCACCGCCGCACAGGTGCTGCACGGTTCGGCCAACCCCGTCGGCGGCCAAAGCCAGATCATCAAGCTCCGCTGGGGCACCAACCCCGAAGGACTCCGCTTCGAGAACGCCCCCAAGTTCATCAAGTTCGCCCTCGGCGAAAACGTGAAGCAGACCCACTGGGGCGACGCCTCCAGCCGCTACCCCAAGTCGCGTATGGGTGTCGAGCAGCTCTTCAAGGATGCCTTCCAGGCCGCCAAGGAGTACCAGGCCGAATGGGATGCCTGGCGCAAGGCTGGCGCTGAAAAGAGCGGCAAGCCCGCCCCCCGCCGCGACCTCGAACTCGAAGCCCTCGCCGAGATTCTCCGTGGCGAGCGTTTCATCACCTGCCACTCCTACCTCCAGAGCGAAATCACCATGCTGATCCGCCTGGCCGAGGAAATGGGCTTCAAGGTCAACACCTTCACCCACATCCTCGAAGGCTACAAAGTGGCCGACAAAATGGCCACTCACGGTGCCGCTGCGTCTACCTTCGCCGACTGGTGGGCCTACAAGAACGAGGTATACGAGGCCATCCCGCATAACCCCGCCCTCATGGCTGCCAACGGTGTCAACGTCGCCATCAACTCCGACGACGCCGAAATGGCCCGCCGCCTCAACCAGGAAGCTGCCAAGAGCGTCAAGTATGCCGGCATGAGCGAGGAAGAAGCTTTCCGCATGGTATCGCTCAACCCCGCACGTATGCTCCACATCGACAACCGCGTCGGCAGCATCGAAGCCGGTAAGGACGCCGACGTTGTGCTCTGGGACAACAACCCCCTCAGCATCTACGCCCGCCCTACCCAGACCTATGTGGACGGCCGCCTCATGTTTGACCTCAAGAACGACCAGCGCATGCGCGAAATCCTCGCCGCCGAGCGCACTCGTCTCGTGGCCAAGCTTCTCGCCGCCAAGAAGTCCGGCGCCAAGGCTACCAAGCCCGCCGTCACCTTCTCCTGGGGCGAAATCTCCGCCACCGGCCACATGTGCGACTACACCTTCGACTTCATGTCCGGTGCCGAACTCTCCGCGCAACACGCTGATCACCAGCACGGCAAGTAATCCATCCTTACCGTTTTTGTACCGACTATCATGATTCGCAATACATTCCTCGGTCTGGCCCTGGCAGCCGTGCTTCCGCTCACAGCAGTGGCACAGGTTACGCCCACGCCAGCTCCCGCCCAGGATAAGCCCATACTCATCACCGGCGCCACCCTCAACATTGGCAACGGACAGGTGATCGAGAAGGGCCAGATCCTCTTTCACAAGGGCAAAATCGTCGCTGTAGGCGCCACTGTCTCGGTTCCTGCCGAGCTTCAGGGTGCACTCCAGACCATCGACGCCACCGGCAAGCAGATTTACCCAGGCCTCATCGGCACCAACAGCCAGGTGGGCCTCGTCGAAATCGAGCTCGGCCTCAACGCAATGGTAGACCACACCGAGTTCTCCAACCCGGACAACCCCAACGTGCGCGCCATCGTCGCCTACAACACCGACAGCCATGTGCAGCCGACCCTTCGCAGTAATGGTGTGCTCATCGCCGAGATAGCCCCCCAGGGTGGTGACATCTCCGGCATCAGCTCCGTCGTCAACCTCGACGCCTGGAACTACGAAGACGCCAGCATTGCAACCGACTTTGGCCTGCACATCAACTGGCCCGACATGCGCCTCTTCGGTGCCGATCCTGTGGCCCAGGGCAAGTCGCGCGAGAACCTCCAGAAGAAGCTCGACGCCATGCAGGCCCGTCTCGACGAAGTCCGTGCCTACGCCGAAGCCCGCAAGGCCGGCCGCGTAGCCACCATCGACCTCCGTCTCGAGGCCCTCATTCCCTTCGTCCTCGGCCAGAAGCCTGTCTTCATCCACGCCGAACTCGTGCCCGCCATTGAAGCGGCTGTGGCCTTCGCCACCCGCAACAAGCTCAAGGCCGTGCTCGTCGGTGGCTACGACGCCTGGCGCATCCCCGAGACGCTCAAGCGTGCTGGCATCCCCCTCATCTACAGCACCCCCCACGCCCTGCCCTACCGCAACGACGAAGACTACGATCTCCCCTACAAGATCCCCAAGCTCCTCGCCGATGCCGGTGTTACTTTCTGTATCTCCAGCCCCGAAGATGGTGCCGGTGTCTACTGGAAGTTCCGCAACCTGCCCTTCTGGGCTGGTACCGCAGCAGGCTGGGGCCTCGGTAAAGAGCGCGCCCTGCAGTCCATCACCCTCGACGCAGCCCGCATCCTCGGCATCGCCGATCGCGTAGGCTCGCTCGAGGCCGGCAAGGACGCCACGCTCTTCATCTCAGAAGGCGATGCCCTCGACATGCGCTCTTCCCGCATCACCCGGGCCTTCATCCAGGGCCGCGACGTCAACCTCGACAACAAGCACGAGCAGCTCTACCGTCGCTTCCAGGAGAAGTACCGCCAGCAGAAGGCTGCCGCAGGCCGCTGATCTGCACCTGTCCACTTCAACGCACAGCGCCGCTCCCCACCAAGAGCGGCGCTGTCATTTTGTAGCCCTCTGTACGCTTCCGTCACCTTTGGCACAAACCTTGCCGCTCCTCCCGTTACCCTATCCATGCTTGACAGCCACATGAAAACCCACCTCATATTGGCGTTGGCCGCCGTACTGGCCCTCGGCACTGCCGCCATGCGCCCAGCCCCGCTCCCTTCCACCACCGCCCGCCAGACCTCCGATGCCGAATGGAAGCAGCGCCTCGTCGGCAAGTGGAAGTACACCGGCACCGTCCCCTACACCGTCGAGTACAAGTCCGACGGCACCTTCAAAACCCCCACCGCTTCCGGATATTGGGACGTCAAGGAGGGCAAGCTCATCACGGGCCGCGAAACCCAGCTGCTCATCAAGTCGCGCAAGACCGAGCAGGCCGACATTGTCTCGCTTCAGGGCAACGTCCTGGTGCTCCGCCGCAACGGCGACGTCACCTCCTACGAGCGCACCACCGACTGACTCCGCACTACCCAACTGGCACCCATCCAGTTACCCATCTCGGTACCCACCCAGATGCACTCCCCAGCCCGACCCCGGGCTGGTTTTTTATTGCCATCCGCCACGACACCCTCAGCGTCTTCAACCAACCACCCCAGCCCCGTCATTTCGAAGGTTGGCGGAGCCTTCCTGAGAAATTGGAACATCCCGGTTTATCGGGACTACTTTTGGGCGGCTTGCCGCCCTCATAGCCCGCGCCTCACTGGCCTTCTCTGAAGGCCAAAGGTAGATTTCTCGCTCACGCTCGAAATGACGTGCCTTGGCTTGGGTATACCCCCTCGTCATTTCGAGGCCCGCAGGGCCGAAGAAATCTTCCCTCGGCTCACCGCCCGCACCAAACACCTCACCACTTCCCCTTTGCACGTCATTTGGAAGGTGCCCAAGCAAGGCCTTCCTGAGAAATTGGAACATCCCGGTTTATCGGGACTACTTTTGGGTTGCCCGCGGCAACCCCGCTTTACTGATGAAGAAGGCGGCAAGCCGCCTACAGGTAGATTTCTCGCTTACGCTCGAAATGACGCCGGATTATTGCTTGATTGACTTGATCAACTCCACCAGCGCATTATTCTCTGTAACATCATTCTTTTGCCGATAAAAGGACGGTGGTGCGTAAATCTTCCGTATCGCCTCTGAAAGCATTTTCTGTCGTGGGGTTTGGGTTTCCCCTTCATCTGCCATCTTGGATGAATACAGCAACATGGTCTCAGCAATCGCTTTTTTATAAATATACTCCTCCAACATACGCTGATTGATAAAATAATTTCTTATAGACAAGATTAGTAAAAGAACAATTGGCGAAAATTTGAGATAATGAATTATTAGACTATTTATACTTCCATTGACAACAGAGGAACTACTATAGTTAAAACATAGACCTAAGAATAAGACTGCACATGAAACAGCAAGCCAAGTATCAACTGATTTCCGTCGGTCCTTAATTAATCCATCAAAATATTCAGACATACTACTTGAACCCTTTTTCACTAATTCGCCAGTGATGTCTTCTTTTACTTTTTGAGCATCTGCAAGAATTTTATTTAACTCCTCTTCCTTCAATGCTAATGAATTTCTAATCTCTATAATCTCATTATGAATATTCTGATTTTCAACTGCAACTCTAGAATAAAAGGCCCAAGGATACGAATCAATGAAATTAATTATATCGTGGCAAATTATATCAATATGATTACTATTTTTTGTATCGATAAAAGTTTGATGCTTTGAAACTAGTTCATCAACAATTCTACCAAATTCTTTAAAAAAAGCATTGTATCTACTATTAAAAGCATTTAATGTTTGGGTCAAATTAGCCGAACCTTCAATTGAACTTAAAACTATATCTGCATGCTCCAACTTTAGAAGTTCTACACGCCCAGAGTAGTACTTAAGTATATCTTCGAGTTTATTACCTTTTACGGCATTAAAAGCAGGCTTGTACTTCTCTTCATATATCGAGAAGAACAGTGCCTTTTGCTCTTCAAGCTTCTCAATCCTTTTCGATTCCATACCCCCAAACTACGCAAAAACGCCCGGCGGTTAGCCAGGCGTCAGCACAAGTTGTACAGCAAACTGGCCTCTCAGTCCAGTTTCACAGGAGCCGGAATGGCAGTGCCGCTCTGCCACGCTTCCTGTTGCAGAATACCGGCAATGGCGGCGGCCACACGGTTCTCGTCGTCGGTCAGCGGACGGGCCAGCTTGTCCGGCGTAAAGTAGCGGCCCACAAAACTGGTGTCGAAGTCGCCACTGCGGAAGGCCTCATGCGCCATCACAAACCGGCAGAAGGCCAGTGTCGTCTCGCACCCCGAAATCCGGTAGGCATCTATCGCGGCCATCATCCGCTCAATGGCGTCGGCGCGGTCTTTGCCATGCACAATCAGCTTGGCCAGCATGGGGTCGTAGTAAATCGGCACCTGCATGCCCTGGCGATAACCGCCGTCCACGCGAATGCCGGGGCCGGTCGGCTCGTCGTACACCTCCAGCCGGCCAATATCGGGCAGGAAGTTGTTGGCAGGGTCTTCGGCATACACCCGCACCTCTATGGCGTGGCCGTTGATGCGCAGGTCGTCCTGTGCAAAAGGCAACTGCTCGCCGCGGGCCACCCGCAGTTGCAGTTCCACCAGGTCCAGCCCCGTAATCATTTCCGTCACAGGGTGTTCCACCTGTAGGCGGGTGTTCATTTCCAGGAAGTAGAAGTTCCGGCTCTCGTCCACCAGAAACTCCACCGTACCGGCGTTGGTGTAGCCGCAGGCATGGCACACGCGCACGGCGGCTTCGCCCATGGCCTTGCGCAGTTCGGGCGTCAGCACGGCGCTGGGCGCTTCTTCCACCACTTTCTGGTGGCGCCGCTGCACCGAACACTCCCGCTCAAACAGATACACGCAGTTGCCCTGCGTATCTGCCAGCACCTGCACCTCCACGTGCCGCGGGCCCTTCACATACCGTTCGATGAACACGGCATCGTCGCCAAAGGCGCTGCGGGCCTCGCTCTGGGCCAGCTGCATCTGCTCCTCAAAGTCTTCGGCACGCTCTACTATGCGCATGCCCTTGCCCCCACCGCCTGCGCTGGCTTTGATCAGCACCGGAAAGCCCACTTCAATGGCCGTCTGGCGTGCGGCCGCTACGTCGGTAATGGCGGTGTCCAGGCCCGGCACCAGCGGCACGTTGAACTGCTTGGCGGCTGCTTTGGCGGCCAGCTTGCTGCCCATCTGGTCCATGGCTTCGGGCGTCGGCCCCACGAAAATCAGCCCTGCCTCTCGCACCTTCCGTGCAAAGTCCGCATTCTCGCTCAGGAAGCCGTAGCCCGGGTGAATGGCGTCGGCTCCCGTCTGGCGGCAGGCTTCCAGTATCCTGTCGCCGCGCAGGTAGCTCTGGGCGCTGGGCGCAGGACCCAGCAGCACGGCTTCGTCGGCAAACCGCACGTGCGGCGCATCGGCGTCGGCCTCGGAGTACACGGCCACGGTGGCTATGCCCATCCGTTTGGCGGTCCGCATTACACGCAGGGCTATCTCGCCCCGGTTGGCTACCAGCAGCTTTTTCATCGCCAGCAAAGATAGCACAACCCACGGCCCACCCCGCGCCACCGCCCCAAAACCAAAAGAGGTCCCAACAGGGCCTCCTTTGATATGCCATTCCTCCTTACGCTCAATGAATCGGGTAGGCACCCATGTCGGCGGGCAGTGCCACCCTCAGCCACTGTATGGCCACATCTTTGCCTGTCAGTGTGTAGCTGTGCTGGTCGTTGGCCAGTTTCACTACGTTTTTGCTGGGGTCGCTGGCGAAGAAGTTGCCCTCGGCGCTCATTTCATAGCCAGCCACGGCGGCCCCGGCCGTGCCTTGCTTCAGGGCCACAGCGTCTTCTGCCTTCTTTGAACAGCCTGCCAGCAGCAGGGTAGCCATGATTGCCATCCCGGCCATCCGATAGCGATAGTTGGTTGTAAGGTTCATGCCGCCGCTGCTGGCACAAGCCACGCCAAAGCACCCAAATGGCCCAATCCGCCTGAAAGGGGCTGCTTCACGGTCATCTACACTACCTTCGCTCAGTTGCACCATCCGCTGGAACGTGCGGCCGTCTCAGGTCAGTGTGGTGCCCTTACGACTTCCTTGCAAATCGCTCCATCCACTTCGCCGTCTCCTGGTCCTCGTGCCGGCTGCTGCCAGCCAGCTGTGCAATGATTCGCTCCATATCCCCCGCGCTCCGGTTCTGGCTCAGTTTGAAGGCGCCCTGCACTTCGGCCATCTCCAGCTCAAAGGCCACGATTCCTTTCATCAGCCCTGCCATTGCTTTGTCGGTTACGCGCTCTGCCATTACCCACTGCCCACCTGCGGGCTCATAGGTGTCTACAAGCCGCTGCAATACCCCCAGCACTGCCGCGGGCTCGCGCAACACGCGCACCGGCCCTTGCACATGCACCGCCACATAATTCCACGTCGGCACGGTCTCGGTGTCTTTATACCACCCCGACGACACATAGGCGTGTGGCCCCTGAAACACCGCCATCCCTACACCCTCCTGCTCCAGTGCCTTCCCCGCCGGATTCCCCCGGCTCACATGCCCTTCCAGATAACCCTTCCCCTCCCGCTCTACATACTGCAGCGGCAGGTGCGTTACCAGTGGCTGGGAAGTGTCCTGCGTTAGAATCAGTTGAGCAAACGGATAGGCGCGAATCACTTCCAGGTGCCGCTCCGCATCCTGTTCCTTGAAATAGGCCGGAATATACATACCCCAAACTAGCAATACCGCTGCCTACTGCGCTCACTTTCCAGCCACGTTCACTAATATTGACACATCAAGGCCACTTGATTCATGCGCCACATCTCCAAACCCATTCACAAAGCCAGCGAACTCATTTATACGCTGCTCTTCTTCGCCCTGACATGGCTGGTGATACGAGTTCTGATTGCATGGGGTGTCCCCTGGCTGTATGTACTCGCCCTGCCTCTGCTCGTCGTTGCAGCAATACTGCTGATCGCCGAAGCCTGGAGCCTCACAGGAAGCGAAGAAATTGAAGTAAATGCCACGGGCATCACTGCCCATACCCACTGTCTGGGCTGGAGTCAGGAAATCACAGTCCACTGGGCCGACATAACCCAGTTGGAACTCACCCCCAAGTGGACCTACTCCTCCGACAACCCTGCCCCACGGCGCATCGACAGGCTTTCCAGAGTTCCTTTCTTCACCAGCTACGGCCAGCTGCGCTTTAAAGCCGCTGGTGAACCCATGCACCTGGGGGTATGTCTCAACCGGGCGCGGGCACTCGATATCATCCGCCATGCATTGGCACAGGGCTGGTTAGCACCGTGGCAGCTTTCGCGGGCCACCGAAGCCTACATTCACCCCGTCACTGAAACTGCCCAGAAACCCGTCGCAGCCGCACCCGTGGCACAACAGCCCGAATCTGCTCCCGACGCCGCAACACAGGCTCCACTGGCACCGCAAACCTCCGACATGGGCACTGGCGATTCCCTTTCTACTGTAGCAGAAACGCCCGCAGAACCCGCTCGCCCGGCAGACACGGATCAGCTGCCACCCACCAGCATCAGCTGAATAGCATCGGCGCGCTTCACCTGCTGCACAAACGTCCGGAAAGCCTTGTAGCCACTGGCTGGTAGCCGGTGTTTCGCTTGTCGCAGCCGGCGTATATAGGTAAACTGCTGAGGCGTAGGCCCTGCCACAAAACGCGCCTCATAGCTGCCGACTTCGCTCTCCAGTTTTACAGCTTCCGGCAGTTGCTCATAGCGAAGGCTTGACGGCAACTGCACTTCCACGCTGTCCACCCACTCTTGCGGAAAATCAAGCCAGATGGGAAGGGTGCGCTCCTGTTCAGGCAGTTTAACATCGGGCAGGTGCGTCAGGAAATTCACTTTCAGCAGCCTTCGGTTGCCGGCCGAAGTCAAAAGGCCACTTGCCTCCAGGTGGTAACGTACTGTCGGCGCTTCGGCTCGGGCGTCCACCTCACGGCAGTCTATTGCCGACAGCATGGCTGTTTCCCGCCCCCAACAGCGGCGCAGAAAAGTCTCCCGCACCGTGCCCGACTGCTGATACAGATAGCCCCGTGCTGCGCTGGCGCTCAGGCCACTGTAACGTACCGCTACATCCATCGTCACAAGACCGTCCGTGTGCACCCGCAATATATTGCGCTTCACTTCCCGGTTCATTTCCATGGCTAACAGCGGCGTGCGGCAAACCCGGCCCCCGGTCTCGTCCAACACCACCACCTGCCTGTCCATGGTAAACGTCCCATTCTCTCCCAGCGGTGCTGCCTGGCTCGTAGCATCCACCCACAGCGTGTCTTTTCCATTCGGCACCATCGCGATCACATGGTCAAACATCTGCCGCGGCAACCGGAAGTCACCCGTTGCACCATGCAGTCCACTCTCCACCAGCACCAGATGACCCGTAATCCCCACTTCCTTCAGCATCGCCAGATAAAAGTTTGACAGCGCCTTGCAGTCGCCATACTTTTTCTCCGCCACCAACTGGGCCGGCATCGCCTGAAACCCTCCTATCCCCAATTGTATACTTACATACCGCGTATTGTCCTGTAGGTAGCTCAGGATCGCCCGCATCAGCGCCAGCCGGTCCGGATACTGTGCCTTCATGGCGGCCAACTGTGTCTTCACGCTTTCCGGGAGCACGTCCCGCCCTTCCTGAAGTGCTTTGGAATAACTCCCAAACTCCGCCCACGTCCGCTGCTTTCCTACCCGGCCAGCATAGCTGAATTCCTCCAGTGCGAAATCCACGCGAAACCAGCGGAGCGCTCTGGGTGGCAGGTAAGGTCCTTCCACATTCGCAGTCTTTGCATTTCGCAGTTCCAGCTGATACACTTCTCCATCGGCAGTTGTCGTAACAGAAGGCGAAGGCGCTCCATTCTGCGCCAGATAATTCAGTTTAAGCCCTGGCGCAACGGTCAGCTTCATGCTGCTTACCTCCACCGCGTGGCCGCCCCAATTCGGCAGCCAGGGCGGCAGGAACATTGTCTCTTTACTCTCTTCAAAATACTCCCACTCTACCGTGTAGGGAAATGGAGCAAAGGGAATGTCAGCCGCCTTTATTCTTTGATCCGAGGCCAGCGTCCCCGCCCAGTCTGGACTGAAATCCAAGATATCGCTGCCTTGCAGCTTTTTCACTACCTGGCCCGTCGAATCATACACCACGATCCGGATGCCACTCAGTTTCGATGAGCCCGTCAGGTAAACTGCCGTAAAATGCTGTATCTGCTCACGCCCTGCTTCATCAAAAGCAGTCAGCACAAAATGACGACGGATCTCGCAGCGGTCTACTGCTTTCACTTTTATCTCCATATCGTCCCGTCGTACCACCGCATGGGCACCTGCACGCAACACTGCCGGTATGCTCGCCACCGGATACTGTGGCTCAGGCTTCATAGCCGCTGCATTTCCTGTCATTACGACTGCCCACAACAGCAGACACGTCATCCACACTTGTTTCATTTCTTCTTGAATACAATCGGTTCCTGCCCCATTCGCACTGCCACATCAAAAAAGCCCATAATAGCCGAATACTCCGCCTGATCGAAGAATGGCTCAGTCACCCGCACCCGCAGTAGCATCGACAGACGACCATTGGCATAACTCACCACCCTGCGCATTTCACCACCGTCGTTGGGCAGTTTGCAAATCACTGAGCGAGGCAACTCCAGTGGCTCATAACCAGCGGGCAACTCCAGGTCCAGCACGTAATTATACTCCTCAGGGCCATCCAGCTGAATAGGCAGTAATCGGGTCATTCGTACAAAGGGATTGCGCCCAAGGCCTGTGACAAGCACTGGATCCATTACCAGTTCGTCCCCTGCTGCCGTTGCGTAGCCTTCCACCCGAATATCGCCTTCCAGCGAAACCCCACCACGAAGCGTATCGCTGTCCTTTTTGGCAATTGTATCTGCCACCAACTCCAGGCCGCTCAGCTGCAAAACATGCTCCTGAAGATACTCCGCCACTTTCGTTTGCTTACTCCCCCGATACTGGTGCGCAAATACACCTTTCATTGTATGCGAAATCCGCCCTTGCAGTTCTCCTGTAGGCGTCAACTTGCCTCGGAAACTGGTAAATGACAGACTCTGATAATTCTCCCGAAGGTTTGTAAATCCGTACGTCTTCTCCTCCAGATTCACAAGCATTGCAATGCCGTTACGATAATCCTCTCTGGGCAGCTCTCCAAACGGAACTCCCTTCTCGTGTGCATCCGCGTACACATACTGCCCATCGCCAAAGAAGTCAAATGCCGCAATCGTGTGGTTGAACTGCTCGGTGGCCACGTAGTTCTCCACGGCATACGAGTGGTCACGCGTACTCAACACCACCGGGTGCACCTTCAGCCCGGCTTCTTTCGCAAGCGCTATCACCAGGAAATTCATCCCGGCGCTGCTCGCCTTTCGCTTCTCCAACAGCTCGTCCAGCGCTTCCGAGAACATGCTCTTCTCTCCGTCCCACGCTATGTTCTGCTGCACATACCGGTAAATGGCAATGGCTTTCTCTTTGTCTGAGGTGGCCCCAGCCAGAATACCCGGCAGCAAATCCCGCATCTGCCCACGGATACCCACGCCAAATCGGTTCCCGAAGTTGCTGTTCGTCACCAGATAACCCACCATTTCCTTCCATCCAAACTTCGCAAAGAATGGAATCATTGGTGCCGATACCTCCGTGAGTGTAAACCGTATCCGTGTGCGATAGTTGTTCCAGTTGCCACACAGCGGCTCATCCAGCAGGGCCGGCACATTACGGGCCGTAAACCGTTGCACTTCGTTGCGGTAATGCACTGTTCCCGCTACCGATTCGTAATTCTTCTCCTGTATCAGAAAATCCGTCTCGCCATTCACCAACATCCCAAACTGATAGAACTCGGGGTACTTGAACTCAAACATCTTGTAAACCACCGGTATCTGCTCCTGAAAGTACATCTCCGGCGACAGGTCCATGCCATACCCTCTGATAGCATATCGGGCCTCCACAACGCATCCCGCCACCACACCCGGTATTGGTATTCGCACACGCTTCACGGTCGAATAGGCCTTTTCGCGAAATATGTCATCGCGCTCCAGCTCCTTCACTTGCAGTTTGCCGCTGGCATCTGTTGTATAAATCCGGACGTCCAGCTTCGTGAGTTGGGTATTCTGTCCCAACAGCAGATATAGATCAGCCTGATGCAAGCCATTGGCATCCAGTATTTTGGTCCGCTTGGTTTCCTCGCGGGTCGTAACCATCCGCCCCGACGTCAGGTCCGTCTCCATCCGCACGATCTCCTGCAACACCACCGCGTGGCTGTTGGAATCAGCAATGGCAGGCCGTTCTCGCACCTCCTCCACACTTACCTGCCCAAACTTTTTCGGGTAAATTATCTGACCTTCTAGGCCACTGAACCCACCAAAAACAAACAGACTCAGCAGAATAGATATCCTGCCGATAGCCAGACCAGAATGCCAGTTCATTGGACCGCGGACAGATTAGAGCTTAATGAAAGCCCAAATCTAATAGCACATCCACGCAAAACAACTTTAATAAACAGTCAATATGGCCTAATCAGCCAGCCATCTTGACTTCTCGCCCCTACCGCTTCTTGCCCGGCCAGGTGTAGCGCATCTCGTTGGTGGCTACATAGCCCAGTTGCTCATACATCGGGCGGGCCGAATCGCTGGCGTGCAATACCACACTGAAAACATCGTGGCTGTCGGCCCACGCATGCAGCGTCTCCATCAGCTGGCGCGCTACGCCTTTGCGGCGCCAAGCAGGTTCTGTCCATACATTGATTACCAGCCCTTCGCGGCAATAAGGCTGTATGCCACCCGTCACTGACGGCCGCGGCAATATCCACCGCACCTGCATACCTGCCCCACCCACTATCTCCATAGGCTTGCCGGGCACGTGTGCCAGCCACCCCCGATAATCGGCGCCTGGAATGGCAAAGCGAAGGTACTCCGCCGTCTGTCGATGAAGTTCCGGTGCGTAATGTGCATCCAACCGCCCCATCTCTTCAAACATCGCACACCGATGACGGGCGATCGTCTCAATATCCTGAACGGTCGCTTCCCGAATGATGACGGTATCTGTCTTGCTCGGTGCCATGGGCATGCGGCCAATCTACAGCACCACACCCCACTCCCACGGCCCCCAATCCAAAATATTCGTTAACAATCTTTCGATTTTGAAAACACCTGTTCTCTTTGGGCTGTTTTGCCCATTTTGCCTAGTAGTGTCCAAAAAAGAGACTCCCGCATTTGCGGCAACTACTTTCAGCGTCACTACCGCATGCTCACGCCCCTACGCCCAGCAGCATCACATCGTCAATCTGCGCTCGGCTACCCCGCCATGCCTCAAACCGCTCATGTAACAGCGCCTGTTGCTCGCTCATTGTTAACCCAGCCGCATCTGTCAGAATCTGTCGCAGCTGTGCCGGTGAGAACTTCCGCCCATTCGGCCCACCAAACTGGTCGGTAATGCCATCACTGAACAGGTACATCCTGTCGCCGGGCAGCAGCTCAAACCTGTGTGTCTCAAATTCTTTGGCGCTGTCAGCATGCCCGCCTATGGGATACTTGCTCCCTTTGTACTCCACAAACTCCCCATTCCTGAATACATAGAGTGGCCGAAACGCCCCTGCATATGCCACTTTGTAGCCTTTGCCTGTCTGTGGCGTCAGTACGGTGAGGCAAACGTCCATACCGTCCTTTATCTCCTTCTGGTCTTCGTCCTGCCCCAGAAACTGTCGTATCCGCGCATCCAGTGCACCCAAAACCTGTGCGGGGTCAATACCCGCCACCGGGTCATGGTCCAGTTCACGCAACACTTCATTCAGGCCGGTATATCCCACCACAGACATAAACGCCCCAGGCACACCGTGGCCTGTACAGTCTACCGCAGCCAGCACAGCCTGGCCATTCAACGCATTGAAGTAGTAGAAATCGCCAGATACGATGTCCTTCGGCTGATAATACACAAAGCTCTGGGGCAGCATTTGGCGCATGCTCTCCAGTGGTGGCAGCAACGCCGTCTGTATGCGCCGCGCATGCGTAATGCTGTCGATGATGTCCTGGTTCTTCTCTTCAATCTCTTCTTTCTGGGCCAAAATCTCGGCTTGCAGCCGCAGACGCTCCCGGATATCCCGCGCGTTGATCAGAATGGTCGGCCGGCCCAGGTATGAAATCACCTTGCCCGAACACTCCACGGGCAGCAACTCACCATCGGCCCGCCGAAACGGAAGGTCTTCGTAAATCAGCCCTCCCTGCTCCCATACAATGCTGATCTTCTCCGCCGACAGTTGCAGCAGACTCTCCGGGTGCAACTGAAAAATCGTTTGCCGCTTCATCTGCAACGGCGTGTAGCCCAACAGTTCTGCCGCCGCCGGGTTCGCATAATGGATTCGCCCGTCCGCAATGTCAACAATCAGAATGGCGTCGTTGGTCTTCTCGCTGATGTCTACGAACGCATCACGGTACAGCTCCACTTCGGCCTCTCGCAGTTTCCGCTTCCGGCTAGCTATAATCACCAGTACCAGCGCAACCAGCAGCAGCAGGCACACGCCCAGAAGTAAAGGCACCATCATTGTTGTCATCGCAGTTCAGCAGAAGAGGAGGAAGTGAAACTCAGCTATTCAAGTTACGCCAAGTCGTCTGGCATGGTTCACCCCCAGTGAAATTATACGGCTTGCTGGCGGCCTTCCCGCCACACAATTACCTTGTCGCCGTGCGGCTGCAACAGATACCCACGCAGAATTGCCTGCACATGCTTGTTGTCTGCATAGGGCGTAATCAGGTCGCGCACTTCGTCCAGCGAAGTCGGCGCAAAGTCAAGGTCGGTGTAGGCAAAACCTCGGTACCGGTGCCCTTCCACCAGCACCACACTCCGCTCTCCTGCTGTGCGTCCGCGGCCCAGCACCACGAAGTGCTCATGCGGATACGTAAAGCTGTCCAGTGCCTGTTGCAGCTTGGCGTTGTGCACCTCCGCGCTCTCGGCCCCACAGCAGGCCCCCGCGCACTTCTTGATCTGGTGGTTGAAGCAGGCTTTACCATCCGGCCGCCGGTCAAGCCCCATCAGCTTCGGGCAGATGCCAAACTGGTCTGCACGGCTGCTCAGGAATGTCCGCGCCCGCCGCATGTTCTCCACCACCATCAGCGGTGTGCGGCGCTGGTGAGCACCCGAATACTCCTTGGCATATAGATACCGATAGCCCCGCTCGTCTGTGTCCTGGAAAATCCCCGTCCGAAAACCTCGCTGACGCTGCGCCCGGTTGAAGGGCGGCGCCAGTCGCTTGATCTCATCGCTTTCCAGCAGTAGGGCCAGCAGCTCGCTGCCCGTCTCCTGCCACGTCACATCGGCAAGGCTCTGCTTCAGTTGCAGGTGATTCTTCCGTTTGAAGTCTACCTGGAAGTGGCTCAGTACCCGCCGCCGGATGTTCACGCTCTTGCCCACATACAGCACTCGGCCCTCTTCGTCATGGAAGTAATAAACACCGGTGGCCTCGGGCAGATTGTCCACTACGGTCTTCTCCAGCTTTGGCGGCAGCAGGCCACTCGATATCTCATCTGCCACCACTTCGCTTCCCACCCCCTCGGCGTCTATGTGCAGCAGCCGCTCCAACAGTTCGGTGGTCGCCGCAGCGTCCCCCATCGCACGGTGGCGGTTCTCTATAGGTATCCCTACCGCCCGGCACAGCTTGCCCAGCGAATAGCTCTCCAGCCCCGGCATCAGCTTGCGGCTCAGTCGCACGGTACACAGCGTCCGGCGACGGTACACAAACCCCAGCTCGGCAAATGCCGCCTTCAGAAACGAGTAATCGAAGTGCGAGTTGTGCGACACGAACACACAGCCCTCCGTCAGCTCCACCACCTGCTTCGCCACTTCGTAAAACTTCGGCGCATCTGCCACGTCGCTGTCCCGAATCCCTGTCAGCTGCTGCACAGCACGTGGAATAGGCCGCTCAGGGTTCACCAGGGTCTGCCACCGGTCCACTACGCGCGCACCATCGTACCGCACAATCGCGATTTCGGTTATCCGATCTGCGGGCGGCTGACCACCAGTGGTTTCCAGGTCGATGACGGCGTACATGCAGGCTCTCTGTCCAAACGCAAAATCGGGTTTTTCCGTATCCGTCCGACGGCCTTCCCGTCAATCTGCCGTAACTTTCAGCATGCATTCTACTGCGATCTGGTCCGGCGTTTTTCTCCTCAGCCTTGCCACACTCATTCTCGCATCACGCCGCTTCACTGTTTCGGCCGAACGCATGGGCCTTGCCCTTGGTATGTCACCCTTTGCCACAGGCGTGGTCATCGTTGCAATAGGCACTTCACTGCCAGAGCTCATCGCCTCACTCCTCGCTACCCTTCAGGGCAGCAGCGAAATCGTCGCCGGCAACGTCCTCGGCAGCAGCCTCTCCAATCTCCTCCTCGTGCTTGCAGGCATCACACTGGCCACACGCTCCGTCGTCCGCCTCGGCGACCAGTACATCCTCATCGACCAGAATTTCCTGCTCGGCTCCTCAGCCCTGCTGGCCTTCTGCCTCTACGACGGCACCTTCACTCCCCTTGAGGGTATCTTTGGCCTCGTTGCCTTTACGCTTTACAACTTCTATCTCTTCCGCGAGGGCAACACAGGCGCCAACCTCATCATCTCCGATACCCTCCGCCAAGACCACCTCGCTGGAAAACTCCGCCTTCTCCTCAGCCGCGATACACTTATCCTCATCGGCACGGCTGCTCTCATTTTTGTCGGCGCCAAATACACCATCGAGTCGCTCGAAGTACTCGCTACGGGGTTTGGCATCAGCAAGGCCATCATCTCCGCCACGGTGCTCTCAATAGGCACCACCCTGCCCGAAGCCGTTGTCAGCATCCAGGCATCCCGCCAGGGCAAAGCAGACATAGCCGTGGGCAATATCCTCGGTTCCTGCATCTTCAATGCCCTTTGCATTCCGGCAGTCGTCAGCCTGGTCAGCTTCTCTAACCTCACCGTCTCGCCCGAAACCCTGGCCCTGCCCCTGCCCTTCTTTCTGGTAGCAACACTGCTGTTCTACCTCCTCACGCTCGATAAACGCATCTCGCGCTATGAAGGGCTGCTCTTCCTCCTCATCTACCTGCTCTTCGCAGGTAAGGTAAGCGGGCTCGTTTAGTCCCCCTTTACCCTTACATCCGCACGCCCAGCAGCAGCCAGTCGTCCAGCTGCTCCTGTTCACCCTGCCAGGTTTTGAAGAAGCGTTCCAGCTCAGCCTGTTGCTGTTTCAGCGGCAGGGTGCCCGTCAGGCTCAGGGCCTCCAGCAGACGGCGCTTGCCCATCTTGCGGCTGTTCGGCCCGCCAAACTGGTCTTGCAGACCATCGGTAAATACATACAGTTGGTCGCCAGCCTCCAGTGCCAGCGAATGGCTCTCGAACGGCAGCGCTGGCTTACCCAACACATTGAAACCCAGTGGCTGGCGCACACCTGTCAGTTCGTTCATCTTTCCACCCCGCAGCAGATACAGATGCCGGTTGGCACCAGCCCACTTCAGCTCGCGGGTAGCGGGGTTGTAACGGCCCAACAGCAGTTCCATCCCGTCATACACCTGCGCCTCACCTGTTTTTTTCTTCAGCCCGCTGACAAGTGCGTCACTCAGCCAGGCAAGCTGCTCGGCAGGCGTGTGGTCGGGCATTTCCTGCACCAGCTGATTCAACAGCGATATCCCCAGTACTGACATAAGCGCCCCAGGCACACCGTGGCCTGTCGCATCGCCAATCGCCAGGTACAGCTCGCCCTGCCGCTCGGCCAGCCAGTAAAAGTCGCCACTCAATACCGCCTTCGGCTGATACAGAAGGAAGTGTTCTGGAACAAACCGCGCCAGTAATCCCAGATCTGGCAGCAGGGCATGCTGTATACGGGCCGCGTAATCCAGGCTCTGCTGCGTCTCGCGCGTCTGGCGCTCCAGCATCAGGCGGCGCATCTTCTCTTCCGTAATGTCCAGCTCTATGGCAATAAACCGCTCCAACACGCCTTCTGGCCCAAACACAGGCGTGATACTCAGCGACAGCCAGTAGGGTGTCCCGTCTTTGTGATAGTTCAGAATCTCCTCCTTGAACGGCTCCCGCAGTGCCAGCTTCTCCCGTATGCGGGCCACGGTGCGCTTGTCGGTCTCGGGCCCCTGAAGCAGGTGCCCCGGCTTGCGGCCCCGTACTTCGTCCAGTGTATAGCCCGAAATACGCGTGAAGCCTTCGTTCACCCACTCTATCAGCCCTTCCGCGCTGGAAATGATCACCGCATTGTCGGTCTTCTGGGCCACTGTGGCCAGTTCGCGCAACTGGGCGTCACGGGCCTTCAGGTCCTCGTTCTGCTGGGCAATCAACCGGGCCTTGCGGGCCAGTTCTTCGTTGGTGGCCTCAATTTCCTCCTGCGCCTGCCGTATTTCCTCGGTTTGGGCTGCCAGTTCTTCGTTCAACTCACGCAGGCTCTGCTCGGTCTCCTTCTGCTTGGTGATATCCGCCTCTATGGCGATGAACCGCACCAGCTCGCCCTGCCGGCTGAACACTGGCGTGATGCTCAACAGCAGCCAGTAGGGCCGCCCGTCTTTGTGGTAGTTCAGGATTTCCTGTTGGAAAGCCCGCTGAAACCGCAGGTTTTCCCTGATTTTCTGTACCGCATCGGGGTTCGTCTCTGGCCCCTGCAGAAAGCTGCCCGGCTTGCGGCCTTTCACTTCCTCCAGTGTATAGCCCGATATCCGCGTGAACCCATCGTTCACCCATTCGATTGCCCCTTCCGGTGTTGTGATGATCACCGCGTTGTCCGTCTTCTGCGCCACTACCGAGAGCTCCTGCAACTGCAGGTCCAGCTTCTTCCGCTCCGTTACGTCGGCTTCTATCGCGATGAACCGCACCACTTCACCCACGTCGTTCCGCACAGGCGTGATGCGAAGGTCCAGCCAGTAGGGCGTGCCGTCTTTGTGGTAGTTCAGGATTTCCTCCTGCACCGACTCGCCGGCTCGCACCTTGTTCCCAATGCGCTTCACCGTCTCGGCATCCGTATCAGGCCCCTGCAACAGGCGGCCGGGTGTCCGCCCTATCGCCTCGTCAAATGCGTAGCCCGAGATGCGTGTAAAAGCCTCGTTCACCCAGTCGATCCGGCCATCCTTGTCCGTGATGATAACGGCATTGTCGGTTTTCTGCGCCACTATCGCCAACAGCTCCAAGGTGGAGTCTTTGCTGGCGTCAGTGCCGAAAAGGTTTCTTAGCAGGGGAAGAACAGGCATGGTTTGTTTGTTTCAACGTCAATCCATCCCATAACCCCCTACCCCGTTTGCGGGTTCCGCCGTGTGGACAATAATGGCTATCAGCCCAGCCGCAGCCCCACCATCAGGATGTCATCCACCTGGGGTAGCAGGCCCTGCCAGTCGTCCATTTCCTTCTCCAGTCGGGCCAGTTGGGCGGGCAATGGCTCGGGCGCCACGTTCAGCAGCAGTTCGCGCATCCGCGTCGCCATGAACTTCCGCCGGTTGGGCCCACCAAACTGGTCTGCATACCCGTCAGAGGTCAGGTATAGCGCATCGCCCGCCTGGTACTTCAGCACAATCGTAGTGAACGGCTCTTCGCTGGTGTGCTGGCCGCCCACGCCGTTTTTGTTGCCCGAAAACTCCTTCAGGTCTTTCTGGTGATAGAAATACAGTGGTCGCCGCGCCCCTGCAAACCGCACCACGCCTTCCGCTGGCTCTATCACAACCAGCGCCACATCCATGCCGTCCTGGCTTTGGGCGCTACCACCGGTTTTAACCTGCCGCAGCAGGGTTCGCACCCGCAGGTCCAGCTCGTTCAGAATGGCTCCGGGGTCGTGTATGCCGTTCTCATTCACAATCTGGTTCAGCAGGGTGTTGCCCATCACGCTCATGAAGGCGCCCGGCACACCATGGCCCGTGCAGTCCACCACTGCCAGTACGTGCAGCTGGTCGCCATCGGCATTCCGTCGCCGCGAATACCAATAGAAGTCGCCCGATACGATGTCCCGCGGCCGGTTCAGCACAAACACCTCGCCCAGATACTTCGCCAGTTCGCTCGACACCGGCAGCAACGCCTCCTGTATCCTGCGCGCATAGGCTATGCTGTCCGTGATGTCCTTGTTCTTCTCTTCAATCTCGTGGTAGGCTTCTTCCAGGCTCTCGTGCTGCCGCTTGATCTCTTCGTTCGCCTGTTCCACCGCCACTTTTTGCAGTTGCAGTTCCTGTGTCCGCTCGTCCACCTTCATCTCCAGTATCCGCTTCTCCCGCTGGATGGACTTCAGCCGCATCTGAGAGAACAGATACACAAACAGTGCCGCCAGCCCTATGTAGCCCAGTAGCGCCCACCACGTACGGTAAAACGGTGGCTGCACCACAAATGCATAGCTGGCTTCTTCGCTGATGTGGCCGTACAGGTTGCGTGCCCGCACATGGAACACGTAGTTGCCTTCCGGCAGGTTGGTGTAGTCTTTCCGGTTTTCCTTGGTCCAGTTGCCCCAGTCGTCGTCGCGACCCTCCAGCCATATCTGATACTCGGTGGCTTCGGGCAGTTCAAAGCTGTTCGCAGCATAGGTAATACGCAGCGCCCCAAAGTTGTAGGGCAGTTCGCGCAGCTCACTTTTGTGCTGGTTCACTTCAATCCGCGCCGAGTCCGGATTATAATATGTCCCGCCAAACAGCAGCGTGTCCGTACGGCCCAGCTGTTGCCGCACCGACCGTATGTAAGACGCAAAAGGTGCCGTGTAGGGCCGCTTCAGTTGCGTGTCGTAACGGATCAGCCCATCAAAGCCGCCCTCCCACACAATGCCAGCCATTTCGCCCTCGTGGTCTATATACTCCACGGTGTTCACGTTCTGGGTCACGCGCTTCAGCGCCTGTTCGGCCACCACCTGATAGCGCCCACCCGGCTGCCGCAGTGCCAGCCAGAAGCCACGGTCGCCCGCTACCCACAGGTTGCCCCGCGTCCCGTAGTCCGAAACCGCGTCCAGCTGCCTTACCTCGCCCCCCAGCAGACTGTAGAGTATCGTGTCAGGCAGAAACGTGTTCCGGTCATTGTCATAGGCATAAAGCCCCTGCACCGTCTGCATCAGCACACGGTCAGCCGCCCGGAACACCCGCAGGTTGCCCTGGGGCAACTCATTGCCCGCATTCAGCAGCGAAATCACGGGCTGCGCACCCGCAGGATTCTGCACCCGGAACAGCCCTTGCCCAAATGTCGCCAGCAGCAGCGCCCCGTTTTCCAGCTCTACCATCGACCGCACTTCGGCTTCCAGCCCTTCCGCCCGACCACCGTCTTTCCAAGCCTTGCCATCCCATTTCAGCCGGGCCAATCCATCGCGCAGGCCTACATACACAGTCTGGCCATCACGGCTCCGCAGAAAACTGCGCCCACTGTACCCGGCTATCCGTCGCGGCTTGCCCAGACCTGTCAGCAGACACAGGCTGTCCGGCCCTTCCGTCGCCACCAGCAGCCCTGCTTCCGTGCCCAGCAGCGCCCACGCCGGTGAAGCAATAGGCGTCGGCGCAAACGCTGCCAGCGGCTGCCCACCTTTCAGCTGGAACACCCCCAGATTGGTGGCCGCATACAGCTGGCCTAAATACCGCGCCAACGCAGACACGCTCCCGGCCAGTCCCGTGGTCTCGTCGTACTGCGACAGCGGCCCCTGCACCTCCACCCGCGCCAGGCCGTTGTTCAGCGCCAGCCATAGCCCTTGCTGGTGGTCGGTATGCAGGTAATACACCTGTTGGTCTGGCAGGCCCGTCTGCTTGTTCAGGCTTTGCAGCACGTTGCCATCCAGGTCCGTCACTATGGCCCCACCCGTTAAAGTGGCAAAAGCCATCCGCCGGTTCTTCAGCGCAATGGCGTGGTAGATCTTGTGTTCGATGAGAAACGGTGCGCTGGCAAACGGCATCTCCAGCAGACGTGTCCCTTCATCCAGCCGCATCAGCCCTGCCCCACGCGTCACAATGCAGATGGGCTTGCGGATGGTGTCGGCTGGCAGCGGAAACATCGCAAACACCCGCTCCTGCGCAAAACGCGCCCCAAAGGGTGGCAGGTGCAGCGAGTCGCCTGCGATCTCCATCAGCCCTATCTCAACCTGGCGCACAAAAAAACGGTCGTACGCAGCAAAGGCGATGTCGAAGCGTGTCTCGGCACGCCATACCCGAATCGGCTCATTGGCCCTGAAACGGAAGACCCGGTCCGCCGTCTGGAAAAACACGCCGTCTTTCGTCGCGTAGCACTTCCACACGTCGGCAAACTGGCGGTCTTCTTCCGGCACCAGCCCCAGCAGCGATACAAATCCCAGCCGCCCCACCGAATCCGGCGCCAGATAGCCGAAGTCGCCCACCGCGCCCACAAACACCGTCCCGTTGCCATCCACTGCCAACGACCGCGCACCCGTCTGGTTGCCCGTCACAATCAGCCGCCACGACGTCGCATCATACTCCAGCACCCCGGCGCTGTTTGCCACATACAGCAGCCCACGCTTGTCCTGAACCACAGCCCAGTTCTGCGCCTCGCCCACGTAGTCCTTTACCCCAAACGTCTGCAGAAACGGCAGCCCCGCTTCCAGCCTGCGTCCGTCCTGCTGGCCCCAGCCACACAGTGGTAACACCCCCATCAGCACATACAGAAACAGCCGCCACAGCACTTGCTTTGCCATACCCACAAACTACGGCATTTCCACTGCTCGCCCCGCAACTGGCACTTTCCCTTTCTTCACTTTCCTCCCTTTGGGTTATACCACCTAGTCTGCCCATTTTCAGTATCTTGACGTCATGGCCAAAACAAAAACTGAACCCACCGGACCCCGCGCTATCGACCTGGCCCTACAGGGTGGCGGCGCACACGGCGCTTTCACCTGGGGCGTCCTCGACTTTTTCCTCGAGAACCCCCAACACTACAAGCTCGAAGGCATCTGCGGCACCTCTGCCGGTGCTGTCAATGGTACTCTGCTTGCCTATGGCCTCATGACTGGCGGAAACGAAGGCGCACGCGCGCTCCTGCATAAATTCTGGGAAACCGTCTCCCGAAAAGGCTTCGGCGGCCCTTTCTACCCCGCCCCCTGGGATTTGCTCACCGGTAACGGCAACATGGACAACAGCCCTGGCTACCTGTTCCTACAGTTCATGACGCAGTTCTCCAGCCCCCAGCAGTTCAACCCCACCAACCGCAACGACCTTCGCGAAACCCTCCTCGAGCTTATCGACTTCGACCGCCTCCGCTCCTGCCAGTCCACCAAACTCTACGTCTGCGCCACCAATGTCCGCCGTGGTCGCCTCCGTGTCTTCAACCTCCCCGAAATCTCTGTAGAGGCCGTTCTCGCCTCTGCCTGCCTCCCCTTCCTCTTCCCTGCTGTCACCATCGATGGCGAAGACTACTGGGACGGCGGCTACATGGGCAACCCGCCCCTCTTCCCCCTCATCGATGGCACCGACCACCGCGACATCCTCATCGTTCAGGTCAACCCCATCAACATCGCCTCCACGCCCCGCACCTCACACGAGATCCAGGACCGCATCAACGAGCTCTCCTTCAACTCCTCCCTCATGCTCGAAATGCGCCGCATCGAGTTCGTCCAGCGCCTGCTGGCCCGCGGCATCGACCTCGACGGCAAGCTCAAGGAGGTCCGCATCCACTGCGTCAACCCCGAGGAGGAAATCGCACCCCTCAACGTCTCCTCCAAGCTCAACACCGAGTGGTCCTACCTCCGCCGTCTCTTCGAAATGGGCCGCCGCTACGCCACCGACTGGCACCACTACCACTACCACCAGATTGGCGTCGAAAACTCCGTCAACATTCGCGAAACGTTTATGTAGACTACTCAGCTTTTCGTTTGCATCTGCATCTTTACAACATCAGATGCATTAAGCCATAGCCATGTCCGGTATTAAATATATTTGTATAGATAATACTCTGTATTACCCTCGTTGGCTGTATAAACTGCGAATACCTCGTCTGGGAAAAATTCTACTATGGTAGAAAATCCGGCAGGGTTATCGCTGTTAAATATGAACCATATAAAAGCACTGTTATATGCTACAATGTGTACATTACGACAGAAAACGAAAGACCCTTCGTGATAACATTTCGCGAGTTTGAAAAAGGCCATGAGCAATTCAGCGCCTCTGACTCAATAGAAAAAGCAGATTCATCTTTTCTTTTTCACATCTACAAGTCAAATGGAAATACTGCCTTTTTCTCTGCTGACAGCTTCTGCAATATCTATCAGAAAAGACATAGCAGAGAACCCAGGAAGTATGAATTGTAGCAGTGATTGTATTATCATATTAATGGAGAAACCCACTGAAAGGTTGAATCAGCTATGAAAAATCGCATATTCTACATTCTTTTTCCATTAATATATATTCTACTATTGCTACTTGGTATTTTCTATATTCAACCAAGCGATAAAGAAAGAAAATGCAAATTCTTCAGCTCCAGCCTGAACACCGGGGTAATCAGGATAACTAAACTGAAAGACTATTATTTGGTAATAACGAACGACAGCACGAAATACTCAGTGTACCTGAACGAAGATAATTCTGCAAGAATGTCAATTCTTCAGGACAAGAAGAATCTAAAAATCAGGAAGCAAGGAAATTCTTTATATTTCTCAATTAGTGAGGATACTGCTACTGCTGTTTTTATCTCGGTAGATAAATGTAATAACTATAATTACAAGGATCCATAGCTACGGTTTATATAAGGCAGCGCCGGCTTTAGCTGAGCTGCCTGTCTTAAAATACACAGACTTTCACACCCGTTCCATCACCAGCTTCTCCTCTTCCTGCTTCCACCCCAGAAACCAGATGTACTGCATCAGGAAGTGGCCCGCCAGCAGCCCGAATACGTGCCACAGCCAGTGCGTGCCCATCGGCAGCAGCGGCGGGTGCAGGCCGTCGGCCCATCGGAAGAACACCGCCACCGCAAAGCTGCCCAGCGCCAGCCCCACCCAGCGGCTCTGCTCCCACTGATACCGCCGCACCACAAACGCCAGCGGCACCACCACCATCAGCCCCATCAGGCTGTAGTTCAGGTTCACCCCCAGCGCCCGGCGGGCAGGCCCCAGGGCAGCCATCAGCGCCACGTTCAGCAGCAGAAACAGCGGAACTGCCACGTAGGCCATCCACTTGCGGGGCAGCGTCAGCGTCCAGAAGTAAATCGCCGCTGCGATCAGCAGAATGGCTATCGGCAGAAAGTCCATCACCAGCCACACCCGCCCTGCCCGGAAGCCGTGATACACCGAGCCGCCGATGCAGCCGATCAGCAGCAGCGGCACACTCCACGTAAGAAAGCGCTGCTGACGCCAGTGACCCCGCAGCCGCCACGCCCACCACAGGGCCAGCAGCCCAAAGCAGCACGAACTCGCGAAATTGAACGGCTCTACAATGAATCGGCTCAGGTCTGTCTCGGCATAGCGCATGCCACCATCAGGCAGGCGTTGCAGTTGCAGCAGTAACGTCAGCAGCATGTAGCGTCTCTCCGGCTGTAAACGTTACTTTGCTGATGCCCGCAGCATCCAGGCGGCTTTCTCGTGGGTTTCCATCATCCCGATCAGCATGTCGGCTGTGCCGGCATCACCCAGTTTGTCGTCAAACGTCGCGCTGGCTTCCCGCAGCGAACGGATAACCGCCTCGTGGTCGTCCAGCAGGGCGGCTATCATTTTCTCAGGTGAAAGCTCTTTGCCCGGCTCCTCTTTCAGTGAGGCCAGCTTCAGCATCTCGCCCATACTGCCAGGCGCCGTCTCTCCCAGTGCGCGAATGCGCTCGGCCAGTGTATCTATCGCCTCCTGGCTCTGCTCATACAGGTCGCCAAAGAACGCATGCAGGCTGTGAAAATGAAGCCCATTCACGTGCCAGTGAAAATTCAGCGTCTTCACATACAACACCATCTCGTCGGCCAGTAGGCCCGCCAGAAGTTCAGCGCCCTTCTTTCGGTTGCTGTCAGAAATACCAATCTTCATCTTGTTGTAGTTTAAACGTTAGTCCACGGCAGGCGTCAGTCCACAATCTACCAACTCCCGCCTCTCTATCAACCCCGATTTGGCCATGAAAATTCACCTGTCCACACTCCTGCTGTGGCTCTCTGCCATGCCTTGCGCTCTTCTTGCCCAGGAGAATAACTGGTGGACCGTCCAGCCCGGCACCCGCTCGGCCCTGCTTGGCGGTGCGGTCGTCGGCGGCGTGCGCGACAACTCCGCCACCTATTACAATCCCGGTGCCCTCGCCTTCATCCACAACCCCACGCTCTCCATCAGCGCCAACGCCTATCAGTATGTGGGGCTCACCATTGCCAACGGCGCAGGCACCAATGAAGACCTTTCCTCTGGCCAGATACAGGTCATGCCCCTTCTCCTCTCCGGCGTCAAGCTCCTGCCCAAACTTCCTCGTCTGGTACTCGGCTACGCCCTACTCACCCGCCATCAGAGCACCGTCAGCACCACCGCCCGCCGCGATGCCTCCCTCTTAGTCTTCAATGGTGCCACCACCCCACAGGACTATATCGGCCAACTCACTTATCGCAACAGCATCCGTGAACTCTGGGCTGGTGGCACTGCGTCCTACCGCCTCTCTTCCAATCTCTCCCACCAGTTCTCCGTCGGCTTCAGCACCTTCGTTGCCTTCCGTCAGCAGAACTATCTCTTCTCTACTGGCGCACAAGCCCTCAACCCCACCTCCTCCACTGGCGGCACCATCGATTACGTCGCCTCCACCAGCGCCTCTGAGCAGGCCGACCTCCTTGCCTTTCGTCTCATCACCAAGCTGGGCCTTGCATACGAGTCGCACAGCCTCAAACTGGGCCTCACCCTCACCGCCCCCAGCATAACCCTCGGCGGCAGCGCTGTCGTCGCCCGCGACAACCAGATCACCAACCTCTACCGAACCATTCCCCAGACCCGCTACCTCGACATCCTCGCCTCCGACCGTCAGGAAAACCTGCCTGTCACCTGGCGAACCCCTTTCTCCATTGCCTTCGGTGCCGAATTCGCCCTCGGCAAAACAACCCTCTCCCTCTCCGGCGAATGGTTCAACGCCGTCAAAGGCTACGATGTCGTCTCCCCACAGCCTAAGCCCTTCATCCGGCCCTCCACCACCGACTATCCCGTCTCCGCCGCCGACTTCCTCCGCATCAGCCAAAGCCACCGTGCCGTCATTAACGGCGCCGTGGGCATCGAACAGCGGGTCACCGACCGGCTGTCCATTCTCGCTGGCTTCCGCACCGATTTCTCCTCCGACAACACCCGTGGCATCAACACCCCCTCACGCAACCTCTCCTCCGACAACTCCATCGCAACCACTGCCACTCGCCTCGACCTCTACCACGCATCCCTCGGCATGACCCTGCGCCGCGCCAAATCCGACCTCTCCGCTGGCGTGCAGTATTCGTTCGGCAACCAAAGCGGCCGCCCACAGCTCACCAACATGTCCAATCCCCGCGACATCACCTACCTCTTCTCCCGCCGCGAAGAAACCTCCATCTCCTACACGGCAGTCGGCCTCATTTTAGGCTTCACGCATTACCTCCGGTAAGCCGCCTGCTGCCTTACAGTTCCCGCCGGTCGGCCGTCAGCGCCGAGGGTTCCGCGCTGCCCGTGTTTACCACCTCCGCCTGCTCAAACAGCAGGATACTCACTTCCTCATCGGCTTTGGGGCAGTGCTCCACCCCGCGCGGCACTATCACAAACTCCCCAGCCTGCACCCGCACCGTCCGGTCGCGGTACTGCATGTCAAAGGCCCCAGCCACCACCAGAAACAGCTCGTCGGTGTCATCGTGGTGGTGCCACACAAACTCACCTTTGAATTTTACCAGCTTTACCTCCTGGCCATTCAGCTGACCCACCACATAGGGCCGCCAGTGTTCCGTTATCTGCGCCAGTTTCTCGGTAAGCACAACTTTTTCCATAGCCTTATACGAATGAAAGCGGAATAAAAAAGCAAGGGCGCCCATGAAGGCGCCCTGCAGGGAAATTCGTTATCAGGCTGCGGGCTTACTGTGCAGCGCTGTCAGCCATCTGCTTGGCACGGGCAGCAAGGCCCAGCTTCATCAGAAACTCGGCATACATCAGGCGATACTCCTTCACTTCCGGAGCCAGTGCAATGGCGCGCTCGTAGGCATCCATGGCTTTGTCGTTCACCTGCTGATCCTGGTAGTAGCTCGCAAGCACCATCCAGTTTACAGCCGTTTCTTCGGTGCCAACTTCTTCCTTGATTTCGCGTACGGCGTTGGCTACCGAGGTGCGCTGGTCAGCGCCCATCAGACGGAAGCACAGGTCATCGCTGGCCATGCCGGGCATGCGCTTGTTGGCCACCTTCCAGTAGTAGCACTCGTTGGGCTTCAGGTTGTACTGAGAGAGGTTCACTACCACAAAGGTGTCTTCTACCGTGGTGCGGAACAGCTCTTCACCATCAATATCGGTCATCACGAAAATGTAACCGGGGGCACCCGCCTGCTTGGCCCACACGAAACGGGCAGTTTCATCAGCCAGGCTCGCGTTGCGCGGCGACAGTTGCAGCGGCGCCATCGAGCGCTCTACCGCACCCAGGTTCGACATGTTGTTGCCCAGCTTGTTGCTCGTGCTGCGGTTCACCACGTAGTCTACGTAGCGGCTAGTCACACTGCCGCCAGCTTTTGCGCCAGTATTCAGTTCGCTCAGGCTGTAGGTGCCTGTCTTCTTCAGCTCAAAGGTGCGGGTGTTGTTGATCACCACTGCTGCATAGGCGCGGTCGCCAAGCTTCAGCTTGTCGGTACCAGCCAGGCGGGCACCTGTCGTGGCCTTCTTCCACGAGCCTTCAGAGCCATACTGTACATCGCCGCTTACGGCCATCAGCATGTAACTCTGGGCAAACGCCGTGCTACCCAGCAGCATCAGCGCCGCCGACAGCACCCAACGTTTAAGCACATCCGTCTTCATTGTCTTGAGTGAGGTTAGCATTTCGAGAGGTGTAGTTTGGTTAGTAAGGTACGTATTAGCCCTTAAGCAAATAACGTTCCCGAATCTGTTTTATGCGCTCACGGGCCTTCGGGCCCAGTCGCTCCCAGAACGGTAGAATGATTTCGAGAATGTTCGGTCCCAAAAGGAGCACCAGAACAATCACATTCACCTGTATCTCGTATCGGTATTTGGCAAACACGATTATCACCAGATACAGAACAATCAGGTTCAGCGCTATCTGGGCCACAATCACCGAGATATCGAACCACGCCTTCCGCTCATAATAGATCCACGTAAAAAAGCCCAGGTTCAGCCAACACAGGAAAACCGCCCACAAAACCCCAACCCACTGAGGCATAATGTCTACATAACTGTCCGAAAGAATGGTCGACAGCAGATTGGCATGTATGTAGATCCCATACATGTCTGGCAGGGCCTTGCCAGCATACTGCGCGTTCATCGGCGTAAAGTAAAGGTCCTCCAACGACCGTGTCCGCTCGTCGCCTGTGTCCACAAACGCCATCAGCACTATTTTCCCCTGCACAATCGACAGATCGGCCGTGGTGTCCACCGCTGTCGGCGTATCAATAAAGAAGAATTTACTGATGTGCCCCCGCCAGTTGATCCGCTCCTGCTCGTTGTTCCGCGCCAGGCACTCCTGTGCCCGCTTCAGGTCATAGTGCTTCAGCAGCGCTATCACAAAGGAAAAGGCCGTGTCGCCATTCACAATCTGGCGCGGGCTCACTTCCCGTATTGTCCGCATGGCCTCCGCGTTTGTGATGTTCGCATAGCCGTCGTGTGCAAAGTCGCTGAACAGCTCGTTCGAGCGCAGCACCTTTTGAAACTTTCCTGTCTCGGGGTCGCGGTCGGCCAGTTCGGTCACCATTACCACCGGAACTGGGCTATACCGCAGCGCGTTGCTCAGAGGCGTATCGATTGCAAGTCCCTGAGGGTTTCGGTACAGAACGTCAATACCCACTACTTTGGGTCGGTATTTCGAAATGTTGCGCAACACCTGCGCAACACCATTGCGCGGCAGGCGCCCTATGTTCACCACCACGATGTTCGTGTCGATGGGCGTCTCATTTGGGTCCTGAAACTTCGAGAACACCACATCCGTCAGCTCAAAGTCGGCCAGCGCATCGCTGATCGGGTTCAGCTCCGTGATCTTCTGGAACGGAACCAGACTGATCAGCCAGAACAGCACAAATATCAGCAGTGTGGTGAGCAGCACCACCGGTTTCATCAGGTAACGGAACATGCAGAGGCGACGTGCAGAGCACGTTTATCCCGAAAAATACGCCAAACTGCCCAAAGCGCCAACCTGCTGGCAGTCAGCCGCAGCAACCATTCTCCTATTGCCCCTGAAGGGTTACGCGCTGTAGCGAAATCTCCCCGCCGAAGAAAATACGCGCCGTCGCACCAAAGCTCTCCGTCAAATCCGATACGCAGAACCTGTCCCCCACTTTCGGGAACGTCTCGGTGTTCAGCAGGCCCCGCCGGCCCAGTTCCTCTGCCACCCGCTCGGCCAATGCATCCGCACTGTTGATCACCTGCACTTTGTGCCGCAGGTTCACGTCAAAATACTGCTGTATCTGGTCCTGCACCAGTGGGTAGTGTGTGCAGCCCAGTATCAGCGTATCGATGTGCGCAAAACCCGTGTCCGACATATACGCCTCTATCACCTCCTCGGCAATTTTGCCCCCGGCCCAGCCTTCTTCAATCATGGGCACCAGCAGAGGCGTGGCCTTCTCCACCACCAGCGCATCCGGCTGCCGATGCAGTATGTTCCGCAGGTAAATGTGGCTCTGAATCGTCGTCTTGGTACCAATCACGCCAATCCGCCCGGTGGCGCTCCGCTTCAGTGCCGTTTCCACCGCTGGCGATATCACCTCAAACACGGGCAGGTCGCCACACAAGGCCACAACTTCGTCATAAGCCACGGCACTGGCTGTGTTACAGGCTATCACCACTGCCTTCACCTGCTGCCCAAGCAGATAACCTACTATCTCACGAATGTATCCCCGTAGTGTTTCAGGGCTCTTGTCGCCATAAGGAAGGTGTGCCGTGTCACCAAAATACAGCAGTGCCTCGGCGGGCAGCAGCTTCCGCAGGGCGCGGGCGTTCGTCAGGCCGCCAATGCCGCTGTCAAACACGGCGATGGGTAAATGCTGCGGGTTCATACTGGGTGTCTGGAAGTATCAGCGTGTGTACTTGCGGGCCCAGAAGAAAACCCTCTGGAAGCGGCTGGCACATTGCACGGCGAAACTAACATCCACCGCTTTTCCACCAACCAACCCATTACATTTCCGCCCGCTTCATCCGCCCAAGAATGACAAAACCCCGCTAAGGCGGGGTCTGTCGTGTACTGTGCAGTGGCTTAGCGGCCGCCAGCAGGGGTAGTGCCCGCGGCAGGCGCGCTGCCTTGAGGAGCCGGCATCTGCAGGCCCATCTTCTTGGCTACCTTCTCCGTGATGTTGTCCGACGGCTGGGCGTACAGCAGGATGCTGGCACCGTCACCGGCGGTCGAGTTCAGCACGTGGGTATAGCCTTCGGCCTTGGCCACTTCTTCAATTGCCTTCTGGATACGGTCCAGGATGGGACCCAGCAGTTCTTCCTGCTTCTTCTGCAGCTGCACCTGGCCATTCTGGATAAACTCCTGGATTTCGCGCTCCAGCTGCTGAATTTCCTTGATCTTCGCCTCTTCTGCTTCGGGCGTCATGCCTTTCTGCTTCGCGGCTTGGTATTCCTGGATCTTGCTGCTGTAATAGTTGCGCTTTACGTTCGCCTGCTCTTCCAGCTTCTGTTGCATAATCCGCATTTCCTGCTCGGCAGCTTTCGCTTCCGAAGTCAGCGATACCAGAAGTTCGGGGTTGCAATAGGCAATCTTGCTCTGCGCTTGCGCAGCAGTGGCAGCACCGAGCAGCATCAGGGCGCTCGCCGCGAGGGCACGAAACACTTTCATCAGTCGAAAAAGAAAATAAGGGAGAGGTACAGTTCGGTTCACTAAAGGGGGTTATCGCTGAACGCCCAGCTTGGTCAGCACGAGGTCAGAATAATCAAAGGTAGGGTTGGCGTACAGCATCACCATCGCACCTGCCTTGTCAAAGATAAAACTCAGTCGGCGCTCCTTGGCCACCTGCTCTACCGCTGCAAACACTTTGTCCTGAATCGGCTTCACACGCTCTTCGCGCATCCTGAACAGGTCGCCGTCATAGCCAAAGCGCTTCTTCTGCAGCTCTTTTGCTTCCCGCTCCAGATTGAAGATTTCGTCCTGCCGCTGCTTCTTCGCCTCGGCCGACAGCAACACTTCCTCTGCACGGTAGCGCTCATACAGCTTTTCAATCGCTGCATACTTGTCGTCTATCTCTTTCTGCCAGCGCTCCGTCGCTGCATCCAGCTCTTTCTGCGCCGCTACATACTCCGGAATCTTGTCCAGGATGTACTTCGTGTCTACATACGCAAAGCTCTGCGCCTGTGCGCTGCTACCCAGCGCCAGCAACACTGCCGCCACTGACAGTACCCGAAGAAGAATGCCTTTCATAGTGGTCGTTGGTTTTACGATTCTACTGTACGACGCAACAAGGTACACAAGGTTTAATCACCAGACCGTACCCTTTTGCGGTTAGAACTGCTGGCCTATCACAAAGTGGAAGCGGCCACCTCCGATGTTCGAGCCCTGGAACTGGACATTGTCGAAGCCATAGCCGTAGTCAATACCCAGCAGACCAAACATCGGCAGGAACGCCCGCAGACCAAAGCCCGCCGACCGCCGCACCGTAAACGGATTGAACTGGTCAAGTGAGCCCCACGCGTTACCAGCCTCCACAAATGCATGAACCCACACTGTGGCACTTTGCTCCAGCGTAATCGGCTGGCGCAGTTCCATTGTGTATTTCGCATACGCCACAGCACCACTCGCAGGGCCGATGTTTGGCGTCTGATAGCCACGCATACCAAAGATCTCGCGCCCGTCTATCTGGAAGCCCACCAGGCCGTCGCCACCCAGATAGAAGCGTTCAAATGGCGAAACGCCTATCTGTGGGTTGTATGCGCCCAGGAAACCATAGCGCGCACGCAAGTACAGCACCGTCGGCAGCTTGTTCCCGGCAAGTGTCAGGAAGAACTGCGAGTCCCACTTGATTTTCCAGAATTCCAGCAGCCGGAATTTATCCTGCGCACGCTCAGCCCCATAGTTGCGGCCGCGCTGGAACAAAGAGTACGGGGGCGTCGCTTCCAGGTTCAGCGTAAACACCGAGCCGCTCCTCGAATAGATTGGCGCGTCTATACTCGTCCGGTCAAACGTCTGGCGGAACGACAGAATGTTCACGTCGCCCGTCCCGTTGCCGAAGTTCGAGAACACGTTGAACGCATTCTTCAGGTTGTAGTTCGCATAGCGAATCGACGAGAATGACCGGAAGAAATCATCCGGCCACTTCAGACGCCGGCCCAGGTCTACCTGTAGGTTGTAAATACCAATACGATAGTCGTACAGCGGTATGCTCTGGATCGAGTAGTTGGTGCTCACGCCAAACGAGTTCGGCTTGCGGCCCCCAAACCACGGATCCAGGAACGATACACCGTAGTTCTGGAAGTTCACACCGTTGGTCTGTACCGTCAGTGTCACTTTCTGGCCGTCGCCCGCAGGATACGGTTTCCAGGCCCCACGGGTGAAGATCTTCCGCGAAGAAAAGTTGTTCAACTGCAACGATACCGTCGCCAGCAAGCCGCCATAGAGAACGTTGCCCTGCTGGTCGCGCGTCTGGCCTGTCCAGCCACCCTGTAACGTAATCTGGTCGCTGCTCTTCTCTTCCAGCGAATACTTGATATCTACGGTTCCACGCTGCGGGTCGGGTATGGGCGTAATCCCCATCTTCTGCTGGTCAAAGTAGCCCAGTGCCAGAATCTCGCGCTGCGTACGGATCAGGTCGGCCCGGCTGAACTTCTCGCCCGGCAGTGTACGCACTTCCCGCCGTACCACGTGGTCCGACGTCTTTTCCGTACCCGTAATGATCACTTTCCGTATCGTGGCCTGCGATCCTTCCTGAATACGGATCTCAATGTCAATCGAGTCGCCGTCAACTGCTACCTCCACTGGCGTTGCCCGGAAGAACAGGTAGCCATCGTCCAGATACAGCGACGACACGTCGCCTTGGAGGGGGTTGCCCGACAGGTTCTTGTCCAGCGTAGACTGGCTGAACACATCTCCGCGCTTGATGTTCAGAATACGTGCCAGTACGTCGTCCTTGTACTTGAAGTTGCCACTCCAGGTAATGTTCCGGAAATAGTACGGCTTGCCTTCATTGATCTTCATCCGAAGCTCCACCCGCCGCGGCGACAGCTGAATCATCGTGTCCGACAGTATCTCGAAATCGCGGTAGCCTTTGTCGCGATACGCTTCCAGTACCAGGTCCTTATCCTCGTTGAACGCCCCGCGCAGATACTTCGAGCGCTTCCAGAAGCGGTAGAACTTCGCCTCCTTCGTGTCCTTCAGCTTCTTCTTGATCTTCTTGTCACTGATGGCCGTGTTGCCCTCAATCACAATCCGCTTGATCTTCACTTTCGGGCCCTTCTTCACATTCAGCGTTACCATCACGCCGTTGCGCCGGAACATCGTGTCGGCCTTCAGCTCCACCTGCACATCGGTGTTCAGGTAGCCCTTCTCCTGGAAGAAGTTTTTGATGATGCGCACCGCCGAACGGCTCTTCGCCTCCGTGAAAATGGTACCTGTCACCAGCTTGATCTTCTCCCGCAGGTCTTTCTCCTGACCGCTGCGTACACCGCGCAATACATAGCGCGTCACACGTGGCCGCTCCTGCACGGTTATCACCACAAACAGTCGCTTGCCCTCTATCCGGTCAAGGTCTATCCGAACATCGCTGAACAGTTCCTGCTTCCACAGTTTCCCCAGCGCATTCGACAGCGCCTCGCCGGGTATCTCAATTTTTCGGCCCACCGCCAGGCCACTCAGCAGCAACACCGACTGCTCGTCCGTCTGGGCCGCGCCCTTCACAGTTACCCCACCCAGCGTATACTCTCCGGGCGGTATAGTCGAGCCCGTCGTGGCGGGGGTAGGGTCTTGGGCCAGCACTGTGCCAGCCACCAGCATCCACAGCAGGGCAGTATAAAGAATCCTCATCGCGAAGTCTGGGCCTGTATCTGGTCGCTCGTCTTGCCGAATCGGCGCTCGCGCTTCTGATAATCGCGCACCGCCTCCTGCAGGTCCGTCCGACGAAAGTCCGGCCATAGTTTGTTCGTAATGTACAGTTCAGCGTACGCAATCTCCCACAGCAGAAAATTCGATACCCGAAACTCCCCGCTCGTGCGGATCAGCAACTCCGGGTCCGGCATCGAGGCTGTGCTCAAGTGCGCCGCAAACAACTTTTGGTCAATGTTTTCCGTATGCAGTTCCCCCATCTGTACCGCTGCCGCGATCCGTCGCACTGCGTTCAGTATGTCGGCGCGCGCGCCATAGCTCAGCGCCAGCGTCAGCGTCATATGGGTGTTATGCTTCGTCGCATCCATCGCCTCCTGCAGCTCCTTCTGGCAGCCGCCCGGCAGGTCTTCCAGGTTCCCAATCGCGTTCAGCCGAATCCGGTTCTTCTGCAACGTCTCCGTCTCGCTCCGGATCGTCGACACCAGCAACTGCATCAGCGCAGTGACCTCTGGCTTCGGCCGCGACCAGTTTTCCGTGCTGAAGGCATACAGCGTCAGGTACTTCACGCCCATTTCCGCTGCGCCCTCCACCGTCTCTCGCACCGCCTTGATTGCCGACTTGTGACCGAAAATCCGCAGGCTCCCCTGCTTCGTCGCCCACCGCCCGTTGCCATCCATGATGATGGCAATGTGCTGCGGGATACGCTGGGGGTCTATGCCCTCGGGCATAACAGGCTGGCGGTCCGGCATTCCGTTGCTACAGGCGAGGTAATTGGGAGAGCCCCTCTGCCGATCCGACAGAATGGGGGTAGGGTGCAAAGATACTCCTTTGAAGTTCCCAGCAAAGCAAACAGGGGGAGATGCCCGCTTTAGGCACCTCCCCCTGCACTTTTTAACAATCTACGGCCTTCGCTATCCTCAGAACAGAAGGAACTTCTTCGCCTTCCGCGTCTTGGGCTTCGGGCAGAACAGCGCATTCTGGCGGAACAACTGGTATGTCACACCCACCTGCGCCGTCAGGAACCAGTCGTTCTGACGGTTAACGTAGTCTTCAACACCATCAAGCCAGTCGGTAGGAGTAAATCGGGCCATAAACTCCACGTGAAGATCCACCCCACGCGTCAGCTCGTAGCGGGCACCCAGACCAAAAGGCACCGATATCGTCACAGTCGAGCCTTCCTGCACTTTGTTGTAAATGTCAAACGTGTTCTTCCACACCGCCAGGCTAGCTGCATCCGTCACGCCATCAATCGTAACGTTCGACTGCGCGTATACTACACCCACACCCGCCATCAGATAGGGCGACCACTTAGACCAGTTACGGCCACCCGTGCGCATGCCTATCAGGTCATACACCAGGTGCACGTTCGCTTCGGTCATAAAACCCTTCGAATTCAGCCCGCGGTTGCGGTTGCGTGCAAACAGTTTGTCGCTCTCGGCATACATCATCCAGCTCACACCCCCACGTATCGTCATCTTCGGATGGAATCGATAGCCCAGCCACACACCTGCGCTCGGACGCGTCTGCTGAATGGCGTTCGGCAGCTCGGTCATGATTGCCCGCGCACTGCTGTTGCCCCCATAGGGTATCATATCGCCCAACAGATACGAAGCGCCCAGAAACGGCATGACTGTAAACCGTTCTCTCTTCTTCATCATCTGGGCATTTGCTGTCATACCCAGCAGCCCCAGGAACAGTAGTAGTGTAGTTGTTTTGCGCATCTCGCCCGTCCAGTTTGTATGGAGAAGGCGAAAAATAGAGGGGCGCTTACCCTTGTCTGTCGAAACTGTAAACCTATGCCGTAGAAAGTCAGAAAACGACAAATGCCCGCAGTGCGGGCATTTGTCCTGTATCGTCTATCCTCAGATTAGAACAGCCAAGGGAAGCCCTTTTTGTTCTTCGTCTTTGGCTTCGGGCACTTGTTCGGGTTCAGGTTCAGAATGAAGTTTGCACCAATCTGCACCGAGTAATACCAGTCGGTGTTGCCGCCCACGAAGTCTACTACACCGTCAACCTTGTCTGACGTCGTGTAACGCACAGGCACTTCAAGGTGAAGGTCGACATTCTGGTTCAGCTTATAGCGTACACCTGCGCCGAAAGGAATTACAATCGCAATGTTAGATGCCTGCTCCACACGGTTGAAAATGTTGGTGGGGTCGGAAGGAATGACGTCCACATTGACCGTCGGGGTTATGTAAGCAGCACCCACACCGGCAAACACATAGGGTGAGAACTTCTTGCGCCACAGATAGCCGCGCTGCGAGCCGAAGAAATCGTACTGGAGCATCACGCTGCCTTCGAAAATGTTCGAAGAGAAGTTCAGGCCGCGGTTGACGTTGCGCTTGCCCTCCAGATCGTCAGCGAACAGGTTGACGAAGGCCAGGTTGCCGCGCACCGACATCTTGGGGTGGAAGTGGTAGTTGGCTGCAACACCCACCGTGTAGCGCAAAAACTTGAACGACTCTACCTGATCAGAAGGGAAACCTTTTGTCTCAGGGCCAGTCAGATCGCCAACGTAGCTGGCTGTGCCGACGAACGGCATTACCGACCAGTACTGACGCTTCGGCCGTACCTGGCCTTGAGCCGAGACGCTGGCGAGCGCAAAACCAACGATCGCGAGGAGTCGAAACAATTTCATAGAGGTAGCAGGGTATCAATTTCGCCGCCAGGCGGCTGACTTGTCGGTAGCGGTAGGACTCAACTGTAGCATGCGGAGAGAAACACAGAAGCGTCTCTTTCCTATTGCTACTTCGCAAATCTACAATATTTTCAATACACCCAACACAAAAAAATTTGAATCCTAAGATGTGGATTAAAGTCTAAGTGCTTAATTTCTAGAAGAATAGAAATTTGCCCTTGTTCCGCCGGTTCGGCTTCGGGCACTTGTTTGGGTCATACAGTACATAAGATACTGCTACCCCACTGAACACATACCAGTCGTTTGTCTGTGGGTTGCCGCGCCGGCCATCTCCTATCAGTGTTGTCAGCCGTCGGTCGCCAAATGTCGCCGACAGTACACTGCTGTATTCACCCGGCCTCGCATAGCCACCAGCCCCGTTCCCGTTTCCACTCACATCGTCCAGATAGTCGGTAAACGTATATCGGAACCCTACCTCCACGCGCACATCCCAGCGGTCGTTCCAGCGCTTCCGAACCCCAAAGCCGAAAGGAATCGCCAGCGATACCGGCTTATATGCCACCTCCTGGCCTTCGGTACGCAACGGACGAAGGTCCGTCAGGCCGTTAAGGTTGGCTTTGTCCAGATACGCCTGTGGCTTATAGTAAAAGGCGGCAAGCCCGGCAAATACGTAAGGCGTCAGCCAAGCCCTGTACATATAGTTACGGTCGTTCCCTTTCCACTCATACAGCACTGTGCCGCTCAATTCCACGACATGCGTAATAAAATGCAAGTTCCGCACCTCCCGCTCTGGCACATCCGAAAAGCCATCATCCCCTGCCACCAACCCATAGTTAAGTGCCAGCCGAACACCCATGTGCGGGTGGAAACGGTAAATGATGAAGCCGCCACCCGAAAATGCCGTCGGTTTCAGGCTCCCCAATTGGCTCGCAGGAAAACCCTGCCCTTTCGAGTACGTCAGGTCGCCGTTGTAGTTGGCAATTCCAACAAACCCACCTACTTCCCAGTAGTTCCTGTAACGGCTTTCCTGCCCATACGCCGTCGGAAGGCCCAGCAGGCTCAACAACAGCAGGGCCACGAAGCCCCATATTCCGTTCTGTTTCACAATGCTCAAATATAGACCAAAAGACAGGCGGCCACCCCTGTCCGTCCAGTAGTGGCCGCCCGGCTGGCGCAATTCCTGTGCCGCTCAAAGAATCTTCGTCACGTGCGTCGCAAGCGAAATGTTCCCTTCAATCTTGATCTTGCCCATCATGAAGGCCATCATCGAGTTCGTCTGCCCAGAGATGATGCTCATGATTGTATCCGTGCTGGCTTTAATCGTGCAGTCGGCTGGCTTGTCTTCCGTCGACACCACATTCGGCACTACCGTGGCATCCACATGCACAAACTTGTCGTTGTCCACTACAAACTTGATCGATCCGTTCAGGCCACTGTCCGTGCCCACTTTCTGCTTGATCGTCTCGAGAATGCTTTCGAAGCTCATGATGGAGGGGGGTGTAGGTGTGTTAAGGTCTGTGCCCGGCTTTCCCTGTGCACATGCACCGGGAAAACCAGCTTCTACAAAGCTAGAAGTTTCGGCTTTTCATCCCGTGTATATTTGCACCTCAACCCTTTTACTTTAGTACTTGCCCGTGACTCTTCGTTCTACCCTGGGCCTGGCTGCCGTTGCCGCCTGGTTGTTCACCGCCTGCCAGCAGGCTCCGGCTCCCGCAGCCAATGCCGATGCCACCGCCGGTGGTGCTGAAATCGTGTACATCGACACCGATTCCCTCTTCGCCAAGTTCGAGAAAGCAAAAGACCTGCAGACCGAGCTCCGCGCCAAAGCCACCGCCGCCGACAACGACATGCGCGCCCGCGGCCAGCGCTTCCAGGCCGAAGTCCAGTCGTACCAGCAGCGCGGCGGCTCCATGACCCTCGACCAGCGTCAGGCTACCGAAGCCCGCCTCTCTACTCAGCAGCAGCAGCTCCAGGCTTACCAGCAGCAGCGCGCCGCCGAGCTTCAGGAAGAGCAAGCCAAGCAGCAGGACAGCCTTCGTGCCGACGTAGACGCCGTTCTCAAGGAAATCGCCGCTACCGGCAAATACCGCTTCGTCCTCGCCTATTCAAAGCAGGGCGGACAGGTACTCTATGCGCCCGCCGACCGCGACATCACTGCCGAAGTCCTCGAAAAGCTTAACGCCAAATACAAGGAACAGAAAGAAAAAGCTGGCAAGTAAGCCCACACGCTTTTCTGAAGCTCCACAAGCCCCGGCCAAAACCGGGGCTTGTTGCTTTCATCAACACTTCTTCCTTGTTTAACACCTGCTTTCTGCGCCTAATCATGCTCGAACTCTTTGCTTTCATTCTTGTAATTATGGTGCTGGCCATCCTGCTTGCACTGTACATCTTGCCAGCCTTGATAGCCCGTGACAAAAAGGAGTTCAACAATATTGTCCTCCTCAATGTCCTGGCTGGTTGGACGGTCATCGGCTGGATTCTCGCTCTCTTCTGGGCCCTTGCCGCAGACAGCCGCAAGCCTGTCCGCGACGTGCTGGCCGCAGCACCTTCCCTTCAACATGGCACCAGTGGCCATAAAGCTATTGGCCAGAAGTTCCGTCAGCTGAAACAGGCACACGACACAGGACATCTCACCCAGCGCGAGTTCAATCTCGTCACCCGCCGTCTTGCACCCTGGCGCTGAATGCCCCAACAATGGAAAAAGCCCTGATTTCTCAGGGCTTCTCACTTTATATAACTCGGGTTGATCGGCTCCCGGCGTCAGAAAGTGGCAATCGTAGCTTCCCACGCAGGCAGACTGATGCGGCCCTGACGGTCTACCCACTGGTCTTCCAGTAACTCGGCCCATGCGCGCAGATACGCAACTACATGCATGCGGTTGTTCTTTTCGGCAGGCCGGAATTCCTGTGGCATTCGAACCAGCACCTCTGGGTCGGCCAGGCGCTCCAGCGCCACCACATCTTCCTGATACAGGCCAAGGTCAAACAGCTGGCCAAGTATGTGGTCAATCGGGAAACGGCTGGTAGCGCAGTAACTCAAGGCTTTATCCGCCCACTCGCCTTCGCGCTCCAAGGCCAGTGCATGAATGGTCGCGCGGTCCAGTTTCGTTACCGTCTGCACCAAATGCCCGCAGTTGCAAGCCCCCTGATGCGTCCATTGGTAATCAACGCCCTGGGCCAGACGGTCGGCAGTCTCCCGCAGGGCTGTTATCAGTTCGGGTGTAGGCTTTGCCATAGCGGTTTCGGGTAAGGTATTCCCGTATGTAACGCGCTTTGGCCCGCTTGGGTTTACTCCAACCCCAACTTTGGAAACATTCTTTACAGCAGCCGCCTCAGGAACCCAGGCGCTGTTCGCTCCGCAGCAGCAACGTCCGCGAAATCAGTGCCTCCGCATCCTTTATGTCTGCTTTTTCTATCCGCACTTTCATCAGGCCAGCCACTGCACCAGGCATTCCCTGCAACAATCCCAGTTTCGATACCTGCAATACCACTGCGGTAGGTTTCCACCACTTCCGCTCCAGTTCAAACCTTTCAATGGCTGCCAGTGGTATGCGCGTCTGGTTGGGCCCCTGCTCCACCAGTCGTTCGTCAAATAGTGCCACCAGCTTCTGCAGCCCGTTCGGCTTCCGCTCCACTTCTATCACCAGGGCATCGTGCTCCAGCCGGATCAGCCCAGCGCTCTTGCGCTCCCCAGTCCACTGGTCCCGCTCCGCCGAATGAAATCGGATGGCGCGAAGGTCTGATATGCCCAGGCCCAGGCTGGGGTCGTTCGTCTCGGGATACATGGATGGCTAAAGGTGTCTGTACGTCACAAATGTACTGCGCAATCGCATTCGCCCTCCGGTGTCGCTAGTCGCGCTTCTGTTTACGCAGCGCCGACAGCATCGCATCTACATGCGCCTTCCCCTGGAAGTTGGCCTCAAACACCGCGGCAATCTCGTGCCCTCGGGTCGTGGGCTTCAGCAGATAGGTCACCCTGCGGGTCGCGTTCACCAGCGGCACCAGCGTCCCGTAAGCCCGCATCACGTCGTGCCGGCGGTCCGACAGCAGGTGAAAAGGCAACCCCAGCGAGTCGCGGTACTTCATCTGCTGGTCTGGGCTCCCCTCCGATATCCCGAACACCAGGCAGTCCAGCGCCGCCAGATGTGCAAACTCATCTCGGAAACTGCACGATTGCGCCGTGCACAACGGAGAAAAATCGCGCGGGTAAAAGTAAATCACTACCCATTCATGGGCAGCATCACGGCTCAATCGGAATGGTTTCCCGTGCGTCCCCACCAACTCAAAGTCGGGGGCTGCACTTCCTGGACTCAAAGGCATCGCGGTAGGTTGTCGTTGTCTGTCTCTTACTAAAACTGTTTGCACATGCTTTTCGTGCATTACAGCAGCTGCAAACGACAGCCTTTCGGCAGCTTTTGCTGAAACGCCCGTGCCTGATCCGCCGTCATCAGCCCTCGCGAAAGGCTCAGGTACTTCAGTTTCCGCAGAAAAACCAGCTTTTCATAGTGCATCACCGGGTTGTTGAACGCATACAGTACCTGCAGCTCCGGGCAGCCGGCCAGCGGGTTCAGGTCGCTGATCTGGTTGTAATGCAGCACCACCTTCCGCAGCTGATTCAGCTGCGCCAGCTCCCGTATGTTCGTCAGGCCACAGCCGTGCACATCCAGATATTGCAGCCGCACCATCCCCAGCAGGGGCTCAAGACTTATGATCCCCGGGTTCTGGCCTATCGTCAGGTGCTTCAGGCCCCGCAGGTTCCGCAGATACTCCAGCTCCTGCTGGCTCTCAACTATGGCCTGCACGCGCAGGTTCTCCAGCAGCGTCAGGTGCGCCACATCTGCCAGCGACACCTTCGCCGTGTTCACGAACGACAGGTTCAGGTGGGTCAGCAGCGTCAGCTTCTTAAGTGGCGAAAAATCCGCTACCGAGTCGCACCGGAACAGCGACAGCACCCGCAGTGCGGGCAGCCCCGCCACCAGTTGTATACTATGGATGGGGTTCTCGCTCACGTCCAGCACTGTCAGCTTCTTCAGCCCTGCCAGCGCCGACAGATCCCGAATACGATTCCGCGTCAGTTTCAGCGTCGTCAGTTCGGTCAGGGCTGCCAGCGGCCGCAGATCCGTCACCTGGTTGAACTCCACTATCAGCACCCGCAGGCTCTTCAGTTGGCTCAGCGGCTGTAGGTCCGTCAGGCCACACGCCGACAGTTCCAGCACCTCCAATCCCGGATTGTTCTTCACCACCTGCGCCAGATCCAGCTCGCGCACACTGCTGAGGCGCAAGCCCTTCAGCCCCCGCAGCCGTATCAGATCCTGCACACTTTCAGGTCCCAGCATCGTGGGCGCCAGAAACCGCGTACTATCGCTCCGAAGCGCCTCCTGCAGATTCCGCTTCCAGTCAGCCCGCAAATAGCGGCCCAGCTCCTCGCCCTCATCAGCGCCTTCGGCAATGTCGGGTTGTTGTGCCTGCACAACCCCCGGTTCGCACAGCGCCACTCCCAGCAGGAGCCCCAGTGCCAGCAGGTATTTCATCCTAAAAGTTAACACTTTTATCGTTGACAGGGCCGGCACAATACACCAGCGCTGCATCACCCTCCGTGCCTTTCAAATCCCATACCAGCCCCTGAAAAAGGATACGTCATTTCGAGCGCAGCGAAAAATCTACCTGTGGGTGGCACTCAGCCACCCTCTTATATCCCGCTCTGTCATTTCGAGCGCGCAGAGAAATTGGCACATCCCGAGCATCGGGGCCCTCTCCTGCTGACTACAAAGCCACATCCTGCCTTCGCTTAACAGTCATTGGCTTGCATGGCTGCCACCTGCCTTTGCAACTTCACTCCATGCCACAGGCAGCCCGAAAACCCCACCCGCAGCCCGGCGTCCGCGACCCCGACGTCGAGCACTACATCAACTCCCGGTCCGACTTCCACCGGCCCCTCCTCCAGCACACCCGCGCCTTCCTCTGGCAAACCCTTCCCATGCTCGGCGAGGCCATCCGATTCGGTGGCCCCTTTTATTACCACCACGGCATGCTGCTCTACCTGGGCCTCCAGAAAGACCACATCTACATCGGCTTCTGCTCTGGCGCCGACCTCTCCAACGACCACGGCCTCCTCGTCGCCACCGACCGCAAGCTCATCCGCCACTACCGTATCTATTCTCCCGCCGACCTCCAGACCGAAGATCTCCCCTGGATACTCCACGAAGCCACCCTCGTCAACGAGGAGAAAGCCCGAACAGGCCAGCCCATCTTCAAGCTCCTCCGCAAACCCAAAACCTGAAGCAACTACCTCTTCAACTCAATCAAAAGGGTACGTCATTTCGAGCGAAGCGAGAAATCTACCTGTGGTTTGGCGCAGACAACCCAACAGCCCCTCACTCCTCCATTTCTATCCGGTAGAACGTCTTCCGCTCTGTATCCGGCCGGTAGCCTTCTATCAGTACCACATCCACGGCTGCGTGCAGCACGGCTTTCAGTTCGTCTACACTCCCCACCGGGCGCCCGTTCACTTTTGTCACCACAAAACCCACCTGCACACCCTCAAAGGTCAGCAGGCCGTATTCTTTCAGTTCTACCACTTTCAGCCCCCGAGGCACCTGTAGGCGCCGCTGCTCGCTGCGGGTCAGCGGAGTAAACGTACCGCCAAGCTTTTCCAGCGAAAACAGCCCCACCACGTCCTCCGTGGCTTCTTTCGTCACTGACTGCTTTGCCACAATACGCTCTGTTGTGCCCTGTCGGTTCAGCAGTTGCACGTCTACGTCCAGCGTCTGGCCTTCGCGCAGCACGGTCAGCTGCACCTGATCCCCCGGCCGATAGCGGCCCACCTGCTCCTGTAGTTCGCTGGTACTGCCCACTGGCCGCCCAGCTACCGCCCGGATGATGTCCCAGCGTTGCAGGCCCGCCTTCCGCGCCGCGCCATTACCCGACGTCGCCAGTACCAGCACGCCGTTACGTGTCGGCAGTTCATACCGTTGTTGCAGCGCATAGTCGATGTCGCGGATGTTCACGCCAATAAACGCCCGCTGCACCGCCCCAAACTCGATCAGATCGGCTGTCACCTTCCGCACCAGGTTTGCCGGTATCGCAAAACTGAAGCCCTCACTGATGCCGCTCACCGTGGCAATTGCCGTGTTGATGCCTACCAGTGCGCCATCCAGCGTCACCAGCGCCCCACCCGAATTGCCGGGGTTCACCGCCGCATCGGTCTGCAGAAACGACTCTATGCTAAGATCAACACCTGTGGCCGCCGTCAGGCGGTTGCGCAGCGCGCCAATCTCCCGCGCCTTTCCGCTGATGATACCTGCCGTTACTGTGCTCGTCAGCTCAAACGGATTACCAATGGCCAGCACCCACTGTCCCACCCGCACGTTGTCGCTGTCGCCAAAACGTGCCGTCGGCAGGCCCTGGGCTTCTACTTTCAGCACCGCCAGATCGGTGTTGGGGTCGCTACCAACCAGCCGTGCTACCAGCTGGGTTTTATCACTCAGCGTCACTTCTATGTCGCTGGCGTTCTCCACCACATGGTGGTTCGTCACGATGTAACCATCCGCGCTCATCAGTACCCCCGAGCCTGTACTGACACTCGCCTGCCCCATCAGTGCTTCCAGCCCACTGCCTATGCGGGCTTCTATATACACCACCGTGCGCACAGCCTGGGTGGCCGCTGCCTCAAAGGCTGCAGCGTCTTCTACGGGCAATGGCGCCAACCGGGCCGCCGGGCGTGCGATGGCGTTCATCTCCACGGGTGCACGCAGTTTTGCCAGTTTTTCGTCCACCACCCGGCTGAAATACCAGCCGCCCAGGCCCAGACCGGCCGCCAGCATCACGCCGTGGGTCAGCAGGGGGTGGGCATACCACCGTCTTGGCCTCGTCATAGTTATGTCAGATTGGGAGTGAAAACCTAAAGTACGGCCCAGCGGCACTCGTGTCTACTCCCTTAACGTTCACCGCCGCAGCCGCAGCACAATCTCGCGGCCTTCCAGCTCGCCCGTGCGCTCAAAACCCAGCTGATGAAACAGATACTCACCCGCAGCATTGCGCAGCGCCACCGTAGTCCGGATCTCGTCTATCCCCGGCTTGCTCATCAGCTTCTCTATCAACTGCTCCAACGCAGCGCGGCCGTGGCCTTGCCCCTGAAAGCGGTGATCGATCATGAAGCGCGTTACCCACGGCACGTGGCTGTAGTACGCCACCTTCGCGAAGCCTATCATCTGCGCGTCCAGGTACACCCCATACAGGTCCGACTGCTCAAAACGGCTCTGGGCTATGCTCAGCAGCACCGCCGGGATAAACTCCTTCTGGTTTTCGGCAGGCTCCAGTTCAATGGCGCGCTCCCAGTTCGCGCGGGTCAGGGGTACCAGCTTGATCATGGCTTCGGTGTCTCGGGGGCCAATACTGGCCGTTGCGGCAAGTTAGCCCCCAAACCCGTCGCTTCGCCACTTTTGTACACCTTTTACACGCGCACACCCAGCACCAGCACGTCGTCTATCTGCTCCTGCTGGCCGCGCCAGCTTTCGAAGGCTGCTTCCAGCCGCTGCTGTTGGGCAGGCATGGGCAGGCTGCGCGTTTCCACAAGCAGTTCGCGCAGGCGGCGGTAGGTAAACTTCCGGCCCTGTGGCCCGCCAAACTGGTCGGCCAGCCCGTCCGAGAAGAGGTACAGCGCATCGCCCGCCTCAAGCGTCAGCCGTTGGGTTGTAAAGGTGTGGTTTGCATAGCGCGCACCGCCAATGGGCGCTTTCTCGCCCTTCACCTCTTCCAGCGGCCCTGCTTTGCGCAGCACATACAGGGGGTTGTTCGCCCCGGCAAACAGCAGCTCACGCCGGTCGTGGCGCAGCGCACACAGCGTCAGGTCCATGCCGTCCTGTGCGGCCGTGCGGCCCTGCTGCTGCTTCAGGCTGGCGATGACACCCTGGTGCAGACGGTTCAGGATTTCGCCCGGCGCAAGGCCCGGCTCGCTTGCCACAATCTGGTTCAGCAGACTCATGCCCAGCACGCTCATAAAGGCCCCCGGCACGCCGTGCCCCGTACAGTCCACTGCTGCAAACAGTGTGTGTGTCGGCGTCTGGTGAAACCAGAAGAAGTCGCCCGAAACGATGTCCTTCGGCCGGTACAGCACAAAGCTCTGCGGCAGCACCTGGGCTATCTGCTGCTGCGCCGGCAGTATCGCCTCCTGTATCCGCCGCGCGTATTCTATGCTCGACACAATGTCGCGGTGCTGGCGGCTCAGCACCTCCTGCTGCGTCAGTATCTCCTCGTTCGCTTCCTGCAACGACACGTTGATCTGCCCCAGCAGCACGTTGGCCTTCCGCTTCTCCCGGAACAGCCACAGCAACACACCCGCAAAGCCCAGCACCAGCACCAGGCCACCCGTCACACTCCAGGTTACGGTCTTCTGCCGCTCGGTCTCGGCTACGGCGCGTTCATAGTCCAGTTGCACTTCCAGCAGGCTGTCGCGGGTGCTCTCGTACAGAGTCAGGTAATGCAGTGCCCGCTGGTAGTCTTTCCGTTGCAGCGAGGTCTCATATTCCCGCTCGTAGGTGTTCAGCTGCTGTTGTTCTTTATCCGAGGGCTGGCTTTCCTTTTTGGTAAACAGGCGCTTCAGGCGCGCACCCAGTCCCTTCTTTTTGGCCTCTGTTCTATTGCCGGCTTTTTGTTCGGTAGGTGTAAACACCCGCCCTAGAAAACTCTTCTTCTTTTTTGTGCTGTCAGGGCCAGCGGCGTGCAGGCTGGCAGCCAGCAGCAGCAACGCCAGCAAGCTGGCGGCCCAGGTCATCCATCGGTTCATGCAGGCTGTTGTTTGGTTGTTCGGTCTGCAAAAATGGCAAAAGCCGGCCAATGGCCGGCTTTACCTGTATACGGGGGAGGAACCGTAAAGGTTCGCCTGTTCAGAGATTCAGTGTTGCCTGATAGGCAGCGGCGTCCAGCAGACCTTGGCGGTTGCTCGGGTCGGCCAGTTTTACTTTTACCATCCAGCCTGCGCCGTAGGGGTCCTGGTTCACCGCTTCGGGCTTGTCGTTCAGCGCTGTGTTGAACTCCAGAATGGTGCCGCTTACGGGCAGGAACAGGTCCGATACCGTCTTCACTGCTTCTACGGTGCCGAATACCGCATGGGCGTCCAGCGACTTGCCCACGCTGTTGATGTCGATGAACACGATGTCGCCAAGTTCCGACTGGGCGAAGTCCGTGATGCCTACCGTGGCTACGTCGCCTTCAATACGTACCCATTCGTGGTCGGTGGTGTAGAGCAGTTCTGCGGGGAAATTCATGTCGTTGCTGTTGGGTGGTAGCAAAACTAACAAATCCGCGGCTTGGGTTCCCGCCCCACGCAAATACTGTTGCATTATCTTCACCCTATGTCCTTCACGCCCGTCACCTTCGAAGAACTGGCTAAGATTCTCCTCTGGGACCTCGTCTGGCTGCGCGATATACAGCAAACGGAGACACTGTCCGATTTGCTGCGCAACACGATGGAGGAGGAAGGAAACCTCATCGAAGCCGTTTACAAACGCCTCGGCATGGAAGACCGCCTTACCCTTGCCTTCTGGAAAAACGCCCCCAATACTGTAGCCGAGCTGCTAGCCGCCATCAATAACCCATCTCCGCCACTTGAAGAAACTGCTCCCACCGCACAGCTCAACGCCAAGGCCCCACCCGACTTCGACTTCCGGCGTTGGCACCGCGGGGCCAGCATCCTGCTCGTGGCTTCCATCTTCAGCTGGCCGTGGACAGGCGCATCGGCCATTCTTCTTACGGGTACTCCGCTCTTCACGCTCATTATCCTCCACCTCATGAAGTCAGGCACCGGCTACATACCCACCCGGGTGTGCCAGCAAGAAGACTGGTTCGTCAAATCGCTCGCTTCCTCGCCCGACCACCTGACCCTCACCTGCTGGCACCCAGACAAGCCAGCCGTGCATACGCTGGCGCTACCCTGGGCACAAGTGCACCTTCAGTGGCGCGACGAGACCTACCGTTTCCAGCTCCCCAATGACGAACACGTAGCCTTCTACCGCGATGTCTTTCACTACGAGCAGGAAGCGCGCTTCTTCCAGCGCAAAATCCTCTCGCTGGTGCGCATCACCTACGCCTAGCCTGCTCTCCCCTCCCCAAAACATACACGCGCCACCGGATGCTCTCCAGTGGCGCGTGTCCTGTAAATGTTGGGCAGCCCCCTACACCCGGATCGCCATGATCAGAATGTCGTCGGTCTGCTCATAGCGTCCTTTCCAGGTCTCAATTTCACGGTCCAGCAGATGCTTCTGCTCGGTCAGCGGCTTGTCCTGCACGCTTTCCAGAAACTCCCGCAGGCGGCGTGGCGTAAACTTCCGGTGGTCGTCGCCACCAAACTGGTCTACTACCCCGTCCGTGAAAATGTAAATCGCATCGCCCGGCTGGGTCTCTATCACGCTGCCGGTATAGGGCTCGGTGTTGTCGTTCGCTCGGCCACCAATCGATTGCTTGTCGCCACGGAACTCCATCATCTCCTGCCCTTTGCGGAACAGCCACAGCGGGCGGCGGGCCCCACCAAACTTGAACACACCCGTCGAGCGTTCCATCGTCACCAGCGCCAGGTCCATACCGTCGGCGGTGTCGGTGGTTTCCAGGTCCTGCTTCAGGGCCCGGCGCACACGTATGTTCAGTTGTTCCAATATCTTCTCGGGCTCGGTGATGTGGTTCTCGTTGATGATCTGGTTCAGGAAGCCCGATGCCATCACTGACATGAACGCCCCCGGAACACCGTGTCCCGTACAGTCTACAGCCGCACCGCAGAAGAAACCGTCGCGCTCGGCAAACCAGTAGAAGTCGCCCGACACGATATCCTTCGGTTTGTACAGGATAAACGAGTCAGAGAATATCTCCTGTAGCGACAGCTGCTCCGGCATAATGGCCTCCTGAATGCGCCGCGCATAACGGATACTGTCCGTGATGTCTTCGTTCTTCTGCGCAATAATCAGGTTGGCATTTTCCAGCTTGTCCTTCTCGGCCTGCAGTTCCGTCTGGCGTTCTTCCAGCCGGGCATACAGGTTGGCGTTCTCAATAGAGATGGCCGCCTGACTGGCCAGCATCTGTAGAATCTCGCGCTGGTTGAAGTTGAAGGCGTCGCGGCTCTTCGGGTTTTCCAGATACAGATAACCCAGGTTCTTGCCCTTCTTCGATATCGGCGTTACAATACGGAAGTCGGGGAACTGGTCCGACTGCAACGTTACCGCCACGTTCTGCAACACCTCGTTGGTCAGCAGCGGGTTCTCGTTGGTCAGCTTCAGCTGCAGGGTGCGGGCCTCGTCCTGTATGGCGCTGGCCACGGCCTCTACGTTCAGCCGTCCTTCTTTCTCTACTATCAGGAAGCCCTTCTCCGCGCCGGTGTTGTCAATCACGTTCTGCATGAACTTGTTCACCAGACGCTTCATGTCAATCTCGCCGGATATCTCCTGCGTGGCCTTGTTCAGGCTGCGCAGCAGGCGGTTGTGCTCCAGCAGCTGCAGGTACTGGAGGTAGCTGCGAGCAGCCTCCTCCACCGTCAGCATCAGGTCATTCTCTTCCCAGGGCTTAACGACGTAACGATACAGGCGCGCGTTGTTGATCGCGTTGCGCACAGCATCGATACTCGCCTGCCCCGTCAGCAGAATCTTCAGGGTCTCGGGGTGTGTCTGGTGTACGCGGATCAGAAACTCATCGCCCTTCATTTTGGGCATGAGCTGGTCCGAAATCACCACCGCCAGGTCACGGCCTTCCTCGGCCAGTTCGGCTATAATCTCCAGCGCTTCCTCGCCGCCTTCGGCCAGTTCACAGTCAAACTCGCGCCCAAGGCGCGAACTGATCTGCTCCTCGAGGCTGTCAAGGATGATCTTCTCGTCATCTACGCAGAGTATGACGGGTTTTTTCATTCCTGGATGCCGAGTTGCGCAAGGGCCTTGTTCACATAGGCGATGAGGTCTTCCTCACGCCAGGGCTTACGGATGTAGGCATACAGGTTTGCGTTGTCCATCGCGTTCTGCACAGCTTCCGGGTCGGCCTGGCCAGTCAGCATGATGGTTACCGTCTCAGGGTATTTCTGGTGAACGTCGATCAGGAACGTGTCGCCCTTGATACGTGGCATCAGCCAGTCGCTGATCACCAGTACCATGTCGTATCCGTCGGATACCAGGTCCTCGATCACTTCCCAGGCTTCCTCCACACTCTCCGCAATTTCGTATTCGAATTTCTCGCCGAACGTGCTCCGCAGTTGCTCCTGCAAGCTGTCCAACACGATTTTCTCATCGTCCACGCATAGGATGGCGCGCTTCATTGACATAGTGCTTCCGATTTAGGCTGATTGTTCCTGAATGCGATAAAGATAGTTGTTTCCGCCACAGTCTTTCTTCTACAAGCCAAAACTGTGGACACTTTCCCGTATCGGGACGACCTTCGCCGCCGTCCCGATACGGGTAGCGATTTCTTTAGGCCGTGGCCGTTACGGGCGCCGTCTCCGGGTCCACGGGCAGGTACACCAGGAAGGTCGTCCGCCCGGGCTCCGTGTCCACCGTAATGGTGCCGCGGTGCTTCTCCACAATCCGGCGGCAGATGTCCAGACCCAGGCCAGAACCTTCGCCCTGCGGCTTCGTCGTGTAGAACGGCTCGAAGATGCGCGACACTACGTGGGGTGGAATGCCAGGGCCGCTGTCGGTAATCTTCACCTGGAGCCCTGGTACGCCCAGCGGGTTGTGGCGGTGCAGGTCGATATGAATCGTGCCTTTGCCCTCCATCGCCTGTATCGCGTTCACCAGAATGTTCGTCCACACCTGGTTCAGTTCGTCCGGGAAACACATGATTTCCGGCAGACCGGCCTCGAAGTCCTTCGTCACCTCCACACCATACTTCAGCTGGTTGTGGTAGATGGTCAGTACCGTGTCGATGTTGTCGCCAATGTTCGCGGGCACCAGCACGTCTTCCGCCTGGCGGTGCGAGTAGCTCTTCAGCGCAAACACAATCTTCTGTGTCTTCGCTACGGCCAGTTCGATGTTGTCGATGTTCACGCGCAGTTTGCCCACCGCGTTCACCATCTCGATAATCTGCTCGCCCTGCGCGTGCTGGAACAGCGGAATGAAGTCGTCGTAGTTCTCAAACACGCCAATCTTCACCAGGCCACCGGCAAGGCCCTGTGCATTTGGCAGGCCCTTCTCTTCCAGGTCCTGGCCTACCTGCTTGCGGTAGTTACGCTCGTCGCGGCTGGTCAGGGTCCCGTTGAAGTTCAGCGACCGGTCTACCAGTCGGAAGAACAGTGCCTCTGTGGCAGGGTCCAGCGTCTTCATCAGATCGGGCAGGTTCTTCAGCGTCGGGCTCAGGTTCTTGCTCAGGTTGCCCGCCGCCGCGTTGATGGCACCCAGTGGCGTGTTGATTTCGTGCGCCACACCCGCTACCAGCTGACCCAGTGCAGCCATTTTCTCACTCTGCACCAGCTGTGTCTGCGACTGCGTCAGTGCGGTCAGCGTCTTGTCCAGTTCATCGTTGCTCTTCTGCAGCTCTTCCTTCTGCTTGTTCAGTTCCTTCGTCCGCTCCAGTACCATCGACTCCAGTTCGCGGTTCTTTGCCTCCAGACGGCTGCTATTGATACGAATCACCAGGAAGATGATCAGCAGGGCGGCAATACCATAGGCCGCAAAGGCATACGGCGTCAGGTAAATCGGCGTGGCGATCGAAAACTTGAACTGTGCCGCTTCGCTCACCTGACCATAGGCGTCCATCGCCTGTGCTTCAAACACAAACTCGCCACTCGGCAGGCCGGGAAACTGATACTCCGTCTGCTCGCTCCACTCGCTCCAGTTCTCCAGGAAGCCTACAATACGATAACGGTACTTCAGCGCACGTGTGTTTTGGTAATTCGGCACCGAGATACCGAAGGACAGGTCATTGAAGTTGGCCGGGAATGCTGGGGTCAGCTCCTTGGTCTGTTCGGCCATCAGCTTTTCGTTCGCATCCAGAAAGTCGCCCCGGAAGTATACCGAGTCAGCCGACACTCTCACCTGTCGAATCAGCGGTTTCGCCAGCTTTGGCAGTGCGTACTGCTGGGCGGTGTTGTAGCTGGAAATACGCTCCTGAAACGCCATCCACAATACATTGTCGTGGAAATACAGCTTCGTCGGACGTTCGTTCAGCAGGTTCGCAGCCGAAACGTCGTCCAGTTTATAGCTGCCATCGGCCTGCTTCACAGCCTTCACTGCGCCACGATCAGTCGATATCCAGAGGTTGCCGTCGCCGGCATCGGCAAACTGTACCGTCCGCGCACCTATCAGATTGGTAAGCGCACTGTCGCGCACAAAGCGGCGGGCGTTCTCCGTCTCGCGGAAAATTCCGTCTTGCGTGCGTACGATTACATCCTTGCCCAGCTTGTATACTTCTGCATAGCCCTGGGGCAGGCCGCGCGAGTTGCCGATTTTCAGCAGCGACGCCCGGTCTTCACCGAAGGTCACCATGAACAGGCCCTCAATCGGCGTACCCATCAGCACCGTGCCTTCTTTCAGTTCTACAATCGAGTTCGTCTCCTGGTTATAGCCTTCCAGCGGCCCTTTCGAGCTCCAGCGGCCACCGCTGTTTTCCAGCAGGGCAACGCCATTGGTCAGGCCGGCGTAGGCACGCGTGCCCGAGGCTGACGCCGCAATGCTCAGTGCCTCCAGCGGCGCAGGCGTGGTGACACCCACGGCCTTGCCACTCGACACATCGAACACGCCCTGTATGCTCGCTACCAGCAGGCTGTTGCCAGCCTGTGCCATTGCCCAGCTGTCGCGGTTGATGCCTGCCACTGGTACATAGCTGTTACCAACACGTTCGTCTACTGCCACCACACCCTGGTTGGCAGTCACATACAGGCGTCCTCCATAGCTGTACATGTTCGAGACCTTCGTATCAAGGCCACTCAGCGAGGCCAGCGAGCGCACCGGTTGGCCCAGCTGCATGCGGCTCACACCCTTGTTATGGCCGGCCCACACACCGCCGTCGCGGTCGCAGTACACACTGTACATTACGTTGTCCAGCATGCCCGAAGTGCGGTTCATGCGGGCTACCTCCTGCCCGTCGTCAGCCTTGATAACCACTACACCCCCGTTCTGGGTAGCTACGGCCACTTCGCCACTCGGCAGGGCCGAAAGGTCCCAGATACCGTTGGTGCTCAGGTAATCCTGGCTGTAAGGCCGGAAATCGGCAAAGCTGCCCTGAGCAGCTTTTACAAGACCTTTATTGGTTGCGATCAACGCCTTGCCCTGCGCATACGAAGCACCACCGATGATACCCCGGTCGGCAAAGAAGTCGCCACCCTGCGCTGGTTGCAGCTGGCGGCCATTCACTTTCCGCAAACCCTTGCCGCTTACGTTTACATATACGGTGTTGTCCAGCATAAACGAGCCGTTGAATGGCCCGTCGCCACGGATCAGGTCCACCTCAAAGAACACGCCATTGCGCGTCACGTGGTAGATCTCAGAACTGCCGATGAAGTACACGCCCGAGTTGGTAGCATACGCACGGTCAATCGCCTGCACCGCCTGGCGGCCCTGCAGGTTCGCCTTCAGAGAAATGAAACGCACAGCTGCGTTCTTGGTACGGGCCAGATAGCCAAAGTCGCCGCGCGCACCCACAAATACGCCGTCCTGGTCATCAATTGCCAGGCTGCGCACATTGCTCGTCGCAGGAATCAGCACCCAGTTGCGCCCGTCAAACTGCAGTATACCGTCGTTCACGGCCAGGTACATCAGGCCACGGCTGTCCTGTACCATCGACCAGACAGGTGGGTTGACTCCCATATCCCGCTGGTTGTAGTTCTGCAATACCGGGCTGCCAACCTGACGGGCGTGCACGCCAATTCCTGCTGTCAGCAGCAGCAGAAGTAGCAGGACCCGTTGTAAGCGTAACAAGTGCATCATATTGTATTAAGGAGAGGACTCTGGATACTTTACATTCTCAATTTATTAACAAAGCCCGTTATATACCAGAAAGCGGTATATAACCGCCGCTTTTCACTGGTTCTACCTATCTCTTCTCCGTATTTCCCGCTAACCCATGACTACCGCATCTGCTTCTCCCCTGTTGGCCGGGCAGCCCTTATCCACACCCGACCAGCTAACGGTATACAACCCCTGGAACAGTGAAACTGTTGGCACTGTGGGCCTTGCTGTCTGGCCGCACATAGACACCGCCCTCAGCACCGCACAGCAGGCACTGCCCCACACCAGCCGCATGCCTGCCTGGCAGCGCCACGAAATACTGCAGAAAGCAGTGGCCCTGCTTGCCGCCAACACCGACAGTCTTGCCTCCCTCATTTGCGCCGAGGCAGGTAAACCTCTCACCCTGGCCCAAGCCGAGGTGCGCCGCGCGCAGGCCGTTTTCTCCTTCGCCGCAGCCTATGCCCGCACCGCCGAAGACCAGCTCCTCGCCCTCGACCATGCACCCGGTCTCGAAGGCCGCCGGGGCCTTGTCCGCCGCGTGCCCGTCGGTGTGCTCCTCGCCATCTCGCCTTTCAACTTTCCTCTTAACCTCGTAGCCCACAAGCTGGCACCCGCCATCCTAGCAGGCATGCCTTTTGTCCTGAAGCCCGCCAGCAAAACACCCCTTACTGCCCTGCGCCTCGGTCACATCCTCCTCGAAGCTGGCTGGCCCCCCGAAGCCCTTCACATTCTGCCCTTCTCCGCGTCTCTTGGAAATCAGGCCGTTACAGACCCCCGCGTGGCAATGGTGTCCTTCACCGGCAGCCCTGAAGTAGGCTGGAACCTCAAGCGCCAGGCCGCCGACAAGCGCGTGGCCCTGGAGCTCGGCGGCGATGCCGCTGCCATCGTCTGCCCCGACGCCGACCTCCCCGCTGCCGCACGCAAGCTCGCCGCGGCTTCGTTCGCTTACGCCGGACAGGTTTGTATCTCCGTGCAGCGCATTCTGGTGCACGCCTCCATCGCTGAGGTTTTCTCCGGCCTCTTCGAGCAGGAAGTTGCGCGCCTCGTGATCGGTAACCCAGCCAACTCCGACACCCTCGTCGGCCCCCTTATCGACCGCCCCAACTACCTCCGCACCCTTCAGTGGATTGCCGAAGCACAGGACGGCGGCGCACGGCTCGTCGGCGGCCAGGCCCTCGACGCCCACAATACCGTGGCCCCCGCTATCCTCTACAACCTGCCCGAGGGCTGCCACATCGCCCGCGAAGAAGCCTTCGCCCCCGTGGTAGCCATCTCCACTTTCCAGCAGTTCGACGATGCCCTGGCCCGTGTCAACGCCAGCCGCTATGGTCTTCAGACGGGCCTCTTCACCCACGACGAACGCCACATCCGGGCCGCCTGGGACACCCTCCACGTCGGTGGTATCATCGTCAACGACGCCCCCACCCTCCGCATCGACAATATGCCCTATGGCGGCGTCAAGCACTCGGGCTTCGGCCGCGAGGGTGTGCACTACGCCTACGAGGAAATGACAGAGCCGCGACTGCTCGTGTGGTAGCAGCCGCGGCTCGTGGTCAAAGAGAGTGTGTAGTGAGTGTATTGTCGATGGGGCACCTTCCGGATTTCAACTCGGCCCGGCAGACCCTGTCAGCTTACAGTACGTGCTCGCACAGTACCTGGATGTACTGCTCAAATGCTTCGTCGGTAGCGATGTCCAGATAACCTTCCTCGCCGTTCTCCAGACGCAGCGTTACGCGCAGCACTTCCTGTCCGCCGGGGCCTTCGGCCACGCGCTCCATGTTTACGATGGTAGCCTGGGTGTTGGCGTCAAATACAGGCACCAGTTGCACGCGGCCGTTTTCGTCGTGCGTCGTCAGTTCGGTGGCACGCAGGCTCACCGTTGCGCCAATCAGGTCGGCGTTCGGGTACAGGTCGTAGCGGGCGGCCGCAGCCTGGCTGGCTCCGGCTAACGTCAGCAGAACTGCCAGTGCGGCAGCGTACAGCCTTGGCATCGCTTTCGTTTTCATAATAGTAAGTGTGAGAGAGGTGAGAAGTGAGTGAGGTGTCGACCTGTCAGTCAGAAGGTTTCCAGCGGGCTGGCGTTCAGTTCCTTCAAGTCAACACGACAAAGGTAGAGCGGCTGTAATTTCCGGCCTAGTTAAAGACTGTTACTTAACCTAACCACCTCGAAAACCCCCATTTCACCACATCAAGCCCTAAAAGTGTTAACAAACTGCCCCCTCATTTCCTAACAGACCCTTAACGCCACAACCGTTTCACATCAGACTGGCCCATCGTCGTTCGGTGGCGCTCCGTTACCTTTGCGTCAATGTCTACGCTGTCGCTTCTCCAGGCCGCCTTCCGCGGTCGTCGGGTATTCGTCACAGGCCACACCGGCTTCAAGGGCAGTTGGCTGCTGGCGCTGCTGCACCAGCTGGGCGCCAACGTCACGGGCTATGCCCTCCCTCCCGACGACACCCAGCCGCTGTTCGGCCTTATCGGCGGCCCAAGCCTCTGTCAGCACCACGAGTCAGACCTGCTCGACTACGACGCCCTCCGCGAAGCCCTGCACCACGCCCGCCCCGAAGTCGTCATCCACCTGGCCGCCCAGAGCCTTGTCCGCCGCAGCTATGCCAGCCCTGTCGACACCTTCAGCGTCAACAGCCAGGGTACCCTCCATCTCCTGGAGGCCCTCCGCCACTATGGCGAGCCCTGTGCCGTCGTCGTCGCCACTACCGACAAGGTCTACGAAAACCCCGAGACCGGCCAGCCCCTTCTCGAAACCGACCCCCTCGGTGGCCACGACCCCTACTCCGCCTCCAAGGCCATGGCCGAAATTGTCTGCGCCAGCTACCGCCGCAGCTTCTTCGCCCCCAACGGCCACCGCATTGCCCTGGCCACTGCCCGTGCTGGCAACGTCATCGGCGGCGGCGACTTCTCCACCGACCGCATCCTGCCCGACATCGCCCGCGCCCTTGCCGCAGGTCAGCAGCCCCTCCTCCGCAATCCAGCGGCCGTACGCCCCTGGCAGCATGTCCTCGAACCCCTCACCGGCTACCTCCAGCTGGCTGCCGCCCTCATGGCCCAGCCCCAGCAGTTTGCCCAGGCCTGGAACTTCGGCCCCGAGCCCGCCGACTGTCTGCCCGTGCAGCAGCTCGCCGACCACGCCCTCGCCGCATGGGGCACTGGCAGCTACCACATCTCCCCTCCAAATCCCAACGCCCCGCACGAGGCCGGACTCCTCGTCCTCGACGCCACCAAGGCGAAAAAATACCTCCAGTGGCACCCCCGCTGGAACGCCCCACTGGCCATTCGTCACGCTGTGGAGTGGTACCGTCAACACAGTGTCAGTCCACTGACAGTCCGAGAGTTGACTTTCTCTCAGATGCAAAGTTATTTCGCGGGCTAGTTTACCTACTTGCTTTCTGACACAGGGAACCTGAACAGCAGCAAGTGGGTGTTTCCGACTTACTCACTGTTTTCCGCACACTCCCCATGTCGTTTGACCTTCGTCCGGTCGATACGGTAGATACTATCTCTCCCGCCGACTTCCAGAAGCAATACCTCAAACCACTCAAACCGTTGGTCATTCGTAACCTGGCTCGTCAGTGGCCGGCCTACGAAAAATGGACCTTCGACTACCTCAAGCAGGTAGTTGGCGACCAGGTGGTTCCCCTCTACGACGACTCCAAGGCCGACTACACCAAGTCCGTCAACGAGCCCGCCATGAAGATGCCCTTCGGCGAGTATCTCGAACTCCTCCGCCGCGAGCCTACCATGCTCCGCATCTTCCTCTTCAACATCTTCAAGCACGTCCCGGCCCTGTGCAACGACTTCAAGGCCCCCGACCTCATGCCGGGCTTTCTGGACAGCTTCCCCATGATGTTCTTCGGCGGCAAGGGCAGTTCGGTCTTCATCCACTACGACCTCGACCTCTCGCACGTCTTCCACACCCACTTCCACGGCCGCAAGAAGGTCATCCTCTTTGGCCCCGAAGCCAGCGAGCGGCTCTACCGTCTGCCATTCTCCGTGCACAACATCGAAGATATCAAGATCGAAAACCCCGATTTTGACCGCTGGCCTGCGCTCAAGGGCCTCAAAGGACTTGAGTGCACCCTCGAGCACGGCGACACCCTCTTCATGCCCTCGGGCTGGTGGCACCATATGACCTACCTGGACGGCAGCTACTCGCTCAGCCTCCGTGCACTCGATCCCCGTCTGGGCATCAAGCTCAATGGCGTCTACAACGTCTTCGTCATGCGCCAGCTCGACAACCTCGGCCGCAAGGTCTTCGGCGCCAAGTGGTTCGAGTACAAGGAACGCAAGGCCGTAGAACGCGCCACCGCCGCCATTGGCCGCTGAGCCCCCTGTACCACCTCAGCAGAAAGGCCACACAATGGGTGGCCTTTCGCTTTGCTGTAACGGCAACCCCGTCAGTGTGTGTCTGCCACTGGCAAATCGTAAAAATGCTTCATCCGCAGACCTTCCAGCGGATAGGTAGCCAGCACCTGTACAATTTCGGCAGAGGCATCGCCCTTGCTGTAGGGGTTCACCACGGTCTTCAGTTTTTCGCGGAACGCTGGCGACAGCGCTTCGCGAATGGTATCTGCTATGGCATCACGATTGGGCGGGCAGTTGAGGGTCGATGCCGCCTGAACACGCCCAGCCTGTCGTTCGCCGATGTTGACCGTGGCTGTACGGAACGACGGCGCCTCGATAATCCCGCTGGAGCTGTTGCCAATCACGGCGTCCACCTGCGCCATCAGCGATAGATAGCGCAACTGACCCAACGAGGTGTACGCCTGCGCGCGGTGTGTATGGCCGCGTACAAACGCGTTGATAAGGTCAATGATTACAAGACCGTCAGGGTCCGAGTTCGGGTAGGTAAAGAAGAGATGGGCGTCGGGGAAAGCCTCCAGCGCATACAGCAACTCCTCAAACTGCGCGCGCGACGACTGTTCCGCCAGTGTCGCTGGATGAAACGTCACCAGAAAGTTCTGCCGCCCCAGCGGAAACTCCAGCGACTGCTCCAGCGCGGGGCGGTCCAGCAGTGTCAGATGGCGGATGTTGTCCAGGCCGGGGGCACCCACATGCCACACATGGTCGGGCTGCTCGCCCAGCTGTATCACCCGCTGGCGGTACACTTCTGTAGAGGTAAAATGCAGGTGCGCCATTTTGGTAATGGCATGGCGAATGGCCTCGTCCATGGCGCCTTCTGTCTTTTCACCGCCGTGTATATGGGCAATCGGCAGGCGGGCCACCATGGCTGCCGAAGCCGCAGAGAGTATCTCGTAGCGGTCGCCCAGCACCACCACCAGGTCAGGCTTCAGTTCGTCGTAGGCCTGGGCAAAGCCGATGAGGGCCAGCCCCATGCTGTTGGCAGTCGCCACGGCCGTGTCCGAACTCAGCAGTATCTCCACCTTCCGGTCAATCCGGAAGCCATCTTTCTCGATCTGCTGCCAGGTGTTGCCAAACTGCGGCGACAGGTGCATGCCCGTGGCGATAATCTGCACCTGTACATCCGTCCGCGCCGACAGCCCTTTCAACGTCCAATACAGCAGGCCGTAATCGGCCCGTGTGCCTGTAACAACGCAGATTTTCCGTTTGGCGGCTCCACTCATGCCGGTAAAGATAAGCGCCCTGCCCTGCCCTATACGACAACAGCCCGGCATTTCTGCTGGGCTGCTTCGTTTACGGGGTTGCCGGATACTAGTCGTACTGGCGGGGCAGCGAGGCCACGATGTACTCCCGGTTCAGGCGGGCAATGTTGGCAATCGAAATGCCTTTGGGGCACTCGGCCTCGCAGGCACCCGTGTTGGTGCAGGCACCGAAGCCTTCGGCGTCGTGCTGGGCCACCATGGCCAGTACACGCTTGTGGCGCTCGGGCGCACCCTGGGGCAGCATGGCCAGGTGGCTCACTTTGGCACTCAGGAACAGCATGGCGCTGGCGTTCTGGCAGGCCGCCACACACGCACCACAGCCAATGCACTCGGCACTTTCGAACGCCTTGTCCGAAATGGCCTTGTCAATGGGAATGGCGTTGGCGTCAGGGGCACTGCCGGTGTCTACCGAGATGAAGCCACCCGCCTGGATGATGCGGTCCAGCGCCGAGCGGTCGGTCGCCAGGTCCTTCATCACCGGGAAGGCCGAGGCACGCCAGGGCTCTATCACGATGGTTTCGCCGTCGGTGAACTCGCGCATGTGCAGCTGGCAGGTAGCCACCCGCTGCTTCGGGCCGTGGGCACGGCCGTTGATGTACATGCTGCAGCTGCCACAGATGCCTTCGCGGCAGTCGTGGTCAAACACGATGGGCTCCTTGCCCTCGCGCTCCAGCTCGTCGTTCACCACGTCCATCATTTCCAGGAACGAGGCGTCGGAGCTGATGTTCTTCGCCTGGTAGGTCTCAAAGCGGCCAGACGCCTTGTCTGATTTCTGCCGCCAGACTTTCAGCGTGAAGTTCATATGTTGTGATGTTAGAGGCTAAGGATAAGGAGATTACTTGTAGCTGCGCTGGGTCAGTTTCACGTTTTCGAAAGCCAGCGCTTCTTTGTTGAGCTCGGCAGCAACGTTGTCGCCCTTGTATTCCCAGGCGGCCACATAGCAGAAGTCCTCGTCGTTACGGCGGGCTTCGCCTTCCTCGGTCTGGAACTCCTCGCGCAGGTGGCAGCCGCAGCTTTCGTTGCGGTCAAGTGCATCCTGGCACATCAGCTCGCCCAGCTCCAGGAAGTCAGCCACACGCAGGGCTTTCTCCAGGCTCTGGTTGAACTCTTCGTTCGTGCCCGTCACCTTTACGTCTTTCCAGAACTCCTCGCGCAGCTGGCGGATGTCGGCGATGGACTTCTTCAGGCCCTCGGCGGTACGCGCCATGCCGCAGTTGTCCCACAGAATCTTGCCCAGTTTGCGGTGGAAGTCGTCTACTACCGTTTTACCGTTTACGCTCAGCAGCTTGGCAATGCGGTCGCGCACTTCCTTCTCGGCTGTTTCGAAGGCGGCATGGTTCGTGTCGATTTTCTCGCCCGGCTTCTCGCCTGCCAGATAGTCGCCCAGGGTATAGGGAATCACGAAGTAGCCATCGGCCAGACCCTGCATCAGCGCCGACGCACCCAGGCGGTTGGCACCGTGGTCAGAGAAGTTGGCCTCGCCCAGCGCATACAGGCCGGGGATGGTCGTCATCAGGTTGTAGTCTACCCACAGGCCACCCATCGTGTAGTGTACCGCGGGGTAAATCATCATCGGCTCCTCATAGGGGTTGCGGGCCGTGATTTCGTGGTACATGTCGAAGAGGTTGCCGTAGCGCGCCTCAATGGTGTGCTTGCCCAGGCGGTTGATGGCGTGGCTGAAGTCCAGGTACACGGCCTTGCCGGTTGCACCTACACCCAAACCCTTGTCGCACACGTCCTTGGCGTTGCGGCTGGCCACGTCACGGGGCACCAGGTTACCGAAAGCGGGGTAACGCTCTTCCAGATAGTAGTAGCGTTCGTTCTCGGGAATCTGGCTGGCAGGACGGGTATCGCCGGCCTTGCGGGGCACCCACACACGGCCATCGTTGCGCAGCGATTCCGACATCAGCGTCAGCTTGCTCTGGTACTCGCCCGTCTGCGGAATGCAGGTCGGGTGCACCTGTACGAAGCTGGGGTTGGCAAACAGCGCACCGCGCTTGTAGGCACGCCAGGCGGCACTGCCGTTGCTGTTGCGGGCGTTGGTAGACAGATAGTAGGCGTTGCCGTAGCCACCCGTGCACAGCAGCACGGCATGGGCCGAATGGCGCTCGATCTTGCCTGTGCGCAGGTCGCGGGTGATGATACCCTTGCACTTGCCATCCATTACCACCACATCCAGCAGTTCGGTGTTGGTGATCATCTGGATGTTGCCCAGGCCAATCTGGCGGCTCATGGCGCTGTAGGCACCCAGCAACAGCTGCTGGCCGGTCTGGCCACGGGCATAGAACGTACGGCTTACCTGTGCACCACCGAACGAACGGGTGTCCAGGAGTCCGCCATATTCGCGGGCAAAGGGTACACCCTGGGCCACGCACTGGTCAATAATGCTGACCGAGCACTCGGCCAGACGGTGTACGTTGGCTTCGCGGGCGCGGAAGTCGCCACCCTTGATGGTGTCGTAGAACAGACGGCCTACGCTGTCGCCGTCGTTGCGGTAATTCTTGGCAGCGTTGATACCGCCCTGGGCCGCAATGCTGTGCGCACGGCGGGGCGAGTTGTGGTAGCAGAACGCTTTTACGCGGTAGCCGAGCTCGGCCAGCGACGCCGCAGCCGATGCACCAGCCAGGCCGGTACCCACCACGATGACGTCGAACTTACGCTTGTTCGCAGGGCTCACCAGGCGGATGTTCGCCTTGTGCTTGCGCCATTTCTCCTCGAGTTTCCCCTCGGGCACTTTGCCATCCAGCTTGATCATATGATGTGGGGTTTGGGGTCGTTGGGTTCAGTATCCGGCCTCAGCCGCGGAAATACAGAAAATACAGCGGTATGATGGTGTAGCCCAGGCACAGGATGATGGACAACACGGTACCTGCCAGGTTGACACGCTTGGCAAAACCGGGGTTCATCTTCAGGCCCAGCGTCTGCAGGCCACTGCCAAAGCCGTGAATCATGTGGCCACACAGCACCACGAACGTCACGATGTAGAACCAGGCAAACAGTGGGTCGCTGAACTTGGCCACAACAAGGTCAAAGGGCGTGTCGCCCGTCTTCAATATGCGGTAGGGCCAGAGGAAAGAGTACAGGTGGATAACCAGGAAGGCCAGGATGAGCAGGCCACTCCAGATCATGGTGCGTGAGAGAAAGGATACCTGCTTGGCAGGCTTGCTCACGTGATACTTCACCGGGCGGGCGGCGTTGTTCAGGCGGTTCAGGTAAATCGTCAGGCCGATGTGCCCAAAGAGGCTCACGAACAGGACAACCTCGATGATCCGGATCAGCGGGCTGTTTACCATGTTGTGCGAGTACTCATTGAAGGCCACACCTGTAGGGTCTACCAGCAACAGCATGTTGCCCAGCAGGTGCTCGATCATGAAGATGTACAGGAACAGGCCGAAGAGCGCCACCATGACCTTGCGGCCTACGGTAGCCCTGAGAAAAGATGCAGAATGCGGTGCGGCTTGCATGTCGTTCGGGCAGTTGGTTGGGGATTGCGGGATACAAGATATCCCGGGCTGCCAAAAATAGGATTCTAACGGGTGTTTGTACAGATAGAGAAACAGAAAATGCCCCTTTCGGTTTCCCCAATGCAGCTATTTGGAACCCGTCTAAAGGAAATGTCTACCCGAAAGACATCTGTCTGCCCAAAATGCAGACAGGCACCCGTTGGGGTGCCTGTCGCTGTATCATGCCTCAGCAAGGTTACTCGCTGTGACGGGGATTGTAGGTTTTCTGCTCACGCTCAATCACCTCGGCTTCCACGGCGGTGTGGCTGGGCTCAGCGGCTGCATAAGCTTCAATCTGCTCGCGGGTCACCTTGCGGCGGCCACGCAGCTTGATGATACCCACGGCGTGCAGAATGCGCAGCATCACGTAACCGGGGTCAAACTCCCACCAGCGGGTAGCGAAGTTGGGCTTCAGCGGAAACTTGTGGTGGTTGTTCTGGAACAGCTCGCCCAGCATCAGGAAGTCGAACACCAGCGTGTTGCGGCTGTTGTCGTTGTTGTTGTAGTTGCGGTAGCCCACTTTGTGGCCAGCCCAGTTCACGATGGCACCGTGGATGGGGCCCATCAGGAAGTGTACGGGCAGCAGCAGGAACCAGGCCCAGTGGTTGGCGAAATACATGTAGAACACCACGTAGGCAGCTCCCCAGCCCACACGGCTTCCCCAGCTTTCGGCAAACTGCTCAAACTTGTTCCACATCGGGTAGCCATGCAGAAACTCTTTGGCTACAACGATGCGCTCGGTCAGCAGGCCGAAGTAGTATTCCTTCGTGTGCCACATCATCTTGAAGATGTTGGGATGCTGCACAGGGCTGTGCGGATCATCCGGCGTGTCGCTGTATACGTGGTGCAGGCGGTGCATGATGGCGTAGGCCCGCGGATTCAGGAACGAACTGCCCTGCGCTATGTACGTCAGGAAGAAAAACACCCGCTCCCAGAACTTGCTGAGCGAGTACATACGGTGTGCCGCATAACGGTGATGGAACAGCGTCTGGGCGAACAGCGAGGCGAACCAGTGGCCTACGAAGAAGAAAGGGATAACCATTGAAAGTCGGACCGTCTCCGGGTTGAGGATGGGAAAGAGGAGGAGTTCCGTTGGCTAAATACGTAAAAACAGCCTGAAAAAGTCTACGCCAAAACCTAAACGTGGGAAAATGAGGCAGAAAAATAAACGAACGTTCGGTAGCCTCGTTAAAAGGGGCCTGGGCCGAGTGTCCAGCGCTAGTCGTCCAGCTCGCCGGGCAGCTCGTGCAGACGGTCCAGCACGGTCTTACGGGCTTGCTCCAGCAGCCGCAGCAGAATCGAGAACGACTCATTGGCCGGCAGGCGCTCGGCCAGCAGCTGTTCGCTGGCCCGTGCCCGTATGTCCTGTAGTTTGTGCAGTTCCTGCTGGCACTCGCTGCGGCTGTCTAGCAGATAGGCCTTGGCTTCGATACTCACTACTTCGGCATAGTACACTTCCAGGCGGTTGAGGTAGCGCTTCTCGCGGATGCGTGCCAGCGTCAGCAGCCCTGCGTACACAATGCTCGCCAGCGTAATGCCAAGCCCCAGCACCTCGGCATAGCGCTCCAGCAGGGTGGGTTTGTCGCGGTCCAGGAACTGTACTGCCGCCGGGTGCAGCGGATAGCGAAACGCCTGTGCCGCATAGTCTACGGCAACGTCGCGCAGCAGCAGGTTGGTGTCATCGAGGTGCGCGCGCTGGTCGTGCAGCGCCGCTATCAGGGCATAAGCCGTCTGGTCGTCGAGATCGCGGCGGGCCAGCAGTACGTTATCTACGGCCAGGGTGAGGGTAGGCTCCGAGGGCAACCCTGCCCAGGTGTTGCGGGGCAGCAGCACGGTCTGCGCCAGCGGATAGTTCATCACAAAGCCGTCCACCGCACTGCCATTGCCGGCCCAGGCGGCATCGTCCAGACTGAAGAGGCTCACCGTCTGGCTGCGCAGCATCTTCAAAACGCGGGGGTCGCTCAGGCTGGTCATCGAGCACGAAACGTCTATCCGGTCATCCACCACGTTTTCGTTGTAGTGGGTGTAAACCAGGGTGTAACTGGTGCTGTCTACTCCAAAGGCAGTGAGCAAGGCCTTCACCAGTTGGGCTGTGCCCCCGTCTTTGGGCCCTACGCCAATGCGGCGGCCATTTACCAGTTCGGCCAGATTGCCATCGGGCAGACTGGCGCGGTACAGAATCAGCAGATACTGGCGGTACACCGGCATAAGGGTGCGCAGTTGGCTGACGTCGGCGTGCGCCAACCGCACATCGTTCTGCACCAGCGCCAGATCAGCAGTGCCGTTCAGCAGGGCCTCGGCATTCTGACGACTGCCCTCGGTGGCAGGCCCCAGGTTTTCCACGCGGGCAGCCCCACTGGCCCGCCAAACTGGCATCATCCGCTCGGCCATTTGGTAGTGCAGAGTGCCTTCGGGGCCACTGGCCAGCTTCAGGCCCGGTCCACCACAACTAGCCAGAACCACAAAGACCAGCAGGAGAATCACAGTACGCATTGTGTGAAGATACAGCAGGGGCAGTGAATACGGGTCTCCCTATCGCCTACCGAAACACCTCGAAGAGGGGTTTCCACTTCTGCTGCAATGCTACCCAGGGCATCCCCGGCCCGCCACGCCACTCGATCCGGCGCTCAGGGTTACGGGCATACAAAATGCGATAACCAGTGGCATGCGTTCCTTTGCCTTTAGCAGGCAACTCGGCCGTTCTGTCGGTGGCCTCTACGGCCAAAAACAGTCCGCCTGGGCCTACATCCAGTGGCGTGTCAAACTGGAACACCAGCCGCTGGCCGTAGAAAGTCAACGTATAGGGCGGTAGAGCAATCTCCTTTCCGGGCCGCTGGGTCAGGGTGTCCTGCCAGTCTGTATACATGTGGTAGTTGCTGGTCCTATGCGCTGGGGGCACCTGTATCTGTATGGCAAAAGCCCGTAAACGCAGCGGTGGTGTATGCTGGTGAGCGGTATCACCCAGTACCAGACCCAGCATCACCGCGCTTACTTTTCCGGCTGCCACTCGCTCGGCATGCACCAGACCTTTGCCCCACACAACAGGCATCACTCGCTGCGCTTTCACTCTGTGGGTGGCAATCGTTACCTCTGGCAGGGTATAGGTACGCTCCTGCGCGTGGGCCACCGCAGGCAGCAACAGCAGCGCCAGAACGAAGCGTACAAAAACCCGCATGTCGGAAAGATAAGAGCCCATAGCCCTTCACCTGTTATCTTCCAGCATGTTGCGCCCCACCCTGACACTGCTCCTGGCCATATGGACGGTAGCTCATGCCCAGCCGCTCGATTCGGCCGCCCTTCAGCAGCGCCTCAATACCCTGCTGCCCAAAATGGCCGCAGCAGGTATACCCGGCTATGGCATCGCCATTGTGCAGAAGGGCCAACTGGTGTGGGCGGGCGGCATCGGCCTGTGCGAGCAGGGCAAGCCCCAGCTTGTTACGGCTGCCACCCGCTTCCAGACGGCGTCCATCAGCAAGAGTCTGGCTGCCACCGTGGTGGTGCGCCTGGCCCGTGCCGGGCGCGTGCAGCTCAATACCGACATCACCCCGCAGTTGCGCAGCTGGCAGCTTCCGCGTCCTGCGAAATGGGCCAATCTGCCCGTAACGCCCACCCTGTTGCTCCAGCACATGGCAGGCATCAACCTCGGCGGCAGCTGGGGCTATTCCACTGCCCACACCCCGCTGCCTACCCTGCTCGATTTCCTAAACGGACGGAATGGCCGCAGCGACGACCCCGCCGTGCGGGTGGTGAACCCCCCCGGTAAACGATACGACTATTCCACCGGCGGCTATGCCGTGCTGGAGCAGTGGCTGGTAGACACTCAGAACAAGCCTTACAGCCAATTGGCTGCCGACGAAGTATTCGCCCCGCTGGGCATGGGGCAGTCAGACTTCCGGCTGTTTCCGCAGGATAGCGCCGGAGCAACCTACGCCAGCGGCCACAACAAGGACGGGCCATTGCCTGGGCGCATGCGGGCGTATCCCTTTGCGGCGGGGGCAGGCTGGAATGCCAGTGCCGGCGATGTAGCCCGCCTGCTGAAAGGCCTGCTGGATGCCTGGCACAGCCGCGACACCACCTGGCTGCGCCGCGCAGACGTAGAAACCCTGATGACCACCCCCACGGACATCCCCTACGGTCTGGGCTGGCATGTGGAGGCTGCAGGAACGCCCGATGTGGCGCTCTTCCATCGGGGGCTCAACGCTGGGTTTTTCAACATCGCCAAGGTGTATCTGGACGCCGACTATGCCGTGGTGATTCTGAGCAACAGCGAGCGGGGCGCCACGCTCTGGCCCGAACTGGGCACGCTCCTGGCCGAACTCTGGCCCGTGCGGTAGCCGCGCCTACATTGCCTAGCTTTGCCAGCCCATGCCCAACTGGACGCGCGACGAACTGCTACAGGCGCTGCATCTTTACTGTCGCACGCCCTTTGGGCGCATCCACAACCGCAACCCGGAAGTGGTAGCCTTGGCCCAGCACCTGGGCCGCACACCTAGCGCCGTTAGCTACAAGCTGGCCAACTTTGCCAGCCTTGACCCCACCCTTGACCGCAAAGGCGCTGGCAATGTTAGTAGGCTCGACCGCGAAGTATGGGAGGCATTCTTCGCCGTTGACGGAATCGCGTTGCACGAAGCGCAGCACCTACTGGCCTCTGCAAATACCGATGAAAAAACACTAGCTGAAACCGAATTTCCGGCAGGCACCACCCGCGAGCAGGTAGTTCAGACGCGCGTACAACAGGGATTTTACCGGCAGATGGTGCTCGCCAGCTACAATTACCGCTGCTGCCTCACCGGCATAGACGTGCCCGAGGTGCTGGTAGCCAGCCACATAGTGCCGTGGGCCGCCGAGCCCGCCCATAGACTGAACCCGCACAACGGTTTGTGCCTGAACGCCCTGCACGACCGTGCCTTCGACCGAGGCCTCTTTACACTCACCGACCACATGGAGGTGCGGCTATCCGCCACCGTGCTGCGCAAACCGTACAAGGAAACGGCCTTTTTGCAGGAACTGGACGGCAAGACTGTAACACCACCCGACAAGTTTGTGCCTCTGCCAAGCTTCTTGGCCTGGCACAGGGCACATGTGTTCGTGCCCTGACCCCACGCCACTACGTTAATTTCCCCTAACCGGCTGGCAACTGTGGGTTTCCGTCAGTAGATTCGTGTTGCTGGGTCGCTGGTCATGTAACGTTTGGCCCGATTCTGGCGTTAGACTGACAAGGTGGCGCGGCCTCCGCCCCACGCAACGCACTGAAGAAATCCATGAATCGACAGTTTCTGATTACCCTGGGGGCCATCTGCCTGCTGTTTGTAGGCATTCTGGCTGGCTTCCAGCTCCGCAGCCGCACAGGCACCGACGCCGGCAGCTCGGCCAGCGGCAGCTACTTCGCCAACCTCGAGAAATTCGAGCGGGTGGTGCAGTTCGTCAACGAAAACTACTTCGAGAAGGTCAACAACGAGAAGCTGGTGGAAGACGCCATCCGCGGCATGCTCGACGGGCTGGATCCCCACACCTACTACATCTCGGCTGCGGCCATGAAGGAGATGTCGGAAGAGATGCAGGGCAGCTTCGACGGCATTGGCGTGGAGTTCGGCATCATGGAAGACACCATCCGGGTGGTGGCGCCCCTGCGTGGTGGCCCCAGCGAACGCCTCGGCATCCTGGCCGGTGACCGCATCGTGAAAATCGACGACAAAGTGGTGGCTGGCATCGGCATCACCAGCAACGACGTGTTCAAGTACCTCAAGGGCCCGCGCGGCTCCAAGGTGCGCGTCACCATCAAGCGCATCGGCGTGAAAGACCCGATGGAGTTCGAGATCATCCGCGACAAAATCCCTGTACGGAGCGTAGACTACGCCTACATGGTGAACAGCGAAACCGGCTACATCCGCGTAGCCCGCTTCGCCCAGCAGACCTTCAAGGAGTTCCGCGAGAACCTGAAGATTCTGAAAGCGAAAGGCATGAAGAACCTGATTCTGGACCTCCGCAACAACCCAGGTGGTTTGATGTCGGCTTCCATCCAGATCTCAGACGACTTCCTGGGCAACGGCAAACTGGTGGTCTACACCGAAGGCCGCATCCCGCAGTCGAACGAACGCTTCGAGGCCAGCGACTTCTACAAAGAATGGGAGCAGGGCGGCCTGGTGGTGCTGATGGACGAAGGCTCGGCCTCGGCCAGTGAAATCGTAGCGGGTGCCGTGCAGGACTGGGACCGTGGCCTCATCGTGGGCACACGTTCCTTCGGCAAGGGTCTGGTACAGAACCAGGTGGAGCTGGGCGACGGTTCGGCGGTACGCATCGTGGTGTCGCGTTACTTCACACCTTCGGGCCGCTGCATCCAGAAGCCCTTCACCAAGGGTAAAGGCAACGAGTATGAGCGCGAGGTATACGCTCGCTTCGAAAGCGGCGAAGCCTATGACCCCACCAAGGTGAAGTTCCCCGACAGCCTGCGCTACAAGACCAACAGTGGCCGCACTGTCTACGGTGGTGGCGCCATTCTGCCAGATGTGTTTGTAGCCGACGACACTACGAGCAATTCGCAGTATCTCTACAACCTGCTGGTGCGCGGCGTGTTCGACCGTTTTGCCTACAAGTACGTAGACAGCCACCCCGAACTGAAGACCCAGTACAAGGACGGCTTTGACTTCACGGCGCGCTATCAGGTATCGGATGCCCTGCTGAAAGAGCTGACGGCTTTCGCTGCTGAGAACAAAGTAGCCTACGTAGAAAAAGACTTCCAGCGGAGCCGCCGTCTCATCCAGACCTGGCTGAAGGCACGCATTGGTCATGGCTTCTTTGGCGACGACGCTACTACACCGGTGTTCCTGTCGGTAGACCGGCAATTCCAGGCGGCATTGAAGTTGATACCTGCTGCACGCCAACTGGAGAGCACTGGCAGTTTTGACACCAAGCTGGTAGAGACTGTAGAAGGCGCCCGCAGCACGGGTTCGCTGGTAAACAAATGACAGTTTCAACCTCTTCATAGACAACACGCCCGGGCCAAATGCCTGGGCGTTTGTTTTTGGTTCGGCGCGTTGGTGCGGTGTGTATATTTGCCGCTCACCCGAACCAACCTGAATGGCCCGATATCTCGTAACCGGTGGTGGTGGCTTCATCGGCAGCAACCTGGTAGAAGCCCTGCTCCAGCAAGGTGAATTTGTACGCGTACTGGACAACTTCTCCACCGGCCGCCGTAGCAACCTGCAACCCTTCATCAATGACATTGAGCTGATCGAGGGCGACATCCGCAGCTACCACACGGTAGCCAAGGCGGTGCAGGGAATTGACTTTGTACTGCACCATGCGGCGCTGGGCTCTGTTCCCCGCTCCATCGCCGACCCCATTACCACCAACGACGTGAACGTAGGTGGCACCCTGAACCTGCTGCACGCCTCGATGGAGGCCCGCGTGAAGCGCTTCGTTAACGCGAGCTCATCATCCGTGTACGGCGACAATCCCATTTCGCCGAAAGACGAGACGCTGACGCTGGCTCCGAAGTCGCCCTACGCTGTCAGCAAAATGACGGGCGAGTACTACTGCCGCGTGTTCAACCAACTGCATGGGCTGGAGACGGTAATCCTGCGCTATTTCAATGTGTTTGGCCCACGGCAGGACCCCAACTCGCAGTATGCAGCAGTGATCCCGAAATTCCTGCGCTCGATGAAAGGCGGACAGGCACCCACCATCTTCGGTGATGGCACTGTCAGCCGCGACTTCACTTTTGTGCGCAACAACGTATCGGCCAATCTGCTGGCCTGCGAAGCCCCCAATGTGGGTGGCAAGGTGTTCAACATTGCCTGCGGCAGCACCTATTCGCTGAACCAACTGGTAGACGCCCTGAATGGAGCATTGGGCACAAGCATTGCCCCCAAGTATGCCGACCCCCGCGCAGGTGACATCCGCCACTCGCTGGCCGACATCCGCCGCGCCCAGGAAGAACTGCAATACAAAGTGCTGGTACCCTTTGAAGAAGGCATCAAAGTAACGGTAGACAAGTTCGAGGGCTGAGCCCGCCCCATCAGCTACAGATACAGCGGCACCCCAACAGGTGCCGCTTTCTTTTTAGCGACCTGTCGAATCTGGCGGGCAGATTGCCCACCACCACAGGCAGGCTGCCGCACGGGGCTTGTCCCTCCCGACGTGGGCGGCAACCTTGCTGGCATGACGAACACCCTCGCCGCCCACCTGGCTCACTGCCAGCGCCTGAACGACCGCCTGCGCCAGCTGTCAGAACAGGAGATGGCCAAACTGGAAGCCCTGTCGCGCAAACACGACCCACTCTGCCGCGAACAGCTGCATAGCGCCCGCACTACTCTGGCCCTCTACACCCAGAACCTCCAGGCGGCCGCTCGGTTGGAACAGCAATTGCTCCGCACAGACCTGCTGCGCCACAAAGTGCATCAGCCGCGCACCTCCCCTGCCAAAGCTGTGGCAAACGCCCCATCGAATCATGCCTCGGCCCACAGCTCCCAACCCCAACCCATGACTGCCCGCACTCCCGAAATGGAAAGCCCCCATCAGGTTGAAGAACCGGACAATGAACTGGACGACCTCAGCGACGAGCCCGCCCTGCTGGACGACGACGCCATGCTGCCGCCCTATATCTACGCCACTGCCGATGAGATCCGCCGGTGGCTGGACCATCCGTCCTACATACCGCCCCATGAACGGGCCGAGCTGCGCAACCACATGGCGCTGGGCATTTACACAGAAATGGAAGACCTGGTACGGCGCGGGCTGCCGCTGCCGGGCACACCGGAATCCACCCAAAGTGTACCTTTGTGACAATGCACCCCCGCTACCTGGTTACAACCCTGCTGGTATTTCTGCTGACTGGCAGCCTTGCGCGTGTACAGGGCCAGGGGCTGGACAAAGGCTACGAGGCCCTGCGCATCTTCAACTACTTTGAGGCCAAGCGGATTTTCGAAAAGCGGCTGGGCAAGGAGAAAGCCGGGGCACTCTATGGGCTGGGCACCATTTACCTGCGCACCGACAACCCTTTCCACAACCTGGACTCGGCCCGGAGCAAAGCCCAACAGCTGACAGCCGCCTGGGCCGCGCTGGATGCCAAAGGCCGCAGCACGCTGGCCCCCTTCGGTGTAACCGACAGCAGCGTGCAGGCCCTGTATGGCCAGGTGGCCCAAATGGCCTGGGAGCGTACCCGCACCGATGGCACCCTGCCTGCCTGGGAAACTTTCCTGCGCGACTACGCCGGTGCACCACAAGCCACAGAAGCCCGCACCATTCGCGACAGTCTGGCCTATGCCGATGCCCAGCGCACCGGTACACCCGAAGCCTATCGCCAGTTTGCCGACCGATACCCCACCGCACGGCAGGCAGCCACCGCGGAGCAGGCCTATCATCTGGCCCTTTTTCGCCGCGAAACCGCCGATCTGGAACCTGCCAGCTACGTGGCCTTTCTTCAGAAATATCCGGAGAGCCCGCTGGCCAGTGCCGCCCACGACAGCCTCTACACCCGCAGCACCCGCGACCACAGTGTGCAGGCCTATCGCCGCTTCCTCCAACTCTACCCCGACAATCCGCACGTAGCCGAAGCCTGGGAGCAGCTGTATCTGCGTTATACCGCCAGCCAGCAGCCGCAGCGCTATATGCTCTTCCTCAGCGAATATGCCAACAGCCCACTGGCCGCTCGCGCCCGCGAGGACCTGCGACTGGTGTACCAGCTGCTGCTGCCCGCCCGCATCGACTCGCTGATGGGCTACATTGACACCACAGGGCGCGTAGTCATTCCGCCACGTTTTGCCTGGGCCGACGACTTTTCGGGTGGCCTGGCACTGGTGGAACAGGACGCCCAGCTGGGCTATCTGGACAAACGAGGTGTGCTGCGCATTCCGCCCCAGTTTGAAGAAGCCCAGCGGTTTGCCGACGGCCTGGCGCAGGTGCAGCAGAACGAGCGCCTTGGCCTCATCAATGGGCAGGGCAAATGGGTACTGGCACCCGACTACAGCAACATAGGCGCATTTTCCGAGGGGCTGGCCGAAGTGCGTCGCAACGGCACCTATCGTTACATCAACCGCGGGGGCGAACAGGCCTTTGCAGGTGAGTTTGTGGCCGCTGGCCGCTTTGTCGACGGCCTGGCGCCCGTGGCCATTCAGGTATACGACTCTACGCTGGAAGACCAGGCCGTGCGCTACGGCTATGTCACCACCACTGGCGACACCACCATCGGCTTTCAGTACGACTGGGCTGAGGAGTTTCAGCAGGGCCGTGCGCGGGTGCAGCTGGCTGGCAGCTATGGAGTCATTGACACGGCCGCCAACCCAGTGCTGGCGATAGAATACGCGTTCATCGGCCCCTACAGCTACGACCGCTGTGTGGTGGCCAAAGGTGGCAAATATGGTTTTGCCGACCACACCGGCCGCATTGTAGTGCCGCTGGAATACGACCTTACCGAGCGTATCAAGGCCGAACCAGCGGCAGTGCGGGGCCAGCTGCGGCTGGTAAAGCGCCTGGGCACCGCTTTTCAGGTGGGCCTGGCCGATACCAGTGGCAAAGTGCTGGTGCCTGTACGCTATGAGGCGCTGTCGTACTATGCCGAAGACCGCGTAGCCATACGCATCAAAGGCCGCTGGGGATATCTGGACCGCGCCCTGCGCACAGTCGTTCCGCCCCGCTATGAAGAAGCTACCGATTACAGCGATGGTTTGGCGCGGGTGCGGCTCAATGGGCGTTGGGGCTGGATAGACACCACTGGCAAGGAGGTCATTCGTCCGGAGTATGAAGAGACACGGCCCTTCCGGTTTGGGCTGGCCCAGGTGCGCAAAGCAGGCCAGTGGGGGTTGATCGACGCACAGGGCACGGTAGTGGTGCCACCGTCGCTCGACGGCATAGAGGTGCTGGCCGATGGCATTCTGCGCCTGACCCGCGGCGAAGCCCGCGCCTATTTCGATGCCCTGAACTACCGCTGGATTTTCCGCGAGGCAGGGTTCGAACCCGAGCCTCCGGCCCCCAAGGCCGAGCCTGCGCCTACTTCAAGTGGCGGCACCCAGTAATCCCTGCTACGATACTTTGTCCAGCACCGGGAAAATGGTGTTGGGATCCAGAAACTCGCCAGGCTGTTCGGGCCGTGAAGTGTAGCGAACAATGCCTTTGCTGTCGATCAGGAAGCTGGCAGGGAGTGGAATGCCATGCTTGGGTACATCACCGATGGGTGGCAACAGCGGGTTTTCGGCCTGCACGCCATAACGACTGGTTACTGAGAGCGAGGGGTCTGACAGGACGTGGAAGTCCAGTTCCATACGCTGGGCCATGGCCAGGTTCACGCCAATGGGGTCGGGGCCAATGGCCACGAGCAGGATATTTTTCTCGGCAAACCGCTGCTGCTGCCGTTTATAGCTCACGAGCATCATATGGCAGAAGGGGCACCAGTCGCCTCGTACAAACATGAGCAGCACGGGCCGCTGACCCTGGTAATCGGAGAGCCGGAAGGGCAGGCCATGCTGGTCGGGCAGTTCGATTTCAGGTGCCGGGTCCCCGACGCTGACGCCATAGCCGTGGCGGGCCTGTTGCTGGAAAGCCCAGGCATTGCGGAAAATGCTGAACTGCCACGAGCCTGCAAAGCCCACTACCAGCGCAAACGGCACCAGCACCTGCCAATGGAAGAAGGGCAGCTGATACCAGCCCCAGAAGTAGCAGCCAAAGGCCGCCACTGTGAACGGAACCTCCAGCCACAAATGCTTCATATGGCCCAGCTGCTGAAAGAACGCCAGCCGCAGCGTAGGTACCACCGCCGCCAGAATGCCGGCCAATAGAAAGGGGTAGGCATCGCCTGCCAGCGTGGTGGCCAGCTTGCCGGTAAAGTATCCCATAAAGAGAAACAGGAAAAAACCGCCAGCCTGGTGCGTATGGCGGTTCATAAACTGGAAGGCGACGAAGTAGCCACCAACTGCCAGCCACAACGCGGCCTCAGGCTGCAATGGAAAAAGGAAACGAGCCCCCACCCACACAACGAGGATGGAAAAAGCCCAAAGTGCGGCGTTACGCTGCTTCATAAACTGGACTGACGGAGGAATGTGGTTGAAAGATAAGCAACTGGCCCTGAACGAAGCTGAGTAAAGCACACAGATTAAGTATTCATCCTGTATCAATACGACATGACTATTTCATACAACCTTTAAGGTCAATGCTTTGTAACCTTTAGACTTTGTGAAACAGACTGATAAAATTAAGTTTTGACCGCTAGGATATGTAAACGTCTGTTAAGAATTTTAGTGGTCGAACAACAACTAACAAGCAACGGCGATGAACACTCAGAACCATTCTGAGAGCGAGGGTAAGCGCGCGGTCTTGCCCCTGGCACTGCCGAACATGGCGAACGTGAGCATCGTGTCGCGGTGCAGCAAGGAAGCCCTGTTTCAGTCCATACTGGACACCCTCTCGGGCAAGGTGTCGTATTTCCAGCACTCGGCCCTGAGCCGGCTGGAGGTGTTGCAGGGCAAAGGCGATCGGCTGGGCGCGCTCTATCGCCTCGAGACACCTTTTGCACCCATCAGCTTTCGGCTTGTGAAGCTGGAACCTGCCAGCCGCATCGTCCTGAAAGGAGAAGACCAGCAACTCATTGGCTGGCAGGAATTTCTGATACAGGAACAGGACCTCTCGCACACCATACTCAGCAGCCACACGCAATTCGACTTTCTGGGCTACAACCTCGGCAATGCTTCGCGGGTGCTCAACCCCAGTGCCGTTGCAGGCACACTGCTGCTGGAGTTCCTGACTCAAATTGACAATGTAGCCAGCCAGATAGACTTCCTGCGCCGCCGCGAGGAAATGATCCGCGCCTGAGCGCCCCGCTCAATTATCCACACAGCACAGGCTTAACACGCCCTTCGCCGCCAGACAACCCACCAGCCCCACATTTGTGCCAACAAACATACACCATGCAGGCCGCTCCTACCTTACGCTCAGCTGTCCCGCCAGTCAAAACATCGGTCAGCCTCATGCTGATGGCAGCACCCGAGCGCGTATTTGAGGTTCTCTGTCAGGGCTTTACACACCCCGAACTGCGTCCTGCCGATCAGCCCGCCATGCTGCTTACTGGCACCGCACTCCGGGTTGGCGAGCAGGTAGGCGTAGCCATGCCCTGGGGCAACAGCGTGGCCGTGGTGCGCGAGCTCGATACCCCCCACACCCTGGCAATGGAACTTGTGGAGGGTCCGTTAATCGGGCGACTCATCATCAGCATAGAGCCCTACAGCGTGCACAGTCTCGTGACGGTGGTCAGCCGCTTTCGCCCAGCCACGCCTGAAGCACAGAAGGCAGCCGAACAGCACAATCTGTCCATGCTGCACACACAGCGCATGATGAACCTGCTGGCCCATGTAGAGCGTATGGCCCAGCAGCCCGAAGTGCTGGCCATCAGCGCCGCCTAACCCTGCTGAACAGGAACGATGAAAGGCGTATGGGGATCGCCACCCACAACGCTATAGTGCCCTTCGCCCAAACTGTAGTGATACACCGCCACCAATGCCAGCAGGGCGTCGACCTCATGGTCGGTGGTGGGCACATGCGACAGCGTCCAGCGATACCGCTTGCACACGACGGCTACAATCTCGCGCCACTTGCCGGGGTCGCTTTTGTAGCCGCGACGGGGAAGCCCCAGAAAATCGAGCACCGCGGCGGGATATACTTCAGCCATAGGCACCGCAGCTGTCAGGTGGTGCCGCAGGTGCAAGGCCCGGGCCGTTACTTCGCCCATGCTCATGGGCGAGAGCGCCTTAAGGGCACGGTCGCCGGGACGGCGCAGGTAGTCGGGTTGTGAGAAATCGGGGAGAGAGAGTGGTGCGTCAATCCCCAGGACGGCAGGGTCCAGTTGCCGCAACAGGCCCACCAGTGGGTCAGTGCCCGACTGCTCATAAGCCTCCTGTTCCTTTGCCACGCGCTCCGGGCTCCAGATGTCTACCACGCTGTCATGCAACACGGCCAGCGCCGTGCGTGCGGTAGTCCGGCCCCCCAGGTCTACTGCCACCAGTTGGTTCATGCCCACTGGCGCAGCAGTTGCAGAAACTCGGCTTGTAAACTGGCGGTCTTGTCGGCGGTGTACCATTGCTGCACTCGCGCCGAAAGCTCGGTCTTGGGCAGTTCGGGTTCGGCGGCCTTGGTGTCCAGCACCTTCTGCTGAATGCTGGCCGGGCGCGGCCCCCAGGTGCCCAATTCGGCGTGGGTGTCGCGGTGCAGGGCAATGAGCTTGGGAATGCTGCGGCTGCCGTTGGTGAGATAGGCATCCATCACTGCCGGGTGCTCGTCTCGATAGATCAGGCGCAGGTCAATGAGCGGATTCTGCTGGGCAATGAGGGCAATGACTGGCAGGTTCTGTGCGGCATCGCCACACCAGGCCTCTGTCAGCACCAGCCACACCTGAGGTGTCTGCACGGCTTTGGCTGCGGCAACGACATCTGCCTGAAGCTCGGTGTGGGCGTAGAGGCGCTTCATGCGCACCCAGTTCAGGCGGGTGTACTCGGCCAGATAGTCGTTCTGGACGGGGCCGCTGGTGCGGCCTTCGGCGGCCATCTGCTCCACCTGGGTATGGTAGGTGGGGTAATCGAGGGCCTGGGCCAGGAGGGCAGGAGTGAGGGTCGCGTGAATGGCTTCCATGCTCCTTATAACGTCAGCCGAACGCAAAGGGTGCACCACCGGTGGCAACTAACTGGAATGATCGGCGGTAATGACCCACTGGCCCTGACGGCGTTCGAGCAGCAGGGTGAAATGACCCGAGACATCGCCCAGTGTGCGCTTCAGGTGCCATTTACCTATCACGAAGGCATGGTGCAGGCCCAGCCGCTGCACCTGTAGAATGGTGAAGGTGAGCTGGCCCATGGCGTCGCGGTTGGGGTAGCTGCGGCGGTAGTTGTCGAGGGTACGCTGCCAGCCGGTGGTGAGGCCGCTCTTGCCGATGAAGCGCAACGAGTCCGACTGCCAGTAGGGCTGCATGAAGGCCTCCAGGTCGCCACGGTTCCAGGCCTGGCGCTGGGCATCCAGCATCTGCACAATGACGACGCTGTCCTGCGCGGGGGTGGGCACAGCCTGTGCGCCGCGCTTCTGGCGCTGGGCGTGCAGAGAGGTGGCCGCTGCTGCCAGCAGCAGGAAGAGGAGAAGGGTACGCATGGGGAGGGGGAAGAGTGTGCTAAAGTTGAATTTATTCTATCTTAGAGTTATGTAAGCAGCGAAACTGCATCTGCTATTGCAACTTTCTTCTTGGCATTCGCATGCTTCATACTATGCAAAAAGAATGTAAAACAGCATCGGACACCTCGTATTATTAACTTCATTCGATAGCTATGTCAACACAACGGTTTTTCCTTCGCCAGTCCAGAAAAACATGGAATCAGCTCTCAAGCATGTTTTCATATGGTATTCGAATGTCCGAAATTGGCATGACGGATATGTTGGTGTATGCAATAGTAAAAAGATACAAAGAAACTATCGGGTTTCGTGCTGATGCTTTAAAATCAAAAAAGGAAAGTGAGAGAGGTGCTGACATTGAATTACGAATTAAAAAAAACAATCGATGGTATAATTTTTTAATTCAAGCAAAAATATCAGAGACAGATGGGTCAATAAATATTAGAAAAGTTTACAAAAAAGAGAAAACTACACAACTAAATAAACTAATAAATACAAGTGAAAATGAACGAAAATTAGCCTTTTACTTGATATATGCAGGGAAACCTAAAAACAAAAGCCTCGCCACCTGCAATACAACATGTCTTTGTAGCAAAATAGAAATCGAAAATGATGAGAAATGGCGAAGCTTTGGTTTGATGCTTAATCCAATATTATTGATAAGATTAATGAGTTCAAAAATCAATATTAATGATGTCAATGGATTTATGGGCTTGCAATGTTTATTCTGCCCTGACTTTATAGAGAAAAATTCATGGTTACTTCCTCGCTTTCCTGATGGCGGCTCAAGAGGACCAAATGGTGAGCCAAAACAACCAAGCGAAGAATTTTATCAGAAGTTGACGGATACAGAGTCTTTACTGGTAAATACCCAGGCTGCAAATCCTCCGCCTGACTATTTGCCAAGGTACATTTTGAGTTTCGATCTCGATAAAATGGACGGCTCGAAATCCTAAAACTTACAGCACTATCTGGCCACTGCGGACCTTCAGTTCGTGCTGGATGAGCTGCTCGAAGAGAAGGATATCGGTGGCGGTGAGGTCGCCGACAGGCAGCGGGTACACGCGGGTAGATTGCTCGGTTGGCAGCGACGGCTGGTCGGCCAGTATTTCCAGTTCGTGGGTGTTGGGGGCATAGCGCACGGCGATGATGGCCTGTTCGGCTATCTCAAAGCCACGCGAGTTGAGCAGGCTGCTCTGCGGCTCGAACACCAGCCGCTGGGGAGTAATGCGTACAATGTATCCCTTTCCCAGGCGCGCAAACAACTGAAAGCCCATCACAAGGCCGATGAGGGCGGGCACGGCCATGAAGATCCAGGCGAAGATGGCCGCATCTTCCTGGTTAAGGAGGCTCCAGCCGATGACGAAAAAGCCAGCCAACACCGGCAACATGAACAGATACTGGCTCCAACGGAGCGGGGGCACCCAGGCAATGACGGTGCTGCCCTCCATCTTCTGCACCTGAAAGTGGCTGCTGAGGCTGATGTCTTCCGTACGGGGGACGCTCTCGCTGCGCTGCATGGCTTCCAGTGCCACCTGCAGCTGGTCGCGCCGCGAGGGGTTGTCGCCATCGTAGAGAATCCAGCGGGCACCGTCCTTCATGTGCATGTCCAGCGCATAGTAGAAGGCCCCGTTGTCGGTGGAGAAGGGCGGCGCACTGCCCCCCCGCTTCCAGCGCGACTCAGCCCGCGGTTCAAATCGCTCGATCTCGACCAGGGGTATGCGGGCTTCCGAATGCCCACTGCCCTGAAAGCGTACGTACCCCTCCTGGGCATCGAACACAATGCGGGTAGGGTTGGGCCGGTAGCTGAGCACCCCGAAAGAGAAACCGAGGAATGCCAGACCCATGCCCAGCAGAATCTGCGCGAACAGCGGTTCATCCTCACTCATTGGAGAGAAACTGATAGCGAGCATGGAGAGGCCAGCCATCATGAAAATTATCCCGAACAGATTGGAGGATGGGCTTTCCAGCACCACACGCTGAGCGCTGGCTTCCTTCAGGCGATACGACATGAGTAGCAGAGGTTGGGTCCGCAATAAAATAGCAAAAAGGCGCGGAAACAAACGTGCGAGTGTGACGGAAAGCGGGCAATTTGGCATATCCAATTCCTCTGTATGAAACAGCCTTTACTACATGCGGCCCTGCTGGGCCTGCTGCTACTGACGGGCTTAGGCACTGCTGCACGCCAAGCCGAGCTACGCAATGCCCCACTGGGTGTCACGGCCATCGAGAGCCAGGCACTGGAAACCGAAGAAATGCCCTCGATTCTGGCATTCCGCCTGCTGCACGAGAACGATTTTCTGGCACCCTTCAACGCCGACGACAACTACACCGGGGGCCTGAAGGTGGAGTTGCTGACGCGGCGGCTGAAAACAAAAGCACTGCCCTTCTTCCGGTTCAGAAAAGGCCGGAGCCTGCGTACGGTAGTAGCTGGCGCCACGGCCTTTACCCCACAGGACCTTGCCAATCCAAACATCGTAACCAACGACCGTCCCTACGGATCGTATCAGTTCATCGGCATAGGGGAGCACTCGATGAGCCGGAATGGGCGGCACAGTTTCTACTCTGAGCTGACCATCGGTGAGATTGGCCGCAACGGCGTGCGCGACGTACAGACGTACATTCACCAGCGCATTACCCGAAACCGACCGGCACCCGAAGGCTGGCAGAACCAGATTGGCAACGGCGGGCGCTTCGCCTTCAACTACTATGCCCGCTACGAGCACCAGTTTGCCATCGTAAACCGCAACAAGGGTGATAAACTGAGCGTATTCCAACCCTTCTGGCTGTCGTATTTCCTCGAGGCCAATGGTGGCCTGTACATGAACTGGGTGGGCGGCGGCCTTACACTGAGCCTGTTGAACTGGAACCACCGCTGGGAGAACACCAACCCGACAACTCCCCAGGTGATTATAAAGAAAGTGCAGTTCAAGGACGGCACAGAGAGCACCCTTGACAGCGAAGGCCACCAGCAGACCGCCAGCCGGAAAAACCGACTGAAAGCCTGGACAACCCGCTACTTTCATGGCAGTCTGTACCTGCGGCCCCGTGTACGCTACGTAATCCAGAACACCATGTTACAGGGCTACCCGATCAACGACAACTCGGTGTATACCCTGCCGCCGAGCGACATGAGCCGCGTGCTGATGGAAGGAGAGGCGGGCATCCGCCTGCGCTTCCACTGGTTCCAGATGGACTATTACGTGGCGGTACGGAGCCGGGAGTTCCGGATGGGGAAAGACCTGCACTACTGGGGCGGACTGGGCCTGACCTTCTGGTTTGGCGGTGGCCATTGAGGCCCTGTCTCGACCGAAAAGAATAAGTGTAGGGGCACTTTAGCCCATAATTGTCAATAGAAGAGGGGTTCATGATGTAAATTTGTGGCATCAGAATTTCCCTCCTTGACGCACTACGCCGAGCCCTATCCACGCGAAACCCTGCTTGGGTCCGTGCAAACATCGCCCTGGCTGGTGCTGCTGGTGGGTATACTGGTATCTCAGACCCTTGAGCTTCTGGGCTCGCTGGTGTTCTTCCTGCTCACGGGCCTTGCAGGCGACACATATGTGCACTATCTGCTGCTGATGATGGGCTTGCAGGTAGAAAGCCCGACGATGGAGACTATCCATACGGTTTATGTGTACACCATCCTGCTGGCACTAATGCGGACGATGGTGCCGACTGTAATACTGGGCAACCTTGGGAGTGGCTGGAAAAAAGAGGCAGGTCTGGTGCCTGTGCACCATCGCAGCGACTGGTTGCTGGTGCCTCTGCTGCTAGGCCCACTGCTGCTGCTGATGTATGCAAGCGAAGAACTCTCGCAACGTAGTGGCCTGTCAGGCTATCTGCACAGCTTGTTTGGACTTCTGGAGCCCCGGCGGTCCAAAATCATGCAACTTGCAGCCCAAACGCAAAGCGAATGGGCTGTGCTGACAGCCATCGCCAGTGTAACGGTTGGGCTGGGGGTGGCAGTGTTTTACCTGGGGTGGCTGATGGAGACGCTGCGCAGGGCCCTTGGCACTGGCTGGCGGACTGTACTGCTGGGCGCCGTGCTGATCGCAGCCCTGCGGCTGTATCCCAGCAAGTATGTGAGCATACTGGCCGGGATGGGGGTACTGTGCTGGCTGCGGCTGGAAACAGGATCGCTATGGCCTGCGCTTGTGCTGTTTCTGCTGACAAACTACCTGAGTCTTGTACTGTTCATACAGAACCGAGTGACGCCCATTACGCCCACCGGAGTGGCCGCAAAGGATGTAGCGCTGCTGTTGGCAGGGTTCGCACTGCTGGCTGGTGTAATCTACTGGTACCGGGTGTGGCTGCGGCCGTGGCAGGAGGTCAGTAGCGAATGACGGCCTCTGACAGCGACTTGCGGGGAAGCTGGGGCACCGCCGCCTCGGCCGCAGGGTAACCTACCGGAATGAGGAGATAGGGCCGCTCGTTGCCGGGGCGTGCCAGAAGTTCAGAGAGGAAATTCATGGGACTGGGGGTATGCAACAGGGTCGCCAAGCCGACATTCTGCAGGGCGGCCAGGAGCATGCCAACCGCTATGCCGACGCTTTCCTGAACATAATAATGCCGAAGCGTCTGTCCCTGTGGACCCAAAGCATAACTCTGGGCAAAGACCACGATGAGTACCGGAGCGATTGCGAGGTATTCCTTCTGCCAGGAGGTACCGAGGGGCTCCAGGTCGGCGCGCCAATCGGGTGGCATGCGGCCACCGATGTAGTTGGTATGTTCTTCTTTCTCGGCAGCGAGGCGGATACGCTCGCGGAGGTGAGGGTCCTGCACCACGCAGAAGGTCCAGGGCTGCTTGTTGGCGCCACTGGGAGCCGAAAGGGCCACCTCCAACGCCAGGTCAATAAGCTCGGTTGGGACTGCCTCCGGAGAAAAGTGACGACAGGACCGCCGCGTCTTCAGGATGTCGAGAAAAGCCTGCCCGCGGGCCAGCTGTTCTTCGGGCGCCAGACGCGGCAGGGTATAGGGCAGTTGGGGTTCGGGCATGACAAGGCAACTCTACTTGTCAATATCGGAAAAAATGGGCCGCGCAGTGAGTGAATTGTCGGATTTCAGGTTTCAGGACTGATGAAACGGAGCTTTGACTGAAAGATGTGGGCGATGGAGTCGGCACGGTGGTGCGCCCGGTCGGCAATGGGGCCAGCGAAATGGGCATCGACGGTAGCGTGAAAGTGCAGGAGCCAACGTTCGAAATGCTGGGCGGTGAGGGCCAAAGGAATGTGTTTGCCAAAGGCATTTCCGTGGTACTCGCCAGTATCGAGCAGGAGCGTGCGCCAGAAGCCGTACATGATGGGGAGGTGGTGCGACCAGTCCTGCCCGATGGCGGCGTCGAAGATGGGGCCGAGGTCGTCATCGGCACGGGCGCGGGCGTAGAAGTCGTCTACGAGCAGCTGGACGTGCGCAGGGGTGGAGATGTCGGGGCGGGAATCCATGCTGCAAGGTAGGGTGACGGGTTCACGCCCGAGGCTGGAAAAGAGACGCTTGGGAGTGAGTCGCCTACCAACCTTGACAGCCTACCACGTTCGCTGCGAAATGACAACGAGGGGGAGAGGAGGGCTACTCTTCGCCGCCCAAGAGTAGTCGCGATAACCGGGATGTGCCAATTTCTCAGGAAGGCTGCGCCGCCAACCATCGAAATGACGGGGCGGGTGGTGGCAGCAAAAAGGAAGGGAGGTATCTGCTACACTGCGAAATGACAACGGAAGGAAACTTCGATCGGTGCCTTATGCGGGGGCGTTGAAGACGGAGGGCAGGAGTTCGTGGGCGCGGAACCAGGCGTCGCGGTTGAGTTCGGGCGCGGTGCCTTTCTCGGCGAAGTAGGAGAGCAGGTTCTCGGTAGAGACGTTGCCAGTGAGGTGGTCGTCGGCGAAGGGGCATCCCCCGAACCCCCCGAGGGCACCATCGAAGCGGCGGCAGCCTGCCTGGTAGGCAGCGTCTATCTTCTCGCGCCAGTTGGTGGGGGTGGCATGGAAGTGCGCGCCAAACTGAACGGCTGGAAACGCGGGGATGAGGGTGCGGAAAGCCGCGTCGACATCGTCGGGGTGGGCGGCACCGATGGTATCGGCCAGGGAAACGATGCGGATGCCCTGCTCTGCCATACGGCCGGCCCAGTCGAGCAGGAGCTGGGGGTTCCACTCCTCGCCATAGGGGTTGCCGAAGCCCATGCTGAGGTACACGACAAGTGTACGGCTGTGGGCCTCGCAGCTCTCATGGATAGCGCGGAGCTCGTCGAAGGCCTGCTGGCGGGTCTTGTTGGTGTTGCGCTGCTGGAACTGCTCGGAGAGCGAGAAGGGAAAGCCGAGGAAGGCAATCTGGGGATTGGCAAGGGCCTGCTGTGCGCCACGCTCGTTGGCGATGATGGCGAGCAGCTGACTGGCCGAGCCTTCGAGGTCAAGCCGGTCGAGTACCTGCTGGGTATCGGCCAACTGTGGAATGGCCTTGGGGGAGACGAAGGAACCGAAGTCGAGGGTTTGAAAGCCCACCCGAAGAAGAGCATTGAGGTAGGCCACCTTGACATCGGTGGGGATAATATGGTGGAGGCCCTGCATGGCATCGCGGGGACACTCGACCAGGTGGACAGGTTGTAGGGCCATAGTGTTATGGATTAACGCGGGTTGGACGGGCCGCATTGCAAAAGGCGGGAATCAGGCCTTGGGCTGTGAGGGGGGCAGCCAGGCGAAGTCGTCGGTTTTGGGGAGGTGGGCGACGGCGTTGAGGAGGTCCTGGGGCGGGATGGTGAGCTTGCGGGCGGCGAGGTCCAGCCAGGCACCTTCGATGTTGACGATGCAGGCTACCTCGCCATTCTGGCGAGAGATGGTGGTGCGCATGGCCCAGCGGGAGAAATCTTCGCGGGCGGCAGCGAGCTTGACGTCGACGGTGATGTGCTCAGACATGTGGACCTCGCGGCGATAGATGAGCTCTTCGCGGAAGAGGATGGGACCAATCTGGAGCTGGCCGAAGCGTATGGCATCGAAGCCGAGCGACTCGAAATAAGCGTAACGGGCGTGGGCGGCGTAATCGGCGTAGGCGCTGTGTCGCATGTGGCGGTTGGCGTCGACATCGGCCCAGCGGACCTCGAAAGAACGGGAGAACACAGGAGCACTCATGGGTGCGAAAGTAGGACAGGGCTGGCCAAAAAAGGAAAGTTTGTCCCTCATTTAGCTAGTTAAAAAAAGACAATGCCGTCGATGGGCGTACCCACCAGACGGCATTGTTAAGTCTTTGTGTGCCTGTGTGTAAGAGGAGCAGCGGTGCTGCGGCCAGCTTAGTTCAGGTGGATCTTCATCTTGGATTCGACGGAGGTAAGAATCCGGCGGATCTTGATGAAATCCATGTCATTGAGGTTACGGATCCCACGGCGTTCTACTTCGTGGATGGAGTCCTGCAGATAGCCCACTTCCTGGAGGGTCATCTGAGCCTGGCCGTCATGGGCCTTGAGGTGAGTCATCTCGGAGCGGAGAAAACTCTTGGCAGATTTGAGTCGGAACTCGATTTCTTTAACGTCCATATTGTCAAGCCTGTAAGTTTGAACGGGGTGCCAAAGTAACGAGGGGAACGGCTCGACCGTATGCGCGAAGGCAAAAAAAACCTAATACGTGGATAATTCAGATTTAATGCCTATCAACTTGGGATGGCGCCTACGACTTTTCCATTAATGCGCATCGGGTAGTTGATCTCGACCTGGCCCTTCTGCATGCGGACGAGCTTGTTACGGATGAGCTGGCGGCGGAGGGGCGACACGCGCTCGGTGAAGAGGATGCCCTCGATGTGGTCGTACTCGTGCTGGACGACACGGGCGGCCATACCGGAGAGGGTTGCCTCGTGCTGCTGGAAGTTTTCGTCGAACCAGCGGACGCGAATGGTGCCCTTGCGGGTGACATCTTCGCGGAGGTTGGGGATAGAGAGACAGCCTTCCTCATAGGCCCAGGGCTGGTCGGTTTCCTCGAGAATCTGGGCGTTGATGAAGGTATGCTTGAAGGTCTTGAGGAACTCGGCTTCATCGGCGTTCTTCTTGCTGGCGGCCATGGCAGAGGCGTCAATGACGAAGAGGCGGATGCTGAGCCCAACCTGTGGAGCGGCGAGGCCTACACCATCGGCGTTGTACATGGTCTCCCACATGTCGGCGATGAGCTGCTGGAGGTTGGGGTAGTCGGGGGAGATGTCAGCGGCTTTCTGCTTCAGGACGGGATCGCCGTAGGATACGATGGGCAGTATCATAAAAGGGAATGCGGAAAGAAGGCTCAACGCTGTGCGTTGAGGGGGCTTTCGAGGAAGTTCTGGAGGAGTATAACGGCGCTGACGGAGTTAATAAGGTGTTTGTCGGCACGTTTTTTACGGGAAAGGCCTGCCTGCTGCATGGCCTGCATGGCCAGGGCAGAGGTGAAGCGTTCGTCGAAGAGATGAATGGCGATGTCGGGCCAACGCTGCTGCAGGGCGAGGTGATAGGCGCGAACGGCGGCGGTGGCGTGGGTATCGGAACCGTCGAGGCGCGAGGGGAAGCCGAGGACAATGGTGTCTACGGGCCCCGTGCGCACCAGTTCGGCGACGGTGATGTCCAGTTCGGGACGCATGCAGGGCGCCAGACCGGTGGCGAACATGCGTAGGGGGTCGGTCCAGGCGAGGCCACAGCGGGCGTCTCCGTAGTCAATGGCCAGAATGCGGGGCATGCAGGAGGGTTTCTGCAAAGATAGCGGGGGTTAGGGGGAAGTTTGGCACGGAGTTTGGTTTGAAGGGAGTAATGGCAGCGACAGGTTAAGAGTCCTGAAGCTGACAAGAGTTGTTGTATAGAGAGGAGCGCCCGGTTTCTACAGAGGAACCGGGCCTTTTTTATGCTGAAGCGGGAGTAAAAAGCCCGAACTTGCCGACAGAATCGTTGCCTTATCCCAAGTACGATGCTGGAAAACCGACGGCTGCGTCTTCTTTACAAAACCCTGGCTCTGCTGCTGCTGCTGTACGCATTGACGATGGGTCTGCTACGGCCTGTGCCCGACATAGGTGGAAATCTGGCCCAGACGAGTCGAAACCTGTTCTACCATGTGCCGATGTGGTTCACGATGCTGCTGTTGATGGTGGTGTCGCTGGTGCACAGCGTGAAATACCTGCGGTATGGGCGCGCACACGACGACCTGCTGGGGAGCGAAGCCGCCCGGATGGGGCTGTTCTTTGGGTGTCTGGGGCTGGTGACGGGCATGCTGTGGGCGCGGGTAACCTGGGGTGAACTGCTGGAGGACACTGACCCATACGCCTATTGGAGTTGGGACCCCAAGCAGACGGCGGCGCTGCTGGCCATGCTGATTTACGCGGCGTACTTTGTGCTGCGGGGCTCGGTAGAAGACGAGCGGCAGCGTGCACGGCTCAGTGCAGTATACAATGTGTTTGCGGCAGCCGTTCAGGTGCCCCTGCTGTTCATCATACCGCGCATGCTGGACAGCCTGCATCCAGGCGCAGAAGGCGGCCCGGTGTTCAACTCGAAGGACATTTCGAACGACTACCGTCTGGTGTTCTATCCGGCGGTAGCGGGTTTTATGCTGTTGGGCCTGTGGCTGCTGGAGCTGCGGGTGCGGGTACGGCGGCTGGAACTGACGGAAGAAAACCCAGACAACCGATAACAAGCTATGACAGGAATGCTGCTACAGATGGCGGAAAGCGCGCGGCAAGGACACATGCTGTTCGCGTCGGAAAAAATCGGGACGGTGCTGACCGTGATCCTGATAGTGTTTGGTGGAGTGAGCACGACATTGCTGCTGCTGAACCGCAGAATCAGCCGTCTGGAGGACCGCCAGCGGGGGAAATCTTAACAAAAAACGGTCGCAGCGTGGGGCTGAAATCTTAATTAGCCCTAAGAAACGCCAGTTAGTGTAAAGGCGCTAGGAGAATGAAAGCAGTGCTGAATAGGTTTGTGCTGTACTGACACAGGTCAGGAGCAACGCAGCAATGCTTTCCGTCCATCCACACCAAACATACGCACTCGACGGGCTGGCCCAGCACCTGATGGGGGGTGGTTTCCTGCGGTTGCTGGCGATGCCGCGACACCTGGGCCAGGTGCAACGGATGGAAGTACTGTTCGAGCAGTCGCACTGCATACTGCCGCATGCAGTGCGGTTGGTGAATGGACCCTGGGGGCAGGAAAGCAGCACCGACATACCACTTTCTGTAGAAGCTGGCTTTTTTCTGGGGCACCCGCTATGGGAACCCGTACCGGCTACCGAGCGGCAATGGCTGCGGCTGGAACCCCAGCTGAAAGCATTCCGCGAACGCCATGCTGTGCGGGAGGAAACCCTGAGCTGGATGGACGGCTATGAGCTGCCACTGGCAATTCTGCGCATGGAAATGATACTGGCCGCACGGCAATGGGCAGCCCTTCTGCGGCGGCAACAGGGCTTTGAGGTGTCGCCGAGGCTGGAGGTCAAACTGATGATTGGGGGCCAGGTGATGTCGGCCAATGCAGAGGGCTATCTGGCGCTGATACACCGGCTGATGAGTCAGGAGCTGTGGCGGGAAGAACTGCGACAGGAGCTGAGTGCACTCTGCTACGAACAGCCCGTGCGGCAGGAATGGCTGTATCACCTGGCGGTGCAACCAGAGATGAGCTCACTACACATGATGACGGAAAAGCTGGGGCAATTGTATGCGCAAAGCCTGCAGCAGATGCTGCGAGAAGCGAACCTGCCAGCTACTTTGGGAAACAGTAGCCTCGTGGGCCGTACCAGGGGTGGAGTTCGAAGACAAGACGGCCCGCTTTGATGGCGGGATCGGTATTGGCAAGGGCCTCGGCCTCCTCGCGGGTCTCCACCATGAAGATGTACAAGCCCTGCCAGTCGGACTCAGGGTCTGTGAAGGGGCCAGCGAGGACGAGTTTACCTGCTTCCACCATCCGGTCCATGTTTTCCATGTGGCCTTTCATGATAGCCGCACGCTCGGCCTCTGGCTGGTCGCGGTTAGGGCCCTTCCTGAGCAGGGCAAACCAGTATGGACGCATGGTTTCGGCCGGGGGCGGCGTGCTCTGTGCCGTTTGAGCAGCGAGGCCAGCAGGCGTCAGCACCAGCAAGATGAGGAGAAAGAGGCAGCGGTTCATAGCAGGAAGTTACAGAAACCTCCGATGCCCCTATGCACCCAACGCAGCCAGTATATAGGGGGCAAACACCAGTATGATGACCAGGCCGCCAGTAAGGGCAGCCAAGAGCACAGCACCCGCGGCGACATCCTTGGCAATACCTGCAAGTTTATTGTACTCTGGACTGACGAGGTCCACTACGACTTCTACGGCAGTGTTGAGCGCCTCGGTAACGAGAAGGAGGCCCGCAGCCAGAACAACCATCATCCACTCGACACGGGAAATACCTACCCAGAAGCTGACGGCAACGACCAGCAGCACGATGGGCACCTGTATCCAGGTGCTGTGCTGAGTGCGGAACATGTAGCGGGCCCCTTTGATGGTGTAGAACACCGAGCGCAGGCGGTTGCGGAAGGAAAAGGGCTCCTGAGTAGGGGTAACAAAACGCTTGCCTGGAGCAGCGTTGGGATCGGCGGGCATTGGGGGAACCATGGGCCACAAAATACGAGGCGGGGTATAACCCTGCTGAAACCAGACGGTTAAGTTATTGGGTGAGGGCTTGGGTGCACATCCCCCGCTGGGCTGGAGCGGATGTGTGGCGCTATGCTGGCCTTCTGCGAAGGCCAAAAGTAGATTTCCCGCTGCGCTCGAAATGACGTGCGCTGAGCAGGGCTACTCAGGCATGAGTGCCAGTTCTTTGCCGCGGAAGATTGCAGGGCTGAGGCCGGGCCGCAACTGAAGATTGGTGTAATACTCGCTCTTGATGAGCTGGCCGTCGACGTAAAAGTGCACTTCGGTTTCGGACCAACCGTTTCCCAGGGGCTGGTGGGCGTTCATGTGGGTATCGAAGCGATGGCCATTGCCATCAGGCTCGATGAGACGGACGAGATAGAGGTGCTCGGCATCGATCCAGGCCTGAGGGGCAAGGGAGTCGCTGGGGGAGTCAGCACCACAAACGAAGACAGGGCGTCCCTTCCAGGTGGTCGTGTGAAAACTGCGGGTATTCCAGCCCTGACGGCTGAGCCAGGCGAGGGTGGAATCGGGGTGGAGGAAGTATACATCGCCAGCCCAACGCATGAGCAGATTGGGGCGTGGCCCCATGCGCATAAGCTGTCGGTCGGCGTACTGGAAGATGGAGTCGTTGGCGAAGACGATGGCTCGACCCTTGTTGGGGGCGTTCATGTCTATCCGGAGGAGGCCAGGATAGGAAATGGCCTCGTACCACCAGGACTCGGCGGGGGGCTGGTTTGGCCCCTTCTGGTCGAGGTTCTTCTGGGTGAAAGTGAATGCCTGAGGCCATTTGCCGTAGTAGCGCGCATACATTGCACGGACGGTTTCGGCAAAAGAAGCGGGCTGAACAGGACGGAGGGCTGAAACAGCGCAGGCTCCTGCGACTGTAAAAGCCAGAAACAGGAGCCTGAGACGCATAGCGAAAGGAGGGTGATTATTCGTAGCGGAGGGCCTCAATGGGGTCGAGCGCGGCGGCACGGTTTGCGGGGTAGTAGCCGCTGACGATACCTACGACAAAGCACACAGCGACCGAACCGAGAATCCAGGCCCAAGGCACGATGAAGGCGGAGCCGATGAGGATGCCGATTACGTTGCCCAGCAGCATACCGAAGAGAATGCCCGCCAGGCCCCCGAGCTGACAGATGGTAATGGCCTCGGTGAGGAACTGCAGGCGAATGGCCTTTTTACTGGCACCAAGTGCTTTCCGCACCCCGATTTCGCGGGTGCGTTCGGTGACCGATACCAGCATGATGTTCATAAGGCCGATGGATGCACCGAAAAGGGTGATGCAGGAAATGAGGGTAGCGCTGAGGGTAAGGATAGAGAGGCTGCTCATCAGCTGCTCGACAAATGCATCAGACTTGAGGAAGGAGAAGTTATTCTCCTGGGCCGGCTTGAGTTCGCGGATCAGGCGGAGGTTGACCTCGGCTTCGGCCTCGATTGCTGGCATCTCGATGGGATTGGAAACGTAGACGCCGATGGAGAAGGAGCGACCACCGTTGGGATAGTCGGATAGAAGGGTAGAGACGGGGATGTAGACCGACTTATCCAGACTTGGGCCAAAGCCGCTGCCTTTTTCCTTGAGCAGCCCGATAATGCGGTATCGGCTTTTGCCTACGACGATATCCTTGCCGATGGGCGTGCTGGACGGGAAGAGCTTGACCTTGATTTCGTTACCAACAACTGCTACTGGCCTGCGATTGGCGACGTCATCGGCGGAGATAGAGCGGCCCTCGCTGATTTCGGCGCTATTGACGATGGCAAAATCCTCGTCGGCCCCGCGCACGGTGATGTTGGGGTTGGTAGTGAGGTTCTGGTAGCGTGCAGCGGTAGAGGCACCCCATCCTGTCACGGAAACGATTGCTTTGTCGGAGAGACGGCGCTTGAGCTCGGCGGCCTGGGCGAGGGTGATGGGTGGGTAACGCTTGCGCTGCTGATTGCCGCCGCCGCCAATCTGGATGTTGGCCTCACGGTTCTCAATACGGAAGGAGTTGGACCCGAGGGTGGCGAAGCTGGTAGAGAAATAGTATTTAATGCCGTCGATAGCGGTGAGCACCGCAACAATGGCACCAATACCGAGGGCAATGATGACGATGGTGAGCGCCGAGCGGAGTGCATTGGCACGCACGGCGGCAAGGGCCTGAAGGATGTTTTCCCAGAACAGCATGGCGGGAGCGAGGGAGAAGGAGGGAGGGTGTAGACGTAAACCTACAACCTGTTAACCAACAGGGTGCGGGGTCATGTCTTAAAAAAGCTTATCGAGCAGAAAGACTCGCTGCTGCCGGGAAGGTTGCACCGAGCGTCCGGCTCAGGAAGTTTTCTTCTTGCTGACCTTCACGAGGCGGAGGTCATAGATGAGATTGGCATAGCCCGGGATGGTGCTGTTGCCACGAGTACCGTAGCCCTTTTGCCAGGGAATGAGCGACTCGCGACGGCCACCAACACGCATACCGGTAATGGCATCGTAAAAGCCCGTGATGAGAGCGCCGGTTGTAGCCTGAGGATCGTTGACGCAGAAGAAAACGATACCGTCCTCGTAGGTGCTCTGGATGAAGGTTCCGTTCTCGAGGGAGAGGGTATAGTGCAGCCAGGCGGTGTCGCCGACAGCGAGGGTGTCGCCAGTTCCGATGATGATGTCTTTGTTGACTACATCGGGGCCGGGATCGGGTGTGCTATTGTTTTCGGAGCACGCGGCCAGAAGGGCGGTGAATGCAGCCGCCAGCACCAGCATGCGGAAACGGAGATAGGAAGTCATAACCAAACGCACAGGTGGGTGCACCATAAAAGGGGGCACGTCTATGCAAACATACACAAAAGGGCCTGGGTTTCAATTGTGGGGCAGGTATCAGAAAAAGACACGCCAGAGTGCGGTGAGGGTGATGAGCGAGAGCACAAGGCGGTTGGTGGCTGCCCCCTTCATGGGGCTGAGGCGGTATTTCATGAGGGTGGCACCGATAGGGGCCAGTCCAAGTGCCACGAGGAAGAACTGGGTTACGGTCTGATCGAGCCAGAACTCGAGGACGCCCTGGGGGCCATCGGCGGCGAAAGCCTTGAAGTAGTCGCCCTGGAGGATGTCGATGGCGGTGAAAAAGACGGTGAAGACAAAACCGAGCTCCATGAAGAGGCGAGCCTCCCCGCCCTCCCGGCGCTTGAACATGCGAATGATACCTGAGAACGGCTTGAGGATGACGCGTAAAGGGGTTGGGACGCCATAAGCCTGGTAGAAGAGGCGGAGTTTGTAATCCCACTGCAGGATTTCGCGGACGAGGCGATAATCCTCAAAGTAGAGCAGGACGTTGGAGAGGTTCAGGAGGACAACGAGGGCAAAGAGAGCCCCGATGGGCTCGTAGGTATCGCGGCTGTGACAGATGCCGGCGAGGACGGTGGTGAAGAGGAACACCACAACGGCATCCGGGAGGATGGATTTAGGCGCGAAGGAGGCGATGCGCTCAGTAGCGGCCCAGCCGAGGGGCTTGCGCAGGGCGGCGGGGTCGAGGGTCGGGAGGAAATCGAGCTCGATGGGAGGCTGACCGTGGGTGCGGCGGAACATCTGCTCGGAGTTGTAGGCATTGAGCAGCTTTCGGAGGCGGATACCGTCGATAATCCAGCCGACACCGAGGAAGCCCTGGGTGAGGGTCATAAGGACACCCGTACCGATCTGGTTAAGATAGTAGCGGTGTCCCCCGAAGAGGCCGGTGAAGAGCCAAATGGTAAACAGATGGCGGAAGGAGCGGAGAGGATATTTCCGCATGTCCTGGACCATGTCCCAGCGCTGGGCGGCGATGAAATCGGCAGGCCTGACCTCGGGCACCTGCAATTCGGCGGGCGGGATGAGATCAGGTGCTGGGAGGATAGGTTGCTGCTGGACCGTCTGCATGGGAAGGATGGGCTACACGACAAAAGAAAAGCCTGCTCCGGAAAAGGTTGCAGGCTTGGGATATTCTTTTCCCACCCAGATGGGGTATGGGGATGAAATCAGGGTTTCTTGATATCTGCGACGGGAAACTGGCCGAGTTTGCGCTTACCATCCTTGTTCCAGCTACAGACGATGACATCGCCCTTCACTTCAACAACGGTCATTTCCTGACTTGGGTCGCTTACCAGCACCACTTTGTCGCCTTCGGCGTAGCTCATAGGCAGGTGAATCCAGTCTTGGCGTTAAGGTTGAAAGTAGGGGTAAGTTAGAAAAACTTCGGGTAAGTCAAGGGGGTTCTGCGGGAAGGCCGGAGGTTACAACTGATAGCGGAGATAGTGGATTGGTTTGCCCTCGGCACGGAACCTGCGTTCATAATAGGTAGGCAGGCCCGTTTCGTCGTTGAGGCAGGCGGGGTCGTTATAGAGGTCGCGGGTGAGTGCGAGGATGGGGATGGCGGCCTCGTTAAGGGTCTGTACGGAGAAGTCGAAGAGGGCAGGGTCGTCGGTCTTGAACTGGACGAGGCCACCGGGCTTGAGGATCTGGCGGTAGCGCTGGAGGAAGACAGGGCCGGTCATGCGGCGGCGAGCGTGGCGCTTCTTGGGATAGGGATCGGGGAAGGTGATCCAGATTTCGTCGATTTCGCCTTTGCCGAAGAAGGCATCGACGTTCTCGATGTCTTCGCGGAGGAAACGGATGTTGTGCACGCCCATTGCCTCGGCTTCGAGCGCACCGGCCCAGAGGCGTTCGGGCTTGGCGTCGATACCGATGACAAGCACATGGGGCTTGAGGGCTGCGAGGCGCACACCGAATTCGGCGCGGCCGCAGCCGAGCTCCAGCACGAGGGGATGGGTGGGCGCGAGACCGAAGTGCTGGCGCCAGGAGCCTGCGAGGTTGGGGTTACCGTTGATGCAGGTGGGGAGAGTTGCGAATTCGAGTTTGCGCTCGGTTTTGCTGCGGCGGCTGGGCATGTGTGGCAGAACAGGAGCGCAAAGATGGGGAAAAGGGGGAGGATTCAGCGGAAACAGGCCATCTCAACGCAGGGGCAACGGAACGGTATCAGTGTTCTGCGGCGGGCACTACCAAGTGCGATACTTTACATCGAAACGGCCTTCGGTGACGTGGGCTGTCCGGTTGCATTCGCCACGGGCGCGGAATTCGAAGCGGCCCGATACGATTTTCCGGACGGTGTCGAGGTACGTAATGGTTATGGTGCCACCACCGGCCAGGGTATCGAGCATCATATAGCATCCGCCGCCAGCGCCTTTCGACATGAAGACAGGCGCGAAGTCGGACCTCGGGTCCAGGGTTGTATCCCCGACAGCGTACTTCATCGGGAAGACTCCAGGAGCCATGATGGGACTATCTGCCAACAGCATCATGTTAATGAATGGCTCCGATTTCTTATCGGTCTTGGCGAGGATGGCCATTATCCTGTTTCCTGAGGAGAAGACTGCCGGCATATCGCTTGATGTCCAAGAGCCGCCATAGGCGACGAAGAGCTTGCCGTCGATGTAGCAGCCGAAGGTGTTTTTGCCTTCGTGGGTTTCGGGCGGCAGGGCAGTAGGCATCTCCTGTTCCTTGCAGGCACCAAAGATCAGGAGTCCCAGCAAACAGCCAAGAGAAACACCAAAAGCAAGTTTTACGCCTGGCTTCATGACTTTGAAGATGATTTTTCGAAAGTTAATCTGATTTCTGATACTCCGCTTACTGTGGGCTGCAATAGTCTAATTTGAACAGATGGCGCAGAAGCGGGGATAGCCCTTTGGTTATTTCGTTGCGGGACTCAGGTGGTGTGCGCCCGCCGAGAGCCTATTTTGGGGAAAGCCCCATCCCGCATGCCGATCCCCTACCCTGCTGCTGCGCGCGGCGAAACGCTGCTGACGGCAATCCGATATGTGCTGCGTGCATGGCCGGTGCTGGTACTGAACTTTCTGCTCTACCTGGTGCTGTTTGTGCTGCCACAGGGAGCCGACCTGACCTGTGCCTTTCTGGACACGGCCGAAACCACCGGACGGTGGAACCTGCTGGGGCTGGTGCTACCGCTGATGTGGCTGACCTACTGCACATGGGCGTATCCGCAGTTCAAATACTATCTGGAGCCGTTTTCGGATGACCGCTGGGTGCGGAAGGTGCTGGTATGGCTGCCACAGGTAACGGGGGGATTGCCGTCGGTGCTGGTGCTGGTGCGGATTGTGTGGCTGGACCTTGAAGCGGACAATACCCTGTGGCTGAAGCTGGAATATGGCGGCGGCGTGCTGCTGCAAGCCCTGCTGATGCGGGCCATGGTGTATGGCAGGCTGCTGCCCCAGCAGGTGGAGGCAGCCATGACACAACCGCAGGCGCAGCATTCGGGGGCACAGGTACCGGGTGTGCTGGTGCAGATGCGCGCCGACACCGACCGCAACCTGCTGGATACTCCCCTTAAGTGGGCCTTTCATGGAACGTGGGGGATAGTGGTGGGTTGGGTGATTTTTCTGAGTGTCGCAACGCTGTGGCTGCCCGCTTCGCTGTGTGTGGCGCTGGCTGCCTTTGGGTGCTGGATGGCGGTGCCGGTGCTGCTGCTAGCCATTCCGCGCAAGGTGCGACCGGGATGGATGCTGGCCGGCGCTGTGGTGGTAGCACTCAATGTGTGGCTGTCGCCGGAAGCGCACAATCTGCGGCAGCTGCCCGAAGAAAGACCCGCGCAGCAGCCTGCCGACTTTGACGCCTATGTAGCAGGCTGGGCGGCAGAACGTGGTGCCACCGCACCGGGAACTGCGCCAGTGCCACTGGTGATTGTGATGGCCGAGAGATCGAGCGGGGCCAGGGCACGTTGCATGACGGTGTCGTAGGGAGTGACAGCGGTATCGCGGGAAGTGAGCACGATGTCACCGAGGGAGTCTTGAGCGTTAGCTGCAGAAATGAAGAGCAGCAGCCAAATGGTTGTTGTGATAAAATAGCGTATCATAAAATAATGGGATTTGAAGAATGGAATGAGGAATCAATACTGAAAGTCGAAGCGGCCTTCGGTGACGCGGGAATGGCGATTGCAGGAACTGACGGCATCGAACTCGAATTTGCCGGCGACTATTTTTCTCCCTGTGTCGATGTAAAATATGTCTACCCACCCACTGCGGCCCAGTGTGTCGAGATGGAATTCGCACTGGCTCCCATCGCCCACCTTGTACATCCGGATGGCTGTCACCCTTTCTGTGGCATTTCCAAGCGAGTCATACACCCAGAAATTCTGTAGCCTGATGCGCCCGCCTTTTAGAACAGAGTCGGAGGGAAGGGCAATCGAAATGAAGCCGTTGGCATCTTCCGACTCCTGTATGGCTGAAATGGAAAAGATACGCCGCTGTGGCTCAAAGCCGAAGCTAAGCGGCGGTTGAGACATCCAGCGAAAAGCGCAGGGAACAAAATCAATTTCGTCAACCTTACAGCCGAAGGTGTTTTTGCCCAAGGTAGTGACGGGTGGCATGGATGTGGAGACACACTCGCAGGCGGTGAATACAAATGCTACCATTAAAACCGCAAGTGCCAACTGCACAAGAGATGATTTACTTTCAGACATGGTGCGAAAATTTTCCTGCAAGCAAGCAGATTTGCAGTGCACAATCCCCCCACCTTCTTAAAAAAGTCTGTATTTGACAAGTATTTTTATATTTAAACTATATTCATTTTGATATATAATTTGCGAATAAAAGTTATTGGGCTTGTGTAATTCACTAAAAACAAGTGTGTCAAAGAGGAATGGTGTGGAGGGGAGGGAGCGACACAGATAGGGGGGAGAGAAAGAGCGCAGACAGTGAAAGAATAACATCCGGCGGCTTGACGAAAGCGTTTCGGTTGCATCTTTGCGCACGACCTATAAAGTAATCAACCGTTTATGGCTTATCTCTTCACCTCCGAGTCGGTATCGGAGGGGCACCCGGACAAGGTAGCCGACCAGATTTCGGACTCGGTACTGGACGCCATGCTGACGCAGGACCCGGATTCGCGGGTGGCGTGTGAAACGCTGGTAACCACCGGGCTCGCCGTTGTAGCCGGGGAAGTCACCACCAAAGCCTACGTAGACATACAGGACGTGGTGCGCGCCACAATCAACCGGATAGGCTACAACCGTTCGGAATACATGTTCGACGCGAACAGCTGTGGCATCATCGTGACGCTGCACAGCCAGAGCCCCGATATCGCGATGGGCGTGGACGAAACGGAGAACAAAGAGCAGGGGGCAGGTGACCAGGGCATGATGTTTGGCTATGCCACCAAGGAAACGCCCGAGCTGATGCCGATGGCCCTGGCGTTCTCGCACCGCATTGTGAAGACGCTGGCCGACATCCGCAAGGAAGGCAAGCTGATGAAGTACCTGCGCCCCGACGCCAAAAGCCAGGTGACCATCCAGTATGACGACAACGGCCGCCCCGAGCGCGTACATACCATTGTAGTATCTACCCAGCACGACGACTTCGACAAGAGCGAGAAGAAGATGCTGGAGCAGATCAAGAAAGACATCCAGTCGATTGTGCTGCCGCGCTGCATTCCGGCCTCGATGATGGACGCCAAGACCATCATCCACGTGAACCCGACGGGCAAGTTCGTGATTGGTGGGCCCCACGGCGACTCGGGCCTGACGGGCCGCAAAATCATCGTGGACACCTACGGTGGCAAAGGCGCCCACGGCGGTGGTGCGTTCTCGGGCAAAGACCCCAGCAAGGTAGACCGCAGCGCCGCCTACGCCGCGCGCCACGCTGCCAAGAACATGGTAGCCGCCGGTGTGGCCGACGAAATGCTGGTGCAGCTGAGCTACGCCATCGGTATTGCCAAGCCGGTGTCCATCTACGTGAACACCTACGGCACCGCCAAAGTGAAGCTGACCGACGCGCAGATAGCCGAGAAGGTAGCCGAGCTGTTCGACTTCCGCCCGAAAGCCCTGATTGAGCGCCTGGAGCTGAAAAACCCGATTTACAGCCGTACGGCAGCCTACGGCCACTTCGGCCACGAACCGGTGACGGAGGAAGTCGTAGTGAACTACGTGGAGGTGAAGGAGAAGAAAGGCGTGAAGGAAGAAGTGCGCAAGCAGGCCAAGAAGAAGGTGACCTTCTTCACCTGGGAGGCACTGGACCACGTGGAGAAAATCAAGAAGGCCTTCAAGCTGAAGTAAGCTGGTGGCTGGTGGAAACAGCGAACCCGCCCTCTAAGGGGGCGGGTTTTTGCTTTTTAGGGCTGGACCTCACGTCATTTCGAGCGGAGCGAAGAAATCTATGGGGCTGGGTGCTGAATTCGTTGCACAGATTTCTTCGGCCTGCGGCCTCGAAATGACGTGCGGGGAGGGGTGGCGACTGTATGACACGGGGGGGATTTCTCCGCTGCGCCCGCTGCGAAGTGGCAGAGGGTTGGGGGGCAGACGGGTTGTCTCCGACAACCCAAAGGTAGATTTCTCGCTGACGCTCGAAATGACGTGACTGGAGGGCCTCGAAATGACGTGCAGAGGGGTGGCGACTGTATGACACGGGGGGGGATTTCTCCGCTGCGCCCGCTGCGAAGTGGCAGAGGGTTGGGGGGCAGACGGGTTGTCTCCGACAACCCAAAAGTAGATTTCTCGCTGACGCTCGAAATGACGTGTGGGGGTAGGTGCTCGAAATGACGTGTGGGGAGGGGACTTCACCGGTCAGCGCTGGAGGCGGGGGTCGAAGGCATCGCGAAGGCCCTGGCCCACCAGATGCAGCGAGAAGATGGTAACCACAATGGCCAGGCCGGGGAAGATGGCCATCCATTTGCCGGCGTCGGCCACGAGGTACTGATAGCCCTCGTAGATCATACCGCCCCAGGAGGGGGTGGGACTGTTGACGCCGAGGCCGAGAAAGGACAGACCGGCTTCGAGCAGGATGGCGGTAGCGAAGTTGGCGGCGGCGAGGATGACGATGGGCCCGACGAGGTTGGGCAGGAGTTCGCGGAGGAGGATGTGGCGGCTGCCAAAGCCGAGGGTGCGGGCGGCGTCGACCCAGGTGCGGGTGCGCAGGCTGAGGACCTCGCCGCGGAGGATACGCGCGGGCTCGACCCAGAGGGAGAGGCCCACCGCAATGAACAGCGTGAGGAAGCCCTTTCCCAGCGCAAACGCCAACGCGATGGCCAGCAGCAGAGAGGGCAGCGACCAGATGACGGCCATGACCCACTGGGCGAGAGAATCGGTCCAACCGCCGAAATAGCCCGAGGCAGCCCCTACCCCAATGCCCAGCACAATGCTGAGGAGCACGGCCAGAAAGCCGACAGCCAGACTGACGCGCCCGCCGAGCACCAGGCGGCTGAGGAGGTCGCGGCCAAAGGTGTCGGTGCCGAGGGGGAAGGCGAGGATGGACAGGTGGTGCTGATGGAGCTGCTGGCGAAGGGCGGTGAGGGAGGTTTCTGTCAATGCGCTATCGGCGGTGCTGGCCCAGATGAGCGTGTCGCCGGAGAGGCGATAAGGCTTGCCGTAATCCTGGAGAAAAGCACGGGTAGCAGGGTGTTCGCGGCGGATGGGCAGGAGGAGTTCGGGGAGGAGCCGGGGGGCGGACCAGCGGCCCTGTGGGGTGCGATGCCAGAGGGTATCGCCGGAGAGGCGAATGAGGGAGTCGGTCGGGAGGGCTTCGTCGCGGGAAAGGACGAGGGGCGTGTAGGCGTCTTCGGAGCCAAAAAGCCAATGCTGGATTAAACTGGTTTCGGGGGCAGGGCGGCCGCGGTAAACGGACAGCACCTGCACGGACGCTCCGGGGCCGAGGCGGGCGGCTTCGAGGAGCTGGCGGTTGGCGTTGGGGGTAGCGTCGGGAATGAGGAGGTAGCCGAGCGTGCAGACCAGCGTGAGCAGCCCCAGCAGGCACAGACCGGTCAGGGCCAGTCGGTTACGGATGAAGCGGCGCCACGAAGAAGGTGGCTGCGGGGCAGCAGGAGCCGGGGTGACAGAAGGTGGCGGCTGTGCCATAGGGTGGCATCAGGCGAGGGCGCGGAGGCGCTCCCAGTTGGGGTCGTCGCCGGCGAACTTGGCGCGGTACTGCCAGACGAGGTGGCCCTTGTTGAAGAGGAAAGTGCCAGAAAGGACATCGGGATCGCCGAGGGTCTCGACCTGGGTGTGGCCAGCCATCAGCGCCTGAAAGCCCTTCAGAATCATCTTTGGACTGAAGAAGGATGTGGGCTTCATGCGGTTGATCTCGAAGAGCTGATAGAGCGAGAGGCCGGGGTCGGAGATATGGGGCGCGGCGGGGAAGTACTCGTTGAAGAACAGCTCGCCGCGGTCGACGGGGCTCTGGTGTACGAAGTAGATGGTTGGGAAACCGGGATTGGCCGTGGCAAGACGGTGCAGCTGGTCGACGGAATGCTTGCAGAACAGGCAACCGAGGTGTCGGAGAAAATGGAGGATGACCATTTTCTCGGAGGCGACGAGTGCGGGAAGCGTAGTGGCCGGGAGGCGTGCACCCTGTAAGGGATTGCTGTAGGCGGCAATCCGTTCGTCGGAGAGAGGCATAAAAGGGGACAGGCCGAGGTAAAAGGGCTGCCGGGGGTGAAAATTGCGAAAAGGGTGGCAAATTGCAAGTCTGCCGACGCACTATGAAGAAAGCCCTGTACTGGACCGCCGCGCTGCTGCTGGCAAGCGCCTGTAGCAACCGCCATGCCGACCTGGTAGCCAACGCCCCCAGTCTGACGGTGCAGTTGACCGATGACCTGGGGCAGACGTTTGAATTTCGGCAGCCGCCGCAACGGATTATCGTACTGACACCGGGGCAGGCCGAAACCCTGCTGATGGTGGGGGCCAAGGAACAGATAGTGGGTGTAACAGAGGCTGGGAACTACCTGGGCGACCTGGGGCAGACACCCAAGCTGACGGTGTATCCGGCGCTGGACTTCCAGACGCTGGTGAGCCTGAAGCCCGACATGGTGGTGCTGAGCGACGAAGTATTCAACGAGAACTTCCGGGATGCGCTGAAACGCGCCAACATTCCTTTCTTTTACCAGCGGGTGCGGAAGCTGAGCGACGTGTACGCGGGGATACGTCAGTTGGGAGTGTTGACTGGACGTGAAGAACGCGGCAACCAGCTGGCCGACAGTCTGATTATGCTGGAGACCAAGCTGCGGGCGCTGACCGAGAAGCAGGCCAAGTATGGCGTAGCGGTGATTTTTGGGGGCGACCAGCTACAGAGTGTGGGCCGAGGCCACTACCTGACGGAGATGATTGCGATAGCTGGCGGACGCAACGTGCTGGAAGCGGATACTGCAAAGTATGTGGCTGTGCCGGCGGAACGGCTGGTGCAGCTGCAAACGGAGTTTGTGCTGATACCGACGCTGGACGACAAATACGGCCAGCAGCTGCTGGGGCGCCATGAGGTGCTGCTGGACATGCCTGCGGTGGAGCAGGAGCACCTGTTTCAGGTGGAGCCGGCGCTGTATATGCAGCCAGGCCCGCGGGTAGGCAAGGCGATGCTGGAACTGACAAGAATGCTGCACAGCCAGGTGTCGCTGGAGGGGCTTGAAGCGCCAGCGGAAGGCGGTAAGTAACTGAGGAAGAATAATTTTCAGTAGAAACTGAAAGAAAGCGTCAGGCGGGTGGAATTATTTTCCGGAACGCGGGCGTTATGAAACTGTCAGACAGTCATGGTATACGTAACACGCAGGCTACACTTCAACGCGGCACACCGGATGTACAATCCGAACTGGAGTGACGAACGGAACCGCGAGGTATTCGGCCTGTGCGCGAACGAAAACTGGCATGGCCACAATTATGAACTGGAAGTGACGCTGGCAGGTGAGCCGAACCCCGACACGGGGTATGTGTTTGACCTGGGCAGGCTGAGAGACATCGTAGAGGAGCGGGTGGTGAAAAAAGTAGACCACCGAAACCTGAACCTCGATGTGGACTTCATGCGCGGCGTTATTCCTTCCAGCGAAAATTTTGTGGTAGCCATCTGGAACCAGCTGAAGGACCACGTGGCGCCGGCAACGCTGTACAGCATCCGACTGTACGAAACGCCGCGCAACTATGTGGAATATCGTGGCTGATGCCGTGCCAAGCACTTCTCCTGACGGGACGTTATTTCCCTTCCACACTCTCAACAAGCTTTCCTGACCGATGAGCAAGCAACACGCCCAGCGTTACCTGGACATGGGTGATGCCCACGTGGGTACTGCAGCGGTAACCCCGATACGCCCCGACGCCTTTGCGCTGACGGAAGAAGAGAAGATTGCGCGGATAGAACGCAACTTCCGCGAAATCATGCTGACACTTGGCCTGGACCTGGACGATGATTCGCTGCAAGGAACGCCCCTGCGGGTAGCGAAAATGTATGTGCAGGAGCTGTTCTCAGGGCTTGACCCGAAGAACATGCCCAAGGCCACGCTGTTTGAAAACCGCTACCAGTATGGCGAAATGCTGGTAGAGAAGAACATCACGGTGCATTCGGTGTGCGAGCACCACTTCGTGCCCATTATTGGCCGTGCACATGTGGCCTACATTTCAAATGGCAAGGTGATTGGCCTAAGCAAGTTGAACCGCATAGTGCGGCACTTCAGCAAGCGGCCGCAGGTGCAGGAGCGCCTGACAGTGGAGATTGCCAACTACCTGGCCGAGGTGCTGGAAACCGACGACGTAGCCGTGCTGATAGACGCAAAACACTACTGCGTGGCCATGCGCGGCGTAGAAGACGACGCCAGCAGCACTGTAACGGCCGAATACCGTGGGGCCTTCAAAGATGAAGCCAAGCGTCGGGAGCTGTTGCAATACATAGCTATGGAGCGCCTGTGAGCGCCAAGGTGGATATCGGTTAATGTTTAGCATTCCGATTTTTACCACCGATAATTGGCGTTTAGTCACCAGCAGAACGCAAGCTGGCTTTGCAATGGCTAGTTTGGCAATATGACTGAGAGGCGCTGCCCTGTGTACCGACTTTCAGCGATGGTAGGAAACCTTTATATTGCTAAGAGCTATGCAGCGGTCAGAAACAGTCAAAACCGTACCTGTACAGGAGTTATTGGCCCTATGGGCCAATATTGACGCACCGAGCGAGGTGCCGTCGCTGGAACAGTTGCTGGACCACCCGCTGCTGCGGAGGCCGCTACTGCTGGCAGACCCTTACATGTACTTCATCTACGACCATCGGGTCAGCCACTACGCGTTCATCTCGAGCAACAGCCAGCAGATCATAGGCTACACGCCTGATGAGATGTATGCTGGTAGTGGAACGCTGATCTTTGACCGGGCGAGTGAAGCCGACCGTCTGCTGCTGCTGGACATGTTCAAGTGCTCGCGGGTGAAGTTTGACGAACTGCCGCTGGAGCGGAAGCTTGGCATGAAGCTGGTGATGCACCACGACATCGTGGACCGAAATGGAACACGCCGCAACGTGCTGTTGCAGTACTTTCCATTGTTCATAGACCAGAAGAACATGCTGGTGTACTCGTTCTGCCTGGTGGTGCATCAACCGTGGGCACTGCCACAGACATCGGCAACGGGTGCACTATCGTACACCTCGACGGAGGGCGAGCGAAAGGTGGTATATCTGCCAACGGAGAAGATGGAGGCCGATGTGATTTTCACGGCTGAAGAGATGGAAATCGTGCGGATGCTGGCACAGGGCTTTACGTCAGACGCCATTTCCATCTCGATTAAAAGAAACGCTACTGAAACCAGTGATCTTCAGCGGTCTGTATTGAAGAAGACCGGCAGCCAGAACTTACAGCAGCTGATTCGCTACTGTGTGGAGCGAGGGATGATCTGAACTGAAGCTTGGCAGACGAAGCAGTTGTGTACCTTAAGGGTATGCATTCGTACTGGGAACTACAGGGTGGCCTGACCCGGCCGATAGACCTTCTGGTAGTGGGTGCAGGTCTTGTGGGCCTGTCTACTGCGTTGCATTACAAACAGATACGCCCGCAGGCACGCGTCGTAATACTTGAGCAGAATGAGCAGCTGGCCAATGCCAGCACCCGGAACGCAGGTTTTGCGTGTTTTGGCAGCGCTGGCGAACTGCTTGCCGACCTGCAAGAAATGGAAGAAGCCGAGCTTGCAGCCCGCGTGCAATTAAGGTTTGAAGGCCTAAAGCTGCTGCGCAAAACCCTTGGTATTGAGGCGATAGGATGGGAGCCAGTAGGCGGCTGGGAGCTGTTTAGCGATGGCGACTATTACCAGCAGGTGCTGGGTGTGCTGAAGCGATTGAACAGCTTGTTGGAGCCTGTAACAGGCGTGCCGGACACCTATCAGCCGGCAGAACCCAACGGGCGTATGGCCATTGTGAACCGGCTGGAGGGGGCGCTGCACAGCGGCAAGCTGATGGCAACCCTGCTGGCGCGGGTGCAGGCGGCAGGGGTGGAAGTGCGCTTTGGCCAACAGGTGAAAGCCCTGCATGCCGGTAGTGTGGAACTGACACACGGCGGCGAACTGATAGCAGGCGCCGTAGTGGCCGCCACTGGGGCCTGGACCCAGCAACTGCTACCCGAAGAAGGCATCGTGCCGGGGCGAGGCTATGTGTTAGTGACCAATGAACTGCCACAACTGGACTGGGAAGGGACGTGGCACTATGATCGGGGATATGTGTATTTCAGGCCAGTGGGACGGCGTCTGCTGCTGGGTGGCGGCCGCAATCTGGACTTTGCCGGAGAAGAGACACTGGAGGAAGGTATAAACCCGACCATCAAAGCGTGGCTGGTGCGTTTCGCCAGCGAAACGCTGGGGCTGGGAACGGATTGGCAGATTGACTACGAGTGGGCTGGCATCATGGGCTTTGGGCGCGAGCCCCTACCCTACGTGCGCGAAGTGAAAGCTGGACTGTGGGCGGCTGTAGGACTGGGCGGCATTGGCGTGGCAACGGGCCTGGCACTGGGGCGGCAGGCAGCAGAAACAGTTGCAGCGCAGAGCTGAACTGACATCGTAGGGTTCTCTTCACGGGGGACGCCTGCTGGCTGTGGTGGGATGCGAATAACTAGGCAGGGACCACGGGAACCGAGGGCTGAGCGACGGCTTAACTTGTGGGAATGGAATACTTCGTGGTGGAAGGCGGCCACAGGCTGTCGGGTGAGATAGTGCCGCAGGGTGCCAAAAACGAGGCGCTACAGATACTGTGTGCGGTGCTGCTGACAGATGAAGCGGTGCGGATCGACAATCTGCCGGATATACTGGACATCCGGCGGCTGATAGAGCTGCTGGAAGAAATAGGCGTGGACGTGGAGCACCACAGCCGACAGAGCGCGACCTTCCGGGCGAAGAATCTGAAGCTGGATTATCTGGACACTGAAGCCTACCGCAAGAAGGCCGCAGCCCTGCGTGGCAGCGTTATGCTGGTGGGGCCGCTGCTGGCCCGCCGTGGCAAGGCAAGCATTCCACGGCCGGGGGGCGACAAGATTGGCCGCCGCAGGCTGGACACCCACATTGTGGGCCTACAGGCACTCGGAGCCACCTTCCGCTACGATTCCACCGACGACCGCTACTACCTGGACGCGCCAGCCGATGGCCTCAAGGGCGCCTACATGCTGCTGGACGAAGCCTCGGTAACGGGCACGGCCAACATTGTGATGGCAGCCGTGCTGGCCAAAGGCACCACCACCATCTATAACGCGGCCTGCGAACCCTACCTGCAACAGTTGTGCAGCATGCTGGTGCGGATGGGTGCGAAGATTGAAGGCATTGGCAGCAACCTGCTGGTAATAGAAGGCGTAGCGCGCCTGGGTGGCACCACCCACACACTGCTGGCCGACATGATAGAAGTAGGCAGCTTCATTGGCATGGCGGCCATGACACAGAGCGCCCTGACGATACGCAACGCTGCGGTGCACCAGCTTGGGCTGATACCGGAGGTGTTCCGGCGGATGGGTATCCAGCTGAAGTTTGAGGGCGACGACATCCATGTGCAGCAGCAGGACCTGTATCAGGTGGAGAGCTTCATTGATGGGTCTATTCTAACAGTGCAGGACCACACGTGGCCGGGCCTGACGCCCGACCTGCTGAGCGTGTTTCTGGTGCTGGCCACCCAAGCCAAGGGCAATGTGCTGATTCATCAGAAGATGTTCGAAAGCCGGCTGTTCTTCGTGGACAAGCTGATCGACATGGGCGCGAAAATCATCCTGTGCGACCCGCACCGGGCCACGGTGATTGGTCTGGCACGGCAGCACAAGCTGAAAGGCATCAAGATGAGCAGTCCGGACATCCGTGCCGGTGTGGCGCTGCTGATAGCGGCCATGAGCGCCGAGGGCAAGAGCCGCATCGATAACATCGAACAGATTGACCGTGGCTACCAGTACATAGACCAACGCCTCCAGGCGCTGGGGGCGAAGGTTCAGCGCCTGGAAGAGTAAGGGGGCTGGTGCTTACAGATTGCTTCGTCCCGCTGGCACGGCACTCGAAATGACGTGAGGGGTAATTGCGGGCTGGAAGGATGCTGCGCATCCTACAGGTAGATTTCTCGCTGCGCTCGAAATGACGTGCGGGGGGTGTGGCGCTGGGGGCGAAGGTTCAGCGCATGGAAGAGTAAGGGGGCTGGTGCCTACAGATTGCTTCGTCCCACTGGCACAGGACTAGAAATGACGTGAGGGGGGTGTGGCGCTGGGGGCGAAGGTACAGCGGCTGGAGGAGTAAGGGGGCTGGTGCCGTACTGAACGACCTCTATAGATTTCTTCGTCCTGCTGGCACGGGACTCGAAATGACGTGCGGGGGGCTTTGTGTCAGTCGGCCCAGTTGATGCAGCGGGCGCGGCAGGTGTTAGTTACCTAGAATGAAAATGGCAAATGCTTGAGGCCATTGAACATCTGCCTGAACAAAGGGGTGGATGACAACTGCCAGCCAAAAAACTGTAGCGGACCCGAAAACGAAAAAGCTTACCTGAGCTGATAGCACCAGACCTCGACATCGTAGGCGGTAAGGACCTTGACGCGGCGATAACGAAGGTTGAGGAGGTAATGATCGAAGGCGGTAAGCTCGCCGTAGCGGCCGTGGCCGCAGCCCACGAAAACCAACGGCGGCAATTGGCGGTAAAAGGCGGGGTTACGCGGAGGAGCCATTACCGGAATGTGGGTAACGCCCAGCTTACGCAACGTATAGGTATAGTATTGTGGCAGATGCGAGAGCACCACAGCAGGCTGTGTACCGGCCTCGGCCACGAGCGCGGCTGTTACCTCGGTAAACTGGGTTTTGCGGGGCTCGGTATAGAGCTGTCGCTGAAGGGTGAGTTTGACCAGTCCGGCACCTGTAACGACGAGTACCAAGAGAGACAGTCTACTGTATGTAAGGCGGTCTTTCCAGCCAATAACTGCCAGGAGCAACAGGGGAATGAGCACCGAAAACACATATCGCTCGTGAAAGACGGGTCTTGCCAGAAAGGAGACGCAGACAGGTGTGCAGAATGCCACGCCTGCAATGAGCAGAAGCGGAATGGTGAGCGGGTGTCGTTGATGACGGGGACGGACAGCCAATACCACACCCGCTGCAACAATCAGGATGGCAATGGGCTCACGGCCAAAGAAGTTGGGTATGGCGAGGGCGACGTCCAGAAAAGAGGGCGTGGAGAGCCATGCAGCCCGGTTGGCGTCGAGAGCAAGTGTCAGGTAGGGCAGCCAAGACAGAAAAACCAGCACCACCAGCAAGACGGCGCCTGCAGAGAGAGAAAGCGCCGCCGTCGTTCGAAATCGGGTGTCAGTTGCGAAGGCCCAGAGCCCTGCTACCGCAAATCCAAGAGCGAAGAAGGCACCATGATAGTGGGTCATGATGAGGGCACTGGTGGAAAGACCGAGCCATAGGGCCGCCCAAGCGGAGCGGGGATTCTGGTACCAGGTGGCAAATGCCCAGAGGGCACAGAGCGCGACAAGGAAGAGCAGCATATAATTGCGGGCTTCCTGAGCGTAATAGACGTGATACCAGTTGGCACAGAGCAGGGCCAACAGCAGAATCGCAGCCGTGTGGCCGAAAGCGCGCCGAACCCAGAAGCCAGCCAGCAGCAGCGACAGGATGGAGAGCAGCGCAGAGAAGAGCCTGGCCTGGTATTCGCCGTAACCAGTGAGGAGAAACCAGCCTCGGAGGAGAATGTAGTAAAGTGGGGGAGCGGTATCGGAGGCGACGGTTTGTATGACGTCAGAGAGAGGCCGCTCGGGGTAGAGGGTGAACATGGTCCAGATTTCGTCGAGCCAGAAGCTCTGGAAATCAAGCCGAAAGAAGCGCAGAAAAAATGCCAGCAGAAGCAAGCCGACAACCCACCAGACAAATCGGACAGTACTCATGGAGGCGTCAAAAGTAGGTATAGAGTGAAACCATACCGACGCCTTTGTCCGCTAAAAGCAAAAAAGTGTAGCCCTACCCTTTCCGCGCAATGGGCAGGGTAAAGTCGAAGGTGGTGCCAGCGCCAGCAACGCTTCGTACCGTGATGGTCTGGCCATGGGCCTCGATCAGGTTTTTGACGATAGAAAGACCAAGGCCTGTGCCGCCACCTTCGCGGCTGCGGGACTTGTCGACGCGGTAAAAACGGCTGAAGAGGTGGGGCAGGTGCTCCTCGGAAATGCCGTTTCCGTCGTCGTGGACGAGAACGTGCAGCAACTGGGGATTGCCGTTGGTACGGAGCTCGACAGTGACGGTGCCGTTGGGGCGCCCGTAAATGATGGCATTGTCAACGAGGTTGACGAGCACCTGGCGGATGCGGTCCTTATCGGCGCGGACGGTGAGGGCCTCGAGACCGGGAGCTTTGATGGCGAGGTTGACACTGCGCTCGTTGTGGGTGCGCTTGTAGTCGAGGAGGTCAAAGACGTCGAGGGTGAGGTCGTAGATGCGGAACTCCTCGAGGTTCATGGCCATCTCGCCGCTTTCGAGCTGGGAGATGACAAGGAGGTCGCGGACGAGGTCTGTGAGGCGCTCGGTGTTGCGGAGTGCCTGCCGTAGGAACTTTCGGTTGACGTTTTTGTCCTCAAGGGCGCCGTCGAGGAGGGTTTCGAGGAAGCCCTCGATGGCGAAGAGGGGTGTCTTGAGCTCGTGGGAGACGTCGCCGAGGAACTCGCGGCGGTAGACTTCAAGCTGCTTGAGCTCGCCAAGTTCGCGCTGAGAAGAGCGAATGAGGTCTCGGATGCCGGTCTGGAGGTTCAGGACGGGATCGTTGCCCCAGTGAGCAGTAGAGTTGTCGCGGCTGGTGAGTGCCGCCCGAACTTCCTGCTCGAGGTCGCGCAGGCGGCGGTAAACGACGAAACGAATAAGGAGGCGGCCGATGACGTAGACGGCGACACCTGCGAGGAGGGCGCGGCCCCACCAGGGCAAGGGCAACCATTCGACGAGAACAACGGCCAACACAGCCGTGATGCCCGCCAGCAACGAGAGATGGTGTGGGGTGGCCAGCAGCTTCATTCAGGGAAAAGAAAGGCGGCGGTCCTCAGCCGGCAAACTTATAGCCTACACCCTTGATGGTCTGGATATAGGACTCGCCAAGCTTTTCGCGGAGCTTGCGGATGTGGACGTCGATGGTACGAGGAACGACGTAGACATCGGTGCCCCAGATTTTCTCAAGGAGAACCTCGCGGGAGAAGACCTTTCCGGGACGGGAAGCGAGGAAGTAGAGCAGTTCGAACTCCTTTTTGGGGAGGGTGATGGGCTTTCCGTTCTGGTAAACGAGGTGCTCGTCCTTGACGATTTCGAGGTCGGCGATGCGGAGCTGGTCGGTGGGGGTGGTTTCGTTGTCGATGCCTCGGCGGAGGACGGCCTTGATGCGGCTGACAAGGACCCGTGGCCGGATTGGCTTGGTGATGTAGTCGTCGGCACCGGCCTCGAAACCTGCGATTTCGGAGTATTCCTCTGCACGGGCGGTGAGGAAGACGATGGCGGTATCGCGGAGCTCGGGGAGTTCGCGCATGCGGCGGCAGGTCTCGACGCCATCGAGGCGGGGCATCATGATGTCGAGGACGATGAGGTCGGGCTGGATGTCCTTCGCGAGGCGGATGGCGGCTTCGCCGTCGGGGGCGGTGGTTACCTCATAGCCTTCGTTGCGGAGGTTGTATTCGATGATTTCGAGGATATCGGGCTCATCGTCCACCACAAGCACTTTGTACTGCTGCATGGGATCGAAGGTGCGGTTGGAGGGTGCCGTTTGCTGAGTGCGAGGCTGCATAAGATACGAAGGAAGCCGGGCGCGGGATGCAGCCGGTTCTGGTTTTCCAAACGGTCAAAGGTATGGGCAGCGTATGAAGGGAGTGTAGGGCGTAGGTTAAGAGCGTGTTAGGCGGCAGCCAAAACAAAAACCGCCACGGGTGAGGGTGGCGGTTTGGAGAGCTGTATTCTTCGCTCTGAAATTTACCTGCGGATGTGAAAGACCATTTGTGCCAAAAAATCCTCGAGAAGGACACCCGGAATGGAATCTCTAGCTCCACCATCTGCTTGAACATGGTAGATTCTATTGCCGACATTTCTGGTTTCGCTACTGTAATAAATACGCTTGGTGTGGGGATCTATTGCCACTGCTCCTACGGTCTGAGCACGTGCTACTTCGCGCAGGTTGGTGCCATCATTCTTTACTCTGAAGATTTTATATTTACGGGAATCCCCAAAAACCAATTCATTGGTTTCATAGTCAAAGGCTATCTGGGACACCCATTCAATTTCAGGCGTCTGAACAAAAACAGTTGGCATACTAGATTTATCGAGTGGAGCCTTATATATTTTTGTTTTATCAGCCCAGTAAGCGACCTGACGGACGGTATCAACAGTAAGTCCCCAATGGTTAGGATAATGGGAAAATAAAGTATCCTTCGCACCAGTTATAAAATTTATCATCAGCAAATGGTGGCCCAGAAGGCTTACGTCTTGGAGAAACAGCATTCGCCCTTTTCCAGCTGGGGCATAGGATTTAGCAACAAGACCTTCCGATTGAAATCCTTTTATCTCGACTGGTATGGCAGAACTACCATCCAGTGCAAGCCGATAAGCCTGTCCACCCCATTCGCCGAAAATCAACTGCTGGGTTGTTGGCTCAATTGATATCTGATCTCCATTCATCCCTGAATAGAGTACTTTATGCTCACCTGTGGCAGGTGTATACCAGAATATTTTATTGGAGGCTTTATCAGCATAATAAAGAGAAATCTTCTTGGGATCTATTGAAGGGGATGCACCTTCATTTCTGGAGCAGGATGCCAGCAGCAGGCCAGCCAGAAGAGAGAGCATTAGAAGTCTGTTCATGGTGTAGGATATGAATAACAAAGTTGCAGGCTACCTATCCTAAAACCCGTTATAAGAAATGGACCTTAAGATTTTTTGATAGTTTGGTGAAACAAAAACCGCCACCGAGAAGGGTGGCGGTTGGAGGAAGATGTGGAGTACGCTTACTGTTTCAGATGGAAGGTCATCTGTGTTGCGTAATCACTCATCGTAAGGCCGGGAATGGAATCAACCGCACCTCCGGTTTCAGCAACGTGATAGATACGATAATGACCACTGGCGATGGAACTACAGAAGTAGACGCGGTTGTCAACAGGGTTGATGGCAACGCCTCCTACATTTTCAGCATTTGCGAGTTTACGACGGTTTGTACCATCTGTTTTCAAACGATAGATGGCATGTGCATCGTTGTCGCCGAAAATGATCTCATTGTTTTTGTAGTCAAAAGCGATCTGTGAAATCCAATCTCCTGTGTAGATGACGGATGGAGGAGCAGATTTGTCGAGCGGAGCCTTGTAGAGTTTGTTCTTATTACCCCAGTAAGCAATGTTGCGAACGGTATCGACAGCAAGCCCCCAGTGGTTGGGATAACCCGAGAAGAGGGTATCCTTGGTGCCCGTAACAAAATTTACGAGGAGGATGTGGCTCAGGAGTGGAGCGTTTTCAGCCTGAAGGAAAGCCATTCTACCCCTGCCGACTGGGGCATATGATTTTGCATGGAGCTGCCGTGAAAGGAAATCTGTAACAGCAGTACCCGTAGCCGTAGGTGTGGAAATTGACTTCCGATGTGCCTCATCACTCCACTGACCGTAAACAATCTGTTGGGTCAGCGGCTCAACTGAAACCAGGATTTCCCCGCCAACGGCATCGAAAAGCGCTTTGATCTCTTTTTGTTCGGGTGCATAACGGAAGACCTTGTTGGAATCTATGTTTCCGTAGTAGAGGTAGCTCTCCTTCTTAACAGGTGCTGGGGCGTCGTCTTTGGAGCAGGCTGCCAGCAGCAGGCCAGCCAGAAGAGAGAGTATTAGAAGTCTGTTCATGGTGTAGGGTATGAATAACAAAGCTGCAGGCTACCTATCCTAAAACCTGTTATAAGAAATGGACCTTAAGATTTTTTGATAGTTTGGTGAAACAAAAACCGCCACAGGGTGAGTATGGCGGTAGATTCCTGTCCGTACAGAATGGATCACTTGTTCGAGAGGTGGAAGGCCATCTGTATTGCGTTTGAGTTCATCAAAGGACCAGGGATGGAATCAATTGTCCCGCCTGTTTCTGCCACGTGGTAGATACGGTATCTATTGGTTGTTGCCTCGCTGCTGAAATAGATTCGGTTGTCGGCCGGATTGATTACAACGCCTCCTACATTTCTAGCAGTAGCGAGTTTGCGCAGATTTGTACCATCAGTCGCCATTCGGTAAATGGCATGGTCGTCATTGTCTCCGAAGACGACTTCATTGTTTTTGTAGTCAAAAGCAATCTGCGAAATCAGAATGCCTGTATAAATGATAACTGGGCGAGCAGATTTATCGAGAGGAGCTTTGTATATCTTATTACTGGCACCCCAGTAAGCCATGTTGCGTACGGTATCAATGGCAAGGCCCCAGTGGTTGGGATATCCAGTGAAAAGTGTGTCTTTAGTGCCAGTAGCAAAGTTGACGAGCAACATGTGTTGCAAAATCGGGCTATTTTCGCCCTGGAGAAATGCCATTCGGCTACGGCCTGCCGGGGCATAGGACTTAGCCTGCATACTCCTCGCCAGAACATCTGTAATGAGTGTGCCAGCGGCAGTAGGTGATGCCAATTGTTTTGCATAAACACTACTACTCCATCTCCCATAAATTATCTGCTGGGTTCCAGGCTCAATTGAGACGAGGATTTCTCCACTAATGGCATTGAAAAGTGCCTTGCTTAGTTTCAGCGAGGGCGAATAACGGAAGACCTTGTTGGAATCCATGTTTCCATAATACAGGAACCACTCCTGCTGCGTGGGGGCAGGGGTTTTGTCTGGTGCAGGGGTTTCGTCCTTGGAGCAGGCTGTAATGAGCAGGACGGCGGCCAGAAGAGATATAGAAAGTAGTCTGTTCATAATACCGAGGGCTGTCGTGCAAAGCTGAGCAGGACCTGCCGTACAAGCTGTTATAAGAAACGGACCTTAAGATTTCTTCACAGAAGAAAAAGAAAAACCGCCACTGGTTGAGAGTGGCGGTCAGGGGGGAGATGGAAGCAAACCATCGCTAATACTTTTCAGCGGCCTTCATAAAAGAATGCTCCTTGAGAATTAGCGGGATGATGAGGAAAAGCAGGAATGGAATCCAAGCCGGTACCATCCAAGTTAAAATGATAGATTGGAGCTGGGGAATCATCTATGGTCAGATAGAGTCGCTGACTCTTATAGTCAAGTGCCAAGCCTCCAATTTCCGCCATTTTAAAAATTCGCTGAGGTGAGCTACCGTCTTTAGCCACAGACCAAATTTCTCTCAACATTGAAGAATTGAAATAGATGCGCCCATTGGCATAGTTAATTACCGGGCTCAAGAAAGAATGTCCAGTCAGAATAACATGTGGCTTTACACTTCTGTCGAGCTTGGCGTGATAGATGTTTGTACGATCACCAAAAAAAACATCCCCAGATAGTGTATCAACCAAAACTCCTAGATTTTGATCGTATCCTGTAAACAATGTGTCTTTAGCACCGGTTCGCAGGTTTAAGAGAACCAGTCGTCCATTACTATGTTCATCCGCAATTACAAGCTGGCCTTTTCCTGCCAATGCAATTCCAACAGGGTAAAGTTGATTGCCGTCCGGACTTGTTACAATTTCAAGTGGGGAAGAGCCATTGGCAGAACCAATCTGCACCTGATCGCCGAAATCGTTAATGATGATCTTATTGGTGGTGGGGTCTACCAGCACGTCTACTACATTGGTAAGGCCATGTTCAGGGCCATAAATCCGTGAAGGCAATTTGGTATCGAGGTTCAATCGATACACAACATTTGAATCAAGACTTGTCCAGAGAAGGTACCTGATCTTAGGGGCAACTGGCGCAGGGGCATCGTCTTTGGAACAGCCTGCCAGCAGAAGGCCAGCCAAGAGGAAGAGAGAAAGTAATCGGTACATGACGTAGGAATGAGCAGCAAAGCTGCGGACTACCCGTCGCACCTGCTGTTATAAGAAACAGACCTTAAGGTTTCTTGACAGAGAGCCAAACAAAAACCGCCACCGGGAAGGGTGGCGGTTTTTGTTTGTGCTGTCATTCCACGGCACAGACCACTAGGTCTGGCTGGTGGAGGTGAGGTAGGCGGTGCGCTGCTGGGCCTCGTGGGTGGCCATGGAATCGAGCAGGCGGGGCAGGTTGTTGTCGACAATGAGGAGGTTGCGCGACTCCTGGGTAAGGAAGCCCTCGGCGACGCAGTGGTCAAGGAAAGCGAGGAGGAGGTCGTAGTAGCCTTCTACGTTATAGATGCCGATGGGCTTGGCATGCAGACCGAGCTGTACCCAGGTGAAGACCTCGAAGAGTTCGTCGAGGGTGCCGATGCCGCCGGGGATGATGAGGAAGCCGTCGGACTTCTCGTACATGGTGCGCTTGCGTACGTGCATGTTTGGCACGACGATGAGCTCGGTGAGGCCTTTGTAAGACAGCTCGCGGTCTTCGAGAAACTGCGGCTGAATGCCGAGGACGTTGCGGCCATTCTCAAGGCCTGCCTTGGCTACGGCCCCCATGAGGCCGAGACCACCGCCACCGAAAACGACATCGATGTTGCGCTGGGCGAATTCGCGGCCGATTTCTGCTGCCGCTTCGAGGTACTGCGGGCGCTTGCCGGGACGGCTGCCGCAGAAGACACATACACTCTTCATAGTACGTATTGGAGAGGGATAACCGAAACGGCGGGTGTTTTATTGTAAGTGAGTGGTTTAAAGTAGTGTGCACCCCCACACCTGTATTGTGTGGGTAACGGGTGAACAGTAAGTAGCCCGGCAGGGTAGCCTTGCGGGCGGGAAGTGGCGAACTTTACGGTTCACACAGGAAAGCAGCCATGCAGTACATCCACCTGCACAACCATACGGAATTCTCGCTGCTGGACGGCGCAGCCAAGATTGGGGACATGATCGACAAGGCGTGTTCATGCGGCATGCATGCCATCGGCATCAGCGACCACGGGAACATGTACGGGGTACCCAAGTTTGTGCTGACGGCACGGAAGAAGGGCATCAAGCCAATCATCGGGTCGGAGTTCTACCTGTGCGAGAACCACCTGGACCGGACGCCACGGTCGGGAAGGGACTCGAACGGGGAGAAGGGGACGTTTCACCAGATTCTGTTCGCGAAGAATGAGACGGGCTACCGCAACCTCTGCAAGCTTTCGAGCATCAGCTACACGGACGGCTACTACTACAAGCCGCGGATAGACAAGAAGCTGCTGGAGCAGTATCATGAGGGACTGGTGGCGACTACCTGCTGCCTGGCCAGCGAGGTGAACCAGAAGATTATGGCGGGGAAGCTGGAAGAGGCCGAGACGCTGTTCCGGTGGTACCTGAACCTCTTTGGCGAAGACTATTACGTAGAGATACAGCGGCACGGCCTGAAAGACCAGGACCGCTGCAACGCCGTGCTGCTGGAATGGGCGAAGCAGTACAATGTGCCAGTAATCGCCACCAACGACGTGCACTATGTGAACCAGGAGGACAGCGAGGCGCACGACCTGCTGCTAGCCCTGCAGACAGGTGCCGACTACAACGACCCCAGCCGCTTCCGGTTTACGGGCGACAACGGCCAGTTGAACAATTCGTTCTACTTCAAGACAGTAGACGAGATGGCGGCCCTGTTTCACGACCAGCTGCCGGCGCTGGAGAACACGGTGGCGCTGGCTGACAAATGCAGCTTTGACCTGAACCTGAAGGGCGAACTGATCCTGCCGATTTACCAGGTGCCGGCGGAGTTCAACAACGACATGGACGCCTACCTGGCAGCGATAACCTGGGAACGGGCCCGCAGCCGGTATGGCGAACTGACTACCGACATCAGCGACCGGATAGACACCGAATTGAGGATCATCAAGCAGATGGGCTTCGCGGGTTACTTCCTGATCGTCCAGGAGTTTACGACGGAAGCGCGGAAGCGGGGTGTAATGGTGGGGCCGGGCCGGGGTTCGGCGGCGGGGAGTGTCGTAGCCTATGTAATTGGCATCACGGACATAGATCCGCTGAAGTACTCGCTGCTGTTTGAGCGCTTCCTGAACCCGGAGCGGGTGTCGCCGCCTGATATTGACATTGACTTTGACGACGAAGGGCGTGAAGCGGTGATCAACTTCGTGGTGGAGAAGTACGGACGGCAGAGCGTGAGCCAGATCATTACCTACGGTACGATGGGTGCGAAGACGGCGATACGTGACGTAGGCCGGGTTCTGAACATACCGCTGGCGGAGGTGAACCGGATAGCGAAATACATACCGGATGGTGCGGGCTGGGACTTTGAGCGGGCCATGAAGGCGGATGAGAATCCGGATGGGGCAGGTGGGCTGAAGGAGGCACTGGAAAGCCCCGACCCCAAAGTGCGGCAGATGATGCGCTATGCGCGTACACTGGAAGGCACAGCCCGGCACACAGGTATCCACGCGGCTGGGGTGATCATCGCGCCGGGAGATATCTCGGACTATGTGCCGGTGGCAATCAACAACAGCCGCGACCGGATAGTAACCACGCAGTTTGACGGGCCGAACGCCGAACTGGCCGGGATGCTGAAGATGGACTTCCTGGGCCTCAGGACGCTGTCGATTATCAAGACGGCGATGAAGCTGGTGAAGAAGACCAAGGGGGTGGAGATAGACATCGACACCCTGCCGCTGGACGACCCCAAGACCTACGAACTGTACCAGAACGGCGACACGGTGGCGACGTTCCAGTTTGAATCTGACGGGATGCGGAAGTATCTGCGGCAGCTGAAGCCGACGACCATCGAAGACCTGATTGCGATGAACGCCCTGTACCGCCCGGGGCCGATGGACAACATTCCGCTGTTCATTGACCGCAAGCAGGGCCGCGCCGACATTCACTACGCGCACCCACTGATGGAGCCCATCCTGGCGAACACCTATGGCATCATGGTGTACCAGGAGCAGATTATGGAGGTGGCGAAGGTAATCGGCGGTTACACGCTGGGTGGCGCCGACCTGCTGCGCCGTGCGATGGGTAAAAAGAAGAAGGAGGTGATGGAGGCCGAGCGGGCCAAGTTTGTGGAAGGGGCAGGTACAACAAATGGCGTGACACCGGAAGTAGCGGGCGAGATCTTCGACACGATGGAGAAGTTCGCGAGCTACGGCTTCAACAAGAGCCACTCGGCGGCATACTCGCTGGTGGCCTACCGGACAGCGTATCTGAAGGCGAACTATCCGGCGCAATACATGGCCGCCGTGCTGAGCCACAACACGGACAGCATAGAGAAAATCAGCTTCTTCATAGAGGAGTGCAAGCGGATGGGGCTACAGGTGCTGCAACCGTGCGTGAACGAGTCGGAACTGCTGTTCTCGGTAGGGACCGACGCGGAGGGCAAGGAGTTCATCCGGTTTGGGATGGGTGCCATCAAAGGGATTGGGGCAGCTGTTGCCGAGGCCATCATTCAGGAGCGTATAGAGCATGGGCGCTACAAGAGCGTATTTGACCTGACGACTCGAGTGCCGAAGGATGTATTGGGCGGCAAAAGGACGCTGGAATCGCTGGTATATGCTGGGGCGCTGGATGTCTTCGGGGCGAAACGCTGGCAATACTTTGGCGACGACCAGCGGCCAGACGACAGCTCGACACTGGACCTGGCCGTGCAGTACGGGGCGCGGGTGCAGGCAGAGAAGAACAGCCAGCAGACCTCGCTGTTCGGTGGTGGTGCTGGCCCGTCGAGCACGGCAGCGCAGCTGGAGCCGGAGATACCGATGCGGGAAGGTTGGCCTCTGATTACCACTCTGAACAAAGAGCGGGATGTGATTGGCTTTTACCTGTCGGGCCATCCGTTGGATACATACCGGCACCTGTTCAACAGCTCACTGACGCCGCTGAATCAATTACCGGAATTGAAGCAGTCGCCGCGCAAAGACCGTGTCCGCGTGGGGGGCATCATTACTGGTGCGCGTGAGCGGCTGACGAAGAGTGGAACGAAATTCGGGATCTTCACGGTGGAGGATTACTCGGGTACAACGGAATTCACGCTGTTCAAGGAAGATTATGCAAAATGGAAGGGGCATCTTGAGGTAAACAATTGTGTATTCATCGCAGGGAAATACCAGCCCAGATTTGGCCAAGATGAGGAAAACTACGAACTTAAAGTACAGGAAATCAAGCTATTGGACACACTTTTGGCGGAGTGTAAAGAGATAACACTGAACCTTACGCTTGACCAGATCAATACGCCGGGATTTACCGACAGCCTGTATGGAATCCTGACGAAGGAAAAAGGGAGCATGCACCTGAAATTCACATTGGATTATCCAGAGGAAAATGGCCGAGTGAGAAGAATCCCCCTAATCAGCAAGGATGTACTGGTAGCGCCAAGAAATGAAGTATTGGAAGCACTTCGGGGGTTGGGTTTGGAGCCAACGATTCGCTAATTGAAGTCGAAGAAGATTTTGATTTGGGAATAAATAATTATTCTTGCAGTAGAATTTCACTTAACCCTGAATAGACCAGATGGATACCATTTCGCTGAAAAAACTGCGTCCGGAAGATTTTGACAAGGTATCTGGCGCGCTGAAACGCTATCAGGAGGCGAAGGAACACCTGGAAGCCGCCGAGCAGCATCTGCGCGAATTGGGTGTTGTAATTGAAGGCAAGAAGCGTGGTCGCAAACCAGGCGCTGCTTCAGGCCAGCCCTACACAGGCAAGAAACGTGGCCGCAAGCCGAAGAATGCGGTAACCGAATAAGCAACCGCACACCGCAAAAGCACCAAGCCCCGCTCGTCGGGGCTTTTTTTGGTCATTCTGCCATTGGTTGTCCTTTTGTCAGGAAGTGACAAAAAGAAAAGAGGTTGAGAATATTGGAGTTAGGCAGGGCTACTGAAAAAGGTCTGGAGTTGGTCTGGATTTTGCCTGGGGTGCAGGCGGCAGTTGAATCCTGCCGTTAGACAACTCAACTAAAAGCTAAATGAAAAAGCAAGTAATTGCAGTGGTAGCACTGCTTCTGGCCGCTACTGGCGCCTACGCTCAAAAAGCAACCGCAGGCTCGATTGTGGTAGAAGGCCAAGTGGGCAGCGTATTCGGCGACAACTTCAACATCAACACTGGCCAGCAGGGCAACCTGATTGGTGGTCTGCGTGGGCGCTACTTCATCAATGAAACGCTTGCAGGCCGCGTAACCCTGGGTGTTGGCTTCTCTTCCGAGCCGCTGACCATTGGTGGCAATGTGGGCAAAGTCAGCCGCAACGACTTTGGCCTGGCACTGGGTATTGAAAAGCACTTCGAAGGCACCAAGCGCCTGTCGCCCTATGTTGGTGGCGACCTGCTGGTTTCAATTCAGGGCAACAGCTGGGAAGTAGATGACCGCGCCGGCCTGGGTGCAGGTGAAATCGTAGAGCAGAAGAACCTGAACGGTGTTGCCCGCACCGCTTTTGGTGTGCAGGGCGTTGTCGGTGGCGACTACTACTTCACCGATAACGTATTTGTAGGCGTAGAATTTGGCCTGCAACTGCTGTTCGCTTCTCCCCGCGAAACCAGTGTGACCACTGCTGGCGGCACCACTACGACCAACGATGCAGCAAAAGGCAGCACCGACTTCAACACCAGCTACGTAACCGGTCTGCGCTTCGGCTTCATCCTGAAGTAAGCTGAACCTGACGGTAACTGAACAGAAAGGCCCCGCAATGCGGGGCCTTTCTGTTGGGTGAAGTAGCTATTGTCACAGCCTGACCTTGACACCAAAAGTCAAGTCGGTGTAGCCGAAGCTGGTGTCGTTGCCATCGAGGGTGCCATTGCCGCCCATGACATAGATGCCAAGACGAAGATCGAGGCCGATGCGTTCATTGACCCAGTAGCGCATACCCATGATGGGTGCAGCTGCAAACTCGGTGGAGGAGGCGGAATAGGTGCGGCGCTGGTTATCGTAGTATTTAAAGGACACAAAGGCGGGACCCAGTCCAAGGCCAAGGTATGGCTCGATGGGAAGGTCGTGAAAAGCATACTCGGCAGTGAAGAGAAGGGGCACGATGCTCAGCCGGCTTTCATCGAGCGCCCCCCTGAAGTTGCCTTTCCGGGTGCCTAGTGCCCCTACGCCCAGCTGGCCGCCCAGACTGAGGCCTTTGACCGATGCCAGCTGGTATTGTGCCTGGAGGGTGAAGGCTACGCCGCTTGTTGTGATGTTGCCCGTGTTGCCATTTGGGAAAGCCCCTCCAAGCCCAGCGCCAAGCGACCATTGGGCGCGAGCGGGCAATGCCACCACAAACATCAGCGTAACAAAACAGAGAGAACGTAGATACATTGTTAGTGAGTTAGGTTGAACCATACCGGCTTGTGGCCAGCAAAATGTGCGCCGGAGGCAGCACTTGCTACCCAAAAGGGATTAATGGCTATTTCAGCGTGTAACGGCAGCCAAATGCCAGATTGAAACTGGACACATAAGCCTCACGACTGCGTGCGGCCTCCTGCCAATTGAAGGTGCCGTTCTGCTGAAAATTCATCAGGAGGTCGAAGGCAAAGTGCTCGCCGGGCTGCATACGCAGACCGATGGCTGGTGTAAAACCAAAGGCCCAATCGGAATAGGTGGTGCTGCCGGCAGCCGTAGTGACCTTGTTGCGGAAATACTGGGGTCCCAATGCCATTGCGACATACGGCCGGATCTTGCCTTTGGGGACGGCCGCTTCGGCCACGCCCATGAGATTGTACACTGAAAAGGAGGACGATCGGTCGCCGATACCAATGAGGAAGAGAATCGGCTGGGTGGAACCGAAGAAGAGCATGTTGGACTGAAGGCCCAAAGAAATGGGCGAGGAAGGCTTGAGCCGGCTCATGGCCTCCAGATGTAGGGCGATGCCAGACGAACCATGCTCTTTGAGCTGATCGCCTGGAAACACCAGCCCCAAGCCACCCCCGATAGTCCACTGAGCAGAAAGACGGGTACAAATCATCAGCAGCATGACTGCCAAGAAAATACGCTTACGCATACAGTAGTGAACGGAGGCCAGAAAGCGGAAGACATTCCGTCTAGCGGTTGTTGCTGTTTCTGAAAGTTACACGAAAAGCAACGCCCAACTCCGGGATGAGTTCGGCATCGCTCTCCTCCTCCATGGTTCTGGCCGTTCGGCCAAAGACATGGAAACCCGCTCGAAGATCGAGTGCGCAGCGCTGGTTGAAGGGAACCCGAAGCAGGGTGTAGAGATTGAGGCCTCCTGTGAGAGTTCGGCCAGTAGTGGTAAAACTGGCAGGGGAAGATGCCGAGACTGTGCTGCTGGAGAAGCTGGTGGCATATAAGCCGATGGCACCGCCAATAATGGGCTTGACCTTCCAGTCGGCGAGGATATAGTCGATGGAAGTGGCGATGCTGAAAGCCGACAGCCGCTCATCCTGCTGGTAAACAATGCCGTTGCTTCTGAAGGTGGCTATTCTGGTGTAGGTAGGCAACACGACCACCTGAAAGCCTGCGTAGAGCCGTTTGTTGCGCAAAGGAGAATCGGCTTTAAGGGAAAACTGTGGGCGCGAACTGGACCAGTTGCCACTGCCGAATGCCACCATCGGACTGACAGACCACTGGGCAGCGACACTGCCTGCCTGAAAGAAAAGGAGACCAGCGAGGAGAAGCGAGCGAAAAGACATTTGGAAGTAAGAAAACAGCCTGATGGACTTGCACCCAGAAACGGTAGATGCATGCGAAAGCACAAAACAGCAGGGGGCAGGCAAGCAGCCCCCTTGCTAGAAGAAAAGCGACTTATAGGCCTGGTGACGCCTAGAGACGGCAGCGGATGCCCAGGCCTACTTCTGTGCCACTGGCAGAAGCCTCCATGCTGGCTCCACCTTCGTTCACCTTGAAGGTGCCATGGCGATGGAAGGCGAGGCGCAGCTCGATGGCCAGGCTCTCGGTGGCCTTGAAACGAAAGCCCAACAGCGGCGCAATGCCAAAGGCAACATCGCTGTAGGACTGCGTGCTGGTAAGAACCTTTACACTATACGACATGAACTGAGGCCCCATGGAGAAACCAATGAAAGGCTGCACCGGCCCCTTGTGTACACCAGCCTCCAGCGCCATCATGATGCTGGTGACGGTGAAACTGGTGCTGATGTCCCGTGGGCCAAAGATAGACGCGCCCACTCCGCGTAGGCCATATCCCATGTAGTGCATTCTGACACCCAAACTAAGGGCGGGTGTCTGTTTGAACTGATGCATCAGGCTAAGGTTGAGGGACAAGCCAGTAGTTGACACATCTGTGATATCGCCGCCGGGAGCGGCAATGCCAATGTTTGTACCGAAATGCCACTGGGCCGACAATCGGGAGGAAAAGAGACAGAGCGTCAGGAAAGCCAATGCACGAATGGCAGTTTTCATATCAGGTGTTGTAGGGTTAGCGTTTCGGAAAAGCGACTCAGAGCAGATCGAACGCCACAGGCTTTGTGGTGTACGGGCATGGATGAACTGAAACGCAGCGGGACACTGCGGGTGAGGTCAAGCGAGTTGCTGGCCTTGGCCCAGCTTCTGCTGAGAGGGATGGAATACGTACATAGTGGGGAAATCGGCGATGCTTTTGGCCCTGCTACAAAGCAAATGCCCACCCTTGGCGAAGACCAGAGCGACAAACCATAGTTCAGGATTGGGAATGCAGGAATGGACAAAGAAGGCTGGGCTGGTAAGCAATGGGAGTATGAGTATACTACAACTTTCGGCCAAAAGAATCCTTACAAGATGTACACTATTGCCATTTAGATAAAAGAATCGTTAAAAGCAATGCTCAGGTTGGCAAGTATGATATGCCTGCGGTGGCAGCATGGCCTACTTAGGTGGGGTTGTGGGATTTAACAGCCTAATATGCCAAACTGGCGCCGAAGCCAGTCGCTGGGCCCTTTGACCGAGAAGCGCCCACGGAATGCGAGAATAAATGGCGGCAGGAATGGAAATGCTTTAGCTTCGCAGCGACTTCGCTGCGCTTCTGAAAAGTGGGGCACCGGGGTGCAACCGAGATTGTTACAGACTGAAACAACCTATAGACATGGCTGACACAGCACAATATGATGTAGTGGTGGTGGGCAGTGGCCCCGGAGGCTACGTGGCCGCCATCCGTTGTGCCCAACTGGGCATGAAGACAGCGATTGTGGAACGCTATAACGCCCTGGGCGGTACCTGCCTGAACGTGGGCTGCATACCGAGCAAGGCGCTGCTGGACAGCTCGGAGCACTTCCACAACACGACGCACACCTTCAAGGAGCACGGGATTCTGGTAGACAACCCGCGCGTAGACCTGGCGCAGATGATCAAGCGCAAGGAAGGCGTGGTGAACCAGACGGTGGCCGGCGTGCAGTTCCTGATGAAGAAGAACAAGATTGACGTGCTGTATGGCCACGGCACCTTCAAGAGCAACACCGAAGTGACGGTGGCCCTGAACGAAGGTGGCGAGAAGACCATCGGCTTCAAGAAGGCCATCATTGCCACGGGCAGCAAGCCGAGCAACCTGCCGGGCATCGAAGTAGACAAAGAGCGGATCATCACCAGCACAGAAGCACTGAAAATGACCGAGATACCCAAGCATCTGGTGCTGATTGGTGGTGGCGTCATTGGCCTGGAACTGGGCAGCGTGTATGGCCGCCTGGGCAGCAAGGTGACGGTGGTGGAATACATGGACGGCATCATCCCGACGATGGACCGCGCGCTGGGCAAGGAGATGGAGCGCATCCTGAAGAAGCAACTGGGCTTCGAATTCCACTTCAACCACAAGGTGACCTCGGTGAAGCGCACCGGCAAGAAGAAGGAGAGCGTGGAAGTGACGGCGCTGGACAAAGACGGCAAGGAAGTGAAGTTTGAAGCCGACTACTGTCTGGTATCCGTAGGCCGCCGCCCCTACACCGATAATCTGGGGCTGGAAGCTGCCGGCGTAACGAAGACCGAGCGCGGCTTTATTCCGGTAGACGGCCACTTCCAGACCAACGTACCGAACATCTACGCCATCGGCGATGTGATTGGCGGCATGATGCTGGCCCACAAAGCCAGCGATGAAGGCATCTATGTAGCGGAATACCTGGCTGGCCAGCACCCGCACATCAACTACAACACCATTCCGAGCGTGGTGTACACCTGGCCGGAAGTATCGGCGGTGGGCCAGACGGAAGAGCAGCTGAAAGCAGCGGGTGTACCGTACAAGAGCGGCACCTTCCAGTTCCGCAACCTGGGCCGCAGCCGCGCCAGCATGGACATCGACGGCTTTGTGAAGATTCTGGCGCACAAGGACACCGACGAGATTCTGGGCGTGCACATGATTGGTCCGCGCACGGCCGACCTGATCGACTCGGCGAAGGTGGCGATGGAGTTCCGGGCGAGTGCCGAAGACCTGGCGATTTTCTCAGCGGCACACCCGACGTATGCCGAAGCCATCAAGGAAGCAGCGCTGGACGCAACAGCGAAGCGCGCCCTGCACATGTAAACCGCTGGGGCTCTACCCCATCATTCACATAAGCACAGCAGCCCCGGCTCGGGGCTGTTTGCGTTTTGGGGGGTGGCAGTAAAGAAACAGCCCCACCTGATTAGGTGGGGCTGTGTGCTGTTGCGTCGGTGGGACGGCTTAGTGGTGGTGATGGCCGTCGGGACCGTGGGCGTGTCCGTGTGCCATTTCCTCAGCGTTTGCCTCGCGGATGGCAACGATTTCGCCGGAGAAGTGGAGCTCCTGGCCAGCGAGGGGGTGGTTGAAGTCGATTTTCACGGACTCAAGGCCGATGTCGCGGATGACACCCTGGAGCATGTTGCCGTGGCTATCCTGCATGGGCACTACGTTGCCGATGACGAGGAGGCCTTCGATTTCCTTGCCGTCGCGGGTGAAGATGTTGCGGGGCAGGTCCACGATCATCTCGGGTACTACCTCGCCGTAGCCGTCGAGGGCGGTGAGGTTGAAGGAGAAGCGATCGCCCACTTTCATGCCTGCAATGTTGTCTTCAAACTTGGGGAGCAGGTTGCCAGCGCCGTAAAGGAACACCAGGGGCTCGGCGGTGGAAGCTGCATCAATAACCTCGGCCGACGCGCTACCAGCGCGGAGCTCGTAGCTCAGGGAAACGACCGTTTCGTTCTGGACGATCATGAAAAAGAGAAAAGAAATTGGAATTGAGAAGATAACGCAGACAGCCAGCGGCGTGTTGCACACCAGCAGTTTACGAAAAAAGGCGTCAGAGTCGGGCCACGAAGTCGTCGAAGAGGTAGGCGGAGTCGTGGGGACCGGGGTTGGCCTCGGGGTGGTACTGCACCGAGAAGGCGTTGTAGTTGGTGAGGTGCAGGCCCTCAACCGTGTTGTCGTTCAGGTTGAGGTGGGTGATGCGGATGGTGCCAGTGGCCTCGGCCGAGGCGCGGTCTACGGCAAAGCCGTGGTTCTGGCTGGTGATTTCGGAGCGGCCTGTCTGGAGGTTGAGAACGGGGTGGTTCAGCCCGCGGTGGCCGTAGGGCATCTTGAAGGTGGTGGCACCGGCGCTGCGGGCCAGCAGCTGGTGGCCCAGGCAGATACCGAAGACGGGCTTACCGGAAGCGAGGAGCTGGCGTACGGTGTCGACGGCGTAATCCATAGCGCCGGGGTCGCCGGGGCCATTGGAGAGCATGATGCCATCGGGATTCCAGGCCAGCACTTCGGTGGCGGAGGTGCGGGCAGGGAACACCTGGAGCTGGCAGCCACGGGCGGCCAGGCAGTCGAGGATGTGGCGCTTGACGCCGAAGTCCATGACGGCGACCTTTTTGCCCTTGCCCTCGCCGTAGAAATAGGCCTGTGGGGTGCTGATGGCGCTGGACATCTCGAGGCCGGCCATGTCGGGGCACTCGGCCAGCTTGGTGGCGAGGAGGGTGGGCTCGAGGATCTCGCTGGAGATGATGCAGTTCATGGCACCCTTGGCGCGGATGTGGCGCACGAGGGCACGGGTGTCGATGTCGGCAATGCCGACGATGCCCTGCTGCTGGAACCAGTCGTTGAGCGAGCCGGAGGCATCGGGGCGCGAGTAGATATCGGAGAAAGAGCGGCAGATGAGGCCGGCAATCTGAATACGGCTACTCTCTACTTCCCGAGCATGGACGCCGTAGTTGCCGATGTGCACGTGCGTGGTGACGATTACCTGGCCGGCATAGGAGGGATCGGAGAACACCTCCTGATAGCCGGACATGCCGGTGTTGAAGCAGATTTCGCCGAAAGTGGTGCCACGGGCGCCGATGGCGGTGCCGTGCCAGAGGGTACCATCGGCGAGCATGAGGACAGCAGCAGGAGCCTGGATCATCGTTTGTTGGACTGGCGGGAGGGGAAGTGGAACAGATTACGGGTTGCGGGCGGGCATAGAAAAACGGCACCCGGTGCTAAAAGAAAGCCGCGGGTGCCGTTGAGCGATCATTTGTGGTGAGTCAGCTGTTGAGTGCCTTGGAAGGGACAGCGTTGACAGACTCGAATTCCAGTTGCTTGCCCTCGCGGAGGGAAGAGACGATGCGGTCGAACTTGGAGACATCTACATTGAAGCAGATGCGGCGGTTGTCGATCTGTACGGCAGCGGGTGTGTCGCAGGCACCGAGGCATTCGGCTTCGCGGAGCCAGAACTTATGGTCGGCGCTCATGCCCTCAGCATCGGTTGAGAGTGCCTTCTGGGCGTGCTCGTATACCTCACGGCCACCGCACTCGCCACAGGTAAAGCAGGTACAGACCTCGATGAGGTGAAAGCGCGTGGCGGGTACGCCGCGCTTGAGATACATGGTGTAGAAGGTGGCAACACCGTACACATGGGCGAAGGAAAGACCCAATGTGTTGGCAACCAGCTGAATGGCGCCAGTGGAGAGGACACCGAACTTCTCCTGTGCAATCCAGAGGGCGGGCATTACCGCCGACTGCTTCTCAGGGTACTTGGCCACATGCTTCTGGATTTCAGTGATTTCACTGGGGGAGAAGCTGTAGTCCACTGCGGTTTCGTCAGTGGTAGGTTTGGGATACTCTGCCTTGTCGTGTGCCATATACGTTCAGGCGCTGCATGGTTACAGCCGTGCAAAGATAGCAGTGACGGTTAATAAACGCTACAGTGCCGCAAGAAAGGGACGGAGATTGCGCTAAAGAGAACGATTCTGGCGAAGCGCACCAGAAGAGCTGGGCCCCAATGGTCCTGCCGGGAGGGTTGAAGGTGGCTGAAACCTATTGCGCAGGTTGGCTGTGCATACCGAAGTACGCCCCAGAGTGCACAACCGCACAGGTGCCTGAGCCTCATGAGTTGGTGAAAAGCGCACATATACTTGCCGTTGCATGCAACGAGGGGCTAATTTGTCCGTCCTTTTGGACCGAACCCTACCCAGAACTGCCTGAACCATGCCGCACAAACACGGCGACGACGCACACGGCCATGCCCCTCATGGGAAGCACAAAGGCCGAAAACACTATTTCAACCGTGAGTTGAGTTGGCTGCAGTTTAATGCGCGCGTGCTGGAGGAGGCACACGACAAAAGCCATCCGATACTGGAGCGGCTGAAGTTCCTGGCAATTTTTTCCTCGAACCTGGACGAGTTCTTCATGATTCGGGTGTCGGGGCTGAAGGAACAGATCAGCGCAGGGATACACGAGCCAACGCCAGACGGAATGTCGCCCTCGGAACAGCTGCGGGAGATATCGGAGCGGTTGCGCCCATTGATCCAGCGGCAGTCGAGCATACTTCAGGAAGAAATATTGCCCAAGCTGCGGAGCAAAGGCGTGTCAGTGGCCGATCTGGACAGGCTGTCAGAAGCACGGCAGGAGGCCATTGCGGAATACTTCCGTGAGAAGGTGTTCCCGATACTGACGCCACTGGCGATAGACCCTGCCCACCCCATCCCGAAGCTGCGGGGCCTGGGCCTGAACCTGCTGGTAGAATTGAAATTGAACGGCAATGGCCGCCAGCCCAAGAAGATAGCCGTAGTGCCTGTGCCTACCCTGCTGCCGCGCTTCTACAGCTACGTGCACGAAGGCCGCTGCGTTTTTGTGCCGATAGAAGACATCATCGCGGCACACATCGAACTGCTGTTCCCGAACATGAAAATTGTGGGTATCAGTCAGTTTCGGGTGACGCGCAACGCCGACCTTGACATATCGGAAGCGGAAGCCGACGACCTGCTGAAGCTGATCGAACGGGAGCTGCGCAAGCGGCGCCTGGGCTCGATCATCCGGCTGGAAGTTTCTGACCGGATGTCAGACCACTCGGTGGTGTTCCTGCGTGAAGCGTTCGATTTGGAGCCGGAGGACGTGTACACCATCGAGGGGCCCCTGGGGCTGAACGACTTCATGATGCTGCTGGGAGCAGTAGACAAGAAGGACCTGAAGGACGAGCCCTTTACCCCTGCCCTGCACCCACGCCTGGCGGCTGTTGACAGCCTGTTTGATGCTATCCGGCAACAGGACATTCTGCTGCACCATCCTTACGACAGTTTCCACCCGATTGTGCAGCTGATAGAGGAGGCCGCACGCGACCCCCATGTGTTGGCCATCAAGCAGACGCTGTACCGCCCCTCGGGCCGCAGCGCCATAGCGGCGGCATTGCGTGAAGCTGCGCTGAACGGCAAGCAGGTGACGGCGCTGATAGAACTGAAGGCACGCTTTGACGAAGAGACCAACATCACCTGGGCCCGCGAGCTGGAACGTGTGGGCGTAAACGTGGTATACGGCATGCTGGGCCTGAAGATTCATGGCAAAATGCTGATGATACTGCGGCAGGAAGCAGACGGCATCCGGCGGTATGTGCACCTGTCAACGGGCAACTACAACGAGAAGACGGCCACCCTGTACACCGACTTTGGGCTGTTGACGTGCAACAAAGCCATTGGCGAGGATGTGTCGGAGCTGTTCAACATGCTGACAGGCTACTCGCAGCAGGAGGAATGGCGCGAGATATTCGTGGCCCCGATAAACATGCGGCAAAACCTGCTGCACCTGCTGCACCGGGCCAAACAAGCGAAAGCCGCAGGCCAACATGCCCGTGTACGGCTGATCATGAACTCATTGGTAGATGAGGACATGATAGAGCACCTGTACAAGGCCAGCCAGCATGGAGTGCAGATCGAGTGCATGGTGCGGGGTATCTGCTGCCTGCAGCCGGGTGTGCCAGGGTTGAGCGAGAACATTCTGGTGAAAAGCATAGTGGGGCGCTTTCTGGAGCACTCGCGGGTGTATTGTTTTGAGATTGGCAGTGAAACAGAAGTTTACTGTGGCTCGGCCGACTGGATGCCCCGGAACTTAAACAGGCGCATCGAAGTTGTGTTTCCAGTCAGTGATCAGGCACTCAAGACCCAACTGCTGGACATATTGGAGGTAATGTTCTCCGACAATGTGAAAGCACGGGTGCTGGACGCCGAAGGCAACTACCATCTGCCCGAGCACGTGAACGTTTTGCGTGTGAATGCGCAGGAAGTTTTCCTGAAGCGAGCCCGCGAGCGCCAGCGTCATATAGACACGATCTATATGGATCGGTAACCGACTGTCGTAATCTTCCAACCCCCTATCTTCATGGCAACCCCCAGTGCACCTCCTACGCCTGCGGCTATACCCACAGCCATGAAAGAAACCGATACACCGCTGCCGGAGGACAACACTCTGCTGGATTCTGCTGCCGAAAGCAGTGAGACCCAGACTGAGTTGGACCCGGCGATAAAAGCTGCTTACGACGAGTTGTTTGAAGCAGAACTGATGCCGCACGTTAAGTCGCTGTATCACTTTGCTTTTCGCCTGGCCAACGATGAAGACGATGCCAACGACCTTGTACAGGATACTTACCTGAAGGCCTATCGTTTCATTGCCAGTTATGAAAAGGGCAGCAATGCCAAGGCCTGGCTGTTCCGCATTCTGAAGAACAGCTTCATCAACAACTACCGGAAAGCCAGCAAAGAGCCCAACAAGATTGACTACGAAGAAGCTGAAACCTACCTGCAGACAGGTAAGGCTGCGTATTCGGACTCGATTGACGGGCGCGAGAAGCTGTTTCGGGACATGATAGGAGACGAGGTGTCGAAGGCAATCAACGCACTTCCGGTTGACTTCCGGGCGGTGATCATTCTCTGCGACATCGAAGAGTTTACCTACGAAGAGATTGCGAAGATTGTCGACATACCGATCGGGACGGTACGGTCTCGCCTGCACCGAGCGCGCAAAATGCTGCGCGACATGCTGGTAGACTATGCCGTATCGATGGGCTATGACGCCGACTGAACCATACAGATTGACAGACCAACCAAACCGTTGCGCACATGGACGTACAGACGCAACCTGACGACAAGCAGGAACACAAGGGTGCCCCCAGCAAAAAAGTAGGGGTGCACAAAGAGGGGAGTCCGTATTCGGACGCGGAATGCGAACAGATCATCGCGAAGCTTGAGCAAATGCTTGATGGCGAGCTGGATCTGGACAAAGAAAAAGACTTTGTGGACATGGTAAACAACTGCGAGTACTGCCTGGAGCAATACCAGATAGAGAAGTCGCTGCGCAGTATGTTGAAGGAGGGGTTCCGTAACCTGATGGTGAACAACACCCTGGTACAGAACATCAAAAACAGCCTTCGAGCTGTTCGCGGCCGCTGAGCCAACTGCGTAAAACACGGCCCTGAAGCGTGGGTTAAGAATTATGAACCACGCTTTGGGGCTGCGGGTAAGGGGTATATTGCAGCAGCAGCATACGCTGCATATCCCTCACTCCACTCTCCCCCCGCCCCACTGACTCATGGAATGGCTGAACGATGCCTGGGAACTGATAACCCAGTTGATACACCCTGCAACCATTATTCGCGTGGGGGGCCCGGCGCTGCTGTTTGCTGTGGTGTTTGCCGAGACTGGGCTGATGTTCGGTTTCTTCCTGCCGGGTGACTCGTTACTGTTTACAGCAGGGCTTTTGACCGCCACCGGTGTATTCCCTTACCCGCTGTATGTAACCCTTCTGGTGATTTTTCTGGCCGCCTGGTTGGGCGATCAGCTGGGGTATTACATTGGCTACAAGGGTGGGCCCAAAGTGTTCAACCGGAAAGAGTCGCTGCTGTTCAAGCCTGAGTATGTAAACACCACCCGCGAGTTCTACGAGCGCTATGGCGCCAAGGCGCTGATGTTGGGACACTGGCTGCCCATCATACGCACGTTTGCTCCGATTTTTGCAGGTGTGGCCGTACTGCCCTATCGCAAGTTTGTTTTCTACACGGGCGTGGGTTCGGCTCTGTGGGCCAGTGTGCTGGTGTCGGCGGGGTATTTTCTGGGAAATGTGCCTGGTGTGGAAGAGAACCTGCACTGGATTATTCTGGGCATGATTGTCTTTACGACCATTCCAGTGCTGCGCACCGTGCTGAAAGAGCAGAAGAACCGAAAGGCCCGGGAAGCACAGGAGCGGGCAGCCGAAGCTGCTGCTGCCAGCGCTCAACCCGAGCCTACGCAGGCAGAAGGCCAGTAAAAGGGCTTGGTCAAGCGGTGGTAATGGCTGTTGCTACAGTTGGAGTTGCAGCACCCTTCATGCCAAACACCAGTCGTGTGAAGGCAAAGCGTTTGATGATTCCTTCATACAATGCCCAGCAAATGCCGAAAGTGAGTGCGACGATCAGTACCATCTGAAATGGCCAGGGCAGTGACGTCTGGACAAACCAGTAGCCCAGCACAACGATAACCGTCTGGTGCAGGATGTAGAAGGGGTAGACAGCGGCTTTGGCCCAGCTGAGGAAGCCGTTGCTGAAGTTGAGGTAGCGGGCCGCAAAACCGAGCATGGCCGAGAGCAGACTCACGAGCGCCGTATTCTTGAGCAGGCGGTAAATGGCGTGGTCCAGGCCGTAGCGGTCGTGCCATTCGGGGTACCAATAGATGGCGTACAGGACAACCAGTGCAGCCAGACCGATGGTCAGCAGGGGCTTGCGAAGCTGCTGTATACGCTGCTGGGCTTTGGTGCTGAAGACGAAGGCCATGCCCCAGAGGAAAAGCAGCAGGCTATGTACGAAGTTGGCCCAGTCGGCCACGAGGTTGTGGGTGGTTTCCCAGTGAGGCCGCAGCAGGGCATCGCAGCAGGCCAAAACCAAAACAAAAGCGGCCAGCCCCAGCGGGTGCGACACTCCGCGATTGAAGCGAAGACGGAAGGCTTCGGCGCCAGGTTTGCGCACCCACAGAATGAGGGGCAGGGCCAGCAGCGAGTACGTGAGGATATAGGGCAGGTACCAGAGGTGGTTCCACGTCCAGGCGCTGGGCGTATTGAGGTAGAGCCACCAGCCGTCGAGGAAGCCGATGCTGGAGCCTGTTTTCTGGACATACTCATAGTATACCTGCGGCACTACAACCACCGCCATGCCGAATGCCAGCGGAATGAAAAGCCGCAGGAAACGGTCGCCGAGGAAATCGGCACCCGAACGGCGCTGCATGGAGAGCCAAACGGCGGCACCCGACACCAGAAAGAGCAACGGCATGCGCCACAGGCTGCTGGCCATCATGAAGTACTCAAGCGTAGTGGAGGTAACAGGGCTTTTGACATGCCACGACCAAGTGACGAAAAGCATGCCCGTGTGATAGGGGATGAGCAGGCCAAAGGCCAGTACACGAAGCCAGTCGAGAAAATGCTGGCGGGATTTAGGCGAGTGAGTGGAGAGCCCGGCAGGAGTGGTTAGGGAGTTCATGTGCATGCCCGTTTCGGAGGGCATGACAAAAGTGGGCTGGTGATAGCCAAACGGTGTATTGTCCGAACGGGAGGACGTACGAACCGAACGGACAGGACGGGGTCAGGGGTTTGATTCCGACAGCTGCTGGGCACGCCAGGCGCTGGGCGAGAGGCCAGTGACCTTGCGGAAGGCGGTGTTGAAGGCTGAACGGGCGTTGTACCCTACACGCTCGGCGATCTCCTCCATCTTGTAGGGGAGGTCGGGCTGGGCAAGGAGGAGGCAGGCGGCGGCAATGCGGCGCTCGGCGAGGAAGTCGGGGAGGGTGCGGCCCAACTCCTCGTTGAGCACCTGGGAGAGGTGATGGGGCGAGGTGCGCAGGTGAGAGGCCAGTTGGGCGAGGGTGAGGCCAGATTGCAGCAGGAGGTCGTTGAGCTGGGCATCGCGGAGGGCGGCTGCGAGGCGGGTGCGCTCTTCCGGCGAAAGCGAAGAACGGGCATACTTGGGGCCGGAAGGAGGTGGTTCTGCGTCGATGGTGGGGGCTGCCACCGCTGGCGCTGGCTGTTGCAGCGCCACGTACGCCATGAGCAGAATGAGTACGGATGCCTGAATGGCAGTGGGGAGGTCTCCCTCGTCATTAGGCAGGAGGCTGCGGAACACAACGTACGAGGCGACCAGTCCGATGTTGAGCAGTACCAGACGGCCTGCTTTGCCCAGCGCCTCGGCGGAAGCCAGCTTGTGGCGGCGTACCCACAGATACAGAGTCGACATGGCCAGCGCATAGAGCAGAAAATGAACTACCGTAACCTCAATGACGGCACGCTTGAGGAAAAGGGGGTCGAAGGGCTGTGTGCGAACGGCGTCGAGGAAGGGGCCCCGATGGGGAAACGCACCTATGTAGGCGTTCCACTTGACGGCGGCGGGCTGGTAGTACCAGGTGATGTGATTGAGCAGGGCAATGGCTGCGATGGCAAAGTGCCACTGCCAGCGGCTGGCCGCCGGAGGGTATATCTGGCAGGCGATGTAAAGGAACAGCAGGGGCCCGATGGTGTAGTTGACGGGTTCGGAAAAGTCGTTGAGCCAGATGACGCGCTCCATGAGGCGGGAGAGGACCAGAAACTGGTCGAGCATGAGGAGGCTGGTGCTGAGGAGGAGAAAACCCAGCAGACGATCGGCGAACGGGCGGCGCTGCCAGGGCAGCAGGCGGGTAAGCCCCAACAGGAACGCCTGTAACGCCCCAAACGCAATGAGCAGGGTGAGGAAGTCTATCTCGGGCGGTGCGGGCGGGGGCATCATCCGAAAGTTAGGGAACACTTTGCCTTGTTAACGAAGTCTGGGAGGCCCCGGATAGATTGTCATCTTAGTTAGAGCAGCACTTAAACGCTCTTTGGAAGCGCCAGCAGCACAAAGCAGCAACGCTCTTGCCAAATGGCAAATCTTCTGACCCGCTTCTTCATAGTTATAAGAGTCATCAAATCGCTCGCCCTTCTGCGGTCCACCATGCAGATATTCATTTCTGTATTTATATGCATCAATTTTCCATTCTTCATTTACAAATACATTTAGATAATCAGTTGCAATCGGCACAATCCCATCATCTTTAATTTTTTTCTTACTAAATTTAAATGAAAATTTTATAATGGATTCTAAAAGTATAAAACTTTCTCGAAAGAAGAATTGAGCAGACAGTTTCTGTAGATCTATCATGTCATAGAATACTTTATAAGTCCATGATTCAATTTCTTTATTCATCCAGTTCATGATAATAATTTCAAATTCGCTACTAAGTTCACTATACTTGAAATACAAACCTCTTGTGAGCAGAACATTTGACTCTACGTAAGCAGGCAAAAATTCGGCACTGTAGTAATCGTATTCATTCATGCCATCAAGCAACTGAATCCTATTTATGTTTGGTCTTTTGTACATAATAATAGAGAACAGCCATATAAGTCTCTTTAAATCGCTGTCAATCTTTGAAAAAGATACTGGCGTAGAGTAAACAAGTGACAGACAGGCAAACGAGTTAAATGATAAAGATGATCTATTCCACGATGTGATACTTGAAAGTTTAATAACAACGGTTAAATAGCTATCAATTTCTATTTCGTGTAGTATTCTATTTTTGACTTCAATGTGGTGTATATTATTCTCAAAATCTGCTATTTTCCTATCAATCAAGTTATGCCCAAGCCATTTGAATAAATCATCTGAAAAAATATTCACTATATTAAATGATCTGATTTCGTCACCAATAGGTACTGTTGTATAGACTGCTGACCTGAACTTAAATTTATATAACTTATATGAATAGTTACTGATTGAGTTTTGTCCATCATACATAACGCCATCATATAGGAAATACTTAATACCCTCTGCAACTCCTAGGAAATGATGGAAATCTAACTGCTTAGGATGTGGTAAGTCAAAATCCAATAACTCCAGGGTTACTTCCTGCTGTTCCGTTACAGTAAGTATTCCAAAATACCATTTTGCATCCGCTTGGCCGGATTCCTTCCATTGGCCTTTAACAACTCTTGGTTCAAGCATAGAACGTCAGCAATAAATGGTATCAACCCTCCGACCTGGGTGCGGGCGGGGCCATCATCCGAAAGTTAGGGATTTCGGTTCACCGGGGCTGTAGGCGGGTTGACCCCGTATTGGTGCTGTTCCACCCCGATTCTCCGGCGGGGCGCGGAGCATGTATGCAGGTTTGCAGCACACTTTCTACACATGACACGCTCACTCACACTCACTTTCCTCCTGTCGCTGGCGACGGGTACTGCGGCCTGGTCGCAGACGCCCGTTGCCCCTGCGGCAGTGGCACAGACACAGACACTGCGCGGCCGCGTGGTGGATGTCGCCACACAGCAGCCGTTGCCGGGTGCCTCCGTCCGGGTAGTTGGCACGGCGCTGGGTGTGCTGACCGACGAGACCGGCAGCTTCCGGCTGGCTGGGGTGCCTGTCGGGCGCCAGACCATCGCCATCGCCTACGTTGGCTATGAGACACAAAACATCCCGAACGTACTGATAACCACCGGCAAAGAGGCCGTACTGCCCATCGAGATGCAGGAGCAGGCCGTGCTGTCGGAGGCGGTAGTCATCAGCGCGAACGAGCGGCCCGACCTGCCGCAGAACGAGTTTGCCGCCACCAGCATCCGGGCCTTCAACGCCGAAGAGACCGGACGCTACGCGGGGTCGCGCAACGACGTAGCCCGTATGGCCACCAACTTCGCAGGCGTCAGCGGCGCCAACGACGCACGCAACGACATTATCGTGCGGGGCAACAGTCCGCTGGGGCTGCTGTGGCGGCTGGAAGGCGTGGACATTCCAAACCCCAACCACTTCTCTGGCATCGGCAACACAGGCGGGCCGGTGGGCATGCTCAACAACAACCTATTGGAGAAGAGCGACTTTCTGACGGGGGCGTTTCCGGCACAGTACGGCAATGCCCTGTCGGGAGTCTTTGACCTGCGGATGCGCGCCGGCAACAGCGAGAAGCGCGAGTTTCTGGGTCAGGTGGGCTTCAACGGCTTTGAGGTGGGTGCCGAGGGCCCGATCAACCGCGAAAAGCAGTCGAGCTACCTGGTAAACTACCGTTACAGTACCATCGCTGTGTTTCAGTCGCTGGGGCTACAGGTGGGCACTGGCACAGCAGTACCCTACTATCAGGATGGGGCGTTCAAGCTGAACTTCCCGCTTACCAAACTGGGGTCGTTCAGCATCTGGGGTATGGGAGGCGTGAGCAGCATAGACCTGCTGGACAGCGAGAACGACCCCAACGACCCGGATTCGGAGAACCTGTATGGCAACGGCGGCTTCGACAACCGTATAAAGAACGGCACCGCAGTGGGTGGGCTTACACACCGCTATTTCTTTGGCAGCCGCACGACGGGTACACTGAGCCTGACCTACAGCGCAACCTGGAACCGCTTCAGTCAGGACAGCCTGGACACCGACCGCAAGTTGTATCCCTATGCCGCCAATCGGCAGGTGAGTTCGCGGCTGGGTATCTACTACCGCCTGCTGCACAAGGTGAACGCCCGGAATACGCTCCAGTTCGGCCTGAGCGCCGACCGGCTGGGGCTGGACTATCAGGACAGCCTGTACCGTCGGAGTCTGGGCCGCTTTCAGCAGCTGCGCGACGTAAACAGCGGCGACTGGCTGAACCGGGGCTTCGTACAGTGGCAACACCGGTTTGGCGAGAAGGTAACACTGACCACTGGCCTCAGCGCCCTGCATTTTGCCCTTACACAGGACTTTGCGCTGGAACCCCGGGCTGGCATCCGCTGGCAGGCAACGCAACGGCTGGGGCTGACGGGTGCTTACGGCCTGCACCATCAGATACAGCCCCTGTGGGCCTACTACTTTGAGAGCGAAACCCCTGAAGGCCGTGTGCGCACCAACGCCGCACTCGACTTCACCCGCAGTCATCACTGGGTATTGGGCGCCGACTATCTGTTAGGTGAGAACACACGCCTGAAGCTGGAAGCCTATTACCAGCAGTTGGACCAGGTGCCAGTGCGCAGTGTTTCGGGGAGTTTCTCCATGCTGAACGTGGGCGCAGGCTTTGGCCCAGAAAACGAGGGCGGCCTGGTGAACAACGGCACTGGCTATAACTACGGCCTGGAGCTGACGCTGGAACGGACATTCAGCAGGGGGCTGTATTACCTGGTGAACGGCTCGTGGTACAACAGCCGCTACAAGGGCAGCGATGAGGTGGAACGCAGCACGGCTTTCGACAACACCTACATCGCCAATGTACTGGCGGGGAAAGAATGGAAGCTGACCCAACGCGCTGTTTTGACACTGGACACCAAGGTTACGGCGAGTGGTGGCCGCCGCTTTACGCCGGTAGACTTTGCCGCCAGTGCCGCCGCTGGCTACCAGATTCTGCGCGAAGACCTGGCTTTCAGCGAGCGCCTGCCCGACTACTTCCGCTGGGACGTGAAAATCGGCTGGCGCTTCAACGGCCGCAAAGCCACGCATGAATTCTCTGTGGACCTTCAGAATGTGACTGGCCGCCAGAACGCCTTTGTGCAGCAGTATGACCGTCTGCGCAACGAACTGGTAACGACCAACCAGATAGGCTTTCTGCCGATTCCGCAGTACCGGATTACCTTCTGAGGCCTGTAAACCAGTACCTTGCCATGATAACCAGCCGAAACATAGCCGTGGAAGTACTGGACCCTGCCACTCCGCTGACCCGACCCCTCCGCCGTGTGGGGCTGGGTCGGCTGCTGGGGCTGAACGAGCCGACGATGCGCCTGATTGGCATTCCGGTCATCGCCATCATCATCAGTGTGTTCGTGTGGCTGGACAAGAGTTGCCGTGATGCCTACCCGGTGGTACTGGCCTTTTCGATGCTGGCTACGCTGGGGCACTGGGAAGGCAACCGCCAGATTTTCTTCTACCTGAAACGACGCTACCCCAACTATGGCGATACCCGTCTGCGGCTGTTACTCCAGGGGGCGTACTCGCTGGTGTTTCTGTTCAGCTACAATCTGTTGGGTACCTGGCTGGAGTTTCAGCTGGCCGACCGCAGCTACATTGGGTTCTGGGAGTTGTATGTGCGCATGGTAGGCAAGAGCTTCATTCCAACACTGGTAGTCATGACCATGTACGAGGCAGCCTATACCTATATAGAGTGGAAAGAAAACCACCAGCGGGCCGAACGGCTGGAACGAACCTCGGCACTGAGCCAGCTGGAAGCCCTGAAACAGCAGGTAGATCCGCATTTTCTGTTCAACAGCCTGAACACGCTGGCGGCGCTGATTGGTGAGAACCCACAGGCACAGCAGTTTCTGGACCAGCTGAGCGATGTGTATCGTTATGTGCTGCTGTCAAAAGACCGGGCCTTGGTGCCACTGGCCGAGGAAATGGCCTTCGTGGAGTCGTACATCTACCTGAACAAGATTCGCCACCGTGACAATGTCCAATTCCGGGTGCAACTGCCGCCCCATGCTGGGGGCTGGGTGCCGCCGCTGGCCGTGCAGGTGTTGGTGGAAAATGCGCTGAAACACAACGCCATCAGTGCCGATGCGCCGCTGGAAGTGGAAATCTGGCAGCCGACACCCAACAGTGTAGCTGTTCGGAACCGCCGCCAGAAGCGACTTCACCTGATGCCCAGCACAGGACAGGGGCTGTCGAACCTGGTAAACCGTTATGCCCTGGTGACTCCACGACCCGTGGAGATACACGCACGTGAAGAAAGCTTTGAAGTGGTGCTGCCACTGCTGGAGCAGGACACGCTAACAGCAGTAAGGGCATGAAAGCCGTCATTGTGGAAGACGAGTTTCCTGCGGCGGAACGGCTGCAACAGCTGCTGAAACCGTATACAGAGGTTTCGGTGGCGGCCGTGTTGGGCAGTGTGGCCCAGGCTGTCCGCTGGTTTGAGCAGGAAGGGGAGCCAGACCTGGTATTTTCTGACATTCAGCTGGGCGATGGCCTAAGCTTTGAGATTTACGAGCGGGTGGCGCTGAAGAGCCCCATCGTCTTCACCACCAGCTACGACGAGTATGCGCTGCGGGCCTTTCGGCTGCACAGCCTCGACTACCTGCTGAAGCCCATCAAACCAGCCGAGCTGGAGCGGGCGCTGGACAAATATGGCCAATGGCGCGGACAGAGTGCCGCCGCACAACGGCAGCAGCAGCAGGTGCAGTTTGAGCAGATGCAGGCGCTGATGGCCGACATGACGCGCCAGGGCAGCCGCTACCGCCAGCGGTTTCTGGTAGAAACGGCGGAACAGTTGGTGCCTGTGCATGTATCGGAGATTGCGTATTTCCTCACGGCGCACGAACTGGTGTATCTGGTGCGGCAGGATGGGCGGCGCTTTATCGTAGCCCACACACTGGAACAACTGGAAAACCTGCTGAACCCGGATGAGTTCTTCCGGCTGAACCGTCAGGTGATTGCCCGCGCCACGGCACTGGGCAAGCTGAGCGCCGCCTTGGGCGGCCGCCTGAAAGTGCAGCTGGAGCCTGCCAGCACAGAAGAGGTGATGGTATCGCGCGAGCGGGCCGGCCTGCTGAAGCAGTGGCTTGAGCGGTAAGGGGGGACATACAAAACGTCAAGTCCTTTCGAAGGCTGGCGCACTTCTTCCTGCGCTGCCTTTGAGGCGGCTTTGCGGCACGGCTGCGGTTGGGCAATCGCCTGGCACGACAAGAAAAAACGACTGGGTGCAGTTTGGAGAGTCGCTGAAAAACAGGTTGACCGCAGCCTCGGACCTTAGAACCACGAGGGGGCATGGGACCCAAAGTGTTTAAAACTGGCAATGTTTTTGCTGTTCAACTGACGGAACCTACATCTCGACCCTGTATTTTGTATAAATAAGACATTTTAAGGCTTATCGGAACTGCTTTACGCTTTCTTTGCGGCAGCCTGTTTTTCCTGCCGCATCTTCCCAGCGTATGACTCCCCTGACCCCTGCGCCCCTTTCGGTGACCGAATGGGTGGAGCGTCTGCAATTGCAGCCCCATCCCGAAGGCGGCTACTATCGTGAAACCTACCGGAGCGAGGAAACCCTGTCAGAAGACGGGCTGCCATTGCGGTACAAGGGTGCCCGCACTTTTGGCACGTGCATCTACTTTCTGCTGACCGGCGACAGCTTCAGTGCCTTCCACAAGCTGGAGAGCGACGAAATGTGGCACTGGTATGCCGGGCAACCCCTGAAGGTGCATGTGCTGCACCCCAACGGCCAGTATGAACTGCTGAACCTTGGACCTAATGGCCGGCAGGGCCAACAGTTTCAGGGGCTGGTACACCACGGCTGCTGGTTTGCGGCTGAGGTGGAAGGCAGCAATGGCGATGCAGCGGCATATTCGCTGTGCGGCAACACGGTGTGTCCTGGCTTTGAATTTGAGGACTTTCTGATGGCCGACCCCCAGATGCTGGTGGCCAGCTATCCGCAGCACGAAGCCCTGATTCGTCGCCTTACCCGCTAGTGGCCAAACGTCCTATCTTTAGGGTATGGACTACCAACTGAACGAGTGGAGCCGTCTGTCGCTGCCTGGCGAGGTGGAATGGGTGGCTACCGGAATGGGTGGGCGCACACTGTTGTTACAGCAACAGGGCAGCACCTATGCCGCGCTGAACAAACCGAAATGGTTTTCACGCAACTGGCAGCTGACAAGCCTCGCAGGCGAGCTGGAGTACAAATACAGTGGCTGGTTTCGGCCGGACGTAGAGGTGTACGACCGCCGGACAGGTACGCTGATGGCCTGGACGAAGACGCCGTTCTTCGGCAAAATGAAGCTGTATCTGGCCAGTGGCACCGAAATGCGCTTTCTGACAAAATCGGGTTTCCTGACCGATGGGCTGACCCTGTGGAAAGGGCAGTCGGACAAGGTTGCAGTGGTGAAGAGCAAATTCAGTTGGCTGAAACTGAAGGTAGGCATCATCCTTACCGGAGCCGGACTGACCGAAGAAGAGCGCACTACTTACGGTCCGGCCTTGCTTGGGCTGATGGTGATGGCTGTGCTGATACGGATGCAGCAGCGTAGGCAGTAACCCTGCTGGGCTGTATTTGTGAGCAACGGTCCTTTTAGGGCAGAACACCTGCGTATGCACATGGACCGGCTATGTTTGAGGCCATTATGGATGCCGAGACCCTTTCGATTCTGGATGAGCTGCCCCGAAAACACTATGAGTGGCGGGCTGCCAACTTTGGTGGCACGACGATAGAGCTCTACAGTCTGCTGCACGAGGAGTCTATCGCAACCATGCAGAAACAGAAGGGCTGGCCCAAACGCAGACAAGGTTCTGGATGAAAACGCACCTGACACTGGCTGATGGCCGGGCAATGCGGTGTCTGAGGAACCACCCGGATGAAGCGCTGCAATTGGGTCTGTGGCAAGGGCAGCATGAACAGCTGGACGGCATTTCCAACGCCTGGACACTGACACGCTTTGGCGCAGTAAGCTCTATCCTGTCAGCCGACCCCATCCTGAGCCCCAGCCGCGACACCCTGCTGCTGCTGGGTATGCTGTTGCACGTGATGCTGATCAAAACTTATCAACGGGCGCTCTAGGCACTGACGGCGGCAGCTTCAAAAAGGCGTAGCTTGAGAGAAGCAACCTTCGACCGCAACGCAATGTCTTTCAGCTGATGTTACAGGCCAACGTTACTTTTCCGAATATCTCGCCGCGGGCGTGGGAACACCCCGCCGACCGTGCGGCGCTGAGGAGTCTGCGCAGTGTGCCAGGCTTTGACACCACGCTCCGGTGGTTTGTCGGCAACACCACAGAGCGCTCGTTGCGCCTGCTGTTTCTGGCCAGCTCGGTGCGGGTAAACGAACGGCAGTTTCCGCGTGTGTATGAACTGACCCAACAGGTATGCCGCATTCTGGACGTGAAAGAAATGCCAGAGGTGTATATCGTCAACAATCCGACGCTGAACGCAGCTGCCTGGGGCGTAGACAAACCTTTCATCACGCTGAACTCGGCGCTGGTGTCCAGTCTCAGCGACGAGGAACTGGCGGGGGTTATTGGCCACGAGGTGGGCCATATCCTGTCGGGCCACGTGCTGTACAAGACGCTGCTGCGCGTGCTCATCATGGCCACGCAGATGATTGCCGCCATTCCGCTAACGGGCCTGGCGCTCTATGCCGTGATAGCTGCCCTCAAGGAGTGGGACCGCAAGAGCGAGCTCTCGGCCGACCGCGCAGAACTGCTCGTGACGCAGAACCTGCAACAGAGCATCCACACTCACATGAAGCTGGCCGGCGGCCCGCAGCTGGACCAGATGTCGATGGAAGAGTTTCTGAAGCAGGCCGAGGAATACGAGGCTATCAACTCTACTGCCGACAACTTCTACAAGACGCTGAACCTGCTGTGGCAATCGCACCCGTTTGTGGTGCACCGGGTGGGTGAACTGAAACGCTGGGTAGAGAGCGGTGCGTATCAGGAGATCCTGAACGGCAACTATCCCACAGGCGGTAGCGACGGCTTTGATGAGATGAAGCGCGACTTCAGTGAGGCCTCTGAGGGCTACCGCGATGACCTGCGCAACACCACCAAGCCAATAGAAGACCTGCTGAAAGACGCAGGCAAGGTGGCCGAGGAAGCCGCCGACAAAGCCAAGGATTTCCTCCGGGGCATCTTCAAGAACTGAGGCGATGCTCTGTCACGCATACGCAGCCTCCTTCGGGAGGCTGTTGTGTTTTTACGTCAGTTGGGGTATGGTATTTGCTGCGACAGGTGTGTAGCATTGTATATGGTGAACCGTAACTTACTGATCCGGCTGTGCCTGCTGTTGGCACTGGCTGCATCGCCCGCCCTGCTGATGGCCCAAACTGCCACAGATTATATCAACCAAGGCATTGCCCTGCACGACAAGGGCCAGTATGATGCTGCCATAGAGCAGTATCGCCTGGCACTTCAACTGGAACCCAACAACACCTGGGCACAATACGAAATCTGCCTGTCTTACTTCGAACAGGAGGAATACGCCATCGTCATCAGCAAAGCTGAGAAACTGCTGAAGGTTAAGGGTGACATCGGCACGAAAGCCGTATGGCTCTATGCGGCATCACTTGACTACACGGAAGAGCCTCAGCGGGCACTGGACGCATTGGAAGTTCGCCTGAAAGAAGAGGGCTCTAAGGGGCAGGGCCTGCTCTTCCGCACCAAAGCCATCGTACTGCAACGACTCCAGCGTTATATCGAAGCGCAGCGCGCCGCGTTGGAAGGGGTAGCGCTGGAGCCGCAGAATGGCGCCATGATTCAGCTGGCAGGCGGCAGCGCCTTTCTCGACGAACGGCTGATAGAGGGCGTGCTTTGCTATCCCCTCTATCTGGCCTACAGCGAACGCACCACGCGCACCGAGGGTCACAGCAAACACCTGTCAGGCTGGATATTGCAGGTAGCAGCCTACAGCCAGGCAACTGACGACCGCAGCTTTACCCTCAGTGAGAAAAAAGCCTTTGAAGGCCAAGCCGAGCCAGCCAACCCGCAGGTAGCAGATGCCGCCAAGGCCTTCGAGCAGTTGATGCTCCGCATACAGAAACAGCAGCAGCAGCGCGGCACCTTTGGGCCAATGGATGCCATCATCGACCGACTGGTGGTGATCCAGAACGCTGGCCTCAGCCAGACACTAGTCTACTACGCCTCGCGCTTTCGCGAAGATCCTGCTGTTACTGCGTGGCTGACGGCTAATGACGCCAAGGTAAAAGCCCTGGAGAAACTGCTGGGCAAAGGCCAGCAGTGAGATCTGACAATGAAAAGACCCTGTAAGAGCTGCCTATGGGCGGCTCTTTCTTTTTGGTATGGGTGAAACAACACACGAAACCGCAGGGGAATGCGTTACTTGTACCCTATGAGCGCAAACGAGCAACCTTTACCCGCAGTAATCATTGGTACGGGTGCCAGTGCCCGGCTGGCCGCAGAAGCCCTGGCTGCCCAGGGGCGCACTGTCTATGGCTTTCTCCAGACGGAGAAAGGTGCCAAGACTACTGAAGAACTGAACGACTTTCCGGTACTGGGGGCTGTCACCGATGCCGCCTACCAGAAAATGCTGAAGAACGAAAAGCTGGACTATGTGCTGGGCGAAAGCGAAGGCAGCGCCCGCAAAGCCCTTCAGGCCAAGCTCTTTGACCTGACCAAGCGCCTGCCGCTGACCGTGGTACACCCTCAGGCCTGGGTATCACCCCATGCCGACGTAGCAGCTGGTGTATTCATAGGTGCTGGCTGTGTGGTGTCGCCCAACAGCCAGGTAGACCAGGGTGCGTGGCTGGCCGCTGGCACACTGGTAGACACCGACGCCCACATTGGCGAGTTTGCCACGCTGGGCATTGGCTGCAAAGTGGGGGCGAGTGCCCGCCTTGAGGCCGACGTCATGCTGGGTGTGGGCGTAAGCGTTATGGGCAAAGTAGTGATTGGCAAGGGCGCACAGGTGGGAGCGGGCAGTGCCGTACTCCGTGCCATCCCTGCCGGCAAAACAGCCTTTGGGGTGCCTGCCGAACTTATCGCCGCAGGCAAATGAACCGCCAGGCGCTGCTCATGGAGACTGGCCTACCGGAAGAGTGGTATGCCCGCAACGAGCACGCAATCCTCTACGGACTGGAAGATGCCAGCCTGGATGTGCTGGCCGACACCTATCCTGAATCTCAGTACCTCGGCTGGGACGATGTGCAGTGGTACTGCTCGGCGCGGGAGCTGGGCGAAGCCATGGCCGTACTGGCGCATTTTCCAGGGCCATCAGGCAGCTATTGGCACCTGTTGGCACATGCCGCCGTGGCTGCCGCAGATACCGGTGCCGGAAAAGAAGGACAGATAACCGCTCTGGACGGCTTTGCACGCGCTGAAAAGCTGGCAGCCGAGATGGTAACCTGGCACCTCTTCTATTTCAGGGCCTATACCTACGCTGCGATGGGACAGTTTGAAGAAGCCTGGCGCGATGCCCAGCGTGCCCTTCTGTTCGACTCCGAGGCCCCCCTGCTGCGCATGGCGGCAGGTGAGTTCGCCATCCACACCGACCGTTTTGAAGAAGCCGAGAGTGCACTTGCGTTTGAAGCCCCTGCGGGCCTGGCCGGCCTGCACCTGTACCTGCGGGCCCAACTGGCCTGGCGACAGCTGAACGACGCGCAGGCACTGGAACTGTGCCGGGATGGCCTGGCCCTGAACCCCAAAGACATGGAAGCCCGTACGCTTCTGCTGAAAGTGCTGCTGGACAGCGAACAGTACGCCCAGCTGGAAGCCGAACTGGAAGCTATACCGGAAGGTGGGCTCGACGCCGAATCGTTACAGATGTTCCGAGCACTGGCCGCCAGCCGACAGGGACGGTGGCTTGAGGCCGAACAACTGATGAGTGCGCTGGAGCGCATTCACCAGGAAAAGGAATCGGCGGCGGAGTACGCTTTGGTGCTGCTGGAGCTGGACCAGCATGGTGCTGCCGTGGAGCACCTGATGCGGGTGCGTCATACTGGCAGTGGCGACAGCCTGCTGCTGGACTGTCTGCTCATCTGCGCATTGCACCTCTCGGGCAACTCGCAGCTGGCCTACGATCTCACCAACGAATACCGCAAGACCACAGGAGAGGAAGGTATGCGGCTGTTATGGGAGTGGTTCACGTATTTTGACCTTACCGGGCTATCGCCCAACTGAGGTAGACAACGCCGCTAAAACAGCCACGGAATGAACCAAATGCCAGCCAATTGTGTCTGGCTGAAGTCGGGGACACAGAAGCCATGCACATACTTATTACCGGTGGAACAGGTTTGGTAGGGTCGCACCTGGTGCCAGCATTGCTGGCCGACGGCCATCGCGTGACCGTAATGGTGCGCAAAGCGGGCCCAGCCAGCACCTTGCCAAATCTCAGCTATGTTGTCTACGAGACCAACAGCAACATTCCTGACTCTGTAGGTGTGGTGGATGGTGTTATCAATCTGGCGGGGGTAGGCATTGCCGACCAGCGCTGGACACCTGAGTACAAACAGCAGATACTGAAGAGCCGTGTAGACGTAACCATGGCGTGTGTACGATATATACGCCAGCAGAGTGAACGTGGATCATCGCCCTCGGTTTTTGTATCAGCCAGCGCAGTAGGCATTTATGGCACGGCTTACACAAGGCCTGTAACCGAACAGGATGCACCGGGCAATGATTTTCTGGCGCTGGTAGGCAAACGATGGGAGGCCGCAGCAGCTGATGCAGGTATCCGTACGGTCATAACACGCTTCGGCGTGATACTGGCCAACAACGGCGGGGCATTTCCCAAACTGCTGGCACCCTTCAAATTCTATGCAGGCGGTTACATCGGCGATGGCAAGCAGGGCTTTCCCTGGGTGCACATAGATGACGTGGTGGGCCTGATTCGCCATGCCCTCACACACTCTGAAGTGAAGGGAGTGATGAATGTAACGGCACCCGAACTGCACACCAACGCCAGTTTTGGCCGTGTGGTGGGCAAGGTACTGGACAAACCATCGGGCCTTCCAGTGCCTGGTTTTGTAGTGAAAACCATGATGGGTGAAAGCGCAATGTTGGTGTTGGAAGGCCAACAGGTACTGCCCACCGTTGCGCAGACAACGGGCTATTCTTTTGTGTACCCTACCGCTGAGGCTGCGGTGCGGAATCTGGTAGCTGAGCAGGTGTGACGGAGGGGAGTATGGAGCAACGCATAACCGAAGGCCTTTCGCGTGACCAGCTGTATCGCCGGGCGCTTGCGCTGGCTACCTTCACGATACTCTACAATCTGGTGGAAGGCATCGCCAGCACCTGGCTGGGGATGAAGGATGAAGAATATGCACTGTTTGGCTTCGGGCTGGACAGTTTCATCGAGCTGATTTCCGGACTGGGCGTAGCGGTGATGGTGGTGCGCATACAGCAGCACCCCCGCAGCGAACACACGCAGTTCGAAAAGCAGGCCCTTCAGATTACCGGATTCAGCTTCTACATGCTGGTGATTGGCCTGTTGCTGTCGGCCGGTTGGGCTTTCTACACAGGGCATAAGCCCCAAACCACGCAAGCGGGTGTTATCATCTCTCTCGTATCGCTGGCCATTATGGGCTGGATGATCTGGTACAAAATACGCATCGCAAAAGCTCTGGATTCGGCCCCACTCCTGGCCGATGCCCACTGTACCCGCGTATGCATGTATATGTCGGGCGTACTGCTGCTCTCGGCTGGCATTCATGAACTTACACAGTTTGCCTACGCCGATGCGCTGGGGGCATTAGGGCTGGCCTGGTTCAGCTGGAGCGAGGGCCGCGAATGTTTTGCCAAAGCCAAAGGCATGGGCTGCAACTGCGCAAACGGCCGTTGCAAAAGCTGATACGTTCAGTTTGCTGCTGACCTCTTTCTATCTTGGGAGATGCAATCGTTGCCTCTCCGCCTGCATGCGTACCGTGTAAGCTATACCGGCGCCACGCAGCCTGTAATAGATCTTCCGAGGCTGGTGCTGGAGCCAGGAGCTGTGCAGCTGGTAGGGCCAAACGGTGCCGGCAAAAGCACGCTGTTAAAGTCACTTTGTGGCATCGAACCGCATACAGGCAGCATTTTCCATGGCGAAACGGAACTGAAGGGAACGGCTCTGCGGCGCACGTTTGCGCTGGCCGAAGCCGATCCGGTGTTTCCGTGGTTCAGCCGTGGCCATGAGGTACTGAGGTATGTGGCCGCTATTCGGGGGGCTGCTGAAGCGCAGTGCCACCAACTTACCGAGGCACTGGGCATGGAGCACTGGATAGAGAATCCGGTAGACACCTACAGCACAGGTATGCGCAAACGCCTTGCATTGGCCACAGCCTTTCTGGGGCCACAGCCCTGGCTGCTGCTGGACGAGCCCTTTAACGGACTTGACACCGATGGCCAGGCACGACTGCTTCGGCTCGTTGTTCAAGGCATGGAACAGGGCAGAGCCTTTGTGGTATCGCTGCACCCGGATGGACGCACTGAGTTGCCGTTCACGCAAACAGTGGCGCTGGAACGAACCTTGGTAAGCTGCGCATGAGGGGCCTGTTCCATGCTTCGCTGATTCTGGTCCGCACCATTGGGCGCTATTACTACCACCGTGCCGCCCAGCTTCTGCTCTGGGCTGTCATGCTTCTGGTACTTATAGTTCGGCCGCCCTCTTATGTGCTTTCAGCAGGCTTCGCACAGCAACTTGCTTTTAAGCCTGTCTATTATGCCTTTATGCTGTGCGCTATCAACCTCTGGACACTTAATTTTATTCTGTTTCTGCGTGTACAGGGTAGCCAACAAGCGTGTTGGCAGTGGCGCTGCGTCGATTTACTGCCCACGGCAAAGCGCTTTCTGCTGGTAATGCCACTGGTGCTGGTGGCACTTGCGCCCGCTCTTCTATATCAGTTTGTCTTACTCTACCATTTTGTGAGTATGGGTGCCGGGGTGGGGGTGGGCCTTACGCTAACATCTTTTGTGCTGAGTACAGTCTTGACCACGGTAACAGCTCAATGGACCTTCTCTGGACACAGGAGTGTGCTGTCAAACTGGCCGACCCTGACAAAACTGACAAATGCTCTACGAAAATCTGCACAAAAAGCCTTGGTAAACAAACATTACCAGTACTACTGGGGAGTTTGGATACTGAACAAAATGCCCTTGCATTTTGCCATCATGAAGTCGCTCAGCCTCGTTGTACTGGGCCTCTGCCTGGAGGCACTGGCCAGCGGACGCTATCAGGCAAATCTGCTGATGGTGGGCATGTGCCTGGGGGTGGCACTGCAACTGCTGGTAGTGAAAGCACTCTTCCAGTGGACCGAGCGCGACCAGACACTTTACCGCCAGTTGCCCTTCACCTGGGTTCAGCTGGCCCTGCGCCGATGGGCAGGCATGGCAGCCCTGCTGCTGCCCGAAGCCTTGCTGGTGCTGACTGGGGGTGAGCTATGGCTGGGGATCAGTGCCTGGGCCCTTGGGACAGGGATTCTGTACGCAATCTACCTTTCGCCCTTTGCACGGATACCTGCCAACAACCTGATGGGGCGCCTGTATGTAGGTTACATCCTGATGATACTGAGCCTTACGGCTGGGCTTCCAGGCTGGGTAATTGCAGTGGGAGCCACTGCAACCGGGACCTTACTGCTCTGGCGTGGTTACGATCGGTTTTCCCCAGTTGGGCAGTCTGAAAATTATTCGGCGTGACGCACGGTTTCAGCGTCGCCCCACAGTTCTTCCAGACCATAGAACTCACGCACGCGAGGCAGGAAGATGTGTACCACTACGTTGATGTAGTCCATCAGCACCCATTCGCCGCGCTGGGCACCTTCAATATGCCAGGGCTTCTCATTAAGGGTCTTGCGAACGTGATCTTCAATCTCATCTGCAATGGCCTGGCTCTGGCGGTCAGAGCCCGAGGAGCAGATGACGAAGTAGTCGGTAGCGGAGTTGCCAATGGCACCAACGTGCATAATGGCTATGTCCACGCCCTTTTTCTCACGGATGGCATGTACAATCTGGTCTACGAGGACGAGAGCCTCGGTAGTGGGTTTCGGCTTACGGGCGGCGGTCTTGGACATTCGGTCGAGGGTGCTTGGGCAAAAAGAAGATGCGTTCTGTTGCCGAAGCAGCCTGCAAATATACCAACTTGCTGTGAGAGACACACACAGCTGGCATGCACATTCCCCTTGGAAGTCAACGTATTGAATTGGAACAGGTTGGGAGTACCAACGCCTGGCTGTCGGAATACGTCCAGCAAGCGCATGCGGCAGGTGACACGGTACCCGAGGGACTGACGGTAACAGCCAACGACCAGACCGCAGGCCGGGGGCAGCGCGGAAACCAGTGGCTTACCGAACCCGGTGCCAACCTCACGTTTTCCCTGCTGCTGCATCCCAGCGGCCTTCCCGCCAGCAAAGCCTTTGTGCTGAACAAACTGGTGGCGCTGTCGGTGCTGGAAGCTTTGGACGGCCTGATGCCACCCGATATCACACTGTGCCTCAAGTGGCCCAACGACCTGGTGGCGATGGGCCGAAAATTCTGCGGCATGCTTATCGAGAACCAGATCAGCGCTGGAATGGTGGAAACCAGCATTGTAGGTATTGGCCTCAATGTAAACCAGCAGCACTTTGGAAAAGAATACACCGGCAAGGTGACCTCGCTGGCCCGGCTCACAGGGCGGCAGTGGCCGTTGGAGCCCGTGCTGAAAGCAGTATTAGATCAAATGGACCTCCGTTACCGCCGTCTGAGCCATAGCCATGCCCAGGCATTGCCCGAACTGGACCGTGCCTATCTGCAGCGCATGTGGCGCTACCAGGAATGGGCCAGCTATGAAACCGATGACGGTCGACTGGAAGCGATGATCGTGGGCGTAAACCCTGAAGGCAAACTGGCCCTGCAACAGAATGACCGCGTGCTGTATTATGATCTGAAGGAGGTGCGGTTTGTCTGACACCCCTCTCCACAACCTGCTGATACTTGACATTGGCAACACACGCGCCAAAGCTGCCTTCAGCACTGCCGGCGGAATAACGCAGACACTGGCACTGACCGAACCCGAAACGGCCATTCTGACACTGGAAACGTGGTTGCTGAGCCAGCCGGTGGCTGGCATTGGCTATGTAGCCAGTGGTGCCGAGCAGCACCCGCTGATGCAGTGGGTACAGCGGCAGGCTCTACCCACCCAGCGCATACTGGGCACCACCCCGGGGGTCATTGCCAACCGGTATGCCACGCCACAAACCCTGGGGGCCGACCGCTGGGCAGCAGCCAATGCCGCCTGGCACCGCTGTCGTACCGATGTGCTGGTAATAGATGCAGGCACTGCTGTCACATTTGAGTATGTCACGGCCATCAATGGGTACATGGGTGGGGCCATATCGCCGGGTATCCGCATGCGGTACGAGGCCCTGCACCGCTACACGGCGCGGCTGCCACTACTGCCCATGGAAGAAAAGACCGACTGGGACTGGATAGGCGACCGCACCGAAACAGCCCTTCGCAGTGGGGTGGAAAATGGCCTTGTCGCTGAAATCGTGGGCAGAATTGGCTACTATGCCGCCTCGGCTGCGACAGACACTTTAACAGTTTTCCTGACGGGTGGGGATGCCCGCCGCTTTGAAAATCACCTCCGAAGCACGACATTTGCCCACAGCGTACACCTGCATTCCGTCCCGACTCTGGTATTGGAAGGCATAGACCTGCTTACGCGTCACCATCTGCATGTCCAACCGAATTAAGCGCCTGATTGGCCTTACGCTGGGAGCCGTTGCTTTCGCTCCTGTTTTTCAGGCACAGGCCCAGAATACCACCAACCCCTATTCTGCCTACGGAATCGGCGAACTGTCTGACCAGGCATTCTCGCGCAACGCTGGTATGGCGGGCATCGGTATCGCTACTACCGACCTTACCAGTTTCAACCGCCTGAACCCGGCCAACCTGTCCGACATCGTACTGACTACGATCGACTTCACCGGTTTCTACAGCGTGGGCTCCATCCAGCAGGACAACATCAAGCAGGCCCGTCGGTTTGGTGGCATTCAGGGTTTGTCGTTCGCCTTCCCAACACGCAAGAAACTGCGGCTGGGTTTTGGTATCGCGCCACTCAGCTCAGTGGGCTATGACTTCGGCGTGGTTCGCGACGTTGCCACAGGGTCCACCACCACCTCGTTCGTTTCCACCGTCCGCAGTGAAGGGGGCATCAGCGAAGTGTTTGGCACCGCCGCACAGAAGTTCATGAACGGACATCTGGCCGTTGGCGTTTCCGCGGGTGTGCTCTTCGGTACACAGAATGCACAATTCACTACGGGCTTTCAAGACGGCAGTAGCGTCGTTACCATTCGGGATGAGCGCAGCCTTACAGGCTTCCGCGGCTCCATTGGCGTAACATGGCAGGATACCCTCCGCAAAGTTGGCCCACGCAATATTTGGCTATGGAAAGCCGGTATGGTATACCGTACCACAGCCAATCTCAATGGCCAACAGCGTATTCTCACCAATCCCTCTTCCAAAGCGGGCGCTACCGCCGACCAGTTCGACACCCTGGCCACCAACCGCCTGGAACGCATTGTGGTGCCCGGGACCTTGGGCATTGGTTTTGGTGTGGAGCAACTGAACAAGCTGAGCATGGGGGTAGATTTTACCTATGCCGACTGGAGCGGCCTCAGCTACAACCGCCTCAACAGCACACCCAAGTCGCAGTTTCAGGTAAAGCTGGGGGTTGAGTACACCCCAGACATTTACTCGGCCAAATATCTGAAGCGTGTCGCCTACCGCGCCGGTGTAAAATACGACAGCGGCTATCTTCGCTTGAACGATACCAATGGCGGCCTGCAGAACATCCCTGGCTATTCCGTGACGGCTGGCCTGGGTCTGCCGCTCAACCGTAATTACTCGAAAGTGAACCTTGGCGTTGCCTATGGTCTGCGGGGCAGCAATGCACCCGGCCTTATTCAGGAAACCACCTTTCAGGTGTTTCTGGGTATCAACTTCAACGAACTTTGGTTCATCAAGCGGGTATACGAATAGGCCTTTCTTATTCCTGACGGCAGCGATGCTGTCTTCCTGCTGACGTGTCTCCAGTACCGCCTGCTGCTGACGGTAAACCCGCACCAGCCACCCACACAGGTGGTATATGGCTGGTTCTCCGCAGAGTATGGTCACTTTGGATAGCCCTGTTTTTCTGGGGCTTCTACCTGGCGCTGTTTCCGTTCTATTGGCTCTGCCTGCGCAAACCCACGAGATGGGGCCACCGTATGGCCCATATACTCAATATCGTGTGGGGAGCCGTACTGTTGGGAGTGGGCCTGATGCCTGTGCGCAGGCAGTTTGCTCAGCCCTTGCGGGAAGAAGATGGGCCATATGTCTTTGTTGCCAACCATCGCAGCTATCTCGATATCCCGGTGTGCCACGTGGCGCTGCTGAGGCAGTTTCGGTTTCTGGCAAAAGCGGAGCTGGCGCGGTTGCCCCTCTTTGGGTACATGTACAGCCGGCTCCATGTGCTGGTCAACCGACAGGACCGGCTGTCGAGTGCCAGGGCTGTACTGAAAGCCGAAGCCCTGTTGGAGCAGGGCGTCTCGCTGTTCATCTTCCCGGAAGGCACAACCCAACGCAATGACGGCGAACTGCTGGGCAGCTTCAAGGATGGGGCCTTTCTGCTGGCCATCAACACCCAGCGCCCGATTGTCCCGATCACACTGTTGCAAACCGATGTGGCACTGCCAGCCGATAACCGCTTTCTGCCACGTCCGACGCGCATTCTGGTGAAAGTGGGCAAACCCGTGCACACCACAGGACTCACTACAGCCGACGTACCCCTGCTGCGCGAGCAGGTTCGCGCTGAAATCCTGCGTACTTTTACTTCCTGACATTCTCTTTCTCCTGCCATGAACGTATCGGACGAACTGATCGACAAGCTGTGCAACCTGGCCAAACTGGACTTTGAGGGCCCTGAGCGCGATACGATTCGGAAGGATCTGGATCGAATGCTGGCGTTTGTTGAGAAAATCGGTTCCTTGAACACCGATGCGGTGGAGCCACTCATCCACATGACAGAGGAGGTGAACCACCTCCGCGCCGACGAACCGCGGGTTGATATCAGCCACGCTGACGCGCTGAAAAACGCACCCAAGCACGACTCGGACTACATCCGCGTACCCAAAGTGCTGGACAAAGCCTGATGAAACGGCATTTGCTGCTCTTCTTTGCCCTGGGTGCCGGGCTTTTGGGTGCAAGCAGCTGCTCTGTACTTCCAGCTGAAGAAGCAACCGCCGCCGCCCCCAGCTTTTTCAACGGCATACTGATACCCGTTGCCGGAACTGCGGGTGGCAATGCCAGCGATGTCGCCTTTCTCAGCCGCGGCACAGCCCGCCTCACACTGGGTGCCTACCGCACTGTAAACAACGCTGCCACTGGAGATGACGGACGTTTTGGTGCATTGTACAATGGCAGGCTGTACATCGCAGTAGAGAACAGCAACCTGCTGAAGACTGCCAACGCCCAAAACCTGCAGAACCAGGGCGACATTGCGCTGACACTGCCTCACAGCATAGCCGTATTTAGCGATACCCTGGGCCTGATAGCCCAAGGCAGCGCAACATTGGATACCAATGGCAAACTGTTTGAACTGAACCCGAGCCTGAACGCCGTTGGCACCACACCCAGAGACCTGGATCTGCTGGCCGACCAGTTCTTGGCCTTGCGCGACACCGTATACCTGCTGCCCGACATCCGAGCCAACAACCGCCGCATTGGCCGTTATGTCCTGCGCGGCAGGGTGCTGCTGCCCAGCTGGAAACTGGCCAGCACCCCAACAGGCGCAGCTACAGACGCTTTTGGCCAACTGTGGGTGGTGTGCAGCAACACTGCACGCCTGCTACGGCTGAGCACCACCGACGGCAGCATACTGCAAAACATTGCCTTACCCGATGCCGCAGCTCTGACTGGTGAGATGGTGAGCAACAGCAGCCGCACCCAGCTTTTTTTCCTGGCAGGGCGTGTGCTGTATCGGTTTACGCCGGGCAGTGCGCCAGTGGCCCTTATCACTTTGGCTGGACGCCAGCCGCTGCACCTGGGATACGACCCCGTGAGCAATCTGGTGTATGTCAGCGTGGTAAACGTGAATACAGACCCAGAAACTACCGCAGCGCGCATGCTGCGTATCAACCCTGGCACTGGTGCCCTGCAAGATTCCTTCGCACTGGGCATACGACCGGGTCGCTTCCTGTTCCAATGACGAACAGGCGTGCTGTCAGTCGAACTGAAAACTGATGCGTGCACCGAAGATGGTAACATCGTCTATCTGACGATTGGTGCGGCGCCAGCGCTCAAAATGCCGCCACAACAGTTCGCCTTGGGCCTGTAAAGGTGCTTCCTTGCCTACCTGCTCCATCAGATCGTAAAAACGCTGTGCGCCCAACCTGCGGTTTGCCTGGCCACCCAACTGGTCACGGTAACCATCGGTATACATGTAGAGTGTGGTCGGGGCGGTAATGGAAACCGTGTGGTTCGTGTATTCCCGGCGGTGAAGGTCGGCCATCGGCCCGCCTACGGAAAACCGGTCGCCTTTGAGCACATTGAGATTGCCCTCTTCGCTCAAGAGCGCGACCTGTGCATTGGCACCAGCGAAACAGAAAGATTGGTTATCGTGATCTATTGCCACCACTGCGATATCGATTCCGTCGCGGTTGGGCGTGTAGTCCTGGTTCAACACCTTGCGCACCCCCTGATGCAGGTGCTTCAGTAGCTGAGCCGGATCTGTAATGTGGTTGTCTACCACCACCTGATTCAGCAGTGAATAGGCAATCATTGTCATAAGTGCACCCGAAACGCCATGGCCCGTGCAGTCGCCCAGAACAATGAGTTGCAGGTGTGTGGACCGGTGTACCCAGAAGAAGTCGCCAGAGATTGACTCACACGGTTTCTCAAGCAGGAAATGGGGAGGCAGATACAGCATCAGGCGTTCCGGCGTGGGCTTGATAACCTGCTGTATCAGACTGGCATAGGTAAAGCTCTCCTGGATGCGTCGCGCCTGTCGCTCAATCTGCTCATAGGCGCGCTGCAAATCATCGTTCTGTGTTTTGATTTCCTGCACGGCCGCCTCCAGTTCCTGGTTGTAGGCGACTACCTCGTTACGCTTTTTTCTAAGGAGTTCATTGGTGCGGGTGCGCTCGCGCAGATAACGATAGAGTGTCCAGGCCATTCCGGATACGAGCACAAGAACCGCAGCGAGTGAAACTACCAGAATGCGGTCACGGCTGCTTTCTGCATCCTGTCGCTGGCGATCAAGTGTCAGACGTTCTATTTCCTGCTGCTTCTCCTGGAGCTGATACTGCGACTGCGTGACTTGGAGTTTGCGGATGATTTCAGACTGGTTAAGCGAATCTGAAAGCCGAATGTGCTGCTGGCTGTAATAGTAGGCTTTGGGGAAGTCTTTCTGCTGGGCATACAGACGCGACAGAATCAGAGATGTTTCTGCCTTCTGTCCCAAACCCACTTCTTCCAGTGGCAGCGCATAAGACTCCTGGGCATAGTTGAGCGCGGCCAGCACCTTACCACTCCTGAACTCAAAGTTGGCAGCTTCATTCAGCGCCATGGCCATCCGAGAACTGCCTACTGTTGCCCGATAGATTATCAACGACTGCTGCATGAGGCTACGGGCCAACGGTATGTTTTTACGTTCCTCTTCCAGACGAGCCCGGTTAATCATCACGAACGCCTCGCCCACGCGGTCGCCAGCTGCTCGAAAGTGCCCCTGCGCCTGTGTCAGGTGGTTTTCTGCTTCTTCGTTCAAGCCTAAGATAAACTGGCAATAACCGATGTTGTTCAGCTCAGTCCCCATATCTGACCGGCTGTTCAGATCTTTGAACAAAGCATACGAACGACGATAATACTCGATAGCACCGGCAAGGTCCTGTTGGCTTCCCTGTATGTGGCCCAGATAATTGTACAGTGAGGCTAACCCATAGGGATCAGTGTTGCGCTGGAAAAACGAGAGTGCCTTGAGGTATTCATTGAGGGCTTTCAGCAGGTCGCCCTCTTCCTTCCAGATGGTGCCACGTTCTGTAATTGCCCGACCCACCATGAGAGAATCTTTGGCAGCGCCCAACACCAGGAACGCAGTGTCCACCATCTGGTGCGCCTGCTGGTATTTGCTGCTGAGGCGATAGGCACGGGCACTCTGGAGGAGCGCTGCCAGTTCAGAGGGCTCGTCGCGCAGCTCGCGGGCCAGTTTCAGGGCCGATTGTGCCTGTTGCTGGCAGGCTGCAAGTTTGCCCCGCAGTTCATAGGTGTAGGCCAACTCCAGCTCGGCTTTCAGCAGCTGGCGTTTGTTGCGCTGCAAAGGAGTAGGATCCACTGGGCCGCGTGCCTCCGTTATTGGAGTATTTGCCTGCGGATAAGCAGCATAGGGCTGCACGGCAAACACCGCAGCCACACCATAACCCACCCACTTGCGCACGGAGAGGAACATTGCTCCTGTTAAGCTAATGAATTATCAGGAGCCTGACCGTCAGACGCTGCTTTTTTCAGCTTAGAGCAAACATTTACCTCATGCAGGAAACCGCCACCAGGCAAATGGCAGGCGAGTGAGCAGATAGGCCTCGTTATGCTGGTGCGCATAGGCCTCGCGCTCGAACCACAGTGCATGATAGGCCGCTTTGTGTCGCAGCCCTGAAAGCCTTAACAGCAGGTAACCGCCGAAGTACAGGAGGTAGAACCCCACAATGAGTGTTTCGAGCTGCTGGCGATGGTGTATTCGCTCGTGCCGGATGAGTTCCACGTGGGCAGGTGTGGCCAGATGTCTCACAGCTGTATCAGCCACCAGCACGACGCCCGGGAACACTGCTACCGCCTGTGCTGAAACCAGACGGCAGAACCAGCGTGCGGAAAGAATGAGCGGTTTCACCCAGCCAAGATAAGAGCGGGCTGGGTCAGTCGAACAGATTCAGTTCGAGGAGACGGGCTTTGCCCAGCATCTGTGCCTCGTGGTTCAGCAGCCAGCGCTTGCGGGGCAAACCCCCACCATAGCCTGTGAGTTTGCCGTCGGCACCAATGACCCGATGACAGGGAATGAAAATCGGAATGGGGTTGATGCCGTTTGCCTGACCCACTGCACGGGTAGCGTTTGCATTCCCCAGTTGGTTGGCAATGTCCAGATAGGAGACCGTCGAACCGAGTGGTATGGCCGAGACATACTCCCATACCTGCTTCTGAAACTCAGTGCCCGCAGGATTCAGGGGCAGAGCAAAGGCTTTGCGGGTGCCTGCAAAATACTCCCGCAACTGCTGAAGGGCTTCACGAATCAATGGCGACTGCTGTTCAGCGATGCTGATTGCACCGGGCCTGTCATCGAACCGGAGGGCCGTAATCGCCCCGTTCGCTGCTTCCAGCGTAAGAAGGCCGATGGGTGACTGCCACTGAACACGCTCCATATCAGCGAATTTACCTACGGACAATCGGAAAGTCTATAACCATTTAGGAGGATAACCCCCAGAAAAACATGGCCTTTCGTAGTTTTGCATTTCCACATGAAATTTCTCCGGCTGAAGAAACTGCACCTGCTGATGATCCGCACATTTGCGGGGCCCTTTCTGGCTGGGTTTTCGGTAGCGCTCTTTATTCTGGTGCTGCAGTTCATTGCGCGGGAAAAGGACAACATTTTCGGCAAGGGCTTCTCGATGGATGTACTTGCCCAGCTGGTGGGGTATGTAGCACTGGCCCTGATGGTACCCGCTCTGGCCCTTGGCATTCTGCTGTCTTCGCTAATGGCAATGGGGAAGCTGGGCGAGAACTACGAACTGGCTGCCCTCAAAAGTTCAGGTATCAGTCTGCTGCGTGTCATGCGGCCCATGCTGTTCATTGGGGCCATCATCTGCGGCGGCGCCTTTCTCATTTCGTTCTACGCCACACCCTGGGCCAACCTCAAACTCTACAGTCTGTTCTACGACCTGAAGCAGGCCAAGCCCACCTTTGCCATGCAGCCGGGTATGTTCAATTCGCTCATCGACGGCTATACCCTGCGCATGGGGTCGCGCAACCCGACAACTGGCCGTATGTACGATGTGCTGATTCTGGACCACCAGAACCAGCTGGGCCTTCAGAAAACCATTGTCGCCGACAGCGCCGACATGGATATCGACAACACCACTTTCTACCTGCGTATGCACCTGTACAAGGGCCGACAGATAGAAAAGGCACAGCCGACCAGTAACCAAGCCAGCCAGCTGACTGTCTCGGTTGTGAAATTCGATACTCTGAACTATAAACTGGATCTCTCGGGTTGGGGTTTGCGTCGTACCGATGAACAGCTGTTTACCTCACACCATTACATGCTGTCGGTACATGAGCTGGACCATGTCATCGACTCGCTGCGACAGGCGAATCGCCGGCAGTATCTGGACGTCGAAAACATGATGGAGCCCATTCTGCACACCAACAGACTGCTGGCCGACAGCGTACAGACACAGATTGTTCCACGTGTAGGTGCCATTCCCGACACATTGCGCCGTTTGTTGGCCAAACCAACCGCTCCCATGCTGGAGGCAGTTGCGAACAACATGCGGGGCATCAAAAGCCAACTGGGCTTTTCCAAAGAACTGCGCCGCCAGAACCTGGAGCGCATGTGGTCTGTAAACACAGAATACCATCTGCGCTACACCATGCCGCTGGCCAGTCTGCTGTTTCTGGTCATTGGCACCTCTCTGGGTGCCATCATCCGCAAAGGCGGCCTGGGCATGCCCGTGCTGATGTCGTTGGTGTTCTTTATCTTCTTCTACCTGCTGATGACTTACGGCAAAAAGCTGTCGCAGGAGGGAGTATGGCCATCGTGGATGGCCGTGTGGCTGCCCATTTATGTGATGCTGCCTATGGCCATCTACCTGGCCTACCAGAGCGCTACAGATTCGGCGCTGTTTGACCTCAGCGCCTGGAAGCTGCTGTGGGAACGTACCAAAGCACGCTTTGGCAGCCGCGGCGCCACTGCCTGAGCCACGTGAAACCTGCACACTGCGTGCAACCCTGTGTGCGGGGCTGTATTCTTTTGCCTAGCTTCGTTCACAGCGAAACACCCTCCCTTTCCTTCCTCATGAACCAGTTACCCGCCTGGGTACAGCAGTTTGCTCGGCTGTACTTCACCAAGACCATTTCGCAGTTCATTCTCCATGGCAACATTGTAGACTTTGTGCGTCATGCCGGAGCCGATGGAAAAGCCGATTACCTGCGCCTGAAAGACTACCTCCAGAACGAGCTGTTCAAGAAGCGCGACATTGTGGTGTCGTATGACCGCGCGGCGGGCATTACCTTCAAGAATGCCGATATGCGCAAGGATTTCCTCCTCAGCGTATCGGCCTACGACACCCTGCACGGCACCACGTTCGCCAAAGGCCTGCCCCGCGATCCTGCCAGAGCCTTTGCCATTCTGGAAAACTATTTTCGTGTGCGACTGATGGACGGCAAAAAGATTGCCTTCCTCATCGACTACGCCGAAACGCTGGTGCCGATGGGTCAGGCCAGCTACACCAGTGCCGAAGACCGCGCCATTCTGGTGTACCTGCTCAAGTGGGCCAAGGAAAGCCTGTTCATCAACTCGGATATGACCACCGTGCTGGTGGCCGAGAGCATGAACGAGCTGAACCAGAGCTTGGTGCGCAACCCCTACACGGCCGAAATCGAGATTTCCTACCCCAGCGAAGAAGAGCGCTTCCTGTTCATTCAGCACATGACCCAGCTGCATCCCAAACTGGCCAACGGCATGCTGGAGATGAGCCTTGAGGTGTTGGCCAAGAATACCGCTGGCCTCACCCTGGTGCAACTGAAGACACTACTCGCCGACGTAATTGAGAACAACCGCCCCTACACCTTCAAGGAACTGATGGAGCGGAAGAAGGACATCATCGAGAGCGAAGCCGGGGGATTGCTGGGCTTCGTGGAAACGAAGTTCTCGCTGGACAACGTAGCTGGGCACAAGTACGCAAAGCAGGCCCTGCGTGCTGCTGCCGCCGCCCTCAAAGCTGGCCGGCAGGATGTACTGCCGATGGGCTATCTGGTGAATGGCCCGGTAGGCACTGGCAAAACCTTCCTCGTCAGCTGCTTCGCCTCTGAGATTGGCGTACCGATGGTGGAACTGAAGAACTTCCGAAGCCAGTGGCAGGGTGTCACCGAAGCCAACCTGGAGAAAGTACTGAAGATCCTCAAGGCCATGAATCCGGTGTCCGTGATGATCGACGAAGCCGACGCCTACCTGGGCAACCGCAACAGCAGCGGCGATAGCGGTGTCAGCTCACGTGTGTTTTCGATGATTGCCAGCTTCATGTCGAACACCGAGCACCGCGGAAAAATCATCTGGTTCCTGCTGACAGCACGCCCTGACCTGATGCCTGTGGATTTGAAGCGCCAGGGCCGCGCCGAAGAGCACATTGCCCTCTTCTACCCCGAAACTGTGGAAGAGAAAAAAGAACTACTGGAAGTGATGCTGCGCAAGACGAAGATCGACAGTCTCAAGCCAGATGACTTCGACAGTTCGTTCTACGAAAATCTGAAGATCAACAGCGGTGCTGACATGGAGGCCGCACTTACCCGCGCCAAATTCCGTGCTGCCTCGCTGGGGGTAGATGTTGTAACGGTAGAAATTGTAAAACAGACGTTCGACGACTTCATCCCGCCCACCTATCCTGAAGAAGTGGAGCTAATGAACTACGTGGCTGTACTGGAATGCACCAGCAAAGAGCTGCTGCCCGAACGTTTCAAGCACATGAGCCGTCAGGAAGTAGTGGAAAAAGTAGCCCAACTGAAAACGCGGGTAAAAACGTCCATTGCAGAAGCCTGACCTGCCTGCCTGCAAAAACAGAAGAGCAGCCCTTACGGCTGCTCTTTTCCTTTTCGGCTACCCTGGCCCCTTCCGGTGGGGCTCTGGCCATCTTTATTGCGGACAGGTGCCTCGCGCGTTTCACCAGCCGGATTGGTGGGCCTTGAAGCAGCGGGCGCCCTGCCTTTGGCGAGGTCTGCTGGAGTAGGAGGGAAGTTGAGTTCAAAACCCTCCTGATCCCATCCAGCTCGCACCTTCACTGCCTCGGGGTAGATGTAAACTGCCTCGGGCATACGGCGCGGATTCAGCCATCCAGTGGTCCACTCACCATTGCCGTCTGCATCCACCACCACTCGAATGGTATACGTGCCCGGCAGCATGGGTGCAATGCTGAAAGTATTCCCACGGCGCAGGTAGCGAGTCTTGCGGTCTTCGTGCACGAACTCCAGCAACAACGGTTCGGCGCGCTGGGTGACTACTCGGCCCGAGAGCGTGCCATAGTCAATAGGGCGAGGTTGGGTAATGGGCTTGAATATGAACTTGGCCACTCGGAAGCTGTCGGCACTGAGCTGCAGGGTATCAATCCAGAGCGATGCCTGTGCTCTGATTGGCAGCTCCTGGGGCACGTAGAGATGCAGGCGGTAGCCGTCTGGACGAATCCTCAGCCCAGCCAATGGTTTGCCGGAGGTATCACGGAAAACCGAATCTGGCACCATCTGCGATGGAAATGGCGACTCAGCAGTTACTATGAACTCGAAAGGGTTGTATGGGTTCTGAACTGGGTCACTTACAACCCAGGTTTTCTTGAGTCGGCCCGAACGGATCTTGAAGGTCAACAGGGTGTCCTTACCTGCATTTCCGAGCGTATCGACCATCCCGGTAACACGCAGGGCAATGGAGTCGCCCAGCGTCTGGCCCGAATGCACCAGAACTTCGTCGCGCTTGCCTTTGTAATGGAAACCTGAGGTATCAGAGGTCCAGCGGCTGCTGTCACCATACAGAACAGCTGTACCTCGCCTTACTGCCTCAGAAAAACGGATTACCAGGTTCCGGGGGTTCAACACTTCCACTTCCTTCACCCTGGGACCAATGGTATCAGGGCGGAAAGCATAGAGCACGGGCTCGGTGGGTGCTACACCTGGCTGTACGCTAATATCTTGATTTTCAGCGAATGCAACCGACTCTGTAGGCTGGCTGTAGCTGAAACTTCTGTCGGTATCAGTGAAAGCCAGCAGGCGATAGGTACCCGGTTTTAGATAAGCAAACTGAAACTGCCCTGCACTGTCGGTTACGGCGGCAAACTGAGGTCGCAGACGTGTGTACCCTTTCCGTGCAGCTACACTGTCAGGGTTGAAGAGCCCAACCATCATACGGGGCAGACCCAGGCCTGTGAGGGGCGACACCACCCTACCGGCCAACTGTAGGGTATCTATTCTGTTACCCGGGGAAAACGCATACAGCACAGGCGCAGCCAGTGGATTGCTTTCATTCAGGTCGCTCAGCTCTGTACTAAGGGTCACTACATAGGTAGCACTGGTATCCAGCGTGGTGGGATCCAACTCGATGATGAGCCGCTTATTGGCTACATAGATCTCTGGTTGGGTAGGGGGCACTGGCGAGATGAATACCTGCTGCTGCAGGCCATCTCCTTTGATAAACTCATCGAAGGTGAAGACGATGCGATTGCCCTTGAAATTGCGGGTCTCAAGTGGAGGGTCTACAGCCACCACAATCGGGCCCTTGGTATCCTGTGGCCCACCGGTTGGAACTCCGGTTGTAGCACAGGAACTCAACAGGCTGAGAACAGAAACGCCTGCCAGACCAAAGGCCAGCAGGCGGTATGCTTTGAGTACGGACATCCTTGACGGAGGTAGTGCAGGTATCACTGCAATTCTGCAATTAACGCAAATGTTCTGACAATGCAAGCCAACTGAAGGCCCTGAGAATCGATTCTAGCGGCCTATGTGCACCAGGAGTACGGAAATATCGGCGGGATTAACGCCGGAAATCCGGGCGGCTTGGCCTATGCTTCGAGGCTTGATCTGGGTCAGTTTCTGCTTGGCCTCGTTGCTCAGTGCGGTAATCCGGCTGTAGTCGAAGTTCTCGGGCAACAACTGGTCTTCGAGGCGCGCCATCTTGGCTACCATCTCAGACTCTTTCTCAATGTAGCCGGCGTACTTCAGCTGTATCTCGGCCTGCTCCACACACTCAGCATCCAATTGTGCCAACGCCTGATTCAGTGGCTCCGATACCTTGCGCAGGCCTTCCAGCGTCACGTTGGTGCGGGTGATGAGACTGCGCAGCTTCGCTTTCTCGCGCAGCGGAGCCTCTCCAATACCGTCAAAGTATTGGCTCACTTCGTCGGGGGCCACCTTCAGTTCGTCCAGCAGCGCCGATATCTGGGCAACAGCTTGCTGCTTCTGTTGTACGCGCGCCAACCGCTCGTCAGATGCCAGGCCTATTTGGTGTGCCTTCTCAGTCAGACGCAGGTCGGCATTGTCCTGCCGCAGCAGAATACGGAACTCCGCGCGGCTGGTGAACATGCGATAGGGCTCCTCGGTGCCTTTGGTAATCAGGTCGTCGATGAGCACACCGATATATGCCTTGTCGCGGCCCAGAATAAACGGTTCGGCTTCGCGTACCTTCAGGGCCGCATTGATGCCCGCCATGATACCCTGTGCGGCGGCTTCCTCGTACCCGGTGGTTCCGTTGATTTGCCCGGCGAAATACAGGTTCTCGATATGGCGCGTTTCCAGCGTGTGGCGCAGTTGATGCGGCGGGAAGTAGTCGTACTCAATGGCATAACCCGGACGGAACATCCGAACATTCTCGAAGCCCTCGATATGACGAAGGGCCTCGTATTGCACTTCTTCGGGCAGCGAAGACGAAAAACCGTTGAGGTAAATCTCTACTGTATTCCAGCCCTCAGGTTCTACAAACAGCTGGTGCCGGTCTTTCTCGGCAAAGCGGGTAATCTTGTCCTCGATACTGGGGCAGTACCGCGGGCCCACCCCTTGTATGCGGCCAGCAAACATGGGGCTGCGGTCAAACCCTGTCTCCAGAATCTCATGCACCCGGCTGTTGGTGTAGCCGATGTAGCAGGGCAGCTGACGGGTAAGACGCGGCGTCTCGGTGTAGGAGAACTTCTCGGGCTGCTCGTCACCGTCCTGTACTTGCAGCTTTTCGTAATTGATGGTGCGGCCATCCAGGCGGGGTGGGGTGCCCGTTTTCATTCGCCCGGTCTCAAAGCCAGCCTGCGCCAGTTGCTCGGTCAGCCCGGTAGCGGCGCGCTCACCACTGCGGCCGCCTCTTGCCTGACGCTCACCCATGTGGATGACACCGTTCAGGAAAGTGCCGTTGGTCAGTACTACCGTTTCCGAGTGGAAGGTCTTGCCCATTGCCGTCACCACACCGCGGCACACATTGTCGTCCAGCACCAGTGCAGCCACCATGTCTTGCCAGAAATGGAGATTGGGGAGGGCTTCCAGTTGCTGGCGCCACACTTCGGTAAACCGCATACGGTCGCTCTGGGCGCGGGGGCTCCACATGGCTGGCCCTTTGGAGCGGTTGAGCATCCGAAACTGCACGGCCGTCTGGTCTGTGACAATGCCGCTGTATCCCCCAAGGGCGTCAACTTCGCGCACGATCTGTCCTTTGGCCACACCTCCCATGGCAGGATTGCACGACATCTGGGCAATCTTGGTCATGTCCATGGTGATGAGCAAGGTGCGGCAACCCAAATTGGCAGCGGCAGCGGCAGCTTCACACCCAGCATGACCAGCCCCCACGACAATCACGTCGTAATGGTCGGGGCTTTTGTACTGCTTGTTGAGAGGGGAAAGAGAGGAGTTCATGAATGATGACCGAACCGGCGCTTAATCAACGCAAATGCGGGGGAAATCGTGTGTGATGGGGTGGGGTGTTCCACGTGGAACGGTATACAACTGAGCCATGAAATCGCAGCAGGTGTTCCACGTGGAACTAGAACATGCGCAGATTGAGCGAGAAATCTTCCTGTCGGCGCATTTCTTCTTCCTTCTCGTCGGTTACATCGTCAAAGCCTATCAGGTGCAGAACACCATGTACCATCACGCGGTGCAGTTCGTCAATGAACGGAACACCAAACTCCTTCGCGTTCTCCCGCACACGGTCTACCGAGATATAGATGTCCGAAACCAGCTTGCGTTCAAACTGCGAGTAGTTGAACGTAAGAATATCGGTGTAATAATCGTGGTCCAGATACTTCTTGTTCAGGTACAGGATGTAGTCATCGGTACCGAATATGTAGTTGATCTCGACAATCTCGTAGCTGTGGTGCCGCACCACTGTATCCAGCCAATCGGTCGTCTCCTGCACAAGGTCCAGACGCCAGGGAGTGTCTTCGTAGATATAGGAAATCATAAAGCTTACTGCACAGGCTTCTGCTGCCTGTATTGGTCTATCATCAGCTGGTAAATAGGGGCGTACTGCAGCCTTGCCCTGTAGAACTGGTCGCGCAACTGCCGTTGAGGTAATGTATCCTCACGACTTTCAGGTGGTGTCTGCTGCTCGATATCACGTGCGGTTTGCGATGCCCGCTTGTTGTCACGCTCACGCTCACGCATCGATTTGTCATAGTCCAACAGTCGATCCAGCAAACGTCGCTGCCGTTCCAGTGTACTTTGACGAAGCGCATTAGCCTTCAGCTCCTCTTCTGTCTGCTGCATATCGCCCATAATCCTGTCCAGACTGCCCAGACCCTTTTCACCTTCTTGCTGCATCCGCTCAAACTGTTCTTTCAACTGCTGACGAATCTGCTCCTGCTGCCGTGCCATCTCATTCAGCTTCTCCTGCCGCCCTTCCTGGTCCATCATCTGCTCCATGGCATCGTTCAGCTCTTTCTGCTGCTGAATCATTTGCTGCATATTTCCTTTGCTGCGCTGCTGCTGTTGCTGCTTGCCCTGCTGCTGACTCCGCATCTGATTCTGCATGTTGTTAAGGCTTTCAGCCAGCATATTTGCCAACGTATTCAACCCGGTCATCGTCATGTGCTGGGCTGTAATGGCCACACCAAGCCGCCGCTCACGCAGTGAATACGCAGCACGGTCCATATTGTCCGTTATCTCCCGCGTCTGCTTCAATACCTCCTGCTGAATCTGGATAGCCCGCGACGCGAGTGCTTCCAAACTGTCCTCCAACATTGCCATGTCCTCACGGAGGCGTGTCTGCTGCAACTGACGTCGCGCAACCTCACCTTCCTGGTCCGTGAGTTTGCCGACCTCGTCGCGCAACGCCTCCTGATCAAACGACAGCTTCAAAAGATTCTCTAGCAGCTTCCGCAGGTCATCGTAGTTCTCTGACGTCTGTTCCTGTTCCTTCTGCTGCCTGGCCTTTTTCAATTGCTGATTCAACTTGTTGAGCTGATCCAGCGCACGCTGCTGTTGCTGCAGCGACTGCTGACGCTTCTGTTGTTGCAACTGTTCGGCTGCATTCTCCATCTGCTCCTGTGCCTGCTCAGCACCCTGCTCTAACTCTTCCATCTGCTGGCTACTCTCCGAAGCAGGCTCCTGCTTCTGCCGTAATGAATCCAATCGCTGCTCGAGCTTGCGTGCCTGTTCTGCAAGCTCCTGCTGCTTGGGTGCAAGTCGCTCCAGTTCATTCTCACGGGCCTGCTCAGTCACACGCTGCAACTCTTCCTGCTGACGCGTAAGCGCTTCTGTCTGCTGCACGGCACGGTCCAGCTCCATCTGCTGCTTCCACTGCTCAAACAGCTTCTGCACACGCTCAAGGTCCGTAACCGTTTGCTCATTCTTCCGCTTCAGCCACTGCATCTGCATCTGCAAACTCTGACGCTGTTGCCGCTCCTGCTGCGGATTGTTCATCAACTCACGCAGAAATTGCGAGAACTCAGGGTCCTGACTCTGCTGCAGCATCTCGTTCATTTCGCTCAGCTCTTTCTGCCGCTCTTCGCTCAGCATTTCCGTTTGCTCGCCGGTCTGCTGTGTGTTCTCCAGCTTCTGCCGTGCATCCTCAATTTTCTCATCCAGCTGCTGGCGCCGCTGCAACAACTGCTTCAATTGCCGTCGCTCTTCAAAACTCAGCGTTTGCTTTTGAACAAGCTTTCGCAGCAATTCATCGATCTGCTTCTGGACGTCCTGTGCTTCTGCAAGCGATTGGGCCAATGCATCCTGGAAACTTCCAGTCGCCTCTTCTACTTCCTGCAGGGCACGCTGCTCATCAGCAAAAACAATCCGGTAGACACCAGTACGACCCTCCTTGCTGCCCTGTATGCCATCATTGTCATATACGGCCAGATAGTACTCTACTTCGTCTCCCTTTGCGACACCCAGATCGAACAAATCGAGCACGTAATCGCCCTTGAGTACTTTCGCACCAGAAGCCTGTCGCAGTGCTTTCTCTGTAAACTTATCTGAAACGCGTCTCGGATCGACCGATTTGGTGTAGCGATACCACAACGAAAGACGGGTAAGACCATAGTCATCCTGTGCCTCATACTGAAGTGGCAAAAAGCCGTCTGTTGGCACATAATACTCCGCGCTAACATTATCCAACCGAACTTCAGGATAACGATCTGGTATGAGATTGATCGAATAGAGGAGCGAGTCCTCGTTTGAGAGACCTGCCTTGCTGGACAACAACAGTTGGAAAGGCTCTTCCTTCAAAGCCAAGACAGAAAGACGATATGCAGGACCGCCCTCAAAAGGTAGCCTCCGACCAGCAGAGAAGAAAATAACAGAATCGGTAACGGCATTTACCTGAGGAACCAGGAACAACCGCGTACCTGTCGGCACCGTGAAACTGGAAAGCCCATCGGGTAATTCTTCGGCACGCTGGCCTGTATATGCGGGATAGACAGCGCGAACCTTCAGGCCCTGCAACGAGGGGCGTTGCAAAACAGCTGTACGGTATACCTGACCACTGTACTGTTCATCAGCCAAATAATACTCAAAGTCTTGCTGAACAGCCTCGAACTGATAGCTCCATTTGCCACGCTGCCCGACAAGAGAGTACGGGAAAAATTCTCCCTCTCCCGACCGTCGGACAAAGATTCGGAGCCGGTCAGGCAACAGACCTTCCTCAAACTGAACCGACAGCCTTACAGTATCGCCTACAGCAACTTTCTGCTTGTGCCCCTCTATACGCAACTGATACGGAGCAGGGCGCTGGTAATGCTGCGAGTAACTGACCACACGACCCACAGGCTCCCAAAAAGAAGAGGGCCAAATACTTGCAGCTCCTATCAATACAACCAGACTGGAGACCAGCCACAAAGCTATTGTTTTGAATCGCTGTAACGGCAACAAACCTGAAACATCGAAACGAAGGCCCTCCGATCGCAAACGCTCCAAAGCCGCTACCAACAGGCTGCTATCGCCACTCTCTTTAGACGCCCCAGACAGCTGTAGATAGTTCAACAACCTGTCTGCAACCTCCGGATAATGGCTACCTACAAGCCTTGCAAGAGACAAATCGCTGGGTCTACTGAGCAAACCCAGCCATTCCAATAAAGGCCGATGAAACAGGAAAACTCCAACAACAGACAACAGCAAAACAGCAGACCAGAAAAGCACTGACCTTGCGGAAGTACCAAGCCAAAGCGTGCCCTCAACCAGAACAAGACCAACGTAAAGCACCACAAGAAGCAGCAAAACATACAGTGCAGCACGCACCAATTGGTACAGTCGAATTCTACTGCGTACTTCCTGTAGCTTTTGTCTTACTGCGTCCTGCATAGGATTAGTCGAGTTTCAGGCTGACGGGACAGTGATCAGAAAAAAACAGATCATCGTGTATCGTATGGCCTATAATGTGCTCTTTCAGATTCGAGGAAACCAGCGCATAGTCAAGACGCCAACCCAGATTTTTGGCACGTGCATTGGCACGAAAAGTCCACCAGGAATATCGCCGCTCCTCAGGGTACAGATGCCGAAACGAGTCAGTGTATCCGCTGGCCAGAAAGTCCGTAAACCAGGCACGCTCCTGCGGCAATACACCCGACACATTGTTCAGCTTCGGATTATGGATGTCGATCGGGGTGTGCGCGATATTGAAATCACCTACAACAACAAGCGGCTTACCACCAGCCGACTGTTCCGCTGCAAACGCCGTGAACCGATTCAGATACGCTTCCTTGATCGTCTGGCGAACATCTCCCGTGGTACCTGAAGGAAAATAGGAGTTGATAACCCGCACACCCTTATAGTCGACAACGGCTACACGCCCTTCAGAGTCATATTCCTGAACACCAATGCCAAGAGAGACCTTCTCAGGTTCCTGAAGAGTTAAAACTGCAACACCGGAGTAACCCTTCTTCTCCGCTGGATTCAGCACCTGATGGTACATACCCGACAGCTCTGCCAGCGCAGCTGATGCAGCAGCCTTGTCTGCTTTGATTTCCTGAAGACACAGCACATCTGGCTTCGTCTGTTTCACCCAGTCAAGGAACCCCTTGCTGGCAGCCGAGCGTATACCGTTAACGTTAGCAGTAACTATATGCATCTATCAGGAACTGAAATGGTTATAGCCCAACGGCTGTACCTCGGATACTGAACCATCTGCCAAAACAAGCGATACAGCAGCAGCCTGTCCCTGCACGTGGCCTATTACCGAAATACCACTCATACCCTTCAGCTTACTGAAGTCGGCCTGCTTGATGGTAAACAGCAACTCGTAGTCTTCGCCTCCGTACAGTGCGAACGTAGTACCGGACAGGTTCAGCTCCTCCGCCACCAGCAGTGTCTGCGGATCTATCGGCACCTTGTCCTGGTACACCACCATTCCCTTGTGCGAGGCCTTGGCAAGATGGTGAAGCTCACTGGCCAACCCATCTGAAACATCAATCATGCTGGTAGGCACAATCTCCAGGCCCTTCAGCGCAGAGATAACATTGCGCCGCGCCTCTGGCTTCAGTTGCCGCTCCAGCACATACTCATATCCCTGCAAGTCGGGCTGCACGTCGGGGTTCTCCTTCCATACGCGTTTCTCACGCTCCAGCAACTGGAAACCAGCATAGGCACTGCCCAGATCTCCACTCACGCAGATCAGCTCTGTCTCGCTGGCACCAGACCGGTACACGATACTGGACTTACCTACACGGCCCAGCACCGTAACACCAATCACCAGACCCGACCTGCACCCTGTCGTGTCGCCACCAATCAACTGTATGCCATATTCCTCACAGCAGATACGCATACCGGCATAGAGTTCTTCCAACTGCTCAACCGAATAATGACTGCTCACCGAGAGACTCACCAGCACCGCCAAAGGCTCACCATTCATCGCATAGACGTCCGATGTATTTACTGCAATGGCTTTATACCCAAGGTGACGAAGTGGTGTATAGCTGCGGTCAAAATGAATGCCCTCAGCCAACGTATCAGTGCTCAGAAGGCCATAGGTATCAGCGTCCCACTCAAACACGGCACAGTCATCGCCTACACCTTTCACTACAGGTGATTTCAACTCAGGAAAGCCAGCTGCAATCCGATCGATGAGACCGAACTCACCTACCTTGTCCAACGGAGTGAACAGTACATCAGAATCCTGCAGCATCATTTCCCTATGTGTTTACTCAGTTCCAGCATGCGTTCTACAGGCTTCAGGGCAGCCGCCATTACATCAGCTGGCATCTCTATCTGCGGCTCCAGATACAGCAGTGCGTTGTAGAGTTTCTCCAGTGTATTCAGTTTCATGTGCGGACAATTGTTGCAGGCACAGGCATGGTTGCTCGGTGCCATCCGCAGAATCTTGCCCGGTGCGCTCTGCGCCATCTGATGCAGAATGCCAGGTTCAGTAGCTACGATGAATTCCGTGGCACTGTCTGTCTGCACGTACTTCAGCAGGGCGGTCGTACTGCCAATGAAATCTGCCTGATCCAGCACCAGCGCATCGCACTCGGGGTGGGCTATCAGCTTGGCCTTGGGATACTCAGCCCGCATGACCTTGATCTTCTCCGAGCTGAAAATCTCGTGCACCATACACGAGCCATTCCACAGCACCATGTCTGTGCGGCCCGTCTTCTTGGCCACATACGCCCCCAGGTGCTTATCCGGTGCAAAAATGAGGGGCTGATCCTTCGGGAACGAGTTGACGATATCTACTGCATTGCTCGACGTTACAATGACGTCTGACAACGCCTTGAGCGCAGCCGTGCAGTTGATATACGAAACAACCTTGTGCTCAGGATATTTCTTCTTGAACTCGGCAAACACCGGTGCCGGGCAGCTGTCAGACAGTGAACAGCCAGCCGAGAGGTCCGGAATCACCACTTTCTTGTCGGGGTTCAGAATCTTGGCCGTCTCTGCCATGAAATGCACACCGGCAAATACAATGACGTCCGCCTGCGTCTTGGCTGCCTGCTGTGCCAATCCAAGGCTATCGCCTACAAAATCAGCCAAGTCCTGTATCTCACTATCCTGATAGTAGTGAGCAAGCAGAATGGCATTTCGTTCTTTCTTCAGTCGCTGAATCGCAGCATGGAGATCAAGGGTGGGGTCTACAGGCAAATCTACGAAGCCTTTGACCCGAGCCTGCGCTATGGCTGCCTGTGTGTTTCCCACGCTATGATTCATAAATACCTTTCTTAAGTTTTTGTTTTCCGGTGTTTATTAGGCTGTGAATAGCGGCAAAACTACTGCGGCCACCGCTTGCAAATGACGGAATCCACAAACTATCCGCAAGCCTTGACAAACAAAAATCACAGAAGCGTAGGTGACAGCCAGTAAGTTGTATTACTGTCTTTCCACGCTGTGTTACTGGGTAACGCGCAATCCACCCCAGATTGTGCATTACTTAGACGAGTCGTCTCTGCGGACAGCCAGTGGATACTCGCGGACAACTGGTGCTTGACAAACCACTTGCTGGCACATCCCCGAACCAGCACAAAATGCGTCCCCAGCGGAGGCATCGGAATTATCGAAAACTTGTGGACAAACCCCGCGGTTATCCGCTCATCTATGGCGCAACTCTCCCTCGAGGACTTCCTCCGGCTTCGGCAGCAGATGCCAGTGCTGGACGTACGCACACCCAGTGAATATCGCGCAGGCCATGTACCCGGTGCGGGCTCACTGCCGCTCTTCGACGACGATGCCCGCGCACGTATCGGTACCCTCTACAAGCAACAGAGCCAACAGCTTGCCGTGCTCGAAGGCCTGCGCGATGTAGGTCCCCGCATGGCCGCCCTGGCAGAGCAGGGAATTGCACAGGCTGTGGACAATGAGTTGATACTGTACTGCTGGCGTGGCGGTATGCGCAGCGGCAGTATGGCCTGGCTCATGGGCACCGTCGGCCTGCAGGCCCACACACTCAAAGGCGGCTACAAAACCTGGCGCCGCTTTGCGCAGCAGCTGTTCGAAAAGCCCTGGCAGTTGCTGGTGCTGGGCGGCTATACCGGCGCAGGCAAAACCGACATGCTGCACCGCCTTCGCACTCTCGGCGCCCAGGTGCTGGACCTCGAGGATCTGGCACACCACCGGGGCAGTGCTTTCGGTTCCTTTGGCTTGCCCCCGCAGCCTACTACCGAGCACTTCGAGAACAAACTGGCCGACGCGCTCCTGCAACTCGATCCCCAACAGCCCATCTGGGTGGAAGACGAAAGCCGCACCATCGGCCGCGCCATCATCCCACCAGCCCTCTACCAGCAGATGTACGATGCTCCAGCCGCAATACTGACAGCCGACACCGCCTACCGTGTCGAGCGCCTGGTCGAAGACTACGGTAAAGTCCCCACCGAGCTGTTGGCTTCGGCAATCGAGGGCATCTCAAAAAAAATCGGAGGCCTGGCGGCCCGGCAGGCATTGGAAGCCTTACAGGCGGGCGATCTGCACACTACCGCCATTCTTACCCTGCACTACTATGACAAGACTTATCAGAAAGCCGTTGAGAAACGCCTGTACAGACAGGAGCTGACGTTGCAGGGAATAGACCGCACAACTGCAGCAGAACAGCTTATGGCAATGGAGACCGACCTGCTCAGTCTTTCTTCCGCAACATCTTAGGCGTCAAATAAAACGCCAGTTGCGCCGAGTGGGGCGTCAGCTCTTCCCAGCTGTTTATCGGAAGTTCCAGTGCCAGCAAGGCACCTGTCGGCAGCTCTTCGGGGGCATCGTTGCACAGCGCCACGGCCAGATCAGAAAGACCTGGGTTGTGGCCCACAAGCATTACGTTATCCAGCCGGTTGTCAATCTGCTGCACAAACGCAAAGAGGGCTTCTGCTTTGGCCAGATACAGCCCATCGAGCATACGCACCTGTTTGGCCGAAATACGCAGCGTGCGCAGAATACGCTGTAAGGTCTGCGTCGTACGCACCGAGGTAGATGAAAAGATGTATTGTGGCTTCAGGCCATGAAACAGCATCCAATTGGCAATCCGGCGTGCATCTTTCTCGCCTCGTGGCGCTAACGGGCGGTGCAGGTCGCTGGGCGCCTTTTCCTTCCAGCTCGATTTCGCATGGCGCAGCAAATACAGCGTTTTCACTCAGGCAAGATAGAACACACAGATGAAGGCGCCTTCACCCGAGGGTTAAACTACCAAAACGAAAACAGGGGCCGAAGCCCCTGTCTCTATCCTTCAGGCGGGCGGTATGCCCACTCAGGTTTCCTTCTTTAGACGGCTCAGTAGCCACCACGGTCGTAGCCACCGCGGCGATCAGAACCACCGCCACGACGGTCACCATAGCCACCGCGGTCACCACCACGGCGATCACCGTAGCCACCACGATCGCCACCGCCGAAGCTGCGACGCTCGCCGTAACCACCACCACTACGCGCACCGCCACTGAAGCCACTACCACCCTGCGGACGCTCTTCGCGCGGACGGGCTTCGTTGATTTTCAGGGGGCGGCCTTCGTACTCCTGGCCATTCAGCTCGTTGATAGCGGCATTGCCTTCGTTTTCGTCAGCCATTTCGACGAAGCCGAAGCCACGCGACATCCGCGTTTCGCGGTCCTTGATAATGACTGCCGATGCTACCGTACCGAAGCGCTCGAACAGTTGCCGCAGTTCGACGTCCGACGTCTTGTGCGGCAGGTTTCCGACATAGATGTTCATTGAAAACAGAAAAAACAGAAAGGGGGTACGTGAACGACAGCTGCGTGCAACAAGCAGGTAGAGCGTCGGTATTCCGGAATCTGGAAGAAAAAGGAAAAAAGGCCGTCTGACTGGTGATGCGGCGCTTGGCCGCAGTATCACGTACTACACGCAAGTACAGTAAAACTTTCTTGCATCCGACACAAACCCACAGAAATATTTTCTGAAGCCCCAACAACCGCACCCTCCTGTTAATCAGGGCACTTGTTGTGGTAGGGGACTCTCCTGTGTTGCGCTCAACAGGTCCAGCCGTACCACAGTACTCCCGTTCTCCGCCTCTTCCAGCATTGGCACAAATTTATGCCCCCATCTGATTTCATCGTATCGATACGAGCGCCGGGCATGAATCGTCTGATTGAAAGTATCGTCAAAGCCTTTTACCAGTACCAGAATTTCGGCCAATCCACTGTCCAGCACGTTCTTGTCCAGACCGTACAAAGGGCTCGATTCCGTAATTGGGTGTACGATAGTCCAGGAAGTAGGAAAGAAATTCACCTGCTCCCGCTCCAGTTCCAGCCCCAGAAACATCCGTTTCCGGCTGCCATCGGCCGTCTGCACCACATACGAGAATGTCATTTTTACCTGCATCTCTATTAATTGGTTGCGTCGCCGGTTGGCAATCCGAAACATCAGGGCGCTGTGGTCTTTGTAGGGTGTAAGCACCGCCGCCTCACTGAAGAGAATCCGCGCGACAGGCCGCGAAAAGCGACCATACACCAGGCCAGTAGCCAATGCCAATGAAAGAACTCCCATCAAACCCTCGAACGCGGCAATGTATCCGGCAAGCAGTCCTTTCGGACTGATGCCTCCATACCCGATAGTCGTAATGGTTTGTGCCGAAAAGAAAAAGGCCTCTGAGAAGAGCACAGCTGGCGTTTGTCCGGTCATTCCATTGAATTGCCCAGGTCCAATGCTGTAGTAGATGGTGGCAAATAGCAGATTCAACAGTACAAAGCCAGCCAGAATGACGGAGAGAAAGGTTCCGGTACTTACCGTGAGCAGCCAATGAAATGGACTGAAGCTTCGCCACCAGGGTAAGCCGCCCCGCATCACATTAAAGCTGCCGTCGGGGTTAATCATCCGGCCTTCCACAACCCGCTGTCCGAAGCCCAAATCGAGACTTGGGTTTTGAGCAGCGGCACGTGCACCGGAATCGGCCAGCTTTTCTACCGCTTCTCTTTCTTTCCTGTTCAGACGACCAAACAGGTTCCGCAACTTCCGGGACGACATTGGACACGTACTAGTTGTAAGTCTTGGCCAATATCGGCGAAAGACGCTGCCTTTGGTAAGAAGTTTGCTCACCTTACCGCAGACAACCGTAACTTTCAAACATTCCATCCTATGCCTTCTCTTTTCATTCTGGCGGGACCCAACGGTGCAGGCAAAAGCACGCTGGCATCCACACTCTTTCCAGAAGTTCTGGGGGTGCAGGAATTCGTAAATGCCGAAGCTATTGCACGCGGATTGTCTCCCTTCAACCCCGAGTCGGTTGCGGCAAAGGCATCCACTATGCTGCTTGATCGCGTGCGACAGTTGGCAGCCGCCGGGGCCGACTTCGGCTACGAAACCAATTTGGGTAGCAGGGAATACACCGCCCTCATTGCCTATTGCAAGACGAAGGGCTATTCCGTCCGACTGATATTTGTATCTCTGGCGCATCCCAAACTGGCAATGGCGCGCGTGGCACTCCGCCACCAGATGGGCGGCCTGGACCTGCACGAGGATTACGTGAAAAGCCGCTTCCGAAGCGGTCTGCACAATTTCTTCTACCTTTACATGCCATTGGTAGATGAATGGCTGGTGCTGGATAACAGCACTGAGCAGCCTTGTCTGGTGGCCAAGGGTGGACAGCCACCCTTCGAAAAGCACGTGTACGATCCCGTCAAATGGACCGAACTCCAAAAGCACATTCGCTAACGCCCTCTTCGGGCCGCGAGCCCGTTATACGGGCCGAGTCTGTGCTGGAGGCAATGGCAATTGCTGCACGGGTAGCCATAGAGCGGCATCGTGCGCTGCGCGTGCCCATTGCCATCTGGGAGAACAACCAGGTGACCTACCGCTAACTGGCCAGCAGACATGAAGGACTTCTTCACGCTCTATGACTTTCTGCTGTCTGTATTTTGGCTCTTCATAATATACCTGATTGCATATACCTATTCTCGATTCAAAAAAGAATATACAAAACATATAATCCCTGCATTGACGGTCAAACTTCTGGGTGGCATATCAGTAGGGATCATCTATAATTATTATTACGGCTTTGGCGATACGCTGCGCTATTTTTTTCTGGCAGACAAAATCGCTGCAGTAGTGTATGAAAGTCCGCTCGATTATTTGTTGATGCTCTTCTCGGCACCGACAGCCGCAGACTGGTCTTTCAGTGTATGGTCTAATTACATGGCAGGTCATCCGCTGCTGTATCTGGATACCTCCCTGCTTGTAATCAAGCTCACCTCTATTTTCCGGATCCTCTCGTTGGGTGGTTATATACCCACTACAATTCTGCTTGCAGCGTTCACTTTTATTTTTTATCAGCGGTTTTACAGATTCTTAACTGAGGATATCAACTTTAAACATCCTTTGTTGGCCATTTCGGTCTTTTATATCCCCTCTGTTTTCTTATGGGGTAGTGCTATTCTGAAAGACTCTTATTGCAACATCGGAATTCTTCAGTTGGTGATAAGTGTATACATGATCTTCTTCAAGGCTAAGAGAATAATCCTCAACACTATTCTGATTGTAATTTTTTCATATATAATCTTTACCATCAAGGCATACATCCTCCTCGCTCTGATACCAAGTCTTGTTTTCTTTGTTGTAAATGCATATTTGAAGACAATTCGAAATGGACTGCAACGGATGTTGCTGCTGCCACTCATTGTTCTTGTCTCCTTTACTAGTGGATTTTCAGTTTTCTATTATCTGGCACAGACTTCTGACCGCTTCTCTTTGGAAAAGGTAGAAGCATATTCCCAGAATGTGCGAGATGACCTCAAGAATAATGAAGCTTACTATACAGAAGGAAGTGATAGCAGATACTCACTGTTTGGCGAAGACCAGGGTTCTGCATTGCAACCCGCATTGTATGTTTCTGCTTTCTTCACTACCTATTTTCGTCCCTTTATCTGGGAGGCCAACAACATACTTTCATTGATCAGTGCCCTCGAAGTGTTGGTACTGATTGGTTTGTTCTTCTTTTATCGATCGCACCCTTACTCTACGAATATCGACAGACCGATGCTTTTTCAGCTTTTCAGGTCTTTTTGGATTTTTCTCCTGGTTTTCGGTATTGCAGTTGGCATCACCTCCAGCAACTTCGGTAACTTGGTTCGCTACCGAATACCGGCTCTGCCGTTTGTGATGCTGGTCCTGTTAGCGTATCGTACCAAGGCGGTTTCTTCTTCTAATTCACTCCCCTTAACCCGACTCACCCGAGCTTCATCATGAAAAGAATACTGTATATGCAGTATGTAAAAGGCTTTGCAGGTTCCGAAAAGTATCTGTTGAATGTGCTGCCTGCACTTCCACGCCTCACCAACGGCGAGTATGAAGCCGAATTTCTTTGTGTGCATAAGGCGATTAACACACAGGGCGCCCATGATTTCGGGAAAATGCTTGAAGACCTGGGTGTCAAAGTGCATTACCACGTAGACGACCGCGGCATCTCGCTTGGCACCCTTCTCACCATCCGGCGTCTGGTGAAGGATCGTGCCATTGATCTGGTGCAGTCCAACCTCATCCATGCCGATCTGTGGTGCGCCACACTCAAGGCATTGGGTATGCTCAGAATACCTGTCATCTCAACCAAGCATGGATACGATGAACAGTTTTCCAATGCGTATGGCTTCATTACAGTTCCTGCCAAGGGCCTGTATGCCAATCTCATCAAACTGACAGATCGGTTTCACAACCACAGCATATTCATTTCCAAGGGTCTAGCCAATTTCTTCGTGTGGTCGGGTCTCACACGCGCCGACAGGAAAACAATCGTTCAGTACGGCTTTGATTTGGAGGGCCCCAATCCTGAGAACAAAGGCAAGTATCGCTTCGCCACCAAACAGCTAATCATTGTTGGCAGATTGATTGAATACAAAGGCCACCGCTTTATTCTGGAGGTTTTGGGCAATCTGGTCAAAAAGCATCCAGATCTCAAATTGGTCATCCTTGGCTCTGGGCCAATGGAACAAACGCTGAAATCCCAGATTCAGGAAAAGGGTCTCTCTGATTACGTCCTTTTCCCAGGCTTTGCCAAAAATGTAATCGATTATCTCACCGACTCAGATGTGTTTCTGATGCTCTCAACCTCGGAGGGCTTTGGCCTGGTTACACTTGAGGCAATGCGTGCAGGTATCCCCGTGATAGGTTTCGATGTCCCCGCTACCAATGAAATCGTAGAGGACAACGTAACAGGTTATCTCGTCCCGCCATTTGATACAGCTGTGCTTCAGGAACGGGTAGATCGGCTTGTAAGTGACTTGCCACTTGCTCGTGAAATGGGTGCAAAAGGCTACGAACGACTCCTCAAGCTCTTCTCTCTCGACAGGATGCTGAAGGAGACAGTGGCTGTGTATGAGCGCATTCTGAAATCAGCCTGATCGTGTTTCATTTACTGGCCATCACATGCTGAACTGGCAACAACTGCGAATAAGTCCTGAAGCCACGCTCCGTGACGCCATCAGTGTTATTGACAAGGGCGCATTACAGATAACTATCGTCACCGACAGTGAAGACCGTCTGTTGGGTATACTCACAGATGGTGATGTCCGAAGGGCTATTCTTGCTGGGTATCCACTCACTGACCCAATACAGCGATTGGTGAACTGGAAGCCCAAGACCATGCTGTATACAACCAGCCGCTCCACTATACTGGATACACTGTATCGGAGTAGCCTTATACATATGCCCCTGGTAGATGAACAGGGGCGAATGAGAGGACTTGCACATATCTCCCATCCCGAATCGATGGGAGTGTTGTACCCCAACCCGGTTGTGCTCATGGCTGGAGGACTCGGTACCCGATTGTCGCCCCTCACCGACAGTTGTCCAAAACCTATGCTGAGAGTAGGCGAAAGACCTATACTCGAAACCATTCTCCTTCAATTTATCCGGCAAGGCTTCTATAAGTTTTACATCTCGGTAAATTATCTGGCAGAGACTATAACCGATTACTTCGGAGACGGCAGTAAGTGGGGGGTAGACATCCAGTACCTACGTGAAAGCGAACGACGCGGTACTGCGGGTGCGCTTTCCCTGATTCAGGATCCCATCAAGGAGCCCCTATTGGTTATGAACGGTGATATCCTCACCCGTGCTGATTTCACCCAGCTACTGGAATCTCATAAACAGAGCAATGCCTACGCTACTATGGCTGTGCGCGAACACGAATTCACCATACCCTATGGCGTCGTGGTGTCTGACAGCTCAAATGTTATAACAGAACTGACCGAAAAGCCCACCTATCGCTATGCTGTAAATGCAGGTATCTACTGTCTTTCGCCCCATTGTCTTTCTGAACTGCCTAAGACAGGCTTTTTTGATATGCCAGCACTTTTCGAGAAACTGATTTCACAAAACATAAAGTGCACCTCTCATCTCTTGCGCGAGTACTGGATTGATATCGGACTGAAATCCGATTTCCAAAGAGCCAACCAGGAGTATTCTCTTTACTTTCCCAGCTAAATGTCAGCATCAGGCCAGGCACTGGGTTCCGTTCTAAAATCAAGTGTCGTTTATGTGGTGATGGGTTTTCTCCCATTGGCCATCAACCTATTGCTGGCACCACTGTATGCAAACTACGTGCTGCCGCAGGAATATGCACTGGTGGGCCTTTCAACGCTTTACCAGGCTTTTCTGTTGATTTTCTGCTCGCTGGGCTTCGACTCAGGTTTTTCTCGCCTTTTTTTCGGTGTCAGAAGAAAGAAGAAGCTTGTAGATGCTTTGTTCAGTACCGCACTGATTTCCATTCTAACCATCTCTGCCCTTTTTACACTTGTCGCCCTTTTTGCTTTCGACAGATTGGTGTATGGTACAGTCTTTAGGACAAATGAATTTAAACTGTACCCGCATTTCATTTACACGTTGATTGGTACGGTTTCAAGTATCGTCATCAACTTGTTTCTTTCCAGACATCGAAACAGTGAGCGTCTGAAGGCTTATGTAATGCTTTCCATTACATTCACGGTTCTGAATATTTCAGGGACATTGTTTGGAATTCTGCTCGATGCAAAGGGCAGTTCCATTATTATGGGCAGGGCATTTACCATCTCTTTGCTCGCCTTGATTCTGATAATAGGATTCTTCGTGCAGAATGGTGCACCATTCTCCTATCGCTATTTCAAGTCGATGTGGATGTTTGGAATGCCCGTCTCCCTTTTCCTGTTTATCAATGCTGTTTATTCCAATGTCGACAGATTATTGGTTGAGCGCAGTTTTGATCTTGCAACCCTGGGGCATTACAACCTCGCCTTTACCGTAGCAAGTGTTATCGGGACACTCGCCATTGCCTTGCGTGGTGCCATGATGCCAACGCTGTTTGGCATTGTCACCGACGACCCAACTGACAAGAACAAAACTGCACAGTTCCTCGTCAAAGCCACCTTTCTCACCATCCTGTTCGGCATCTATGTCTTGTCAGCTATCGCATATCCGCTGATCCACCCACTGGTTGCTCCCGGGTATTACCCGATGTTCGACTATCTGGGTCTCCTATTGCTTGCGCAGTCGTTGCAGATACTTTTTGTCATGCGCTCCCTTCCTTTTCTCGCTATGAAAAAGACGCGCCTGATGCCTGTTGTCAGCGTTCTTTCGCTTCTCGTCGGGTATTGGGTTTCCCTCTGGGTAATAGAACAGTACGGTATTCTGGGTGTCTGCTATGCGATTGTATTCGTTCGGATGCTGCAATTGCTCCTGAATGAAGCGGCACTTACGCTAGAAAAGCTTCAGGGACTCAGCTGGAATGTCGGTATTCGCTATATGCTGCTGGCAGTTGTGCTCGTCCTGTTCCGTCTGTCGCTTCCGTTGTGGTGGGAAGCCGATACTCGTTTGCTTGATGCTGCGCCGTTGGTGATTTTTCTGCTGTATATACTGGCAGCAGAACACAAAATGCTCCGCGATGGCTACCTTTTGATTCAGAGGCAGCTACGGTCATTCTTATGAAAACCCTTGTCATTATACCCGCCAGGGGTGGAAGCAAAGGCATTCCCGGTAAGAACATAAAGCCACTGGCAGGCAGGCCCCTCCTGCATTGGGCCATCGATTGCGCACGGGCTGTTGCAACCGACGCCGACATCTGCCTGTCTACAGACGATAGCGCGATTATCGCCTGCGCTGAACAGGTTGGCCTTGAAGTGCCATTCATCAGGCCTGCCGAACTGGCTACCGACACCGCTTCAACTGTAGATGTCCTGCGTCACGCCCTTGCTTTCTACAGCCAGCTGGGCCGCATTTACGACCGTATCCTGCTGCTACAGCCAACCTCGCCCTTTCGCCGTCCACACCATGTCACCGAGGCCCTGAGCGCCGACAGCCCCGAGACAGACATGGTCGTCAGTGTCTGTGAAACCAAGTCCAACCCCTACTACGTGCTCTTCGAAGAGGATAGCGCCGGCTACCTGCACAAGAGCAAAATGCTTCCCGATGGCACCCCCGTCACCCGCAGGCAGGATGCCCCTCCCGTCTACGAGTTCAACGGCGCCATTTACGTGATAAAGGTTGCAAGCCTGCAGAAGTATGGCAACATTGGGCTGTTTCCACACATCCGCAAGTACGTCATGCCGGCTGAGGCCAGTCTGGACCTCGATACCCCCACCGACTGGATGATTGCCGAGGCACTGGCTCCTCAACTCCTGCTGTCATGACTCAACCCTTTCTCATTCTGGGCGCAGGTGGCCATGCGCGTGTTGTGATCGATACGCTGAGAAAAGCTGGCCACGACATACACGGCATACTCGATGCATCGGATGCCACGCAGGGCCAATGGGTGGATGGCGTAGAAATACTCGGCAGCGATTCACTGCTCGACACCCTGTCGCCTGCAGAAGTGCAGTTGACACTAGGCCTGGGTGCGATAGACGCCCGCGGGCTGTTTCTGCGCGAAAAACTCTTCAGAAAGGCGCTGGACCGCGGTTTCTCCTTCGGCCAGGTCATCCATCCTTCTGCCATCATCGCCGACTGGGTACAGCTGGCACCGGGCGTTCAGGTCATGGCAGGCGCTGTCATTCAGCCCGGCGTTACCCTGCATGAAAACGTCATCATCAACACACGGGCCTCCATTGACCACGATTGCTCTATTGGCGCACACACACATATAGCACCCGGCGTTATTCTCAGCGGCGGAGTACGGCTCGGCTCCCGAACCATGATCGGAACAGGCGCAGTGGCGCGGCAGGCTGTGCTTATAGGCGACGATGTGACCGTAGGTGCCGGTGCTGTCATCGTCTCTAACATCCCCAACGGGGTCACGGTGGTCGGCATCCCAGCCCGCCCCATCCGCTAGCTTGTTATTCAGCCTCGGAAAATATCGTCGGCCTGATAGTCGGCCTGGCTCTCTGTGCCGATGAACTCCCACAGCCGCATCGGATTGATGCCTGTTCCTGGGCGTTTGGCTACAAAATCTGCGGCAGTCAGTACATGCCCTTTGCGGATGTCTCTTGCTGCATGCAGGCTTTTGCGTGCTACAGCGCGGTTGCCAAGTTCAGACGCAGCAGGCAGTTTCCGTCCATCACCCAGCGCGGTCTCAATGGCCCTGATCCCGTTCACCATGGCTTTCAGCTCCGCGGGCTCCAGGCTCGCTTTGTGGTCGGGTCCCGGCAGGTTGCGGTCCAGTGTAAAGTGCTTTTCGATGATGGTCGCACCGCGGGCTACTGCCGCTATCGGCACCAGAATGCCTTCCGTATGGTCGCTGTAGCCTACCGACAGCCCAAATGCTTCAAACAGCGTGTCCATGGCTGTCAGGTTGATGTCGGCCATCGGCGCCGGGTATTCTGTTGTGCAGTGCAGCAGGCTTACGTTTGCTTTCAGTGCCCACTGTCCGGCCTCACTGAAGTAGGCAGCCTCCATGTCGCTCCATTTCGGCACACTCGTGGCATCCGGGTTCAGCAATCCATAAGCCAGCACCATCAGCGCCTGCTCCACCTCGCCCAACGTAGACATCCCGGTGCTCAGAACTATCGGCACCCCTTTTTTGCCAATCTCCAGCAGGAAGGGCCCGTTCGTGATTTCGCCCGACGGCACCTTCACTAGCGACATCCGATATCGGTCGATCAGCATGTGCATGCTGTCTACATCAAATGGCGTCGACAGAAACGCAATGCCTTTCTGCTGGCAGTAAGCCTGTAACGCGTCGTGCATGGCCTCGGTCAGTTCCAGCTGCTTCAGCATGTTCAGCTGGCTGTTGTCGTCCCCGCCCATGTTGGCTGTCTGGTAGCTGGCTTTGCGGGTAGCTGCCGTCACCAGCTTTTCAGCTTTGAACGTCTGAAACTTCACGACGTCTGCGCCCGCTTCTGCTGCCGCATCCACCAGCTGGCGCGCCAGTTCCAGACTGCCGTTGTGGTTTACGCCCGCTTCGGCTATGATCAGTGTTTGGGCCATGGTAACGGCGGTAATGTCAGAGAGTGGTTTGCAGCTTCGCGCTGCTTGGTAGGTTGATCAGCCGTGCTTCAATCTCCTCTGCTACCGCCACTTCCATCTTGGGGCAATGGCTGTACATCGGCAGTTTGTGCATCAGTGTCCAGGTAGGGCGTGTCATCATGCCAGCGGCATTGCTGGCTTCCAGCAGTGTGTCGCGCAGATGGGCTTTGTCGGCATCCAGCAGCACGGCGTTCAGCCAGTAGTTGCTGCGGCCATAGCTCGGCTCTTTCACAAAAGTCAGTCCCTCCATGCCTGCAAACAGCTGCGCATATCGCTCTGCAAGCATCCGCTTTCTTGCAAGAAAGCCATCCAGTTGCTCCAACTGAGCCACTCCCAGCGCGGCGTTCAGGTTGGGCATCCGGTAGTTGTAGCCCGTTTCGTCATGAAAGAACAGATACGGGTGCGGCCGTTTGGCAGTGGTCGTCAGGTATTTGGCGCGCTTGCCCAGCTCTTCATCATTCGTAAGGATTGCCCCGCCGCCACCCGTGGTGATGGTCTTGTTGCCGTTGAAACTCAGCGCCGACAGCTTGCCCCAGTGCCCGGTATGCTTCCCCTTATAGTAAGAGCCCAGGCTTTCTGCCGCGTCTTCTATCAGCACCAGTCCATAGCGGTCGCATACTTCCACTGTGGCTTCCAAATCCACCGGCAGGCCATAGGTGTGCATGGGCACAAACGCGCGGATGGCCCGGCTGGTGTACCGGTTGTAACACACACCGTTGCGCATTTCGGCAATGTCCTTCAGGTAGTCGGCCAACTTGCGGGCATCTGCGCCCAGGCTGATCGGTTCGCTGTCTACAAAGTGCGGCACGGCGCCACAATACGTAACCGCATTCGCCGTAGCAATGAACGTGAGTGCGGGCATCAACACCTCGTCGCCAGCCTGCACACCTGCCAGCACCAGACTTACATGCAGCGCGGCAGTGCCATTCACCACAGCAACCGCGCGCTTTACACCCGTGTACGCTGCCAGCTCTGCCTCAAAGCGGTCTACAAACTTGCCTACCGAGCTCACCCAGCCCGTTTCGATGCACTCGTTCGTGTAGGCCTTTTCGTTGCCGGCAAATGTCGGTTCGTGCAGGGCGTAGAACGCATTCGGGTCTGGGCACACTTCCCGCAGTACTCCCAGAAACTGTTCCTGTAAGCGCACGTCTGTGGCCGCATCTGTAGGGGCATTCATGGGCCTTCTGTGGTTGGGTCAGATGTTGTATACAGCTGGTTTGTATAGTCCCAACTGCGATTTCACAAAGCCTATGGTCTGCTCCAGTCCCTGTTCAAACGTAAGCTCGGGTTGCCAGCCTGTCAGTCGCAAAGACTTCTCCGCATTGCACTCCAGGTGAAAAACCTCGCTCTTGGCCGGGCGAATCCGTGTTGCATCCTGCGTCAGCGTTGCTTCCCGACCCATGAGCCGACAAATGGTCTCGTACGTCTCGCCAATGGTGATGCTGCGGCCCGTGCCCAGGTTCATCACCTCGCCCAGTGTTTTTTCATGGGTGCCTACGTGCAGAAACCCTGCGGCCGTGTCGCGCACAAACAGGAAGTCGCGCTTCGGTTCCAGGCTCCCCAGTTTCACTTCATTGCCACTGGCCAGCTGGCTGATGATGGTAGGGATAACTGCCCGTGCACTCTGGCGCGGCCCAAACGTGTTGAACGGGCGGATTACCGTGACAGGAAGATCGAACGACAGGAAATAAGACAGCGCAAAGTTGTCCGACCCAATCTTCGAGGCGCTGTAGGGGCTTTGTGGCTGTAGGGGGTGCACCTCGTCTATGGGCGTGTAACGCGCAGTGCCATACACTTCGCTGGTGCTGGTCTGCACAAAGCGCTTCAGCCCTTTCACGCGGCGCGCAGCGTTCAGCATGTTGGCCGTCCCCTCCACGTTCGTCTGGATGTAGTCCAGCGGGTTCACATAGGAGTAGGGAATGGCAATCAGCGCACCCAGGTGGAAGATATACTCGCAGTCGGCTACGGCGCGATTGCAGAACTCGGCATCCTTCAGGTCGCCCGGCATAATTTCCACTTTCTTCAGCAGATGCTCGGGCAGGAATTCCAGGTTGCCGATGGCCGAGCGCGAACTGTAGCGCACCATGGCACGCACATCAAAGCCCTGCTCGGCAAGGTATTCGGTAAGATGGCTACCGATAAAACCGGCGGCACCGGTTACAAGTACTTTCGACATAACAGACACTTTCTGGCGAGGGCAGTCCACAGTCGGAATACACAGGCTCGCGGCTGTAAAGCTACAAGTTGTTACTCACCTGCCGGTGTTTCTGTTTCTTCCAGCGGGCATCCGTTCCGCAGGCTCGGTGCGCCTCTGCCTGTTCAGGCGATGCGCATCAGCTCCAGATACTGGCTCACCATCCGCTCGCTCGACAGATGCTCCAGAGCGTAGGCCCGGGCCTGTTTGCCCATTCGCTTGCGTTTGTCAGGGTCGGCAAGCAGTTCTTCGATGGCAGCGGCCATGGCGTCGGCGTTTCCGTGTGCATAGAACGCCGCAAATGGCAGCCCAGCCAGTATCTGGTTCATCATCGGCACATCGTCGGTCAGCACCGGCAGCCCGCAGCTGATGGCTTCCGTCACCGAGAAACTGTTCCCTTCGCCCATCGTGGCCTGCACATAGATATCCAGGTTCACCATGAAGTCAACAATCTCCTTCGTGTTCAGCTGGCCGTGCATGGTCACCTGCTTTTCCAGTTGCAGCCGTGCTATCTCTGCTTTGATCATTTCTTCGGTTTCGCCCCAGCCTGCGATATGCAGTTCCAGTGGGTGCCCCCGGTCCAGCAGCAGGCGCACCGCCTTCAGCAGCGTCATATGGTCCTTGGTGCGCATCAGTCGGCTCTGCATGCCTATCTGTACAGGGCGGCTGGCATCTGCCGCCGTGCGTTCCCGCGGTTTGAAAACGTTTGCGTCCACGCCGTTGGGGATGACAGCGTTTTTGCGCCGCCAGAAAAAGGGCCACGTGGTTTGGGCCAGTACCTTCTGGTAGGGCACTGCCAGCGAAACCACCCAGTCGGCCATCAGCTGGCTCAGGTAGCTGCCCAGCTTGTGCGCTTTCGTTTTCAGCTCATTGGCCTGGGTTTCCATCACCACCAGCGTCGTGCGATGAAACAGGCTGTACCACCACGCCGCCGGTATGCTCAGTGTCCCGTGCAGAATAATGGAATGGGGCTTCAGCTGTTTCAGGCACCTCACTACCTCGCTCAGGTAGCTGAAATTGAACCCCTGCTTCTTGTGTACGTAGTAGTATTTGACGCCCAGCCGTGTGCACGTGTCAATCAGCTCCGGTGATACAGGATCCGTCGCAAGAAAAATTACCCCGTGCGATATCTTCTTGCCTGCTTCCGAGTACAGGAAGTTTAGCAGTTCCCGGCTGTGGCCTCCAATTCCGCCATACTGGATGTGCACTACCAGCGGCTTGTCTACTGTGTTCATGGTGCCGCAAAGATAGCCAAAGCCGAAGGCCCCGGATATCCGGGGCCTTCGCTGGTTGATCGGTTCCATTCAGGGCTTCTTAGAACCCATAACAAGTGATTTCCTTCTTGGCGCTCATGTGATAGACGAGCTGTTCGATTTCATCGATTTCTATCTCTGGGTCCCGTTCGTCAAGAATAATCCGCTTCAACTCTTTGCCATCCCGCTTGTCCACCTGCACAATGCCGAAGGCCTTTTCGCCTTTATCATCGCCGGCTTTCTTGGTGTTTACGTAGGCAAAGAAGTCGCTCTTCTCCCGCAGGCCAAAGCGCCGCGACATTACCGGGTTGTCCGTGATGATCTCATACTTGTAGGCCCGGCCGGGGTTGTTGTAGGCGTTGTTCCAGGCGCTCTGGTACGACATTTCGCTGGCCAGGGCATTGGCGGCCGTGCTGGCGATGAGTGCAGCAGCACTGCTGCCCGGCGCAGGCAGGTATGTTTCAAAACGAATCGTGCCATCCATGTTATAGGCGTAGATACACTGGGGCGATACCAGCAGCAGCCCGCCATCGCGGAACTCCAGGCTGATGGGTGTATCGCCGTGCAGAAACACCTTCTTTACCAGTTCGCGGTTCTCACCCGTTGCCAGGTTGATTTCGAACAGCTGACCCGCATCTTTCTCGCTGGCTGCGGCCTTGGCTGCCTGTCCGGCAATGCTGCCCACAAACCCGCCACCAAACCCAGTGCCCAGGCGGCTGGCTGCGAAACCGGCCACGCCAGCGCCACCGCCATCGTTGCTGTACAGGTACACCTTGTCGCCCTGCACAATGAACGGCGAGCATTGGCCCATGTCCTTGAAAGGCTTCTTCCACACGGGTTCACCCGTGGCATAGTCCAGCACCTGAATGTTGGCCTTTTCGCCAATGGTGCGTACAATCAAACCGGCTGAGGAGAGCTCCAGTTGGGTAGGTATACCCTTGATTTTCGGGGGCTTGGGCCACACCAGGCTGCCGTCAGCCACACGCACGGCCAGAAGGTTCTTGCCAAAGGGCGCATACAGGATGCTCTTGTCGGCCGAGAGGATGAACGGCGAGTAGCCCAGCTTGATGGCCGGGGCCATGTCTGCTTTAAGAATCTTGGGGTCTACCTCCCAGATCTTGTCGCCGGTGCGGGCATCATACAGGCCCAGTTGGTCAGGGCCCAGCGAAGCAATGAAGCGGTTTTCGTCCAGAAACAGCAGGGGTTGGTTACCGCGAAGTGTCCGCTTGGTGCCGTTCGGCTTGTCGTCCCGTGCCGGGAAGGTAGTGGGCCACTGCGCATTGGCGCCCTTGCCCAGCCACTGCTCCTTCATCCAGATCTCGTTGCCGGTGGCGAGCTCCACCATCATGTACACGGCCTTGCCTTTCAGGTTGCCACCGCAGATCAGCAGCGACAGGTTGTCTGGCACAATCATGATACCCATGACGCTGGCCAGATCCAGTTCTTTCGTCGTCCACAGCTTTTTGCCATCGGTAACATCCATCAGTACCACGTTCACACGCAGCTTCTTCAGGGTCACAGCGATGAACTGTGTATTGTCAATGACGTCCACAAAGTCCTGAGGCAGCTTCTTGAATTCTTCATGCTGCCACAGGATGGAGCCATTTTCAGGATTGACGCCGTAAAGGGCATCGTCGGTGTTCACCACCAGAATGCCTGCCGACGTCAGTTTCATCCAGTTCACTTCCTTGGGAAAAGCCATTTTCCAGCGGGGTGTCTGGTTGGTCTGAGCGCTTGTGACACTCGTCAGCAGAACCAGCCCCAGCAGCAGACGGTATAAGAGTCGCATGGTACAGAGTGGGTATAGGGTTACTAGGAATTCGACCGAAAAGTACCCTTGGACTACAGCCGTTAACCCCCACGTTCTTGGGCATGTCCCCTTATTGGCCATGCTGCAAGGACAATTTCCCGCAACTGGGGTGGAAGAAATAGCCATCACTTGCCCCATTTGGGGAAGCCCTACCCACACCCTCGTTAGACATCAAAAGAAGTGATGTAGAAAAGACTTGCGTATGAATTTCCTATGTGCGTACTTTGCACTCCCTTGCACGAGGAAGACGCTACGAAGATAACTACACGCAATGGCTAATACCGAATCCGCCAAAAAGCGCGTGCGCCAGATTGCCAAGCGCCGCCTGCGCAACCGCTACAAGCTGGTGGCATCGCGCAACATGATCAAGAAACTCATGTCTGCCGAGAACAAACAGGCTGCTGAAAAAATCTGGCCTGAGATCGAGTCAACTATCGACCGTCTCGCCAAGCACCGCATCATTCACCCCAACAAGGCTGCTAACCAGAAGAGCCGTCTGCGCCTCTACGTTAACCGCCTTAGCGCCTAACACGCTAACCGAATGCCATCACAGGCACCGCGTCAGTACAAACAGGCTGACCCGGTGCCTGTTTCTGTTTTGTCAGATTCCTACCTGTATCTGGGAATCGATGAAACCGCCCAGCAGAAGCTCGCCGCTCGCGGCCCTGCCGCCCTCACCGACACCGAGCTCCTACAGCTTCTCCTTCAGGACGCTACTCCCGCTGCCGCCCTCCGTCTCCGACAGTCCATCGCCTCTCTTCCGCGCCTCGCCGCCGCCGACTTCCGCCAGTTCATTCAGCACGATCTCCTCCCCGAACCCCAGGCGATGGCTGTGCAGGCCGCCTTCGAACTCGCACGCCGCAAGCAGCGCGAGGAAAACCGACAGCTCGTTTTTCCTGATGCCGCCGCTGTGGCCGCTTTCGTCAAGCCCCTCCTTCTCGACCTCGACCACGAAGTATGTATCCTCCTGCTGCTCAACCGCAGCAACGAACTCGTCGCCGAGAAAATCCTCTCCGTAGGCGGTGTCGCTGGCACCATCATCGACCCCAAGCGCGTCTTCCGCGAAGCCCTTCTTCACGGTGCCTCCGCCATCATTGTCTGTCATAACCATCCAAGTGGTAGCTTGCAGCCCAGCGAGGCCGACCGCCACATCACCGACAAGCTCCAGAAGGGCGCCCGACTCCTGGACCTCGAACTCCTCGACCATCTTATCATCTCTTTCAGGGGCTATTTCTCCTTCGCCGACGAAGGCCTGCTATGACCAAGAAAAACGAGAAACGCACTGGCACACCCACCATCCAGAACCGTCAGGCCAGTTTCGAATACAGCTTCATCGACAAATACGTGGCCGGTATTGTACTCACCGGCTCCGAAATCAAGTCTGTGCGGGCCGGTAAGGTAGAGCTCGCCGAGGCCTATTGTGCATTTGCCGGCAAAGACCGTATGGAGCTCCAGCTCCTCGGCTGCACCATCAGTCCCTATTCGCATGGCGGCTACGCCAACCACGAAGCCCGCCGCCCACGTACTCTGCTCCTCAAAGCCAAGGAAATTGCCAAGCTCAAGGCTGCCGTCAGCCAGGAAGGCCTCACCATCGTACCCGTCCGCCTCTTCTTCAACGAACGCGGGTTTGCCAAGCTGGAGATTGCCCTGGCAAAAGGCAAAAAGCTGCACGACAAGCGCGACACCATCAAGGAACGCGACTCACAGCGTGCTCTCCGCCGCGGCGACGACTGATCCACCACGCCTCGTATCACGGGGCGTTTTTCTTTTCAGCCGCCGCCCACTTCTGAAAACAAGTCGCACGAAAAAGCCCCGCTGAACTGGCGGGGCTTCTCCTTCGGTCCGTTCAAAGACTTACTTCTTCTTCCGGTCCATCGCCCGGCGCTCCCGGCGGCTCAGGCCACGGCCATCACCTTCTTCGTCATCAGCCATTACAGCAGCCTGCTGCTGCACTACGCGCTCCTGCACATTGGCCGCACGCTGGCTGGCATCGGCGCTATGGCTGGCTTTCAGCCGTGAGAAGTCATCGCGCTCTACCAGCGGTGCCCGCGAGGCCTCACCACGCTCCTGCATGTCGCCACGGAACAGCATGCTCAGAACCTCGCTGTTCAGTTCGCCCAGCAGGTACTGGAACAGGTTGTATGCCTCCAGTTTATAGATCAACAGCGGGTCTTTCTGCTCGTACACCGCCGTCTGAACACTCTGTTTCAGCTCGTCCATTTCGCGCAGGTGCTCCTTCCACTTGTCGTCAATGACACCCAGCATCACCGTCTTCTCAAATTCGGTGAATACCGATGCACCCCGGGTCTCCAGAATCCGGTCTATTTCGCTGAAGATCCGCACACCGCGTGCGCCGTCAACCAGCTGCACTTCCACCAGTGTCACACCCGGCACCTGTGCCTGAATGCCCGACACCTGGTTGTAGATGAACTCGGCCACCCGTTGCTGCTTCCGCTCATAGAAAGCCACGGCTTTGCCATACAGATACTCAGTCAGTTTCTCGCCTTTCAGGTCGCCCAGTTCGCTTTCGGTGATTTCTGGGTCAAAGCCCATCAGCCGCAGCATTTCGAAGCGCAGTGTCTCGGCATCGCCGCCTTCGCTTCGCTTGGCTACATCGGCACAGAAGTCGTAGATCATGTTGTCGATGTCTACCTTGATGCGCTCGCCAAACAGAGCATTGCGGCGGCGGCGGTAAATCGCCTCGCGCTGCTTGTTCATCACGTCGTCGTACTCCAGCAGGCGCTTCCGGATCGAGAAGTTGTTCTCCTCTACCTTCTTCTGCGCGTTTGTGATCGAGCGCGTTACCAGCGGGTCCTGAATGGTTTCTCCTTCCTTCATCTTCAGGAAGTCCATCACCTTCGCGATGCGCTCCGAGCCGAACATGCGCATCAGGTCGTCTTCCAGCGACACGAAAAACTGCGAACTGCCGGGGTCGCCCTGGCGGCCTGCCCGGCCACGCAGCTGGCGGTCGATACGGCGGCTCTCGTGGCGCTCCGAACCGATAATGGCCAGGCCACCTTTCTCGCGCACACCAGCACCCAGCTTGATGTCCGTACCACGGCCCGCCATGTTGGTGGCGATGGTAACCGTGCCGCTCTGGCCGGCTTCGGCCACAATCTCGGCTTCGCGCTGGTGGTGCTTGGCGTTCAGTACGTTGTGCTTGATGTTCCGCGTGCGCAGCATGCGGCTCAGCAGCTCCGACGTCTCTACCGACGTCGTGCCCACCAGCACAGGACGGCCAGCTTCCGTCAGCTTCTGCACTTCGTCTATGATGGCGTTGAACTTCTCGCGGCGCGTTTTGTACACCACGTCGTCCATGTCCTTGCGCGTAATCGGCAGGTTGGTCGGTATCACTACCACATCCAGCTTGTAGATGTCGTACAGTTCCTTGGCTTCCGTTTCGGCCGTACCGGTCATACCGGCCAGCTTGTGGTACATACGGAAGTAGTTCTGCAGCGTCACTGTGGCAAAGGTCTGCGTGGCGGCTTCCACCTTCACGTTTTCCTTGGCTTCGATGGCCTGGTGCAGACCGTCCGAGTAGCGGCGGCCCGACAGCACACGGCCTGTGTGCTCGTCCACAATCATCACCTTGCCTTCCTGCACGATGTACTGCACATCGCGCTCGAACAGCGTGTAGGCTTTCAACAGCTGATGGATGCTGTGCAGGCGCTCCGATTTCTCGGCGAAGTCGCGCGACAGTTGGTCCTTCAGGTTCAGCTTCTCTTCGCTGCTCAGGCCACCGTTGTTATCGATGTTGTACAGCTCGGAGGTAATGTCCGGCAGCACAAACAGATTCGGGTCTTCGCTGGTGGCGGTGATGGTCTCGCGGCCCTTCTCGCTCAGTTCTATCTGGTTGTTCCGCTCGTCGATGACGAAGTACAGTTCGTCGTCAATCTTGTGCATCTCCCGCGAGTTGTCCTGCATGAACTTCGCCTCTGTCTTCTGCAGCAGGGCTTTCATGCCGGTTTCGCTCAGGAACTTGATGAGCGGTGTGTGCTTCGGCAGGCCGCGGTGTGCACGCAGCAGGGCAATGCCTGCGGCTTCGGGGTCGCGTTCAGCGTTTGCCTTGGCAAGGCTGAGCATGTCGCCCACTAGTTTGCGCTGTAGGGTTACCAGGCGCTCAATGCGCGGCTTCAGCACGTCAAACTCGTGGCGGTCGCCCTGCGGCGTCGGGCCTGAGATGATCAGTGGCGTACGCGCTTCGTCTATCAGAACCGAGTCCACTTCGTCTATCATCGCGAAGTGGTGTTCCCTCTGCACCAGGTGCTCGGGGTGCGTCACCATGTTGTCGCGCAGGTAGTCGAAGCCGAATTCGTTGTTCGTCCCGTAGGTGATGTCGGCCAGATACGCCTGTCGCCGCTCTTCCGTGTTCGGTTGGTGCAGGTCTATACAGTCTACACTGATCTGGTGAAACTCGAACAGTGGAGCGTTCCACTGACTGTCGCGGCGGGCCAGGTAGTCGTTCACCGTTACCAGGTGCACACCAAAGCCGCTCAGGGCGTTCAGGAAGGCTGGCAGCGTCGATACCAGCGTCTTGCCCTCACCGGTGGCCATTTCAGCAATCTTGCCCTGGTGCAGCACCGTGCCGCCCATCAGCTGCACATCATAGTGCACCATGTTCCACACCACTTCGTTGCCTGCGGCTTCCCAGCGGTTCAGCCAGTGGGCTTTGTCGCCTTCAATCTGCACGTTGGGCTTGCGGCTGGCCATCTGGCGGTCCCAGTCGGTGGCCGTTACGGTCAGTTTGCCGTTCTGGCTCAGGCGCCGCGAGGTTTCTTTTACGATGGCGAAGGCTTCTGCACGTATTTGTGCCAGCACTTCCTCCAGCTCGGTGTTGCGTTTTTTCTTCAGTTCGTCCAGCTGCTGGAACAGTTTGTCCTGCCCAGCGATGTCGCCTTTCTGGCGCAGCGCTTCCACCTGTTGGCGCACGCTTTCCATTTCCTTTACGGTAGGCGCTATGTGCGCCTGTATGCGCTGACGCAGCTGCTGTGTACGCTCCCGCAACTGGTCATCGCTCAGCGATGACAGTGTATCGTAAACGGCGAGGGTTTCTTCTACCAGTGGCCGCAGGGCGGCAACGTCGCGGTCTTTTTTGCTCTTGAAGAGCTTGGTCAGAAAGCCAAACATGGCGGCAAACAGGGTTGGATAAGCGGTGCCGGATAGGCAACACAGGTGTCAGTCGGTGGCAACAAGAACGCCAGTCGACTGCTACCTGACAAAATTACCGGGCAAAAGTAGGCATTTTGCCGTGCGCTTATAGTGTCTTGCGCTACCTGCCAGCTTTCTCCTCTTCTGTCAGTAAAATCAGTCGAAAGGTCAGGCGCGCTCACACAGCCGCCCCACATAAAAAAACGCCAACGAAGGCTTTGCATCTTTCCACTGCTATTTTTGCCCCGACACACCCAACAGGATGAACTACGAAATCCCACATCTGCCCTTCCGTACCGCAAAGCCCCGTGCCCATGGAATAACCATGGCGATGGACAAAGGCATGTCGGTGCGCCAGGCCGAAGACTTCGTCTCTGTGGCAGGGGCGCATGTAGACCTCATCAAGCTGGGCTGGAGCACCAGCTATGCTACCGCCAATCTCCGTGACAAAATCGCGCTCTATCGAAATGCTGGCCTCGATGTCTATTTCGGTGGCACACTCCTAGAAGTCTTCCTCATTCGCAACGCCTTCGACCAGTATCGTCGACTGCTCGATGATTATGGTATGACCACCGTTGAGGTCTCCGATGGCTCCATGGACATCCGCCGCGACGACAAACTCAACCTCATCCGCCAGCTTGCCAAAGACCGCACTGTCCTAAGCGAAGTCGGTAGCAAAGACGCTACCAAAGTACTCACCGCCGCACAGTGGACGCAGTTTATCCGGCAGGAGCTCGAAGCTGGCTCGCGATGGGTCATCACCGAAGCCCGCGAAAGTGGCACGGCTGGCGTTTTCCGCTCTACTGGCGAGGTCCGCAGCGGCCTCATCGAAACCATCGTCGCCGATATCCCTGCCGAGAAAATCATGTTCGAGGCCCCCAAGAAAGAGCAGCAGGTCTGGTTCATCAAACTCCTCGGCACCAATGTCAACCTCGGAAATATCGCTCCCGAGGAAGTCATCGCGCTCGAAACCCTCCGGCTGGGTCTCCGTGGTGATACCTTCCATTCCTTCCTGAACCACTGACGAAGTTCCGTTTCGCCCACTACGGGTCGTCTGTGCAAACCCCCGTTGGTTTGTACAATTTCGACTTTTTGACCGAGAATAGGTTTTTTAGGGGTTAAGTGGGGGAATTAACGCATTTTCACATTTGTGAAACCATTCGGCCTTAACAAAGCAGCACTTCCAACGCTGGAGTTTATACTGGGTATTTTATACGGTGTTTTTACGGTTCTTCTGGCAGGCAAGCCCGATTACGAAGCTACTTTCAACACCAACTATTACTTCGTCCCCGGCCTCCTTTTTGGCTGCGTCATGATCCTCTGGGAGAAGCTCTACCTGAAGTCTTTCCGCCTGCTGCCGTTGTTGCCGTTGGCTGTGTTGCTCTACTTCATTTCTTCCCTGCTGGCGCTCCATTTCACCTTCGACAATGTGGGTTTGCGCATCGTCGTGAGCCTGGGCGTAGGCGCCCTCAATGCCGCCATCTATACCTATTTCGCCGTAGAACGCTTCCAGTGGTCGCTAACTCCAATCATCTGGTACGCTCTTGTGGCTGGCTTGGTGTCGGTCATACCCTACATCCTTGCTGTCCCCAATCTCGATTTCTGGGTCTACACCCTCTACGGCACAGGCATGCTGCTTGCCTTTCGCTATGCCGTTATTCGGTTCAGACTGGACTGATCGCCACCCACTTCTGCTGCTTCTCGCTTCTGCCGCTGTCCCGCCTGTTTACTTAGACACGGGCTGTGTATACCGGTGCTCATGCAGCTGGCAACGCTCAATGTCGTTATACAACAGTAGAGTACCCTGTAGCAGGTATTAGTCTTGTGGTTGTTTCCCTATTGTGAGGCTTCTTTTCCTGCCCACCATGCAAACACCCCATCTTCTGCGCAACTATGCACCCGAGGTGTTGCTGGGTGTTGCCTCTGCATTCGTCAGCCGTCTGCTCACAGGTCCCACACCCGATAGTATACTCTTCAGCGACTTCTCCTTTACCATTCTGCTCATTCCCGGCGTCTCTTTTGCCACTGCAATGGTGGTGCTGGAGTACTGGCGCACCCGCACCCTTCGGCTGCTGGTGCTGGTTCCTGTTTTCAGCATTGTCTATTGCCTTGCCGCCACCTGGACGCTCACCGTACCCGACAAAAACACTTCCTATTTCTGGTTTACCAGTCTCATCGGTACCTCTATCTCCGGCCCTGTCTACATGGCCCTCGCAGGCCTTCTTCTCGACTGTACCCGCTTTCGCTACATCCTCTACGCCGAAGCCATCAGCCTGCTCTGTATCATTCCTTACATCCTGCAGGTTCCCTATTTCGAAGTTTGGACACATGCACTCTTCGGAGTAGGTATGGCGGTCCTCCTTCGCTATGGTCAGCTGCACAACAATACTGCTGTCCGGTAGCTTCTTACCCCCTATTTCCTGAATTGCATCTTTTTGCAACCCTACCAGAACCTCGCGTTGTGTAGTTTTGTCTGCATAACATGCTCGCGACGCTCATTCCCGTCCTCATAGGTATTGCCACCCTTCTGGGTTTTCTGGCAGTATACGTTCTATGGTGCGTCTGGGCCGAACGTAAAGTCAGCGCCTGGATTCAGGACCGTCTCGGGCCTATGGAAATCGGCCCCCAGGGTATCGGCCAAACACTTGCCGACATCCTCAAGCTGCTGCAGAAGGAAGCCATTTTCCCCGCCACCATAGACAAGGTCCTCTATGTGCTGGCGCCTATCCTCACGTTTATGGCGGTGTTTGCAGGCTTTGCCGCACTGCCGTTCGCGCCCGGTTTGCAGGCCGCTTCGCTCAACGTCGGCGTGCTCTTCATTCTGGCCGTCGTCAGCATCGAGGTGGTAGGCATTCTAATGGCAGGTTGGGGCAGCAACAACAAATACGCACTGCTCGGTGCCGTCCGCTCCGTCGCCCAGATTGTCAGTTACGAAATACCCGCAGGTCTGGCCCTGCTCTCCGCTGTTGCTCTCTACGGCACTCTCGACCTCTCGGCCATTGCGGCTCAACAGGGCGTGTTCGCCGTCCAGCCCCAGCGCCTCTTCGGCCTCTGGGACGTCTCCGCCATTGGCGGCATGGCCAGCTGGGGCATTGTCCGATACCCCCACCTGCTCCTGGCGTTCATCGTCTTCTTCATCGCAGGCCTCGCCGAGTGCAATCGCACCCCCTTCGATATCCCTGAGGCCGAAAGCGAACTCGTCTCCGGCTTCCACGTCGAATACAGCGGCTTCCGTTTTGCCATCTTCTTCTTCGCCGAGTATGCCAACATGCTCCTTGTGAGCCTCATCGCTGCGGTACTGTTTCTGGGCGGCTGGCACACCCCCCTTCCCAACCTCTGGGCCCTGCCCGCCAGCATCAATCCTGCCAACCTTTCTGTGTGGGACCTGCTCTCTCATGGCCAGCTGGCGTATCTCACCACAGGAGTTCCCGGCCACTTCAGCGCATGGGCCTGGGGCGCCTTCTGGATGGTCGCTAAAGGCCTTGTCCTTGTCCTTACCATGATGTGGATCCGCTGGACGCTGCCCCGCCTTCGTCCCGACCAGCTAATGCGTCTCTGCTGGAAGTACCTCACCCCCGCAGCCCTGCTCCTGGTGCTCTTCAGCGCCCTCTGGCGCGTGGCCGAGTGGGCCGCCTGATGCTTCACGCCATGCACCCTGCTGTGCAGCTTTTTCTCACTACGCTTGAAGCACGCTTTCCCATGCTTCAGTGCATCGGTGTAGACAACGACCCCGACTATCCCAATGGCTGGCTCGTTCGGTGTGTTGCGCCAGCCGACGATGAGTTACTGATGCAGCTCACCGAGTTCGCAGGTGCCGCCACCACCGCACTTCTCATCAGCCACGGCACCCTCGTCTCGCTCGACCTCCTCCGCCCCGACTGGGCCGATATTCGCTGAGAACCTGACAACCATCAGGAAAACGGTTGCCGCTTCTCATAGGCATTCGCCTGATGGTCACACACCTTTGGTGTATCGGTTGCTCCTTGCCGCCGCCACCCCATCCTCCACTTTTCATTCTCACAGTCATGAACTTCCAGCACATCGTCGTCCCCACCGACTTCAGCGAAGTTGCCCGTCATGCACTCCGCTTCGCTGCCCAGATTGCCCGCCATCACAATGGCCATATTCATCTTGTGCACGTGTACGAGAAACCGTATGTCACCGTCGCAGCCAACGGCGCACTCATCGCACAGGTCAATTACGAAGAGGTGGAAGCCCTGAAAAAGCATATCAACCACCAGACAGACGAACTGATGAAGATGCCCGAGCTACAGGGTCTCAAAATTTCACGCAGGCTTCTCAGCGATATCCCCGCCTGGCAGTTTACCCAGCACCTCGGCGACACCCCCTGCGACATCATCGTCATGGGCACCCGCGGCCAGACGGGCCTTCTACATGGCGGTATTGTCGGTACTAACGCTGCACGTGTGCTCCGTACTGCCAAGGTCCCGGTACTCGTCGTGCCCGAAGATGCACGCCTTTCCGAAATCCGATCCATCGTTTTTGCTACCGACTTCGCTACCCCTGTCGAGGAAAACTTTGGAACCGTCAGTATGATGGCACAGATGTTTGGCTCCGAAATCGTCATGGCCGTCATCAACACCCGCGAAAGCTTCCTCACCACGGCCTTCGCCAACGCCGAGTATACCCGACTCCAGAACCGCCACCCCTATCCCAAGATGCGCCTTGTCGTCTACAATGACGAAGACGTCGAAACCGGCATCAAGAACTACCTCGTTGAACAGGGCGGCGATCTGCTGGCCATGTTTACCCATGGCCGCACGGGTCTCACCCGCCTCATTGCCGGCAGCATCGTCGAAGACCTTGCCGAGCATGTGCGTGTCCCCGTTCTGGCACTCAAGGCAAAATAGCCCCCGCTTACCATATTTTTCAGACCCCTGCTACCCAGCAGGGGTCTCTTCGCTTCTATCCCAACACCACCTTGCCTAAAATCTTGGGTTTGGGTGGAAAAGCGGCAATATTTGTGGCGCTACGCTTGTTAAGGCAGAAACACATTGTTTGCTTCTGCTCTGGCAGGCCCGCACTCCTCCCGACAGACGTCCCACAGCCATCGTAATGGACCGTTTCAGTTACATCAGCAACGCAGGCTCCGAGTATCTCGACAGCCTGTACCAGCAGTACAAGCAGGATCCCGACAGCGTTGACCGCGAGTGGGCCCGCTTCTTTGAGGGCTTCGACTTCGCGCAGGCCCAGTTCCCTAAACTCCCCACCCACTCGGCCAAAGGCGGTGCACCCGTCAGCTCCGAGCAGGTCTCCAAGGAAATCAGCGTACTCAACCTCGTGGCCGCTTACCGCTCGCGGGGCCACCTCTACGCCAAAACCAATCCCATTCTCGACGCCAAGAAGTACGAGCCCGATCTCGCCCTCAAGAACTTCAACCTCTCCGACGCTGACCTCGACACTGTCTTCAGCGCCGGCGTGGAAGTAGGCCTGGGCCCCGCAAAGCTCCGCGACATCGTCGCCCTGCTCGAAAAAACCTATTGCGGCCCCATCGGCGTGGAGTACAAGTACATTCGGAGCCCCCGCATGGTCGAGTGGATCGAGAAGCGCATGGAAGGTGCCCGCAACACCCCCTCCTTCGACCGCGATACCAAAAAGCACATCCTCAAGAAGCTCGGCCAGGCTACCAGCTTCGAGGGCTTCCTCCACCGCAAGTTCGTAGGCCAGAAGCGCTTCTCGCTCGAAGGTGCTGAGGCCATCATCCCCGCCCTCGATGGCATCATCGAGCACGGCGCCGCCATTGGCGTCAAGGAGTTTGTCATCGGCATGGCCCACCGCGGCCGCCTCAACGTGCTGGTGAACATCATGCAGAAGGAGTACGACGCCGTGTTTGGCGAGTTCGAAGGCAAAGGCCTCTCCGACAGCACCTTCGATGGCGACGTAAAGTATCACCTCGGCTTCTCCAGCGACCCCATTCTCCGCAATGGAAACAAGGTGCACCTGTCGCTGGCGCCCAACCCCAGCCACCTCGAGGCCGTAGACCCCGTGGTAGTCGGCATGGCACGCGCCAAGATGGATATCCTCTACGGCGGCGACCACGACCTCATCTGCCCGCTCATCATCCACGGCGATGCCTCCATCGCTGGTCAGGGCATCGTGTACGAGCTCATCCAGATGTCGCGCCTCCCAGCCTATGAAGTCGGCGGTGCCATCCACCTTGTCATCAACAACCAGGTGGGCTTCACCACCAGCCCCGAACAGGCCCGCAGCTCCACCTATTGCACCGACGTCGGCAAGGTCACCCTCAGCCCTGTCTTCCACGTCAACGGCGACGACCCCGAGGCCCTCGTCTACGTCACCAAACTGGCAATGGAATTCCGCCAGGAGTTCAACCGCGACGTCTTTATCGACATTGTGTGCTACCGCAAGTACGGCCACAACGAAGGCGACGAGCCCCGTTTCACCCAGCCCAAAATGTACGAGGCCATTGGCAAGCATCAGGACCCCTTCAAGGTCTACGCCGCCAAGCTCACCACTGAGCAGAGCCTTACCGACGACGAGCTCAAGGCCCTCGACAAGCAGCTATCCGACCACCTCGACAAAGAACTCGAAGAAGCCCGCGCTCGTCAGGCGGGCGAACTCGACATCAAGCTCCAGCGCAGTTGGGAGGGCATCCGCTTCTACGACGACAACAAGTTGGAGGACAACCCCAACACTGCCGTTGCCGAGAAAACCCTCCGCGCCATTGCCAAGTCCATTACCCAGGTACCCGCTGGCTTCGAACCCCACCGTACGCTCCAGAACCTCCTGAAGCTGCGCAGCGAAATGCTCGACAAGGGTAACATCGACTGGGGTATGGCCGAGCACCTGGCTTACGGCTCGCTGCTGCTGTCGGGCAACGATGTCCGCATGAGCGGTCAGGACTGCGAGCGCGGCACTTTCTCGCACCGCCACGCCGTCCTTACTGACGTCAAGACCGAGCAGAAGTTCACCCCGCTCAACAACCTTGGCGACAAGCAGGGTCAGCTCCGCATCTTCAACTCCCTCCTCTCCGAGTACGCCGTCATGGGCTTCGAGTTCGGCTACGCCAGCTCCGCACCCAAGACGCTCACCATCTGGGAAGCCCAGTTCGGCGACTTCGTCAACGGCGCCCAGATCATCATCGACCAGTTCCTCAGCGCCTCCAAGAGCAAGTGGCAGCGCATGAACGGCCTCGTGCTGCTCCTGCCACACGGCTACGAAGGCCAGGGCCCCGAGCACAGTTCTGCCCGCATCGAGCGTTTCCTCACGCTCTGTGCCCAGAACAACATGTACATCTGCAACTTCACCACCCCTGCCAACATCTTCCACGCCCTGCGCCGTCAGGTACTCACCCCGTACCGCCGCCCGCTGGTCGTCTTCACCCCCAAGAGTCTCCTCCGCTACGACAAGTGCGTCAGCTCGCTGGAAGACTTCACCAAGGGCGAGTTCCAGGAAGTCATCGACGATGCCGGCGTGAAGCCCGCCGATGTCAAGCGCGTCGTCATCAGCACCGGCAAGGTGTACTACGACCTCCTCAAGGCCCGCGAAGAGTTCGGCGTGAAAGACACCGCCCTCGTCCGCCTCGAGCAGATCTATCCCCTGGCCATCGACAAGATTCAGGCCATCTTCAAGCGTTACAAAAACGCCAAGACCTGGATCTGGACACAGGAGGAGCCCGAGAACATGGGAGCCTGGTCCTTCATCCTCCGCAAACTGCGCGAGCATGTTCCCGGTGGCGATCTCCAGGTAGTGGCCCGCAAGGAAGGCGCCAGCCCTGCTACCGGCACCATGAGCCAGCACGCTACCCAACAGGAGTACATCATCAAGAAGAGCCTCAACCTCCCCGCCGAAACCAGTCTGGCCGAAGGCGCCAAAAAGGCAAAGGCTACTGTGTAATTCAACGGCCCCGTTGCACTTCCAGATGGACGACCCCCGCATTCCCGAACTGCTCTCCGAGCTGCTGCTGGAGCTGAAAAGCACCCGCCAGGAGCTCGCTGACCTTCGGGTACAGCTCAAGGGCGAACTCCGCGAGGCCAACCTCCGACTGGAAGTGCTCGACGGCCAGATGACCACCCTCAACCAGCAGACCAGCCGCGTCGAGTCCGCACTCGGTCAGCTGGCGTTGGACCCCAAGCGTTTCGAAGCCCTCGTCGGCCAGCAGCAGAACCTGCTTCTTGCCGTCAAGTCAGAACTCGAAACCCTTAATTCCTCCCTTTCCCGAAACAAAAGCGAATAACTTCGCATCCACCCCCTACAGCCGACACACATGATCGAACTGCGCATCCCCAGCCCCGGCGAATCGATCACCGAGGTAGTGATTGAAACCTGGCACAAGGCCGACGGCGATATCGTCCAGAAGGACGAGCCCCTGGCCGACATCCAGAGCGACAAAGCCATGCTCACCCTCTACGCCGAGGCCAGTGGCAAGCTCTCCATCAAGGTAAAAGCCGGCGACACCGTCAAGGTAGGCGAGGTAGCCTGCACCATCGATCCCTCTGCTGCCGGCGCAGCTGCCCCCGCTGCCAAAGCCGAAACCCCAAAGGCCGAACCCGCTGCCGTTGCTACACAGCCCGTGGCGCAGAACGGTGGTGCCGACTCCTACGCCAAGGGTGTGCCCAGTGCCAGCGCCGCCAAAATGATGGCCGAGCAGGGCATTCCCGCCAGCGGTGTGCAGGGCACAGGCCCCGACGGCCGCATCACCAAGGGCGATGTCATCCAGCAGGGTGCGGCTGCCAAGTCTGCTGCGGCAACTCCCGCTGCCCAGCCTGCGGCTGCCAAAGCTGCCCCTGCGTTCACTGGCGCGCGCGAAGCCAGCCGCGTGAAAATGACGCAGCTCCGCAAGACCGTGGCCAACCGCCTTGTCAGCGTTAAAAACGAAACGGCCATGCTCACCACCTTCAACGAGGTGGACCTCACGGCCATCATGGAAGTTCGGAAGAAGTACAAGGAGGCATTCCAGAAAGAGCATGAAATCGGCCTCGGTTTCATGTCCTTCTTTGCAAAGGCCTGCTGCGAAGCCCTCAAGGATTTCCCCCTCGTCGGTGGCCAGATTGATGGCGACGAACTCGTCACTTTCAACTACGTCGACATGGGTATCGCCGTCTCTACCGACCGCGGCCTCATGGTGCCGGTCATCCGCAACACTCACGCACTTTCCCTCGCCGACATCGAGAAGGAAATAGCCAGCATGGCAGATAAAGCCCGCAAAGGCCGTCTCAGTATTGAGGAAATGCAGGGTGGCAACTTCACCATTACCAACGGTGGGGTCTTTGGCTCGCTTCTCAGTACGCCGATTCTCAACCCCCCGCAAAGCGCCATTCTTGGCATGCACAAAATCCAGGAGCGCCCTGTAGCCCTCAACGGCCAGGTGGTTATCCGTCCCATGATGTACCTCGCCCTCAGCTACGACCACCGCATCATTGACGGCAAAGAAAGCGTAAGCTTCCTCGTCAAGGTCAAGGAACTGCTCGAAGATCCCATCCGTCTGCTGCTGCACGTCTAAGCGCAGCCACCGGTTACATGAACAAGGCCCCGTCACATTGGCGGGGCCTTTCCTGTTTATTCTGTATCGTTGGTTGGCTCAGCGCTTGCCAAACAGGCCGCCCTTCCGTTTGCGGTGAAGCACAATGTCGGCCACACGCGGATTTTTCTCCAACAGTTGGCGGTAGCGGTAGCGGTACGTCGCCAGCTGTATCCGCAGTTCGGTCAGGCTGTTGCCATACCCACCCGACCGCACGAAGCCCGTCAGCGATTCACGGTGCAGAATGTCTTCCCGTGCCACCAGATTCGCCATTTCGTTCTTCATCCGAAGGGCCTCTCCCCGGTCAGCTTCCAGTGGGCTCACATCTGGTTTCAGCAGTGCCGAGAACCCGCTCACTGCTGTGCTCGCCAGCGACAGTGCTTTGATGGCATCCGATGCATTCGGCGATTGCGTTGTCAGGATCGTCGTGTACAGGCTCAGCCCAAACAGCGACCACTCCGATGCCTTGATGATCAGTTTCTTCCGCCGAATGTACCGCTTCATCGCGTCATGGAATTTCTCCGTGCTGTCCAGCAGTTGCACAAAATTCTGGTACACCGCATTGTAGCGCGCCAGCCGCGCCTGTTCCTCCTCCAGCGATATCACTCGCCGTACCACCACCGTCACCTCGCGGTTCGTCGTCGTGAAGTTGTCGCTCGCTGTTATCACGAACGTGAAAGTCGCCTCGTTCCGGTCGCCAATACCATTGGCCGTGTATTCAAACGTCCCCTTTTCCGGGTCAGAAATCCGGATTTGTCCCCCCAGTTCTGCGCCGTCTTTCGCTGTAAATCCATACAGTATCCGGTCACCATTGGGGTCATAGGCAGGCATGGGTATCGTCCGGCTCTGTCCCTCGCCCACGTCAAAGCGTATAGGGCCTTCATAAAAGCGCGGAGGCTCGGCTTTGGCCACCAGGTTAACTTCTATCCGCAGGATCTGGCTTTGTCGGTCCACCTGGTTCTCCGCCGTTATGCTCACTGGCACCGACATCGGGTAGGGCGTCTGTCGGGCCCGCAGCGTCAGGGTGCTGTCCGTGTGCTCCACACTCAGCACCGCGTTGTTGCTCGAGCTCGCTTCCGTTATCCGCACCTTCTGTCCCGAAGGGTCGGTCACCTGCAGCGGCAGCACCCGCGTGCGGCCCGGCTCCACATTCACAAAGCCCGCCACCTGTATCTGCGGCCGCGTCACTATGTCGGCTACGTCTATGTAGGTTGTCTTCTGGGCCAGCAGGCCACGGCTGCCCCGCAGTTCTATCACCACCGGGTGGCGTCGCCCTTCGTCGCGGTAGGTGGGCTGCCATACAAAGTAGCCCGTCACCGAGTCCAGCTGTGCCGTGCGTGGCCCCGCCGCCAGCCGGAAATACAGCAGCGAGTCGCGCTCGTTGTTCACCTTCGCTTCCACCCGGAAAGTCACCGGCTTGCCGTATTCCGTGTAGCGCACATCCGGTATGTGCAGTTCGGCACCGCTTTGTGCCCATACATACTGCGTCAGCAGCAGCAGCAAAGGGAGAATTCGACGCATCATGGAGTGTCAGTTTGCGCCGCAAATTACAGGCTTAAACTACAGCTACCACTTTTTACTCATACTCGTTGCCAGTCACCTCGGGCTTGGCCACCAGCCAGCTGTCGCGCTCGGTGGCACTCAACGGAATAGGTGCAAAATTCGCCCGGTTCAGGTGCCGCACCACCAGCGGCCAGCCCATCTGCTTCGATACGTTCTCCCAGCCACGCTCGGCATGCCAGTGGTAGGCGTTGAATACCCAGTAGCTCTTCCCGTCGCGCTGGTGGTGCGTCCGGAACACAAACTCATAGCGTCCGTCGCCGTTCAGGTCATACTCAAAGTTCCGCCCATAGTCCAGCGAGTCGGTTTCGTTCGTCAGAAAGGTCTGGGCCGTCACCGCCTTGAACTGGCCCGCTGCCGTCTGAAATACATACAGCCGGTAACGGAACTGCCCCATCAGGCCATTGCCACCGGGGTCAAACGTGAAGGCTGCATCCATCAGCCCGTTTCCGTCCAAGTCGCCCATCTTATACTCCGCCATCGGAAACACCAGCGAGAGGTCCGTCTGCTGCCGCACACGGGTTCCGTCCGGCTGGCGCAGCCAAATTTCCCATACGTCTTCATTTGGCAGAATGGACACCGTCAGGCTGTCGGTTGTGTTCGGCGCTCCGCAGCCCAGCTGCACCGTGACGTAGGGCGGGTCGCCCGTCTCGCTGTCACGAAATGCAACTTTGCCGTAGTCGGCACGTGGCTGGCGGGCACGTTCAAACACAAACTGCCCCTTCAGTGCCATTGGCACCAGCAGCAATCCGGAAAGCAGGAGGCGGCGCATATCCCAAAGATACGCCTTGGCGCCAGTAGGTGGGGTTTTTCAGTGGCCTGTCACTGTTTTTGCCACAACTGCGGGGTCCAGTTTCATCGCGCAGTCGAAATGGCCCTGTGGGCAAGCCCGGTGCCCATGCAGGCCACACGGGCGGCACGCCAGTCCGGCTACTTCCATCACCACGGCATCGGTGGCCAGCGGCCCAAAGCCAAACTGCGGCACCGTGCTGCAATACACCGCCGTAGTGGGTGCATTCTGGCTGCTTGCCAGATGGAGTGGGGCACTGTCGTTGGCAAACACCCTTACCGCTCCTGCCATCAGCGCCGCTGTTTGCAGCAGGCTCAGTTCCCCCGCCAGATTGCCACACTGCGGCAGTTCTGCTGCTATCTGCTGGCAAAGCGCCCGTTCGTTCGGCGCGCCCACCAGCCACACTTTCAGGTGGCTGGGCAGCGCGGCTATCATCCTCCGCCACTGGTCGGGGTGCCACTGCTTCGTGTACCACACCGACGCCGGGGCCACTACCACATACGGTGTGTCTGTGTACGGGCTTACCTTCGCCCGGTCCGCCTCCGACGGATACAGCCGGGGCCGTTCGCGGTCTGTCAGTTCGTAGGGTTTGCCGGTCAGTGCTGTCAGCAGCGTCAGGTTGCGGTCTACCTCGTGCCAGTAGTGGGTGTCGGTGGGCTGCCCCAGCACGTGCGGAAACCGCACCGTGTAGAACAGGCTCAGCGGATTCTTGTCAAAGCCAACCGTCTGCTTGCCCCCTGCCAGCAGTGCCATCAGCCCGCTCGTGAAGAAACGCTGGAGGTTCAGCACTGCATCAAATTTCACCTGGCGCAGGCCCCGCACGTTCTCCCACAGACTGCGCCACTTCCGGCGCTTGTCCCACACCCACACCCGCGCAATGTCCGGGTGGCCCGCCAGCAGGCTTTCGTTGCCTTTCCGCACCAGCATATGCACCTCAGCCGTGGGATACAGCCGCTTCAGCCGCTGCACCACCGGCAGCGCCAGCACCACATCGCCCAGAAAGGCCGTCTGCATCACCAGAATACGCATGGGTAGGAGGTAGGCTATATGCCCTGCAAAAAACGAATCATTTGCGCAGTTCCAGCAGCTCTGCGCATCATATACAGAAACGGCCTCCCCGCAGGAAGGCCGTTCGGTATAGTTGAGGGCGTTACCGCTTAGCGGGCGGCTTCAGCCTGCTTAACGAACAGGTCGTTGAAGCGGCGCTCGGGGCGGCCTACCCAGTTCTTCTTGTGGTAGCCATAGCCAGCAACCATCGGCAGGGCAATCGTGGCTTCGCTGAACACCATCTGCTCATACACCACGTCTACCTTGCCCCACGAGCAGGCTTCTTTCAGCGTGCTGCCGGAAAGGGCGCCGTCGCGCTCGTCGGCTACGGTGATCTGGATGGCGTACTTGTGCATCGGCGCGTCTTCGCCAATCACTTCCGTGGCCACCACTACGTCCTGGATGAAGTTCTTCGGCACACCGCCGCCTATCATCAGCAGGCCGCTTTCGGGGTTCTTCAGCTTGCACAGCGTCAGTTCGTAGAAGTCGGCAGCAGAGTCAATCGACACGTGCGGCTGGCCAGGGCGGGTATGCTTGTGCATCACGAAGCCGAAACCTGCCGAGCAGTCAGAGAACGCAGGTACGAAAATCGGAATGCCTTTCTTGTAGCACTGGTAGACGATGCTGTTCTCGCGGCTGGCGGCGTACTTGTCGTTGCGCTCCAGGTACTTCGCCATTTCCACGATGAACTCGCGGCTGCTGTAGGGGCGGGGCTCCAGCTCGTTGCAGATCTGGCCGATAGTGTCGTCGCAGATGCGCAGGTCTTCCTCGTCGATGAATGTGTCGTAGATACGGTCAATCATCAGGTCGCGCAGCTGGGTGTCGTCCACGAACTGCGTGCCGTGGTAGTGGTGGAAGCCCAGGGCCTCGAAGAAATCCTGGTCCACGATGTTGGCGCCCGTGCTCACGATGCCGTCAATCATGTTGTTCTCGATCATGTCGAGAATCACCTGCTTCAGGCCTGCGCTGATGAGCGAACCCGCCAGCGTAAGGAACACAGCGCACTCTTTGTCGGCCAGCATCTTGTCATAGATCTGGGCCGCACGGCTGAGGTTACGGGCCTGGAAGGCCATTTCACCCATGGCATCAACCATCGGCACCACATTCGTGGCCTTGATGTCGATGTGCTGGATCTTACGCGACAGCAGTTCGGACTTGTTCATTTTCAGCGTGTAGTAACGTAGAAGTGTTAGACAGGCTACAAAAATAGCAGGCTTATAACCCCGTTCAACTGTCTTTTATTGTGTTCCTTCTGTAAAGTTTTAAGCGCAGCCCTGCCGCTTGCTCTGCCGGCCTTTTTTCGCATGTTTGTGCAGAAGCCATCACAACGCCTCTGTTACAACATTTCCGTCCCGCATCGCCGGGCATTGCCTGAGCAGCCGTCAGGGTTGTCCCTCACTGCTCTACGGCGTTTTTCTCCGACGGGCATCCGGTATGCCTGTACGTCCCTTCCCCTGCTTCTGAGGGAAAGCAGACTTCCTTTTTTCTGTTTTTACCCATGCGTACCCCACAGTGGTACCAATCTTTTTTTCAGGGACTGTCAGTTCAGTTCTGGCAGCAGTTCATGACGCCTGCCCTGGCCAGCGACCAGGCGGCGGCTATTCGGCAGTTGCTGGGCCTCAAACCCGGTATGGCTTTGCTGGATGTCCCCTGCGGCAGCGGCTGGCATGCGCTGGCGTTTGCCCGGGCAGGTCTGCGGGTTACAGCCCTCGATATATCGCCAGAGTTTCTGGCCGATGGCCGTGCCGCCGACCCCGAAGCTCGCGTGCGCTGGCTCACTGCCGACATGCGCGATGTCCTTCTGCATGTCGCACCCGACAGCCAACACGCCGTTGTGTCTCTTGGCAATTCCTTCGGCTACCTCACACCCGACGATACCCTGCGGTTTCTGCAGGCCGTCAGGGAGTGTCTCGCGCCAGGAGGCACATTTCTCCTCAATACCGCTGCCCTGCAGGAATTGTTCATGCCCGTCGCAGGCCATAGCGAAAGCTATACTGCCGGCGACATCCACATGGACATCTCCCATGTGCTCACCCTCCGCGATGGCTGCATGGCCGTACAGACAACCTTTGCCTTTCGCCATCTCCGTACAGGCCAAGAGCAGGAATTACAGGCACTGGTGACACACTACACGCTTCAGGAAGTGCTGGATCTCCTGTCCCTGGCAGGTTTCGCGCACGTGCAGTGTTTCGCCGATCTGGATGGCTCGCCCTTCGGGGCCGATGCCCATCAGCTGTATCTGGTTGCCCAGTAAAAGGGTCACCAGCAGAATTGCAGGGAGGAGAGGCCATTGGCCTCTCTTTTCCTTTCCCCCAGCCGTTATCTTTGCTCCGAACCATGCCCCACGGCACCTACTCCCGCGTCAACCGCCTCATTCACTTTGCTGGCGACCTCCTGCTGCTCAACCTCTCGGCAGCAGCGGCCTATGCCATTCGGTTTGGCTCGCTCACTGGCTTTGGCGCCGGCCCCTACAATTCCCTGCTGCTGGCCCACAATGCCGCCTGGCTGCTGGTAGCGTTGCTCTTCAGTCTCTACGACGTCCCGCGGGTAGAGCGTCTGCGTTTCACACTCCTGCGCCTGTTGCGCGCCGTCGCCCTGCATGTGCTCATCATCGCGGCGTTCTGGGTTACCCAGAAGGCGTACTACTATTCCCGTCTGCAACTCGCCGGTACCTATGCGCTCTTCGTGGTGCTGCTCACCGTGTGGCGCATGGGCTACACCATGCTGCTGCGTCATTACCGCTACCGGGGCTACAACTACCGCCGCGTGGCCATTCTCGGCAACAACCCACAGGCCCAGCAGCTGGCGCGCATCTTTACCCGCCGGCCCGAGTACGGCTACCGCCTCCTCCGCGTGTTCAACCCCGCTGAGCTCGGCCACAACACCCTCGCCGAAGTCACCGACTTCTGCCGCGCCAACCAGATCGAGGAACTCTACTGCTCCCTCGACTCCCTCAGCAAGGAACAGGTCGAAGCCCTCGTAGACTTCGCCGACAACTACCTCGTTCGCATCCTCCTCGTGCCCGACCTCCACGGCTTCGAGCGCGACGACCTCACCATCACCCTCTACGACAACGTCCCCGTTCTGCCCGTCCGGCAGTACCCCCTCGACGACCCCTCCAACCGCGCCCTCAAGCGCCTCTTCGACATCGTCTTTTCCGCCACCTTCCTCCTGCTCATCGGGTCATGGCTCTTTCCCCTGCTGGCCCTGGCCGTCCGGCTCGACTCCCGCGGGCCCGCCTTCTTCCGCCAGAAGCGCAGCGGCCTCGCCGGTAAGCCCTTCTGGTGCCTCAAGTTCCGCACCATGCGCGTCAACACCGATTCCGACTCGCGCCAGGCTACCCGAAACGACGACCGCATTACCCCCCTCGGCCGCTTCCTCCGCCGCACCAACCTCGACGAACTGCCCCAGTTCTGGAACGTCCTCTCCGGCGATATGTCCGTCGTCGGCCCGCGCCCACACATGCTCGCCCACACCGAGCAGTATTCCGGCCTCATCGACGGCTACATGATTCGCCACATCGTCAAGCCCGGTATCACAGGGCTGGCACAGGCCCGCGGCTGGCGTGGCGAAACCCCCACCGTCCAGTACATGCGCAACCGCGTCAAGCTAGACCGCCTCTATGTCGACTCCTGGTCCATCTGGCTCGACCTCCGCATCGTTGTCGAAACAATCCTCAACATGCTGAAAGGCGAAGCCAACGCCCACTGATCTGTACGACACCGCCACGCCTTTTCGTTACAACCACAGATGAGTAACTCCCACCTGCCCACCGATCTTCTGCGACAGACCGGCCTTCGGGTGACCGACTGCCGTCTGGCTGTGCTGGAGATGTTTGCAGGAAAAGGCTACGCGCTCAGTCACGCCGAGCTTGAGGCACAACTCACCGCCTTTGACCGCGTGACCCTCTACCGCACCCTCGGCACCTTCGAGGAAAAAGGCCTGCTGCACCGCGTGCTCGACGACAGCGGCGCCCTCAAGTACGCCCTCTGCTCCGACGGCTGCCACGACCACGATCACCACCACGACGACCACGTCCATTTCAAGTGCGTCAAGTGCGGCCGTACCGAGTGTCTCGACTCCGTCCGCATTCCCCACCTCGCCCTCCCCGAGGGATACCGCAGCCAGCAGTTCAACCTGCTCGTACAGGGCACCTGCCGCCACTGCTGACCTGACCAATATCAGTCCTTCGCGCCGCTAACAACCCTATATTAGCAGCCGAACTGCCGTTCAGTCCTACAACCCTTACGCACGGCCCATGCAAGCTACCGTCACCTCTCCCAATGCCGGTCTGCAGGAAGATTTCCTGCCCATCAACGGCACCGATTACGTTGAGTTTTACGTGGGCAACGCCAAACAGGCCGCCCACTACTACCGCACGGCCTTTGGCTTTCAGGCTGTTGCCTACGCGGGCCCCGAAACCGGTATCCGCGACCGTGCCTCCTACGTGGTGCAGCAGGGCAAAATCCGCTTCGTGCTCACCACACCCCTCCAGCCCGAAGGCCCCATCGCCGAGCATATCCGCCTCCACGGCGACGGCGTGAAAGTGCTGGCCCTCTGGGTAGACGACGCCCGCAAGGCCTTTGCCGAAACCACCAAGCGCGGTGCCAAGCCTTACCTCGAACCCACCGAGGAAAAGGACGAAAACGGCTCTGTCGTTCGCTCCGGCATCTACACCTACGGCGAAACCGTTCACATTTTCGTCGAGCGCAAAGCCTACAACGGCCCCTTCCTCCCCGGCTTCCGCAAGTGGCAGCCCTCCTTCAACCCCGAGCCCGTAGGCCTCAAGCACGTAGACCACTGCGTTGGCAACGTCGGCTGGGGCGAGATGAACACCTGGGTGTCGTTCTACGAGAACGTCATGGGCTTCCGCCAGCTCCTCTCCTTCGACGACAAGGACATCAGCACCGAGTACAGCGCCCTCATGTCCAAGGTCATGAGCAATGGCAACGGCTACATCAAGTTTCCCATCAACGAGCCTGCCGAGGGCAAGAAGAAGTCCCAGATTGAAGAGTATCTCGACTTTTACAAAGGCCCCGGTGTGCAGCACGTAGCCATGGCCACCGACGATATCCTCCACACCGTCAGCGAGCTGCGCAAGCGGGGTGTAGAGTTCCTCACGGTCCCACAGTCCTATTACGACGACCTCCTCAGCCGTGTCGGTAGCATCGATGAGGAGATTGCCCAGATCCGCGAGCTCAACCTCCTCGTCGACCGCGACGACGAAGGCTACCTCCTCCAGATCTTCACCAAGCCCGTCGAAGACCGCCCTACACTCTTCTACGAAATCATTCAGCGCAAAGGTGCCAAGAGCTTCGGAAAAGGTAATTTCAAAGCTCTCTTCGAGGCCATCGAGCGCGAACAGGAAGCCCGCGGCAACCTCTGAGTCTGCTCACATTGAAACAGAGAAAGGCCAGCAACCGCTGGCCTTTTGTAATTTCATGTCATGAAGCGTCTTTTCCTGCTCCCCCTTGCGGCTGTGTTGCTCCTCGCAGCGGATTGCTCGTCTCCACAGCCCGAGAAGCCCTGCATCGACGAGTCGAAAATCTGTAAGGACTGCCCCTGTACCATGGATTACAAGCCCGTCTGCGGCTGCGATGGCAAAACCTACTCCAACGCCTGTCAGGCTACCAACGCCGGGGTCACCTCCTTCACTGAAGGCGAGTGTAAGTAAGTCGCACCAGCGGTTCAGTTGGCCACAAACGGCACCGCCAGTCGCTCTTGGGCCACCTCCTGCTGCAGGTTCTGCAACAGCGGCTCATGCAGTGGCAGCCGAATGGTAAACACCGTGCGGCCAGGCGTGCTTTCCGCCTCCAGAGTGCCACCGTGGCGCTCCACTATTTTCCTCGAAATGTCCAGCCCCAGTCCACTGCCTTCCCCTTTCGGGCGCGTGGTAAAGAACGGCTCGAATATCCGTGGCAGCACATGTGGCGCAATGCCTGGCCCGTTGTCGACAATCCGTACAACGGCCATGTCGCCCTCCTGCCGGGTCTCTATCCGCAGCACGCGGTTTTCCTCGGGTTGCTCGGTCAGCGCCAGCAGGGCATTGTGCAGCACCTTGCTCCACACCTGGTCTATCTCGTCCAGAAACACCGGCACGTTGGGCAGCGTCTGGTAGTCGCGCTCTACCTTCACGCCCTGGTGCAACAGTTGGTCATACAGGGCCAGCGCCGCTTCTATCGACGGCTCCAGTTGAACAGCCTCTTTCTGTCCGGTACGGCTGGTATGTGCGTAGCTCTTCAGCGCCTGCACAATCCGAGATGTCTTGTCGGCCGACCGCTCAATCAGGTGATTGTTCAACTGGAATTGTGTCAGCTGTTGCGCAAAGTTCAGCAGCGCACCCACTTCCGGATGATGGAACAGCGACTGGTAGGCGTCCAGATCCTCGGGCCGAAGTTGCATCGCCGCTATCCGCGAGGCCATTTCGCTGGCGTTCGCCACGCCCCAGCCCGCCAGTTTGTCGGCAATCGCCTTCCGCTGTTGCCGCTCCTCACGCGTGCTGAAACTGCCATTGCCACTGGCGCTGTGCAACACCAGCGCTATCAACAACTGCTGTGTCGGCATGTCTATCGTGTGCAGAAACAGCGGCAGCTCCCGGAACACCTGCGGCAGCAGGCGCGAACTTGTCCTTGCACTCGTCCGGATTGCGCTGATGGGCGAGTTGATCTCATGTGCAATGTTCGCTATCAGCTGGCCCAGCGCGGCCATTTTTTCCGACAGTATCAACTGCTGCTGCGTGTTGCGCAGCGTTTCCATCGCTACCGACAGCTCGCCGTTGCTCTGTTGAAGCTCTTCCGATCGCATCAGCAGCTCCTCCCGATGCTGCTGTATCTCATGGTTCTTGGTTTCCAGTAGCGTCAGGTCTCTTTCCTTTCGGCGGAAGAACATCAGCAGCACAGAACCCAGCGCCAACGACAGCAGCAGGCAGCCAGCAAGTGCGTAGTTGATGATTTTCTGTTGTCGTGCCTGCTCGGCCTGTGCCTTCAGCATCTGCTGCTGCTTTTCCAGTTCGGCCTGCGCTCGCATCTCGAAGATCTGACGCGCATTCTCGGCGTTAACGATCGAGTCGCTCATCGCCTTGAATATCTTGTAGTTCTCGTAAGCTTTGTCGTGTTTGCCCAGTGAGGCATAGGCGTTCGCAAGCACCTCGCTCGCTTCCATCATCAGCTCGGCCGAGTTCACAACTTTGGCTTTCCCCATGGCCAGTTCACCTATTTCGGCGGCAGCGCGGGCTTTCTTCACTACCTGTTGGTTCCGGGCCAGCCCAATCATGCACTTGGTCTCCCCAAAGGGCACTTCCAGCTTTTTGTACAGCTGTATCGCCTGCACATACACGCTGTCCGATGCATTGTACCGGCGCATATGATAGTACAGCTCCCCCAGTATCCTGAATGCATAGGCCGTTGCCCGTTTGTTCGTTCCCCGCAGTCGGATTTCCAGGTTCATCAGCTGATAGTGCAGCGCCTGGTTATAATTCCCCATGTCGGAATACGCCAGACCCACGTTGCTGTAGCATAGTGCTATGTTGTCTTCGTTCTTCAGTTCTTTATACAGGGCCAGTGCCTGGTTGAAGTAATCAAGCGCCGTACTGAAGTTCCGCTGCTTGTGGTACACCACACCCATCTGGTTCAGACAGCCCGCAATCTCATACTGGCTGTTCGCATTTCTTGCCAGCTGCAGGCCCTGGTTGAACTTCTGCATCGCCGTCAGCAACTTACCCTGGTCTATCAGCACGATACCCTGATAGCGAAGCGTTGCTGCCATGTTGCGTTGGTTGTTCAGCTTCGTGAACAGATGTTCCGATATTTCAAAACACCGCAGCGACGGCTGGTAGTCTCCCAGAAACCAGAACGAGAGGCCCAGCACTTTGTTCGCTTCGGCCAGCAGGCTGTCGCTGCCTGCCTTGGTGGCCATTGCCACCGCTTCTTCACCATATCTCCGGGCTGTCTGCAACTGCGACACCCGATACTCCACACATAGCCCTATCAACAGTTCGGTCCGTTTGTGCGGCTCATTCGTACGCGTCAACTCCTGCTCCAGTCGGTCAATCGCCTCCTGGTTCTGCGCAAGAGCAGCCGTGGCACTGCCACAGAACACCAGAGCTGCCAGCAGCCCTGCCCACAAACCTCGAAACCTGTTCCTCAAGTAAAAAGAGCCGATAGGCCAGCTTGGTAAGATTGAGACACTTAACGCTGCTGCTTCAGCAAATCGCGTATCTCGGTCAAAAGTTTTTCTTCTGCGGTTGGCTCTGGTGCTGGCGCGGGTGCGGTCTCTTCCTGTTTCCGCATACGGTTCATCGTCCGTACCATCAGGAAGATGGCAAATGCCAGTATCACGAAGTCGAAGGTCACCTGAATGAACTTCCCGTAGGCAATCGACGCTTCGGGTGTCAGGTCCCACTTCAGGTTCGTAAACGAAACCTTCCCCACAAACAGTCCCAGAATAGGCATCAGGATGTCTTCCGTCAGCGAACTCACGATCTTTCCGAACGCCGCGCCGATGATGACACCAACGGCCAGATCTACCACATTGCCACGCATGGCAAAGTCGCGAAACTCCTGTAAAAACTTTTTCATGCGGCAGTTGGAATAGGGTTCGCATAAAGATACGAGAAACCCGTCTTCCCGCTTATCACACCTATTCGTTAGGCATTAGACAGTTAGACCCACCAGAAGGCCCCGCTGTGTCAGTCCTGCCAGCGCTCCCTGTAGATCTACCGCCTGTCGGGGGCCTGTCTCTTTCATGATCTGCGGCAGGCGCTGCGCCAGCACAGCGGTCGAATGCACACTCGACAGGTAGAAACTGTCGTCGGGCTCCAGGGCAATGCTGTGGTTCCGCAGCGATTGACTCATCGGGTCCAGCGCCAGTCGTTCGGTTTCGGCCGACAGCTCGGTCAGTTCGTTGCCACGCTGCATCCACAGCGTATGCCCGGCGCTGGTGTAGTGCAGCACCGCTTCATCCAGGTCCCACCGCGTCAGCGTGATGCGCAGTTCGGGCCAGGGCCCCACTTCTTCCTGAAATGCCGCATAGGCCAGGCCCAGTTGTAGCAGCAGGTCAGCACATTGCTGTATCGGTGCTTTCGCCAACAGGGCATCCAGCGTCAGGCAAATCCATTGCGAAAGCCCAGGCTCCAGTTGGCCTTCCAGTTGATGGTCCACCAGCGCCAGGTACAATTGGTCTTCCACTTCGGCAAGCCATACAAACGGCGTTGGCCCGGTGTCGCCCGCATTTTCCAGTATGAAACACTGCGGAAAGGCCCCGGCCAGCAGGTGGCGCCGCTGACTCGCCCGCAGCAGGGGTTGGTACCACGCTGGCTCAAACAGGTGGCTTTTCAGCTGTTCTCGCTCCTGCTCCAGCATTTCCACCCGTGCACGGGCATCGTCGCGCTCGGTTTCCCGTTGCCGCACCTCGTCGCGTAACGTCTCCACCAGTTCCTCGGTAGCCTGGCACTGGCTTTCTGCGGCCGCAGTCTCGGTCTTTTGGGCAGCAAGAGCCTCCACGGCCTCCCGAAGCGCGGTTTCCTGGCCCGCGGCTTTTTCTCCCACGTCGCGCAGTGCCGCTTCCAGACGCTCGCTTTCCCTGATGCTTTCCTCAAGCCGGCGGTTCAGTTCGGCTTCTACTACGGTGTGGTTGTGAAGGGCACGCTGGTTGTTTTCCAGCTGGGCATCCCGCTTCTCTACTTCCCCCAGCAGATACTTCACCTGTTCGCGCAACGCAGGCATGTCAATGGCCGCTTCTGCCAGTGGCTTCAGATCTGCTACCTGCAGTTTCAACCGGCTGTGGTCCTGGTTCAGGTCTTCCTGCTGCTTGCGCAGGGCGGTCAGCTCGTTCTCGGTTTCGCGCAGTTCGCGCTGTGCTTCCAGTGCTTCACGCCGTGCGGTGTCCAGCCGTTGCAGGCCGTCGGCCAGTTGGCTGGCAAAGTGCTCGTTTTGGCTTTGCAGGCGGGTTACCTCGGTCTGATGCACACGCAGCTGCTCCTGTTCGTCTGCCAGTTGTTGCTGTAGCAGCCTGATCTGCTGCTCTTTCTCTTCCACCTGCGCCAGCACACCCTGTTGGTCTTTCTCCAACAGATGGCTCAGCTGTTCCCATTCCCGCACTTTCTCTTCCAGTGCGGCGGCATGGGCCGCTTCGGCCTGGGCATGGTCGCGTGCCAACAGAGTCGCTTCCAGCTCGGCCTGCTGTTCTTCCAGGCTCTGCTCCAGCGCCCGTATTCGCTGCTGATACTGCTGGTCGTTGCTGGCCATCAGCGCCAGTTCGCTTTCCAGCACGGTATTTACCTGCTCTTTGCTCGCAATCTGCGTTGTCAGTCGTTCGTTGGCTTCGGCCAGCTCCTGTGCTTTGGCGCTGGCGCTGACGTGTTCGCTGCGCAGGGCTTCCAGCTGCTGCTGTGCTTCCTGCAGATTCAGTTGCAGCGCCTCCATTTCCTGCATGCGTGTGCTCAGCAGGCGTTGCAGTTCCTCCGACTCTGCTTCTACCAGGGCTGTGCGCCGCAGCAGTTCATCCACCTGGTGCTGCTCACTGGCCTGTGTCTCGGCGGTAGCCTCCAGGTCGGGCAGGCGGCGCAGCACATAGCGGCACACCTGGGCCAGCACTTCTACACGCAGCGGCGTGAAGAACGCATAGGCGCGCGTATGCCAGCCCACTACCCAGCCACGTTCGGGTCCCAATGGCAGCACCAGCAGACTGCGCACCCGTCGGCTCACCAGCCAGCTTTCCGTGCCCCAGGCAGGGTCGCTTTGAAGGTGTTCCACCACATGCACACCGCTGCCTGCACGGGCCCACAGGCTGGCCTCCGGCAAATGCTCCCACAGGTCCTGTGGCCCTTCGCCGTCTTCGTGCGTACATGCTTGCAACTTACCGTTGTGGTCCAGCAGCAGCAGACACTCGGCTCGCGTCAACGCTTGCAATGCTGCCAGCGCTTCTGCCCATAATCCCTGTGGGGTCTTCGCTGCCAGCAGTTGTTCCTGCACAGCGGCCACTTCCGCCAACCGGTCGGCACGCTGGGCTCGGCTCCGCCGTTCCAGATACGCATCCAGCCCGTTGCGAACTGCTTCCAGCAGGGCTTCAGGCTTCCAGGGCTTGGTCAGAAACCGAAACAGCCCGGCTTCGTTCAGGGCATGACCCACGGCTTCGGCATCGGCCTGCCCGGTCAGCATGATGGTGCAGGTGTCTGGGCTCAGTTGGTGCACAGCCACCAGCAGGTCGTCGCCTCGGTCGCCATTCAGTTGCTGGTCGGCCAGTATCACGGCCAGTTCCACCCCTACAGCCTGTTGTTGCCCCACGATCTCCAGCGCTTCGGCGTAGCTTACCGCTACCTCAATGCTGCACATTCCCCCGAACTCCAGTTTCAGCTCGTCCCGCAGCCCCAACAGAAGGCTTTTGTCGTCGTCTACGCAGAGTATGACCGGTTTGTCCATGAAACTGGGAGCGACTCGATTGGTATTGTCAAAAATGCCCAAAACCAAGGCGGAAACCTACACTTCTACGCACTTTCCGCAGCCTTTGTTCCAACCAGATGGTTCAACCACCACCCACCTGCGGTAATTTCCTGACCCTCAGCCGACCTCGAATACTACCCGCGGTTTCCGCCGCTATCTTTGTCTCGGCCTTCGCTGGCCAACGAACAGAATTGCTGTTTGGTTTTTAGCAATGTTCAAGCCGTGCCGGGTTCCCGCGCACGGCTTTTTGTTTGCCCTGGCGTCCCTTCCCTCAACTGAGAATCTTCAGCTTGGCGTACTTCAGAATCAGCGTCTTGTTGCCGCCAACCTTGAAGTTGATCACCGCCCGCGCGTCGCCGCCCGGCTGCTCCAATCGCATCACAGTGCCCACACCAAACTTCGCGTGCTCTACCTGCTGGCCTTCCTGAAGATTGCTCAGGTCGTCGCCAGCAAACTCCACCGATCCACTGGCACCCAGACTCGGCGGCACCTGCGCTGCACGGCTGGGGCTGCTGCCTGCACTGCTCCCACCGTTGCCCAGCGGCTTCATCCGGTCTATGTTGTACGGGCTGGCAGGGTGGCGGTTGGGTAGGGGCGTGCCACGCAGCGCCTCTTTTGCCTGTGTCGGCGACAGCTTTAGATACCGCTCGTTCACCTCGGCCAGAAAACGGCTCGGCTCGTTATACGCGATGCTGCCATATTTGAAGCGGCTGCGCGCGTGCGTCAGCGTCAGGTACTTCTGTGCGCGCGTCACGGCTACGTAGAACAGGCGCCTTTCTTCCTCCAGGTCCTGCCGGCTCTGGGCAGCCATGGTGCCCGGAAACAGGTTCTCTTCCAGGCCCACCACAAATACACTCTTGAACTCCAGACCCTTGGCCGAGTGTATCGTCATCAGCGTCACGAAGTCGTCGTTCTCTATCTTCTGGTCGGCGTCGGTAAACAGCGCCACCTCGGCCAGAAACCCGTGCAGGCGCTTGTCAGCCAGCTCCGGCAGGTCTGAATATTCCCGTGCCGCGTTAATCAGTTCCTGCACGTTCTCCCACCGGCTCAGGCCCTCGGTGCTGTTGTCCTGGTGCAGTTCTTTCAGAATGCCGCTGTGCTTGGCCACATATGCCACCACCTCGTGGGCGGTGTCGCGCTCGGCCATCGCCTGAAAAGTCTTGATCAGCACCGCAAACTCTTCAAGCAGCTTCGCCGACCGGCCCAGCCCCAGCGCCTCCGCCTGTTGCAGCGCCTCCCACATCGACACCTTGTGCTCCTGGCTCGCAGCCACCAGCTTCGCCACCGTCACGTCGCCAATACCTCGGATCGGGTAGTTGATGACCCGCTTCAGCGCCTCTTCGTCGTGCGGATTGATCGCCAGACGAAGGTACGCCACCACGTCCTTGATTTCCTTGCGCTTGTAGAAGCTCAGGCCCCCGAACACCTTGTACACGATGCCTGCCCGCCGCAGGCCGTCTTCTATTGCGCGGCTCTGGGCGTTGGTGCGATACAGTACGGCAAAGTCCTTGTTGCGCAGCTGGTTCATCATCCGCTGCTCACGGATGACGTCCACTACCCGGGCGGCTTCTTCCTGCTCCGTTCCCCCCTGTAGCACCCGTATCAGTTCGCCCTCTTCGTTGTTCGTGAATACCGTCTTGGGCAGCTGGTTCTTGTTGTTCGCAATAATCTCGTTCGCCGCCGACACAATCACCCCGGTGCTGCGGTAGTTCTCTTCCAGCTTGTAGATCTTGGCGTCCGGATAGTCTTTCTGGAACGACAGGATGTTCGTGATGTCGGCCCCGCGGAAGCTGTAGATGCTCTGCGCGTCGTCGCCCACCACGCAGATGTTCTCGTGCACCGCCGCCAGCTTGCGCGTTATCACATACTGCGCGTGGTTGGTGTCCTGATACTCGTCCACCATGATGTACTTGAACCGGTGCTGGTACTTGTGCAGCGCCGCCGGGTACTTCTCAAACAGCTGCACCATGTTGTACAGCAGGTCGTCAAAGTCCATCGCGTTGCTCTGGAGCAGGCGTTGCTGGTAAATGGCGTAGATCTTCGCTGTTACTTCGCTCCAGTCGTCGGCCACGTATTTGTCCAGATACTGCTGCGCGCTGATGAGGTAGTTCTTCGCGTGCGAAATCCGGTTCTGGACGTTACGCGGCTTGTAGTGCTTCTCGTCCAGCTTCAGTTCTTTCAGAATGGTGCGCACCAGGCTCTGCTGGTCCTCGTCGTCGTAGATGGTGAAGGCCGAGGTGTAGCCCAGCTGTTGCGCTTCGGCCCGCAGTATGCGCGAGAAAATGCTGTGGAATGTACCCATTTGCAGCGCCCGCGCATCCGGCCCTATCAGGTGCCCGATACGCTCCTTCATTTCCCGCGCCGCTTTGTTGGTGAACGTCAGAGCCAGGATCTGGAAGGGGTCGGCTTTGCGCTGCCGCAGAATGTACGCCAGCCGGTATGTCAGTACCCGCGTCTTGCCCGAACCTGCACCCGCGATAATCAGCACCGGCCCTTCGGTCGTCTCCACTGCACCCCGCTGGGCAGGGTTCAGCCCCACCAGCAGATCTTCTGCACTCGGTTGCGACGGTTGCTCCACGGCTCCAAAATTCTGCTCCATAGTCTGCAAAGGTACGGCACTCCCCGGCCTCCAGCAGCAGGCACGTGCCTACTCTTCCGGCCAATGCCTCCTACACAAACGGAAAGGGGATGGAAAAATTTCCACCCCCATCGCAGCTTCGTTAGACAGCAGGGTCAGTAGGCCCGGCCGTCTCGGCCTTCCATGTAGTTCAGGAACGCCTGATTGGTCACGCGGTTGCCGCCGGGGGTCGGGAAGTTGCCCGAGAAATACCAGTCGCCCAGGTGGCCCGGTATCGCTTTCGGCAGGTTGCTCAACGGCTGGAATACGATCTTCACCTCGCAGCCAAGGCCGGGGCTGTGCAGCATTTCGGCTATGTGCGTGCTGATCTCGTGCTCGGTGAATGGCGCGTAAATGGCCTTCACGCAGTTTTCGCTTTCCAGCTTGCCTTCGGCCTGTAGCTGCAGAATGCGCTGGTACGTGTCGTTGATCACGTGCTCCATGCCGCGCAGGCGCAGCAGGTCCACCGCCGCCTGAAAGGCAATGAAGCGCCCTATCTGACTCATGTCGATGCCATAGCAGTCCGGGTAACGGATCTGCGGCGCCGAGCTCACGATGACAATGCACTTCGGCTTCAGGCGCGACAGTATCCGCAGAATGCTCTGCTTCAGCGTTGTGCCCCGCACAATCGAGTCGTCTATGCACACCAGTGTGTCTTTCCCCGGCCGAATGGTGCCGTAGGTGATGTCGTACACGTGGGCCGCCATGTCGTCGCGGTTGTTGTCGCCCGTGATAAACGTCCGCAGGTTCGTGTCTTTGTGTATCACCTGCTCCACCCGCACGCGCACGCTCAGAATCTTCTCCAGTTCTTCGGCGGTGGGCTGTTTCAGGTCCAGTATCTGCTGGGCTTTGCGGCGGTTCAGCACATCTTCCAGCTCTTTCAGCATGCCCCAGTAGGCAGCCTGCGCCGTGTTCGGGATGTACGAGAACACCGTGTTGTCCAGGTCGTGGCCTATGGTGTCCAGCACCTGCGGCGTTACCATCCGGCCCAGATTGATGCGCTCGCGGTAGATGTCCACGTCCGAGCCCCGCGAGAAGTAGATCCGCTCAAACGAGCACGACAGACGTTCCGGCTGCTTTTCCTGCGGGTCAGTGAAGGGCTTCAGGCCCAGCGTGCCGTCGCGCTTTACGTACAGCACATGGCCGGGCGGCACTTCCTGCACCTGCTCTATCGGCACGTTGAAGGCGGTGGCCAGTGCGGGGCGCTCGCTGGCAGCGGCCACGTAGTCGGCCCCCTGTAGGTAGAAGGCCGGGCGTATGCCCCGGGGATCGCGCGCTACGAAGAAGTCGCCGTGGCCAATGAGGCCACCCATGGCATAGCCGCCGTCCCAGTTGCGGGCACTGCGTGCGATGATGGCCGGTATGTCCAGCTCGCGCGCTATCAGCTCCGATATCGTCTTGTTGTCGTGGCCTTCCGCCTTGAAGGCATCAAACAGGCGCTGGTTCTCGCGGTCCAGAAAGTGGCCCACGCGTTCCAGCACGGTCACGGTGTCGCTTTGTTGACGGGGATGCTGCCCCAGGTCCACCAGTTTCTGGATCAGGTCCTGTACGTTCGTCAGGTTGAAGTTGCCCGCCATCACCAGCGTTCGGCTCTTCCAGTTGTTCGACCGCATCACCGGGTGGCAGTTCTCGATGCTCTGCGTGGCGCCGTGGGTAGCGTAGCGCAGATGGCCCATCAACACTTCACCTGCATAGGGGAACAGTTCCTGCAGCAGCTCGGGGTCTTTCAGCAGGCCGGGGTGTTTGTGCAGCAGTTGGTCCAGTTCCAGGTACAGCTTCCGGAACAGGCTCTGCCACGGCGGGGCGGGTTCCACCACCCGTTCACGGGCCACATACGGAAAGCCCGGCGGCTGGTTCAGCTTCACCACCGCCAGCCCCGCGCCGTCCTGGCCGCGGTTGTGCTGTTTCCCCATCAGGAGGTAGAGCTTTTCGAGGCCCCAGAGGGCGCTTCCATAGGTTTCCTGATACCAGGAGAGGGGGCGCAGCAGGCGAACAATCGCCAGGCCGCACTCATGCTTGATGGGGTCGCTCACGGGCGCAAAGGTACTTCAGTGACCGCTTCGCACAACGCCGCCGCTGTGCTGCCCTCCTAACGGCGGGTAGGGTTGCTTTCGTCTATTTCCGATATCTCCAACCTCTTAACACATCTTCACGCCGCCGTCCCAACTTTCGTTAACGCCGTCTGTCCATTGCCCTGTCAGATGCTTCTTGCTCACATGCAACCCATAGGTCTCTACATCGGCGTCCTGGTACTTGTCGTCGGCATCTTTGTATACCGTGCCACCGGCGGCAACTCCATCTACGTTCTGGCTCCCTTCATTCTGGGCCTCACCACCTACTGGTTCTGGACACGCCACCAGCGCATGAAGAACCGCTGAAAACTGACACCGATACAAACGGAAAGCCCCGGTCCTGTTCCAGCACTAAGTCTGGGGGAAGAACCGGGGCGCGTCAGTACAAAGGTAGGAACTATCTCTCCCCTTACACCTGCTCGCCACCGAACGGATTCGGCTGGCCCGTACTCAGCAGGTTGGTGGTGGCACGCGCTATCAGGCGGCCGTCGGCGTGCGTCAGCCAGCCCTCGGCATTCACGATGGTTTTGCCCGCCCGCACAATCTTCGTCTTCGCGCGAATCACGTCGCCCACCCGCGCTGGCCCCAGAAAGTCCACCGTCAGGTTCACCGACACATACAGCGTCGGCAGGCACAGCGAGTACACCGCCGCCCCGATGATGTCGTCCATGATGGCTGCCACAGCACCGCCGTGCAGCGTCCCCGCTGGGTTGGTCATTTCCTCCCGCACGGTGTAGTCTACCGTCAGTTCGCCGGCTTCTACTTCGCGCAACACCCCTGCCAGCCACCGCCCCATCGGCGAGGGAGTACGGGCCTCTTCTGTGCCTATTACAGTTTTGAAAAATGCTACTATCGGGTTGTTTGCCATGGTTAGGTTGGCTTACAGGTTGAAGTCTATTTCCGTGTTGTCGCCAATGTTGATGCTCTGCCACCGCCCTTTCAGCGTGGTGTCGTTGCCCACGATGCTGTCGCGCAGCGTCATGTCTACCAGGTGGCTGTAGGCGCCCAGTATGCTGTTCTGCACCACCGAGCCCTTCACCTGCGCGTTTTCGCCCAGTGCCACATACGGCCCTATGATGCTGTTTTCCAGCACGCAGCTTTCGGGTATGTACACTGGCGGCAGTATCACGCAGTTCTTGCCAGGGGTGCCCACCTGGTTGCCATTGCGGTTCAGCAGCACTCGGTTGGTGTCCAGCAGCGAGCCTTTCTCGCCGCAGTCAAACCACGACTTCACGCGATACGGCCGTATGCGCACCCCACTTTCTACCAGCTTCTGGAGCGCATCGGTCAGGTGCAGTTCGTGGGTGCCGTTCAGGTTGGGCCGCACCACGGCGTCCAGCGCCTCAAACAGCTGCCGAGTTTCTACAATCTTGTACAGGCCCACCGCCGCCAGATTCGACTTCGGTATCCGCGGCTTCTCCACCATCGACCGTATGTCGCCCTTGTCGTCCAGCACTACGATGCCGAAGTTGCCCGGCGTGTCTACCTCCTGCACACACACCACGCTGTCGGTGGTGCCCAGCACTTCCTGTAGGTTCACATCCACAATTGTGTCGCCCAGGGCTATCACCACCGGTGCGTCTACGCCAGCAAAGTGTTCCTGACACAGCCATAGCGCATGGGCCAGCCCACGCCGTGGCTCCTGCACCACAAACCGGAAAGGGAACCGCCCCTCAAAGGTCTCCGTCACATACTGCCGGATCTTGTCCCCCAAATAGCCAATCACGAAGATCATTTCCTCCACACCTGCTGTGTGCAGTGCCTCCACAATGTGCCCCAGAATGGGCTTTCCTGCTACCGGAATCAGCGCCTTGGGCTGGGTATGCGTGTGGGGGCGCAACATCGTGCCTGCCCCCGCTACCGGGATGATTGCTTTCATGGCGTGGTAAAGGTAAGGCACGGAGCCACGCAGGAATACCCCCCGCCCACTGGATAGCTCAGTTTGTGATTTGTAGTAGCGGCCCTCTGGCTGGGCTTTTTGTTTTCTGCTGCCGCAAACGCCGCTGCGCAAACTATTTTTGCCTCTGCGCGTTATCTCACTACGCCTGCGGCTGTTCCTCTGCCGCCTGTTTCCTGTTTGCCCTATGTCGAACACCTCTTCTGTCGATGCCCTGGCGGCCCGCGTCAACGCCCTGCGCCAGTACTGCAATAGCCTCACCGGCTACAGCCGCCTCCTCACCCGCGAGGTCAACATCGGCAGTACCCCCCTCGGTGGGCACCATCCCATCCGCATCCAGAGCATGACCACCGCCGACACCCTCAACACAGAGGCTACCGTCGCCGAGGCTTTGCGCATGGCACAGGCGGGCTGCGAATACATTCGTATCACCGCCCCCAGTAAGAAGGAAGCCGAGAACCTCGCCAACATCAAGGCCGAGCTGCGCCGCCAGGGCTGCAACGTGCCACTCGTCGCCGACATCCACTTTACGCCCAACGCCGCCGAAATCGCCGCCCGCATCGTCGAGAAGGTCCGCGTAAACCCCGGCAACTACGCCGACAAGAAGCAGTTCAAGGTCATCGAGTATACCGACGCCCAGTATCAGGCCGAGCTCGAGCGTATTGCCCAGCGCTTCTCGCCCCTCGTGAAAATCTGCCAGGAGCATGGTACCGTCATGCGCATCGGCACCAACCACGGCTCGCTCTCCGACCGCATCATGTCGCGCTACGGCGACTCCCCCGAAGGCATGGTCGAGTCCGCCCTCGAGTTCGTCCGCATCTGTGAGGCCCTCGGCTACTACGACCTCGTCATTTCCATGAAGGCGTCCAACGCCCTCGTCATGGTGCAGGCGTACCGGTTGTTGGCAGCGCGTATGCTGGCTGGCGAAACAAAGTTTGTTTACCCCCTGCACGTCGGCGTTACCGAAGCTGGCGACGGTCAGGATGGCCGCATCAAAAGTGCGATGGGCATCGGCACCCTGCTGGCCGACGGCATCGGCGATACCGTCCGCGTTTCCCTCACCGAGCCCCCCGAGGCCGAGATGCCTGTGGGCCGCTATATCGTCAACCAGTTTGTGCGCCCTGCCGGCCAGCCCGCTACACCCGTGGCAGGCTACACCCAGCCCCAGTACATCGGCAACCCCTTCGTCTTCCACCGCCGCGACACCCACACTGTCCGCAACTTCGGCTCGGCCGAACTGCCCCGCGTCATCTCCGACCTCTCGCATAAGGTCGTAGACGAGTGGGACATGCGTCAGGTAGGCCACGTCTACTGGCCCGAGAGCGACAAGTGGTCCATGCTCGAAACCGGCACCGACTACGTTTACGCCGGTGGCCGCGAAGTGCCCTTCATGCTGCCCTCAGGCACCCGCGCCGTCTACGATGCCGCCCTCTGGCTGGCCCTCCCCGCCGACCAGCGCAGCACCTGCTACCCGCTCTTCGCTTCGCCTGCCGAGTGGCTCACTGCCGCCACCACCAGCCCCGAACTCAACTTCGTCCGGCTCTCCGCCGCCGAGGCCCTCACCGCCGACCTCGGCACCCAGCTGGCCAGCAGCCCCGTGGTGCTGGTGCTGCCCTCCGAGGGGCCATATCCCATGCACACGTGGCGCCAGCGCATCTTCCAGTTGCAGGAACTCGCCGCCAACATCCCCGTGGTGCTGCACAGCGTCATCAGCCCCGCTACCGACATCCCCGAGGAAACCCCCGAGCACCGCTTCCAGCTCCATGCCGCCAGCGAAATGGGCATGCTCCTCGTAGACGGCCGCGTGGATGGCGTGTGGCTCACCGCCGCCGACCCCCAGCAGTTTGGCCCCGCCCTGCTCAACAGCACGGCTTTCGGCCTGTTGCAGGCAGCCCGCCTCCGCACCACCAAAACCGAGTACATCTCCTGTCCCTCCTGCGGCCGCACCCTCTTCGACCTCCAGGACACCACCGCCATGATCCGCGCCCGCACCGAGCACCTCAAGGGCGTCAAAATCGGCATCATGGGCTGCATCGTCAACGGCCCCGGCGAAATGGCCGACGCCGACTACGGCTACGTGGGCGCTGGCCCCGGCATCATCTCGCTCTGGCGCGGTCAGGAGCAGATCAAGGGCAAAGTCCCCGCCGAACACGCCGTGCAGGAGCTCATCGAGCTCATCCGCGCCGACGGCCGCTGGGTCGAACCCCCACAATAGCCGCTTCCTACATCCGTTCTCTGGGTAGTTCCTCCTATCTTGTCTCCTGTATGTACGACCCCATAGTCATCGCCAACTACTTCATCGAGAAGGGCGTGCAGGAAAACGACCCTGTCACCCACATGAAGCTGCAGAAGCTGCTCTACTTCGCAGATGGCTGGCATATGGTGCTGTCGGGCAACAAGTCGCGCCTCATCACCGACACGCTGGAGGCATGGCCCTATGGCCCCGTTTATCCCCGTACCTACCACCGTTTCAAGAAATACGGCGCCCGACCCATCTTCCTCCCCGATACCACCAAGGACGATGCCCCGGCGCTCGACGACGCTACCCGCACCTTCCTCGATTCCGTCTGGGAAAAGTACGGCGTGAAAGACGCCCTCACCCTCTCCGCCTGGACCCACCTCAAGGACTCGCCCTGGGACCGCGTCGCCCAGCAGTATCAGGGTAAGCCCCCCAAGGGCGTCAGCATTCCACAGGAACTGCTCCAGCAGTATTTCGAGTCGCTCCTCGCCCGTAACGTCAAAGCCTGATGCAGCCCGACCTTCGCAAGCTGCCCGATGGCATGCAGGATCCCCCGGCCACGGCACTCCCTTCGGCCACCACCCCCGGCACCGAATCCACGCCCGTGCAGGAAGCCCTGGCCTATCAGCTCGGCGAGGAAGAGTACAACGGCCAGTTGCGCCAACACCTCCTCGAGTTCAAGAAGGAAGAGCTCAAGAACTTCAAGACCAACAACGAGACGCGCATCCGCTACGCCAACCGCATTTTCATGCTCATCACCGCCTGGCTGTTCATCATGATTGCGCTGGTTATCGCGAACATGTTCTCTTTCGGCAAGCTCTCCGACACCGTCCTCATCACGCTCGTCACCACCACCACCGCTTCCGTGCTTGGGCTGTTCATCCTCGTCCTCAAGTACTTCTTCCCCGGCGGCCCCAATTCCCCCGCCTGACCCTGCCTGCTTACAGCGAGGCTACCCCCGCTTCGGTTCTATCAGGTCCCAGAGGTTGCCGTAGAGGTCGCGGAACACCGCTACGGTGCCATAAGGCTCATGCCGCGGCGCTTCGTTGAAGTGCACACCCGCCGCCAGCAGGGCCGCATGGTCGCGCGCAAAGTCGTCCGTTTCCAGAAACAGCCACACGCGCCCGCCGCCCTGTTTCCCTATCTGCGCCTGCTGCTCGGCTGTGGCGGCTTTGCCCAGCAGCAGCGCCACGCCCCCGCCAGCAGGCTGCACCACCACCCAGCGTTTGCCGCCGCCCATGTCGCTGTCTTCCACCACCCGGAAGCCCAGACACCGCACAAACCAGTCGCGTGCCGTGTCGTAGTCGGCTACCAGATACGTCACCTGCGCAATGCGGCTGCTCATGCCCGCAGCGTGTTGGCGATGATGTCCAGTGCCAGCCGCAGCCTTGCGGGGTCGTTCTCGCCGCCCAGCGCCACGCGCATGCCCGGTGCCACGTCGGCGCTGGCTGCAAACGGCTGGTGCGGTATTACCCCTACGCCAGCGTCGGCAATGGCTTTCAGCACGTCAGCGGCACGGCCTGTGGGCAGGGGCAGCCACAGGTGAAAGCTGTGCGGGTGTGTCGTGGGCGGGAACAGCCCACCCAGCGCTTCTTTCGCTATCTGCTGCCGCACCCGCGCTTCGGCCTGTTTCTTTTCCAGCAGCTGCTGATACGTGCCATCCGCCACCAGCGCCCGCAGCAGGTGCAGATACACCCGTGATGGCCCATGACCGCTGAACCGCACCCCGGCGTGTACTTTGTCGGCCAGCTGGGGCGGCGCCAGCAGCACCGCCACTTTCACGGCAGGCGCCAGCGGCTTGGTCATGCTCTGTAGGTAGAAAGCCCGTTCCGGTGCCAGGTGCGCCAGCGAGGGCAGGGGAGCGGCTTCCAGAAAGCCGTAGGCGTCGTCATCCATCAGCCACAGGTCGTGGGCGCGGGCTACGGTTACCAATGCTTCGCGGCGGGCCAGCGGCATGGTCACGCTCAGCGGATTGTGCACGTTCGGCATCAGATACACCGCTTTCACTTCGCCGGCCAAACGGGCCAGTGCATCGGGCAGCATGCCGTCGGCGTCGCCGGGCACGGGCACCAGTTTGTAGCCCATATGGGCGGCCAGCCCCACGGTACCGCTGTAGGTAATGGGGTCTACGGCGATGGCGTCGCCGGGCTTCAGAAGGGCGGTGAACAGCGCCGTGAGCGCGTTATGACCCGTGGCGGCCACAAACACCTGCTCGGGCGCTACGGTGTGGCTGCCCCGCTTCCAGGCATCGGCAATCCACTGGCGGGTGTCGGCGCTCTGCTCTATGACGAGATACTGCTCCAGTGCGGCGGCATCGGTGGCCAGCAGGTCGCGCAGGCGCTCGCGCACCACCGCGGCCGTGCCCGCCGTCACCGGATAGTTGAACTTCAGGTCAATCATGCCGCTAAGTAACGCCTTCTCCCCTTCACCCTGAAGTGGTTAGGGATTCTTAACGGGGGTTACGCAGTTCTCTGTAGGTCTTCCTTTTTTCATCAAGATATTTAAGGAGACTACTGATGTTCGTAAGAAGATATTCAGATTCTTCTTCTTTTAGAAGATGATTGTCATGGGCCATACTTTCATTATTTCTGACATCGTTGAATTTTCTTAATACACTGATATTTGTTTTTAGCAGTATATCGGCGGCACTATCTGATAATAATAATTCATCAGAAATAAGCCTTTTTCTCAATTTGCCAAATAGTGAATCCAATGATTCCTCTTTGTTATGATCTAATCCAATCTCATCGCAATATTGCCTTATATATTTTGTCATAAAAGTATGCATACGGTCAATTGCTGAATTGAACGCTTTTCTTGATATTGAGTTCTTTATTTCTGCTGCTATTGTTTTCCAGTCTTTATCCCTGCCTACACTAACCATCTCTGTAATATGACTTGTCTTTATATCGAAAGTTTTTTGATTAGCGATGAAATTAACGGTTTCATCGAAAGTAGCTTTCTTTTCATGTGGTATCCAACCTGAAATCAGACAATGCTCCAACAAATCTCTAATGACAGAGAATACCAGATTTTCGTCTTCAATTCTTATAAAAGTTCTTAATCTTTTTGCCTTTGAATCACCATTTTCTTTGTATTTTCCATCATCTATTTTAATTCCATGGGAGTAAAAAAAATCATTGAATGTACTATTAGAGAATCCAGAAACATACCCAGATTGTAAGTCAAATAATTTCTCTAGTCTTAACCTAAGATGTGTCTTTGCGTCCATATTGTTTAATTATTGCTCTAAGTTAAGTAGCTAGTTTTATTCTTACTAACAGTTTCTTGGAAAGCAGAACCATCTGAGCGGAATTCCCCACCACGTCATTTCGAGCGCAGCGAGAAATCTACTTATAGGCGGCAGCGCCGCCTTCCCTGCAGTGGGTACCGGACTGCTTTCAGCAGCCCAAAAGTAGATTTCTCAGGAAGCCTGTGGCAACCTTCGAAATGACGTAACCCCGCCTCACCACGTCATCTCGAGTCCCGTGTGAGCGGGACGAAGAGATCTGTTCCCCGCGACAGGCAATACGTGCTCCCCTATAGATTTCTTCGGCCTCTGGCCTCGAAATGACGTATAGAGCGAGCCCACCCCCCCTCACTCCACCCCCACTTCCAGCCAGGTCCACGGGCCGGTCGGCAGCTGCCACGTCACGGCGCAGTGGGTCGCTATCCGCTGGCCGCCTACGGTGCCCCAGTCGGTGGCGGTTATCACCCAGCGCCGCCGCTCCTGCCGCCCGTCAAACGTGCCCCAGCGGTCGGTCTCGTAGCGCAGAAAGTCGCCCGCAGGGGTAAAGTGGAAATCACCCGCTACGGTCAGGTCGCCCGCTACCAGCGTGGCGCGGGCACTGGTGTCGCTGGTTTGCTGCCAGTGCACACTGCCCAGCAGGGCCATGCTGGGCCGCCACGCCAGTTCGGCCAGCCAGCGTTGTAGGGTGGCTTCGTCTATTTCGGGGCCGTGGGCGTCGGCCAGTGTCAGCCAGCCCAGTGCGCGTATGGTCATGCCGCCGTGGCCCTGCGCCAGCCGGTCCAGCCCCTGCACGGGCAGGCCATACATCGCCAGTTCGGTGGTCCACACAAAGCCCGGCGTGCGGTACCAGAATGTCTGTTCGGCGGTGAAGGCTACCCAACTGCCCTGCGGCTTCAGCTGCATACGCCCCCGCTGGCGTATCGTGAAGGGCGCAATCGTAGCCTGACTGGCGCTGCTGTGCACCAGCCAGCGCCGCACCACGGGGGGCAGGGTGTCCAGCGGTTGCAGGGAAACGGTAGCCTGGCCATCGGCTGCGTTCAGGCGTTGGCGCAGGGCGTCGGCATCGCGCCCCAGCTGCCAGAAGCCTACTGCCACCACCGCCGCCAGCGTTATCAGCACGTTGGCCACCGTACCGGCTTTGGCGTCGGGCCAGTGCAGGATCACCAGCACCTGACTCGCCACGGCGGCCATCAGGGCTGCTGCCCACCACAGGGGGGCGCGTGCGGCGTGCAGCAGGGCCGTCAGCAGCAGCAGGGCACAGGCCGTTGCCCAGCCCCAGCCGCTCAACCGTAGGCCGGTTTCAGTCAGCGGCCACAGCGTGCGGCCCGTCAGCTGGGGCACACTGCCCAGCCCCAGAAATTTCACCACGCCCAGCAGGTGTATCAGGCCGTGCAGTGCGATGAGTGCCGTCAGCAGGTAGCGCAACATAATGCCAGTCAGTTGGTTGTACACCGAAAGCTAGCACCACCCGGCCCCGCATTCCATGACGGTTGCCAGCTTTTGCGCCACTTTTGCGCAGGTCTGTCATTTCAGCAGCTGCTGCACAAACAACCCCACGAAGTCCAGGCGGTCGCGGCTCCGGCCATAGAATTCCACGTTGTAGGCCACGCCAAACTGTGTGTTGCCCATCATCAGGCCCAGGCGGTAGTTCTGGTAGCTGCGCAGATGGCCCCAGGGGCCGTAGCTGTTCAGGCTCTGCACGCGGGTGTACAGGCGCAGGCGCTCGGTCAGACGGGGGCGGTATTCCACCACGCCAAACAGCTCGGTGGCGGCGTTGCGGTACAGGTCTACCCGCGGCACCAGACTCAGCGTCAAGCGCTCGGTGCGGTGTACAAAGTGCAGCGCCAGCGCCGGCCGCAGGCCTGGCCCGTTCACAAACCACGTGCCCGCTGCCAGTTTGAATTTGCTGCCCAGCTGATACGTCGCGTATGCCTGGCTCATCAGCTCGTCGCCGCGGCTTTTGTCGGCATACACCAGCAGGCTCGTTGTGTGAAAATAGCCCCACCGCGAGCCCTCGCGCAGCGGTTTGCCGAAGTAGTGCTGCCACCGGTACAGGTTCGGGGCGGCCATTATCTCCGCGGGTATCGTTTGGGCAAAGGCCTTGCCCATCCCTGCCGCCAGCAGCAGGATTGTCAGTAGTGCGCGCATAACAAAGAAGCCCCTGGGAGTGAGGCAGGGGCGTGAGGTGAGTGTGGAGTGAAGGAGGAGCGAGTGGGTCAGGCCAGCTTGCGGGCGGTCAGGTAGCGGTCTACCGAGGCCGTGCCGCCGCCGGTGGTCAGCAGCGAGGCCGCCATGCCCAACACCAGCAGGTGAAACTCATAGCCCTCCGACGCCTTCGTACCATACCAGTTCATGAAAAACCCGTGCGGCAGGTGCACCATCAGTATCATGCCCACGAACATGCCGAAGACAGCCACTGCCACCGGCCGCGTCAGAAAGCCCGCCAGCATCAGCAGGCTGCCAAGAAACTGCACCTGTATCACGGCGAAGGCCACCAGCCATGGCAGGCCCGCCTGTTTCGTGAAGTAGTCCATCGTGGCCACAAAGCCGTTGCCGCCAAACCAGCCCAGCATCAGCTGCGCCCCGTGCGCAAACAGCATGAGGCCCAGTGTCAGGCGCAGGAAAAGGCCGCTCCAGTGTTTGTCGGTTTGAATGAAAAGAGAAGTCATGGGTGAGTGTGTTTTTGTGTGCTGCAAAACTCCGCCGCCTGCTACCCCCACCCAATGAACCAGTTCACCATCTTTGCTTGAACTGGTTCAAGCCCCCCCCCCATCCGGTACATGACTTCTCTCGAGACGCTGGCCCCGCTCCTGCATTCCATCCAGCAGCATGTGCAGCTGTCCCCCACCGAGGTGGGTCAGTTGCAGCAGCATGTGCAGCAGCGCCGCGTGCGCAAGGGGCAGGTGCTCATTTACCCCGGCATGCAGGTGGGCCACACGTGGTTTGTGCGCAGCGGCAGCCTGCGCCTGTTTCACATAGACCGCGAGGGCAACGAGCACATTCTCCAGCTGGCCATGGAAGACTGGTGGATTGGCGACAAGCGCTCGTTCGACCAGCAGCACCCCTCCATCCTCACCCTCGAGGCCCTCGAAGACTGCGACCTCCTCGAGTGCAGCCGCCAGAGCCTCTATTACCTCTTCGACACCGTGCCGCCCATGGAGCGCTACTTCCGCATCATGGCCCAGAACGCCTACATCGCCTTCCAGCAGCGCGTGCTTCAGAACCTCAGCCTCCCTGCCGAAGAGCGCTACCGGCTTTTCCATGCGCGTTATGCCGCGCTGGAGCCCCGCCTCTCGCAGAAGAACATCGCCAGCTATCTCGGCATCACCCCCGAATATCTCAGCCGCATCAAAAAGGAAATGCGCCTGAAAGAAAACCTCTCCTGACCCCCCATGCGCTTCCTGCTCCTGTTGCTTCTCTTCCCGCTGGCACTTTCTGCGCAGGTGCAGCAGCAGCCAGTGACGTGGTACCACGCACAGTTGAAAAAGCACTGGCAGAAAGCAGGAGCCGACACAAAGACTCTGTCGTCCAGTGTGTTTCCGGTGGTGGAAGAACACCTGGCGCAAAGTACACCCGAATACGTGGAGGTGCTTTCCTTCCGCTTCGACGACGCATCCAACACTGTCGCCACGCATTTCCTCTATTACTATCCTGACTGGGTCATGTACTTCGGCCTGGAGGAGAAGCGGGGCCAGAAGGCCGAGGTTCAGTCCATCGCCCGGCTCTCGCGCAGGGAAGTCTCGCAGCGCCTCCTTCCCTACTGGCGGGCCCTCACCGAGGCACACACGCCCGACCCCGCCGCCGAGCTTACCGTCTGGCTTCTCACACCCGATGCCGCCATCGACACCCGCCAGCACTGGGTGTCCGACTCCCTGGCTAATTTCGGACGCATTCTATCTGAATAATGACACTTCCCTACTCGCTACCGAATTCAGACGCCGAACCCGAACACAAAGTCCGTTTCTATGAGACAGAAGAAGGCCTTTTTCAGGGTAAGGTTGAAACACTTTGGGCATTAAGGGTGGGAGAAGATCTCTTTCAGTTGAAGAATACGCCATTCTATACACGTCATGTAGCTTCTGACGATATCGTTCGCTGCACCCATGATGTAGGTTGGATGTGGGATTTTCAGGCAGTAGTTACACCCTCAGGCAACTCTACAATACACATTCTTGTACCTACATCAGAAGAATATGACCGGTGCACGCATGAGCTGGCTGGGTTGGGTATCTGGTTTGAAGGGATTTCGCCTCATGAATTGCTTATAGCAGTGGATATTCCTGCCGATAAGCCTTATGCTCCCATACGGTCATGGCTTTTTTTCATGAAAGAGAAGTTCCTATGGGATTTTCAGGAATCCTGTCTTTCCGCCCGACATTGGCCTGATGTTGTCGCAGATGCATCACCGCAGAATCCGGATTGACTCTCCGCCCCCCAGCCCGGATGTTTGTACTGTGTCGCTCCCACTCACCTCCTCCCAACCCGAACTGGACTATGCCCGCATCGAGCAGGCCATCCAGTACATAGCCGCCAACGTGGCCCGGCAGCCCTCGGTAGAGGACATCGCCAGCCAGGTACACCTCAGTCCGGCCCACTTCAGCCGCATGTTCACCCAGTGGGCGGGCACTTCGCCGCAGCGGTTTCTGCGCTTCCTCACCAAGGAATATGCCCGCGAGGTGCTCCGCTCCACCGGCGACCTTCTCCACACCACCGAGGCCGTGGGCCTCTCCAGCACCAGCCGTCTGCACGAGCTCTTTCTCACCTTCGAGGCCATGACGCCCGGCGAATACCGCGCCCGCGCCGCTGGCCTCACCCTCCGCTACGGCTTCCACGCCACGCCCTTCGGCGAATGCCTGCTCGCCATCACCGACCGCGGCATCTGCTGGCTCTCCTTTCAGCCCGACACCCAGCGCGAGACAGCCCTCGCCGACCTCGCCCGCCATTGGGACGGCGCACTGCTGGCGCCCGCACCCGAGGCCACGGCCGTGTATGCTGCCCAGCTGTTTGCCGCCCAGTCTTCCAACCAGCGCCTCCATCTCGTCCTCAAGGGCACCAATTTCCAGATCAAAGTCTGGGAGGCGCTCCTTCACATCCCCGAAGGCGCATGCGTATCCTATGGCACGGTAGCAAAGGCCATTGGCAAACCGGGTGCCGAACGGGCGGTGGGCACAGCCATCGGCTCCAACCACATCGGCTGGCTCATTCCCTGCCACCGCGTCATCCAGCAACAGGGTGGGCTGGGGGGCTATCGCTGGGGTGTTCCCCGCAAGCAGGCCCTGCTGGCCTGGGAAGCCGCCCGCATCGCCGGCTGAAACCTCCCCGAAGTCGCACCCCCTACACACAGAAGGGGGCCACCTTCTGGCGTCCCTCCGCGGGCTGTCCTGCACCTTGCGGGCATGAACGAAACGCTGCCCGCCCTGCTCGACAACGCACTGGTCATGCTCAACCGCCTCAACGACCTCTACCACCGGCTGTTCGAGATGATTGAGATTCACACCATGTCGGGCAAACCCCTGCCTGCCGCCGCGCAGCAGATTTCGCGTGTCGCGGCGCTCTACCGCGCACAGGCCGCCCTCTGTGCCCGGCTCTCTGCGCAGGTAGAAGCCGAGCAGCGCCGCGCAGAACAGCACCAGCACCAGCAGAAGCAGTCAAGCCTGCCTGCTGCCCGCCCGACTACCGTTTCAGCCGCCCCCAGCAGCACCGTCAGCTCACAGCCTGCGCAACGCCCCACATCTCAGGCGCAACCTGCGCCCGCTGGCCCGCCCGCTGTGCAGTCGCCCAAGCCATCTGCTCCTTTAGTAAGCTCCACACAGGCTGCCGCCGCGCACGTAGCCGCTCCGCCGCTCGACAGGCCCATCCGCAACCACGCCGAGGCCCAGGCCTCCCTCCGCGAGCTCGCCAAACTCCTCGCCACCGACCTGCCCGACTTACCCGTGCCAAAGGGAAGGTGACGCTCCTGAGCTGGCACCGGCGCATGCAACCCCGCTAGCGAAAAGTGGTCATTGGCTTGAACTGTTTCTTACAGTTCTGTCCACTCCACTCACACTGGTGCATGCTCCACCTCGACCTCCTCACCAAGACCTACGCCAATGGCGTTCGCGCCCTCGACGGCGTATCGCTTACCATACCGCGCGGGCTCTTCGGGCTCCTGGGCCCCAATGGTGCGGGTAAATCTACCCTCATGCGTACGCTGGCCGGCCTTCAGGACCCCGACAGCGGTACTCTCTCCTTCGACGGCCAGCCCATCGCTGCCGACCTCACCGCACATCGCGCCCGCCTCGGCTACCTCCCGCAGGACTTTGGCGTGTATCCCGGCGCCTCCGCCGCCGATCTGCTCCATTACCTCGGGGTCCTCAAGGGGCTCACCGACGTCCGCGCGCGTACAGCACAGGTGGAGGCTCTCCTCGTGCAGACGAACCTCTGGGAGCATCGCAACCGCGCTGTCAGCGGCTTTTCGGGCGGCATGCGCCAGCGTTTCGGCATCGCACAGGCTCTCCTCGGCGACCCCCGTCTCGTCATCGTTGACGAGCCCACCGCCGGCCTTGATCCCGAAGAGCGTAACCGCTTCCACAATCTCCTCAGCGAAATTGGCGAGCAGGTGGTCGTCATTCTTTCCACCCACATCGTTGAAGACGTGCGGCAGCTGTGCCCCCAAATGGCCATACTGGCGCAGGGGCGGGTGTTGCGCGCCGGCGCACCCGATGCCCTGGTGAACGAACTCCGCGGCCGTGTCTTTTCCGCCGACGTTGCCAAGGCCGACGTCCCGGCCCTTCGCCAGCGCCATCACGTCCTTTCCGCCCGCCTGCACGCAGGCCACACCCGTCTGCGCATTCTTGCCGCAGCGGCTCCGGAGGGCTTCTCCCCCGCCGAGCCCGACCTCGAGGATGCCTATTTCCTCGCCCTCACCCAGCCTGCCACCACAGCCATCCCACAGGCATGATCGCTCAACTCCTCCGGTTCGAGTGGCGTTTTCACGTCCGCAAGCTCACGTTCTGGGCAGCGGCAGCCCTCATGGTGTTTGTGGCGTTTGTCCTCATTGCCACGGGTTTCGGCCCCCGCTCTGTCTTCGTCAACTCGCCCTATACCGTCGTGTACGACAGTGCCATGCTGTCGCTCCTTAGTGTGTTTGTGGTCATGGTGTTCACCGCCGGGGCCGTCCTCCGCGACTTCGAGCACCGCATGGCCGGCATCGTCTTCGCCACGCCGATCGGCAGGTTCCGCTACTTCCTTTCACGCTTTGGCGGCATGACACTGGCGGCTGCCACCGTCATGGTGCTGGCCCTGCTGGTGCTCATGCTGGCCCCCTTCGGGGTAAGCCTGCCGCCCGACCGCCTGGGGCCCTTGCATCCGCAGCTCTATCTCTGGGCACTGGGGGTCATTGTCCTGCCCAACCTCCTGTTTATCGGGGCGGTGCTGTTCGCGGTCGCGGTATTGGGCCGCAGTGCCCTGCTGTGTTACGTGGCGGCTGTGGCCCTGTATGCGCTCTACTGGGTGGCCGCCATGCTCATCGATTCTCCCCTGATGGCCGGTGCCGCGCCTGCCACCCCCGAAGCACTGGCCCGCGCCGCCCTCCTCGACCCCCTGGGCCTCTCGGCTTTCTTCGAGCAGACCCGCTATTGGCCGCCAGCCCTCCGCAACACCCAGCTGCCACAGCTGACAGGCCATTTGCTGTGGAACCGCCTCGGCTGGCTGGCCGCTACGGCAGCTCTGCTGGGCTTTGTATATCATCGCTTTGCCTTCAGCGAAAAGCCCGCCCGCGCGCCCAAGGCAGCTGTCGCCAAAGCCGACCCCGCCCCCCAGCGGGCCTACGTACCCGTGCGCCCGGGCACTGCCAGCGCCACAGGTATACTGTTCCGTACCCTGCTGAAGCAGGAACTCCGCCAGCTCGGCGGCTGGATTCTCGCTGCCCTGCTTCTTCTTTGGACGTTTGTGGTAGCAATGGAGTGTGTCGGCCAGCTGACCGGCGAGTACGGCACCCCTCAGCTGCCTACTACCGCCCGCATGCTCGATGCCATCCAGGTGCCTTTGAGCCTGTTCGGAACGGTCGTCATTGTGTATTACGCGGCGGAAATCTGCTGGCGCGAACGCCTCTCCGGCATGGCCCCTCTGCTGGACGCTACACCCGCACCCGATGTCTGGCGCTATCTGGCCAAGCTGGCTGCGCTCGCCGCCCTGCCACTGCTGCTTGCCCTCACCGGAATTCTCACCGGCATTGGTGTGCAGCTGGCCCTGGGCTACACCCGTCTCGATCTCCTCGCCTACCTTTCGCTGCTCTGGTTTGGGGTGTATCCGCTGGTGCTCTTTGCCGTGGCCGCGCTGGTGCTGCAACTCCTGCTGCCCAACCGCTGGCTGGGGCTCTTTGCCGGACTGGTCACAGCCCTGCTGTCCATGCAGGCATCCAGCCTCGGGCTCGAACATCCGCTCTGGAGCTTCGCCAAAGGCCCTGTTGGCGGCTACTCCGAGATGGACGGTTTCGGCCCGGTGCCACTCACCTTTGCAGCCTTCATGCTTTACTGGACACTGCTGGCTGTGGCGCTGGCCGCACTGGGCTGGGCACTCTGGCCACGGGGTCCACAGGCCGCTTTCAGCCAGCGTGTGCGCAGCATCCCCCGCCAGCTGGGCGCCGAAGGCCGCAGGCTGGCGGTTTCCGCGCTGGCAGGCTTCCTGCTGGTGGGGGGCGGGCTTTACTGGCAAACCACCATGCGCCACACCTGGCGCAGCACTTCTGCCACCATTCAGTGGCGCGCCGACTACGAGCTGTCCTACCGCCGGTTTCACACCCGCCCATTGCCCACAGGCACACACCTTCAGCTGGTGTTGCGCCTGGAGCCCACCCAGCGCAGGGCCGAAACCAATGGCAGCCTGCTGTTGCGAAACAGCACGCCCCACGCCCTCGACACCCTGCTTGTTACCCTGCCGCAGGGCGTTGATTCCGCTGCCATCAACCTGGTGGGTGGGCGCCTTGTACACCACGATGGTCGGCTCGGTGTCTGGCTCTTTGTACCCGACAGTCTGTGGGCCCCCGGCGCCTTCCGTACCCTCACGTGGACGTTCGTGCTCAACCGCGGGGGCATTCAGCTGAATCCCGCCGCCGATGTCACGGCCAACGGCACCTATCTCTCCGACGACGTGCTGGTGCCTACTCTCGGCTACCGCCCCGGCTTCGAGCTCTCCCGTCCCGATCTCCGCCAACGGTATGGCCTCACCCAGCCCCGTACCGAACGTGCCGCGCTTCCTGCCGACTCCGCCCAGCGCACCGCTTTGGCAGCGGCTCCTCATCTGCGGCCCTGGCGCACTTTCCAGCTCGATGTCATTGCCCCGGCCGATCACCACGTCGCAGCCACCGGCCTGCTCGCACGCAGGTATGGCACCGAGGGCTATACCCTCAGCCGCTTCCGCAGCAACGGCCGTGTCACCCCTCAGTTGAGCGTGGCTGCTGCCCGCTACGCAGTGCGCCAGCAGCGTGTGGGCGGCGTCGAGGTTAGTATCTACTACCACCCCGCCCACCAGGCCAGCATCGCCCGTATGATGACCGCCGCCGCGCAGTCGCTCCACCTCTTTTCCCAGCAGTGGGGCCGCTACCCGCACAGCCAGCTTACCATCGCCGAGGTGCCCAGTTGGGCCGGGTTCGCCGCCTATGCAACCACTGGCACCATTTTCTTTACTGAGAACCGTGGCTTCACCGCTGCCGCCGAAACAGGTCAGGTTGACCTCATTGGCAGGCGTGTAGCCCACGAGATTGCCCACCAGTGGTGGGGCCACCGTCTGGACCCCGCCGATGTAGTAGGCGCTACCACGCTGGTAGAGTCGCTGGCCAAGTACGCCGAGCAGCGGTATCTGCACCAGGTCTACGGCCCGTCTGCATTGGGCCCCATGCTTGCCTTCGATGAAGACCGCTATTTCCTGGGCCGCGCGGGCGAGGGCGAAGACGAAGTGCCCCTGCTTGCCGCCACCAACGACGCCTACCTCTACTACGGAAAAGGTGCCATTGTAATGAACGGCATTGCGCAGGCCTTGGGCTACGCCGAAACCGATAGCCTGCTGCGGCAGTTGCTGCACCGCTACGGCGGCCCGGATGGCAAGGCCACCATGCTCGACTTCCGCGACCTCCTCCTGGCCCGCGCCTGCACCGCCGCCGACAGCGCCCGCTACACCGACTGGCTCTCGGGGCGCTCTGTCACCGACTACCGCATTGACACCACCCAGGTGGAAGCCCTCTCCAGTGGCCGCTATCGGGTGCAGGCACGCATCTCGGCTCAGACTTGGCCCAGCGCAGAGGCCGCGCCCATCCCGCTGGCCGACGACAGCGTGGACGTGGCACTGCACACCACCGACGGCAGGTTGCTGCATCAGGGTCGGTACCGCCTGCAACAGGGCGCCCTGAACCTCCAGCTCGACGTGCCAAACCGGCCCCACACCCTGCACCTCGACCCCACCTACGCCCGCCTCGACCCCAACCGCCGCAACAACCAGAGAAAAGTGGAGTAGGGGCGAAGATTAAAACGTCTAATTTTTACAACATTACTTTGGTCTTCATGGGTTATACTCGCAAAAAATAACTTATGAAAACTGCTTTTGATGCAACCCTTCAATCTATTTTAAATGAACGTCTAATTGCTCTCGAAGAGCATTTTCAAGCAGATTTTGTATTTTACTATGGATCAATACATGACGGTATAGTTCCACTTTTTCGTGATATTATAGAAGAGCTTAAGGATGCTGATAATAGAGGCCGACTTTGCATAATATTGAACACCCCTGGTGGAAGTGCAGAGGCTGTTGAAAAACTGATTACAATTACGCGCACAAATTACGAAGAGGTATATTTTATTGTCCCTGATTCAGCTTATAGTGCAGGTACTATCTTCTGTATGTCCGGGGATAGAATATATATGGACTATTCGTCATGTCTTGGCCCAATTGACCCACAGATCCATAACGGAACTTCTTGGGTTCCAGCATTAGGATATATTGATAAAGTTGAGCAGTTTGTTGAAAAATCAAATGCAGGGACACTTTCAAATGCAGAGTTTATGATGCTTCAGCAGCTGGACCTTGCTATGCTGAATCAATGTGAACAAGCCAGAGAACTTACGGTTGCATTATTGACCGACTGGCTTGTGAATTATAAATTCAGAAACTGGGTAACGCATAGGAATGGAAGGCGGGTTACAGATCGAGCGAAGCAGCAAAGGGCTACAGAGATAGCTCGTGAATTGGGAGACAACCGACGTTGGCATTCACATGGTCGTGCCATCAACATCAATGCTCTCCGAAAGTTGAAACTTAAGATTGAGGACTTCTCTGAAGACAGGCCCCTCCGCTCACTCATTCGCAGCTACAACGATGTGATTTGCCAGTTTATCGCACGTACTGGACAGCAGATGTTGATTCATTCACGACTTCATATCTAACTTCGCAACATGGCAAAGCTTGTATCCAAAGTCAAGAAAGTGCTTAGAGCTCCCGAGTCAATTGGGGCTGGTGAGTTTGCCAAACTTAGTGAGGTTAACTCTTTGATAAACAAGCTGATGGCGAGTGGTCTTGGACGCCGACCCGTTTACAACATTCCTGAGAGAGATACCGTGGGTAGGTCGTTGTACTCGCATTCTACTTCCTCTGCAGAGAAGGATTATCTCGCCCGTAGGTAGCATCTGAGCTTACTGGCATAGTCTCTTAAGGTCGCCACACGTGGCGACCTTTTTATTCCCGAAACCATCCGGTTCCGGGCTGCGTTCCTCCTGCTTCGGTAGGTAAGGGGGAAAGGATTGCCTACCTTACACAGGCAATCCTTTCCCCCTTACCCATGCAGACACGTACCGTTAACGCCATCGGCACCCAGGCCGCCACGGCACCCCTGGGCCCCCTCACCATCGCCCGCCGCGATGTGCAGGCCAACGACGTCGAGATCGACATCCACTACTGCGGCATCTGCCACTCCGACCTCCATACCGCCCGCAACGAATGGCATGGCACCACCTATCCCGTGGTTCCAGGCCACGAGATTGTGGGCAAGGTCACCCGCGTCGGTGCTGGTGTTACCCGCTTCAAGGTCGGCGACCTCGTCGGTGTCGGCTGCTTCGTCGACTCCTGCCGCGACTGCGAATACTGCCGCCGTGGCGACGAGCAGTTCTGCGACTCCGGCCCCATCTACGTCTATAACTCGCCCGACAAACACCTGAACACCCTGACCTACGGCGGCTACTCCGAGGCCATTGTAGTGGACGAACACTTTGTGGTGCGCGTACCCGAGAAGCTGGATCCTGCCGCCGCCGCACCGCTGCTCTGCGCGGGCATCACCACCTATTCGCCGCTGAAACACTGGAAGGTGGGCCCCGGCTCCAAAGTAGGCATTGTGGGCATTGGGGGGCTTGGCCACGTAGCCGTGAAGTTTGCCAAGGCCATGGGCGCACACGTGGTGGTGTTCACTACCTCGGCGGGCAAGGCCCAGGAGGCCGCCAAGCTGGGTGCCGACGAAGTGGTGCTCTCCACCAACGCCGAGCAGATGCGCCGCTATGGTCGCAGCCTTAACTTCATCCTCGACACTGTTTCGGCTGCCCATGACGTCAATGCCTACCTCGGCCTGTTGAAGGTGGATGGCGCGGTGGTGCTGGTGGGCCTGCCGATGGAACCCCTGCCGGTTATGTCGTTCAATCTGGTGATGGGGCGCCGTAGCTTTGCCGGTTCCAACATCGGCGGCATGGCCGAAACTCAGGAGATGCTGGACTTCGCCGCCCAGCACAACATCACCGCCGACATCGAGATCATCTCGGCCAGTCAGGTGAACGAAGCCTACGAGCGCATGATCAAGGGCGATGTCCGCTACCGCTTCGTCATCGACATCGCGTCGTTGAAGCAGTAAGCTGTTCTCGGCTCAACACGGATACACAGGCTCCGCAAGGGGCCTGTGTTGTTTTGCGGGAAGTACAGCATCCCTGACAGGCCCCCAAAAGCAAAACGCCCCGGAGTGCGGGGCGTCGTGGGGTGTGGTGATGGACGGAATCGAACCGCCGACACGTAGATTTTCAGTCTACTGCTCTACCAACTGAGCTACATCACCGCATTGTCAATCCTGCCGCGTGTAGCAGGAAGGGAGCGCAAATATACACGGTTTTCGTTTCGCGCAAGTGGCCTGTCCAAAATTCTGTCGTTCTGCACGGTCTGCGGCCCCCACAGCGTGGACTCCGTATAAACTGGCCCGCTTTTTTGCGCTTTTCGGTGTTCCTATCGCTCGTTAGCCCGTTTCCGTGCTATTTTCGGCAGACCTGAAGGCTGTAGCAGCCCTGCGGCCTCCGGGTATTACCCCTCCCCATACGCAGTTCATCCCCATGAGCGTAGTTTCTCAACTCCTGTTCCTGTTGGTGTTTGCAGGCGCCGTCGGGCTGTTCGTCCGCAGCGCACGCCGCATCCGGCGCAACATCCTGCTGGGCCGCGACGAAGCCCGCACCGACAACCCCGGCCAGCGCTGGCGCAATATGTTCCTCGTGGCCGTGGGCCAGAAGAAGATGGTGCGGCGCATTGTGCCCGGCGTCCTGCACCTCATGGTGTACGTCGGCTTTCTGGTCATCAACATCGAGGTGCTGGAAATCGTGGTGGACGGCCTCTTCGGCACACACCGCTTCTTCGCGCCCTACCTTGGGGGCCTCTACAGCGCCATTACCTACACCGCCGAGCTCTTCCTGGTGCTGGTGCTGGTAGGTACGCTGGGCTTCCTGGCCCGCCGCGACATCGTTAAGGTAAAGCGTTTCTCGGGCATCGAGATGACCGGCTGGCCCACGCTGGACGCCCACCTCATTCTGGCCATGGAAATCGTGCTGGTGACCGCCCTTGTGGTGATGAATGCCGCCGACCAGCTGCTCATGGCCCGCGGCGTGGTAGAAGCCCACGGCGCTTTCCCCTTCAGCAGCCTTATCGCCCCCATGTTCAATGGCCTGTCTGACGGCACCCTGCACGTGGTGGAGCGCGCCGCCTGGTGGCTGCACATTCTGGGCATTCTGGCCTACCTCAACTACCTGCCCTTCTCGAAGCACCTGCACATCATGCTGGCCTTCCCCAACACCTGGTTCTCCAACACCTACGTGCGCCCGCTGGGCAAGCAGCCCATCAACGAGAAGGTGAAGAAGGAAGTGGAGCTGATGCTGAGCGGCGACCCCTTTGCCGCCCCGGCGGAGCCCGCCACCGATGCCCCCGCCCTGCCCGAACGCTTCGGCGCCAAGGACGTGACCGACCTCCGCTGGACCGACCTGCTCAGCGCCTACACCTGCACCGAGTGCGGCCGATGCACCAGCGTGTGCCCCGCCAACACCACCGGCAAGCTCCTTTCGCCCCGCAAAATCATGATGGACACCCGCGACCGCATGGAAGAAATTGGCCGCGTGATCGACACCAAGGGCAAGTGGGAAGACGACGGAAAGAGCCTGCTGGGCAGCTACATCACCGCCGAGGAAGTGTGGGCCTGCACCACCTGCAACGCCTGCGCCGAGGCCTGTCCAGTCAACATCAACCCGGTGGCCATCATCAGCCAGCTGCGCGAGTACGCCGTGATGGAAGAGAGCGCCGCCCCGCAGCAGCTCAACGCCATGTTCAACAACGTGGAGAACGCCGGCACGCCCTGGGCCTTCTCGCCCTCCGAGCGCTTCAACTGGGCCAACAACGTGACCCTGCCCGCTGACAAGGCCCCCAAAGCCTGAGGCCCCTCCGCACCCTTCCGACCCTATTTCTCCCCCCAACCGACATTCCCTCCCCACGATATATGGCAGAGCAGACCCAAGTGAACGTACCGCTGATGGCCGACTACGCCGCGCGCGGCGAGCAGCCGGAAGTGCTCTTCTGGGTGGGCTGCGCAGGCTCGTTCGATGAGCGCGCCCAGCGTGTCACCCGCGACTTTGTGAAGATCCTCACCCACCTCGGCATCCGCTACGCCGTGCTGGGCACCGAGGAAACCTGCACCGGCGACCCCGCCAAGCGCGCCGGCAACGAAATGCTCTTCCAGATGCAGGCCATGACCAACATTCAGGTGCTCAATGGCTACGGCGTGAAGAAGATCGTGACCACCTGCCCCCACTGCTTCAACACCCTGAAGAACGAGTATCCGGCGCTGGGCGGCGACTACGAGGTGGTGCACCACAGCCAGTACCTCAACGAGCTGCTGACCTCGGGCCGGCTGGCCGTGGAAGGCGGCGCCTTCAAGGGCAAGAAGATTTCCTACCACGACAGCTGCTACCTGGGCCGTGCCAACGACGTGTACGAGGCCCCGCGCGAGGTGATCAAGGCGCTGGACGCCGACCTCGTGGAGCTGAAGCGCTGCCGCACCAACGGCCTGTGCTGCGGCGCGGGCGGTGCCCAGATGTTCAAGGAAGCCGAGAAAGGCAACAAGGAAGTGAACATGGAGCGCACCGAAGACATCAAGGAAGTGAAGCCCGACGTGGTGGCCGTGGCCTGCCCCTTCTGCTCGACCATGCTGTCCGACGGTGTGAAGTACAACCACCTACAGGACACCACCAAGGTGATGGACCTGGCCGAGCTGGTGGCCCGCGCCAACGGCCTTACCGAATAACCGTTTACTTACAGACGGGAGCAGCCGTGCGGGTTTTCCCTCACGGCTGTTCTATTTTGCAGCCCCGAATCCCGTACCCCCAACCCCCCCCCCTTCGCCATGCAGATCGAACACCTGGGCATTGCCGTGAAAGACGCCGCCGCCGCCATCGACACCTGGACCACCCTGCTGGGCCGCGCCCCCTACAAGGAGGAGGTGGTAGAGAGCGAGGGCGTGCGCACCATCTTCTTCCAGACGGGCGAGAGCAAGATAGAGCTGCTGGAGGCCCTGCACGCCGACAGCCCGATAGCGAAGTTTCTGGAGAAGAAGGGCGAGGGCCTGCACCACGTGGCGATGGCCGTGACGGACATCCGGGCGGAGATGGCGCGCCTGAAGGCCGCAGGCTTCCAGCTGCTGAACGAGGAGCCGAAGCACGGCGCCGACAACAAGCTCATCTGCTTCGTGCACCCGAAAAGCACCGGCGGCGTCCTGCTGGAGCTGTGTCAGGAGCGGGGTTGAGGCATATTTTGGGGAGCCAGTGCAGAAAATCGGTTAAGTTATAGCATATATTAGCTGTAGCTTAACCGGATTTCTTGACGTGCATAGCAGAATAGGATGGTATCTATATGCATTACTTGCATTCGTGCCGTTTCTGGGGCTTGATTACCAAAGCCTATGGCTTGACGAGTTGTATTCAATGATGGCAGTGGCGCCCCACAAATCCTGGGCGACTCTGACATCAGATTTAGCAAGCACAGACGCACATCCACCGCTTTATTTCTGGCTGCTGCGGCTCTGGTGTGATGTTTGGGGACATACAGCTGTAGCTGGCCGTGCCCTTTCTGCCCTTTTTTCGGTGCTGGCCTCGGGCGCAATCTTCTTGACGGTTAAAGATTCAAGAGGTCATACTGCGGGTGTTTACGCAGCAATACTCTCGCTGTGCACTGTGCATTTCCTTGAATACGCGCAGGAGGCAAGGATGTACTCGCTGATGATGCTGCTTTCTGCCATCATCATATGGCGAATGAGCCGTTTCATGCAAGGAAAGCTTACCCTCAACAGGTCTGCTGTAGAAATGGGCGTGCTGGGCGCAGTTTCGCTATATGTGCACTACAATTGCCTTTTTCTTATTTTCGGAATTGTATTATCCTTTATTATAATTGATTTAATCGGGAAGAAGCATTTTGATGTAAAGACTCTGAAGTGGTCAATATTATCATTGGCCATTGCATTTATTCCATTTTTACTCTGGCTTCCTACATTTATATTTCGATTGACACATGGAGGCACAGGCTGGCTGCCTCCGCCTGTTTTCAGATCATTGATTACAATTCAATTTCAATTGACAGCAAAGGAGCTGGTTTTTTCTCTTCTTTCTACAGTTGGAATTATAGCTGCTTTGTTTCGTTTTTATCAACTTATCAAAGGAAAGAAAGAAGACTCACTGGTTGTTTTCCTGATTATATTCATTGGCTTGGGAGCACTAATGCCATACTGTGTATCATTGACTGTGGTACCTGTTTACCAGACACGATACCTTTTGTATCTGCTGCCAGCTCTAATCTTATTGGCATCGGAGGGATTAGCGCTTGTACCAATTAGGGTCCGATTCGCTGTAATTGTCTTTCTCATTATTTCTTTTGGTTATACCATGCATGGGCGCGGGTTTTTGAACAGACCAACAAAAACGCAGTTTCGTGAATTATCAAAAGCGATGGTGGAAAGAGACGAAAATAGCCCAATGATCAGTTCTAAATTTTCATTTTTTAACTATTATATGAAAGAATTTGGATATACCGATACTGTTATCAGCACCGATATATATTTTCCCAAATCAAAAGTTTTATTGCCTTCCAATTTTTGGATTTTGAGTGGCCATTATAATGAAGGAATACAGGAATTACTGCCCCATCTGGATGGATTCGTTAAAATAGATTCAGTGCAGTTGTACGATGCTTATGCCTGGAAGTATCGGGCAGAGGAATGAAGTACTGGCCAATATGGCAATAGGCTCTAAATCAGATACTCTTGTAATAGGGCAGCACTTATATTTTGCTAAAATTCAATGGACAGTCATTTCGAAGGTTGGCGCAGCTTTCCTGAGAAATCTACCTGTGGGCTGCCGCTGGCAGCCCGACCTAGCGGCTGAGAAGGCGGCTCTACGCCGCCTACAAGTAGATTTCTCGCTGCGCTCGAAATGACGTGCTAGGGGGCTACTCACTCAGCGGCAGTTTTACCGTGAAGGTGGTGCGGCCGGGTTGGCTGTCGGCGGTGAGGGTGCCGCCGTGGCGCTCTACGATGCGGCGGGCGATGTCCAGGCCCAGGCCCGTGCCCTCGCCCTGCGGCTTGGTGGTGTAGAAGGGCTCGAAGATGTGGGGCAGTGCGTCGGCGGGGATGCCGGGGCCGTCGTCGGTGATGCGCACCACAGCGTCGGTGCCCTCGGCAAAGTACTCGACCTTCAGGTGGCCTTTGCCGTTGAGGGCGTCCACGGCGTTGGAGATGAGGTTGTTCCACACCTGTGCCACTTCGTCGGGGAAGACGGGCACGGCCGGCATGGCGGCAAAAATGCGCTCGACGGCGATGCCGTACTTCAGGCGGTTCTGTTGCAGGGTGAGGGCGGTGTCGAGGCTCTCGGCGAGGTCCACGGGCATGCGCATGGGCTGCTGCGGGCGGTGGCTGTAGTAGCGAAGGGCCTGGATGACGCGGGCGGCTTTGTCGCTGGCCTGGAGAATGTTGTCGAGGTTGCGCTTCAGCTGGGCCAGCTTGTAGACCTTGTCGAGGATGTCGCTGCTGTAGGGATTGAGGAAGAGGGGGATGTAGCGGTCTACGCCCTCGGTGACGCGGATTTCGACGAGCTCCTTGGCCAGTTCGGAGGCGTTGGGCACGGAAAAGCGGTCCAGGACGGTCTGCACCTGGCCGCGGAGGGCACGCTCCTGCTCGGGGGCGATGTCGAGGGTGGAGGTGCTGCTCTGCTGGACGAGCTCGAGGAGGAGCCGGGCGGTGTCGTCGGGCAGCTGGCGCAGGAGGACGGGGATTTCGAGAAGGGTGGCGCCGAGGGCCCGGTCGATGTTGCGGCCACTGGCCTGTATGGCACTGAGGGGGGTGTTGACCTCGTGGGCCACACCGGCGGCGAGACTGCCGAGGGCGGCCAGTTTCTCCCGCTGCACCAGGAGGTTCTGGATGTGTTCCACCTGCCCGGACGATTCGGAGCGGGAGTCGCGGGCGGTAGCGGCAGTGCGGACCAGTTCTTCGTGGCTGGCCTGGAGGTCGGCAAGGCGGCGTTGCAGTTCGCGCTGATGACCGCTCTGGAAGCCGGCGCCGATGAGCCAGCCGAGGGCGCGGGCAAAGGCGATTTCGTCGGGCTGCCAGTCGCGGGGCAGGCCGGTGTGTTCGAGCATGAGGAGGGTGCGGGCCTGGCCTTCGCGGTAGGCGAGGACGGCGATGCAGGACACGACGGGGTCTGGGCCGTGCTGGAAGTGGGCGAGGGCGGTGGTGCGGTTGTCGACGGAGACGAACTTGACGGCGACGGCGGGGTCGTTGTCGAGCGAGTTGACGAGTGCCTGCCAGTCGGGTGCGGGCTGGGGTGCCAGGGAGTCTTCGTCATTCTCGGGCATGGGGTACACGAGTGCGGGCATGACGGCATCGGCATCGGCGTCGAGGAGCCAGATGACGGCGCGTTTGAGCTCGAGGGTGTCGACGGCGGCATGGGTGGCCTGGAGGCACAGCGATTCGAGGTCCTGAATGTCCTCGTAGCGGAACTGTGCCAGGGCGTTTTCCTGTGCACTGGTGCGGGCGTCGCGCTCGGCGGCTTCGAGGGCTGCGAGGCGCTGTTCGGTGTGGTCGGCGAAGCGGTATTCGAGTGCTTCGAGGGTGGCGGTGAGGCGGCCTTCGAGGTATCGGGTGCGGCCGTGGCTGTCGGTGACGCGCAGTGGCAGGACGATTTCGGTGCCAGGGGTTGCGCTGTTGAGGTCGCGGAGGGCGTTCTCCAACTGGGGCGCATCGCTGGGGTGGAGCCATTCGGCGAGCCAGCGCATGAGGGCACTGCCGGTGGCATGGCCCAGGAGGCTGGCGGCCTGGTCGTCGAGGTCTACGATGGGGTCGCCATTGGGCAGTGCGCGGAAGGTGAGGACGGCGGACGCCGGGCCGTTGGCCTGCTGGGTGCGCAGCTGTTCCAGTTGGTGGCGGAGGGCATCGACCTGAGTGCGGAGGGTGTCGGCCTCGGTCTGGAGGGCGATGACACGCTGCTCGGCCTGCTGACGGGCTTCGGTGGCGTGGGTAAGCTGTGCGGAGAGGTCGGCGAGCTGCTGGAGGAGGTCGGGATCGGGGGTGGCGTCGGGAATGGGCTGGTCGGCGGCGAGTTCGCGGAGACGCTCGATTTCGAGATGGGCTGCCCGTAGGCGCTCGGCGTATTCCTCGCGGGCGCTGGCGGCGGTGGCTACTTCGGCACGTGCGGCGGAGAGCTGTCGCTCGATATCGCCAAGATGGGTTTCCACTTCCTCGGCACGGCGGCGGAGTGCGTCGAGCTCGGCGGGTGGTGGGGTGTCGGCGGCGGTGGGTGCGGCGGTGCTTTCGGCCTGCTGCTCAAAGGGGCGGACGGTGCCGAAGGCCCGCATCATGTACTGGTTGTCGTCGAGAATGCCGCGGAGCTGGAATTCGGCGGTGAAGCGCTCGCCATTGGGGCGGCGGAGATGGTAGGGGAAGCTGTCGGCGTAGTCGCCGGCGCGGGTACGGGCCACGCGGACGATGCGCTGGACGATGTTGGAGACGTTGGCGGCGTCGGAGAACTGGGCCATGAAGCGCGTGAAGGCCATGCGCAGGCCGTTTTCGACGTCGCGGGTGGTGCCCAGCAGGGTGAGCATGTGGTCGTTGAAGACGAACTCGAGGGTGCCGAGGTCGAGCTCCCAGGTGGGGACGCCGGCGAGTTCGATGACCTGTTCGAGCTGCTGCTCGCGGCGGACGAGGGAGATTTCGGCTTCCTTCTGGGCGCTGACATCGCGGCCGACGCAGAAGAGGGAGCCTGCCTCGAGGCCGGCGAAGCAGCTCCAGGCAATCCAGCACCAACGGCCATCGGCGGTGCCAATGCGGGCTACGACATTGAAGCGGTCTTCGGCGGAGCGGACGGCCTCGCGGCAGCGGCGGAAGGTATCACGGTCGTCGGGGTGGAGGAGAGAATCGACGTCGCGGCCGAGGGCATTGTCGGCGGTGTGGCCGGTGAGGGTTTCGAAGGCCGGGTTGAGTCGGGCGAAGTGGCCTTCGGCATCGATGATGGCGAGGATGTCGGGGTAGAAGGCGTAGATGCGCTCGCTGTACTGTTCGAGGAGAAACTTCTGTGCCACTTCCACACCGACGTTTGGAACAGCTTCAGGGGCAGGTTGTTGCGTGATATTTTCGCTCATGATGGCAGGGCAGCAGACAGCAGGTGAGTGCAATTCCAAAGTTATGCAAACGGGCGGTGGCGGGCGGCACGGATATTGTATCTTTCGCACGGTCATACCCATATTCTCCCCGAACCATGAAACAACTGCTGAAAAAAGCGCTGCTGCTGCTGGCCTGTGTGCCCGGCCTGGCGCTGGCCCAGGGCTTCCAGGGCACGTGTAGCTACGAAATCAAAGTGAATGCGCCGAACATGCCCGAGCAGTATGCGGCCATGATGGGCAGCATGATGCCGAGCAAGATGATGATCCGGGTCAAGGGCGAGAAGTCCATGACCGAGATGGTGGGAGGCATGATGGCAGGCCGCACCCTGAGCAATGGCTCAACCGGCGATTCGTGGATGCTGGACGACAGCCGTCGGGTAGCCTATCACCTGAAGTCGCAGGAAGAAACCGGTGGCACCACCACGGCCAAGTTCACAGTTACCAAACTGGCGGAAACGGCTACCATTGCAGGTTATTCGTGCCAGAAGTATAAGGTGGATGTGGTGGAAGATGGCAAGCCGGTTACGCTGTTCATCTGGGCTGCCCCTGAGCTGAAGGTGCCAGAAGAACTGATTGCACGCCGCGCCAAAGGCACTTACTTCTATCGCGACATCAACGGTATGCCGCTGAAGATAGAGATGTCGATGCCAAGCGATATGGGCCAGGTGACGATGGTGATGACGTGTCTGACCATACAGCCAGGCACTGTAGCCGACAGTGAAGTGACACTGCCCGCAGGTTATACGGTGAAGGAAGGCCCCAAGCCGATGGGCATGGGCGGCATGATGGGGCGCTGAGCCTCGAGTATAAAACTGACAAAAGCCCCTTCAACGAGGGGCTTTTTTATTGGTGTTCGGGGGCTTGGGGTCACCCGAGGACGAAGGAGCGCAGGGAGACGGAGGCCATCTTGAAGGTGTCGTTGAATTTGAAAGTTTGTTTGCTTTAGTATAGCTATATATGTAATTTTTCGAATGGAAACTTATACTACAACACTTCAGCGCTTGCTGGACATGTGCGCACTTGGTAAATTTTTAGATTTACTTGGCTTTGTTGAAGGTCTGAGGAATCGAGTGTTTGAGTTTGTTGTCACTGATGATACTGGGCAAGTAATTCGGAGGTTTACCAATGATAATTTTGATGAGCTCATTACGTGGTTAGATAGCATTTGTCCATTTACCAATGAAGCAAGGAAGCGTCAGGAACAACGTAGATTCGATCTGATAGAGAGGCTCAGGAATTCGGATGTCAAGAGACTTCTGACTGAGTAACCTTCAAAGGCCCCTTGCAAAAGGGGCTTTTTTGCGCAGCAGAGTGCTCAGCCCAGGACGAAGGAGCGCATGGAGACGGAGGCCATGTCGAACGTGTCGTTGAACCAGGTGAGGTGGTCGGTGGTGTGGCGGGTGCCGAGGATGTAGTAGAGCGGTAACAGGTGCTCGTAGGTGGGGTGTGCCTGCTGGGCCAGAGCGCCCCAGTGCTGGAAGGTGGTGGTGGCGCGGTCGTCGCCGGCTTCGATGAGGGCTTGCAGGCGGGCGTCGAACTCCAGCGCCCAGTCGAAGGGCGGGGCAGCAGGATTGGCCCAGTTGAGGGCGCGGAGGTTATGCACGAGGTTGCCACTGCCGACGATGAGCACACCCCGCTCGCGGAGGGCTGCCAGCTCTTTCCCGACTTCATAGTGCCACTCGACTGGTTTGGTGGCGTCTATGGATAGCTGGAGGACGGGGATGTTGGCGAGGGGATACATGGGTAGCAGGACCGACCAGGAGCCGTGGTCAAGGCCCCACTGGTGGTCCAGCTGGACGCCGGCACTGTGTAGGGTTTCCTGTGTGAGGGTGGCCAGTTCGGGCGAACCGGGCGCGGGGTACTGCTGCTCGAAAAGTTCGCGGGGGAAACCGCCAAAGTCGTGAATGGTGCGGGGATGCTCCATTGCGGTGACAAAGGTGCCGCGGGTGAGCCAGTGGGCCGAGACGACGATGATGGCGGAGGGGTGTGGCAGGGTGTTGCCAAGCTCCTGCCAGCGGAGCTTGAAGGGGTTGTCGGTGATGGCGTTGAGCGGACTGCCGTGGCCTACAAAGAGGGCGGGCATGCGCGGGCCGGGGGGTAGCGACTGGCGGAGTGCGCGGAGGGCTTGCAGGTCGGAGTTCATATGGCGTCGCCGTTATTTGTTATAACAACGAAATGCGAGATGCCTTTCGTGTGTGGCCGCTGCAATCGGTGTCAGAGGAGGGGCTGGCTGTAGCTTTCGGGCAGGTGAATGGCGCCGAGGGTGCCTGCGGAACGTGCGCCGGTGCCTTCGGCCAGAACGTTGGGCTGGCGCAGCAGGGCCATGAGGCCGAGGAAGGCGAAGTGGAGGGCTTCGGCGAAGTTGATGAGCTGGGTGTCGAGGGCTATGCGGGTGATGCCGCGCTCGGCGAGGCCTTTGTCCAGCTGGGCCATGAGCCAGGTGTTGTGTGCGCCGCCGCCGGTGACGAGCAGGGGCTGGTTACGGAGCTGGAAACGGTCGAGCTCGGCGAGGAGGCGCAGCACGATGTGGACGCCGTAGGTATGGGCTTTGTCGGCAAGGGGCAGAGGGGTGCGCTCGAGCAGAGGCAGGATGTGGCTGAGGGCGTACTCGCGGCCCAAGGACCGGGGGGGATGGTTGTGGTAGAAGTCGAGCCCTTCGAGGCGGGCCAACAGGGCAGGGTCAAGTTCGCCGCTGGCGGCCAGTTCGCCCTGGGGGTCGTAGGCCCACTGGGGGTTGTGCTGGGTGGCCAGGTGGTTGAGCACCATGTTGGCGGCGCAGACGTCGTAGGCCATGAACTGCCAGCCGGGCTTGGCCCAGGCATCGTACTGGTGGGCGGGGTCGAGGCCGGCGCGCTGGGCCAGTACGGTGAGGTTGGCGATGCCGCCGAGGTTGAGGAAGAGGCCGGTATCGGGGAAGAGGGCGTGCTGGCTGAAGGGCACGAGGGGTGCACCCTGTCCGCCGCGGGCGACGTCGCGGGGGCGGAAGTCGGAGACGAGGGGGCAGTGCAGATGGGTGACGAGGGTTTCGCCGCAGCCGATCTGTGCGGTGAAGTGGCGGGTGGGCTGGTGGAAGATGGTGTGGCCGTGGGAGGCGACGAAGTCGGGGCGGAGGCCGTTGGCGAGGGCGAACTGGCGGACGGCCATGCCGATGAGGTGGCCGAGGTCGGTGTGGGTTTTGGCGAAGTCTTCGGCGGAGGCGTGGGGGAGGGCGAGGAGACGGCTGCGCCAGTCGGGGCTGTAGGGGACAGTTTCGGCGGCGACGAGTTCGTAATGCCACTGGCCATCGACGTGGTGGAAGCGACAGGCGGCGAGGTCGATGCCGTCGTGTGAGGTGCCGGACATGACGCCGATGCCGAGGTAGTGGGTGCGCATGGGGTAAAGGTAAGGGGGCGGGAGATTGGGAAGGAGGCTTGCCGAAGTCTGAAGGGCTGAGGGCATCTTTCTGGGAATGGGTTTGGGCGCCAGGCTGGGGGTAGACTTACTCTTGCTGCGGCCTTTTTGTCTGTTTTCTATAAGCTTGGTGGAGCGCGAGTTGGGTATGCTTGTCGGGCGAACTCAACTGTGACTATACCCATGAGAAGCTACTTTTTTCTGGCGGGTTTTCTGGTGACGGCATTGCTGCTGGCAGGCTGTGATTCCGAGGATGGCGAAAAGCCACAACCCGAACAGCCCGCCCCTGTACTCACCACGGTAGCTCCGGCCTCTGGCGGGCCGGGCGTACTCATTACAATGACGGGTGAACATTTCGGCGCAGTGAAGGCCGATGTAGCCGTGACGGCCATACATGCAACCTCGGCTGTGGAAACTGCCCTGCCGGCCGACAGCATCAAAGAAGTGACAGCCACGCAGGTGAAGTTCCGTCTGCCACGTACGCTGGGGCCAGGCCAGTATGGCTTCAAGGTTGCGGTGAAGGGTAAGTCGGCCACGAAGGCCAGTGCCTATGAGCTGCTGGCCATGCCGACGGTTACCGCAACGGACTATGCTGTATACATTGCGGGCCAGACGGTGGTTATCACTGGTAGCAACTTTTCGGCCACAGCAGGGCTGAATACAGTGAAAATGGGAGATGTGGGACTGACTGTGCAAGCGGCCACTACAACACAACTGACTGTGACCATACCGGCAGGAACAGCTGTCGGCACCTACGCACTCAGTGTGCAGGTGAGTGGCGTTGTGAGTAATACCAATCAGACAATTGAGGTGGTGGCGGCCCCAGTCATTACTGAGGTGAACCGAACCAGACTGCCTGTAAAAGGACGGCTGACCATTACGGGGACGGGTTTTCTCAATCCGGTTGTGAAGTTTGGTACGGTAACGGCTGAGATACTAAGCAGCACCAGCACCAGCATTGAGTGCGTAGTACCTGCATCGTTGACAACGGGCCAGAGCTACACCCTCAGCGTAACCAGTACGCGACAGAATGCAACGGGCTCGCCATCTATCTGGATAGACGCTGCACCTGTGATAACAGCGCTGTCCAAGACGGAAGAATATATCGGTGAGGTGATTGAGATTACAGGTACCGACCTGTTCAATGGCATCAACAGTGCGGTAAAAGTATACATCGGGGGGCATGAATGCTCTGTCAGTAGCTACAGCAATACCAAGCTGACAGTTACGATACCGGATGTGGTGGTGGGCACAAACCAGGTGGTGGTTTCGGTTCAGGGTTCTGAGTCGAACAAGGTGAACCTGATTGCGGTAGGCTTCGTCCTTTCACTTTCTGCCAGCCGTGCCTCCGCAGGTACGGAGTTGACGCTGACAGGAAAAGGCTTTAATCCTGGTGCGGGCAAGACTCAAATCTATCTGGATATCTGCCGCAACGGTTCGTGCTCACCGATCGTCGAGGCCCCCATCGTTTCGGTAACCACTACAGAAGTGAAGTTTACGATTCCCGCGGGCCTCGTGACGGGAACAGAATACACGGTGTATGAAGTGACTGAACGTGCGGTTGCGTCAGAGGGTAGGGGGAATTTGGGATACCGTGGTGGATACACGGGTAATAGAAGGTTTGTGTTTGAGTAAGCCGTTCAGGTTCTGAATAAGATGAAACGCCTCCCATCAGGAGGCGTTTGCATTTGGTATCGATAGAAAACCAGGCAGATTGCCTGCCGCTCCAGGCTTGGTGTGTGGGCAGAGAGGGCTCCCTATTCTGGTTTGACCGGGGGCACAAGGAGGACGGTTTCACGCTCGAGGGTAACCTGGCCGGGGGCCATGCCCTTGCGCTTGCGGACGTACTTGCGCTGCACCACCGAGACAGGAGCGAGGGAGGCCGTTCGGTTTTTGCTGTGCCAGAGGGCGAGGCCAGCGGCGTATTCCTGCACGGCGGGTGGGGGCGTGAGGCCGGGGCGGGCACGGATGATGACGTGGCTGCCGGGGACGTCGCGGGCGTGGAGCCAGAGGTCGTCTTTTTTGGCGTGGCCGAAGGTCATGCGGTCGTTGGCGTCGGCGTTGCGGCCGAGCCAGATGGTCCAGCCCTGTAGGGTGAAGACGCGGTAGGGGAGCTCGCGGACGTCGTGCTGGGCGGCGGGATTGAGCAGGGGGGCTACCTGTGTGCGGAGCTGTGCGACTTCGGCTGGGCGGCGGCAGGCGTCGAGGCGCTGCTGGGCATCGAGGAGGGCGCGGAGGGCGTCTTCGGTTTCGGCCTGCTGGGCTGAGAGAACCTCCTGACGGCGCTGGTGGTCGCGGTGGAGGCGGTAGAGGCGCTCGGCGTTCTGCTGGGGGTTAAGGTCGGGCTCGAGGTCGATGACGAGAGGCTGGCCGTCGTGGTAGAAGTCGGCTACTTCCACTTCGGTGGCACCAGGCTGGATAAGGTGGAGGTTGGCGAGGACGAGGTGGCCGAGTTCTTCGGCGCTGCGCTGGCTGGCGAGGCGGGCCAGAGAGGTCTGGGCGCTGGTGAGCTGCCCCTGCCGGCGGTGGAGTGCGGGCAGGAGTTCGCGGCGAAAGGCCTCGCGGGCATCTGCGAGGGCAGAGCGGGAGAGGTGGCGGCGGAGCCAGAACTCGAGTGCAGCAAAGAGATCGTCGAAGGTGCGGGCATCTTCGGGCGGAGGCAGGAGGTGAAACTCGGCCCCGCGCTCGCCGAGTTCGCGGACATACCAGGGGGGCGTCTGGGCCTCGGTGGCGATGCGGATACCCACCTTCCAGGGCTCTTTACCTGCCGAGAGGAACTGGTTGGCATAGGTGAGGAGGGCGGTATCGAGCATGGGCCAGGCGCGACGCAGGGCCTTGAGGGGGTCGTTGTGGGCGGCGGCGAGGAAGGGCAGGAAGTCGGCCTCGGAAGCTGGGGGTGCCCACTGGGCGTGGAGGTTGGGGAGTGCCTCGGTGAGGGTATTTCGGAACTGATGGGTGAGTTTGCTTCCGTTTAGTACCAGCACATTGCTGCGAGGGCCGTGGAGCTTGAGGACGACGTGGGTGTCGCCTTCGAGTTCGATGGTGAGCAGGCGTTCGCCGGGTACGAGGAAGACGCGTGTGATGGTGCGGCCTTCGAGGTGAGGGAAGAGGTCGACGACGTTGTTGGCGGCGCGGCGAAAGTCGCGGACGGGGACGACATACTGGAGGTCGCCGCCGCAGGCGACTCGGAGGAAGAGGGCGCGGGCACCGTCGTGGCGGCCTTTGGCGAGCAGGACGAGCTCGTCGCGGGATTGGCTGAAGCAGCCGATCCAGCGGCCGCCGGCCCACTCGGCATGGAGGAGGGGGGCCAGGGCGGCGAGGGTGAAATAGTTGAGCTGCTGCACGGAGCAAAGATGGGGAAAGGCCGGTGCGCGCGGCAGGGCGTTGGTCATTTTCCTACCTTGAGGCATGGACCTGGAGACGCTGCGGGAAGCCTTTCTGGCGCTGCCGGACGTGACGGAAGACACGCCTTTTGGCGAGGACACGCTGGTGTTCCGCGTAGGGGGCAAAATATTCGGGCTGATGGGACTGGACGCGCCGCCGCCGCCGTCGGTGAACCTGAAGTGCGACCCTGCGCGGGCCGAGGAGCTGCGGGAGCGGTATGCGGCCGTGCAGCCGGGGTATCACATGAACAAAAAGCACTGGAACACCGTGACGGTGGACGGCAGTATGCCGGAGGCGCTGGTACGGGAGCTGATAGCGCACAGCTATGCGCTGGTGCGGGCCAGCCTGACGAAGAAGCAGAAGGCCGAGTGGGGCCTTCAGTAAATCCTTACTGCGTGAAGCGGAGGTTGTCGACGGCGATGCGCATGCGGAAGTGGGGCGAGAGGCTGTACTGGATGTCCCAGCATATGCCGGGTGTGTAGCGCCAGGCGGGGCCGTTGAGCGGCTGGATGCGCAGGGGAGAGTAGCTGGCCGTGGAAGAGGGGGGTGGAGGCAGCGGCAGTGTCAGCAGGTTGGCGGGGAGGACGGTGAGCCGGGGCACAGGCAGCAGTCGGGGTGCAGCTGTGTTCTGTGCCCGCAGGGACAGTGGCGAAAGCAGCAACAGACAGAACCACCAGCGCATAGAAGATATACGCGGGAGGGGAGCGGGGAGTTCACTTGAGCTGGTAGATGCAGCGAACACGCTCGTCTCCAAACATCACCTGGAACATACCGTAGTACTGATTGCCTGCTTTTCGCAACAGCATGCATGGATTTGCCAGTTCTTTGATGGGCACAAGGGTATGATTGCTAACCTGATATAGCAGCCCGGTGAAGGATGCAGGGGCTGCTTTTTTGATAATGCAGTAGACATAAAGGTTCTGGTCGGTGGGGTCTACGGTCAGTTCGAGACGGGCGATTGACGCAGGATTGGGGAGAGGAACCGATTTTCTGCCGCCCGCTTTGTCAAATGCAGTCAGTTCTCGGGTAGTGTGATTGTAGAAATAAAAGAGGTCTTTCCATTCCAACATAACATAACTCAGGCCGTCGTATTCAGTGGCGCTTTCTATAATCGTTTTGCCGTTCAGTGTAATGCTGTGCCCCTTCTTTTTTCGAGTGATCTTTACTTCGAATATTGAATTTTTGCTGATAATTCTTCTATCTGATGTTTTTCCTTCCATCGTGTAATCAATGAATTGAATATTATTGTTTTTAATTGTGAGCCGTAAAAAACCTTTTCCGAAATCTTTAGGGAATACATGTGATTTGTAAAACCACTCTGGTTGGTAAATAAGCGTGTCTCCAAGCAGGAAAAGACTTTGCTCCAGTACTTTAAACATGCTTGGCACGGCGCACCTGTCCAGTTCGGTGTTGGAAGAATCCAGGAGAACCAGCGTTTCGGTTCCTTTTTGGGATACGAGTGCGACCTTCAGTTGCTGATTTACAACGAGAAAATCGTTGACAGGATATGAAGCGTAGACAGGTATCCAGCCTTCAATGTTCAATTGTTCTGTGCCAGTGTAGTACTCTACTTTTTCCTGTGCATTGGCAGTAGCAAACGTGAAAAGGAGGAGAAACAGGATGCGGATGGATTTATGCATGTGCCAGCGGTTTATTCGGATTTCTTCCTTGGTGTGATGAAGAGTTCGCGGTAGCCGAAAGTGGGGTCGGGCTGGCGGGTGAAGTGGAGGGCGGGGAGCTCGACGAGGACGATTTCGGCGGTGGTGTAGATGCGGGAACCGTCGAGGAGATGGCCGCCGAGTGTGCGGCCTGTGCTGTCGGAAATGGAGAGGTGCAGGTGGCTGCCGTCGAGGGCCAGTGTGCCGACGAGCGAGACGATTTCGAAGTGGCCGGAGAGTAGTGTGCCCTGCTCCTGATTGGCGTAGCGGAGGTGGGCGGTGGTGAGACTGCCCACGCAGCTGACGATGGCAGCGGCCTGCAACCGGTGCTGCTGGGCGTATTGCAGAAGGGCCTGGCGGAGGTCCTGTCCGGGGGTGAGGCGCAGGGCGTGGAAGGTGCCGGTGGAGGTGTGGGGCGCGACAGGAGACTGGGCCATGAGCGTGTGCAGGGGAAAGAGGAAGCAGAGCGCGAGGAGGGTTTTCATTGCTTGGGAGCGGGGGGAGTGGGGGCGGGAGGATGTTCGTCGGCCTCGCCGAGGAGCCAGGCCCAGGGCTCGGTGGCGGGAAAGTGGTTGAGGGCGATGCGCACCATGCCGATGAGGGGGACGAACAGCACCATTCCGGCCAGCCCCCAGACCAGACCGCCCAGCAGTAGTGCGACGAGGGTGGAGAGTGGATTGAGGTTGACACTGCGGCCTACGACGAATGGCATGATGAAATTGTTGTCGAGTGTCTGGATAGCAATGGCGACGCCGAGGGCGCCAATAGGGTACCAGAGGGAGTCGTTGAGGAGGAGGGCCACCAGAATAGGGATGACGCTACCGATAAAGACTCCGACATAAGGGATGATATTGAGTAGCGCGGCCATGAGCGCCAGCAGCAGGGCGTAGGGTAGCCCCAGCAGGGAGTACCCGATGGTGCCCAGCATGGTGAGGATGAGAATGTCGACGGTGAGGCCGCCCAGGTAGCGAGCTGTAACATGTGAGATCTCCTGCAGGATGGAGAGGGCACTTGTCTGCTGCCCAGGATGGAGCAGTCGGCGGAGGAACGCCTGAAAGCGTGGCGCATAACAGGCCAAAAAAAACGCCAGTACGCCGACGATACCGGTACTGGCGATGAAGCTGCCAGCGGCGCCCAATATGTCGACGGCGAAGCCAGCCAGTTGGGTGGCGGCAGCGCGGGTTTTTTCGAATAGAAGGCGCTGCTGGACCTCGGGGCTCAGGCCGAAATAATGATGAATGAACTGCTGCAGCTGGGTCAGACGCGCACTGAGCTGATGGCCCAGTTGTGGGGCGCTATCGACAAAGGCGGCAAGTTGGCTGGCCACCAGCGCAAGGAGTGTGCCCAGTACCAGAAAGACCAGCAGGAGGCTGAGCACAATGGCCAGGGCCCGTGGTATCCTGCGGGCGGTGAGCCAATGCACCGGTGGCAGCAGGAGAAACGACAGCATCAGCCCCAGCAGGAGAGGTACCAGCAGCGGCTGCCCCCAGATGAGCATGAGGAAGAGCAACACCAGTGTGCCGAGGGAGTAAAAGACGCGCTGTAGGGGATGAAGCGATGGGCCTACCGACATGATGGGAGGGGTAGAAAGTGGGAAATTGAGATTTTTTGTGTCTAACGTGACGTGGATAACAGCTAAATGCTTGCTGCTCACAGCAATTCTTCCCAACTTTTGGCACGCTAACATACCAACGCCCATGAAAAAGGACCGGAAACAGAACGTAGTGGCCCTGCTGCAGAAGGAAATCGCAGCAATGGAAGCCGAAGAAATGGAGCTGAAACGTCAGCTGCAAACGATACAGGCGGCACTGAAAGACGTGAAGCAGGCGGTGCTGTCGCTACAGAGCAGCACGGTGCACATTCCGCTGTCGGCGAAGGTGTTTGACGCGATACAGGAAATGGGGCGTTTTGTGTCGGCGGCCGAAATATCGGAACTGCTGGTAAAGAAGGAAGAATACCTGGATCTGCGGAGCATCAAACGGGACGTGAATTCGGCCTTGAACCGGATGAAGAAGAAGAGCGCGATTGCGGTGATTGACACGGAGCGAATCCAGTTCTTTGGTCTGGCAGACTGGCTTGACAGCAAAGGGAAGCCTCAGGCAGCCCACGCCTTCCAGATGAGCTGAGCGGGATGCGGTCTTCGCAAAAAGTAAAAAAGCCCCATGCGTGGGGCTTTTTCTATTTACCAGAAGCGAATGCCGCTGTCACTTTTTGAGAAACTGGCGCACCAGAAACCCCATGCCAAGCGCCGAGCCGAGAAGTGCCCCTGCGATGAGACCCCAGGGGGTTTGGGCACCAAGGCGGCGGTCGAGGTACCAGCCAGCGAGGGTGAGCAGAAGAATGTAGCCGAGAAACTGGAAGCCCATGGCGGAGTAGCGTATCCAGGCGGAGTAAGCGCTGCGGGCCTTGCTGGCCTGTTCTCCAGGCGGTGTGGGGCTGGGAGATTCCGGCTCGTTCATGGCTGGGGGAGAATCAGGAAGTGGCGGGGGTTTCCTGGGCGGGGTTGTTCAGGATCACGGGCTTGATATTGGCGATGGTGGGCTGGGGGTTGCGCTTCATGAGGTCGGCGGCGTCGGGGCCCATTTTCATCATGCCAGTGAAAAGGCCACCGGGTTGAATGGCGATTTTGACGGTGACAATGTCGCCATAGACCTTGCCGGTTTCGGCGAGCTGGAGCATTTCGCGAACGATGACGGTGCCGTGCACGGTGCCGGCCACGGTAGCGTTGAGGGCGTCGATATTGCCTTCGACGGTGCCCTGTGCGCCTACCACCACGCGGGATTTGCAGCTGAGGGTGCCGATGATTTTGCCTTCTACGCGGATATCGCCTTCGCTGTATACGTTGCCATCGATGACGGCGCCAGGGGCGATGATGCTGAGGGTGTTTTCGGCAGGCCCGCGGCGGTCGTCCTGGGCGGAAGGCTTTTTGCTGTTGTTAAACATGTGACAGAGAACGTCTTGGTAGTATGATTCGGGCCGAAGGTACGAAGGAAGGGGCTTACGGATTGTCGCGGACGGGGAGATAGGCGAGCGGATCGACGGGCATGCCTTCGAGCCAAAGCTCGAAGTGGAGGTGCGCACCCGTGGTGTGAGAGCCGCTGTTGCCGACGGCGGCAACGACTTCACCAGCCTGGACGAAACTGCCGAGGGACTTGAAGAGGCGGCTGTTGTGTTTGTAAAAAGAGACCATGCCGCCACGGTGCTGGATGCCGATGACATGGCCGGTAGCGTCGGTGTATTCGGAAAGGATGACGAAGCCGTCGGCGATGGCGCGAACCGGTGTACCCTGTGCAGCGGCAAGGTCGATGGCGAAGTGCTGGTTACCGAGTTCGTAACGGCCAGAGATCATGGCATTGTCGACGGGCCAGAGGAGCGGCAGTACCAGTTGTGGAAGCTGTGAGTAGGTAGAAGTGCGGGGGGCGGCAACGGCCGGAGTGGGCGTTTCGGCCGGGGTATTGATCGTGGCGGGTGTGTTCTGCTGGGAACGCTGTGCACTGACACGCGCTGCACGGTCGGCGAGGGCAGAGGAGTCGGCAGGGACGTAGCCGGATACGCGCTGGAGACTGCGGATGAAACTGTCTTGTCGTGCGGCGAGGTCTTCGAGCTGGTTGACTTTCTGGAGTAGCTCTACCTGTTTGCGCTTCTGCTCAGGGTCGGTGTAGCCGGGAATCCACTCGCGGACGGGGGTAAAGACGATGAGCAGGGTGGTGACGACAAAGACAAAGCCGAGCGCACCGAGAATGACGGCCAAGGCATGACCCAACTTGAAGCGGAGGTGCCAAGACTGCCGGAAGGTGACCTCGTCCATGAGGACGAAGGAGTAGAGATGGGATAGGAGCAGACGCAGGCGCTGCAGAAGCTGTCGCATGGTTACAAGTTAGCTGGTTGCGGGCAAAAGGCTGTATCTTGGTGCAAGCGCCGATGGAGATGCGGGATACAACAGAGAAGGGCCAACAGCGGCTCAAAGGTAGGGCTTTTGCCGCGGTGCTCTGGCTGGGCATGGTGTGCATGGCAGTGGTAGTGACGGGCTGTGGCAGCAGCAAGAAGACGCTGCTTGCGCGGACGTATCAGAACTTTCATGCGTTTTTCAATGGCTACTACAACGCCAACCGCCTTTACAGGGAGAACACCCGCGGGGCAGACGTTGGCTATGCGCCACCCGCCGATGGCTTTCTGCCGCTGGTAGATGGGAAGCCGGAGGGTGACCCGGCACTGGCCGCCGAGGCAGAGCGCGACCCCAAAGCGCTGGACAAAGTGATAGAGAAATGTGAATACATGATCTATCGGCGGAAGAACAGCGACTGGGTAGACGACGCGCGCCTGCTGATTGGCAAAGCGCTGTACCTGAAGGGCGAGTATGCGCGAGCGCAGCAGAACTTCGAGTATATCCCGGCGGCGTTTCCAAAATCGGAACTGGTGCCAGTGGCGCTGCTGTGGCAGGCGAAGGTGCAGTATCAGCAGGGGGATCTGGCGCGGGCACGGACACTACTGGACCAATCGCTGAAGCTGCCAGCGTCTGACCGTCTGGCGCGGGCCGAGTCGGCCATGCTGCTGGCCAACCTGCTGGTGGCCGAAGGGCAATACAGCCAGGCGACCAAAGTGCTGGATGACAACCTGAAGGTGATCAGAGGCAAGAAGGACCGGACGCGGGTGCACTATCTGCTGGGGCAGCTGTATGACCACCAGAAGCTGTACTACAAAGCGGTGGAGCACTTCCGTAAGGTGATATCGCTGGACTACTCGGATGCGCTGGTGTTCCGGGCCGAGATGGCACTGCTGGGTATCAAGCTGAAGGCGCCAGGCAGTATCAAAGGACTGAAGGGGAATGTGGAAGAGAAGCTGCGGTCAATGGCGGAATCGGAGCGGTATGCGCCCTTTGCCGACCATATTCTGTATGAGCTGGGGTTGGCGTATGTGCGGACCAAGCGCCTGACGCAGGCGGAGCGTGCCTTCAAAGACGCGACACAGAAGGGCCAGCCGCGGTCTTTGCACCGGACGCTGGCCTACTACCAACTGGGGCTGATGGCCTATGGGGAGAAGAAACAGCTGCGCGTGGCAAGCACCTATTTCGACAGTGCTGCCGTAGGGGCCAAACCGGAGTACAAGGACTATCGGGACATACAGGCCAAGGCGCAGGCACTGCGGGCTTTTGCAGTGTACTCGGATGCCGCCACCCGGCTGGACAGTCTGTTGGTGCTTGCCCAGCTGCCCGAGCGTGAGCAGGATGCCCGTATCAACGAGGCACTGGAGCAGGAAGACGAAGCCGCCGCCGCCGCCGAGGCGCTGAAAGCTGCGGAAGAGGAGCGCCAGCGGCAGGCTGCTCTGCTGGCTGCCAACCGTCAGCGCGGGAGCAGTAACGGCCCGAACGTGGGGACTTTCTATTTTGACCAGCCCGAGCTGGTGGCGCAGGGCAAAACCGCCTTTCAGAAGACATGGGGTACGCGACCGAACGCCGACAACTGGCGCTGGCGTTCGCTGATGAGCCAAGGGCCAGGTGCTGCTGTGGCCGGGGGCGCGACCGCCACTGCCGAGGCGCCTGCACAGGGGGGGCAAAGCAGGAGCGAGCGCAAGCAGCGCAAGCGCCTGGAGATACCGACCACTGCCGAAGCGCGGAACAAAGCCGAGGCCGACTGGGTGGATGCGATGCTGGGGCTGGCAGAGGTATACTGTGACCGGCTGAACCTGCCCGTAAAGGCAGAAGAAACCCTGCGGCAACTGCTGGCGCGCCACAGTACGGGCCTATATGCGCAGAAAGGGCACTATGCGCTGTATCGGCTGCTGAAGACGAGCAACCCGCCGCTGGCACAAAGCGAGCGTGAGCTGATACTGCGGGAGTATCCGGCGAGCGATTTTGCGCGGCTGATTCGCAATGAAGGCAAGCCAGCCAACGAGCGCGTGGAGGCCAACGACTTTGAGACGGGTTATGACGCAATGTTCAGCCTGTACAACCGCGGGGAGTATGGGACCATGCGGACGCTGGCGCAGTATCTACAGGAGAACTTTCCGGTGCATCCAGATATGCCGAAGCTGGTGTATCTGAAGGCAATGAGCTGGGGCCAGCAGGGCAACCGCGACAGCCTGCGGGCCGGGCTGGAGTTTCTGGCACGGACGTACCCATCGGCCCCCATCACAGCGATCGGGAATAAGACCCTGCGGTTGCTGGCGGGGCTGCCCTATGATGAAACCAGCACAGGCACCACGGCAGCGGGTACACCTGTGCAGCGCCCCTCCCGGCCTGCCGGCATACCTGCCGAAGCTGGCAACATCGACTACAACTACACCCAGCCGTTTGTGCGCGACCGCAAGCCAGGCGAGGGGGTAGTAGTGCTGCTGTTCTTTGACCAGAAGGCAGGTGCGCCAACGGTGCTGACGCGCAGCGTAACACAGTTCAACGCGGCTTCGTTTGCCGGGAAAAAGCTGGAAACCAATGTATACAGCCTGCCCGAACGACATTTGGTGTACGTGACCCAGTTTACCGACTGGAAAGAAGCGAAGGCTTATCTGGAGGCAGTAGGCAAGTCGGCGTTCCTTTCGAGAATGCTGCCGAAGCCTGAAGACCAGATGGTGATGATTTCGCCGACGAATTTCCGGATTGCGTTCACCGGGCGGCGCTTTGAGGAGTATCTGCGGTTCTACAAGACAAATGTTGCGGCCTGGCTGAGCAACTGAGGATTTTCGGTACGGCTATTGTGCAGGTTCAGCAGTGGACGACCAACTTTTTTTACAAGAAATGAAACGACTGATTTTCGTGTGCCTTGCGCTGCTGCTGAGTGGTGTGGTACAGGCACAGCAAGAAAACCCCAAGGCCAAGACAGAAGTCCTGAGCCCTGAGAAACAGAAGCTGGTGCAGGAGCTGTTTGTAGTGAGCGGCCTGAAGGCCCAGATGGAGGAAGGTCTGGCCATGCAACTGGACATCATGCGGCAGAACCCAAATGTGCCCCCGCGTTTCCTGGACCTGTTCGGCAAACGGCTGGATCTGAACGAGCTGATGAACCGTATGGTGCCGAGCTATGCCTCGTTCTTCACGGAAGAAGAGCTTAAGGCGCTGATTACCTTTCACAACAGCCCCGTGGGGAAGAAAATGGTGAGCATCAACGAGGAGCTGATGAATGCCGTGAAGAAGGTGGGTGAGGACTATGGCCGCGAGATCGGGGAAGCGGTGGCTGCCGAAATGCAGGCCAGCGGCGACAACTGATAACGCAGCGTTACCAAGCACAGAAACGGCCACCTGAAGGGGTGGCCGTCTGCATTTATGGGTGGGGCTGGAATCAGCTGGCGGCGTAGGTGATACGGTAGATGACCCCAGCGGCATCGTCGGAGAGGAGCATGGAGCCGTCGGGCAGGAAAAGGATGTCGACAGGGCGACCCCAGGCGCCACGGCCCTGCAGCCAGCCTTCGGCGAAGATCTCCTTGCCGAGCGACTTGCCTTCGGGGCTGATGCGCACTACGGATACACGGTAGCCGATGGGAGTGGAGCGGTTCCAGCTGCCGTGCTCGGCTACAAAGACGCAGTCTTTGTATTTGGCGGGGAACATGCTGCCGGTGGTGAATTTGAGGCCGAGTGGTGCCACATGCGGGCCCATTTTCTCGACGGGGGGCACGTAATTTTTGGGGGACTTGCCTTTGCCGAACTCGGGGTCGGGGATGTCGCCCTGGTGGATGTAGGGGTAGCCGAAATCCATGCCGGGTTTGGGGGCGTGGTTGAGCTCGCAGGCGGGAAGGTTGTCGCCCATCATGTCGCGGCCGTTGTCGGTGAACCACATTTCGTTGGTGTTGGGATGCCAGGTAAAGCCGACGGTGTTGCGCACGCCGTGGGCGAAGATCTCCTGACCGGATCCATCGGGATTCATGCGGGTGATGGAGGCGTAGATGGGCTTACTGGCGCGGTTGTCGCAGATGTTGCAGGGTGCGCCGACGGGCACATAGAGTTTGCCATCGGGGCCGAAGGCGATGTACTTCCAGCCGTGGTGGGTGTCGGAGGGGAATTTGTCGGAGACTAAAACGGGCTTTGGCGGGTTTGCGAGGCGGTTCTCGATGTCGTCGAGGCGCCAGACCTTGTTGACCTCAGCGACGTACAGGGCGCCATCGCGGAAGGCAACGCCATTGGGCATGTTGAGGTTGCGGAGGATGACGAAGGTGCGATCAGCCTTTCCGTCGTTGTCGCTGTCGACCACAGCGTAGACCGAGCCTTCAGAGCGGGTGCCGACGAAGAGCGTTCCCTTGCTGCCACGGGCCATGCTTCGGGCATTGGGCACATTATCGGCCCAGACGGAGATGCGGAAGCCGGGTGGCAGCTTGAGTTTTTCGAGTTCGAGACGGCCAGCACGGGCAGGCTCATCGGCGCTGACAGTCTGGGTGGGAGTATCGGAAGCGGGTTTGTCGCCGCCGGAAGCGCAAGCCGCTGCCAGCAGGAGGAGAGGCAGGAGGCCTGTACGAAGAGAATGGCGCATGTGGAAAGGGATAGGGTTACCCCAAAATACGGCTGAGGTAAAAAGCTGCCAAACGCAGGCAGGGAGAATCAGTTGGCGGGTGGGCGAGGATGTGCGGTGAGGTCGGCCCACTGGAGGAGAAAAGGCTTCAGGAGCTGCTCGGCACGGCGATATCGGCGGACGGGATAGGTGGCCCGGAGTTTTACAAAATGATTGTTAACAGCGGCGAGATAGAGGACGCTGATGTAGTCGACGCCAGCGAGGCGGAGGCGGAAGTTGGCCATTTTGGTGCGGAGGAGCACCTGTTCCTGGCCGAGGCCCAAGGCGAAGGTAGAATCGCGCTCGAGGAGGATGGATGTGCCGCTGTAGAGGCCCTGCTGGGGTAGCTGTACAATCTGCTGAACGCAGCGGCGGTAGTGCTCGCGGAAGAGGCTTGCGCCGGGATACTCCGGGATACGGTCGAGATTGAGGTCGTAGACGAAGACCTCGACGCTGAGATAACCGCGGAGCTCGTATCGGACGGAGATGCCGAGGCCCTGTTCCTGCTGGTCGAAGTTATTGAACCCTGAGCAGGGGATGCCTGCGAGAGTCTGCGGAAAAGTGATGCCGGAAGGAGCGTGGAGGTAGGGTTTGGAAGGCAACTGCGCCTGGGCGTGTGCAGCCATCGTGAGGCATAACACTGCTGCGCCTGCGGTGCGTTGCAGCCATCCAGTCTGTCTGTTTTTTATCACCCCCACAGGAAACAAAATTGCACAGGAAAAGGGAGAAAACCTGCTGGGGGAGGGAATAAAATGCAGGCTGTAACTATCAGTTTAACTGGATGGTTTTAGGCTTTTTTAGCATTCGAGGTGCCTTCGGAAACCAGTTAGGTTTTAGAATTGTGCAGTAAGCAAGCAGATACGCCATCGCACAACTCTACCTCACCTTACTTCTGTTTCAACATGCGAAAAATGACAGGCTTGCTGGGGTTGCTGCTGAGTATGCAGCTACAGGCGGCTGCACAGGAAAACGGTAAACTGGTGCCATTTGAGTTGCCAGCTCACCAAGGAACGGTTCAGGTGACAATGCCAGGGGAGCCGGTCCCATCCCGGCCGTATGTGAAGGTTTTTGCCAATGTTTTTACCTACGGCGATCAGGACCTGGGCCGTATGGTAAATGAACTGAAGGTATTGGGACAGCAGAGGGGCTTTGATGGATTGATTGTGACCCAGACCGAAACACGCAACGAGGAGTATAATCCGTATGTGCTGGGCGACCTGCTGGTGGCGACGGCCAACCTGACCAGCAAGGATGCCAAGCGACGTGCCGACCCTTTTCCGCGGCAATACACCCACTTTCAGACGGTGACCTATGTAACGGTGGTGGGGTATCGGTTTGCCGACAACTTCGGGTTTGTGCGCAGTATTCCCCAGAGCGATACACTGTATCAGTACACTGAGAGTGGCGCGCGCATACTTGCAGGGGTGCTACCCTATGACCTTAAGGGTGCTCCGGGGAAGTTTGTGGGGCAGAGCCCGGAGGGGCGCACTTTTTATGAAAACGAGGTGAAGTGGTATAGTCTGGATTGGTTGTTGCGGAGCGAGGGCCAGGCGTGGAAATCGCGGCAGGACGACTTCGGCAGGTTGGGTAAGCGAATCTTCAAGCCAAGCGAAGAGGCCCTGTTGCGTGCCGAGCTTCAGTACGGGATTGTACCCAAGCAGGGCAAGTATGAGATCGGGAGTATAGAACTGCGCAGGCGCTATCCAGTCGGGGGCATGGAACGTGAAGGCATGGCCCTTGCCTATGATGATGCAGGCCGGCTGGCAGAGCAGCGTGTGCAGACGAAAGGCGGCAGGCTGGTAATCCGGCATGTGTATGGCGCCGATGGCCAGCTGTTGCGGCAGGAAGCCTATCGGCAAACGGACACTGGTGAGCAGCCTTTTTATACACTGGTGCGCAATCACCAGACACCTGAAATGGTGTTGGCTGCGCTAGGCAACTGAGTAAGACAAACCCTGGGCGTAGATAGTCCGGGGTTTTTTTTACAAATTGGGATGTTATCCCCCTTTTCGGCCCATGTAACAGCTGTACGCATAGCACCTTTTTCCAACCCGTCGGTTTATGCGTTTACTTCTTTCATGTGCAATGCTGCTGGCCGCGAGCACTGTGGCCATGGCGCAACCCTTAGGGCAGCGCGAGCGTCTGCTGCCATACCCAACGCCCGCCCATACGGGTCCAGTGGCGGTGAGTTATCCTGGGGAGGCGATGCCCACGCAGCCCTATGTACGGGTGTGGGAAAGCACGGTGAGTTACCCGGGGGTGCAGCCGTTGTCGCAACTGGAGCCAGAGTTGAAAGCCTTTGCTCAGCGGGAAGGTTTTGACGGAATCATCATACGCGAGGCCTCGGCTGAGCTGGAGACCCGGCGCGCCGGGATTCTGACCGAATTGCTGGGCGCTGTGGTAGAAGGTGCTGCCATTGGTTTGGTGAGCGCTGCCACCAACACCCCGAGCCACAGTGTGTTGCGGTGCAACCTGTGGCACACCCATGTGAACAACTGCTATATGGGCGGTGGATACACCACAACCCGGCGTGTGACTTATGTGACGCTTGAGGGCTACGTGAACCGTGAGCGGCTGGCAGCACAATTGAATCAGCAGCCACGTCTGGACAGTCTGGATGTGGCAACGGCGAGTGGTTGGCAGCCCGGTGCGGCACTGGTGTATCAGCTGGATGGGAAGCCCCAGCCGCTGACGGTGCTGGCCCCAGCCGCAGTAGAGGTGTACAATGATTACCTGCGGTACTATGACCCCCATTGGCTGCTGCATGACAACAGCCGGGGCTGGCAGACGAAGACCGGCCGGACTGGCCGAGTGACACGACGGACATACGCCCCCGTGCGGCACATCATAAGCGCGGACATTTCATACAATGAGGCAGGGCAGCCCAGTGTGCTGAAGCTGGAACGCAGCTATGTGGACGCCGCCTATCATCACGAAGCCATGGAACTGACCTACGATGCCAGTGGGCGTATGGTAAGCCAGCGGCTGTGGCTGCGCAGTGGTGAGCTGGAAATACGGTATGGCTATGACAGCGAAGGGCGTATAGCGTACAAAGAGGGCTATCGGGTGGTGAACGGGACAGCGGAGGCGCTGTTCAGGGTGCGGCGGTGGTATCAGTCGGCAGCGCAACTGCTGGCGGCAGCGCCCGAAGAGCGGTCGGGGTATTGACAATCAAGGATTTTCAAGCTGAAACCGGGGTTGTGGTGAGCTTGTCGGCAGGTTTGCTGACGGCCCAGAGGCCCAATGCGGTGAGGGCGCCGTTGACGAGGATGAGGGCGTTGCCGAAGGAGAAGCCGAACCAGGCCTGGCCTCGATTACGCCAGCCTGCTGTACCGCTACGGCTACCAGGGCCAGGAGCGCGACCCCGAAACGGGCTGGAACAACTTTGAGCTGCGCATGTACGATGGTCGCATCAGCCCGCTGGATGACCATCGACCCCAAGAAACAGTACGCCAGGCCCTACCTCGCTACGGGAAATAATCCTATCTTGAGGATAGATCCGGATGGGGGTTTTTCTTTTAGCTCAGGCCCCAACATTTGGATGATATTAATACTATTAAACGAAGCGGTAGCACTATTCTGTCTTTTGATGAAAGAGTTAATTTTAGTTCTGAATTTAGTGTGATGGAAGAGTTTATGTCAGGTGGAGATAAATATATTTTGTTCTTTTTTCCTCCCCATATGAAATTCTATATAAAGGACGAAAGTTTGAAGGACAACTTTCATTCACTGCATATCTGCTTGCAGAGTCATTACTTGATTACTATAGGATTACATCTATGGGTAAGTCGATTCAGGAAGCAGATTTTTGCTCTTTTTCAACTTGACAGAACCGCCGATCATATATCCATTATAAGGCAGGGGATTAATATAGTTGATAAGAGGTCCTCTGGTTTCAAATATTCTGGGGCAAGTGAAATATACAAGCGAGTTATCAATTAATCTTAGAAGGCTTCTAGAAAATTAAAAATTACCTTTTACAGTTAATACAGTTATTTGACTATTCAAAATGAGCGGCACTATGGCTATCGCAGGGCTACTTGCCAGAACACTATTGGGACTCCCAATTGTTATAAAAGCTGCTGACATATTGCACATTTAACAAATAAAAAAATTACCGCATAATTGCTTAAAATGGCATGAATAAAGTGGGAGAAAATGAATTCTGTGCTTTTTTATCAAAGCATATTGGGATTAGCAAATCGCTCATTAATCCTGGCTCACTGTTGTATCATGATCTAGGTGTTGCTGGTGATGACGGAGATGAGCTAATAGAAGCCATAAATAGACATTATAATACGCATATACTACCTAGCGATTTCTATAGTTACTTTGGATCCGAAATAAATACTCTACTTTCCTTGATACTTTTGGTAAAGGGATTCTTTACAGGAAAAATTAATATTGAAAAAATTCCGCCATTAGCAGTTTCAGAATTATTGGCTTATATCAATGAAGTGAAACGACAGCAAGAACAGCCAGGGGATGTTTTTGCTGTTAAACTGCGGAATGGTAAATTGGCCTTTGGACAAATAGTTCGGGAGAATGTGTGTATTTTTTTTGAGGGCGTAGCCAATAGTGAGATAAAATATGATACGGAGGGAATCATATATAAGAAAATCATCTTCTATGCTTCTGTATCTGCTTTTGCTTTTTCAAAATTAAGATGGAAGATTATCGGAATCGCAGCTATTACTCACCCAGAAGATTATTTATTCTATATGCATACAGATGGAACTAATGAATACAGCCTTACGGACGGACGGGGGAGTATTATACCTTCGACAAAAGAAGAATGTAGGGGACTGGAAGAAATGCTATCTTGGTCGGCAGAGCACATGGAAGAACGGCTGTTCGATTACTTCTTTGATAAGGAGGCTTATGAAAATAGATATTGCAATATAATTTCAAAATAAGTACATATTCCTTCACCTGCTACACCACACTTAAGGACGGTGCGGCCCTGAACTTTGCCGATGTGCGCAGGCATGCCCAGGCATGCCCAGGCATGCCCAGCCGCGACTACGCCAGCCTGCTGTGCCGCTATGGCTATCAGGGCGAGGAGAAAGACCCCGGAACGGGCTGGAACAACTTTGAGCTGCGCATGTACGATGGTCGCATCAGCCCTTGACACGGAATCTGCGGCAAAACTTCCCCAATCGGGTGTGTGATACGTCCGCTTCGGCTGTCCTGCCAATAGAGGAGGGGTCCAACTAGGCTGAAGCGCTGCTATTGTGTGCGGCAGGTTTGCTGACGGCCCAGAGGCCCAGTGCGGTAAGCGCGCCGTTGACGAGGATGAGGGCGTTGCCGAAGGAGAAGCCGAACCAGGCTTTCTGCTTGAGCTCGAGGACGATGCAGATGACGGGGGCGGCGACGCAGATGAGGGGAATCCAGGCATCGGCGGCGCGGCGACGGGTGAAAATGCCGAAGGCGAACATGCCCAGCAGTGGCCCGTAGGTGTAAACGGACAGCTTGAGGACGAGGGTGATGATGTTGAAGTCGGTGCCCTGGAATTTCTCGGTCCAGCGGAGGGCGAGGATGGCCAGAAGCATGAGGGCGGCCCAGCCGAAGTGGACGATGCGCTTGAGCCAGAGGGCGCGGCGGGCCTCCATCTGCTGGATGGAGAGGAGGTCGACGGTGGTGGAGGTGGTGAGGGCGGTGAGGGCGTCGTCGGCGGCGCTGTTGCTGCTGGCGGTGAGGCCGAGGACGAAGAGAATGGCGACGAGGGGGCCAAACTCCTGCATGGCGAGCATGGGATAGAGCTGGTCGGTTTTTGCGGGGACGGCAATGCCTTTCTGGGCGGCGTAGAGGTAGAGCAGCACGCCGAGGGTGAGGAAGAAGAGGTTGACCACGGCCATGGCGAGGCTGAAGCTGGCCATGTTGTACTGGGCGGCGCGGAGAGTGCGGCAGGTGAGGTTTTTCTGCATCTGGCTCTGGTCGAGGCCGGTCATGACGATGCAGATGAAGGCACCGGAGAGGAATTCTTTCCAGAAGTAGTTGGGGGCCTTGGGGTCGGCGAAGAAGAACATCTGGCCGTAGGAGCTGTTGCTGACGGTGTCGACGATTTCGCTGACGCCGAGGGTGCGGGCGACGATGACCACGGTTACGATTACAGCGCCGACGAGGAAGGTGCTCTGGAGGGTGTCTGTCCAGAGGATGGTCTGCATGCCGCCGCGGCCGGTGTAGATAAGAATGGAGGTGAGGATGCCCGCAGCGGTGAACCAGAAGGGGATGCCGAGGGCATCGCCGGCGAGGTATTGCAGCACAAGGGCCATGAGGTAGACGCGGGCCGAGGCGCCCAGCCAGCGGGAGAGCAGGAAGAACGCCGCTCCCGTGCGGTAGCCCGCCAAGCCGAACCGCTGCTGGAGGTAGCCGTAGATGCTGGTGAGGTTGAGCCGGTAATAGAGCGGCAGCAGCACGAACATGATGACGAGGTAGCCGACGATATAGCCGAGCACTACCTGGAAGTAGCCCATCTGGGCGGTGCCGACAGCGCCAGGGACGGAGATGAACGTGACGCCGGAAATGCTGGTGCCGAGCATGCCGTAGGCCACGAGATACCAAGGGGCGCGGCGGCTGGCGAGGAAGAAGTCGGAGAGGTTTTCGCCGCGCTGGCGGGTGGTGAGCCAGGCGATGAGGAGCAGCAGGAAGAAGTACCCGATGAAGGTGACCAGGACAAGGGTAGGCGTCATCGGGGGCAAGTATAGCACCGGAAGGGGCGATGCGGTGCAGAATATGGATGAATGGGGCGGCGCTTCTGCGTAACTTGGTAGAAACCGACTTACACAGACCGGAGCCGCCGCTTATGGACATTATCCGCCTTTCCATTCCTGCCTTTTTCATTCTGATTGCCGTAGAGCTGGTAATCGTGTGGTTCAGCCGGAAACCGTACTACCGCCTGAACGACTCGATTGCCGACCTCTCGTGCGGCATCATCAGCCAGATAGGCGGGCTGTTTCTGAAGTTTTTCTCCATCGGCATTTACATATGGGTGCTGAAGCATGCGTCGCTGCCGGCTCTGGGCGTGTATGCCGAATGGCCTTACACCTGGTGGGCCTGGGCGCTAAGCTTCTTCCTGATAGACCACCAGTATTACTGGGCGCACCGGATGCAGCACCAGACGCAGCTGGGCTGGGCGGGCCATGTGGTGCACCACAGCAGCGAGGAGTATAACCTGACAGTGGCGCTGCGGCAGAGCCTGTTCTCGACGATATACTCGGCGCCGTTTTATCTGCCACTGGCGCTGCTGGGTGTGCCAGCGGAGATGTTTGTGGCGAACATGGCGCTGAACCTGCTGTATCAGTTCTGGATACACACACGGGTGATCAAAAAGATGGGTGTGCTGGAAACGGTGATGAACACACCAAGCCACCACCGGGTGCACCACGGGCGCAACCCCAAGTACATAGACCGCAACCACGCGGGGGTGTTCATTGTGTTTGACAGGCTGTATGGGACGTTTCAGGAGGAGGAAGAGGAGCCGGTATATGGCATCACTACGCCGCTGAACAGCTGGAACCCGGCATGGGCGAACATGCATGCGCTGCGGGACCTGTGGCACGACATGCGGCACACGAAGTCGTGGTGGGACAAGCTGCGTGCCCCGTGGATGCCGCCGGGCTGGCGGCCTGCCGATTTGGGTGGGCGGCAGTATGCGAAGGAGGTAGACCCTGCTTACCGGAAGTATGACCCCGCGCAGCCGCTGGCGGTTCATGTCTACATACTGGGGCAGTTTGCGGCGGTACTGGGCATTGCAGTGTACACCCTCAACCTGGCAGCGGCTCCGGCGGCTGCACCTTTTGGAGCCATTTTTGGTCTGGCGCTGTATATTCTGCTGACGACGTCCAACCTGGGGTCGTTGCACGATGGGAAAGAAATTGCCTACACGAGCGAGTGGGGTCGCCTGTTGGCCAGTACCGCAATTGGGGCAGGTTTTGTGTGGATGGGCTATCCGCTGTTAGGATGGTCTGTGACGGGTTTCAGTGTGATTTCGGCAGTATGGCTGACATGGGCGTGGGGCCAGCGGAAAAAAGTGGCATTGGCCTGACAACTTTGGCACGGTGATTGCTAATGTTCATGCAGATTCAAATTTGGAATCGGTGAACGTATGGCAAATCACAGTACCCTGAGCTTGGCAGATGCGCCGAATCCGGTGCGGATAGAGCTGGAGCGCGCCGACCACATTGAATATTGGAAAGAGAAATTCCGCTGCACTGAGTTTTCGCTGCGCGCTGCGGTGCGCAAGGTTGGAGACCAGGTGGCGCAGGTAGCCAGCTACTTTGGCTACACGCTGTAATAAAGGCTTTCTAGCAGGCAGAAGTGAAACGGGCTCCCTTTGTTGGAGCCCGTTTCCAATTTATAGCGACCACGTGCCCAAGGCTTACTGCTTGGGGCGGCGGAAGAGGTAGCGGGTGATGAAGATACCGGTGCTCTTGTCGGCAGAGTAAACGCCGCTGTTGACATTGACGAGCTCCCAGCCCTGATCGGTCATTTCGGTGATTTTGTTGGTGATCATGCGGTCGTTGTTGGCGACGTTACCGAAGTTGATACCGGTGAGGCTGAAGAAGTTCTCGAGGTTGACTTCTTCTGCTTTTCCTTCCTTGGTGTTGGTGACCATACGCGAACGGCCGAGGCCCATAGGCACTACAGACTCCACGGTGGTAACCTGAGAGTACTCATACTTCTGCTGGGCCTGAGCGGTGAGGAGGGTGCCGAAGAGGAGACCGGCGAGTAGAAAGATTTTTTTCATTGTGTGGGTATTACAGTACAAAAATGGGGACAAGCCTGATACTTCTCGTACAGTTTGGAGGACGTTAGGGTTTCTTAACGAGACTGGTGGGCAGGTGGGCAAAGGAGAGGTGCCGTTAACTTGCGTTATGGAATCGTCGTGGTACACGGAGGAGGAGTTGGTGGCACTGGGTTTTGGCGCATTGGGGCGGAGCGTTCAGATTTCGCGGAAGGCGAGCCTTTACAACTTGGGGCGGATGTACATCGGCGACCATGTGCGTGTGGATGACTTCTGTTTCCTGTCGGCAGGGCCTGAGGGGCTGTACATTGGCCGTAACGTGCACATCTCGGCGTACACGTCGGTGACAGGGCTTGGGAAGATCGTGCTGGAGGACTTCGCGGGCCTGTCGGCGCGGGTGAGCGTGTTCTCGAGCTCGGACGACTACTCGGGAGCGTCGCTGACGAACCCGACGGTGCCGCGGGATTATCTTCATCTGCACACGGCGCCGATTCATATCGGGCGGCATGTGATCGTAGGGGCAGGGTCGGTGGTGCTGCCGGGGGTTACGCTGGGGGAGGGCGCGGCGGTGGGGGCACTGTCGCTGGTGAACGCGGATCTGGAGCCGTTCTGGGTTTACGGGGGGGTGCCTGCGCGGAAGCTGAAGGAGCGTAAGCGCGACCTGCTGGAGGTGGAGAAGCGCTACCGGGCGTCGGAGGGCTGAGGGGGGCGATACCACACGAGCCAGGCCAGCAGGGCGATGAGGACGGCGAAGGCGAGGGTGTGGGCACCGCTGGTCATGAAGGCATCGAAGGCGGGGCGGCCGAAGAGGGGCACCACGACATCGAAGAGGGTGAGGCCGATGGTAACGAAGGCGGCGGCGGCGAGCAGCTTGAGGGCGAGGGGCAGCTGTTGCCAGGAAGCCAGCAGGAGCACAATGGCCAGGGGTGCACAGCAGATGCCGTAATACCAGCCCTGTGGCGAGGCCAGCGTGAGGAACACCAGCAGGGCGGCAACCTCGAAGACGGCCACGCGGGGCGTGTAGGGCCGTTTGAGTACGGAGGGGAGAAAGAGGGCAGCCAGCAAAGCGAGGAGGCCATAGGCCAGCAGGGCAATGGCTTTGGCGGAGAGCAGACCGGTGAACCACTGCGAGCAGGCACCGAGCATGGAGGCGTTGTCGGGGGCGAGGGCGAGGGTGACGCTGCTGCCGAGGGTGATTTCACGGAAGCCCTGTACGAGCAGCGGCCAGTCGGCGGGAGACCAGCGCAGCAGCGACACTGCGAGGAGCACGCCATAGGCACCGAAACTGATACCCGCGGCACGCCACTGGCGGCGAATGAGCCAGTAGAGGGGCAGGAGCAGCGCATAGGGTTTGAGGGCCAATGCCAGTGCTGCCCAGAGACCAGCCGTTGTGGGTTTTTCCTGCAACTGGGCCGAAAGTGCCAGCAGCATGCACCCGCCCATGAGCAGGTTGATCTGGCCGAGCTGGAGTTCGCGGCCAAGGCTTTTGAGCAGCATGAAGAACGTGAGTACGAGCAGGCCAGTGGAGACGGCCAATCCGGCGGACTGACTTAGTGTGCGGCAGAGGCGCAGAGCCAAAACCAACGCTACGACGAGGAGCCCGAACCAGAGGGCGGCTGCAATGGGCAGGGGCAGCAGTGCCAGGGGTACCTGCACGAGGGCCGAGGGGGGCAGATACTTGAAAGTGAGATGCCCGTCGGTGGCCTGGTAGAGGTTTTCGGCGGAGAGCCACCGCTGTCCTGCGCGGTAGAAGACCCAGTAGTCGGACTCGGGGACGGAGGCGCCCGCCAGCAACAGGTGCAGCACTACCGCCACGGCGAAGAGTGGCAGGAGAACGGCCCAAAGCGGTACGGTCTGGGTGTTGGCAGCGGGACGGAAAAAGGACATTGGCGGGCGTGGGAGCGGAGGAATCAGGCGAGGCAGGCGCGGTAGCGGCGGATGGCTTCGGCCATGCCGAGGTAGAGGCAGTCGACAGTGAGTGCGTGGCCGATGGAGACCTCGCGGAGAGCAGGCACCTGTCGGGCGAAGTCGGTAAGGTTGTGGAGGTTGAGGTCGTGTCCGGCGTTGAGTTCGAGGCCCAGCTGTGCGGCATGCTGCCCAGCGGCAATGTAAGGAGCGAGGGCTGCGGCGGGGTTGGTGGGGTACTGGTGGGCGTAGGGGCCGGTGTAGAGCTCGACGCGGCGTGTGCCTGCGGCATGGCAGGCGAGCATGTTGGCGGGGTCGGTGTCGACGAAGAGGGAAGAGCGGATGCCGGCCTGGTGCAACTGACGGAGAACGTCGGGCATGTTGAGGCGGTCGAGGGAGGCGGGTGTCCAGCCGGCGTCGGATGTGAGGGCGTCGGGGGCGTCGGGTACGAGGGTCACCTGGGCTGGTCGGACGGCGATGACGAGTTCGAGGAAGTCGGGGGAGGGATAGCCCTCCACGTTGAACTCAACGCCCATTTCCTGGGGGACGGCACGGCCGAGGAGGCGGACGTCGTCGAAGCGGACGTGGCGGCCATCGGGGCGGGGATGTACGGTGATGCCCTGCCCGCCGGCAGCGACGATGTCGCGGCAGTACTGGAGGAGGTTAGGGAAGTCGGCGCCCCGGGAGTTGCGGATGAGCGCCACCTTGTTGACGTTGACACTGAGGACGGTAGAAGCGGTGGCAGCCATAGAAAAAGCAGAAGAATGAGAGCGGGGTGGTGGAAGCGGCAAAATGCAGCGGGAAAATGTGAAATGAAATCGGGTTGGGCTAGCTTTGTCTGTATTTTCCGCTCTCCAAACGGCTTCTCTCCATGACAACACTTTTTCCCATGCGTATGGTGGCGCTTTGTGGCGTACTGACACTGAGCCTGTGGGCGTGCCAGCCCGATGGTTCCGACAGCGCCCAGCGCGACCCCGCCGCCAGCGACAGCCTGAACGCAGACACGACTCTGGCCGAGCTGGAGCGTCAGACCGACGCGACCACTGACGCGCGTCCGCGGCCTGCGCCTGTAACCTATGCACAGTATCCGAAGGAAGTACAGGTGTTTGTCGAGGTATTGAAGAAAGGGAAAGCAGGTACAGCCGGGGCCTTTGACGGTATAGTGGATGCGCAGACGGGCTTTTACCATATGCGAAGTGGGCCTGGCGTCTATCCGATCATTGACCACCTGGAAGCCAACGAGCTGATGGGTATAGACGAGGTGATGTATCTGGTGCGCGACCTGGAACTGGCGGCTGACACGTTCTACTATAACCCCCAGCACTGGGAGGACTGTGTGGACAATGGCCCCGAGGGCTTCTTTCTGTTTGACCAGAAGACGCCGTATGGCGCGCTGGCTACCGGCTATCAGCTGAGTACCGAAGCCCAGGGCGCGACAGTGAACGAGGACAAGCTGAAGGCATTGAAGGCCTTGCAGGAGAAAGTGAAATACCAGTTGATTGTGCACTTCCGGAACAAGGGGGGCGACATGCTGATAGTGCGCTTCCTGCTGCGGGAAGAGAACGGCAAACTGCTGCTGACGGTGGTGGACACGAACGATTGCAGCGCCTGAGGCGTGTGCCGTTACCTGAAATGATTCCAAAGACGCCGGGCAGGGTGCCTGGCGTTTCTTTTTACACGGGAATTTGTTGAAATTGCCAAGCGAAAACAGGCACAACAAGCCCTTATTCCTATTCCTATGGCTGATTGGCGGAGCTACGAGAAGGTAATTCTCCCGGAAATCCAGAACCTGCACCAGGTAGATGTCTACGTGCAGCATGGTGGCTACGAGATGCTGAAGAAGGCCGTGACAGGCATGCAGCGCAAGGAAGTAGTGGACACCGTTAAGGCTGCGAACATCCGTGGGCGCGGTGGTGCCGGCTTCAATGCGGGTCTGAAGTGGAGCTTCATGCCGCCCAAACAGGAAGGTGTACCGCGCTATCTGGCGTGCAACGGCGACGAGTCGGAGCCTGGCACGTTCAAAGACCGCCGCATATTCGAGTTCAACCCGCACCTGTTCATTGAGGGTGCGCTGATAGCGTGCTACGCCATGGAAATGGATGCCGCTTACGTGTACGTCCGTGGCGAATATGCCGACTGGATTGACATGCTGCAGGCAGCAGTGGACCAGGCGTATGCCAAAGGCTATGCTGGCAAGAACCTGTTTGGCACGGGTGTCAACATTGACATCTACGTGCACAAGGGTGCCGGTGCCTACATCTGCGGCGAAGAGACTTCGCTGATGGAGTCGCTGGAAGGCAAACGCGCGTATCCGCGCAGCAAGCCGCCGTTCCCGGCCCAGTTTGGTCTGTGGGGCAAGCCCACCACCATCAACAATATCGAGACGCTGGCGCACGTGCCGCTGGTGCTGCGTAAAGGTCCCGAGTGGTATCAGAACCTGGGCGCAAAGGACCACCCCGGCCCCATGCTGTACGGCCTGCAGGGTCACCTGGTGCGTCCCGGCCTCTATGAACTGCCGAGCGGCATGCGCCTGGACACGCTGATTTACGAAGTAGCCCAGGGTGTACGCGGTGGCAAGCGCGCCAAGGCTGTAGTGCCGGGTGGTGCTTCGGTGCCGATTCTGCCGGTAGACTATGTGGAGGCTGGCGCTGGCGAACCCAACACGGTTGTCATCAACGGCAAGTCGTACAAAGTGACGTTCAACGGCCATGCCGACCTGACGATGAACGCGGCCTCGCTGGATACTGCGCGCAAGCCCGGCGAAAACATGGGCTCGATGGTAGGCACGACTGGCATGCTGGTGCTGGACGAAGATACCGACATGGTGCGTTTCCTGCACCGTGTATCGCGGTTCTACCACCACGAGAGCTGCGGCCAGTGCACGCCCTGCCGCGAAGGCACCGGCTGGCTGGAGAAGCTGCTGCACAAGTTTGTACAGGGCACAGCTGACGTGCGCGACATGGACCTGCTGCTGGACCTGTGCGACAATATGGAAGGCCGCACCGTATGCGCGCTGGCCGATGCTGCTGCCTGGCCAGTGCGTAACACCCTGCGCCGCTTCCGCCACGAGTTTGAAGCCAAAGTGCAGACCCAGAAGGTGTTTGCAACTGTATAAGGCGAAAGCCCACAAAGACAGAAGCCCGGATGACTCCGGGCTTTTTCTTTTTGGGCGCAGTCTGAAAAAGTGGGGCTAGTCTTCCTGAAGCAAGACACCGTGAAGGTTGTCAATCCAGCGTTTGCGCTCGACGGGGTACAGGGCTTCGAGCTGCTGGAGGAGCTGGTTGCGGGTGCGCTCGGCGTCGGGTGCCAGCTGACCGGAGGAATTGGCGGTAAAAGGCCACTTGAGGGCGGTGCCGTCGGGGAGGAGGGTCTGAAGCGGCTGAAGGTCGAAGGCGTAGCGCCCTTCCTGAAAATCGATTGAGGCGCGGTAGGTGAGGGTAACCAGATTGTCGCGGCGGCGGGGTGAGCGGCGGAGCGGTGTGAGGTGGTTTCCCTGGCTTACCAGAAAGTACCACTTGCCTTCGAAGACGAGGCGGATGGTGGTGGAGTCGGCAAGACGGATCCCCGTTGGGATTTCGGGCTGGATGCGGCGGGCAAAGCGGAGGCCGCGCTCGTAGAGGACCTCGCGAGGGACGGGGTCGGCCTTGACGATGATACCCTGTGCCGAGAGGATGCAGGGTAGGGCTAGCAGGGTGGCAAGGATAAGGGCCTTCATGGCCTTAGCTGCGGATGTTGCCGTAGCGTTCGAGGAAGGTGTCCTTGATCATCTCGATGTAAAGGACCTCGGTGTCGGTGACGCCATCTACCTCGGAGAGAATCTCGAGCATCTCGATGATGGTGCGGAGATGGTCTTCGACGGCGTTGCCACTGCCGACAAAGAGGTCGAAGGTGAGGAAGCCGGTATCGAGGTGGCCTTTGGGCAGCCAGTCGGTGTACTGGGCATCGGCGAGAATGGCACGGAAGTCGGCCATGACATTCTCAGCTGGGCAGGGCAGGCCGTGGCGGAACTTGTTGACGAGAATCTCGACCTTTCGTTCTTCAGCGGTAGAGATATAGCCGTCGGCCTTGATGAGGCCGATGAAGAAATGGGCGAGTGCGGCAGAAGCCTGCTGCTCGGGTGTAAGCGTCTGGGGTTGCATGAGAGGGGCAGAAGAGAGGTGGGCAGGGGCGCGTGCCAAGGTGTGCAGGGCTGACACGCGATAAGGCAAAGGTAAGTTGCAACCCAACGCGGAAGGTCAGCGCTTGAGTTTGTAGCGTTGGCGGAACTCCTCGCGGAGGGAGTGGATGTACTGCAGCTCGGCATCGGTGACACCGTCTACTTCCATGAGAATCTCGACGAGGTCCATCATGGTATCCATATGGCCGACGAGGGCCATTCCGGATTCGACAAAGAGGTCGAAGCTGCGGAAGGCCTCGTTGAGATGGTCCTCGGGCTTCCACTTGGAATATTTGGGGTCGCGGTATTCGGCTTCGAGGGTTACCATCATGTCGTCGGCGTCGGTGGGAAGGCCACTCTGGAAGCGCCGGATGAGGGTTTCGACCTTGGCTTTTTCACGCGAGGTGATGCCGCCGTCGGTTTTCATGAGGCCGACGAAGAAGTGGGCCAGCGCATTGCTGGCATGTGGGCTGGTAGAGGCCATGGTAGCGGGGGAGGGGCAGTAGAGGTATAACCAAATCTAGTTTTCGGACAGCGAAGAGTCAAACAGGTACTGGGCGTCAACCTCCCAAAGTGAGAGTTCGGGGGGAGGAGGGGTCGACTGAAAGTAGCATTTATTGCGACTGATAGCTACAGCTCCATTTTTCTGAATTGCTATACGAGTGAGACGAATTGTATAGAACAGCTTTTTTCTTTTTGGGAATTTCGGTTGCTACAGCTTGTGAATTCGGACAACCTGGGGCAGCGCAGTCGGGTTGTCTGAAAAGCACAATGAAGGGACGGATTCCTCCTGCCATGTTTGGAATTATTAACCAAAGGAACAGGCAGTCTTATGCGAACATCTTTATTCCAATCAGGTGTCTTTTGTCTTGTGGGGCGCGGGATGGTGCGGCTGTGGGCAGTGTTGATAATGACACAGTTGACGATTTCAGCCTATGGGCAATGCGTGGCCACTTTTACGAATGCTGGTGGCGACGGTCGGTGGGATAATCCGGCGAACTGGACAATTGTACCGAAAGCTGGGGGCAGTGGTTGCAGCAGCGGTTCGATTGGTGCGCTGATGACGGCCATGGCGACACCTGGCAGCGGGAATCAAGGCAACGCGATTGTGATTGCGGCCCCTGTGTTGCCGAATACGGGTCAGCCGATCTATCCTGTATTTGACAACCTGAAGGTAAACGACGGCGCGTCATTGCCCCTACCTCCCGGAGGCATTACGTCCATTCGGGATGGGGGCCGTGTAGAGATAGATGGCGTGCTGGACGTATTGGGGGATTTCCAGATGAACTACAAAGGGCCAACTGATCCGCCCGCCGGCACTCCCAGTGTAGTGGATGTGGGCCCAACAGGTGGCTTCAATGTTGCGGACGACTTTCTGGTAAACAACTACAGCTGCACGGGGGGTACCGTTGTCGTGGATGGGACGTTGGGAATAGGCGGCCAGATAGCAGGCCGGCAGACCTGTCCACCCGGGGACGAGCCGATTTCGGGGCTTGGGAACGTGAACCTGATGGGTGGCTGTAATGATGGAGTTGACAAAAACGCATGTCCGGACCTGTGCATGAATGGTACGTGCCCGGGAGGCAATCTGCCCGTGGGGTTGGTATTGTATACCGCAGAATCAGAAGACGGGCAGGTTCGACTGGCGTGGACCACGGCCAGCGAGCAGAACAACAGCCACTTTGTGGTGAAGCGAATGAATGCCTATGGGCATGTGGAGACAGTGGCGCGGGTAGAAGGCCTTGGCACCACTACACAGGCGGCGACATACGAACTGCTGGATGCAGATGGCAGTGCTGGCCTGATGTATTATGTGCTGGAACAATATGACTATGATGGCACGCGCAGCCTGATGGGGGTACGAGAGGTATTTGTGACGCGGAAGAGTAAACTGATAGTACACCCGAACCCGGTGTCAGGTGGTCAGACGGTTCAGCTTCAGGTGCCGCCGTCTGTGGGCGCAGTGCGTGGCGTTGTGCAACTGATGAGCCTGGAGGGCCATGTGCTGTACCGGGGTGAGGTAACGGGCAGGGCCTTTACGATGCAGGCGCCGCTGGCATCGGGTGTGTACTACATCCGGTTGCAGATGGGGGCGGGGGAGCCTTATACCGGGACGTTGATTGTACAATAAATTCAGGTGCCGGTTATGGAAGCCCAGCAGTTGGTATGCTGGGCTTTTTCATTTGGGCTCACGTTTAGATTTTTTAAGCGAGGAAGTTAATTCGGTTTTCGTACTAATTTGACTGATAAATACAAAATTATGAATCCATTTATTGTATCATCAGGGCATGTGTGTAAAAATGCGAATTCCCATTTTTGTATTTCGTTAAGATATAAAAGTATAAATGAGACGTATTATTAACAGTAATTATGATTGTCTTAAACATACCACATTGGAGTGGTGGGGGTGCCGGAGTTTTGCAGGACAAACAAACAGACGGACGATATGACCCCTCACCTGAAGCGGAAAGTGCTGTTGCTGGTAATGGTTGGTGTGCCAGCGCTATTGAATGCACAGTGTGTTGCCACGTTTACAAATGCATGGGGCGATGGACGCTGGGACAACAACGCCAACTGGACGATTGAGGCGAAGCCTGGCGGCACGGGCTGTCGTTTTGGAACGATAGGAGCGCTCATGGACGAGATGGCACGCAATGGTGCAGGCTATGGCGGCCATGAGGTGGTGATTGATGCACCTGTAGCGAACAACACTGGGCAGCCGTGGTTTCCGGTGTTCGACAACCTGCGGATCACGGCCAATGGCAGTTTTCAGTCAGGCGGAAATTCTGGCACGTTCTTCAGCATCCGCAAGACAGGAACACTGCTGGTGGATGGGACGCTGACAGTGCCAGGCACGCTACAGCTGAATTTTGCCTTCGGCGGCGAGCGTTATTTGCCGGCGTCGTCGCAGATGAAAGTAGAAGCAGGGGCGGTGGTGAATGTAGGAAATGACCTTAATCTGCAGAATGCGACCTGTGAGGACAACATGAAGGTTGTAATCAACGGGACGATGACAGTGGTGGATGACATGTTTGGCAACCAGCAGTGCGCCCCGGCGTTGCGGCCAATAACAGGTACAGGGACCTTTACGCTGGGTGGCGGCTGCAACAGCTGGAACAACGCCGACCGCAACGCGTGCCCCAATTTCTGCGAAAACAATCGTTGCCCGGCTGGTGGCCTGCCCGTAGAGCTGATTTCGTTTACGGCAGAGGCCGAGGCGTCGTATGTGCAGCTGCGGTGGGCTACAGCTACAGAACTGAACAACAGCCATTTCGTGCTGAGCCGCTCTACCAACCAGCAGGCTTTTATGCCGATTGCACGGATAGAGGGTAACGGCACCAGCCAGCAGCTGCACAGCTACAGCTATACAGATGCGGATGTGGAGTCTGGCCTGGTGTATTACCTGCTGGAGCAGTATGACTACGACGGAACGCGAACGCTATTGGGTGTGCGTGAAGTGCTGGTGGGTGTCAAACAGCAGGTGCGGATAACGCCGAATCCAGTGGTGGCAGGTTCCCCCATTCAAGGCACTGTACTTTCGGCGGATGAGACCGAAGGGCGTGTAGAGCTGCTGTCGAGCGTTGGCAGACTGCTGGACAGCACTGTGATTGCGAACAGTACGTTTGTGCTGCGTGGACAGCAGGTACCTGGCGTATACTTTGTGCGGGGTACGATGCGCAGTGGGCGGGTGTATTCGACGACAGTTCTGGTGCAGTAAGAGTAGCTGCAATTGCGATGGAAAGCGCAGCTGAATTTCAGTTGCGCTTTTTCAATTGCGCAGCGTTATCGAAATACATGTTTTTATCAGCCATTATCCTATTGTTTCATTTTATCCTTTTGGGACGGCCGCCTTTTGCAATGGTAAATTTCATCAAAGTTTTAAACAAAAGGGGCTTGCGGCTAAATATTACAAGCGTCAGTTAAAATATAGGTTGGAAATTGGGAAATATTCCAACAGCACACCTATGCGACGCATTTATACCTTTTGTAAAGGTCCCGTTTTGTTATTGGCACTTGCACTGATAACCTTGTTGCCTGTTGGGGCCAATGGGCAGTGTGTTGCGACATTTACAAACGCTGGCGGCAACGGGCGCTGGGACAACAATGCAAACTGGAGCATAGCTCCCAAGTCTGGTGGGAGTGGTTGTAGCTACGGGACAATCAGCGACCTGATGGGGGCAATGGCATTGAATGGAGCGGGCAATCAGGGGAATCTGGTTGTCATTACTGCTCCTGTACTGGATGGAAGTGGGCAGCCCCTGTTCCCGATCTTTGACAATCTGGAGATTCTGCCTGGGGCAAGTTTTGGGGCACCTGGAAATGTGAGTATCCGGCGGGGTGGCTCGCTGGTGGTAAGCGGGGTGCTGAATGTCGGGGGTAATCTGCAGTTGAATCATCAGTTGAATTTGGACCCGGCGCTTGGGACCAATACAACCATGTGGGTGACACCTACTGGAGTGGTAAACGTGACGGGGAACCTGCACCTCAACAACTGGACATGTGCAAGCGGGACATTGGTGGACATAGACGGGATGATAACGGTTGGGTCGGCAGTGTCGGGCAACCAAGGCTGTGCTCCTGGCCAGGAGCCCATCACTGGCGATGGTACTTTTCTGCTGACGGGTGGCTGCAACAGCACAACGGACAAGAATGCATGTGGTGATCTATGTCTGAACGGGGTTTGTCCAGGGGGGACGCTACCAGTGCGACTGACGGCCTTTGAAGCGCGCTGGACAGATGGGAAGGTGGCGGTGCGATGGGCAACGAGCAACGAACTGAACAACAGCCACTACATGGTGAGCAGGACCGCAGGCAGCCATACCGAGGCCATAGCGCGGGTAGAAGGCAAGGGAACCACGGACAACACCACACATTACGAGTGGCTGGACGCCAGTGCACCTGTCGGGCTGGTGTACTATGTGCTGGAGCAGTATGACTACGACGGAACCCGGACACTGCTGGGTGTGCGGGAAGTGGTGGTGCCGGTGAATGGGGGTCAGCAGTTGAGAGTGTGGCCCAGTCCGGCAAGTGTGGGTGGTGTTGTAAGCGGAGAAATCACAGGGGCTGAAGGAGGTGTGGGTGGCACACTGCGGATTGTGTCGAGTGGCGGGGTAGTATGTCATACCGCCATCATTACGGGGGCGGTGTTCACGTTGCAGCCAGCGTTACAGACTGGGCTGTATTACGTGCAGGTTCAGCTGTCGACAGGAGCGCTGCTGGCTGCGCCGCTAGTGGTGCAGTGAAGCCAATTGGATTGATTCGAAATAACGCCGACCCCCTTGCCTAATGAACGTTCGTTTTGCGCAAGGGGGTTATAGGTGTATATTTGTACAGACTCCTCCAACACGTTATGGCTACAATGTCGCACAATGCGCCCGCCGCCTTGAACTTCGAGTTCAGCGAAAGCCAGCAGGCCATTGCAGAAATGGTACGCAAGTTTGCTGCTGAGAACATCCGTCCGTATGTGATGGAGTGGGATGAGGCGCAGCATTTTCCGGTTGATGTAATGCGGAAGATGGGCGAACTGGGGCTTTTGGGTGTATTGGTGCCCGAGGCTTACAGCGGCGCCGGTATGGGCTACTTCGAATATGTAACGGCGCTGGTGGAACTGGGCCGAGTGTGCGGTTCCATTGGGCTGAGTGTGGCTGCCCACAACAGCCTGTGCACGGGGCACATCATGAGCTTTGGCAACGAAGAGCAGAAGCGTAAGTATCTGCCCAAGCTGGCTACTGGCGAGTGGATTGGTGCCTGGGGCCTGACAGAGCCCAACACGGGCAGCGACGCCGGCAACATGAAGACTACCGCCGTGCGTGATGGCGACTACTGGATCATCAACGGCGCGAAGAACTTCATTACCCACGGCAAGAGCGGCAACGTGGCAGTGGTGATGACCCGCACGGGCGAACCCCGTAAGAGCGGCAATTCTACTGCCTTCATCATTGAAGCTGGGACACCGGGCTTCCGTGCAGGCAAAAAGGAGAACAAACTGGGCATGCGTGCCAGCGAAACGGCCGAGCTGATTTTCGACAACGTGCGTGTGCACGACAGCCAGCGCCTGGGCGAAGTAGGCGACGGCTTCCGTCAGGCGATGAAGATTCTGGACGGTGGACGCATCAGTATTGCGGCGCTGAGCATTGGCATTGCCAAGGGTGCGTATGATGCCGCGGTAAAGTATGCCAACGAGCGCGAGCAGTTTGGCCAGAACATCGGCCGCTTCCAGGCGATTGGCAATAAGCTGGCCGACATGGCCTGCCAGATTTCAGCTGCCGAGCTGATGACCTATAAGGCCGCCGACCTAAAGAACCGTGGCGAAAAAGTGACGCTGCAATCGGCCATGGCCAAGATGTATGCCAGCGAAATAGCCGTTAAGTGTGCGGAAGAAGGCGTACAGATTCACGGTGGCTACGGCTATATCAAAGAATACCCCGCTGAGAAATTCTGGCGCGACTCGAAGCTCTGTACCATTGGTGAAGGCACCACGGAGATCCAGAAGCTGGTGATTGCGCGCGAGATCCTCGGAACCTAGTATTGTGTGTTTTTCGTCTGTAAGTTTCGGGAAAGCAACTGCCACCTTCGGGTGGCAGTTTGCATTTGGGGCGGGGGAGTGGCGTATTTTGCGGCATGGCAATCGGATGGGCCAAAGGCCTGGAGCGCACCTTCAAACGGATGGCGATGGGAGTGCTGGCGGCAGTGTCGCGGGCGCAGCCTTCGGCTATCCCTGCCCAGTTGAAGCCGGGGCAGCGTGTGCTGGTGATACGACTGCACCGGCTGGGTGATGCGTTGGTAACGACGGGCCTGCTGGCCGAACTGCACCGGCAGCTGGGGGTGCGCATTACAGTGCTGGCCGAAGACCGAAATGCGTTTCTGTTTCGCGAACTGCCGTTTGTGGAGGAGGTGCTGGTGTATCGGCGCAAGCTGACGGACTTTCTGGCGTTCCGTAAGCTGCGCTACGACGCAGTGGTAGACAGCCACGACAAGCCGAGCAGTACGGTTACGTGGCTGCTGGCGCTGGTACAGTCACCCGTGAAAGTGGGTTTTGCCCGTGCAATAGAGAAAGGGCAGGCGGCCTATACACACACCGTAGCCCGCCCCGACGACCGCGACACCCATGTGATGGACAGACTGCGTCAGTTGGCGATACCATTGGGGATGGACCCTGCCGCGGGCGACTGGAATGTGCAGTTTCCGGTGAAGCCTGAGCAGTCAACTGCCGCGCAGGAATGGCTGGCCCGCTGGCGCATGGTGGGCAGACCGCTGGTGGGGGTGAACCTGTTTGCGGGAGGTGAGGAGCGTTATTGGGGCGACGAGCGGTTCCGACAGGTGCTGCACTGGTTTAGCACTCGCAACTGCGATGTGGTGGTGCTGTGCCCCGCTGAGGCTGAAGCCCGGGCTAGGAGCATTGTGGGGCCTGACTACCCGATATGGGCCCGGCGGCCATTTGGTGAGTATGCGGCGATGATAGCACAGCTGGGTCTGCTGTTTACGCCGGATACGTCGGCGATACACCTGTGCAGTGCCTACGGTGTGCCGGTGTTTGGGCTGTATGTGTGGACCGACCCCGGGCAGAACATCTGGCACAGCTACGCTTCGCCGCATGCGGAAGTGCGCTGGCCGCATCCGGATTTCAGTGAACTGGACTGGGAGGTAGTGGCTCCCGCACTGGCTTCTTTCGTCCAAACTTTACCTGTTTCCGCGCTAAAAAGCTGAAAAAGAGTTACAGGTGGTAACAAAACGGTCAGGAAATATGGGGTGTCTACCCATTAACGAGTATTAACAAAAAGGCCACGTGTATCTTGGTGCACCCTGATACTCTTCTCCGGCCTGATGAGACGTTTTTACCTGCTGTTGGCATTACTGCCACTTACTGTGTGGGCCCAGGTGCAGCCCCAAGCAACCACCGACCGTCAACAACTGACCAACGCCCTGGGGGTGCTGGAAGAGATTGGCGCGGAAGTACCTGTGGGGCAACTGTCGTCGGCAACCTTCATGGCCACTACCCTGGATGCCACAAGTGGTGTCTTGAAGCTGAACAATGCATATAGCAGCTGGATTCGCGTGCCCGCAGAGGTGCCAGTGGGTGGCGACTACGTGCTGATAGTAGCGGGCAGCGACCATGCCGACTTCCGCGCCTATGTAGCGGACAGCACGGGTCAGCTGCGGTTTCTGGCGCGTGATAAACACCTGCCCTATTACGCAGAGGCCAGTACCCGTCCGGTTGTACTGACGGGGGGCAAGCATGTTTTTTACGTGCACGCCCGCGCTACGGAACTGCGCTTCTATGTGCAGCCGCTGGAGAGTTATTACCGCGACCATCAGCGTGAGGAAGCACCGAACCAGGCATTCATGCTGCTGTTTTTCGGTATGTGTATCATCATGCTGCTGTACAACGCAGCGCTGTATTTTACCCTGCACGATCGTCAGTATCTGGTGTATCTGGCCTATCTGGTGCTGCTGACATGTTTCTTTCTGCTGGGCTCGAACCTGTACCAGGACTGGATTGCCGAGCTTGTGCCGTTCTACCAGGCCAATCTTGCCAATCTGTTTATCGCTGGCGCTTTTGTAGCTATTCTTACGTTCATGCGAGCCTATGTTCGCACACCACAGGATCATCCACGGGTAGATGCGCTGATGCGGGTGGGGTATCTGCTGAACGCACTGACGTTTACGATGAACCTGGCGGCGATTCTGGGCTTTGTTCTGCCGCGCCCAATGTATGTGACTATCCAGCAGGGGACTTCGCTGTATGTACTGATAGTTGGGGTAAGTGCCATTCTAGTTAGCCTTTTCAGTGGTTACAAGCCGGCGCGCATGCTGCTGATGGCGTTCATTCCGGTTGTGCTGGGGGGGTTTATCTACGTGCTGAAGAATCTGGGTGTACTGCCCGAGACGCCTTTTACCTCGAACGCGGTGTACTTTGGGTCGGCACTGGAAGCGGCACTGCTGTCGATTGCGCTGGGCGACCGAATCAACCTGATCAAGGCCGAGCGTGCCAAAGCCATTGAGGAAAACCAGCGCATCATAGCCGAGCAAAACAAGATGCTGGAGCTGAAGGTGGCCGAGCGTACCCGCGAGATACAGGAGCAGAACCATGCGCTGGAAGCCATGAACGAAGAGATTCTGCAGCAGCGGGATGAGATACAGGCCATCAACGACAACCTGATGGAGGCCAACACGACCATCAAGGAGAAGAACCAGGAGATTACAGACAGTATCCGGTATGCGCAGCGCATTCAACAGGCGCTGCTGCCACGGCCACAACAGTTGCAGGAAGTGCTGGGGGATGTGTGTCTGTTCTTCCGGCCCAAGGACATCCTCTCCGGCGACTTCTACTGGACAGCCCAGGTTGGCAACAAGACGGTAGTAGCTGCGGTAGACTGCACGGGCCACGGCGTGCCAGGCGCGTTTGTGTCGCTTACGGGCTACCACCTGCTGAACCAGATTGTACGGGAGTACGGCGAGTCGGAGCCGGACCAGATACTGCGGGAACTGGACCTGGCGGTGCGTCGCACGCTGGATCAGGACAACGGCACCAGCAGTACGGCTGCCCAGGACGGCATGGACATTTCGCTGGTGGTGATAGATCGAGACAACCGGACGCTGCGTATTGCCAGCGCCAACCGCCCGGCGCTGTTATACCGAGGTAACGAACGTGTAGACATCACGGGCGATAAACTGCCCGTGGGTGGCCGCGCGGCGGAAATCAAACAGTACACAGTGCAGGAGTTTCAGTACCAGCCCGGCGACCGGCTGTTCCTCTTCTCCGATGGCTTTACGGACCAGTTTGACGCCGAGAACCGCCGCAAGTTTACCCTGAACCGCTTCCGCGACCTGTTGAATGCGAATGCCCAGCTCCCAATGCCTGCACTGGCACATCAGCTGGGCCAGGAGCATGACACCTGGCGCGGCCCTACTGACCAGACCGATGACATACTGGTGCTGGGCCTGACACTAAACTGATTACTAACTGAACGACCCCTCTGAGAGCTGGCTGCATCAGCTGCGAAAGCCCCCGCAAGGGGGCTTTCTGCATTACCACTTCTTGAAGACGACGTAGACGGCCAGAATGATGAGGCCGAAACCGAGGACGTGGTTCCAGCGCAGGGGTTCGCGGAGGTATAGCACCGCGAAGACGACAAAGATGCTGAGGGTGATGACTTCCTGGATGGTCTTGAGTTCGAAGGCATTGAACACGCGTGCGCCAATGCGGTTGGCAGGTATCATGAGGACGTACTCAAAGAGGGCAATGAACCATGATATGAGAATGATTTTCCAGAGGGGGGTGGTCTGGCTGCCCTTGAGGTGCCAATACCAGGCGAAGGTCATGAAGGTGTTGGACAGGCACAGCAGCAAGAGGGTGATGGCAGTGGGCGACATGGATATGGGTATATAGTGGTCGCAAAGTGACGGTATACTACCTGCGATTAAGTCAAGCGCTTTATCTTGTGCAAACTTACTCTGACAAAAGAAACTACATGAAACTACGGATGCTGACCCAGACTGGGAGTATGGTTCTAGTGCTGTCGCTTGCTTTCCTGGCTGGCTGTGGCCCAAGCAATGAAGACACCGTGCGGGATTTTACCCGGCAACTGTTGACCAACAACTCCAGCAAGATGTGGTTTCTGGACTCGCTGCAACGCGGTACCGGCAGCTATTCGTTCGCCCCTGACTGCGACCGTGACGACCGGTATACCTTCAATGCCTCTGGCGCCTTCACATTTGAAGAAAACACGGCCTGTGGTGGCCCATCGCCCGAGCCGAAGTCGAGTGGGACGTTTGAGCTGCTGAACAGCGGCACAGACCTGAAGCTGAACTACACCAGTGGCGGCAGCGGTGCGTCGAAGACGATGAAGATTGTGCTGATGCAGAGCAACCGCATGGTTACCCAGATGGAAGAAGGCGGCGTGCTGGTGAACCGGATTTACAAGGTGACCTTCTGATGTGGCAGTTTAAGGACTGGCAGTGCAAGGGACCATTGGGCATGCTGTTGGTGCTGCTGCTATTGGCTGCGGGGTGTGGCAAACAACCCGCGGAGGAGGCCGGCGAAGTGCTGTACAGGCGTCTTTTGACAAACGACAACAGCAAAGCCTGGCGCTACACCAGCTTCACCTACCGTGGCTCAATGGCTGGATCTGAGCCGGCGATACCCTGCGACAGTGACAATGTGTATGTTTTCCGGGCAAACGGTACGTTCACTTTTTACGAGAACACAAGCTGTGATGGGCTGCGCGACGGGCTGGTAGAAGAGGGCACTTTTGAGCTGATCAATTACTACGAAGTTCTTCTGCTGAAGATACCCAGCGGCGGCACTGTGACCGAACGCCAACTGAACCTTCTGAGCCTGACCAATGACCGTTTTACGCTGATTGAGGTAAAGGATGACCGGCTGTACTCCCGTTTCTATTATCCGGAATAGCCTACTCCTTTACGTACACACGCCGTACACGCGGTGCAATGCCCGCCAGGATTTCGTAGGCAATGGTGCCCGCAGCAGCGCCCAACGCCTGGACGCTCTGGTATGCCGAACCCTGTTGGCCGAAGATGACGACCTCATCGCCTTCCCGTGCATCGGGAATGTCGGTGAGGTCTACCATCATGAGGTCCATGCAGATGCGGCCGACGATGGGCGCCAATTGGCCGCGCACGAGTACGCTGAGTCGCCGGTTGCCCAGGGCCCGGTGCAGGCCGTCGGCGTAGCCCAGGGGCAGGGTGCCGATGCGGCTGTCGCGGGAAAGAACCTCGGTGCGGTTATAGCTGACTGTAGTGCCGGCGGCGTAGTGGTGAATCTGCGCGATGGCGGTATGCAAGCTGCCGATTTCCTGTAAGCCTAAGGTGTTGGTGTCGGTAGGGGCTACGCCGTAGAGGCCGATACCAAGGCGCACCATGTCGAACGCGTGCTGGGGGTGGCGCAGGATGCCGCCTGTGTTGAGGGCATGGGCCAGGGCGTGTGGGTAGCGCGTTTTCAGTTCGGCCACCAGTGGGGCAAAGGTGTTGATCTGCTGCTGGGTGAAAGCGTCGGCGGAGGGGTCTTCGCTGGCGGCGAGGTGGGTGAAAATACCCGCGATGGGCACAGCGGGGTGCTCGGCCAGCCAGCGCATCAGCTGGGGCATTTCGGCAGGGGTGAAGCCCAGCCGCGCCATGCCGGTATCGAATTCCAGGTGCAGGCCCCGTACGGTGCGGCCTTTGGCGGCTTCGGCTGCTGCCAGCTGGCCCCACTGTTCCAGCAGGGCAAAGGACCAGATGGCTGGGGCGAGGTCGTAGGCGATGAGCTGGTCGAGATGGGCGGGGTCTGGGCCCATGACGAGGATGGGGCCACGGATGCCACGGCGGCGGAGTTCGATGCCCTCTATTGGCTGGGCCACGGCATAGCCTTCCACGCCGAGCCGTTCCAGCTCCTGGGCAATCTGCCAGCTGCCGCCGCCATAGGCAGCGGCCTTCAGCATCACCAGCACGCGGGTGCCACGGGGCAGCCAGTTGCGGATGGTGAGGTAGTTGTGCCGCAGGGCGTTGAGGTTGATCTTGAAATAGGAAGCACCGGGGTGGTGGGTGAGCAGGGGAATGATCTGCTCGAGGTGGAAACGGCGGGCGCCCTTGAGCAGGACGGTGGCTTCGCGGTAGCGGGCGTAGTCGAAGGCGGCGAGGAGCGCGGCGGTATCGGCATAGGCGCGGACACCGGGCTGGGCCAGCTGCTGGTAGCGTGGGCCTACGGTTTCGATGGCGTCGGCGCCGAAGCGTTCGATGGCGAGGTTGAGGAGCGCCTGCTGAATGGCGGTGGCGGCGCTGCCCTGGTGTTCGAGGTCGGAGAGGATGACGCGGCGGCGGGGGTGCATGGCCTGTCCGGCAAGCAGGGAGAAGGCGGCGCGGACGCTCTCGGCGTCGGCGTTGTAGGCGTCGTTGAGTACGGTGACCTCGGGGTTGTCGGTGACCATCTCCAGGCGCATGGAGACGGGCTGGAGCAGGGTGGCGGCGGTGGCGAGGTCGGTGTGGGCGATGCCCAGGGTATCGGCTACGGCCAGAACGAGGGCCAGGTTTTCGCGGGCGGCCTCGCCGGGCTGGGGCACGGGTACGTGGAGGGTGGCCTCGCCCAGCGACAGCAGCATGCGGTAGGGCTCGGCGGGTACCTCGGCGTAGCGTACGGGCGCAATGGGATACGTATCGGCGCTGGCGACGAGACGGGCATTGAGGCGGCTGTAGCGCAGGGCCTCGCGCACGGTGGCATCGGAACCGCAGGCTACCACGGTGTGGCAGGTGGCGAAGAGTTGGATCTTTTCGGCCAGCTTCTCCTCAAAGCTGCTGAAGCCCTCGGCGTGGGCGTCGCCCATGTGGGTGAGCACTCCCAGCGTGGGGCGGATGAGCTGGGCGAGTCGGGCCATTTCGCCGCGCTGGCTGATGCCGGCTTCCAGCAGGGCTATGGTGTGGTGGGCGCGCAGGCCCAGCAGTGCCAGCGCCACGCCCAACTGGCTGTTGTAGCTGCCGGGGCTTTTGTAGACTTCGTGGTGTGGCTCCAGCACGGTGGCCAGCCATTCCTTGACGGTGGTTTTGCCGTTGCTGCCGGTGATGCCGATGACAGGGCCGGTGAACTGGTTGCGGTGGTGGGCTGCCAGCAGCTGGAGGGCGGCGAGTACGTCATCACTGTGGAGTACGGCAGCATCGGGTGGGAGGCTGACGGGCTGCGACACCCAGAAGCAGCGCACGCCGCGCTGGTAGGCGTCGAGGACGAAGGCATGGCCGTCGCGGAGTTCGCCGCGGAGGGCGAGGAAGACGCTATCGTGGGGCTGGGCCAGCAGACGGGTGTCGTACACGTAGTGCAGGAGGGGCGCCGCAGCGGCGGGGCTGTCCTGTACGAGCGTGGCGCCCAGCAGGGGCGCGAGGCTGCGCAGCGAGTAGGTCTCGGTCATAGGGGGCGTGTGCCCCGAAAGTTAGGGGAAAAGGGGGCTATCGCTCATCCCATTCTCAGCCAGTATTAGTCTTGGGAGATGGGAAAGTAAGTGCCGACAAGGGTCAGGTATTCCTGTAGCTCTTTGGGATGTTCGCGCAGGTACTTTGCGGAGAAGTTGCAGTTGCTTTGCAGTGTCCAGTGGGCCAGTAGAGGCGTCAGGTTACGCTGCTCAACTTCCTCGATGAACTGAAACTGATGATCGAGTATGGGGCTGACAATACTGGTGGGCCCTGTGCGAAGTTTCTCAACCATTTTGGGTAGAGCCATGAGGGCACGGTAGAGCGGATACCAGTCTTCCCGTTCTGTCATGTCCACGGTGTCTTTAACTGCAAGTGATTTGTATGCCTCCTGCCAGGCGGCGATTTCTCCTGCCGGCAGTGGAGGGTTGCTCTCGACCGAATACGTAAAGTCCGGGTCGGATGAACGTAAGAGGCCGATATAGTCGTGAATTTGGCCAAGCGTACCCGTCGCACGTTCTCCTGTTCCTTCCAGTGCATAGAAGCAGGCGAAATTGAGTAACCCCAATGCCTTGTGGTCGTTCTTCATCAGGTAGGTGCCGAGAGAACGATAGCTACTGGTGTGCGACTTATTGCGCTTCAGCCCTTCGAAAATCTTGTCACAGCCCTCCTGAAGCTGATTGAGGCTGAGGCAGGTGACGCCATAGTTGAAGTAGAGCATCTGGCTTTCAGGGAAGTAGCGCAACCCTTGCTGATAGACCTTGATACTTTCGGCTCCGTGGCCCTCCTCATCCAATATGTTGCCCATCAAAACCCAAGGCGCTTCAGCATTTGTCGGCGTTTGGGTTACCAGATAATGCAGGATTTTATAGGCTTGGTCGGGTTTATCCTGTCTGTAAAGCGCTCGTGCTTTCTGATACAGGATTCTAGGCTCATTTGGCGCAATAGCCAATGCCCTGTCAATTAGGGCCAATGCTTTTTTCAGTTGCCCTTGACGCAGGTTCACCAGAATTTCATCCTCCAGCTGATCCAGTTTTAGTTCTATGGTATTTGAGTCTGGCATTTGTTGTTGGGCGTTCATAGAAGTATTCAGGAGCAGCAGCACCGATAAGCAGTAGAGGAGATATCGCATGAAAACAGGAGACCTCACCGCTGGGGGCGGGGGAAGTATTGCTTGACGAGCTCCATGAGGGCGGTGCGCTCGGTGCGGTGCTCGCGGATGTAGGTGCCGGCTTCGGCGGAGCGACCCACCAGCAGCCAATAGGCCAGCACTTCGTTCAGTTTGGCTTTGTTCACGGCCTCTAGAAATGCCAGCTGGCGCTTGAGCACGGGGTTTTCTTTGGCGAGTCGGCTTTTGCCGAGCGTTTCGTTGAGTGTGTGGAGATTGCTGAAAGCCCGGAAGACCTTGAGGTCGTTCTGGAGGTTTTTCTCGGCATCGGTTTCAGCAGGCGGCGCTGCAACGAGCGGGAAGATGCCCCACGCTGTTCTTTCTTCCTCCGGTATGCTGCTGTCGGTATTTAGGCGGATGTCTATTGTGCCGGGCCTGGAGCTGCTGACAATCTGGTCGAAGGTTTCTTTGAGCACATCGTGCACACCGTTGGCGCGCTGGCCTGTGGGCTCCAGCAGGAGGAAGGAAGCGTAGTTGAGCAGGCCTAGGGCGTTGCGCTGCTGCTCGAAGTAGTTGAAGCCGAGCGTGCGGTAGGAACCTGGGTGGGCGGGGTTGATAGCCAGCACCTTGTTGATACAGGCATAGCCCTCTTTGTATTCCTTTTTGTTGAAATGGGGAATGGCGAGGTTGAAGTGGAGCATCATGTCCATAGGGAAATGGACGAGTCCGTCGTTGTAGGCCTTGATGCTCTCGTCGTAGCGCTTCATCTCGTCGAGGACGGTGCCGAGGAGAATCCAGTACTGGGGGTCGTCGGTGGGGTGCTGTACGGTGAGCTTCTGGAGAATGGGCAGCGCCTCTCTATTTTCGTCCATCGCATTGAGACTGAGGGCGATTTCGTACTCGGCGGCGTGATAGGCGGGGTCAAGCTTGAGGGCCTCGCGGTACTTGGCGATGGCTTCCTTGTAGGAGCCCTGATCGTGGAGGTTGATACCTTCGTTTACCAGCGCAGAGGCGGTAACGGGCTGTTCGGTGGCTGGGGCGTCGTCGCCGAGCTGAGCGGCGGCTGTGACAGGCAGTAGCAGAGCGAAAGAAAGGACGGCCGCCCATCGGCTGGCGGAGTTCAGCAGTAGGTTCATGCCTATAAATCTAGGCAAGGAACCCAGAAATGGCTATGGGCGTCAGAAAACTTTCTGGACGGAGTCGAGGTAGCGGCGGAGGACCGGGTTGTTGGGTCGGAGGCCGAAGATGGCGACGGTGGCGGCTTCGTTCTGCTCGAGGGCGTTGAGGTCCCAATCGTGCTGGTAGTCGAGCAGAAGGTTGATGGACCAGGGCAGGGCCGGATTGGCACTGAGGGCGGGCCAGTTCCAGCGGCCAGCGAAGCGGCTGATGAGGGTGGAGGACCAGGGCAGCGACTGGTTGGCGCTGAGGCGGGCCCAGTCGATGAGGTGCTGAAAGGGGACGATGAGTTCCTGTGTCCAGTTGACACTGGGATTGGCGCTGAGCATGAGCCAGCTGAGCTGGTAGGCGTAGCGGCTGATGAGGGCGTGGTCCCAGAGGATGCCAGTGTTGGCACTGAGGCTCTTCCAGTCCCAGCGGTCGAAGTAGGTGTCAATGAGGTTGACCGACCAGGGGAGGGCGGGGTTTTCGGCGAGACGGGCGAAATCCCAACGGTCTTCGTAGCGGGCGATGAGCTCGGCGCTCCAGGGGAGTGCGCGGTTCATGGAGAGTGCGGCGAAGTCCCAGCGGTCGGCGTACTTGTGGATTGCCTCCTCGGTCCAGTTGCAGGACTCGTTGCGGGCGAGGAAGGAGAAGTTGATGCGCTGGGGGTATCGGTCGATGAGCCGGCAGCTCCAGGGCAGCTTGCGGTTGGCAGAGATCCAGGTCCAGTCCCAGCGGTCGGCATAGCGTTCGAGGAGCTCTTCAGACCAGGGGAGGGCATCGTTGCCGGAGAGCCAGGCCCAGTCCCAGAGGTGCTCGTAGCGCAGGAGGAGCTCCTCAGACCAGGGGAGCGCGCGGTTCTGGGAGAGACGTGGCCAGCACCAGCGGTCGCGCATGGTCTCGATCATTTCGGGTGTCCAGGGCAAACGCGGGTTGCTGCTGAGATGCTCCCAGTTGAGTTCGTCGGCCAGACGGACGAGGTGTTCAAGGTCTATGGGGAGCGACTTGGACGCGAGATTGATGAACGCAGGCATACAGAATGGTGCGTGTCACACACCTGAAAGCACAAATACGACTGCCCCAATAACGTGGGCGAAGGAAAAAGCGTATAGTTCTGAACAGGTGCAGGTTGCTTTTTAACAGAGGTGTTCTGAACGGGCCTGTAAAAAGAAAAACCCGCCGGTGAGGGCGGGTTTGCTTCCACATGGTTGGATAGTTCAGGTTCGGTCGATCGGTTCAGCAACCACGGGTTATTCTGCCGGATGTGCAGGTACTGTGAGCAGATACCTGTACATGGCGATTATATCTGTAGAGTCCATTTCGATGAAGGGACGCATGGGCAGTGACAGGGCGGTTCCGCGCCGGGTTTTGCCATACTTTACGGAGGTAATGAACTGTTCCTGCGTCCATTGGCGGATGCCGTCGGCTTCGCCGTTGATCTTAGGTGGGGCAGGGCTGTTGCCTCCAGGCATCGGGAAAGGTTGGCCGCCCATCATGTAGCCTGGGGTTTCCTCAGGGTCAAAGAGGTTGATTTTGGTGAGGTCGGGGCTGTGGCAGGCGAAACAATCGTGCATACCGGTAACGAGGTAGCGGCCATAAGCGATGGTGTCGGTTTTGGCTGGGCGCTGGAGCGGCAATCCAGGCTGGAGGTCGCGTGCTGCGAGTGGGCCATGTGCCAACCCCTTGAAGAGCAGTGAATATTCGGTCGGCTGGCTGGGGACATCCTGTGCTTGTACCACGGGATCGCTGGAGCGGAGAAATGCGATGATGGCGAGCAAATCTTCGTCGGCCATGTTGGGCACAATGGGCATGATGACAGCATGGCGACCATCAGGACGGACACCGGTGCGCAGGAAGACATACAGCTGCTCGTTGGTCCAGCTGCCGATGCCCTGCTGTGTGTGCTGGGTAATATTGGCTGAATAGATGGTGCCCATTTCAGCGGGAAACTCGGGCATGAGACGACCGGTTAGTGAGGTACCCTGGCCGTTTATGTGACAGTCCTGGCAGCGCATGGCCACCAGCTTTCGGCCCCAGCTGACCTGATCGGGCGTGAAAGTGGTGGGAATGGCATACGGAGACTTTGCCTGAGTGTAGGTAGGCACGCCCTTCACCTGGACTACTGCCACAAGGAGCAATGCCAAGCCGAGCAGTATGCCTCCGGTAGTCGCAAGCACTTTCCAGAGCTTCCGTTTCATGTTTGAGTGTGAGAGCGTGTTGGTTCAGTAGTTCACAGAGTGGGACAAACTTAGGTAAAAATCGGTACAATGTAAAATTATGCCTAAGTGTTTACACTTATTATGAACTATTGACATTCGTTTACAGAAAGCGGTAAGTCTGATTATGGCTTAGATTGAGGCATGGTGAAGCGATTTTTACTTTTGAGCGCGATTCTGGTTGGCCTACATCAATTGGGGTATGGGCAGCCGATGAAGCCGTCGACGTTGGCGGCAGAAATAGACAAACGGGCGGCAGCTATAGAAGCACGGATGATAGAGTGGCGGCGGTGGCTGCACGAGCACCCCGAGCTTTCTAACCGAGAAGTAAATACCAGCAAGTTCATTGCAGAGAAACTGCAGGCGATGGGGCTGGAAGTACAGACGGGAATAGCGCGCTACGGCGTGGTGGCTACGCTGCGTGGTGGCAAGCCGGGTCCGGTGATCGCAATGCGGGCCGATATGGATGGCCTGCCTGTGACGGAACAGGTAGATGTGCCTTTTGCTTCGCGGGCCATTGGCGAGTATGAGGGCAAACCCGTGGGCGTGATGCATGCCTGTGGCCATGACACCCACGTGGCGATGCTGCTGGCGGCAGCCGAGATTTTCAAGGGATTGCAGGCGCAACTGCCGGGCACCATCAAGTTCATATTCCAGCCAGCGGAGGAAGGGGCCCCGGCGGGAGATGGCATAGCAGGCGCGGAGGCCATGGTAGCCGAAGGCGTGATGGACAACCCAACGGTGCAGGCGGTGTTTGGTGCCCACGTGTTTGCGGGGATACCAGCGGGTACCGTGGCATATCGGCCGGGGCCGGCGATGGCAAGCTCGGACAAGTTTGAATTGATTGTGTATGGCAAGCAGACACATGGCGCCAAGCCCTGGGCAGGTATTGACCCCATTGTGGTGAGCTCGCAGATTGTGCTGGGTTTCCAGACCATCCTGAGTCGCCAGGTAGCGATTACGAAAGAGCCCGCGATAGTGACTGTAGGGCAGTTTCAGGCGGGGGTGCGGAACAACATCATACCGGACAGTGTGCGCATGACGGGGACGATCCGCGCATTCGATGACGCCATGCAGGACGACATTCATCTGCGGGTGCGCCGCACGGCCGAGAACATTGCCGAGGCCTCGGGTGCGACTACCAAGCTGATGATCAAGCGGCAGTACCCTGTGCTGGCCAACGACCCGGCCCTCACTGAGCGCATGCTGCCGACCCTGCGGCGCGTGTTGGGTGCTGAGAATGTGGTGCTGGCTGACAAGCAGACCGGTGCAGAAGACTTCTCCTTCTATGCGCGCAAAGCGCCGGGCCTGTTTCTTTTCGTAGGCATTACGCCACCCGGCCCGGACGTGAAGAACGCCGCCAGCAACCACTCGCCACAGTTTTATGTAGACGAGCGGGGACTGATGACTGGGCTGCGGGCAATGTGTCATGTAGCAGCCGACTATCTGGCGAACACGCCTGTAAAGAAGTAAACAGCAAAGGTGCAATCGGGTGTAGCTTTGCAAACGAACTGACTGCCATGCTACACTCTGTTGCCCCCTCTGTTACCCTGAACGACAAGACGTTTGACCTGTTTCTGCCAGCCGAACAGCTGCAGGAGCGCGTGGACGCACTCGGGGCTATGCTGAATGCCCGCTTTGCCGACCGGTTACCACTGGCGGCTCCTGTTCTGATGCCCGTGCTGAAGGGCTCGCTGATGTTTCTGGGCGACCTGACCCAGCGGATGGAGTTTCCGTACCTGCTGTCGCCGCTGCGGATTTCGACCTATGGTGCTGGCATGCACAGTACGGGAGCGCCCAAGGAAATTCCGGCTTTCGATATACCGGTAAAAGGCCGCGATGTAGTGGTGGTGGAAGACATTGTAGACACTGGCAACACACTGGGCGCACTGGTAGCCAAGCTGAAAGCCGAAGAAGCCGCCAGCGTAACGGTGGTGTGCATGCTGTTCAAGCCGGGGGCCTTTAAAGGCAGTCACCGCCCTGACTGGGTGGGGATAGAGATACCGGATGCCTTTGTGGTGGGCTATGGCATGGACTATGCCGAGTTGGGCCGGCACCTGCGGGCGGTGTACCAACTGCGGGGCTGAGGTATGGCCGGGCTGCTGTTCTCCATCGTAGTGCCGACGTGGAACCGCGCCGCCCTGCTGATGAATGCCCTACAGAGCCTGCAAGCGCAGACGTATGCTGACTGGGAGTGCATTGTGGTAGATGACGGCAGCACCGACGATACCCGCCAGCGGGTGGAAATACTGATTCAGACCGATTCGCGGGTGCGCTATCTGTGGCAGGAGAACGCCGAGCGGGGCGCGGCACGGAACGCAGGCACGGCTGTGGCTACAGGCCAATATGTATACTATCTGGACTCGGATGACCTGCTGCTGCCTGACGCACTGGAACTGGCAGCTCGGGAGCTGAAGCGCCGGGGTTGGCCCGAACTGCTGTTCAGCCCCTGGGAAGAGCAGGATTTGAACACTGGCGAAGTGATGCCGCAGCCACTGGAGCGGTTCCGGTTTGACCCACAGGGCCTACGGTGTGTGTTTTATTACGGCAGTTGCCTGTTTGTGAAACGGGAAGTGGCGCTGGCTTATGGCTTCAGTACGGACAGGGCGTTTACCTACGACGAGGATGCGTGGTGGGTATTGCGGCTGGCGGCCAGGTGGCCGGTGCATGTGCTGCCCGCAACCGTCCGGCGCGTGGGGCTACATACAGGGCAGACGATGGAGCAGGTGACGCCTGAGGTGCTGGCCTACGGCGAAGCGCAGCTGCTAAGGCTGTTGGATACAGATGCCGAACTGCGGAAGCACAGTTACCTGCGGCGCTGGGTGCGGTTCAGGGGTGCGGTGCTGCGGGGGCAAGCGTGGCAGAAGCGGGGTGTGCGGGGGCAGGCGCGGAGGGAATGGCTGCGGGCACTATGGGCCAAGCCACTGCTGGCAGTGCGGCCATCGGTACTGAGACTGCTGGCCTAGAAGCGCTTGCCGATGAGCGTGACGTCGTCGAGCTGCTCATCGTCGCCCTTCCAGTCTTTCCAGACGATGTTGAACATGGCGCGCTGTACGCTCATGGTCTCGTGCTGGTTTTCGGCGATTAGTTGCTTCAGCTTCTTGGTGCTGAACTTCTTCTGCTCGGGGCCGCCAATCTGGTCGGTGAAGCCGTCGGAGAACATGTAGATGGCGTCGCCTTCTTCTACCTCAATGGTGTGCGTGGTGAAGACACGCTGTTCTTCCATCTGTTCACCGCCGATGGAGCACTTATCAGGCTTGATTTCCTGTAGCTCGCCTTTGTGCCAGAAGTAGAGGGGGCGGTTGGCGCCAGCGTACTCGAAGCTGTCGTCGAAGATGTCGATGGCGCAGAGGCACACGTCCATGCCGTCGCGGCTCTTGTCGGAGGTGTCCTGCTTCAGGGTGTTGCGTACCTGCTTGTGCAGCTCGGTGAGGATTTCGCCGGGGCGGGTGATTTTGCGCTCGTTGACGATCTGGTTGAGCAGGTTGAAACCGATAAGCGACATGAAGGCACCGGGCACGCCGTGGCCGGTACAGTCTACCACGGCGATGAAGGCCGTGCGGATGTTTCGCGAGAACCAGTAGAAGTCGCCGGAGACGACGTCCTTGGGTTTGAAGAGCACGAAGTAGTCGCCGAGGAGTTCGTCCATGGCGGCTTTGTCGGGCAGGATGGTTTTCTGAATACGCTTGGCGTAGTTCAGGCTGTCGTGCATCTCCTTGTTCTTGGCCTCAAGGGCGTCCTGTTTGGACTGGCGCTCGGAGATGTCGAAGGCCATGCTCCAGTATTTCTCGACCTTGCCATCGGCACCCTGCACGGGCAGGATGAGGAGGTCGATGGTATAGGTTTCGTAGTCTTTGGCGCGGTTGTGGATTTCGCCCTTCCAGGGTTTGCCGGCCTGGATGTTGTTCCACATGTCGGTGAAGAGGCCATCCTCGGTGCGGCTGCTGCGGAGGAGGTTGATACTCTGGCCGACGATTTCGTCGCGGTTGTACTTGCTGGCCTTGAGAAACTCTTCGTTGCAGGCGATTACGACACCTTTGAGGTCGGTTTCTACAATCTGTGGCGAGGGGTGATGGTGCCGGTAATGGTTGAGCATGGACTCAAGCATCTGGCGGTCATCGGCGGAGCCGTTGCCGTTCAGCAGGCCGAAGCGCTCGGCAAGCTGCTCCTGGAGCCTGCTCGAATCATCTACGAGTTTGAAGATCTCGTCGTACTGGGCCATGAGAGGAAAAACGGGCACGCGCTACCCGTCGGCAGCAATGGGTCGTGGCGTTGAAATTACGCCAAAATCCTGACAACAAGATTTCCGCGTGCCCAAAAATCCGTGTTAAAGCCTGAAGAACAGACGGTATGTGTTCAGCCAATGGCCGAAAACTGCTTCAGGAAGCGCACGTCGTTCTGGGAGTACATGCGGAGGTCGGGTACGCGGTACCGCAATTGGGCCATGCGCTCGACACCCATGCCCCAGGCGTAGCCGCTGAATCGCTTGGAGTCAATGCCGCAGTTTTCGAGGACGTTGGGGTCTACCATGCCGCAGCCGAGAATTTCCACCCAGCCAGTGCCTTTGCAGAGCTGGCAGCCATCGCCGTGGCAGATCTGGCACTGAATGTCCATCTCGGCGCTGATTTCGGTGAAGGGGAAATAGGAGGGGCGCAGACGGATGGGAATGCCGGGGCCGAAGAAGTTGGCCACGAAGTATTCCATGGTCTGGCGGAGGTCGGCGAAGGAGAGGTTTTCGTCGATGGCCAGGCCTTCGATCTGGTGGAAGAAGCAGTGTGCGCGTGCCGAGACGGGCTCGTTGCGGAACACGCGGCCAGGCATGAGGGAGCGAATGGGGGGCTTGGTGCTCTCCATGAGGCGCACCTGCACCGAGCTGGTGTGTGTGCGGAGGACGGTGTCGGTTTCGCCGCGCTCGATGAAGAACGTGTCCTGCATGTCGCGGGCGGGGTGGTTGAGGGGGAAGTTGAGGGCGGTGAAGTTGTGCCAATCGTCCTCGATTTCGGGGCCCTCGGCTACGCCGAAGCCGATGCGTTCGAAAATGCGGACTACCTCGGCCTCGATGAGGCGCAGGGGGTGGCGGCCACCGACGGCGGCGGGGTCGCCGGGGAGGGTCATGTCGGCGGGAGCATCGCTGGTAACGCGGTTGCCACCGACACGGCTTTCGGCTTCCTCAAAACGCTGCTGTGCCAGCTGCTTCAGCTGGTTGAGGCTCTGGCCTACAGTGCGCTTCTGGTCGTTGGGCACGGCCTTCAGCTGCTCGAACAGGGCAGGAATGGCCCCTTTGCGGCCGGTAAATCGGCGCTTGTATTCTTCCAGGGCGGCGGCATTCCCGAGGTCGAAAGCAGCGACCTCGGCCATCAGGCGTTCGATTTCAGCTTGCATAGCAGAGGTAAATAGGTGGAATAGAACGGCAAATGTAAGGGCTGCGGTGTGGCCCTGCTAAAAAAAGCTGCGAGAAAAAGCATGGCCAGCGCATGTCGAAGGCATCTGTTGCGTTCTTTGCAACAGATGCGGCTGCAGTTGTCGCCTTGCATTCCATGACATTGCTGAAAAACGCCTTTCTGAAAGGCCACCCCCTGACCACGCTGCTTGCGCAGCGGATTCTGCTGATCGACGGTGCCATGGGCACGATGATTCAGCGGTACCAGTTGACGGAAGAAGACTTCCGCGGCAAGCGGTTTGCCCGCCACCAGTATGAAGGAAAAGACCACGCAGGCTGTGCGCCCGGCCACGAAGGCCACGGCGCTGGCTGCGACCACAGCCAGACTGTGCCCGCAGGCGACCTGAAGGGCAACAACGACCTGCTGGTGCTGACCCGCCCAGATGTGATACTGGCCATTCACCGGGAGTATCTGGAAGCGGGGGCCGACATCATTGAGACGAACACCTTCAACGCCAACGCGATATCGCAGGCCGACTACGCGCTGGAGGCACTGGCCTACGAACTGAACGTAGCCGCGGCCCGTGTGGCGCGGCAGGCCGCTGACGAATACAACGCCCGCACACCTGACAAGCCTCGATTTGTAGCCGGGGCGCTGGGGCCTACGAACCGCACGCTGTCGCTGAGCCCCGATGTGAACGACCCGGGCTTCCGGGCTGTGAGCTGGGCCCAGGTGGTGCAGGCCTACAGCGACCAGGTGCGTGGCCTGCTGGATGGCGGGGTAGACCTGCTGCTGGTAGAAACCATTTTTGATACGCTGAACGCCAAAGCCGCCCTGTTTGCCATAGAGCAGGTGTGCGCGGAAAAAGGCGTGCAGGTGCCAGTGATGATATCGGTGACGATAACCGATGCCAGCGGCCGCACGCTCTCGGGCCAGACGGTGGGGGCGTTCTGGCACAGCATACGGCACACACGCAACCTGCTGAGTGTAGGAATTAACTGCGCGCTGGGAGCAGCCCAGATGCGCCCCTTTATGGCCGAACTGGCTGCGCAGGCAGATGTATACGTATCGTGTTACCCGAACGCGGGCCTACCCAACGCTTTTGGTGAATACGACGAGCAGCCGACAGACACCGCAAGCCTGCTGAAGGCGTTTGCGCAGGAGGGGCTGTTGAACATCGTAGGCGGCTGCTGCGGCACCACGCCGGCGCACATTGCCGCCATTGCAGGGGCCATGCAGCAGGAGAAGCCCCGTGCAATACCGACGCTGGAGCCGTGGCTGCGGCTGTCGGGGCTGGAGGCAGTGACGGTACGGCCGGACTCGAACTTCGTGAACGTGGGCGAGCGCACAAACGTGACGGGCTCGCGGAAGTTTGCCAAGCTGATTCTGAACGGCCAGTACGACGAAGCCCTGTCTGTGGCCCGTGAGCAGGTAGAAGGCGGCGCACAGGTGATAGATGTGAACATGGACGAGGGCATGCTGGACAGCCAGGCAGCCATGGTGCGGTTCTTAAACCTCATAGCCGCCGAGCCCGACATTGCCCGTGTGCCTGTGATGCTGGACAGTTCGAAGTGGACGGTGATAGAAGCTGGCCTGCAATGCCTTCAGGGCAAAGGCATCGTGAACTCCATTTCGCTGAAAGAGGGCGAGGCGGAGTTTCTGCGGCAGGCGCAACTGTGCCGGCAGTATGGCGCCGCGGTGGTGGTGATGGCCTTTGACGAGCAGGGCCAGGCCGATTCGTTCCAGCGAAAAACAGAAATATGCCAGCGGGCCTACACCCTGCTGACACAGACGGTGGGCATGGTTGCCGAAGACATCATCTTCGACCCGAACATCTTTGCCGTAGCCACGGGCATAGACGAGCACAACAACTACGCGGTAGACTACATCGAAGCCACCCGCTGGATACGGCAGCACCTGCCGGGTGCGCAGGTGAGCGGGGGTGTGAGCAACATCAGTTTCTCGTTCCGGGGCAACGACACGGTGCGCGAGGCCATGCACTCGGCGTTTCTGTACCATGCCATCAAGGCGGGCATGACGATGGGCATCGTGAACCCGAGCCAGCTGGCGGTGTATGATGACATACCGCAGGAACTGCTGGTGGCTGTGGAAGACGTGCTGCTGAACCGCCGCCCGGATGCTACCGAGCGCCTGACCCAACTGGCCGAGACCCTGAAGGGCAAAGGCCGCGAAGCCAAGGTGGAAGACCTGGCCTGGCGGCAGGCGCCCGTGGAAACCCGTCTGAGCCATGCACTGGTGCAGGGCATCACCGACTGGATAGAGCAGGACGTGGAAGAAGCCCGCCTGCGTTACGCACGGCCCATTCAGGTGATCGAAGGCCCGCTGATGGACGGTATGAACGTAGTGGGCGACCTCTTCGGTGCGGGCAAGATGTTTCTGCCGCAGGTGGTGAAGAGTGCCCGAGTGATGAAACGCGCCGTGGCCCAGCTGATACCGTACATCGAGGAGGAGAAGCGGCTGAACGGCGGCACTGGCGCACAGACTGCCGGAAAGGTGCTGCTGGCTACAGTAAAAGGCGATGTGCACGACATCGGCAAGAACATCGTAGGGGTGGTGCTGGCGTGCAACAACTACGAGATCATAGACTTGGGGGTGATGGTGCCCGCCGAGAAAATACTGACCACAGCCCGCGAGCAGCAGGTGGACATCATTGGTCTTTCGGGACTGATTACACCGTCGCTGGATGAGATGGTGCATGTGGCGCGGGAGATGGAGCGGCAGGGCCTGCGCCTGCCCCTGCTGATAGGCGGCGCCACAACCAGCAAAATGCACACGGCAGTTAAGATTGCCCCGGCCTATCACGGTCCGGTGGTGCATGTGCTGGACGCCAGCAAGAGCGTGCCCGTAGTGGGCCAGCTGTTGGGCGAGGGCCAGCAGACGTTTGCCGATGATGTACGCACGGAGTATCAGCGGATGCGCGAGACCCATGCCGTGCAGAATGGCCTGCGCCAGTTTCTGCCGCTGGCGGCGGCCCGCGCCAATGCACCCAAACTGGTGTTTGACGCCGCTACCGTGGCATGCCCGAACAAACTGGGGGTAACGGTACTGCGCGATTATCCGCTGGAGGTGCTGGCCGAGTACATCGACTGGAGCCCGTTCTTCAGTACCTGGGAGCTGAAGGGTAAATACCCGGCCATACTGGAAGACCCCGAACTGGGCACCGAGGCGCGCAAGCTGTTTGCCGATGCTCAGGCGTTGCTGAAACGCATCATCGGCGAGAAGCGGATACGGGCACATGCCGTGCTGGGGCTGTGGCCAGCCAATCGCCAGGGCGCCGACGACATCCAACTGTACGAACCGAACACCCAACGCCAGCCGCTGGAGGTGCTGCACATGCTGCGCCAGCAGAGCGAACGCAAGGATGGCATTGCCAACCTGTGCCTGGCCGACTTTGTAGCGCCTGAAGGCGAAGACTATATGGGTGCTTTTGCCGTGAACGCTGGCGAAGGACTGGACGAGCTGGTGGCCGAGTTTGAGCGTCAGCACGACGATTACAATGCCATTCTGGCCAAGGCGCTGGCCGACCGGCTGGCCGAAGCCTTTGCCGAACACCTGCACGAACGGGTGAGGCGAGAGTTCTGGGGCTATGCCCAGCACGAACAGCTGACCCGAGAGGATATCATCGAGGAAAAATACAGGGGCATACGCCCGGCACCTGGCTACCCGGCCTGCCCCGACCACACGGAGAAGCGCACGCTGTTTGACCTGCTGGAGTGTGGCGAGAACATAGGGCTGTTGCTGACGGAGAGCTATGCCATGTATCCTACGGCGGCGGTGTCGGGCTGGTATTTCGGGCACCCAGAGGCGCGGTACTTTGGGCTGGGCCGCATTGGCCGCGACCAGGTGGAAGACTATGCCCGGCGCAAGGGTATGTCAATGGCCGAGGCCGAACGCTGGCTGAGTCCCCACCTGAACTACGAGCCTGAAGCTGTGCGCAGCTGAGCAACCTCGGCAGGTTGCAGTGCTCTTTAAGCTACTGCTATCTTGCAGCAGTAACCCGCCCCTATGGCCGAACTCCAAACTCTCTCCTACAACGAGGCCACCAAGCGGCCGAGCTACAACTTCGTGCTGGCCCTGATGCTGCTGGTGTTGTACGAGGGCAGCGTGTTTCTGGCACAGAGTGTAGGCGGTGGGCAGGTAGTGAATGGGGTGGACGCCATGTTTGATGCGCTGCTGGCTATGGTGCCCTACGGCACCTGGATCCTGTCGGGGCTGGTGGTGGTGATTGGCTTCGCGCTGTTCTATCAGGACCGAAAGGAGGGCGTGCGGATTGAGACCGGCAAGGTGCTGCTGATGCTGCTGGAATCGGCTGTATGGGCTGCCATACTGTTTTTCACGCTGCCAATGCTGCTGGGTAAAGTGTTTACACCCGGGGCTATCGCCGGGCTGCCCTTGCAGGCGGATACGGTGGCTGAGGGCGCGACGAGCACGCGGCCGGGCTGGCTGTACAACATCGGCCTGAGCTTTGGAGCTGGGTTCTATGAAGAGCTGTTTTTCCGGCTGATGCTGGTGCGGGGCATGCAGTTTATTGCCAAGCTGTTTGGCGCCGAGGTAGAGAAGTGGAGCACCACGGTGGTAATCCTGTTGCTGTCGGCACTGATTTTCTCCGGGGCACACTACCTGGGCTCGTTGGGCGACAAGTTTGACCTTTACGGTTTTGTGTACCGGGCCATTATGGGCCTCATCTTCAGTATGATGTTGGTGTTCAGGCGCTTTGGCATCACAGCCTGGTCTCATGCCCTGTACGATGTCTTTGTGTTCACGGCGCAGGCCTTTGGGGGCTGAGGCCTTGGACTTGCACAACTGAAACGGTAGATTCAGACATGTTCGTTGTCCTGAGTCATTACACCGCCTCCCTGGAAGAAGTTGAAAAGTACATCCCCGAGCATCTGGCCTACGTAGACGAGCAGTACCGAAAGGGGTACTTCGTGGTTTCGGGGCGCAGGAAGCCGCGCGAGGGTGCAGTATTCCTTGCCCGGGGGCTAACGCGTCATCAGCTGGGAAACATCCTGATGCTGGACCCGCTGTCGGTAAACGGCTGTGTGCGCTTCGAGATACTGGAATTTGAGCCGATGCGCTGGCAGGCCGATTTTGCGTCGCTGCTGGATCCTCCGTCCGATGGGTAGGGCCACTTTACTCGGGGCGGTACCGCTCCAGCAGGGCCTCGAATGCGTCATAGTCGAGGGCGGTAAAGTCGTCTGCCAGCTTCTTGCCGTAGGAGAAGCCATTAACCAGTGGCATGAGGTCGCGTACCTGTGCGTGCGAAAGGGGGTCGAGATCGAGCAGCAGGGTAACGGAAGTGGGAAGCAGGGCCAGCAGACTTTCGATCCACGCGGTGTCAGTGGCTTGGCAGCTGACCTCAAGGTACTGTGCCTGCGCGAGGTTTTTCTTCAGGCGGTCGAGGTTCTCGGCTGAGAGGTCAGAGGGATGGGTAGGTGCCAACCGCAGACCAAAAGGCGCCTCGAGTGCGGCTGGGGACAATGGCATGAGCGCATTGTACTCGCGGAGGCCCTGTATGTCAGAGAGCAGGGTTTCCTGCCCTTCAGTGGCAGACAGGTCATCGCCGAGGGCAACAACAAGCTGCGGCCCGGCGACCCAGGGAGCGATCTCCTGAATGAGTTCTGGTGAAATGCGGAACATGCTGCCGCGCTCGAGCGTGAACGTGACATAATCAACCCCAAGGGCAGCCCCATAGCGGGCATCATGCAGGGTGGTGAGTTGGTTCAACTTGATACGGACGGGGGCAGTGCTCATGTGCGACAAAGATACACAGTGGCTTGCTTGTCTTACGTTTGCCTACCTTTATACGCCAACCAAGGGGTTGGATTATACGAACGAGATACATGGATAATCATAAGCCAACAGACAAAGCCCCCTCGGCAGGAACGGAGAACAAGTTTGTGCCGCCCCAGTTCTCTTCACATACCAAAGACTGGCAGGAGCGCAGGGTTGTAGATACGTGGCAGATTTTCAAAATCATAGCAGAGTTCGTAGAGGGCTTTGAGAAGATGAGCCGAATAGGACCCTGCGTCTCCATTTTTGGTTCGGCACGGGTGAAGCCCGGTGACCCTATCTATGAACTGACTGTGGAAGTAGCGAGCAAGCTTGCAGAGCATGGTTACGGTATCATCACTGGAGGTGGCCCGGGTGTGATGGAAGCGGGTAACAAGGGTGCGCAGGCCGCAGGTGGCGTGTCGGTGGGGCTGAACATCAAGCTGCCTTTTGAGCAGCACGGCAACCCGTATGTAGACCGCAACCACTCGATCGACTTCGATTACTTCTTCGTGCGGAAGGTGATGTTCGTGAAGTATGCGCAGGCGTTTGTGGTAATGCCTGGCGGCTTCGGCACGATGGATGAGTTCTTCGAGGCCATTACGCTGATTCAGACGGTGAAGATTGACCGCTTCCCGATTGTGCTGGTGGGCCGCGACTTCTGGGGTGGACTGGTAGACTGGATGCGGAACACGCTGCTGGGCTACAAATTCATTTCGCCGGAAGATGTAGACCTGTTCACGGTGGTGGACACAGCCGAAGAAGCCGTCCAGTATATCGACGCTTTCTACAGTCGCTACTTCCTGCGGCCCAATTTCTGATAGTTTCCGCTTCCTCCCAACCTACTGCCATGCCCCTTGAGTTTCAGGAACACTACCCACTGACAGAGTTGAACACCTTTGGGGTGGCAGCCACTGCCCGCTGGTATGTCAGCATTACCGATGCCCAGCAGTTGCCCGAACTGGCAAACAGTGAGGTGTTCAAAGACCATCCGCGCATGGTACTCGGTGGGGGAAGCAATGTGCTGTTTACACAGGATTATCCCGGACTGGTTATCCATATCATGATCCCAGGGATAGAGCTGAAGGGACAGGAAGGAGACAGTGTTTGGGTGAAAGCGGGAGGGGGAATCGTATGGCATCCGTTTGTGCTGCACTGTCTTGAGCAGGGCTGGTACGGGCTGGAGAACCTGTCGTTGATTCCGGGTACGGTCGGGGCTGCGCCCGTACAGAACATAGGGGCGTATGGTGTGGAGCTGGATAGCGTGTTTCACAGCCTGGAAGCCTTTGACATGGCCACGGGTATGTTTCAGGCCTTCAGCAAGCGCGACTGTTTCTTCTCTTATCGCGACAGCCTGTTCAAACGCGAGGGGAAAGGGCGCTATGTTATCGTTTCGGTAACGTTTCGGCTGACGACAAGTGTGGCAGTTAACACAACATACGATGCCCTGTCTTCCGAACTGGCGAAGCGTACACCCGGGCCACAGGGCTGGACGCCGCGTGATATCGCTGAAGCGGTGATAGCGGTGCGCCGCAGTAAATTGCCAGACCCCCGAGAACTGGGTAATGCGGGTAGCTTCTTCAAGAATCCGGTTGTGAGCAAGCCAGTTGCAGACGCACTTCGCAACGAGCATCCTGGCCTGCCCGTGTACCCTCAGGCAGATGGTCTGACCTGCAAATTGGCCGCAGGCTGGCTTATAGAACAATGCGGCTGGAAAGGCAAGCGTCAGGGGCACGTGGGCGTGCATGAGCGACAGGCGCTAGTGCTTGTCAACTATGGCGGCGCCCGCGGCGAGGAAGTGCTGGCACTAGCAAACGACGTTCAACGAGATGTCCGCACAAAATTCGGTGTGGAACTAGAGATGGAAGTCAACCGTATATAAGAGTCTGGCATTTGCTTGGCAGTGACCTTGAAACGGCGTTGATTCTCAGAAAGAGCCAATTTTAGCACCTTTGGCTACGTGTAAAAGCGTATAATCGTTGGGTTGGCTCCCGGTTTCATGTAACAAAGGCATTAAATTTCTTGTAGAAAAAATAAAATCGCTGTTAACTTGTTAGGCGCATTGATACGTCAAATGCGTCTAAACCATTTAACAGCTGATTATGAGGCGTTTATTTATTCTCGCAGCTCTCGGCCTAGTCGCGTATGCTGGTAATGCCCAGGATACGCGGAATCGAGGCACGGAGGGCACTCCCCAGCAGGCAGCTTCCCGCCAGATTTCTGGTCGGGTAGTTGATGAAACGGGCGCACCACTCGCAGGTGCAACAGTTGCCGTCTACACGGCAGGCAGCCTTACACCGGTCAATGGCTCTTACACCGATGCGGATGGTAACTACAGTTTCTCAGTTACTGCTTCGGGCCCACTGACGGTACGTGTTACCTACGTTGGTCTTAAAGACCAGACCTATCGCGTTGATGATGGAAGATCTTCGACGGGTGTTGTCTCTACGATGGGTGATGCCAGTTCGGCTCTTGATGAAATTGTGGTAACGGGTTTCGGTGGTACCATCGAGCGCCGTGACCTGACGGGTGCCGTTGCTAAAATCGGTGGCGCTCAGCTGGAGAACGTCCCCATGACCTCGGTTGAATCCATCATGCAGGGTCGTGCTGCGGGTGTTCAGATTTCACAAGGCAGTGGTAAGCTGGGCCAGGGTATTACGGTTCGCGTGCGCGGTGCGGCATCGGCATCAGCTGGCAACCAGCCGCTTTATATCGTTGACGGTACGCCCATTGTTACCGAAGACGTCGATAATGGTGCACAGGGTGAACCCCAGAGTCCCATTGCCGACCTGAACCCGAACGATATCGAATCGATGGACATCTTGAAGGATGCCTCGGCTGCTGCCATTTATGGTTCGCGCGCTTCCAACGGTGTGGTAATCATTACTACGAAGCGTGGTAAGGCAGGCAAGGCCCGTGTGAACTTCAATTACTACTTCGGCGTAGCTCAACCTACCCGTCTCCGCAAGTTCCTGAATACGGCTCAGTACACCGAGCTGTTGGGTGAATACTTCGGTGTACCGGCTTCTCTGGTTTATGGCCCTGTAGGTTCTGGCGCCCTCATCGAAGACGACCAGCCTATTGCAGATACCGACTGGCAGCGTGAGGCTTACAATTTCTCAGCTCCTGTGCAGCAGGGAGATATCTCGGTTGCTGGTGGCAACGAGAAGACTACTTTCTATGTAGCAGGTTCTTATTTTGACCAGACTGGTATTTTCAAAGGGAATACCTTCTCGCGTGCAACGTCATCGATCAATATCGACCACCGTTTCAGTGAGCAGATCAAATTTGGCATAAACACCAAGTTCTTCCGCACCCAGACTGACCGTCCTGAGAACGACAACCAGTTTAACTCGCTGACGCAAGCAGTGGCGCTATGGCCGATGTATCGCAGCAAGAGTCCGCTGACGGGGGATTACAATACGGGCATTCCCTACGACAACCCTTTCCTGTTCGTTGACAACAGTCGTACACGTTCGGTTTCCTACCGTAACTTCACTACGCTGTTCCTCGATTTCGAATTTATCAAGGGCCTTGTTTACCACGCAGATCTGGGTATCGACTACCTCGATAACCAGTACGACCAGTGGGTTGGTCCGCGTGCAGGTGCAGTGTTCTCCAGCTTTTCGAACGGTTATGCAACGACGCAGTCTAACCGCATCACGAACCTGAACACCAAACACTACGTAACGTTCACCAAACTCTTCAACGAAGTACACACGGTTGTAGCAGTTGCTGGTTTTGAATTCCTTCGCCAGAACAACGAACTGTCATTTGCACAGGGCGAAGGCTTCCCCTCCAACGAGTTCCAGTATGTGAGTGCAGCAGCCAATCCAGTAGCCGTTGGTTCGGGTTATTCTGACTACGCATTTCTCTCCTATTTCGCTCGTGTGAACTACAAGTTCAACGACAAGTACATGTTGCAGCTGTCGGGCCGCTATGATGGCAGCTCGCGTTTTGGTGCAAACAACCAATACGGCTTCTTCCCATCTATCTCTGCTGGCTGGACCATCAGCAACGAAAGTTTCATGGAAGGGATCAACTTCCTGAGTCTCCTGAAACTGCGTGGTGGCTGGGGCCTGACAGGTAACGGTGAAATCGGGAACTTCACATCGCGCAAACTTTCAGGTGCTTCTGCATATCGCGATGCCCCAGGTATTATTCCGAACCAGCTTGGCAACCCGAATCTGAAGTGGGAAACCACCAGTCAGGTTAACATTGGTCTGGACTTTGGTCTGTTCAAGGATCGGGTTACCGGTCAGATTGACTTCTTCCGCCGTACGACCAATGACCTTCTGCTGAACGTACCCATCCCGGTAGAATCGGGTTTCAACTCGATCATTCAGAACCTGGGCAAGATTCGCAACGAGGGTATCGAAATCACGCTTACGACCCAGAATACGACGGGCGCTCTGAAGTGGAATACAACCTTCAACTTCACGACCATTCGTAACGAGGTACTCGAAACGGGTCGTGACGGTGCGCCTGTGATATTCACCACACGAGGTATTGAAAACCGTGTTCAAATTGGTCAGCCCCTGGGCTACTTCTTTGGTCGCCGTCAGGTAGGGGTTGATCCTCAAACAGGCCTGGCACAGTATCGCCGTGCTGATGGCAGCATTACCAACAGCTGGAACCAGGGTATAGTAGAGCCACTGGGCAACTCCTATCCCACCATGTTTGGCGGTATCAGCAATGAGTTCCGTTACAAGAACATCGACTTCAGCTTCCTGTGGAACTACAGCTTCGGCAACTATGCCTACTGGGGCACTGGTATCTACTCAAGCACTGGCTTCTCTGCTGGCTTTGACAACCAAACCGAAGACCAGATGAGCCGCTGGCGGAACCCGGGTGACATTACTGGCGTGCCTGCACTGGGTACTCTGCTGGGTAATGGTGAGCCTTCTTCACGCCTGCTGTACAAAGCTGATTACGTACGCCTGCGTAATGTTACGCTCGGTTATACGTTCCCAGAGTCTATCACCCGGAAGTTCAAGCTGCGCAGTCTGCGCGTGTACCTCATGGGCCAGAACCTGATTCTGATTTCTCCCTATCCTGGCGATCCGGAAATCGGTTCTCAGGCTGGTATCGCCAACACGGGTGTCGTGCAGGGTATCGACTTCTACACGGCTCCTCAGGCTCGCTCTTTCCAGGGTGGCATTCAAATTGGCTTCTAAGTCAAGTAGTTGGCTAACCTAAACAGCTTCACAGAAATGAAATTCTTTCTTCGAAATACGAAAGTGGTGGTAGCCGCATTAGCTCTTGGTGCTACGATGAGTGGCTGCAAAGAACTGCTTGATGCGCAGCCCACGAACCAAGTGGACTTGGTTACGACATACAGCACGCCGCAGGGCTTGCGTGCCAATACGATTGGCCTTTACACGGGCCTTTACAATCTTGGCACTTACTCCAATGATCTGGTGATGGTAGCTGACCTTCTGGCAGCTGACTCCATCCTGACGTTCAACGGTACGTTCTCGGCTTACGGTGAATTCCGCCGTGCGGCCGTTTCGATTGAAAACGGGCAGGTGCTGCGTATGTATAACAATGCATACAACATTATCATGCGTTCGAACCTGCTGCTGGCAAATCTCTCGAAGGCTGATCCAGCTGACCGGGATGTGCTGGAGGGCGAGGCACTGTTCTTCCGTGGAACAATGTACTTCAATCTGGCGCGTTACTTCGGCCGCCAGTATGATGCCAACGCAGGTACGAACCTAGCTGTGCCCCTGTACACCGATCCCATTCCTGTAGAGGATCCACTGTTGATTCCCAATCAGTATCTGCGTCCTCGTGCAACAGTTCGCGCAGTATACGATCGGGCCATTGTTGACCTCCAGCGTGCTTTCAATCTTCTGCCAGACCAGAATGAGTTTGAGGTAAAAGAGTTCTATCGCAAGACCTCTCGTGCCAACAACGCCATGGCAGCGGCCATGCTGGCCAAGCTGTATTTGCAGAAGGGCGTGATGGATTCTGCCTATTTCTATGCAGATATCGTAATCAACCATCCTAACGGATACGCACTGATTCAGAACGACCCCAAGAGTGGTTGGAGTAAGGAGGCTTCTACGGAGGCCATCTGGGAGCTTCAGCAGACACTGACCAATGGTGCGGTATCTGTGAATGGTGGTCTTCCTGCGCACTATGGCAGCCGCAACTCGGGCGCGCCTGGGGATCCCCGTGCTGGTCGTGGTGACATCTGGTTCCGCGAAAGCGGCTCAGGCCACACCCGTTTCGAACAGAATGGTGCTGTATGGACAGATCCCGCAGACCTGCGCATCCCCAATACCACCACGGGAATGGGTGTATTTGGTGCTGATGCCAACAGCACGGCTCGTATGTTCACTTACAAATGGGCTGGTGGGGAGTCTGATAACTGGCTGTCGAACCGTAAGGCTATGAACATCATGCGCTTGGCTGAGATGTATCTCATCCGTGCCGAAGCTGGCCTGATGAGCGGCCAAGGCAATCCGCTGCAGGACATAAACGACCTCCGTACAGCCCGTGGTGCTGGTGCATTGGGTACTGTTACCCGTGAGGTAGTTTATCAGGAACGCATCCGGGAGCTTTATGCCGAGGGTCATCTCCTGTGGGACAAAAAGCGTCTTGGCAAGGATATTGCAATCTGGGCATCGGCCATTACGTCAACCACTGCTCCTACCACAGTAGCTGCTACTGCTGACCGGTTTGTACTGCCGATTCCCCAGCGGGCCCGTCAGACCAATCCGAATCTTTCACAGAATCCTGGCTACTAAGCCATCTGTATTTGGAATCGTTAAAGGGGCTGCCAATTGGCAGCCCCTTTCTGTTTCTGCTATTTTTGCAGACTTACAACTGTTCGCCATGCCTACCATTGCCCAGCGCGCGGCTTCTATGCCCAGCAGCCCCATCCGTCGTCTGGCCCCGTTTGCCGAGGCAGCCAAAGCCCGTGGCACCAAGGTGTACCACCTGAATATAGGCCAACCTGACCTGGCCACGCCGCCTCAGTTCTTCGAGGCTATCCAGAATGCCCATATCAAAGTGCTGGAATACAGCCCCAGCCCTGGTATCGAAAGCTATCGCAAAAAGCTGGCCGGCTACTACACCCGGTTGGGTATCCAGAACCTTACGCACCAGCAGGTGATGATCACCACTGGCGGCTCGGAGGCTCTGCGTTTTGCCTTCATGAGCGTGCTGAACCCTGGTGATGAGATCATTGTACCAGAGCCCTATTACGCCAACTATACCGCCTTCGCTATTGAGGCTGGGGTAAAGATTGTGCCGGTGCGTACCTATGTAGAGCAGTCGTTTGCGTTGCCACCTGCCGAAGAGTTTGCCAAGCTGGTGACCGAACGCACCAAGGCCATTCTGCTTTGCAACCCCTCGAACCCCACCGGTAAGCTGTATCCCAAAGCAGAGTTGGAGAAGCTGCGCGACATCGTAAAGCAGCACGACCTGTTCCTGATTTCCGATGAGGTGTACAAGGAGTTCTGCTACGACGGTGAGACCTTCACCAGCGCCCTGACCCTGGAAGGCATAGAGCAGAATGTAATCGTGGCTGATTCGGTGTCGAAGCGCTATAGTGGCTGTGGCGCTCGGATAGGCAGTTTCGTGACCCGAAATGCCGATGTGTTTGCGGCTGCGATGAAGTACGCCCAGGCGCGCCTGTCGCCCCCGACGCTGGGCCAGGTGGGTGCAGAAGCGCTGTGCGACCTGCCCCAAAGCTACTATGACGAGATTATTCGTGAATATGTAGCCCGCCGCGATGTGGTGGTGCATGCATTGAAGGCCATGCCCGGCGTTATTTGTCCGGATGTGCGAGGTGCATTCTACGTAATGCCCAGTTTGCCTATTGACGACGCCGACCGCTTCTGCCAGTGGCTGCTGGAGGAGTTCAGCTTTGAAGGCTACACAGTGATGTTTGCGCCGGGTACTGGCTTCTATGCTACGCCGGGTTTGGGTAAAACAGAAGTGCGCATTGCCTACGTGCTGGAGCAGGACAAGCTGCGCCATGCCATGCAGGTGCTGCGCGCTGCGCTGGAGGCCTATCCTGGTCGTGATGTAGCCCGAATGGCTGCCGCTGCGGCACACTAAGCATGTCATGCGCCCGCGTGTAAAGATCTGCTGTATCAGCAGTGTGGACGAGGCCCGGCTGGCAGTTCGGCTGGGTGCCGATGCACTGGGCCTGGTGGGCGAGATGCCCAGCGGGCCTGGTGTTATTGATGACAAACTGATAGGTGAAATTGCTGCCGCTGCGCCGCCTCCGGTAGACACCTTTCTGCTGACCAGCCGAACGGTGGTGCGGGATATCATAGACCATCATCGTGTGGTTTATACCCGGACACTGCAACTGGTGGATGCCCTTTCGGAGGGTACCTATCAGGAACTGCGTGAGGCGCTGCCCGGCATCAAGCTGGTGCAGGTGATACATGTGGTGGACGAACACTCAGTGGAGGAGGCATTGGGCCTTGCTCCGCAGATAGACGCGCTGCTGTTGGATTCGGGTCGCCCAGACCTGCCCGTGAAGGAGTTGGGAGGAACTGGCCGTACGCACAACTGGGCCCTTAGCAGGCAGATATGCGAGCAGGCAGGTAAGCCCATTTTTCTGGCAGGTGGACTTAAGCCCGAGAACGTGCAGCAGGCGCTCGAAGAGGTGCAGCCCTATGGGCTGGATCTGTGCAGTGGGGTACGTACAGATGGCAAGCTGGACCCAGTGAAATTGCATGCCTTCATGGCGGCTGTGCATCAGAGCGTTACCTTTGTGCCGTGAAACACATACCGGGCCGGACCTTCCGGCGCATGGCCATCTCTCGACTGAACCCTTCGAGTCTGGTGGGGCATGAAAAATTGCAGGACAGGTTGTTGCGGTGGGTAGAGCATGCACTGAACCGCGGTGCTGATGCTGTCATGATACGTGAGACGCTGCCTGCTCAGTTGTGGCAGGACCTCTTTGAGGCGTTGGATGAAGAGTATCCCAAACACAGTTTCCCAATACTGGTGAACGGTTACTATGCGCCCGACAGTCGCGTGCAGGGATATCATGTGCGTGAGAACTTCTTTGCGCTGCCCGCGCGGCTGGATGCGTCTTTCCTGCTGGGCAAGAGCTGTCACAGTCTGTTGGCAGCCCAGCGGGCACTGGCCGAGGGGTATGACTACATCATGTTCAGTCCGGTGTTTGCCACCGACACGCATCCTGGGCAGATTCCTGCAGGGCTGGAGGAGCTGCGTCGTGTTTGCCGCGGCGTGAAGCTGCCTGTGTTTGCGTTGGGTGGGGTAACAGATGTGAATGAGGCAGAATGTCTGGCGGCGGGTGCAGCAGGTACAGCAGCAATTGGCCGTTATTCGCTGTTCGTTTGATTTTCCTGCGACAAGCCTATGAAATGAAAAAGCCCGGCACTGCCGGGCTTTTCTGTATGCGGGTTGGGCTTACTTGTGGCCCTTGGCGTCGCGGTTGCGGAGGGTGTGTACGTTGTTTCCTTCTTTGAAGTTGTACACAGTGCCGAAGTTGGGGTTGCGGAACTTAGCCAGCCAGTCGAGGCGAGTTTTCAGCAGCTCCTTGTCCTTCACGAGGCGATCTTTGCCCATGATGGCATCCTGGCGGTTCTGGAAGTTGTAATCATACTCAGAGCTCATGACGATGGCTTCTTCGGGGCACACCTCTTCGCACAGGCCGCAATAGATGCAGCGGAGCATGTCGATTTCAAATACAGAGGGATAGCGCTCTTTCTGGTCGTCGGCTACCTCAGCGGCCTGCATACTGATGGCAAGTGGAGGACAGGCCCGGGCACAGAGACCACAGGCAACGCAGCGCTCCTTGCCGTTCTCGGCTACGAGTACGGGACGGCCACGGAATTCGGGGCCCAGCTCTACCTTCTTCTCGGGGTATTCCAGTGTAACGGTGGGCCGGAACATGTGGCGGAAGGTGAATGCCATTCCCTTGAAGATTTCAGGGAAATAGAGCTTCTGCCAGAAGGTGAGTTTGCGTTCGTTCTTGTCTCCAGTGACGATGGCCATAGGTATGCGCAGTTCGTGCAATGCGAAATTAGCAACTAATCGGGAAACAGACAGGCCCACAGGAATATTCCCTGCCTGAAAGGAAATGTACCTTTGTGTGAATGGACGCCGTGATACGAATGCTGCCCGATGCGCTGGCCAACCAGATAGCTGCTGGTGAGGTGGTGCAGCGTCCGGCGAGTGTGGTTAAGGAGCTGCTGGAAAACGCAGTGGATGCAGGTGCCAGACGCATTCAGCTGGTGTTGCAGGATGCGGGCAAGGCGCTGATCCAGGTGATAGACGATGGCTGTGGCATGTCGGCAGTGGATGCCCGGCTGTGCTTCGAGCGCCATGCTACCAGCAAGATTTCGCGCCCCGAAGACTTGTTCCAAATTCTGACGTTTGGCTTTCGGGGCGAGGCGATGGCCAGTATAGCAGCAGTGGCGCAGGTGCATTTGCGCACCCGCCGGCCAGAAGACGAACTGGGCACGGCGGTGGAGATGTCGGGTGGCAGTTTTGTATCGCAGGAGCAAGCGGCCTTGCCCGTTGGCACCAGCGTGGCGGTACGCAACCTGTTCTACAATGTGCCAGCACGCCGCAAATTCCTGAAGGGCAATCCGGTAGAGACACGGCACATCCTACAGGAGTTCTACCGTGTGGCGCTGGCCCGGCCGGAGATCCGTATGGAGCTGGTGCACAACGGAGAATTGATCTATGACCTGCCTGCTGGCGATACAGTGCAGCGCATTACGGGACTGTATCCGTTTCTGAAACCGAATGACCTGCTGCCACTGGCCGAGGAAACCCAGCTGGTGGGCATGCAGGGATGGGTGGCGCGGCCGGAGAGTGCCCGTAAGACGCGTGGCGAGCAGTATTTTTTCGTGAACGGGCGCTACATCCGCGATGCCTATCTGCACCATGCGGTGGCAGCTGCCTATGGGGAACTGATAGCGAAGGACGCCTACCCTGTGTACTTTCTGTTCCTGACGATGGACCCCGAGCGGGTGGACGTGAACATACACCCCACCAAAACGGAGGTGAAGTTTGAAGACGAACGAAGCCTGTATGCGCTGTTGCAGAGCTCGGCGCGGAAGGTGCTGGGGCGTATGCACATGGCGGCTGCCCAGACGGCTACTCCCGCTATCAACGATCCTTTTCAGGCACTGGAAGGACTGTTGCAGCGCCCGCTGGATAGCCCGCAATCAGAGGGTATCCAGACGGTTGCCGACTACCGCAGCCGGGAGCCGGAACCACCAACGACCGAACGCAATGTGGTGCAGGAGCGGGCCTCGACCGGGTGGACACCCCCTGTTCTGCGTCAGCAACAGCGGCTAGACCTTGGCTTACCTGAAGAGCCAGCACCGAACACAGCTGCCTTTACCGGCCCAACACCACGACAGGCGAGCCTGTTGTCGGAGGCCGACCAACGCCTGCCGCTGACAGAGGTACTGCCACTACAGGTGTTTGGCCAGTTTGTGCTGGTGGAATACGGCAACCGGCTGCTGTGTATCGACCAGCAGGCTGCGCACCAGCGGATACTATACGAGAAGCTGCTGAGGCAGGCGGGTGGTAACAGGCCGGTGCCGGTGCAGCAGTTGCTGTACCCGCAACGTCTGAATTATGGGCCCGAAGACATGCTGCAACTGCAACTGGCGATGGACGCGCTGCGTCACCAGGGGTTTGACCTGCAACCGATAGGGCCGGGTGCGGTGCTGGTGTCGGGGGTGCCGTATGACCTGAAGCACGCGGAAGTGGGGCAGGTGTTTGATGATCTGGTGGAAGGGTTGCGGATGTTGGGAGAAGGCCCTGAAGAAGTGGTGAGCCGCTCGCGACAGATTGTGGCGCGGGCCATTGCCCGCAAGAGTGCCCTGCCCAGCCAGAAGCGTTTGACGCAGGAGGAACTGAAGGCGCTGGTGACGGGTTTGCTCGGCTGCGAGGAGCCCGCATTTTCACCGGATGGCAAACGCACCTATTTTGCACTGTCACCTGAGGAATTGGCTACTCGCCTGGGCCGCTAGCTTCTGAACCGATTTTCTACGCACCCCGTAACATGCAGAACCGTATTCCGCCAGTCGTACTCAATCTTATCATCATCAACGTACTGGTGTGGATTGCCCAACTGGGTTTCCCTATACTGAATGAGATGCTGCCAGTATACAAGAGCGACCTGCTGCTGGTGCGGGTGCCTTATCCGGTGGCTTTTGACAACGGTATACTGGGCGATGGCAACATCTTCAACGACCCTTTCCGGCCTTATCAGGTTGTTACCTATTTTTTTGCGCACGCTGGTTTTCTGCACATCTTCTTCAACATGTTTGCGCTGTACTCGCTGGGCGGGCCATTGGAGCATGTACTGGGGTCGAAGCGGTTTGCGCAGTTCTATCTGTTTTCGGGGCTTTTTTCCGGGGTGACGCTGGCGGTGCTGGACCCCTCATACATCCCGGTTCTGGGTGCAAGTACGGCAGTATCGGGGGTGTTGTTGGGGGCTGCATTCTACTTCCCTGACGCCGAGATGTTCATTTTCCCGATACCCATTCCCATCCGGCTGAAGTACCTGGCGATGTTTTCATTCGCCTTTTCGGTATTCATGGTTTTCTTCGGTTCTGGTGGACGGGTGTCGCACTTTGGGCACCTTATGGGCATGGTGGCCGCACTGATTTGGTTCAGCTGGGGCCGACTGACCCGTGTGGGGCGCTAAAAAAGCGGCAACGGGATAGCCCACTGCCGCTCAGTCAATTGCAGTCTTAAGACGGTCAGCGCCTGTTGGCGCCTGTAATTCTCTTGGCGATGTGTACCCCGTATCCGACGAGGACGAGGCCTACAAAGGCACCCAACAGCCAGATGCCTACCTGAAACATAGGCACGGCCTGGCTGGCGGTGCTGACGGAGGCTGAAAGGGCAGTTTCCATATGACAAGGGATTGAGATTCAGGGGTGACAACCCAGTTCTTAATGGTTGTTAACCAAATGTAAATAAATGTTAATCACTTGTCAAGTGGCTTTTTGTCAGCGTTTGGCACGGTAGCGAAGCAAGGGTATTGAGTCGAGGCCGAATTCCTCGCCACCGCTTTCACTGAGGGTCATGTAGGCAGTGATCTGGTTGGCGGTATCTGGGAGCCAGGCAATTGCTTCGCCCTGTTTTTCGCGGTTGTATGGCAGGCGTTGGGGTTTTCGGCGGATCATTTCCCCGATGGTTTCGAGTGGACGGCGCTGCCAGAGGTAAACGTTGTCGTAGGTTTTGACGATGAGCAGCCGGCCATCGGGCGAACAGTCGGCTGCGGTTACGCGGTAAAGTGGGAGGGTGCCGATAAGATGCGCTGTAATGGGCCGGTTATCAGCGAGATCCGGCAACTGGCAGGAGTAGACACGGACGTTTGCCTCACGTTTGGTGATGATATTGAGGGCACCGGTGCGGGGGTCGACAAATAGTGCTTCGGCATCGCGGCCACCACCCGGCAGGAGAATGCCAAATCGCTGGATAATGGCAGCTGGCAGGCTCAGGGTGTCGTGGGGTGTTACTGGCAGGCTGTCGGGTTCGAGCAGGCGGTAAATGAAAACGGTGTCGCGGCGGGTGCTGAAGTTGTTGCCGATATCGCCGACATAGAGGTAGGATTTGCCGGGTATTGGTCCTGGCCCCTGCGCCATGTCTTCCCAGTCGCGGTTGCGGGCTTCAGTGAGGTTGAACACGGCTCGCATGCGGCCCAATGTATCCAGCAGGTACAGGCGGGCACTGTCGCCGGAATCGTTGTGGGCAAAGAGGTAGCCGGGATGGAGGCGACTTGCAACGAGGCCCGAGCATTCTGGCATCTGTTGGCGAGGTACATGGCCCACGGTGTCGGGCTGGGAGAACAGCAGGGTATCGACAGGCGGTTGCGCTGCCAGCAGATTGCCGTCAGGGTTGTAGTCGGGCCGGGTGTAAACCACAACGAGCACAAGGATGGCTGCGATTGCCACTCCGAGCAAAACAACGTAGGCTTTTTTTACAGCTTTCACCTGAGTAGTTTAGGGAAGGATAAGTGCTGCCCCTGTGCGAAGTTCGTAGCGAATGGGCAGCTTTCCACCTGCATGGCGAAGCAAACTTCTTCAGCATCCAGCACCGACACAGGCAAGAACTACGACGAGCTTGCCAAGGCGCATCGTGAACTGCTGTCGCGGTATGAAGAGCTTCACCGGGATTATCAGGAGTTGACTGTGCAGAAGCAACAGTTTGAGTTGGAGAAGCGCCGAGCGGAGCGTATTCGAGAGGAACTGTTGAAGGAAAAGGAAGAGCTGATCATAGAGAAGATTGATATTCGGACTGCACTGGAAGAGCTGAAGGCGGCGCAGGAAGAGCTGATTGAGAAGAGCCAACTGCTGGAGCGTGCCAATAAGGAAGTGCAGGCCAAGAACGAAGAGCTGATAGTGCGTGGCATAGACCTGCGCACAGCCCTGGAAGAACTGAAAGCCACCCAGGAAGAGTTGGTAGCCAATGAAAAGCTGACCACTCTGGGTCGCGTAATCGCGAACATTGCCCACGAGATCAATACACCCATTGGTGCCATCTATGCCGCCAGTCAGAATGTGCAAAGCAGTTTGCCAAGCCTGCTGGCGACTTTTCCGGCACTGTTCAAAGAGATGCCCGATGAGTTGCGTGAGCCTTTTTTTGCCGTCATAGAAACGGCGAAGAACCGCGATAACACCACAGATCCCAGTTTTGAGCGGCAGGCTCGCAAGGAGATACAGGCGTTGATGGAGGAACTGCAGGTGATGAACCCAGAGGCCGTTGCACGGCTGCTGGTGAAGGCCGGGCTGTACGAGGGCTTTCAGGAGTATCTGCCGCTGCTGATGGACAGCACGGCCGAGAAACTCTTGGAATCGGCGGTGGCGATAGGCCGTCTACGGGCCAATATCGAGACGATCGGGACCTCGGTGTCTAAGACCCAGAAGCTGATACTGGCGTTGAAGAGCTACACGGATGACGAACACACGCCGCGGATGGGGGGAGCCATTCAGTTGCCGCGTCAAATAGACGAGGTGCTGGAACAATACCGAGCTTACACGAAGCTGGGTGTGCGGTTTGTTACTGAGTATGAGTCTGAGCTGCCCAACCTTGTGTGCCATCCGGAGCAGCTGAAGCAGGTGTGGACCCACATGATTCTGAATGCCTGCCAAGCCATGCAGGGCACTTCTGACGGGAAGTCTGCTGGCGGTACCCTGACCATACGTGTGGCCCGCGAGCCAGAGCAGCCCAATCTGGTGGTGTCATTCGCCAATACAGGGCCCGTGATACCCAGCAGGCATCTTTACCGCATTTTCGATGCGTTCTTCTCGACCCGACCCGAGGGAGAGGGTGCAGGTTTGGGCCTTTACGTGGCGAAGAAGATTGTGACGCAGCACAAAGGCACCATTGAGGTGAAGAGTGAACCCGGCCAGACGGTATTCACCATCATTCTGCCGTTGACGGCTGTCAGTCGTGAAATCTTCTCGAACAAGGGCGCAAAAGCGCATCAGGAGGACTAGAGCTGGATACCGAGCTGGTCGCACAGGCCTTTGATGCGTGCCTGTTCGTACTGATTGATGCCGCGACTGGCCATGGCGACGGCTACCATCTGTACACGCAGCCGCTCGCGGCGCTCGTGGTTCTGGCTCAGCAGTTGGCGCAGGGTTTCCAGTAAGCGCTTCTCCCATTGGGTGAGGTTACTGAGTAGGTATTTGAGCTCGGCGATGTATTGCTCCAGCAGCTCGGTGTTGACTTTTCCCTGTGCGCTGAGGGTCTGCTCGGCCAGAAGTCCGGTGAGATATCCCATTTCCACACCATCCACGTTCATGTCGCTTACAGCCACCATGAGCATGGGCACGAAATAGATCATGTGCTCGAACTCAGCGGGGGTGAAGCTGGTCTGGCGCTCTTCGTTGTAAGCCGCCAGGAGGGATTCGAGGGCAGGGTGTGTCACGGAGGTAGTAGTTGAAGCAGGGAGGATGACTTAAAGATACACCCCGGCGTGCAGGGTTGCCAGCCTCATCTCCGCTTTCTGTCCAGCAGGTTCATCCGCGTGAAAATGCCGCCAATGCGTACCTCAACTGTGGGAAAAGCAAGCAGACGGCTGTAGGGGGTGGCGTCGGCAGGCTCGTACGTGGCTTTGCCGAAGCCAACTCCGCCCGCGATCTCCAGATAGACATCTCCGCGGGTTGTGAGCTTGCGGTGCATACCGAGCATCAGGAGATAGATGTCGCGGTCGGCTGGGGCGTCGCCGCCACCGGAGAGCAGCCAGTCGTCGAGTACCCAGAAACTGAGAAACATAGGGCGGTGGCTGCAATCGGTGCTCCAGCGTACGGGGCCAAACTGATACTGAATGCCCGCGCCCCAGTACCACAGGCCCGGATGGAGACGCAGGGTCCAGCGGTTGCCATAGTGGAGGTCGGCGGTGAAACCCGCCCACATCTGCCCGCCGCCAATGCCACCTGCCACGCCGGGAAAAAGACCGGGGCGCGCGTCCTGGCCCAATGGTATCTGGTTCTGTTTCTTGATTTTCAGCTTCTGTGCAGCTGCTGGCTGTGTGGTCATGGCCAGCAGCAGCAAGGTGAAGAGACAGAGAGAAAGACGCGCCATTCTGCGAAAGTTAAGGCGAAAGGGTGCTACTGGCGTGCGGCTGGGTGTTAAGTTGCAGAAAACACACACAATACATGAGTACTTCTACTGCACCGTATGCCCGTCCGATGCTGCCGGAGGGCACCCTGAAGGGTCGCACGATTATTGTTACCGGCGGTGGCACAGGTCTGGGCCGCGCAATGGGCGTGGAGTTCCTGCGCCTGGGGGCCAACGTAGTGATCTGCAGCCGTAAGCTGGATGTGTTGCAGAAGGCCGCCGACGAGATGATGGCCGAGACTGGCGGACAGGTGCTGGCCGTGCAGGCCGATGTGCGCGATTATGCACAGGTGGAGAACGTGCTGGCCAAGGCCATCGAGAAGTTTGGCCGCGTTGATGGTCTGGTGAACAATGCCGCGGGCAACTTCATAAGCCCTACCGAACGCCTGAGCAACCGCGCTTTTGATGCCGTGGTGGACATAGTGCTGAAGGGCAGCTACAACTTTACGCTTTGTCTGGGTAAATACTGGATTACCAACAAGATACCTGCTACAGTAATGAGCGTAACCACTACCTACGCCTGGACAGGCAGTGGCTATGTGGTGCCCAGTGCCTGTGCCAAGGCTGGTGTGCTGGCCATGACGCGCAGTCTGGCCGTGGAGTGGGCCAAGTACGGCATTCGCCTGAACGCCGTAGCCCCCGGACCGTTCCCGACGGAAGGTGCCTGGAGCCGCCTGTTCCCGGTGCATGCGCTGCCCAAAGAGCTGGTGGAGAAGCTGGACCCTGCCAGCAAGGTGCCTCTGCGCCGTGTAGGTGAGCACCAGGAGCTGGCTAACCTCAGCGCCTACCTGATGAGCGATTACAGCGCCTATATCAACGGCGAGGTTATCACCATTGATGGTGGCGAGTGGCTGCAGGGCGCCGGCGAGTTCAACTGGGCCGACATAGTGCCACAGCCGATGTGGGATGCCCTGGAGGCGGCCACAAAGTCGGGCAAGAGCAGCTGAAACAGCTTTCAATTCCGGTACAAAGGGGCCTGCTGGCCCCTTTTGTCATGTTAGGCTTTGGCAGTACCTTACAACCATGAAACTGCTGTGGCTGAGCATCCTGATGGGACTGGCATTCCGGGGCCTGTGGCACACGCCCGAAGCGCCAGCCGAGACGGCGTTCTGTACCGATCTGAGTCGGCATCGGGCAGAGAAGGACTCCATCTATTTCGCCGACCCCGATTCACCGATCCGGCCCGAGGATAAAGCGGCTTTCCGCAAGGTGGGGCTGGCATACTACCCCTGCGATGCGCAGTACAGCTTTACGTGTAAACTGGAGCCATTGCCGGCCAGCAGTCCGATACGGGTAGGTACCAGCGCGGGCATTACCCGTAGCTACCATGCGGCCTACCGCGTGCGGATTGTGTTGGAGGGTAGGGAGCACAGCCTGGTTGTCTACAAACCCCTGGACCCACCCCGTAAGCCTTCCTATAAAGACTACCACTGGCTGCCGTTCCTGGATGCCACCAGCGGCAAAGACACCTACGGTGGGGGCCGTTATCTGGAGCTGTTCATTACCGATACCACTACTACTGTCAGGGTAGATTTCAACCGGGCTTACAACCCACTGTGTGTTTACGGGCGTGGGGTGTATGCCTGTCCCAAAGTGCCGGAGAGCAATCGCCTGCCATTTGCGGTAACAGCAGGCGAGAAGAACTATCCGTTGGAGATGCACTGAGGGTAGCCCGCGGGCTTATTGCATGCGCACGCGCGCGATGACGCCGGTTGGCAGTTTGCGGCCCGTGGCTTCTTCAGGCAGGTAGAGCTCGGCCAGTTCCAGACGGTTCTGCTTTACGGCATGGGGAATGTGCATCTGTATCAGGTGCTCCAGTACCAGTGCAGAGAAACCGACGGAGTAGCAGTTGAACACCAGGCCGCCACTGGGCTTGAGGATGGCTGCGACGTTGCGCATGAGTTCGTCGACCATGTCTTCCAGCTTCCAGCGCTCGCCTTTGGCGCCGTGGCCAAAGCTGGGGGGATCCAGCACCACCATGTCGTACTGCGAGCCGCGCCGGGCCTCGCGCTGTACAAACTTGAGGGCGTCGTCTACAATCCAGCGGATGTTGTCCTGGTTGCTGAGCACCATGTTGTCGTTGGCCCAGGAGACGACCTGCTTCACGCTGTCGAGGTGTGTGACGTCGGCGCCTGCGGCACGCATGGCCAGCGAGGCCCCGCCTGTGTAGGCAAAGAGGTTGAGGCCACGGAAGTTCTTGCGGCCATAGAGCTGTCCGTAGAGAAAGTCCCAGTTGGCGGCCTGTTCGGGGAAGATGCCCACGTGCTTGAACGCCGTAAGGGCCAGTCGGAAGCTGAGGCGATAGGAAGGGGCGTTGTAGTTCAGCTGCCAGCTGTCGGCCACCTTTTTGGACTTCTGGAGTGGCACCCATTCGCCGGAGTGGCTGCCCTTCTGGACAAAGCGGGCATGTGCAATCTTTTCCCAGTCTACCTTGCCACTGCGGGGCCATACGGCCTGCGGTTCGGGCCGGATGAGGGTGACGAGGCCAAAGCGTTCGATTTTCTCGAATCCCCCACTGTCTATCAGGGCATAATCGGACCAATGTTCGGGGGCAAGCAGCTGAATCATAGCCAGCAAAGGTACGAAAGGGAGAACGGCTGCCACCAACCGCCTATCCCGGCGTTTGTAGAGTAGCTTTTAACTGCTTAAGCTACAGCTGGTAGCCCTAGCTTGCAGCTACTCACTCACACAACAGCAATCGACATGAATGGGACAGTTTTGGCTGGGACCCTGGCAGTTGGCACAACAGGGGCGGTGGTATGGTGGTTTCAGCGGCTGCTCTGGCAGGCCAGTGGGCAGGCTGGCTGGACGCTTGAGCGGCGGCTGCGTTTTCGCCGGAACCTGCTGTTGGTTCTGTTGGGCTGGCTGGTGCTGACAGCCCTTCTGGCTGCAGGGGGCCTGCTCCGCTTCGATACACGCCCGCCAAGCATTGTGCCAGTGCTGCTGGTGCCCTTGGTGGCCTTGCCATTTGTGCTGCGGGCGCAATGGCTGCGCGAGCTGCTACCCCACCTGACGCAGGAGGTGCTGATGGGCACACAGGTGTTCCGGGTGCCAGTAGAACTGTTTCTCTGGCTGCTGTTCATGGCAGGGGTGGTGCCAGTGCAGATGACCTTTGAGCAGTATAACTGGGATGTATTGACTGGCCTGACGGCCATACCCGTTGCGGTACTGCTGCGGCGGGCTACCCACATGCGGTGGATCTGGGTGTGGAACCTCATGGGGCTGGCGCTGCTGCTCAACATCGTGACGATTGCGCTGCTGTCGGCGCCGCTGCCCATCCGGCAGTTCTTCAACGAACCTGCCAATACGTTCATCGCGACCTTCCCGTATGTGTGGCTGCCGGCATTTCTGGTGCCCAGTGCCTACTATCTACACGCGCTGTCGCTGCTGAAGGCGGTACGGAACGGCTGAGCTGTCAGGATTTCTCTCATTTGTGTGCAAACGAAAACAGGCCCCGTGTGGGGCCTGTTCTGTTTATGCTGGTAGGGAAACTCAGGCGAGGGTTCGCTTGACTTCCACCTGCTTGAACGCTTCGATGATATCGCCAGGCTTGACGTCGTTGAAGCCTTCGATGGAGATACCGCACTCGTAGCCTTCCTTGACTTCCTTGACATCGTCTTTGAAGCGCTTGAGGTCGCGCACTTCGCCAGTGTACACCACAATGCCATCGCGGATAAGGCGGACATTGGAATTGCGGGTGATGATACCTTCGGTGACCATACAGCCGGCAACGGAACCCACTTTGGTGATGCGGAATACGTCGCGAACCTCGGCCGAACCCGTAATCTCTTCTTCCACCTTGGGAGCGAGCATGCCTTCCATGGCATCCTTGATCTCGTTGATGGCATCGTAGATGACGGAATACATGCGGATTTCAATCTGCTCCTGCTGGGCCAGCTTGCGGGCGGCGGCACTGGGACGCACCTGGAAGCCGATGACCATGGCATTGGAGGCAGAAGCGAGGAGGACATCGCTTTCGGTGATCTGACCTACGCCGCGCATAACGATGTTGATGGCAACCTCGTTTGCGGAGAGTTTGAGCAGCGAGTCGGAGAGTGCCTCGACAGAGCCATCCACGTCGCCTTTGACGATGATGTTGAGCTCTTTGAAGTCGCCCTGAGCGGCACGGCGAGCAATTTCTTCGAGGGTGATGTGCTTCTGCATGCGGATGCTCTGCTCGCGGAGGAGCTGGGCGCGCTTGGAAGACAGTTCGCGGGCTTCGCGCTCGGTCTCCATCACCTGGAACTTGTCACCAGCCTGGGGTACACCGTCCAGACCGAGGATCTGAACTGGGGTAGACGGTCCGGCTTCCTTCACGCGGTTGCCGCGTTCGTCGGTCATGGCCTTGATACGGCCATGGTACTGGTTGGCCAGCAGGATATCTCCGATGCGGAGCGTACCTGTCTGTACCAGGATGGTAGCTACTACACCACGGCCTTTGTCGAGCTGGGCTTCAATGACGGTACCACGAGCTGGGCGGTCGGGGTTGGCCTTGAGGTCAAGCATATCGGCCTCGAGGAGCACCTTTTCCAGCAGCAGGTCTACGGCCTGGCCTTTCTTGGCGCTGATCTCCTGGCACTGGTATTTGCCGCCCCAGTCTTCCACCAGCAGGTTCATCTGAGCCAGCTGTTCGCGGATTTTCTCGGGTTGGGCACCGGGCTTGTCAATCTTGTTGATGGCAAACACCATGGGGACACCCGCCGCCTGTGCGTGGTTGATGGCCTCACGGGTTTGGGGCATGACCTGGTCGTCGGCGGCAATCACGATGATGGCGATGTCGGTGACCTGGGCACCACGGGCACGCATGGCGGTGAAAGCTTCGTGACCGGGAGTATCGAGGAAGGTGATGGCTCGGCCGTTGTCGAGCGTCACTTCGTAGGCACCAATGTGCTGGGTAATGCCGCCTGCTTCACCCGCGATAACGTTGGTGCTGCGAATGTGGTCGAGCAGTGAGGTCTTACCGTGGTCAACGTGACCCATGACGGTGACGATGGGAGCGCGGGGCTCGGCACCTTCTTCCAGATCCTCTTCTTCCTCAATAGTGAGGGACTCCTCGAGTGAGATGAACCGGACGTCGTAGCCGAATTCTTCAGCGATGAGCTGAATAACATCGCGGTCGATACGCTGGTTGATGGAGACGAACATGCCGAGCTCCATACACTTGGCGATAACCTGGTTGACCGAGAGGTTCATCAGGCTTGCCAGTTCGTTGGCGGTCAGGTATTCGGTTACCTCCAGGGTACGGCTGTCGGCCATCCGCTGGTTTTCCATGTACTCGCGCTTGGCGGCCATGTTGTCGCGCTTATCGCGGCGGTTCTTCTGGCGGCTGCGGCTGCGGCCACGGCTCATACCCGCGAGGGTATTGCGCAGGTTGTCGGCAACCTCGCGCTGGTTGGCTTCGGTGCGCTCAACACTGCGGGCACCGACCGGGCCGCGGTTGTTGGAGTTGTTGCCGGGCCGATTGTTGTTGTTCCGGTTATTCGGATTGTTGTTGTTACCGCCACCGGTGTTGCCAGCAGGGGTAGTACCCTGTGCAGCGGGTTGGACGGGTGACGTGCCAGTTTTGCGCTTTCGCTTTCGGCGTTCGCCTTCATCGTCGTCGCGGCGGGGGCCGGAAGTGCGGCCAGCGCCTTCGCGGGGGAGTTCGATTTTGCCCAGCACCTTGAGGCCTTGCAGCTTGGGGGTGTGGTCCTGCGCACGGATTACTACGTCTTCGGCGGGGGCGTCGGGCGTGGTGGTGGCAGTTTCGGCCACAGGCGCTTCGGCCTTGGCAGGCTCCGGAGCCTTGGTTTTTTCCAGTTGGGGTGCTTCTACCACAGGCGTGCTTTCTGCCTTGGGCTCGGGTTTGGGTTCGGGCTTAGGCTCGGCCTTGGGTTCAGCTTTGACTTCCACCTTGGGGGTTTCTGCAACGGGCTCGGTTTTCCGGGCGGTCACAGGTTCTTCTTTCACCTTGGGCGGCTCCACCACTTTGGGCGCTTCCGTTACGGGTGGTGTATCGAAGAGAGAGGGCTCGGGCGCTTTCTCTGTTTTGGCTTTGGCCTTGGGCTTCTTTTCGAAAGAAGCGAGGTCAATTTTGCCTACGACCTTTGGGCCCTTGTGCTCTTCGGCGGCAGGGGCTTCAGTGGCGGCAGGAGTTACCTTCACCTCAGGTGCTTTTTCAGCCACAGGCTGGCGCACGGGTTCGGGGGTTGTTTCGGGCTCGCGGGTGAAGAGGTTGGTCTTCAGTTCGTCGGCGGTCAGCGGGGGCACGGTGGTATCCGCTTCCTCGGTGGCAGGTTTGCCATCTTCTTTCTTGCCGATGGACTTAATAGCCTCTGCGCGCTCCTTGAGTTTTTTCTCGGAGGAGAATTCCTTCACCAGCAGATCGTACATCGCCGGAGAAAGCTTGGCGTTTAGGTCGTTCGCAGGCACATCGAAGCCCTTAACCTTCAGAAAGTCGAGTATAGTATCGCTTCCAAGGTTGAACTCCTTCATCGCCTTCATGAGGCGGACGCTTTTCTCTTTCTCTACGGACATACGTTCTGTTCCGGGGCCAAAAATAGGGTTAATTCCGTGTTAGTCTTCGAATTCGCGCTTCAGAACTTCCAATACGTTGGCAACAATCTCTTCGTCGAGGTCGGTGCGGCGTACAATTTCGTCTGCGGTGAGGGCCAGGACGCTCTTGGCGGTATCGCAACCGATCGCCTTGAATTCGTCGATGATCCACTGTTCGATTTCATCGCTGAACTCGTCCAGATCCACATCTTCCTCAACGAGGGTGGGGTCTTCCTCACGGAAGAGGTCAAGTTCGTAGCCGGTGAGGCGCTGGGCCAGTTTCACGTTCTGACCACCCTTGCCGATGGCGAGGGAAATCTGATCGGGCTTCAGGTAGACATTGGCGTGCTTACGGGCCTCGTCAATGACAATTTCGCTGACCTTGGCGGGAGCCAGGGCGCGTTGAATATACAGCTGAGCGTTGTTGCTGTAATGGATAACGTCGATGTTTTCGTTGCGGAGTTCGCGTACGATGCCGTGAATACGGCTGCCGCGCATGCCCACGCATGCCCCAACAGGGTCGATACGGTCGTCGTAGGACTCTACAGCCACCTTGGCACGCTCGCCGGGATCGCGGACGATTCCCTTGATGGTAATGAGGCCGTCGTCGATTTCAGGCACTTCGAGTTCGAAGTAACGCTCGAGGAACTTCTCAGATGCGCGTGAGGCGATGATCCGGGGATTGCCGTTGCGCATTTCCACATCGATAACAACGGCGCGAATGGTGTCGCCCTTCTTGTAGCGGTCTTTCGGGATCTGTTCGCCCTTGGGCAGGATGATCTCGTTGTCCTCATGCATGATGAGGATTTCGTTGCGCCAGATCTGGTAAACCTCGCCAATGATGATTTCGCCAACGAGGCTCTTGTAGTGCTCGTTGATGAGGTTTTTCTCCAGTTCCTTGATACGCTGTGCCAGCAGCTGCTTGGCGGCCATCACCTGACGGCGACCAAAGTCGTTAAGGTTGACGGCGTCGGCCCAGGTGTCGCCGACTTCGAGGTCCTCGTCTAGCTTGAGGGCCTCAGAGAGCGGAATCTGCTGGGTTTCGTCTTCCACTGCCTCATCAGCGACGATGGTGCGTTCGCGGAAGGCCTGAATATCGCCCTTGTCTACGTTGATGATGATCTGGAAGTTTTCATCACTGCCGTAGCGGCGGCGGATCATGGTGCGGAAGATGTCCTCGAGGACGGACATCAGGGTGGCGCGGTCGATGTTCTTGAAGTGCGAGAACTCGCCCAGGCGCTCTACCAGGTCGGTCTTCTGGTCCACAATCGGATCAACGGCTTTCTTTGCCATGACTGTAAGAAGAGGGCGTTAAAGCTGCGTGCGTGTAAGGGTCAGGACGGATCGGCTTGTTTGAACGACACCTGCACCACGGCCTTGGAGACCTCGGCGAGTGGGAGTAGGTCGTTTACAGTTTCCTTTTTCCGGGTTTCCGGGTTCTTGCGGATGTATTCGAGCGTCAGGTGGGTTTCAGTGGCGTCGGTGAGCTTGCCAACACGACGGGTGCCGTCGGCGAGGGTCACTTCAAGTTCGCGGCCCACGTTGGCGCGGTACTGACGAGGCAGACGGAGCGGTGCACCCACCCCTGGGCTGCCAAGCTCGAGTTCGTAGGCATCAAACTCCAGTGGGGTGGTCACTCCTTCAAGCGCTTCGCGGAGCTGGCGGGTGATGCGCGCACATTGGTCTATGCGTATGCCGCCATCGGCGTCGGCCAGGACTTCCAGAGCCTTGCGGCGTCCCTGCAATACGCGGACTTCCACGAGATACACGGCGGGGTCGGCCGCTGCAATCAGCGGTTCGAGCACGGCCTGTACCTGGTCGGCAAGCGTACGGGTGGAAGCGACGGTCATGTTATATAAATGCAAGAAGGGGGTTTTCGCCCCCTTCTTTTAGGATAACAGCACAAAGATAGACAGGATTATGTGGAAATGCAATCGGTTTTGTGGAAAACTGCTGAAGGCTTAAATTAAGGGCAAATGGCTACACCAAAGTGGGGATATCCCAGGTGCCATCAGGGCGTCGCAGCAGGATGCTGACATCCTCGATGGCTTCGATGGAGAGACGACCATATATGTGTGGGAATTCCTCTCCCACATTGGGTGCCACTTCCCACTTCACCTGGTCTTTAATGCGTCGTTCGACGATGTGCAGCAGAATGACCTCGTTGCTGGACGCATAGTGACGGTCGAGTGTAGCAGGCAGCTGACTGGCTGTGCTGGCATGCAGAAAGCCATCTGTTTTGCGGTGCGGGTGGTCATAGAGTCCTGACTCCAAAGCCTGCTCCCAGTGGGTGGCATCGGTGATATGGTAAATCATAACATTTCTTAGGAACTTCAAAATTGCCTTAAAACCAGATAGGCACGTTTTTGGTTAGGGTATATGGTGACTAGATTTATTGATTATGAACGCCGAACCCGAACTTACTGAATTGACGGAGCTGAAGCTGGAGGTGCCAGAAGAGCGCCGCAAGCTCTTTGCCACCCTTCGTGCTTCCATTCTGGCGGAGCATGGGCCTGCATTGGCAGAAGCGGCTACACAGACTCCTTTCCGGTTGTTGCATCTGGATGGGGTGCGTGTGCGTCTGCGAATCGAGAAGGAAGAAGACGGAAATACGCTGATGGTGTCGCTGCTGTCGCAAGACTACACGGCGGTTATCGACTATCGGCTGCAATCTACCGAGCGGGGAACGCTGCTGTTCTGCCGGGCATATGTTACATACTTCCATCAGGGGCTGAACGCCCGTCTCATTCAGTCGCGCTCGGCGTTGCGCCACTGGCTGGACATGAAGCTGCTTTCCCTGCGGCCATCGGAGTCGAGTCAGGCGGCGTGATTCTCCGTTCGGGTTTGAATTCTGGCTCTGCTGGAAGCAGAAGCAACAGGAAAGCCCCGCAGAACGGGGCTTTCCTGTTGCCAAGGAGCACGAATGCTCACTTTTTGCTTTTCAGATAGGCTTTGGGGAGTGGCAGTGTAGGTAGTTCGGGTTGCCAGTATACCTGCAGCACCCAGTAGCGGTTGCCATCGAAAAACAGCTGAATACTGTTGATGCCGCGTACAAAGGGTTCGGGCTCATCGGCTTTGTGACGGGCGGCATAGGTAGTCCAGACGTGAGTGACGGCGCCGAAGGTCTCGGTGCGGCGGGCAATTTCCTGTTCAATGAAGCCCTCCTGCTCCATGCGGGGCGCACTGCCTTTGATATAGTCTTCGACGGTGAGCACGCGCATTACGGTTTTGCCTTCTTTGTTTCGACCAGTGGCAACCAGGCGCCCTTCGGGAAGGAAGAGTGCGCGCATGCGGTCCCAGTCGCGCTTTTGGCCAGCAGGCCCACTGATTACATCGTACAGTGCATTGACGATGGCATCGACCGACTTATGGTCGGCGGCATAGCGATTGGTGTCGGCAGGGGCTTGCGCCCAGGTGCTGCCAGCAAACAGAAAGAGGAGTAGTGTGAGGATTGCTCTCATGTATAAAAAGGGTAGCAGTTACTTGTCTTGGAGGGTTTCGCGGAGGGCGGCACCGAGTGAACGGCCGATTTTGGTGGCAGTAATGCCCTCCTGACCATGAGTTCGTGCGGCGCGGTCGCCGGCGCGGCCATGCAGATACACGCCCATGGCGGCGGCCACCAGCGCCGGATAGCCCTGCGCCAGCAGGCCCGTGATGGCACCTGTGAGGATATCGCCGCTACCGGCAGTAGCCATACCTGGGTTGCCCGTGGCGTTGAGGTAGGTGGTGCCATCGGCAGCAGTAACGATGGTTCCCGCGCCCTTGAGCACCACAATGACATTGTATTGTTGGGCGAAGGAACGCGCTACCTCCAGCCGGTATTGCTGCACGGCAGCGCTTTCGCCGCCAGCCAGACGGGCCATTTCGCCGGGATGGGGCGTGAGAATGCAGGTGGCGGGCAGCAGTTGCAGCAGGTCAGGATTTTCGGCCAGCAGGTTCAGGGCGTCGGCGTCCAGCACCACGGGCATATCGGGAGCATGTTTGCGCAGGCCGGTCAGCACTTCGCGCAGAAAGCCTGCGGTGGTAGGGTTGCAGTCCAACCCCGGCCCAATGGCCAGTGCGCTTTTGCCCTTGACGTAAGATAGAAACACCTCGGCTGCTGTTTCGTTGAGACAGGGTGTGGTGTCGGCTCCGTAGGGGATGGACATATTTTCCAGGCTGGTGCGATGGAAAGCGCTGGCGGTGCTGGCGGGAATGAAGCCAGTAGACAGACCCGCCCCGATTTCGAGACAGGCCTGAGTGGCCAGGGCAATGGCACCTGCTTTGCCTTTGCTGCCGCCAGCCAGCAGTGCATGCCCAAAAGAGCCTTTGTGGCTGTCGGCCAGACGGGGGCGATGCCACTGGCGGATATCGGTTTCGCAGATGAGAAAGGTGGACGACTGCAACTGCGCGGTCAAACTCTCGTAAAAGCCGATGTCGAGCACGGTAACATCGCCACAGAACCCTGCGGCTGGCGTTACATAGTGACACGGTTTGGCGTAGCCATAGGCCAGGGTATGGGCAGCGCGCAGCGGGGCTGTTTCCACAAAGCCGGTATCGGGGTTGAGGCCACTGGGAAGGTCCAGCGCCACTACCTCATTGGGTACGGTGCGAAACGCATTTATAACCTCCGCTACGGCGGCACGGGGTGCGGAGCCCCCAGTACCCAACAGAGCATCTACCAGAATGACGCCACTGCGCAGATAGCGCTGGATGTCGGGCCACTGCTCTTTCTGAAAGCCCTCGCAGACAATACCTGCTGCCCGTGCCATCGCCAGATTGGCGTGGGCAGCGGCGTTGAATTTTCCTTCAGGGTCGGAAAGCAGAATGCGCGGTTGGCGCCCGGCCCGCCAGAGGTAGCGGGCGGCTACCAGGCCATCGCCGCCGTTGCCTCCATTGCCACAGAGGAACAGGAAATTGTCAATGTCGGGATATGTGCGGAGTAGAAACTCGGCGGTGAGACGGCCAGCGGCTTCTATCAGCAGCAGGGTGGGCATGGCGTACTGCTCCAGCATCAACTGGTCGGCCCGTCGGCTCTGTTCGGCGGTTACTACTAGCATGGTTCAGGAGGGGGCTTCACCCCCAATTTCCGACAAAGGGGCGAGATACCGTAATAGAAAGGCCACCTTAACAGGTGGCCTTTCGCAATACGCAGGAGAGAGATAAACTGTTAAGCAATTTCAGCGGACATCCTGGCGCAGGTAGAGAAAGCCCCCCAGGGCTGTGAATACCACGGCGGACCCAAGGCTGTACCAGGCTGTTTCGGGTATGCTGGTGAAATTTTCGCCCAGTCCTGCCATTGTAGACAGCATGGCAAAAGCATAGGGGTTGTACACCACGTATTCAGAGCCACGGAGCATGAGAGACACCGACACAAAGCCTACGAGCGCCAAGGCGATGGATACGCCAAAACTGGGAATGCGTATGGCGAGTGCAGTGTGCAGCGCTGCCAGCGAAAGCGTGCCCATCATCATGAGGCTGGTGCCCAGCGCCATAGTGCCAATGGGCATGGCATCAAGCGAAAGGCCCAGTGCCGGGCGGAAGAGCTGAGACACAATGCCCGTGAGAATCATCAGCACGAAAAACAGCAGTTGGCTACCGATGAGCATCAGGTGAAAGAACAGGGCCTTACCCAGGTAAATGGCCCAGCGGGGCACTGGCATGGCGAATACCTGCTTCCATGCCTGGGCTTTGTGTTCGATACCCTGATGGACGGTAGCGGCTATGGCGATGTAAAGCGAAATGAAAAACATGCTCATGGAACTCATTGCCTGTGTGACAAGGAAGTTCCACTGGGCGGCAGCGTCCGGGGCCGTGGCCTTCAGCTTCATGTTCATGAGCACCAGAAAGATGAGGCCCATAACAGCAGCCGGACACAATATGGTGAGCCAGAGAAGCGAAGTGCGGCGGGCCTTGAGGGCCTCGGCACTGAGTACGTTCAGGAGGGCAGTCATCAGACGATAGCGGTTTGGGGTTGAGCAGCGACGGTAGTGAGGGAGAAGAACAGTTCTTCGAGTGAGGCATTGGGCTCGAGTGCGTAGATGTCGGCGCCGGCATTGACCAGGATGCGAACTACCTGAGCAGCGGCTTCGGGTGTTTCAATGGCAACGACGAGTTGGCCCAGCTGCTGCCCCATCAGCTCTACTGAATAACCAGCTGCCAGAAGGGCAGCTTCGCCCAATGCGACATCGCTGAGGGTGACACGGAGGCGCCGTTTTTGCGTGAGGGCCTGCAGGTTTTCAATGGTGCCCTGAAAGCGCATGCATCCGTGGTCAATGATGCCGAGGTGTGTGACAGTGCGCTCTACCTCGGCCAACAGGTGGCTGGATACCAGAATGGTTTTGCCATGCTCGCGGTTGAGGTGCTGGAGCAGTTCGCGCATGTCGCGGATGCCAGCGGGGTCAAGGCCATTTGTAGGCTCATCCAGTATCAGGAGGTCGGGATTGGGCAATAGGGCCATGGCTATGCCCAGACGCTGACGCATGCCCTGCGAGTACTGTTTGACGGGGCGGTTGGCGTCGCGTGTGAGTTCGACAACAGAGAGAACATGCCCCACTCTGGCTTTGTCTGCCCCATGCATACGGCGAATGACTTCCAGATTCTCACGCCCGGTAAGGTGGCGGTAAAGTGCGGGTTCTTCTACCATACTTCCTACACGCCGAAGGACAGCAATCCGCTCTGCGGGCATGTTATAGCCGAAGACCCTGACACTGCCTTCCTGTACTTTGCTGAGACCCAGCAACTGGCGGATGGTAGTGGTTTTTCCGGCGCCATTATGGCCCAGAAAACCAAAAATGGAGCCTGAGGGCACGGTCAGCTGTATGTTGTGCAGGATCTGGCGCTTGCCAATCCAGTAGTTCAGGCCTCGGATGTCTATTACTGGTTCGCTCACAGCAGTAGTTGTTTTTGGGAAAGACCTCAAGTGGTCAGTGCGGGTTGCGTGCATTCGACTTCTTAACATAATCACTTGCCACGGAAAAGCGCGAACTTGCGGCCACATGACTCCTGACTATCCAATGCAGCCGCTGCTGCCCAACGCCATAGTGCAGCGTATTTCTCCTGTCAAAGCCTTTATTCTGGACGTGGACGGGGTGCTTACCGATGGCTTCGTGGTAATGACGGCTAACGGCGAGCAGTTAAAGCGGATGAACATCAAGGATGGTTATGCGCTGCAACACGCAGTGCGCATTGGCTATCGGGTTGCCATTATCTCTGGTGGCAGCAGCGAGGGCGTAGCTCAGCGCTTACAGGGCCTGGGCCTGACGGACGTATTCATGCGGGCCAGTAACAAGCTGGAAGTGTATGAGCGCTACATGTCCCAGACGGGCCTGGCCGACCATGAGATTGCTTACATTGGCGACGACATGCCTGACTATCCTGTGATGCGACGTGTAGGCTTCGCGGCTTGCCCTGCCGATGCCGCTGCCGACATCCGCCACATTGCCCACTATGCCTGTGCGCTTGGCGGCGGTCAGGGCTGTGTGCGCGAGGTATTTGAGATGATCATGAAGCACCAGAACCGGTGGTACTCTGACGAGGTGCATCACTGGTAAGTGGCTGGGGCAAATGGCTTTGATGCACCACATATAGCGGGCGGCCCTGTACGGTTTCGTAGATGCGGCCCAGGTATTCGCCCAGCACACCGATCATAATAAGCTGGATGCCGCCCAGAAACAGCACAGCCAGCATGATGGAGGCCCAGCCCAGTGCCACTGTCAGTCCCCACTGTGTGCCAAAGAGGCGCACAAAGAGTGTCCAGAGGATGAGCAGACCAGCAATTCCAGATACGATGAACCCCATTTTGGTGGCGAGTTGCAGGGGACGGGTGGAGAAGCCAGTTACGCCATCCCAGGCCAGCCGCACCATACGCCGCAGGGGGTAGTTGGTTTGGCCATTCAAGCGGGCGGCTCTTTCAAACGGCACGGCGGTGCTGGGCAGGCCAGTCCAGGCGATTTGGCCCCGCAGAAACTTGTGGCGCTCGGGCATTCGCTTCAGCCATTCAGCAGCATGCCGTGAAATCAGACGGAAATCGCCGGTATCAAGTGGAATCCGGACAGTGGCCCAGCGGTTGAGCAGCCGATAGAAGGCCCAGGCGCTCAGACGCTTGAAGAGCGATTCTCCCTTTCGGCGGGCACGTTGTGCAAATACGATGTCATACCCTTTGGAGGCTTCTTCCAGCATGGCAGGAATCAGCTCGGGCGGGTCTTGTCCATCGCCATCCATCAGCACGATATACTGTCCGCGGGCATGGTCTATACCGGCCGTTACGGCAATCTGATGGCCAAAGTTGCGGGGAAAGCTTAGCCAAAAGATGTTGGAATGCGTAGCGGCCAACAGGTTTATCTCGGCCAGTGTAGTGTCGGTGCTGCCATCGTTCACATACAGGACTTCGAATGGCAGGCCTTTTTCCTCCAGTGCCAGCCGGATACGCTGGTACACAGGCTGGATGTTGAGCGCCTCGTTCCTGACCGGTATGATGATGGAGAGCGTTGGAACCATGGAAAAAAGCATTGCAACTTACATTAACTGTGGCAAAAACAGCATATTCTGCGCGCAATGACTAGGTTTGTACACGCATGCTGCTCAGCCCTTCCGATCTGCTGTATTTCTTCCGGCTCAGTAGGCCGCTGAATCTGCTGATTGCGTTGCTCACCTACACACTGGCTGCGTTTCTGTCGGCAGGGCGCTCGGGTGTTTTTCTGACAATGCCGGTCTATTGGCTGGAATTGCTGCTGCTGTTGGCCATCATGGCCTCAGGATACTGGATCAATGACGTATACGACTTCAAGATTGACCGGATCAACAAGCCGCACCGCACGTATGTAGGTGCACACCTGAGCCGCAAGAAGGTGCTGACGGCCTACTTTACCGTGCTGGGCGTAGGGGCGCTCGCCAGCTACTGGCTACCCTTAAAGTACCTGGCACTGAATGCCGCGGCCATACTGCTGCTGTGGCTCTATGCCCGCAATTTCAAGCGGCAAAGCGTGGTGGGCAACGTTGTCATCTCCTGCCTCACGGCGGCAGTAGTAATAGCCGGGGCGTTTCTGGCGCACTTCACCATCGCGTTGGCGTGGATGACGCTCTTCGCTTTCGTCATCACCTTCCTGCGCGAAATCACGAAGGACATAGAGGATATCCGAGGCGACCTCATGTTTGGCCTCAACACCCTGCCCATACAGGTGGGCATCCGCAGCGCCAAGGTGGTTCTGGCCGTCTGTTATGGCGTGATGCTGGTGTGCTGCCACCTGCCGTGGCTGCTGCACTGGCTGCTGTGGAACGACAACCTGTGGCAGTATGCCATCGCCTCGGTGCTGCTGGTGCAGGTGCCGCTGATGATGAGCCTGCGGCTACTGGGCCCTTCCGCACGGCCCCGCGACTTTACCCGCCAGAGCCAACTGCTGAAGCTGGCCATTGTGGGCGGGCTTGTCAGCTGTCTGTGGCTGCCCTAGAGGCGCGCCAGCAGCTCGGTTTTCTTCTCTTCGTATTCCAGCAGCGACAGCTTACCGGCCTGAAAGCGGGCATGCAACTGATCGATGGTCTTCATCACCTCGTCGCGAATTTCCAGCCACTGTATGGCTTCTTTTGGATAGGCCGAGTAGTCGGCAGGCGGCTCCAGATCTTTGGCTTTCTCCTGTAGAGCCAGGGTATCGAGGGTGCGGGCCAGAATGGTGGCGGCCTCCTCGCTGTCGCACTTGAGGTGGTGACGCACGACGGCCCCGTTCTGGTTCACATCCACCGCAATGCCTTTGCCCAGCGGTTCGGCGCTCTTGATGTCCTCGATGAGAAAATAGGCTTTCTCGTAGTAAACCGTGGTGGAGGTGAGGGCAATGCTGTCGCCGCCAAACATGCCGCCAAAGGCGTGGAAGGCAACGACATCGCCGGGAGCGATATTCTTGAAGTCGTTAAGGACACGCCCCAGCTTGCTGGCGGGGATATTGGGGCGGACGAAGAACCCCAGGCGCTCGTCGTTGGGGAAGTTCCGCTCGATGATTTCCTTGTACTGTTGGGCCATAGGGGAAAGTTATCAAATCTTCCGGCCCTTCCAGTCTACTTTCCGTTGCAGGGGCAGATAGAACAGGAAGAAGAGAATGGAGACGTAGAAATAGAAGGGATATACCAACAGCCAGCCCCACAGTTTGTTGGCCTGCTTGCGGCCGAGCAGCCGCCGGGCTGTATTCTGAATCAGCGCGGTATCGTAGAGCCACTTGAGCGCGAACACCCCCACGGCGAGCCAGAAGCTGAGCCAAAGGCAGAGCAGTGACAGCGGTACGAGAGCCGCCTGAACATAAAGCGACAGCAGTACGTACCAGGCGGCTTCGCGGCCGCCCTTGTGCCAGCGCGCACGCTGGTGAATGTAGGCCTTGAGGCCCTGAATGGGGTTGGAGCGGTTGAGCAGCTCGGCGTGAAAGGGGAAGGCCGATTTACCGCCGGCTTTGGTCACGGCCTCGTACAGCCGATAGTCTTCTGTAATGGAGAAAGGCAGGGCCTCGTACCCGCCCAGCTGGCGGTAGGTGCTGGTGCGTATGGCCATGTTGTTGCCCACGGCCGTGACCGGATACCCCAGATTGGCATAACCCTGAAAGGTGCCAATGCCATAGAGCCAATCGAGTTGCTGCATGCGGCCCAGAAAATCAGTGCCTTCCACCACGGTGGGTCCGGAGACGAGGTCGGCGTCCGTGCTGTGAAACACACTTGCCAATTGCCGAAGCCAGGTGGGAGCTACGGCAATGTCGGCGTCTGTAACGACCAGCAGCTCGCCTGTGGCGTGATGCGCCAACTGGGCCAGTACATTCTGCTTGCCCTGCTGCCCCGGCAGGTTGTGGGCAATGTGGATGAGCTGGAAGTGGGGCTTATCGGCAATGAAGCCAGTAACAAGCATGGCCGTCGTGTCTTCCGAGCGGTCGTTGCCGATAAGTATCTGGAGCTTGTAGGTGGGATAGTCCAGTGCTGCCAGACTCTGAAGACAGCGCAGAATATTGGCTTCCTCGTTCCTGGCGGGTACCATTACGGTGACAGTGGGCCACTTAAACGGAGGAGTGTAGTGATTGGCCTTGGGGCTGCGGAATGCAGCACTGGCTATGATTACCTGATGCACAATGTGATAGGAGAGCGCGACCAATGTCAGCACCAGAATGCCAATCAGGAAGATTTCTGTCATAGCTGTTGGGGTAACGCCCGCACGGCATAGCCGCGTTCCCGGCACAGGGCCAGCAACTGAGGCAGTACGGCCAGCACGCGGTCTTTGGCTTTCAGGCTGTCGTGCAGCACCAGTATGGCCCCCGGGCGAAGGGCTTTTTCCAGCAGGGCGAGGCACTGGGCTGGAGAGTAGGAGGCATCCCAGTCGTAGGCCAGGCCGCTGTACATCACGATCTGATGGGTCTGGCGCACAGCGCTGATATGTAGCGGGTGAATGCGGCCATAGGGGGGGCGCATCTGCGTGGTTCGTTGGCCGGTGGCAGCCAGTATGGCATCGTCCGTGCGCTCTATCTCCAGCAGATACTCTGTTTCGGTACACTTCCAGCCACTACGGTGGGTGTAGGTGTGGTTTCCCAGGGTATGTCCTTCGGCCAGCATCCGCTGCACCAGCGCCGGGTGCTGCTGCACGTTGTTGCCAACCAGAAAGTGGGTAGCGGTGGCGCCGAACTGTCGGAGGGTATCCAAGATGGGCTCGGTGACACCGGGGCAGGGCCCGTCGTCAAGCGTCAGGTACACCACTGGGGTGGTGGTGCGTATCTGCCAGTGCAGAAACGGCACCGCCCAGCGCAACACAAAGGGTGGCTGGGCGGGCAGAAACATACGTTGGCAGAATTACTTCTTGCGCTTGGGCTGCTGGGCTGCTTTGGCAGCCTGCTGCTGCTTTTTCTGCTGGTCTTCGAGCCAGCGGGCAAAGCGCCCTTTGGGGGCACCTTTGGCGGCGTGGTTCTTCCGGTTCTGGTGAATCTGGTCGGCCAGCTTTTCCTCGTTGATCATGGCCTTGATGAGGGCCGTCTGCACAATGGTGAGAATGTTGATGCAGAGGTAGTAGTAGCTGAGGCCGGCGCTGTAGTTGTTCAGTACGAAGAAGAAGATGAAGGGGAAGATGTAGCCCAGATACTTCATCTGTGCAGCGGGGCCGCTCATGGTCTGGCCGCGCTGGGCATACCAGGTGTAGAAGATCTGGGAGATCGTCATGAGTACGGCAAAGCCGCTGAGGTGGTCGCCGAGCAGGGGCACGCTAACACCAAAGCGGAACAGTTCGTCATAGGTAGAGAGGTCGGTAGCCCAGAGGAACGGCTGGTGACGCAGTTCGATAGACTGCGGGAAGAAGCTGAACATGGCCAGCAGGATGGGCAGTTGCAGCAGCAGTGGCACACATCCGCTGAAAGGATTGACGCCAGCTGACTGGTAGAACGTCATTTTGGCGTTCTGGAGCTTCACAGGGTCGTCCTTATACTTTTCGTCCAGCGCTACAATCTCCGGCAGCTTGTTCACCACCTGCATCTTGGCGTTGGAAACATAGCTCTTGTAAGTGAGGGGCAGCGTGATGAGCTTGATGAAAATGGCCAGTGCGAAGATGATGAGGCCGTAGTTGAGCGTAAACTGTTCCAGCGTCTTGAAGACCCAGAGAATGACGTAGCGGTTGATAAACCAGATGGGCCCCCAGCCAATGTCTACCTGATTTTCCAGGCCATTGTCGTAGGCTTCGAGCTGCTTTATGTCGTTGGGGCCGAAGTAGTAGCGCAGACCTATGGTGTCGCTGGCGGCGGTCAGGTTCAGGGGCACATCCATTCGGGCACCCAGGCGCTTCACAACGCGGTTGGCATCGGGCGTCTCCTTGGTGGGCTCGGAGGTAACGATAACGTTCTCGAACGGCTTATCTCCCATGATGGACGCGTTGAAGAACATGGTTTTGAAGGAAACCCATTGCACGGCACCCGCCACGGTTTCAGTCTCCTTCTCGCTGCTGGTGGGGCTGAGATAGTCTACCGACTTGTCAGTCAGGCCGTAATAGAGGGTGGTTTTGTTGCGCTGGTCCTCGATGTTTTTTTCGCCGGGCACCACTGCGATATCGCTGGCAAACTCAAATTTCGGGTCGCGGATGACGCCATTCATGCCTACGAGCACCAGTTCGTGACGAACCTCATAGCTGCCGGGCGTAAAGGTGTAGCGGTGTTCGAGGTAGCGGTTGGGGGCTACTTCGGCACGAAGGGCAATGGTTACCGGCTTGTCGGAGACGCTTACCGAGTCGGTAGCGGTGGTGGTGTAGACCAGCTCGCGGGTATCCAGAATGTTGTTGTTGTGCACAAACTGGAAGCCCATGCCATTGCCATCACCAGCAGGCATTACGGGGTATGGCTGGTTGTTGAAGGTGGTGTGTTCGGCCAGGAGCACAGGTTGCAGGGCCGCACCACGGGTACTGAGGGTCAGCTGCAGTTTGTCGGTGCCAACGCGAATGCTGCGAACCGGGTTTGCGGAGGTGGCAGCAAACTGGCCCAGGCGCTGGCGCTGGGCTCCGGTATCGGCCGGGGTAGCAGCTGCGGCTTGTGAGGTGGGGTTGGCGGCAGCGCGTGCTGCGCTGTCAGCGGTGGCCGCCTGTTCGGTAGCGGGGGGCAGCGGTACATTTTCCTTGGGTGGTACCACCATGTAATACCACAACAGGAAAAGGGCCATGATCAGCAGGAGCCCGGTAGTGAAATTGCGATCCATTGCAGGAGACTAAGTGTGCGGTTGTCCGCAAAAAGCGGAGCAAAGGTAGTGGATTGTAACAGAACGGGCAGTAGCTTCCGGGGGTTGCGCTGCGCCATTTTCAGTTTTCACTGAAAGATTGCAACTGACGGCCCATGTTGCCTTGCGTATTTGTACCACCTTTACAGTATGGAACCAACGATGGACTCTAAAGGCCGCCAACAGCGCCTGTTGGAGATAACGGATGAGCTTATGTTGCTGGCTGGCCGCGACCAGGCCGTGGTGGAGCTGGTGGAGATTATAGAACCCGAAGGCGTAATGGGCCTTCAGGGCAATACAGATGGCCTTACGCTACTGGCGGCGAAGATGCTGGCCCATGCGGCGGGCAAACCCAACGACGGCCCCGACCTGCTGCCGCTGTTTCCGCCTCGTCCCGAGAGCTGTCTGGCTGAAATTCAACTGGTAGAGGTGACACGCGACCAACATCTGGCCAACCCGCCAGCTCATCGCCGTAAGGTGAGTGCCTGGGCGCAGATTGGCAAGTTTGTGGGCGGCCTCCTGGTAGCCTATCTCATCATCGCAGGCCTGGTGGGTATTTTCTACTGGCCATACAAACTGCTGGTAGAGTATTTCAGTAAGTAAGTGGGCCTGGCCCTACAGGGTGCACTCGCTGTGACGGTAGCAGGTGGTGAGGTGGTCGTTGATCATGCCCGCTGCCTGCATGAAAGCATAGCAGGTCATGCTGCCTACGAACTTGAAGCCTTTTTTCTTCAGGGCTTTGCTCATGGCATCGCTTTCTGGACTGATGGAGGGTGTCTGTCCTGGGGCCGTCCATCGGTTGATTATCTGCTTGCCCCCGGTGAAGTTCCAGAACCAGTCGATGAGTGCTTCTTCGCTGCCACATTCCTCGAGCAAGCGGAGCCAGGCCTTGGCATTATTGATGGTGCCATTGATTTTGGCGCGGTTGCGTATGATGCCCGCATCACCCAGAAGGCGCTCGATGTCGCGTTCGGTGTAGCCTGCAATCCTTACTGGGTCGAAGCCCGCGAGTGCCGCCCGAAAGTTCTCGCGTTTGTGCAGGACAATGCGCCAGCTGATGCCCGCCTGAAAAGTATCCAGTATAATGTATTCGAACAGGAGATTGGCATCACGCAGGGGCATGCCCCATTCATTGTCGTGATAATCAATCATCAGGGCGTCTTTGCCAGGCCAGTGGCAGCGGGGGCGATTGTCAAGCATCTTGTCTAACAGTTTTCCACGTTCAAGAAATGGAATTAAGTGGATGTTGCGAAGAACCAAAAACTTTTTCTACCTTTGCCGTCCGCTTTTGTTACGAACGCTAGTCTACTTCTGCGATGAAACGCACCTTCCAACCCAGCCGCCGCCGCCGCCGCAACAAGCACGGTTTTCGCGCCCGTATGGCTACCAAAAATGGCCGCCGTGTGCTGGCCTCTCGCCGCGCTAAGGGTCGTCATAAGCTGACGGTCAGCGACGAAGCACGTCCCAAAATGTAAGTTCGGGCCTTTGGCCTGAGCGCGTCGGTCCGTCTGGCTGATACTTATGTCTTCGCCCGATTTCCCGACACACAAATTGACCTTACCGCGCGCGGAGATACTCCGTCTGCGCAGCGAAATACAGGCCCTGTACACACAGGGCCATTCGTTTTTTCAGCGGGGGCTCAAACTCTTTTTTCAGATTCGTCCCCTGCCGCAGGGTGCCCAGCCACTCCTTGTGGCGTTCTCGGTGCCCAAACGCAATTTCAAGCGCGCAGTTCATCGCAATGCTATCAAGCGACGCATGCGCGAGGTATATCGGCTGAACAAAATGCCACTAGCCGTGCAGGCAGCCACACGCCCCGAATTGCAGATACTGCTGGGTTGGGTGTGTCTTGACCGCGAGCTGCCAAGCTACCCCGAGCTGGAGAAGCGTATGCTGAAACTGCTGGAGCGAATGCAGCAGGCCGTGCAGGCACATCCCGAACTACCCGACGGTGCAGCCGCACCGGGTGAGTTCTCCCGTAAAAAGAAGTAAGACCTCAGGTTTCGAAGCCCATCCGGCGGCGCAGCTCGTCGGCGGTGCAGCTATGCCCGTCGTGGCTCCAGCCAGGAGGGCCCAGAATGTACAATAGGCGCTGGCTCGGTGTCAGCCCCGGTTGGGTGGCATCGCGCCAGATAGCCCGCCACTCGTGCAGCACAATGTTCAGGGGGCCACGGTCTTCAGGATTCTTCGTCAGGCCGTAAACCACCGGGTCGCTGTCTACTTCTTCCTGAAAAGTGCCAAAGAGTCGATCCCAGATAATGAAGGTCATGCCCATGTTCCGATCCAGGTAGCGGGCATTGCTGCCATGGTGTACCCGATGGTGCGAGGGCGTCACCATAAACCATTCCAGCAAGCCGAGCTTGCCGATGAGGCGGGTATGCACAAGGTTCCCCCAGGTTTGTGTCACCGCAAAAACGATGAGTATATCGAGGCCCTTGAAGCCAAGCAATACCAGCGGGATGAAGAACAGAAAGCGGTAGAGCGGCTGGAATACGGAAGCGCGGAATCCTGTGGTGAGGTTGAATTCTACCGAATTATGGTGAGTGACGTGCACAGCCCAGAAGAAGCGACTGTGGTGATCGAGCCAGTGTAGGGCATAGTAGGCCAGATCTTGGAAGAGGACCAGCAGTGGCCAATAGAGCCATGTGGCCCTGAACTCGAAAACATGGTACTGGGTGTAAAGCCAGTCTAGCAGGAAGTAACCACCGATGTAGGTGATAAGCTTGTCTACCAGTAGGTTGAGCGTACCTATGTAGACAGTCGTAGCGGTTTCGCGGGTAGAATAGAGGTGCCGATGTTGACGCCAGGAAATGTATGATTCTAAGAGAATGGCAAGCGCCAGAAACGGGGCACCCAGCAGATAATACTGCTCGATGGTGTTAAGCATGGTGGACGGACTTCTAAGGTGGACAGCATAAAATTAGGTACCCGTTTTGTTAAATGTTCTAAAGTCCAAGCCAAAAAGCCCCAACCGTATATGTTGGGGCTTGCAGTGTAGAGAGGAAGTAAAAATGCCTGTCAGTTCGTAATCAGCCGTTCCAGCTCAGCTTGTGCTGCTTGGCGCTCCTCCATACGCTTCTCCATGTGGGCCTGGTAGAGAGGCTCATTCGCAGCTCCTATTTCGGCCACTACGTGGGCTCGTACTTCGGGAATCGAGTGAAAGGTCAGCCGTTGAGAAGGCCCCAGGCTGGTTGCCAGCAGCGCTTCGTTTGTGTAAGGGGTTGCGGATACCATGCGCGGCAGTGCCAGGGAAGCTATTTCGGTTGCTTCTTCGCGGCGGCCAGACAGTACAAGTGCGGTGCATGCTTGTGCCATCAGAGCTGGCTCGTTGGTTCCCTGCTCGGCCAGAATGGTGGTATACTTCAACAGTGCTGCATGCCATTCAGGCGATGTTTCGGGTTGTGCCAGCAGGCGGCGCAGTGCCCATGCAGAAAGGTGCTGTTTGTAGAGCCCACTGGCCAGGGTTTCGCTTTGGTCGGCAATCAGACTCTGGTGAAATGCGATTCCCTTCAGATCCCGCTTCTGCTCCCATAGTGTAATCAGGCGGAGATCTACTATCGGTGAGATACGACCATCGTTCATGTGCAGTGCATTGGCTACAAAGTCATCTGAACGCAGGTAATTTGAATAGCGCGCGACAAGCGCATTGTCCAGCGGGCGCTGTTGACTTGAGGAATCCGCTGTGGTACAGCTGGTTATTCCTCCCGCAACCAACAGAAGAATGAGAGTGAGTATATGACGCATAATGGGGAGGAGATGCTTCTGTACAAAGGAAACTTGACCTGCTCCCTCCGGCAATAACCAAACAGTTATCTATTATGACACCAAAAGGGGGCCTATGGGCCCCCAGGTGTGCTTTTGGTACGGTTGAGTGGTTATTTGTTAAGGCTGTACCAGTCTACATTGCGTGTTGTGTACATGGCGAGTGCCAAGGCCCCCAGTAGACCCAGGCTGCCCAGCAGGAGGGCATGGTCTTCTGACTGAAGCAGTACGTAGAAGAAAGCATACAGGAACGTGAGGCCGCCAGTGATAAAGAGTGTAAAGCGGGATTCACGGAACATGGCCTGAATGTAGCCAGAGAGTGTGGCAATGATGGCAAAGCCTGCAATCATATAAGCCCACTGGAAAGCGATATGTTCGGCCAGGGACAGCAGGAGCAGGTAGAACAGCCCCAGCCCCGCGGCGACCATCAGGTACTGAATGGGGTGAATGCGACGCTTGTGCAGCACCTCGATGAGGAAGAATGCGACGAATGTGAGCAGGATGATGAGCATGGCATATTTGGTGCTGCGCGCGGTGGTGTCGTAGGTGTCACGGCTTTCTTCCAATCGCACGCCAAAGGCATCGGCAATGAGGCCGGAACTGGAGTAGGCGACGCTGTTGGCGTAGCCACTTCGCATCTCAATATCGTGGTCTACCGAGGGAACACTGCCCATCCAACTCTGGGGCAGGTTACGGTTCAGGTACAGCACATTCCAGGTGCCTTTGAATCGGTTGGTTTCCAGCTCTTTGTTCACTGGCAAGAAAGCGCCTTCGTAGCTGGGGCTGCCCCAGGGAGCTTCGACACTGGCGCTGGTGGTACGCGCCAGCGGCAGAAAGTCGAGTCCTTCGCTGCCGTTGAGTTTCAGCGTGATTTCGTATTGCAAGTCTGTTGCTGCCTCTGTCAGCGGGTATTTGATTTTGAGCGAGGAAACTGCGCCATCAATGGTAGACACCTCGGCTTCGTAGGCTTTGCCATTGATTTTGATGTCGATACCAGCCAGGCCACGGCTGTCGGCCAACGGAAGGTGGAGATTGGCCTGCTCCAATACCGGACGGAAGTCTGTCCCCTCGGTGTAGCCCAGTAGTTTGGGAATGCGCAGGGTGCCTTTGATATGTACCGTAGAGGTATAAACCGTGGTTCGGAAAATGCCGCGATATCGTTCTTCCGGAGCCAAGCTGGCCTGCATGTGCAAAGAGTCGGACAACTGATAGTACTGCGTACTCTTGGGGTCTCGGGCAATGTCGAGGCGGCTGATTTCAGTGTAGGGGACTTGCAGTACAAGGCCTGAGACAAACTGGCGGCTGGCCCAGCTTTTCTGAATCGCGCTGACAGCCTCTACTTTCCGTTCACGGCGTTCGGAGATCAACTCGGTCAGGAGAATGATGGGAACCAGCAGGAAGAGCAGCAGAACCGCAATGGTTATCAGCTTGATGGTGATGGCGCCTACCAGCCGTGTAGGGCTTGGGAGGGAAGAGGGGGATTTCGTTTCCATGTCCTTGAGGATTTGCTTGCAAGTAATGCAGGTTTCAAATTACTTTGCAACACAAAGTGTTATTTTTACCAAAGCATGGCTACAGAACACTCGCCCCTCGACGACATCCGCGGTATCCGCGAGCTGATGGATCGCAACTCCCGTTTCCTGTCACTAAGTGGCCTTTCGGGCATATCGGCAGGCATTATTGCGCTGGTAGGGGCCTGGTTGGCCCGTCCTTATCTCAGTGGTTCGGATGTCTATGAGGCCTCTATAGGGTTCCGATATATCTCGTTACCGCATATGCGGTTTTTGGTTGCGGACGCTACGGTGGTGCTGGTGCTGTCGGTTGCAGCGGCCTTTTTCTTTAGCTGGCGGCTGGCGCGCCGGCGCGGACAAACGCTGGTATTCAGTCGCAGCGCCAAGCGGATGATGGTGGCACTGGCACAGCCGCTGGTTGTTGGAGGCATATTCTGCGTAGGCCTGATCTATCACCTGCTGGTATTCCTGCTTATGCCTGCTACGCTTGTTTTTTATGGGCTGGCGCTGCTGGCAACCGAACCTTTCACCCTGCGCGAGATTCGCACGCTGGGCTATGCCATGTGTCTGCTGGGCTTGGCCTCCATCCTTTTCCCGGCTTATGGCATCTATTTCTGGGCATTCGGCTTTGGCGTGCTGCATATTCTGTACGGAACGGTCATGTACGTGCGTTACGAGCGCAATGACACAGGAGGCAACCAATGACCCAGTCCGCTGCTGAGTGGGATAAGGCTTTTGAGCATCGCCTCCGACTGGCCATCATGTCGCTTCTGATGGTGAGTGATACGGTTGACTTCAATACCCTGAAGGCCGAGCTGGATGCCACCGATGGCAACCTGGCCAGCCACATCTCCATGCTTGAGAAGGCTGGTTATCTGGAGGTATTCAAGTCGTTTGTCGGTAAGAAGCCGCTGACGCAGTATAAAGCTACCGAGCAGGGTCGTGTGGCTTTCAAGCGGCACCTCTCTGCTCTGGAAATGTTTCTGCTTTCTACCAAACACAATACCCAAGCGTAGTATGAAATCTTTCGCCAGCCCGGGAAGGGTCTTTTTTTGGACCTGCTACTTTGTATTTCAAAGTACTTTATTAACTCGAACTATGCGCGCTGCCTTCTCTGCCACACGCAACCCCCGCAGCCATGCATCCAACTGACAGCAGTGCCTTGACTGCCCGCACGTTCTTTCTGGTTCAGGCTGGCACCATTGGCTTTATCAGCCTGGTGAGTGCCGCCCTACAGCCCGATTTATTGCAAAGGCTCAGCTGGTACATGCCCCTGCTGTTTCCGTTTCTGGTTGTTCTGCAGGCAGGTGCCACTCATCTGTGTTTTGTAGCGCCCTGGCGCAACCAGCTGTCTATAGGTTATCTGCGAAAAGCGGTAGTGCAGGAACTGGTGTTCATGACGGTTTATCTGCTCTATGCACTGGGACTAATACTAATACTGGCCTTCGGCTACGGAGCGGAAATTGTGTTCACGCTGGCGGCAATCACTGGAATCCCTTTTCTGATCGTGTCGCTGGCTGGACTCATGGCCCGGTGCTGTTCTTTCAGTCTGGTGTTGTTTGCAATCAGCATTCAGCCCTGGCAGCAGGTGTACAGTCTGCCCTTAGTGGTGCCCGTGATACTTCTGTTTCTGGTAGTGCTGATGGGCCTGTTGCTGGCACTGGGCGTAGCCTACGTGCGGGTTTCTCCCAGCTATCGGCTGTGGCAGCAGCGGGGCTGCGTTGATGGCTGGCTGGGGCTGGCGCAACTGCTGGTAGGCGCGGCCATACATGCCCAACCTCAGCGCAGGAGCCGGCGCATGCTGTCTTCCACCATGCGGTACAGTTCCCAGGGCTTCAGCTTGCGCCACCGCAGTTCATCAAACGCGGGGTTCCAGTAAAAGTATGGGCTGATGCCGTAGCGGTCGAACTCCTCCAGTACATGGGTACGGGCCCGCAGCAGGCACATCCAGCCCTCTTCCAACTGGTCTATGAAGTCTTCATAGTAGTCAGTGTCCTGCAGGTAGGTGTTGAACACGTTCTCGGCTACCAGAATGAAGCGGCTGATGCCTTCGGCTGCCAGCACGGCCAGGCAGTTCTCTGTCAGCAGCCGAAAGTCGTTCTCGTGCAGGTCGTTCCACTCGCCAAACAGTTCTATGATGGCAAAGCCGGCATCGTAGTCGGCGTACAGGATCTTTACCAGCAGCGACTCCGAGCCTATGTCGTCCCACAGCGGGTGCGCCGGATAGGTGTAGATGCGCCGGTCATACTCAAACTGGTTGTGCTCTACGCCATGGAACGGCGAGCGTTCGTCGCGTTCGTGGCTGTAGAAGCCCAGCCAGCCATAAAAAGGCTCTATGTCGTGCAATTGCTCGGCCATGCAAGGTCAAGAACGCCACGTGCGTGCCAGAAAGTGCCCTCAGCTTGCGCCGTTTTCCGCTTTCAGCAGGGGCAGCTTCACGGTAAACGTGGTGCGTCCGGGCTGCGACTCCACCCAGATGGTGCCGCCAAAGCCCTCGATGATCTGGCGGGTAATCTGCAGGCCCATGCCAGTGCCTTCGCCTTTGGCCTTTGTTGTGAAGAAGGGGTCGAAGATTTTCGGCAGAATGTCTTCTGGGATGCCGCTGCCAGTGTCGGTTACCTTCACCTCGGCATAGTTACCATCTACGGGCAGCAGCTCCAGTTTCAGTTTGGAGAGTACCACTGCCGAGCCGCGTTCGCCGGTGGCGGGGCTAGCCTCCATGGCTTGCAAAGCATTGGTGATGAGGTTGGTCCAAACCTGGCCCAGTTGGTCGGCGTTGGCGCGGACGGTGAGGCTGCGGTCGGGCATCACTGTTTCCAGTTCACAGGCTTTGCGAATCTGATGTGCGTAGAGAATGAGGATGGTCTGGAGGTTTTCGGCCAGGTTCACGGGCTCCTCCTGGTCGGGGTTGCCCGTGTGGGTGTAGCGTTTGAGGGCCTTGACGATGTTGCGCGTCTTGTCGGAGGCGACAGAGATGTTTTCCAGGCTGGTGAACACCCGGCCCAGATGCACCAGTGTATGCAGTACGCGTGGCCCGGTAGTGGCTGTAAGCAGGGGCAGGATGTCGTCGGCCATGCCGCCAAAGCCGGATTCCACAATGGTGCGGGCCATGCTGTCGGCGTCGGCTACACCTTGTTCGGCCAGCTGGGTGGACAGGCGATTGCGGATGGCACGCTCCTCGCGTGTGCTCAGTTGTGGGCGGCTGCCTGCTTCAGAGATGCGCTCGATAAGGGCCTCGAAGGGTAAGCGCTGGTCGTCGGGCAGTTCGTGCAGCAGTTCTCGTACCTGGCGCAGGGTGGTGGGTACACTTTCGCGCAGGGTATTAGACGACGACTGCACCGCACTCAGTGGCGTGTTGATTTCGTGGGCAATACCTGCGGTGAGCGTGCCCATGAGCGACAGTTTTTCCGACAGAGCCAGCTGCTGTTGCGCTGCTTTGAGGTCGGCAAAGGCTGCCTCGATGGTCTGGTTGGCTTCGCGGAGTTCACGCTCGGCCCGCTGTCGCTCGCTGATATCCTGAAAGCCGAAGATGATGGCATCCTCGCCCTTGAACTGGATCCGCTCTGAGCTCACGACCGTCAGCACTGACTCGCCGTCACGGTGACGCATGCCCAGTTCATAATTGCGCAGGTTGCCACCTGTGTCACGTAAGGCAGTAGAGAAACGGGCAATGTCTTCGGCGTTGTTGTACAGAAACTTGGTGTTCTGGCCTATTACCTCGGCGGCGGAGAACCCAAACAGTTCTTCGAACAACTGGTTTACATACAGCGCTACAGGTTTTTCGTAGTGTGTAACGATGATGGGTACGGGAATGGCCTGTGCAATGGTAAGCAGCGCCTGTTCAGCTTCTTTCTGGGCAGTGATGTCGCGCACACTCCAGACCCGTGCCACGTCAGTCGACTTGTTTTCGAGCCCGGCAGGTGTCTGCGGCCGATTGCTTTCCATCGTCAGCCAACGCCCGTCAAGCAGGCGAAAGAGGTCAGAGGTGTGGGCCGGGCGTTCGGCCTGCACCAGTGCCATGAGGTCTATAAACTGCTGTGGCTCGGCCAGAAGTCCCAAGATGTGGTGCTCCATCGCTGTTTCATCATTGAGCGAGGCCACCTCGCTGGGTACACGCCAGATGTCAAGGAACCGCTGGTTGTAGGAAATGATGCCACCCTGGTGATTGGCCACGAGAATGCCATCGGAAGTCGATTCCAGTGTGGTGCGCAGCATGTCAAAGGCTGTGGCCATTTCGCGGGTGCGGGCCGCAACCTGGCTCTCCAGCGAGTCGTTCATCTGGCGCAACTGGATTTCGCTGGACACCCGGTCGGTCACATCGCGTGATACCACCGTACAGCCGATGATATCGCCCAGCGAGTCGTATGTAGGGTTGATGACGTACTCTATGTGATGTTCCACCCCGGAATCCATGCGGTTGCGGGTAAACTTCACGCGCTCGCCGTCCATGCCTCGGTCGTATACATCTTTCCAGAAATCGTGCAGCTCGGCTGGTATCACCGAGAAGACAGAGGTTCCAGGATCCATGTTGAGGCCATACTGGGCATAGCGGTCCTTGATGACACGGTTCGCCAGCACTATGCGGTACTGACGGTCCAGCAGCAGGATGTTCTCTTCCGTGTTGTTGATGACGGCGGCCATGTTGGCTTCCTGAAGAGCGATGGCGCGCTGGGCCTCTTCGATTTTGCGGATGTTGCTGCGCAGTTCTTCTTCGCTTTTCTGCAGGCGAAGCGCTCGGGCCTGCGATTCCACCAGCAGTGTACGGATGCGGCTCTGCGAGCGTGCGCCGTACAGATGGCCAGCCAGTGCGGTGGCAGCGGGTTGCAGCAGTTCGCGTGTGGTGGGCGTCAGAGGTTGCAGGCAGGTGATTTCCAGCACGCCCATGAGGGTGTCGTTGTAGAGCAGAGGCAGAATCACGATGGCCTCGGGCTGCAGTTCCAGCAGGCCGCCTACACGCAACTTAAGGCCCTGTGCACGCAGGCCTTCCATCAGGAGCATCTGACCCGAACGGGCGGCTTCGCCCACAGTGCCCTGGCCCATTGCCACACGTTCAGCGGGTTTCACGGCTGCATCGAAGGCGTAGGTCGCCAGCAGACGCAGGGAGGTGTTGGCGTTTTCGTCTTCGCTGGTGCGGCCTATATGCACATCGTCGTCGGCCATGTACAGGGCTGCCTGGCCCAGCTGCACGTAGCTCATCATCACGCCCAGCAGTTCGTCGGCCCACTGCTCCAGCGTCAGTTCGTCGCGCCAGCGGCCGGCTTCTGCCAGCTTCGCAATGCCCATATCCACATACTGCCGCTGGGCCTGTTCGGCCTGCTTGCCCTCCAGTTCGGCCTGGTTCAGGCGCAGGCGTTTGATGAGGCGGCGGGTATTTTCGCGTGTGGCTTCCAGTTCGGCGGTGCGGGCCTCGGTTTCCTGTTTGCTGAGAATGAGAGCGGCTTTGTCGGCTTCGGCCTGCGCAATGGCCTGTTGGGCCTGCGATATCGCCATCTGCAACTCAAACTCCTTGGCCATCAGACTGTCTACCTGCTGGCGCTCCAGGTCCAGGGCTTTTTGGGCCACCTTGCTGTCGGCCCGCTGGAACGCGATGTACGACAGAATGATGATGGCGAAGAAGATGGCTGGTGCCAGAAAGCGCATCATCAGCAGTACGGTTTCGTTGCGGCCGCGGGGAATGGTGGGTACCAGCTGGTTCCATTCGTCCACGGTGTCGAAGCTGAAGAAGGCCAGCATGACCAAGGCTACCGCCGTCCATTTCCACGCCCGTTCACTGTTGGTGAACAGCCCCAGGGGCAGCACTACCTGTGCAAAGATGAACAGGCGGAAATAGCCTGTCCGCAGCACATCTACCTCGCCATAGAGGGTGCCAGTGAACAGCATCATGTAGCAGACCCCAATACTCAGCACCAGTCGGGCGAAGGAGTGATAGCCGCTACGGGCCATCAGGGGCATCAGGATATACAGCAACCCCATCACCAGAAACAGCGCCTTGATGATAGGGGTGGTTGCTACCAGACTGAACGGCAGACAGGCTGCGCCCATCAGAATGCCGGAGATGTTTGCAAGACGTATCCTCACAGCCAGCGCATCGGACATGTCGTCTCGTATGCCCGCCCGTATAATGCGCTGCCACAGTCCAGGTTTGCCAGAGGAGTCGGTAGTAGGCAAGAGGAATTGATTGTGTCGGTTTTTGCCACCTTTAAGTTACAAGTCCGCACGATTTCCCCACTGCTCCATCCAACCTTTTTCGTGCTTCACTCGTTAAACTGCGGTTACTTTCTACTCAGCGCTGATACCTGCCTATGGCCAACAGACTTGCCGACCAAACCAGCCCCTACCTGCTCCAGCATGCCCATAACCCGGTAGACTGGTATCCCTGGGGCGACGAAGCCTTTGCCAGGGCCCGTGCGGAGAACAAGCTGGTGCTGGTAAGTATCGGATACAGTGCCTGCCACTGGTGCCACGTCATGGAACGCGAGAGCTTCGAAGACGCCGACATCGCTGCCGTGATGAACGAGCACTTCATCTGCATCAAGGTAGACCGCGAAGAGCGCCCTGACGTGGACAGCATCTACATGGATGCAGTGCAGATAATGCGTGGAACCGGCGGCTGGCCCCTCAACTGCTTTACCCTGCCTGATGGCCGCCCCATTTACGGGGGTACCTACTTCCCCAAGGCGCAGTGGTTCCGTATTCTCAACGACCTGGCCGCCTACTGGCAGCGCGAGCCTGCCAAGGCTGAGGAATATGCGAACAACCTCACCGAGGCTGTACGCAGCCTGGAAGAGAAAGGAGCGGTGCCGCCTGGCCCGGCCCCTGAATTCACCACAGCCCACCTGCTGAAGCTGTTCGCCTACTACGACCAACGGATAGACCGTGAGTGGGGCGGGCTGCAGGGGGCACCCAAGTTTCCGGTACCCGCCAACTGGCACTGGATGCTGCGCTATGCCTGGCATAGTGGCAGCCCTGATGCGCTGGCACACCTGCGCCTCACACTGGACCGCATGGCCGATGGTGGCTTGTATGATCCCGTCGGTGGTGGCTTTGCCCGCTACAGCGTAGATGCCTACTGGCGGGTGCCTCACTTCGAGAAAATGCTGTACGACAACGGCCAGCTGCTGCAACTGTACGCAGATGCCTACCGCCTGACAGGTGACCCCCGTTACCGCGAGGTTGTGACGCGCACCGCCCAGTGGATAGCCCGCGAGATGACAGGCCCTGAAGGGGGCTTCTACAGCGCATTGGATGCCGACAGTGAGGGTGTCGAGGGCAAGTTCTACCTCTGGACGCAGGCCGAGCTGGAGGCCCTGCTTGGTGACCGTGCTCCGCTCTTCAAGGCTGTCTACAACATTGTGCCGGTGGGCAACTGGGAGCATGGGGCCAATATTCTCTTCCGCACCGATGAACCGGCCCGGCTGGCCACCCGTCTGGGGCTGACGCCAGCCCAACTGGCCGAAGAACTGGAGGCTGGCCTCGACATACTTCTGCGAGCCCGCGACAGTCGCATACGCCCTGGCCTGGACGATAAACTGCTGACCGGCTGGAATGCCTTGGCCGTCATAGGATTGGTGGCTGCATGGCAGGCCACGGGGGAGCAGCAGTGGCTGGAACTGGCCCAGCGCAACGCACGCTTCATCGAGGCGAACCTGGCCGATGGCCCCCGCCTGCACCGCACCTGGAAGCAAGGCAAAGCCACCCTCAACGCCTATCTGGAAGATTATGCCCTGAACATTCAGGCGCTGCTGGCGCTGTATCAGGCCACCTTCGACACCTCGTTCCTGAAGTTGGCCACCCAACGCGCGGCCTATGTGCTGACCCACTTTTCCGACGACGATACCGGCCTGTTCTACTTCACCAGCAATGAGGACGCCCCCCTGCTGGCCCGCAAGAAGGAGCTGAACGACAGTGTGATACCTGCCAGCAATTCGGTAATGGCTCACCAACTGCTTACGCTGGGCATTCTGATGGATCGCCCCGAGTGGCGAGACCGTGCCCACCACATGCTGGTGCGCATGCTGCCACAACTGGAGCGCTATCCGCAGGCACATGGCAACTGGGGGCTGCTACTTATGCGTTTCGTCTATCCCGATCAGGAGGTGGCGGTTTGTGGCCCGACTGCTGCCGATTACGCTGCCCAACTGCGCCGACAGTTCAGGCCCGATGCCCTGCTGATGGGTTTTGACAGTAGCGAGGTCCCCGCCGACAGCCCCGTTCTGCTCAGTGGAAAAGGCAAACCCGGCCAAACACTGGTGTATGTCTGTCGTCAGCAGCACTGTCTGGCGCCGGTTTCTTCCGTGGCCGAGGCAATTCAACTTTTAGACGCCCGCTGATGCACCTTGCCGTTTTTTCAGCAGAAGAATGTACCTTAGAACAACTCTAGCGTATGAAACTGCGACTTCTACCTCTGCTGCTCTCGGGTGCCGTAGCATTCACTGCCTGCGAACCCCAGGCCGAAGGCCCCGAACAGACCGCCGACGCGAAGGCCCCTGCCAACACGCCCGCAAGCTCCATTGATACCACCAAGACGGCACCTGTTGCTGTTGCGCCCGCCAAGGCAGACAGCCTGCCTGCGGCCAATCCCAATGCCACGCCCGACGCTCAGGCGGCAGCCAAAGCAGCCGCTAATGCACCGCTCTCAGAACCGGACCGCCGCAAGGCCACCCCTGATAGCGACCCTGACCCCGAGCCCAACGAATTTGTGCAGGTAGAGTTTGACGCCGCACCCCTCAACCTTGACCGCGTGCGTGCTGCCATCTTGTGGCCTGCCGACCTAAAAAAGGCAGGTATTGGCGGGACTGTCTACCTGAAAGTGCTTATCGACAAGGATGGCTGGTACAAGAGTCACATCGTGCGTTCCTCGCCCGACCCACGCCTGTCGGCTGCGGTGGTAGAGCAGATCAAGAAAGTGCGCTATTCACCTGCCCGCAATGCTGGTCAGGCTGTCAAGGTTTGGACCAACTTCGAGTACACCTTCAAGTAAGCCTCACCCGGTTTGCTGCAAAAACAGAAGGCTGCCTTTTCGGGCAGCCTTTTTCTGTTGATGGGGAGTCGAGACAACAGAGAGCCTTTACACGGCACGGCGGTCCATTGCCACGCGTACGGCTTCGGCGCGGGTGTGCACGTGCATTTTCTTGTAGATGTTCTTGATATGCGAGCGCACCGTCTGGGGCGAGATGTTCAGCTGGTCGCCTACCTGAATGTAGTTCATACCTTTCACCAGCAGGCGGAGGATTTCCAGCTCGCGGTCGGTGAGGTCGAAGGGGCGGCCCTGCGGCTCGTTGGCGGGTTGCAGGGGTTGCACGGCATCCAGGCGCAGGTAGCCCAGCACCTTGCGGGCCATAACCGATGACATGGGCGCACCGCCTTCGCGCAGTTCGTGTATCGCGCGGACAATCTGCACAGGGCTTTCATCCTTCAGCATGTAGCCCGATGCCCCCGCACGAATGCTCTCGAACAGCTTTTCGTCGTCTTCAAACACCGTCAGCATCATGATTTCCACCTCGGGCAGAGAAAGCTTCAGCCGTCGGGTGGTTTCGATTCCATTGATGCCGGGCAGTTCGATATCCATCAGCACTACCTGTGGCTTCTTGTCTTCGGGCAGCGCTGCGATGCCTGCCAGCAGCTCTTCGCCGCTGCCAGCGGCCAGCACCAGCCGCACTTCAGGGAAATAGGTCATGTGCTCGACCAGGCGCTTTCGCAGCGTGGGGTTGTCCTCAACCAGGGCAAGCAGCGTGGGTGGGTTCATGATTGACAGAGTGGGGAATGTATCTCCGGAAGAAAGGTGGAAACCGGAGAAGAGTGGAAAGTCTGTTTGTGCAGTCTAAGGGCTATAACCAAAGCTAGTGACGGGGCACAGCCATAGGAATACCCCATATGCTGTAATTTTTAGAAGATTGCCACTCAGGTTGCTTCCCGTGTGGCAATGGAAACTTCGATACAGGTACCGCCTTCTTCGCGTGTCAGCGCCATGAACTTGCCGCCCAGTTCCTCGGCTCGCTTGCGCATGTTCAGGAAACCGTAGCCAGAGAGCGTAGGGGTGGGTTCGCCCAGCTTCTGGGTGGCGGGCAGGCCTACGCCGTCGTCTTCTATGCGTACCAGCAGGCGACGGCTGCCTCGGTCGTGGCGCAGTACCAGGTACAGCTTGTGTGCCCGCGAGTGTTTCACGGCGTTGTTGATGGCTTCCTGGGCTATGCGGAACAGTTGCAGGGCCTCAGTGGGCGTGAAGGTATAATCGGGATCGGCCTCCAGCTTCAGTTCAAACTGCACATTTTCATGGGGTTGCAGCAGCTTCTCGGCATAACGTCGTACGCGCTCACCGAAGTCGGCCAGGCGAATGGACTCGTGGTGCAGCGCCCAAATGGTTTCGCGCAGCTGGCCTATGGTTACACGGGCATCCTGTTGCAGGCCGTGTATATGCTTTGCCAGCTTCAGGTTGCCTTCTGGTATGCCCATGCGTTCGGCCAGTTCCAGCCCATAGAGCATGCTGGACAGCTGCGCCCCCACGTGGTCGTGCAGGTCGCGCGATATCCGTTCGCGTTCGCGTTGCAGCCGCTGTTGCAGTTCCAGGTCGCGGATGCGGCCCAACAGGCGGCGGCGCGTGTAGTACCGCACGGTAGTGGCCACCACCGCCAGACTGGCCAGCGTTGCCAGCACCACGAACCACCATGTTTTCCAGATGGGGGGCGCCATGAAGATGCGGATCGAGGCAGGCTGCTGGCTGGCAATTCCGTCGGGGCTGATCGCCTTTACCTCGAAAACAAACTCACCATCTGGCAGGTTGCGATAGATGATTTCGCGCAGGCGCGTGGGCTGGCTCCAGTTTTCTTCCAATCCTTTCAGCCGGAAGCGAAAGGTTACGTCTGCCTCGTTGATGAAGCTGAGGCCCGCAAACCGGAAGGTCAGGTTGCGCTGGTCGGCGTCAAACTCCAGCCGCTCGGTGGCACTCATGCGGGCCAGTGCATAGCGGCTGCTGTCGCTCTGTACTGAAAGAATGGCAACTTTCGGCGCAACAGCATTCACCAGGGTTCGGCTGAGGTCCAGCAGCACCAGCCCCCGCGTGGTGCCGAGAATCAGCCGGTTGTTTCGGATATCGTAGAGCGCCTTGTTGATGCTCATCTCTTGTTCGGGCAGCAGCAGAAAGGAGCCCAGTTTTTCCAGTCGGGTGCCATTCAACCGGTGCAGGTAGCGGTCCGATACGGCAAAAATCTGTGCGGGGTTGCCGCCCCGGGCAGGCAGTTCGAACACCGAAATCACCCGGTTGCCATCCAGGCCATGCCGCTGGTCATACACCTTGTACTTCCCATCTTTTTCTTCCAGCAGACCCAGGTTGGTACCGAACCATCTTCGGCCATCGGACGTCTCCAGCACACTGTACACACGGGTGGCGGGGAAGTCGGTTTTCTTGTTCAGGTGCAGTACCCCCTCGTTGTTAATGAGCGACACGCCTTCACCGGCCGTCATGAGCCAGGTGCCGCTGCGCGTGGTCACCAATCCCTCAATGATGTTGCTCTTCAGACCACTGGCCCGGGTCTGCCAAGGCTCTTTCAGGTTTGAGTATCGCCACAGGCCATTGCCATAGGAGCCAATGAGAATGTCGTCGTCATTGGGTGATACCGCGAAGTCTGAGACGCCGTAAGAGAAAAACTGTGGCCGGCCCAGTTGGCCCTTCATGGCCTGGGGTATGGGCACTGGCCCCAGTATGTTCTGGAAAGTGCCCAGCAGAATCTGGCCAGGCTGTGGTTCGGCTATGGCTCGAACGTGCATTTCCTGCGCCCCAGCTTTTACAGAGGCCACTACCGTTCCTTTGGAAATGACGGCAAAGCCACCAGGCGTGCCCGCCCATATCTGGTGCTGGGAGTCTACAAACAGTGAAGTGACGTTGTCGCCGGGCAGCCCTTCGCGCGATGTCAGGTAGGTAAGGTGCTCGCCAGCCACCCGCACCAGCCCTTCGCCGAAAGTGCCGGCCCATACGTTGCCCTCATAGTCGATCAGCACTTTGTTGATATAGTTGCTGGAGAAGCCGGCACCCGCTCTGAAGTTGTGCCATTTGCCACTGCGCAGCAGGCGCAGGCCATGGAAACGTGTGCCCACCACAACCTGTCCGTTGGCGCCATCGGCGGCCGAGGTCAGGTCTTTCGCTTCGTCCAGTACGCGGCCTACCAGCAGTTGATTGCCAACGATGCGGATGCGCACCAGACCCTGGTTCGTCTGGCATAGAAACTGGCCGCGCGGCCCTGGATACAACTGCCCGAGCTTCAAAGGCTTGGTAAACTGCCCATGCTCTGGAAACTTCAGCGTCAGGGGGCTCAGCCGAAACAGCCGCTGCGAATCCGGTACGATTTCATACATCTGGTTGCTGCGGCTGAAGAGTATGCGCCCTTCGGCCAGTTGCAGCGTGTTGGTGTAAGGCAGGGCCAGTCGGGTAGTGTCAAATTCCCAGGCATTGTTCCGGAAGCCAGCCGTGCCCTGTGGGCCACACACCAGAATGGTGCCGTCTACCATTTCGGCAATGATGCTGGGGTAGTTGATGGTAAGACCCTGCTCCAGACCATAAGCGGTAATTTTCTCACCATCCCAGCGGCACACCCCGCCTTCGTAGGTGCCAAACCAGATGTTCCCTTTCCGGTCTTCGTGAATCACCGACACCATAGGCGCATTAAGGCCGTCTTCTACTGTCAGTGAGAAAAAGTCTCGGCCATCGTAGCGCGAAACACCCTGATCGGTGCCAATCCAGATGAAGCCCTTGGAGTCCTGGGCCATGCTCATCACATAGTTGCTCACCAGGCCATTGGCGCGGGTATACTGCCGTACCACCACACTCTGGCCCCAGCACCACTGGATTGCCGACAGCCACAGCCCCAGCAGCAGGAGTCCTGCCATGGTACGTTTCTGTGGTATGTGCAGCAACGTCATATGGGGTTATTCAGTGTAGGTAGCCAGAGGGATGGATGCCTCGATCCGGCAGCCGCCTCCAGGGCGGTCTGTAGCCAGAAATCTGCCCAACAGCTCTTCTGTTCGGCGCTGCATATTGCCCAGCCCAAACTGCGATACCGGTTGGGTTGACATGGTGGGGCTTAGCGGCAGGTCTTCATGGTCGAGGCCGGTGACGGTTGTTTCGATATGCCGACCAAGCCCTATGCCATCGTCTTCCACCCGCAGGATCAGCCGGTTTTCCAGCACGCGGTGGTCCAGCGATACGGTGATGTTACGGGCACTGGCATGTTTCACTGCATTGTGAATGGCCTCCTGTGCTATCCGCAGTAGTTGCAGTGCCTGGTTGGAACTCACTACCAGATTGGCGTCTCCCGTCAGCTGGATGTTCAGCTGTGGGGCGTCAGCCTGTTGCAGCAGTTTGTTGCCGGTGGTTTCCAGTTTTTTGAGAAACTCGGCCAGTGTCAGGCGCTGTGGGTGCAGCGCCCAGATCGTTTCGCGCAGTTGGGTGATGGTACCCTGCACTTCGCTGCGCAGGCTGTGAATGTGCTGCTTGGCCGCGTCCGACATATTGGGGTCTACCCGTTCGGTCAGATGCAGGCCATACAGGATACCCGCCAGTTGGGCGCCAACGCTGTCGTGCAGGTCGCGCGAAATGCGCTCACGTTCGCGTGCTTTCTCGCGCTTCACGACATTGATGCGGTCGGCCAAAGCAATTGACAGCAGGGCAAATTCCAGTGCAGAGCCCAGATACAGTGCGTTGAGTGTCAGTGGTGTCAGCGGCAGCAGCTGTAAAACGGTCATCGAGAACACCACCGCGCAGATGATGAGTACCGTAAAGCCCAGCAGAAAGAAGCGTGCTGGGCGGTAGCCCTTGCGTGCAGCCATTATCCCTGTTACCAGGCCCAGCAGCAGGCAGTATTGTGTCGTCCCCTGTTCAATGATATCGTAGGGCTTCATCGGCGGATTGTCTATCAGCAGCCCATACAGGTTCAGGAGTATGACGATGATGTTCAGACCAAATGCAATGCGGTAGAACGGCATCAGCCGTGGCAGCAGGGTCTGTACCTTCAGGAATCGGATGGTGAAAGTGAGAATGGAGAAGAAGAAGACTACCGGCAGCAGGTTGGCATAGTAGAGGTAGTAGCGCGAAAACTGAAAGGACAACCAGAAGGCCGACAGCCCCGATTCCAGCCACACGAAGAGTGTGAAGAAGGTCAGGTAGATGAGATAGTAAAGGTAGTTGCGGTCGCGCAGCACCCAGAACAACAACAGGTTGTAGAGAATCATGATCATGGCCATGCCGAAGTAGCCTATGATCAGAGTCTTGGTTGTTGACTCGTTGTCCTGATAGTGCGTCAAATAGGTGCTGACCGTGCTCAGTTCTACCCGCACCCGCCGTACATCGGCGTAGAAATAGATTTCCGTTGTGATGTTGGCATCGAGATACAGCGGTAGGCTGACACCCCCCTTGTACTGCGGCAGGTTAAGGTCGGCGGGTTCTATGTTCCGCACCCCCGTGGGCGTCACGATGTAGATACGCATGCCTGCCATGTAGCCAGAACCCTGTATGCGCAGCACCCATTTTTTAGGGTTGGAGGCCGCGTTGAAGATTTTGAGCCGGTGCCATTGGCCCCCATACGCACTGATCCAGGCAGGAGCATTGGGGCTGGGATGGGTGTGTGCCAGGTCAAAGGGCAGAATCCGCAGGTTCTCCAGCGCGAGGTCGCGAGGCGCTGTCTTATCCGTACAGGTAAGAGTCGTCAGGTCATAGGCCAACACGCCGTTCTGTATGGCAAACGCAGAGTCCTGCGAATGGGCATTCGCATTGTGCGTGGAGATAGCCAAAACGGCTGCTACCACTACCAGAAGGGCGCGGTGCAGGAACATGTGGGGCGCGGGCAGGCGTGTAGAGATGGGCAATAAGCGTGTCGGATTTCCCCTCTAAGTTAACCCAAATGTGGCATTGGCGCGCGATGCCACGCGGGCGGCGGAAAAAGTTTGTTCACTAATTGGACTTAATCCAAATAGCAGTACTTTTGCGCCGTCAACTTTTCAACCTAGCACATGCGCACGTTTCTGCTCGCACTGGTCATGATGGTGTCGCTGGGGCTTCAGGCCCAGCAGTATGCCTCTGCTGGTCCTGCTCTGATTCCGGCTGAGGAACTGGGTGGCACGCTTGTCAGCGGCACCTTGGTAGACAGCACCGGTAAGCCAGTTGCCAATGCCTACATCACGCTCGTGGGTCGTACCACCGTTCGCACCGACGCCCGTGGTGCCTTCGAGTTTCGCAACGTTCCGGCAGGCACTTATGCCGTCCGTGTGTCGCTGCCCGAAGGGGGTGCTCTCGAACTGGATGCCATTACCGTTACAGAGGGTCAGGCGCAACTCGCGGTTGGCGCACTTCAGATTGCTGCCAAGGAATATCAACTGGGTCCGGTCACTGTAGAGGCCTTTGGTCGCAGTTGGCATGGCATTGGCCGCCTGCCCGATGTGGCCGCCACCGAGCTCTATGCAGGCAAAAAGTCGGAAGTCCTTGTGATGGACGCGCTGGAAGTAAATGCAGTACAGAACGTGTCGCGTCAGGTCTTTGCCAAAGTACCCGGTATCATGGTATGGGAGAGCGAAGGCAGTGGCGTGCAGATCAACATAGCTACCCGTGGCCTCAGCCCGAACCGCAGTTGGGAATTCAACACCCGCCAGAATGGCCATGACATTGCCTCTGATCCTTTCGGCTATCCAGAGGCTTATTACAACCCCGCCATGGAAAGCGTGGAGCGCGTAGAGATAGTGCGTGGCGCTGGGGCACTCCAGTACGGCTCGCAGTTTGGAGGCATGGTCAACTACATCATCCGCAAAGCTCCCGAAGACAAGCCCTTCAGCATTCTGTCGCGCCAGACGGGCGGCAGCTACGGCCTCTTCAGCAGCTATAACCTCATCGGTGGCCGCAGTGGCAAGCTTTCCTACACTGGGATGGCACATTACCGTCAGGCCGATGGCTGGCGCCAGAACAGCGCGTTTTCCATTCTCAATACCTACGCCGCGCTCGATTACGACCTGAAGCCCAACACCCGTATCGGCGCCGACTTCACCTACAGTGAACTCAGTTCGCGCCAGCCCGGTGGCCTCACCGACTCGCTTTTCCGCGACAATGCCCAGCAGTCGTTCCGCAGCCGCAACTGGTTCCGCATTCGCTGGATGATGCCCTCCGTCTATCTGAAGAGCCAGCTCACCGACTCGCTCAACCTTTATGTCCGTGCCTTCGGTATTCTGGGCCAGCGATACAGCATCGGCAACGTAGCTGCCGCAAACGTCCTTGCCGATAACCCCGCCAGCATCCGCCGCTCAGACCGTGACGACTACACCAACTTCGGGATAGAAGGCCGTTTGGGGTATACTTATATGCTGGGTTCGGTGCAGTCAAAGGCGGTTCTTGGTCTGCGTTACTTCAATGGCGAAACCACCCGCCAGCGCGGTAACGGTACCGCTGGCGCTGAAGAAGATTACAGCATCCAGGTGCCGGAAAGCGCCATGCCGCTGAACCTCACCTTCGGTACCGAAAGCTACTCTGCCTACATTGAGAACGCTTTCCGTCTGGGTCAGGTAACGGTCACGCCCGGCATCCGCTATGAGCATATCCGCAACACCGGTGCCGGTACGCTCTCAGGCGTAGTACCTGCTTCGCAGGGGCTGCAGAACCGTTCGGTGGTACTGGCTGGTGTGGCTCTCAGTTACAAGCCACTTCAGAGCCTCGAAGTGTATGGCAATTTCACACAGGCGTATCGCCCCTTTCTCTTCAGCGATCTGTATCCCGCTTCGCCCGCAGATAGCGTAGCCCCCAACAGCCTGAAGGACGTAAATGGCTACAACACGGACCTTGGCGTTCGTGGCCGTATCGAAGGTTGGTTCAGCTACGACATCAGCTTCTTTTACCTCCAGTACCAGGACCGCGTAGGCACACTGCTGGTCAATGGCAAGAACCTTAAGACCAACCTGGGCGCCAGTCGCAGTCAGGGCATTGAGAGCTACGTGGAAATCAACCCCTTCAAGGCGTTGGATGTAGACCTTGGGGGTGTGGAAGTGTCGCTGTACAACACCACCTCCTATGTGGACGCCCGCTACACCGAAGGTCCTTCCAAAGACAAGGTGGTGGAATATGCCCCACGATGGACACTGCGCAGCGGCCTGAGTGTTCGTTACGCTGGCTTCCGCACCACGCTGGCGCATAGCTACACCGACAAAGTGTACACCGATGCCGCCAATACCGAGAACCCCTCGGCCAATGCTCAGGCTGGCGCCATCACCGCTTACCGCGTGCTTGACTGGAACTTCACGTGGGATATCCGTAAGTGGTTCGAACTGTCAGGAGGCGTCAACAACATTGCAGATGTCCGCTATGCTACCCGTCGTGCAGGTGGCTACCCTGGTCCCGGTCTGATGCCTGCCGAACCCCGCACTTTCTATCTGGGTGCTGGCATCCGCTTCTGATTCACTCATGCATGTTTGCAACCGCCGCCGGGGGAGAGAGCCCGGTGGCGGTTTTCTTTTTCTTACCCTCTGGGAATTGCTGCGCTTCCTGATTGGTTTAAATCTAAATTAGCCGCCACTTTCATCTGCTATGGCTACTGTACCGTTGTCGGGTTTGGAAAAGGGAGAACGCGCTGTGGTACGCCGTATTGGCCCCACCGAAGCCCGTATTGCCCTCATGAACATGGGCCTCATGCCCGGCGATCTCGTCGAGGTTACGGATATGGCACCCCGTGGCTGCCCCATTGCCATCAAGGCCCGTGGCACGAAAATCGCCCTGCGCAGGTCCCTCGCCGAGCAGATTGAAGTAGAGCGTCCTGCCGTTCATCCCTGACACTTTCCGGCTCGACGAACACCCACATGCCTGCACGCAACGTAGCCCTCGTTGGCAATCCCAATACCGGTAAAAGCTCGCTCTTCAACGAACTGACTGGCCTGCATCAGCGTACTGGCAACTTTCCCGGCGTGACGGTCGACCGTAAGGTCGGCGTGGCTACGCTCTCAAGCACCGTCAAGCTCAACCTGCTGGACCTGCCAGGCACCTACGGCCTGTACCCCAAGAGTGAGGACGAGGCTATCACCTGCCGCGTATTGCAGGAGCCACAGGACCCAGACCACCCCGATGCCGTCGTCGTCATTGCCGATGCCACCAACCTGCGCCCGGGCATTCTGCTCTGCACACAGGTCATTGACCTGGGCTTCCCTACGGTGCTGGTCATCAACATGGCCGATTTGGCACCAGAAGCTGGCGCCGATGCCCATGACCGCGCATTGGCCCGCAGCCTGGGGGTGCCGGTTGTGCGTACCTCTGTGCGCAAAGGCACAGGCATTGCCGAGCTGAAGGCTCTGCTGGCCTCCAACCTGCCCCTACCCAAGCAGCGGTTTTTCCGCGTGCCCGAGGGCCTCAATACCATTGTAGAGGACGTACGCACGCGGCTTGGTTTCAAGAGCGACTACGCCGCCTATCAGCGCCTGCTCGTGGGCGACTACCCTGAGCTTGCCATCCTGCGTCATCAGGCGGGCCTAACACAGCCTACCGAGCTCATCTCTAACGAGCTGGTCGTGCGTTACGACCGCATCGCCGACATCCTCGCGGCCGAGCCCGACGAAGATCTTGACCGCTCTGAACGTGCCTCGACCCGCCTGGACAAGGTGCTGCTGCACCCCATCTGGGGCTATGTCGTGTTCATTGGCCTGCTGATGCTCATTTTCCAGGCCATTTTTGCCTGGGCCAGTTACCCGATGGACCTGCTGGATGGCGCCATGGCGACCCTCGCCGATGGCCTGCGCACCACCCTGCCCGAAGGCTGGGTACGCGACCTCGCTGTGGATGGCATAGTAGCGGGCATTCAGGGCATTGTGGTGTTTGTGCCGCAAATCGCGCTGCTGTTCTTCTTCATCTCCCTGCTGGAAGAGTCGGGCTATATGTCGCGGGCCGTCTTCCTGATGGACCGGCTCATGCGGCCCTTCGGCCTCTCGGGCAAATCCGTCATTCCGCTGTTTGGTGGCTTCGCCTGTGCTGTGCCCAGCATTCTGGCGGTGCGCAGCATCCCCAATCGCAAAGAGCGCCTGCTCACCATTCTCATCACACCGCTGATGTCGTGCTCGGCCCGCATTCCGGTGTACACGGTGCTCATTGCCGTGTTTGTGCCCCCAGCAACAGTCTACGGTCTCTTCGACCTGCGCGGCCTGGTAATGGCGGGGCTGTACGGACTGGGCGTAGTGGTGGCGCTGATCGTGGCGCTTATCTTCAAGCGCATCCTCAAGTACAACAGTGATGGCCTGTTCGTGGCCGAATTGCCCAACTTCCGCCGTCCGCGTCTCGGCAACGTAGGCCGCCAGGTGTATGAGAAGGCCAGCGCCTTCGTCTTCGACGCAGGCAAGGTGATCCTGGTGCTGTCTATTCTGCTGTGGTTCCTGTCCTACAACTCGCCCCCCGGTCAGCACTCTGCCGTGCAGGCCAAGTATGAAGCCCAGCGCAAGGCCACTTCCGACTCCACCCTCGTGGCTGAGCTGAACAAGAAGGAAGCAGCCGAGATGCTGCAGGTCAGCTATGCAGGTTATCTGGGCCGAACCATTGAGCCAGTCATTGCGCCGCTGGGCTACGACTGGAAAATCGGCATTGCTCTCATCTCCAGCTTTGCCGCCCGCGAAGTCTTTGTCGGCACCATGAACACGCTTTATGCCTTGGGTGAAGGCGACGACGAGGCTGGCTACAGCAAGCTCTCTGATCGCCTGCGCGCGGAAAAGCGCCCCGATGGCACACCCCTGTATACATCAGCCGTGGCACTCAGCCTGCTGGTGTTCTACGCACTGGCCATGCAGTGCATGAGTACGCTGGCCGTCATCAAGCGCGAAACTGGCGGCTGGAAGTGGGCCACCATACAGCTGGTGTACCAGAGTGGCATAGCCTACCTGCTGGCGCTCATCACCTATCAGGTGTTCAGCTAGGGTATAGGGTAATACCGTCAGGCCATCACGGCCACATAGCTGAAAATGGGCTCGGCCCATTCGGTATTTCCAGCAATACGGACTGCCTTCTCCAGTTCTGCTCGGGTTTTCAGACCCTTGCTCAGCAGCTTCCAGGCTTCGTCGTGCAGCAGGGTAATGGTGGTGGCGGCAGTATCCGGCGCTTCTGCAGTATACACCTGCCAGCCTTTCTCATATACCAGCAGCCAGGCGGCATCTGGTAAGCCAGCTACTTCCACTCTGACGTTTGTTCCTTCAGGCGGTGTTATGCTTCGCCAGCCATGTGGCAGGCCCAGTGCCGAGGTCTGAAGATACGGCAGGTAGAATGCAGGGGAGAGGCAATCCGGCTGGCCCGTGGCATGGCAGATCTGCTGGAGGTGCAGCCATCGTTCGGTATACTCCCTGGCAATGTCAAACCAGCACAGGCTGGCGGCTTCGCCTGCCCAGGCTACAGAAAAGAGAGCGGGGCTGAAAGGGTCCAGTGTCTGGACGTAAGCCGTAAGGGCTTTGTCGGTCATCAGCAGTTGTTCGCGCACGATCTGCGCACTCACCCGGCGATAAGCCTGCACCCAGTCGGCGTTCAGCTGATTCAGAAACCCAAGCAGCGCAGGATAGCTGCCGAGGTCGCGGTCGGGTGGGGGTGGCTGGTGGCCATCGCGCTGCATGGACAGGCGCCGCAGGGCTGTATCCAGTAGGTGTGCTGCGATATCCTTGACAGTCCAGCCCGGGCAAATCGTGTCGCGCTGCCAGTCGGTAGCTGAAAGCCGATTGAGTGTCAGCTCCAAATGCTGACTCAATGGCAGGAAGGTGGGTGCCAACAGCAAGGGTTCGAGCGTACGCATACCCAAAAATAGCAAGTACAAATCGATATGTTGACCGTCTTTTATTTGACGGAAAAATCGTCATATCTTGCAGTATGGAAACGCAGGGCCATACTTTTATGAAGGGGCGCGGGGCGCAGATCAATCCGCAGACCCGCTTTGGCGACCGCGCCCAGGTGGCGGCGCACATCGAGGCCATTGACGAGCCGCCGCCTGCCGCCATGCCTACCCAGTACTTCTACGACTCGCCCCGCCAGATCGTCAACAAAGTCGACAGCGAGGACGTCGGCATGTTCTACAGCCTCAATCCCTATCAGGGCTGCGAGCATGGCTGCATCTACTGCTACGCCCGCAACGCCCACGAGTACTGGGGCTACTCGGCAGGGCTCGACTTCGAGCAGAAAATCATCGTCAAGCGCAACGCCCCCGAGCTGCTCCGCCAGTGGTTCCGCAAGAAGTCGTGGCAGCCCATTCCCATCGGCCTCAGTGGCAACACCGACTGCTATCAGCCTGCCGAGCGCAAGTACCGCCTCACCCGCCAGCTGCTGGAAGTATTTCTGCAATACCGCAACCCTGTGGGTATCATCACCAAGAACGCCCTCATCCTGCGCGACATAGACCTTTTGGCTCAGCTGGCCAAGCTGCGGCTGGTGCATGTGTACGTCAGCATCACAGGCCTAAACGAAGATCTGCGCCAGGTGCTGGAGCCCCGCACGGTAACCTATCACAGCCGCCTGCGTGTGGTGCGCGAACTCACCGATGCTGGCGTGCCCGTCGGCGTCATGGTAGCTCCATTGATTCCCGGCCTCAATGCCCACGAGGCCCCGCAGGTGATAGAAGCCGCCGCCGAAGCCGGGGCGCTTACCGCTGGCTATACTATGGTACGTCTCAATGGCGCCGTAGCCCAGATTTTCCGCGACTGGCTGGAGCGCACCTATCCCGACCGTGCCGACAAAGTCTGGCACCAGATACAGGAGCTGCACGGCGGCAGCGTAAGCGACAGCCGTAAAGGCACCCGCATGCGTGGCGAAGGCGTACTGGCCGAAAGCCTGCGCCAACTGGTAAAGACCGCCGTGCGCCAGCACATGGCAGGCCGTCAGATGCCCGCCTACGACAATACGCTCTTCATCCGCAGCCCCGAAACGCCCACACTCTTCTAGGCCTGCTACCCGAAAATCAATGTAGCTTTACACTGCTATGGACGTTACGGCACTTTTCATTGGATTGGCCCTGGGGGCTGTGATTGGGGGTGCATTGGCCTGGTTTGCCCGCCAGTCGGCAATTGCGGCACTTATCACCAGCCGCGATGCCCTGGCTCAGCAGCTGGCCGAGCTGCAGCGAACACAGGACGCTGCCCGCCAGCAGGCCAGTGCCGCACAGGCCGAGGCCGCTCGCGCCACCGCCACCGCTACCGCCGCGCAGGAGAATTTTGCCGCCGCCGACCGCGAGCGCCTCAACCTCCGCAACGAAAATACCCAGCTCCGCGACCAGCTCACCGCCGAACAGACCGAGCGCAAAGCCGCCCTTCAGCGTCTGGCCGAACAGCAGAAGTATCTCGAAGAGATGCAGGTGCGCATGAACGAGCAGTTCAAGGTGCTGGCCAACGACATCCTCGAGGACAAGTCGAAGAAGTTTACCGAGCAGAACAAAACCCAGCTCGACACCCTGCTGAAGCCCCTGGGCGACAAAATCGAAGACTTCCGCAAGAAAGTGGAGGAAGTACACACCGAAGGGGTGAAGCAGCACGCCACTCTGCAACAGCAGGTCAAGGGGCTCTTTGAGCAGACGAATAGGGTGTCCAACGAAGCCAATGCCCTGGCTGCGGCACTCAAGGGGCAGGCCAAGCAGATGGGCAACTGGGGCGAAGAGCTCCTCTCGCGGCTGCTGGAACACAGCGGCCTGGTGCGCGACCGCGACTACCAGATGCAGGCTAGTTTCACCACCGAAGACGGTCGCCGCCTCCAGCCCGATGTCGTCGTCAACCTGCCCGAAGACCGCCATATGGTCATCGACAGCAAGGTGAGCCTCGTGGCCTACGAACGCTACTACAGCGCCGAAGACAAGCCCGCCCAGGACGCGGCCCTGCGCGAGCACGTGGCCAGCCTCCGGCGCCACATCCTGGACCTTTCGGCCAAGAACTATCCTGCCCTCTACCATCTGCGCACGCTCGACTTCACCATCCTCTTCGTGCCCATCGAGCCCGCCTACCTCGTAGCCGTGCAGGCCGACCCCAACCTCTGGACCGAGGCCTACGAGCGCCGTATCATCCTGTGCAGCCCCACCAACCTGCTGGCCATGCTCAAAATCGTGGCCAACATCTGGCGCACCGAATACCAGAGCCGCAACACGCTGGAGATAGCCCGGCAGGCAGGTGCCCTCTACGACAAGTTCATCGGCTTTACCAACGACCTGCTGTCGCTGGGCAAGCAGATGGAGCAGGCCAAGAAGTCGTACGACGCCGCCATGAACAAACTGGTAGACGGTAATGGCAATCTGGTGGTCAGCGTGGAGAAGCTGCGTAAACTGGGCGTAAAGACCGAAAAGCAGATGAACCCTGCGCTGCTGAACCGAGCACTGGGGCCCGACAGCGACATTGAAGTGCCCGGCGTCGACCCCGATGCGGAGGCCAATGGCTGAGCGAACCGATTGATGCGGCTTTTTACAGCCTGACGCGTCGGTAACAGGCGCTTTCGCCGTACTTTTGCGGTGTGATTCAAATTGCCGTTTTCGCCAGTGGCAGCGGCTCCAACGCCGAAGCGCTGGTGCGCCATTTCGCCAGCAGCCAGCTTGGTAGGGTGGTGCTCATCGTCACCAACAATCCCGAGGCAGGCGTCATTCATCGGGCACAGCAGTTGGGTGTTCCCCTGGCGCTCATTTCCGGCAAAACCGACCCCGACAGCACACAGGCCCTGCTGGCGCTGATGCAGCAGCACGGCATACAGCTCATTGCGCTGGCAGGTTACCTCAAGCGCATTCCGGCCGAGCTGGTGGCCGCTTTCCCCCAGCGCATCGTCAACATTCACCCCTCGCTGCTGCCCAATTATGGCGGCAAGGGCATGTACGGCCTCAACGTCCATAATGCAGTCATTGCCGCTGGCGAGGCCGAAACCGGTATCACCATCCACTACGTGGACGAGCACTACGATACTGGCGCTCCCATCTTTCAGGCCCGCCTGCCAGTACCGCCGGGTGCCACCCCCGAAGCCCTGCAGGCCGCACTGCACACATTGGAGTACACGCACTATCCTTCAGTCCTTGATAACATTTGCACCTCTCTGCTGGCACAGGCGGGGGGGTGAGGTGCTAACTTTGTTGATTCCCAAGAGGTATGTCCCAACCTGACGTTCAGCTGCGTTCCGCGCTATTATCCGTATTTGATAAAACGGGCCTCGAAGAGGTGGCCCGGGCGCTGCATGCGGCCGGCGTTAAGATCCTGGCTACAGGCGGCACCGCCGACTTCATTGCCAACTTGGGGCTGCCAGTCATTGAGGTGGCCGACCTCACTGGCTATCCCTCCATCCTCGGGGGGCGCGTCAAAACCCTGCACCCTGCTGTCTTTGGGGGCATTCTCGCTCGTCGCAGCAACCCCACCGACCTTCAGGAACTCGACACCCACAACATCGGGCCTGTCGACTGCGTTGTCGTAGACCTCTATCCCTTCAGCGAAACCGTTCGATCCACTACCGATGAGAAGGCTATCATCGAGAAAATCGACATCGGTGGTGTATCGCTCCTGCGGGCGGCTGCCAAGAACCACGCTGACGTCCTCGTGGTGCCCAGCATTGCCCACTATCCCCAGCTCCTCACTGCCCTGAAGCAGAACGGCGGCAAAGTGAGCCATGAACTCCGAAAAGCAATGGCCCGCGAAGCCTTTGCCGTTACTTCGCGCTACGACACCGACATCCACGCCTGGATGGCTGGCGAGCTTGCCCCGGCCACATCGCTCCGCTACGGCGAAAACCCCCATCAGGCCGCCCAGTTCATTGGAAACCTCGACGCCATCGTCACCAAGCTCAACGGCAAGGAGCTCAGCTACAACAACCTGCTGGACCTCGACGCCGCCCTGCGCCTTGTGGCCGATTTCTCCGACGCCAAAGGCCACGCCCTTCCCGGCGCTGTCACCTGCGCCATCATCAAGCACACCAACCCCTGCGGTGTAGCGACCCGTGCCACCGCGCTCGAGGCCTGGACTACCGCGCTGGCCAGTGACCCTACCAGCGCTTTTGGCGGCATCATTGTCCTCAACACGCAGGTGGATGCCGCAACCGCCCAGCAGATCTCCGAGCAGTTTTTCGAAGTTCTGGCCGCTCCATCGTTCGCGCCTGAAGCCCTCGATATCCTCAAGGCCAAGAAAACGCGCATTCTCCTCACGTATGCCGACCTCACGGCACTCGCGATGGAAACACGTCGTACTGCGCTCAACGGCACACTTGTGCAGCACGCCGATGGTGTAGCGGCCACAGCTGCCGAGCTCAATTGCGTTACCGACCGCCAGCCCTCTGCTGACGAAACTGCTGACCTCCTCTTTGCCGAGAAGGTAGCCAAGCACCTCAAGAGCAACGCCATTGCCCTCGTTCGCAATCGCCAACTCATTGGTGGTGGCATGGGCCAGACCTCCCGCATCGACTCCCTCCGCCACGCCATCGACAAGGCCCGCGCGCATGGGTTCGAAACCAACGGGGCCGTGCTGGCTTCTGACGCTTTCTTTCCCTTCTCCGACGGCGTACAGCTCGCCCACGAGGCAGGCATCGATGTGGTGCTGCAGCCCGGTGGCTCTGTCCGCGACGAAGAAGTCATTGGCTATGCCCGTGCCAACGGCATGTGTATGGTCCTGACAGGCAAACGCCATTTCCGCCACTGATACTACCAACGCGCCACACACGCTCTCTCCTCCACCTTCCGCACACAGGCATCCATGGGACTTTTCAATTATTTCAATAAAGACATTGCCATTGACCTCGGCACGGCCAACACCCTGATCATGCACAATGACAAGGTGGTGGTAGACGAGCCGTCCATCGTGGCAGTAGACCGTGCTACCAACCGTGTCATTGCCGTGGGCCGCGAAGCCCTGCAGATGCACGAGAAGACCAACGACAACCTGAAGACCGTACGCCCCCTCAAGGACGGTGTTATCGCCGACTTCACAGTGGCCGAGCTGATGATCCGCGAGTTTATCAAGAAGCTTCAGCCCGATCGTCGTTTCTTCAACCCCACGCACACCATGGTCATCTGCATTCCCAGTGGCATCACCGAGGTGGAGAAGCGTGCCGTCCGCGACAGCGCCGAACATGCTGGTGCCAAGCAGGTACACATGATTCACGAACCCATGGCCGCGGCAGTGGGTATCGGCCTGAATGTGGAAGAGCCTGTTGGCCACATGGTGGTAGATATCGGAGGGGGTACTACTGAGATTGCCGTTATCGCTCTTTCGGGCATCGTCTGCGACCAGAGTATCCGTATCGCTGGTGACGACCTCAACACCGATATCCTCGATTACATGCGCCGCCAGCACAACCTGCACATTGGCGAGCGCAGTGCCGAGCGCATCAAGATAGAAGTTGGTGCCGCTCTGCCCGAACTCGACAATCCGCCAGACAACATCGAAATCCGCGGCAAGGACATCATGACGGGCATCCCCAAAACCATTTCCATCAGTTACAAGGAAGTGGCCCATGCTATCAACAAGTCCATCATCAAGATCGAGGAAGCCGTACTGCGCGCCCTCGAACTGACACCGCCCGAGCTGTCTGCCGACATCTACGAGCGTGGCATTCACCTTACGGGTGGTGGCGCACTGCTCCGGGGCCTCGACATCCGCCTTTCGGAAAAGACCAAGCTGCCGGTTCACGTCGCTGAAGATCCCCTGCGCGCCGTTGTGCGTGGCACGGGAACCGTTCTCAAGAACCTGGCCAAGTACAAGGCGCTGCTGGTCAACAGCTGAGCCAACCACCTCTCTCCTCCGACGGTGACGCATGCGCAGACTCTTCGAGCTCCTGGCCAGTTATGGCAATCTCTTCCTCTTTCTGGGGTTGCAGGGGCTGTCGTTGATGCTGCTCTTCCAGTTCAATAACCGCCACCAGCTTCTTTACAACGCTTTTAGTCAAAGTGTTCTGGGCGGCATACAGGAGGTTAACTCCGACATCGACGGTTACTTTGATCTCGGTGTGCACAACGAGCAGCTGCTGGATGAGAATATGGCTCTGCGTATGGAGCTGGCCCGCACCCGCAATGAACTGGCCGAGATCAAGTACCGTGTGCCAATCAAAGGCCGGTTCAGCATCTTGCCCGATTCTCTCCTTCCGGCCTTTCGTTACAGGTTTATCCCCTGCCGTGCCATCAGCAACAGTACCATAGGGGACTATAATTACATCACGCTCAACAAGGGCACACGGCACGGCATACACCGCGAGATGGGGCTGCTCAGTGCTACCGGTGTAGTAGGCCTGGTAGTAGCAGTAAGCGAGAACTATTCCGTGGCCATGTCGCTGCTTAACAAGGATTTTCGTCTGAGTGCCCGTATCCGCTCATCCGAGGTCTTTGGAACCATTCAGTGGGAAGGTGGCAGTTCAGACTATGCGTCTCTGTTGTATGTTCCTCAGCACTTTCAGGTGGCTGTCGGCGACACCGTCGTTGCATCAGGCCACAGTACGCTTTTCCCCGAGGGCATCATCATAGGCACTGTCTCTGAAGTCAAGCCCAACGACCAGGGCAGCTTCCACGACATCACCGTCAAGCTCACGGCCGACTTCCATCGCCTCAACTATCTCTACGTGGTAGAGCATGAGAACCGCGTTGAGATTGATTCGCTCCAGCGATCGGTTTCACCTTCAACCCAGCCCCGCCAATGACCGATTCGCTCCGCTGGGTAGTGCTCATTCTCATCTTCCTGCTGGCCCAGTTCTTTCTGGGCGAACGTCTCCTCATTCGCGACGTAGCCGCACTGCACCTCTACGTCCTGCCAGTGCTGTTGCTACCTACCAATATGCCTCGCTGGGGGCTTTACCTCGTGGCCTTCTTCTGCGGCCATATGGTAGATGCCTTTACGTTGCCTCCAGGGCCCAATGCCATCGCCGCTGTCTCCATCATCGCCTTACGCGAGTTCTGGCTGCCTGTTGTGTCTCCTGTCTCGGGCCTCAACCAGCGCGACGAGTTCGACTTCTTCCGGCAGGATGTCACCTTTTACCTCGTCTACCTGGCGCCGCTCCTTATCATTTACGAAGTGGCCTACTACGGCATTCTCGACCTGGACCTTGGCTTGTATACCTGGCTCAAAATCATCCTCAGTGCCGTATACACCCTGGCAGCCTGTGTTGTAACTTTAGTATTGTTCCTCCGCCGCCGCTAACCTTTCTGTCTCAGCACTATGCAGGACCTACGCGAACGCCGTTTTGCCATTCAGGCCATCTTCGGCCTGGCGGTGTTCGTTCTCATCGTGCGCCTGTTCTATCTGCAGGTCATCAGTGACGACTACTCCGCCAAGGCCGACAAGAATGTGATCAAGCGCGTGGTGCTGCAACCCCAGCGGGGTGTTATCTACGACCGCAACGGCCGCATCTACGTCACCAACTCGCCCATCTTCAACCTTCAGATAGTCCCCCGCGAGCTGTCCATTCCTGACACATTTCGCCTGGCACGCCTTCTTCACATGGATCGCGATTTGCTGGTCAAGAAGATTAATGCCGCCTATCAATACAACCGCAACAAGCCATCACCACTCGCCAGTCAGGTCAACGCCGAGATCTATGCTCCCTTGCAGGAGCATCTCTGGGCTACAAGAGGCATCTACACCGAAGTTGGCAACTCTCGCAACTACCTCTATCCGGTTGGGGCCAACTTTCTGGGCTACATCTCCGAGGTAGACAAGCGCGATATTGACAAGTCGGCGGGCTACTACCAGCAGGGCGACCAGATTGGCCGATCGGGCCTTGAGCGCCAGTATGAGGAAGTGCTTCGTGGTCGTAAAGGGGTGAAAATGACCCTTGTAGATGTGCATGGGCGTGAGGTTGGCCCCTTCGCCGACGGTAAATTCGACACCATTCCCCAGAAGGGCGAAGACATTCAGATTACCATTGATGCCGAGTTGCAGCTCTTTGGCGAGGCGCTTATGGCCAACAAGTTGGGTTCCATTGTGGCCATTGAACCCAGCACAGGCGAGATTCTGGCTTTCATCTCTGCCCCGCATTACGACCCCAATCAGCTGACAGGAATGGAGTATGGTGCCAACTTCCTCTCCCTCGTCCGCGACACACTGAAGCCTCTGTACAACCGCCCATTGCAGGCCATGTACCCGCCAGGCTCTATCTTCAAGCTTACCAATGCCATCACAGCGCTCTCGGCAGGCACCATCACCGAGCATAGCAGCTATGGTTGCGCTGGAGGCTTTCTTCGCAACGGGGGGCGTCCCAAGTGCCACCGCCACCCATCGCCACTCAATCTTTTTGGCGCCATTCAGCACTCCTGCAATGCCTACTTCGCAGGCTCGTTTGTCGACATGCTTCACAGCAGCCGCTTCGAGAGTTTCACCGACGCCTACAACTTTTGGTATGAGTCCATGTCACGCTTTGGCATCGGCCACCGTACAGGTGTTGATATTCCCAACGAAAAGCCCGGGTCGTTGCCCACTGAGAATTACTTCAATCGTATCTACGGCAAGAACCGCTGGTTCGGCATGACCATCGTGAGTATGGCTATCGGCCAGGGCGAGCTGCTTATGACGCCTCTTCAGATGGCCAATGTTACCGCGGCCATCGCCAATCGGGGCTTTTATGTTCAGCCACACTTTTACCGTAAGCTCACCAGTGGCTCCGACCGGCGTATGGCCCACTTCGACACAGTCCGCACTGGCTTCGACCCCCGCTATTACGGCGTTACCATTGATGCAATGGAGAAAGTAGTGGAAGCAGGCACCGGGGTCACTGCACGCATTCCGGGGATTGCCGTCTGTGGTAAAACCGGTACTGCTGAGAACCCCCACGGCGAAGACCACTCGGTATTCATTGCCTTTGCGCCAAAAGACAACCCCAAAATCGCCATCGCCTGTATCGTGGAAAATGCAGGCTGGGGGGGTAGCTGGGCTGCTCCTATCAGCAGCCTCATGATAGAGAAATACCTGACGGGTCGTATCGCTGACCGCAACCGCCTCCTCTACATCCTTGATGGCGACTTTGTGCACAGCAAGCGCCTTATTGCGGCTGGTGGTGTCAAGCCCGACCGCCGCCTCGAGGCCATCCGTGCAGCAGCTCTGGCATCTGTTGTCAATCCGGGCGACAACGAGTTTGCCCGCCGCGCAGCTGCCGAAGCAGCCCGCAAGGAGGCTGCTGAAGCGGCCCTCCGCGGTGAAAAGCCTGCAAGCCCTGCGCCAGCACTGGCACCTGCCAGCGGCACACCGCCGCCCCCCAAGCCGCTGCCGCCTCAGCCCTCCGCCGACCAGCCCTCTCTGAACCTGCCCGACCGCAAGGATGACGGTGATGCAGGACCAGGAGGGCAGGACTGACTGTCAGCCTAGACGAAGTTGAACGCGTCGGCGTCGGCCTGAAAGGGGAATTTGCTTCGGTATTGCTTCAGTTCGTCCAGCGAAATCTCGCCAAAAACCACGCCCTCTACATCGGGCTCCAGTGCCGCCAGCTTCTCTCCATGGAAGTCGATGAGGAACGAGTCGCCCCGGTGGTGGTGACCGTTGCCATCTTTGCCCACCCGGTTTACTGCTGCCACATAGCACTGGTTTTCAATTGCACGTGAGGGCAGCATACGGCGCCAGTGATGCCCTCGTGTGTCGGGCCAGTTGGCTACATACACCAGCAGGTCATATTCCTGCACCGGTAACTTGCGCCGCGACCACACCGGGAAACGCAGGTCGTAGCACACCTGAGGCAGAATGCGCCACCCGCGCCATTGAACAATAATGTTCTTTACTCCAGCCGTGTATGTTTCGTGCTCTTTTGCCAGCGTAAACAGATGGTGCTTGTCATAGCGCCCCAGCAGCCCGTCGGGGCTCACCGCCAGCAGGCGATTGAAATACTTTCCGTCCTCCGAAATGATTACTGTACCTATCACCAGCGCATTATAGCGCCGGGCGGTTTCAAACATCCAGCGATACGACGGGCCGCCGCTTGGCTCGGCAAATTGAGCTGCGTTCATTGTGAAACCTGTTGCCCACGTCTCAGGCAGCAGAATTACATCCATGTGCTCATCCACTTTTTCCAGCAGTTGGCTGCATTTGGCCCGCGAGGCTTCAGGCGACTCCCAGCCAATATCGGCCTGGAGCATCGCAATCGACAGTAATTCGGTCATAGAATAGTTAGTTGGGTACAGGCTTTTAGAAGAGTCTCCTGCGTTTTGGCAAAGCAGAAGCGCAGCAGTTTAGGGTCGGTGCCGTCGGCATAAAAGGCCGAAATGGGTATGGCTGCCACCCCGCACCGGCGGATGAGTTCCAGTGCCATTTCGCTGTCGGGCAGGTCGCTCACCTGCTCATAGCTGTACAGCTGGAAGTAAGTGCCCTGGCAGGGCAGCGGCGTCAGGCGTGTTGCGGCCATCAGTTGCCCAAAGGTGTCTCGCAGGCCCTCGTACATGCGGCTCAGTTGCTGCTCAAAGCCAGGGTGGGCCGCCAGATAGCGCCCCATTGCCACCTGCGTGGGCGTGTGGGTACTGAAGGTCACGTACTGGTGGGCTTTGCGCACTTCGGCACTCAGCCACGCTGGCGCCAGGCCATAGCCTATCTTCCACCCGGTTACGTGCAGGTTCTTGCCAAAACTGCCCACAATGATGCTGCGGGCCGCCAGGTCGTCGTAGCGGGCTACCGACAGGTGTTGGGCTCCATCAAATACGATATGGGCATATACCTCGTCGGAAAGAATCAAGAAGGGATGTCGCTGGGCCAACTGTTGCAGTGCCACAATCTCTGCCTCGCCCCAGATGACGCCGCTGGGATTGTGCGGGTTGTTCAGGATTAGCAGTCGGGTACGGGGCGTCAGCACAGCGGCAATCCGGTCCCAATCGGGCAGGAAGCTGGGGGTCAGCAGGGGCACGTGCACAGGTATGCCACCCAGCAGCCGTACGCTGGGAGCGTAACAGTCGTAGGCGGGGTCAAGTATCACCACCTCATCGCCGGGTGAGAGCAAGGCTGCCAGCGACGCAAAAATCAGCTCGGTGCCGCCCGATGCAATCGTCACTTCGGTGGCGGAATCATACACACGTCCGAAGTTGCGGGCAATCAAGCGGCTTACTTCTTGGCGCAGCGCCAGCACACCCGCACTTGGAGCATACTGGTTGTGGCCTTCCTGCATCGCCTCATGCACCAGGTCCAGCAGGTGTGTATCCGGCATGAAATTTGGAAAGCCCTGCGCCAGATTGATGGCTCCGGCCTGGTGGGCTGCCTCCGTCATCCGGGTGAAAATACTCACCCCGGTACCCGGTAGTTTGCTGGTAAGAATGGAGGGGTTCACGTAGCTTGGTAGTCTGTTCAAATTAGGCATCATTCGTGCCGTTTTGAAGTACTTTTTTACTCATGAGGCGTACTTTTTTTCTCGCAGCCCTGCTTTTGCCTGCGTTGATTGTCAAAACTGCATTTGCCCAGGAGGTTAAACCCGACTCTCTGCGCCGTCTTGCGGTCACCGAGATGGGTGGAGACGCCGCCATGCTGCTCGCCGAGGGCTATTCCTTTGGTCGCTGGGGGCTGAAAGCAAACCGCGACAGCGCCAATGCCTATGTCGCCCGTGCGGCAAAGCTGGGGGTAGCTGAAGCCCAGTATCTCCGTGGCGCAGCGCTCGTCAGAGGACTAGATGGAAAGCGCGACCTCAAAACAGGTATTGCCTTACTGGACAAAGCCGCCAGCCAGCAGCACATCCTCGCCCTGCAATTGCTAACCCAGCTTTACGCAGACACCGCACGTTCGGTCTTTACCGACCCCGCCACGGTAGTTAAAGTAGACTTTGCCAAGGCTTATTCATATGCCCGAAAGGGAGCCGAGCTTGGCGATGCCCGAAGCGCCATGCACGCGGGCTGGGCGGCTTTCCATGGCAAAGGCATCTCTCAGAACGACTCACTGGCCATTCATTGGTGGGCCTTGGCTGCCGAGAAGGGCAGTGTCAATGCCCAGTTGGCCCTCGCTGATCTCTATTATTTTGGTACCGCCACCACTACCCGCAATCTGCCTAAGGCTCGGGTGTATTACCAGATGGCAGCCAGTCATCCCACTGCTTTAATCGAAGACCAGACCCGCGGCCGCATTGGCCTGCACAACCTGGACCAACTGCCCCGTAGGCTGCACAACCTCAACCTGCTGGGCATATTTGCCGCGCCCTACGGTATGTTCGAGGTCAAATTCCAGCGCTGAGGCGCCAGTCTGCTCAGAAGGGCAGGTCGTCGAAGCCCTGCTCTTCTTCTCCGAAGGCCGGGGCTGCTGCAGCGGGCTGCTGGCCCGGTGCAAAACCTGCTGCTTTTTTGCCTCCGCTGCTGCGTTCGCCCTGTGGGGCGGCTGCCTTGGGCTGTGCACCACCACGGGCTATACGCCAGGCTTCCAGCGTCGTGAAGTATACCTTTTCGCCTTTGGGGTTAGTCCACGGGCGCCCCTTCAGGTTGAAGCTTACCGTTATTTCGTCGCCTACCTTGTAGCTCTCTACGAGGTCGCAGCGGTCATTTACCAATTCCAGCTTAATGTACTGGGGGTACTCGGGCTTCTCGGCACACATCAGCACAAACTCGCGTTTGCGCAGGGTGGGCCGCACCTGCTGTTCGTTCATTACCTCGTGCAGGGTGCCGGTCAGTTCGTAGTTCATGCAGTGGGGGTCAGTCGTTTGCTTCGTCCAGTGGGGTTTCAGTGCCATCGGCCAGCAGGCGCGTTACCTGTAGCTCGGCGTGGTCCAGATACTGCTGGCAGTTGCGCAGCAGCGTTTGCCCTTCTTCATACAGCCGCATCGATTCCTCCAGCCCAGCCTGGCCACTCTGCAGTCGCTCGGCTATCTGCCGAATGCGGGCCAGTGCCGCCTCGTAGGAAAAGGCAGCGGTATCGGTTGGGGTCTTGCGCGCCATGTGGAATAGGTCTGCCGTAAAGGTACGCCGGAATGGCTTAGAAGAATGGCCGTGCAGTGCGCCCGCCGCCCACATAATCCTGCCAGTCGCGTCGTTTCTGCAGCTTCAGGTCCTGCAGCATCGAGGCCTTCACCCGTATCTCGAAGTTGTAGCTCTGATAGGTACCAAACGGGATGGCGGTGAAGGTGAACTCCCAGCAGTGCAGGTCGCGCATCACGTTGATCGACGTGAAGGTCAGCTCACGTCGTTGGAAGTCCCAACCTGTCTGTACGCCTACACGCCACTTTTCCGTCAGCCGCACCTCGCCACTTACGCTGAAGCTTTGGGTGTACTGCCCACCGGCCCGGTAGCTGTTGGTGTAGTTCAGGTTGTAGCCCATGTTCACGTTCCAGGGCACGCTGAAGTCTACATAGTTGGCGCGGTAACGCTTCAAGGCTTCCATCTCCCCCGAAAGGTCATCGGCGCGGCCAGTAGGATTGACAGCTGGCAAGGCACTTGGGGCAGCTGTGGCACCCTTTGCAGAGAACGATGTCGTCAGGTTCAGATTGGCACTGGTAAGCCGCCCAATACTGAACCGCTGCGAGGCCAGCAGCTCATCTACCCGCCGGCCATTGCGGAAAACATAGGGGTCAATTGTGCCGCTGTACAGCACATTTACCTTGTTGCCGAACAGGGTGGTTCGCGCCGAGAAGCTGATGTTAGACAGACGGAAACTGTCTGCTGCCACATTGTATGAGAACCCGAAGCTCACGTCATCCAACAGGTTCAGGTACTTGAATTTCTTCTCCTCTCCAGCAACCTCGCGTCCGGCACTGTCGTTCTGGGGCAGGTATTTCATCTGAAGCAGGTTCTGCAGCCGGAACGACAGCAGTTGCTGGGTACCAGCACCTGGGCCCCCGATGGGGCTCTGCGAGAATCGGCTGATGCGTTGAGGCCGGGTGTCGCTCAGGTTTCGCTGTACTTCCTGATAGTAACCGTAGATGGGGTCCGAGAAGTCGGGTCGGAACGAATAGCTCACCGTGGGGATGATGGTATGCCGAAACGCTGCCCGGTTCTTCCACCGCGTCTGCACCAATCCATAGATACGTGTGTTCAGGCTGGCTCCTAGGCTGAAGTCCCGTGCCGTGGCCAGCCGGCGGTCAAACGTCTGTGTCTGCCCGTAGAGTACACCCGCGTTGGTATCGGCCACAGCAAACAGCGTATCCACCCCGCGGCGGCGCGCCACCAGATCGCCCGGTGCCAGTGGGCGGCTGAAAAAAGCAGTGTTGCTCGTAATGCCCGACCAGTACTCTGTATAGTTGATGTTAGGTGTTACCGTGATGTATTTCAGCAGTTTCAGGTTGGTGTTCAGGCCCACCGAGTGCCGCATGCCATAGCGCAGCGAGTCGAACATCGCCTGCTTGAAAAAATTGGCTTCCGATATCTGCGTCTGGTTCAGCAGGTTGGCCGAGTACGAAAGCGAGATATTCTCATACCATCTGGGGAGGCCCAGCTGCACTTTCCGCCGAAAGGGTTGTATACGGTTGGTCTTCGAAATGTTCAGGTTTGGCATCGTCAGGTTCACGATGCGCGTTCGGGTATTCTGTGAGTGGTTCAGGTTGGCCGTCAGGCTCCAGCCCGCCCGGGGGAACATCTTGGTGAAACTGATGCTTGAGTTCAGTTCGTTCGTGAAGATGTCCTGAATACTTCGGGTACTGGTAGTGTAGAAGCCCGAGGAGCCTGCATTCACACTGGCGGTGAACCGCGTGTTCGGGTCTATCGTCTGGTTGTGGTCCCATACTACCCGGAAGTTTGTCTGCTCGCTGTAGCCGGGGTCTCCTTCCTGGCCAAACTTGTTAAAGGCGTATTCAAACGAGAAGCCCCCCTGGAATCGGTAGCGCAGGTCGTAACGGGTTGTTATTTCAGCACGCCAGCTGCCGTTGGTATAAATGTCGCCGCGGAAAGCCAGGTCATAGTAGGGACTCGGTGCCCAGTAGTATCCCCCCTGCCGCAGGTTGAAGCCACGGTTGAAGTCTTCGCCAAACGTTGGGAAAATCACCCCTGAGAAGCGCCCAAAGCGGCTGGGGAAGAAGCCAAACGGAATGACGGCTGGCAGCGGCACATCGCCAATCACCATGTAGAAAGGGCCAGAAATAATCTTGTCGCCCGGTATTACTTTCGTCTTGCCGCTTCGGATGTAAAAGTGTGGCGGATCGTGGCTGCATGTCGTGAAGCGGTTGTTGGCGGCGTAGAAAAAACCTTCCGGTTCACGCTTCGTCCGACTCGAGGTCAGGAAACCCTCTCCCTGCTTGGTACGTGTATATACAATGCTGCCACGCTGTGTGGTGTAGTTGAACCGGATGGATTCCGTGTTGTATATGTTGCCCCCTTCATCCAGCACGGGCATGTTCTGCAGTTCGCCGGTGCTGTCGGGTATGCCATTGGCGGTAATCACGGTCTGCTCAAAGTCCACACCGATACGTTCGGCCTTGATTTTTCGCCCCTCAAATTCCATTTGACTGTCGCGGTAGAGCTGCATCTGGCCTCCCGAAATGTCAAACACCAGCGAGTCTTCAGCAACAAAGTCAATTCGGCTGTTGAGCGGGCTCTGTCGCCGCAGGCTGTCATTCAATGCCTGTTGCCGCACCCGGGCCAGGCTGTCCTCTTTCAGCTTCAGGGTATCAATGGGTTCCTGCTTCCGTTTGATCTGCCGCACCACTTCACGGGGCGCGGTGGTATCACGGTCGCTACCGCGGCGCCGACCCTGTTGGGCCTGCAATACACCTGGGAGGCATATCAACATCAGCACCCAGCCGATGCCTATACGCTGTAGCAGCCTGTGGAACAATTGAATGGCAACTTTTGGGCTGAATTGCCCAATTTTGTAACTGGAGCCAAAATTAGCACGACATGCGTACCGTTCAACCTACCCTCAGATGGTTCGTGCTGCTGACGGCAGCATTGTGCCAGCTTTCGTGGGTATCCAAGCCCGCCCTGAAGCGCGATGTCGAGTACGTGGTGCTCGATCCCGGCCATGGCGGCCACGATCCGGGAACCTCCGGCGTCAAGGCCAAAGAAAAACTTGTGGCCCTCAGCATCGCCCTCAAAGTGGAAAAGCTGCTGAAGGACAATGCCCCCGAGCTCAAGGTTGGCATGACCCGCCGTACAGATGTTTTCGTGCCACTGAATGAGCGCGCTGCTATCGCCAACCGCAAGAAAGCCGATCTCTTCGTCTCCATCCACTGTAACGCAAACCCCAATACCGCCGTCTACGGCACCGAGACTTACGCCATGGGCCTGCACAAAGGCGATGATAACCTCGTCGTCATGGCCGAAAATTCCTCCATTCTGCTGGAGGAAGATTACCAGGAAACCTACGACGGCTTCGACCCCCGCAGCGAAGAAGCCTATATCATCTTCTCCCTCATGCAGAATGCCCATCTGCGCCAGAGCCTGGCACTGGCAGGGCGGGTGGAGGCCAATATGAAAACCACCGGCAAGCGCCGGAGTCGTGGGGTAAAACAGGCTGGCTTTATTGTCCTCTGGAAAACCTCCATGCCTGCCGTACTCATTGAGACGGGCTTTCTCAGCAACCGCCTCGAGGAAAAATTCATGAGTACCGAAGAGGGCCAGCAGTACATTGCCAAGGCCATCTATAGTGCCATTATGGAATACCGCAACGGCAAATAACCCCTTACGGGAACCCTGACGCACTTTCGGCAGTTGCTAGCCAGTGCTGTGTAACTTGCGCCTCTATTGGCTGGCCCTCTCTCCTCTCCTGCATGAAAGTCACCCGCGAGCTTAAAGTCGCAACCCTCACACTGGTAACCATCGCTCTGGTGCTCTATGGCATCAGCTACCTGCGTGGCAGCTCAGTGTTTGCCACCGGCTTCCATATCTATGCCATTTACCCCAATGTGGAGGGGCTGGCTCTGGGCGACAAAGTCATGGTCAATGGCCTGCAGGTAGGCACCGTCAAGGACATGACCCTGTCGGATGACAACAAGCGCATTGTGGTGAAAATGCGCATCGAACGCTCGCTTAAGTTGCCCCGCGACACCGAAGCCCGCATTTCCAGCCTGGGGCTGTTGGGCGACAAAGGTGTGCTGCTGCAGCTGGGCAAGGCCGACAAATTCATTGCCGCCGACGATACCCTCAACGGCTCTACCGAGCCCGGTGTGGCCGATAAACTCCAGGCCGAGCTAACACCCCTCCGCAACGAAATCACCGCGGTGGCGCAGGAAGCCCGCCTGCTCATGCGCAACCTCCGCGCCGGAGCCGCCGACTCCAACCAGCTCAAGCGCATCATGGGAAGCATCGAGGCCACCACCTCCAACCTCAGCCGCGGCACCCGCAACATTGACCGCATCACCGGCAACCTCGAGAGCCTCACCACCAGCCTGCGCCGCAACGAAGGCAACATTGACCGGCTGATGACCAACAGTGCCGACGCCAGCGACTCCATCAAAGCCGCCATGACCGACATCAAGGCCCTGATGGCAAGCTCGCGGCGCACCGTCGAAGACCTCAACGCCATCACCAGCCAGCTGAAGCAGGGCAAAGGCTCCATGGGCAAGCTCCTCTACGACGATCGCCTCTACGAGAACCTGACCCGTACCACCGCCGACCTCGACAGTCTGCTTATTGCCATCAAGCAGAACCCCGGCCGCTTCCTCACCCTCAGCCTCCTTGGCCGCGGCGACCAGGAATAACCTGTTAATTCCCGCGCCTCGGTTCCGCGCGCCATTTGGCGGCCTATCTTTGCGCTCTCCATAAGCGCTACTGAACTGATATGTGCGGGATTGTAGGGGGCATCGCCCTCAAAGGAGCAGCCGAAAGCAGCCAATGGGCTGCAAGAATGGAATCGGCGCTTGATAAACTGGCCCTGCGCGGCCCCGATGGTCACGGCATCTATCGCCACGGCCCAGCCGTGCTGGCTCAGAGCCGCCTGGCTATTCTGGACCTTTCCGCCTTGGCTAACCAGCCCATGTACAGTGCTGATGGCCGTTATGCGCTCGTCTTCAACGGCGAAATCTTCAACTTCCGCGAGCTCCGCCGCGACCGTCTCCCAGCCGACCTCCCCATCCGTTCTACCGGCGATACCGAGGTGCTGCTTCACCTCCTCATCCGCTACGGCGCCGACTGTCTCGACTGGCTCAACGGCTTCTTCGCCATCGCCTTCTATGACCGCGAAACCGGCGTCACGCTTATCTCCCGTGACCGGTATGGCATCAAGCCGCTTCTGCTGTACCAGAACGACGACTGCCTGCTCTTTGCCAGCGAGATGAAGTCCATGCTGGAGCTGGGCGTGCCCCGTCAGTTGGACATGGCCAGTGTGGCTCTCTACTTCGAGCTCAACTACCTGCCGCCCGACCGCGCCATTTTCCAGGGCATGCGTAAGCTGCTGCCCGGTCATTTCCTGCGCATCAGAGAGGGCGAGATAACCGAGCATGTCTACTACACCCTGCCCGATGGCCCTGCGCCCGGCCAGCCCGCACCTGACTATGCCACTGCACAGCAGCACGTCCGCCACCTCCTTGACGCTGCCGTCCAGCGCCGCCTCATCTCCGACGTCCCCGTCGGCCTTTTCCTCAGCGGCGGTATTGACTCCTCGGTGGTAGCCGCTCTGGCCAGCCGCCATGCCACCGACCTCCGCAGCTTCAGTATCAGCTTCACCAACGAGCTGTACGACGAGCGCCCCTATGCCGAAGCCGTGGCCCGCAAGTTTGGCCTGCGCCATACCGTCCTCCAGCTGTCATACGACGACCTCTACGCCAGCCTCGACGACGCCCTCAACTACCTCTGCGAGCCCTTCGCCGACAGTTCGGCCATCAACTTCTACGTCCTCAGCAAGTTCACCCGCCCTCACATCACCGTTGCCCTCACTGGCGACGCTGCCGACGAGCTCTTTGGCGGCTACAGCAAGCACCAGGCCGAAGCCCGCGTGCGCCAGCCCGGCGGCCTCAACTCCCTGCTGAAGCTGGGTGGCGGCCTGCTGGACCTGCTGCCCCTGTCCGACAGCCGCAACAGCAAACTGGGCCGCAAGGTCTTCCAGTTGAAGAAATACACCGATGGCCTGCGCCTGCCCGCCGAGCAGCGTTACTGGCGCTGGCTCCAGAACGGCGGCGAAGAACAGCACGGCCTTCTGCGCAACAAACCCGTGGAAGCCCTGCTCGAACAGCTGCGCCAGCCCTGGAAGGCCCCGGCAAAAGCAGCCGTAGATATGAACGGGGTCCTCAAGGCCGACATGGGTATTGTCCTCACGGGCGACATGCTCGTCAAGGCCGACCTCATGTCCATGGCCAACTCGCTGGAAGTGCGCACCCCCTTCCTGGATTACGATCTTGTAGACTACGTCAGCCGCCTGCCCGCCGACTACAAGACGACCTCGCACATGCGCAAGCGCATTCTGCAGGACGCCTTCCGCGAAATCCTCCCCGCCGAGCTCTACAACCGCCCCAAACAGGGCTTCGAGGTGCCCCTCACCGATTGGTTCCGGACCGCTCTCCGCACCTCCATCGAGCGCGACCTCCTCAACCGCGACTTCGTCGAGAGCCAGGGCCTCTTCAACTACAGCCACATCCAGCAGCTCTGGAACCGCGTGAAAGCTGGCGGCAGTGGCAAGTCCGACGCCGCCCTCTGGGCCATCATCGTCTTCCAGCACTGGTACCGCCGCTACGCCGCCTGATCCATCTTTTCTGTCCACGTCCTACCAACGCACCCACTCTGCCATGCCCCGCGTTCTCCGTATCATCAACCGCCTCAACATCGGCGGCCCCACCTTCAACGCCACCTACCTCACCAAATACCTGGCGCCCGAGTTCGAGACCCTTCTGGTGTCGGGCATGAAGGATGAAACCGAAGGCGATTCCTCGCACATCGCCACCTCGCTGGGCATTCAGCCAGTCTATATCCCCGACATGCACCGCGAAATCAAGCCCTTTCGCGACCTCAAGGGATACCGCCAGCTCCGTAAAATCATCGCCGATTTCAAGCCCGACATCGTGCATACCCACGCTGCCAAGGCGGGCGCGCTGGGGCGTCTGGCGGCTGCCCATGCTGGCGTGCCAGTCGTTGTGCATACCTTTCACGGCCACGTTTTTCACTCGTACTTCTCGCCCCTCAAGACGCGCGTCTTCATCAATCTCGAGCGCTACCTCGCTACGCTCTCCACGGGCATCATCGCCATCAGCCCCACCCAGAAGCACGAGCTGGCCGACGTCTACAGCATCGCCCCCGAAAAGAAGATTGAGGTCATCCCCAATGGGTTCGACCTCTCTCGTTTCCAAAACAACCAGCCGGCCCTGCGGCAGGCGTTCCGCGACCTCTATGCCCTGCCCGACGACACCGTCGCCATCGGCATCATTGGCCGCCTGGTGCCGGTGAAGAACCACCGCCTTTTCCTGGAGTCGCTCTGGCTGCTGAAGAAAAACACGCAGCAGAAGTTCCGCGCCTTCATCATTGGCGATGGCGAAGACCGCCCTGCCCTGGAGGAATACGCCCGCATGCTGGGCCTGCGCATCACCAGCGAACCCGGCAACACCGATGCCGATGTGGTATTCACCAGCTGGATTCTCGACATCGAGCGCGCCTGCGCCGGCCTCGACATCATCGCCCTCTCCAGCCACAACGAAGGTACGCCCGTCACGCTCGTCGAGGCGCAGGCGGCTGCCAAGCCCGTTGTCTCTACCCAGGTGGGTGGCGTGGCCGACATCGTGCGGCACGGCCAGAGCGGCCTGCTGGTGCCCCCCGGCCAGAACGAGCCGTTTGCCCGCGCCCTCCAGCAGTTGGTCGAGAACCCCACCCAGCGCGAGGCCTTTGGCAAAGTGGGTCAGGAACATGCACTGGCACATTTTGGCTACGTGCGCCTCGTACGCGACATGGGCAACTACTACGCCCGTCTGCTCCGCCAGAAGGGTCGCATGTAAGACATTAGGCTTACAGCATCAGCCGTGCGGCAATGCCATCGGCCAGCCCCAGGTGTTGCGGCGGTATGCGCCAGTGGCCGGGTGTGGGCTGTTCCAGCAGCCCCTGCTGTTCCAGCAGCGCCAGTTCGCGCCGCTGCTCGGTAAGCCACTGGTCGCGCAGGGCATCGGGCAGTGCGGTCAGCAGCAGGCCCTCCTTCAGGCGCAGGCGTGTCAGTACCACCTCATTCAGGCGGTCGGTCAGGCTCAGTGCCTCTACTTCCCGTTCAGGCAAGTTGCCCGCCAATAGCTGCTCGATGTAGCCAGGCACGCCCGGCACGTTGCGGTAGCGCCGCAGCTGCCCGTCAAACCCGTGTGCCGAGGGCCCCAGCCCCAGATACGGCGCGCCCGTCCAGTAGCTGCTGTTGTGCACGGCCCGGTAGCCCGGCTGCGCAAAATTTGATACCTCGTACTGCTCCATGCCAGCGGCAGCCGTGTATTGCTGTAGCAGGGTGAAGTGTGCCTCAAAAGCCGTGTCGCTGGGGGCAGGCGTGCGGCCAGTGGCAATGGCCTTTGCCAGCGCCGTACGGTCTTCCACCGTCAGCGCGTAGGCCGAAAGGTGTGGCGCACCCAGCCTCAGGGCCGTTTCCAGGTTGCGCGCCCAGTCGCTGTCGGTCAGACCGGGTACAGCGTAAATCAGGTCCAGCGTCAGGTTGCTGAACCCTGCATCCTGCGCCATCGGCACGCACCGCAGCGCCTGCTCGGCCGAGTGCGCCCGGTGCATGAACCGCAGGTCTGCTTCGCGAAACGACTGAATGCCCACACTCAGCCGGTTGATGCCCTGGGTCTTCCACGCTGCCAACGCTGCCGGGCTGAAATCGTCGGGGTTTGCTTCCAGTGTAATCTCGGCAGTTGGGGCAATGGCAAACGTCCGGTGCAGGGCTTCCAGAATGCGCGCCAGCTGTTCGGGCTCCAGCAGACTGGGGGTGCCGCCTCCGAAGTACACCGAGGCGATCTCGGTGCCCGGCGCAAAGTAGCCCGCTTCCAGCCATATCTCCTGCAACAGCGCCTCCACAAACGCCTCGCGCTGCCCCAGCCGCGTCGTGAAGTGAAAGTCGCAGTAGGTACACGCCTGCCGGCAGAAAGGGATATGCAGATAGATGCCCGCCATGAGGTTGTTTCTGTATTAACGCGGGTCTACGTCCACCATCAGTTGCACGCTTTTGTAGCTGGCGCTGCGACGCACTTCCTGCAGGGCCAGCTGCACGGCATCGCGGGCCAGTTGCAGCTTGTTGCCACGGGGTATCTTCACAAGCACCTGCTGGCGGTACAGCCCCCGCAGCCGCGCCACAAACGGAAACTCCGGCCCAAGCACCAGCCCCGGCAGGTGCCGCTGCAGAATGGCTACCAGTGTGGTTGCGGCCTGCTGCACAAGCTCGCGATCGCCGCTGCGCAGTTCCAGCCGTATCAGCCGGCTGAAGGGCGGGTAGCCATGCAGCCGCCGCTGCTCCAGTTCGCTTTTGAAGAACGCTTCGTAAGGCGCTTCCAGCAGTTGCAGTATTCGGTGGTCGGGCACGCGGGTTTGTATCAGCAGTTCACCGGCCTTTTGCGTGCGGCCTGTGCGGCCTGCCAGTTGCACGAGCAGCTGATATGCGTTCTCGTGTGCCCGAAAGTCCGGCCACGACAGCATCTGGTCGGCCTGCACCACTGCGGCCAGCGTTACATTCTCAAAGTCCAGCCCCTTGGTCACCATCTGCGTGCCCACCAGCACCTGTATCTGCCCGCTCTCCAGCTTCTTGTACAGGTTGCTGAAGCCTTCTTTGCCGCGGGTGGTGTCCAGGTCCATGCGGCCTATGCGTGCCCCCGGCAACACTTCCTGTAAGTCTTCTTCCAGCCGCTCTGTGCCGATGCCTTCGGGTTGCAGGGTGGGGTGGTGGCAGTTGCCGCACTGGTGGGTCTGGTCGTCGGTGTAGCCGCAGTAATGGCACCGCAGGTGATTGGCCGCTTTGTGGTAGGTCAGCGAAATATCGCAGTTGGGGCACTGCGGCACATTGCCGCAGGTCTTGCACACCAGCAGCGGCGAAAACCCCCGCCGGTTTTTGAACACAATCGCCTGCTCGTTGCGGGCCAGCCGCAGCCGCAACGCCTGTAGCAGCGGCTCGGAAAACTGCCCGTGACTGGCTTTGGCATCCGTCTGCACGCGCATATCTATCAGTGACAGCTTGGGCAGCACGGTCTGCACGGCCCGCTCGGGCAGCTGCACCAGATGATACTTGCCCTGTTGGGCGTTCTCGTAGGTCTCAAGGCTTGGTGTCGCCGAGCCCAGTATCACCTGACAGTTGAAGTGTCTGCCATACCACACCGCCGCATCGCGGGCGTGGTAGCGTGGCGCAGGCTCCTGCTGCTTGAAACTCGCGTCGTGCTCTTCGTCCACAATAATCAGCCCCAGGTCGGTGAACGGCAGCAGCAGGGCGCTGCGTACGCCTATCACCGCCTGATATTCACCACTCAGCAGCTTCTGCCATATCTCCACCCGCTCCGGTATGCTGAATCGGCTGTGGTAGACACCCACCGTCGGCCCCAGCTCGCCCCGCACCCGCTCGATGATCTGCGAGGTCAGGGCTATTTCCGGAAGCAGATACAGCGCCTGCTTGCCCGCGGCCATCGCCTGACGCATGCGGGCCGTGTACAGCAGGGTTTTGCCACTGCCCGTCACACCGTGCAGCAGCACCGGCTTGGGATGTTCTTCCTGAGCGTGGGTTTCCAGCTCGGCTAGCGCGCGCTGTTGCAGTGGGGTTGGGGTTTCGCCACGGGCACGGCCCTGGCTCAGGCCCGCCAGCCGGTCTACCGCTACGTCTACAGCCTGTAGAAAGCCTTTCTGCACCAGTGCTTTGGCCACGGCACTGGTGGCGCCTATGCGCTCCAGCAGCTGCTTTTCGGGCAGCGTCTGGCCCTGCAAATGGGCTTCGGCCACCAGCATCAGCAGGGCTTCCTGCTGCGGGGCCCGCCCCAGACTGTCCAGTGCCGCTGCCAGTTCGCCTTCCTGTTGGGCCAGCCCTTCTGCCAGCGCCAGGCAACGGATGGTCTTGGCGCGATACTTTCCTTCCACCACCTGATCCAGCAGCAGCAGGCCCCGCTCGGCCAGCCGGTTCACCAGCGGACGGGCGTTGGCCAGTCCGGTAATCTCCCCGGCCTGCTTCAGGCTCAGTTCCCCCGCCATCGACAGGGCCTCCAGCAGCAGGTACTCGCGGTCGGCCAACTGGTCGGGTTGCAGCACCAGTCCTTCCACGGCGTGCAGGCGCAGTTCGCTCTGTAGCTTCAGGCCCGTTGGCAACGATGCTTTCAGCGCCTCACCCGGAGTGCATAAGTAATAGCTTCCCATCCACTCGTACAGCGCAAGTTGCGCGGGGGTCACGGCGGGCACTTCGTCCAGCACGCTTTCGATGGCCTTCAGGCGGTCGGGGGGCGGGCCTTCGCACAGTTGCGCGTGGGTCACTACGCCAGTCATCAGCTTGCCCTTGCCTAAGGGCACCAGCACCCGCTTGCCTACTGCTGGCGGTGGGCTCACTTCACTGCCCGCCCGGTAGGTGAAACTGCTGCGCAGGGGCACGGGCAGCAGCACGCTCAGCTGCCAGTAGTGGCCGGTTTCCTGCGGGGCGTTCATGGCCTGCAAAACTACCGCATCCAGCCCGCTATTCGGCCATTTTCCGATTTTAACAAATTTTTGCATTTGCCGTCTGCGTATGCTAACTTCCTGAAAAGCAGACAAGGCCATGAAAACGACTTCCACTTTCCTCCGGGTAAGCAGTGGCGCGGCCTTGATCACCGCAGCCCTGCTCATGACGGGCGTACTTTACGCCCAGACGCCTGCTGGCAATGCTCAGCAGGCACAGGCCCCGCAACCCGCTGCCACCGAAGAGATTTCGGAGGCTGATCTCGCCGCCTATCCAGACCTCGCCGAGATCATTCGCAAGCGAAAGGCACAGGAATCCGTGGTGGTGCAACAGCTCGACAAAGAGCCGCAGGTCCTCAATTCCGACAATATCCGGCAGCGTTTCGGCTTCCCTGACGAGGCTTATGCTGCCCAGTCTTCCGGCGACATCGTCGTCGTGGTCAACATCTCACCCGAGGGCCGATACCTCAGCCACCAGATTATGGAGCTCCCACACGAGGCATGGCGCACTCCTGTCAACGAGGCTGTGCCCAGCCTTCGTTTCACCCCCGGCTTGTACCAGGGGCAGGGCGTAAAGTGCAGCGTTACACTCAAGTTCCCCATGGATTATCAGACCGAGCTCGCCCGCCGCGAACCACCCGCCAAAGGTCGCAAGCCCAAAAACTGATTTACACCGTTTTGTTTGAAGTGGACATCGATGGTCTGGCGCAAGCCGGGCCATCGGTTTTTTATGCCACCAGCACATCCAGGTTGTGCCGTTTCTGAAACGCCACCACGGCGCTCCGCAGACTCTGGTGTTCAGGCTGGGTCAGTCCGGCGTCCACTGCCAGCAGTTCCTGCGCTGCCGTCCGCGCCGTTTCCACTATCACGCCGTCGGTGGTGATGTCGGCCAGCGAAAACTCCGGCAGTCCACTCTGCTTCGTTCCCAGGAAGTCGCCCGGCCCACGCAGCGCCAGGTCTATCTCTGCTATCCGGAAGCCATCCGTGTGTTCCACCAGTGCCTGTAGCCGCTGTTTTGCGTCTTTGCCAATCTTGTTTGGCGTCATCAGAATGCAGTAAGACTGTGCCGCGCCCCGGCCTACGCGGCCCCGCAGCTGGTGCAACTGGCTCAGGCCAAAGCGCTCGGCGTTCTCCACCACCATCACGCTGGCGTTCGGCACATCTACCCCCACTTCTATTACCGTCGTCGACACCAGAATGTGGCTCTTGCCCTCCTTGAACCGCTGCATCTCGAATTCCTTGTCCTCGGCCCGCTGCCGCCCATGCACAATCCCTACCCGATATTGCGGAAACTGCCGCGTGAACGCCTGATAGCCGTTCTCCAGGGCTATCAGATCGCTCTTCGCCGACTCATCTATCAGCGGATACACCACATACACCTGCCGCCCTTCCTCCAGCTGCTTCCGCAGAAAGCCAAACATCTCCAGCCGTTTGGTTTCGCTCCGGGCCACCGTACGGATGGGCTTGCGGCCCGGCGGTAGTTCGTCTATCACCGACACATCCACTTCGCCATAGGTGGTCATGGCCAGTGTGCGCGGAATGGGCGTGGCCGTCATCAGCAGGTTGTGGGGCGTCAGGCCCACAGGCGCTTTGCTCCACAGACGGCCACGTTGCAGCACGCCAAACTTATGCTGTTCGTCTATGATGGTCAGCCCCAGGTTCTGAAACTGCACGGGGTCTTCCAGCAGGGCGTGGGTGCCCACCACAATGCGTGTGTGTCCGCTGGCTATGTTGCGCAGCAGCTCGGCCCGCAGGGCTTTGCGCTGCCCGCCGCTCAGCAGGCTTACTTCCACTCCCAACGGCTCCAGGTTGCGTTGCAGGGTCCTGAAGTGCTGCTCGGCCAGTATCTCCGTGGGGGCCATGAAGGCCGCCTGAAAGCCGTTGTCCAGGGCTATCAGCATGCACAGCAGCGCCACCATTGTTTTGCCGCTGCCCACGTCGCCCTGCACCAGCCGGTTCATCGGGATGCTTTTCGCCAGATCAGCCCGCACCTCCTTCACTACGCGCTTCTGCGCGCCCGTCAGCTCAAAAGGCAGGTGGTGTTGGTAGAACGCATGAAACAGCTCGCCCACGCGCGAAAAAGGCGCAGCCCGTCGCTCGGTTTGGGTACGCTGCCGCCGCCGCGCCAGCACCAGCTGGAAAAAGAACAGTTCTTCAAACTTCAGCCGGTAGCGCGCCCGCGCCAGCATCTCCGCCGACTCCGGAAAGTGTATCTGTGCCAGTGCCTCACGTCGTGCCAGCAGGTGGTACTTCCGCAGGATGTCCGTTGGCAGGTTTTCGCCAATCACTTCTTTGCCTGCCTGTAGCAGGCCATGCACCAACCGTCGCACACCCCGGGCATCCAGCCCGGCGCGTTTCATCTTCTCGCTCGTCTGGTATACGGGCACAATCTTCAGCGTGTTGGTGGTGTCCACCTCGCCTTTCGCCACCAACGACTCCATCTCCGGGTGGGCTATCTGCGGCACGCCTCTGAAAAACGTCACCCGTCCATGCAGGGCCACCAGGTCGCCTTCCTGAAAACTCCCCTGCACATACTTCACCCCCTGGAACCATGCCAGCTCTATCACCCCTGTGCCGTCGTGCAGCGCGCAGGTCAGCATTTTCCGGGGGCCCTGCGGCCGCATTTCAAACGGTCCCAGCTTGCCAATCAGGGTTACGCTGTCAGTGCTGCCGCCTTCGCGCAGGCCGGCCACGGAATGCACCTGGCTGCGGTCCAGATGACGGCGCGGATAGTAGTGCAACAGGTCCTCAAACGTGCGGATGCCTGCCTCCGCAGCCAATACCTCAGCCTTCTTGGGGCCTACGCCTTTCAGGTAGGTAATGGGTTCTTGCCAGTAGCTCACGGGCCGTGCGGTGGAGTAGGGTGCAAGTTAACGCCAATAGTGCCCGCCGCCTCAGGCCAGGCTCAGCCCACATTCGGGGCACTCGAGCCGGCGGCCTACACTGGCCTGGCAGGCTGGGCAACGGTCGGGCAGGTGTTCCACTGCTACGTCAAAGCGCTTCGCCAACGCTTCCAGTGCGGCCTCTGCCCAGTCGGCACGTACCCACCTGGTAGTTGGCGTTGCAGGGCCCAGCCAGTGCAGGTCGGCCATATGCTGGTGGTTCACGCTGTAGGGTATGTCGGCAGTTTCCAGCGCCAGCTGCACCCCCAATGCCTCCATCACATTGGTTGTCTCGGCTACTTTCACCAGCCGTACATCCCATTCGTCGCGGGCATTGGCCATTCGGCTCAACGGGTAATGGTCACTGGCGTCGTGCGCACAGTGTTGCTCCGGTTGCCTGCTGCATCAAACACCCAAATTTCAAACTGCGCAGTTTGGCTCGTTGCTCCGCTGCTTAGGGGCAATATTACCATGCTCGGCAGGTTGATCTGCAGTTCCCCTTTGATGCTCAGGTCGCTGCCCTCTGCCAATTCCGGTAGGGCGGCATTCAGCAGGGTATCGCTCTGTGGGGTGGTGGTCGAAGGCGGTGTGTAGGGGTAGAACGGTCGTAGATCCCGCACATACAGGTTTTTACGCGAGCCAGTTCGACCCAAGTCACCGTCCCCATCCTGAAACTCGATCGTAATCACAACGTCATCGCCCACCGAAAGACTGGTAGGAGTGATGCTCACGAACTTGATCTCCGGCGAGTTTGAAAACACAGAGTCGGAGGTTGCGCACGAACCTGACAGCAGTAATGACAGCGCCAGAGCGCGCATCAGATAGGGCCGATAGGTGAGTAGGCGGCGGAGCGTCATATGCTAAAGGTAACAACCAACCCCAACAGTTCGATTCCTCGTTAACATTCGTCTACATTCAAAAGTTAAAATAAGTTAGTCTTAGCCCTTGACTTGCCTCGAGTCTGTGCTAACTTGGGTCTGATTTTTCATGGTTTAGTTTAGGTTGATCGGTTCCCTTAGTCCCACGGGCTAGGGGAATTTTTTTGTTGGGGACTGGGCACCAGACGGTCAAATTTATGTTAACACTTTGACCGTTGTTAGGCTTTCCCATTGCATTGGGTGTAGCTTTGCACCACACTCACTCCTCACTCATGACCAGCCTTAAACTCTTGATTACTGGCGCCTTGCTGCTCGCCAGTCTGCTGCCACCCGAGGCAGCAGCTCAACGCCGCGGGCGTGCACTCCCCGCCAGCACCCAGGCCCCTGTTGCAGTTGCGGCGGCTTCCTCACCTGCGGTGGAAGGGGCTGGCATTGCCTTTGACACAACATCGGTTTCTTTCGGCCGTGTGCAGCAGGGCGATCTCATCGAGCGGACCTTCCAGTTCACCAACACGGGCACCGCGCCTGTTCAGATCCTTGGCGTCAAGCCTGCCTGTGGCTGCACGGTTGCGCAGTTTACCCGCGAGGCCATCAAGCCAGGCGAGAAAGGCTCCATCAAGGTTGTCTTCAATACGGGGGGCAAAATGGGCCCTCAGCAAAAACAGATTCAGGTGTCGACCAACGGCACTCCAGGCGGGCACACACTTGTCCTTCGCGGCGAGGTAGTGTCGCCAGCCATTCCTATTCCCACTTCTCCGGTAGGTAAGCCCCCGCGACAGTAATACTTACTGGGCATAGCGCTGTATCAGCGCCAACATGTGTGGGTGAACTTTCGGGCTGGCTGCGATGATGGTACGGCCAAATACAAAGTCCTGCCCGTCGTAAAAGTCAGTCACGATTCCCCCAGCTTCCTTCACAATCAGCGCACCAGCGGCTACATCCCAGGAGTGCAGGTTTGTCTCAAAGAAGCCGTCGAATCGTCCCATAGCTGTGTAGGCCAGGTCCACCGCTGCACTACCCAGGCGGCGTACCCCACGTGACTGCAGCATGAAGTCGCGCAGCATGTTCATGTATTCATCTACCCGGCCAAACTTCCGGAACGGGAAACCCGTGGCAATCAGACTGTCGGCGAGGCTGTCCGCACTGCTCGTCCGGATGGGACGTTCGTTCAGGAAGGCGCCTTGCCCTTTCCCGGCCAGGAACAGTTCATTCTGGTTAATCTCGTACACAAAGCCCAGCACCGTTTCCCCGCCCACACGCAGCGCCGCACTGATGCTGTACATCGGTACGCCGTACACAAAGTTGGTAGTGCCATCCAGAGGGTCCAGTACCCATACAGCGTCGCGGTCATCGTCCTTCAGGCCCGACTCCTCCATGATGAACCCACACCCGGGCGTCAGCTGCCCCAGCGATTCCTGCAACATTTGTTCAGCCCGGCGGTCTACGTACGAAACCAAGTCGTTGGTCGACTTCAGTTCTGCCTTGTCTCGGGAGAATGCCTGCTGCTCCTGTCGAATGAAACTGCCCGTCTGTCGGATGGCCAGCATCATTTCTTTTACGAGAGGGCCTTCCAGGCGGAAGTCGGCTTGCACGGCGTCAGGCATGGGCAGTTAAGGAATCAGCAGTTAGGCGCTGCCGAAGGCGAAGGTACAGGATAAGCCCGCGCACAGCCAAAAGCACTACGATCGGAATCAGCGAATAGTGCAGCCATTGCGGCAGGAATACCCAGGTCACCAGCAGCAGCAGGTTAAGTGTCGAGGTCAGGGCAAAATACAGGCCAATCCATCGCCTCAGATGGGGTGTTTTGGCCCAGGCCAACAGTGCAATTGCGGGTAAATGCAGAGGCTGCGCCCACAACAGGTTCAGGTTGGGGCCAGTGGCTGCGTGGTCGGTTGCCACCCACAGCAGCAGAATCACCGTTCCCAACAATCCAGCCACAGGGTAGAGTGCTGCGTCCAAAGGACTGATTATCCGCTTCACGGGGGCTTTCTGCTGTAAACCCCAGGCCTGCCAGCCGCTGTAGAGCAGCCCCGCCACCCCCAGTGCCCATAGCAACTGGGCAGGTGTGAAGGGAAGCGCGGGAGTCTCGGTCAGTGGTGGGGGCTGAAAGTTCTCTCGGGTGCTCCGTACCAATGGCATCAGCTCACCGGTAGCGCGGCGTACGCGTGCCGCGGCAAAGGCACTCGCCAGTGAGTCGGGCAGGAACATATACTGTGCGGGCTCGGCGGTGGCATCACACGGAATGCCTAGTGCCAGGTCTATTCCAAAGTCGGCCCAAGGCTTTTGCTCTCGCAGATAGGGCTCTATCAATTCCCGGAAACTGATGGGTGTGTTCCGTTTCGGGAACTGCCATTCCAGTTCCTGCCCTATGCTAAGCGCCACAATGTCGCGTATGCGCGTTGCGCAGTTGTCCAGAAAGAAGTCGTAATGATAAAATCGGTTCTCCGGCTGGTAGTTCTCTATCAGCAGTTGATACAGGCGTGTCACTTGGGCAGGTGTCAGGCTCAGCTCCTGTTCGCGCACACTGCGGCCTTCATAGATGGCGGCCCGTTCCAGTTGCTCATAGCTGCCGATGCTCAGCATATACAGCAGCTTGCCCCGGGCAAACTTCGTGTAGAAGTCAGGGTCCGAGAAGTCGAACGTCCCGTAGTTGAACACCTCGTCTACACCAAGGCTCGCATCCTGTATCCGGATGGCACTGTGCCCAAAACCGCTGTAGAGCTGGTCGCCGGGGCCTACCGTCACCAGCGACGCCCGTGCCGTTTCTGTCAGTCGTGGCTGGGCCCACATACTCGTGGCGCTCAGCAGCAGGGCCAGTGCGGCCATTACAATACGCATGCCCAAAAATATCCTTTCGCCCTTAAACCCTCACTAACAACCGGCATCCTATCTCCAAACAATCTTCTCTTCCGTATGAAACCTGTTACTGCTTTTGCTTCGGCTGCTTTCTTCCTTTGCGTAGCTGCCGCTCAGGCTCAGACCGCCGACCGTGTCGAAGACCGCCGGGATCACCGCGAAGACGTGCGCGACCGTACCGAAGACCGTGTCGACCGCCGCGAGGATGTCCGGGATCGGCGCGAAGATGTGCGCGACCGCCGGGAAGATGTACGCGATGCCAGGCGTGATGGCGGTGTACTTGACCGTGTGGAAGACCGCCGCGATGTCCGCGAGGACGTCCGCGACCGTCGTGAAGACGTCCGCGACCGCCGCGAGGATGTCCGTGATCGTACCGAAGACCGTGTAGACCGCCGAGAAGACGTGCGCGACCGGCGCGAAGACCGCCGCGACCGCAAGACCAAGCCCCGCAAAGGCCCCCGCAGTTAATCGTCCGCTTCTTCGTCTGCTTCGGCCGTAAGACCCTGGCTGCCAGCGCCTCCTACCACCAGTACAAACTCACCTTTCACGGTGCCTTTGGTGCTGAACCACTGGTGCAGGTCGGCCAGCGAGCCACGCCGCACTTCTTCGTGTAGCTTGGTCAGTTCCCGCGCAATGGCAGCAGGCCGTTCAGGGCCCAACACTTCCGTCAGGTCCTGTAGCGTGCGCAGCAGCTTGTGCGGGCTTTCATAGAATATCATTGTGCGCTTCTCTTCCCGTAGGGCTGTCAGACGTGTCTGGCGGCCCTTCTTTACAGGTAGAAAGCCTTCGAAACAGAACCGGTCAGCTGGCAGGCCCGAGGCCATCAGTGCCGGAACGGCTGCTGTGGCACCTGGCAGCACCTCCACGTGCAGGCCAGCTTGAATGGCCGCCCGCGTTATCAGAAAGCCCGGATCGCTGAGGCCCGGCGTCCCTGCATCGCTGATCACTGCCAGTATCCAGCCGTTCTCCCGCACTTCTTCCAGCAGTTGTGCCACCCGTCCATGTTCGTTGTGCGCATGCAGCGACACCATGTGTGCCGTCACGCCGTAGTGTTTCAGCAGTGGTGCGCTGTGTCGGGTATCTTCTGCGGCGATACGGTCTGCTGCTTTCAGCACATCCAGCCCCCGCAGGGTAATGTCTTTCAGGTTGCCAATGGGGGTCGGTACCAGATACACCCCCGGCTTCAGATGTTGTTCGCTCATTCCAGCGGCAGTTCGCGTTGCAGGTGCTGCTCCAGCGAAATGAAGGTCTCAGTCCGTTCTACCCCCGGTATCGTCTGAATCTTGTCGTTCAGTACCTCGCGCAGGTGGCGGGTGTCCCGACAATACAGTTTTGCAAACATGCTGTACACGCCCGTGGTATAGTGCAGCTCTATGATTTCCGGTATAGACTCTATCGCCACTTTGGCCGCGTTATATACGCTGCCTCTTTCCAGATATACCCCGATGAAGGCGCAGATGTCGAAACCCAGGCTGCTTGGGTCTACCACCAGCCGCGAGCCTCGTACGATGCCCGCATCCTGCATCTTCTTCATCCGCACGTGGATGGTCCCGCCCGAAACATTCAGTTCGCGCGCAATGTCTGTGTACGGCACACCTGCATCCTTCATCAGGATCTGCAGTATGCGCCGGTCCAGTGTGTCAAGTTCGTATGCTGGCCCTGCCATTGTTTGTTCGCCCACTTAGTTCAATGGGGTAACAGACAAGTTAGTGCTATTTTTCAATACACTCAATAGCAGTGCCCTTCAGGCCGCTTATAAGGGACCTTTTTATGTCAACTTGTTGCAAATAATGCAATGCCGGGCTCAGAAGCCAAATGTAAGCACGACACCGTAGTTGCCAAACTTGAAGCCCGGCTGAAGGCTTCCGCCCGAAAAATTTTCCTGGCTCTGGTAGTCCAGAAAGTTGGCGTGCAGGCGCAGCCCATACATGCCCCCGCCAGTGTTTATAGTAAACTCCAGGAAACCCGCCGGTGCCGGGTACCACTGGTTGAACTGTCCGTTCCGGTTGGTGTTCGGGTCGTAGTAGGGCAATTGCAGATAGGTGTACGTGCCACCCACACCCACGGCAATGCCTACTTTCTGGTCATTGTATTTTGTGGCATTGGCACCGAAGCGCCCCACCAGATAGGCGCCCGGCTGAAAGTAGAACTCCTGCGGCCCGTTTGAGAGAATGGCCCACGGATAGATGTTGCCGCTCACCTCTGCCGAAAGGCTCAGCACGTCGTTGCTGTGGGTAATCAGGTAGTTGGCCCCGAAGTGCAGCGCAAAGTAACGCGGTGTCTGGTTGATCATTGACGTTCCGTTCGCAAGCTTTACGGGCGTCCAGTCCAGGGCAATCCCTGTTTGAAAGGTAATCCGCTCCAGCAGTTCTTCCTGGGCGTGGGCGGGAGAGGTGGTGGCAGTCAGCAGCACAATGGCTGCAAGGAAGGCAGGCAGGCGTGTCTTCATTTCAGCAGAACAGGCAGCACTGGGCTGCCTGTTCAAATATACTGGGAAGAGCTGTAAACAAATGTTATTCAACGGTTGCGCTCAGTCCGCGCGACACCAGCGCCCGTCGGCGTTCCATCAGGGTGTTGTCATCGCCTTCACTTACCGCGCACTTGCCTTTGTAGTGCACCAGTACGGCGCACTGTTCGGCCTGTTCGGCGGTGTGGTTGCATACATCTATCAGCGACTCAATCACCCAATCGAAGGTGTTAAAGTCATCGTTCCAAAGTACCAGCTTACGGCCATTGCGTTCGTCTACGCTGGTTTCGTCCAGCACCAGTTCTTTTACCGACATCGCGACTGTTCGATTGCGTTTTACGTGCTTTTTAACGGCAAAGCGGGGCCGCTTATTTCAGCCCCGCTTTACTTCACTGTTACGTTGTGGACATCTCACGCGAAAAACTCGCGCATCTTGTCGAAGAAGCCCTTGTCGGCTTTCGTCGGGTTGGGCTGGAAGTTTTTCATGTTCCGCAGCTTTTCCAGCAGGGCTTTTTCGTCGGCGGTCAGCGTCTGTGGGGTCCACACGTTGATATGCACCAACAGGTCGCCAACGCCATAGCCGTTAATGTTCGGTATGCCCTTGCCTTTCAGGCGTACAATTTTGCCGCTTTGGGTGCCGGGGTCCACTTTGAAGCGCGCCTTGGCGGTCAGGGTCGGCACTTCTACGGTGGTACCCAGGCTGGCGTCGGCAAAGCTGATAAACAGCTCGTAAATCACGTTGTCGCCTTCGCGGGTCAGGGTTTCGTGGGCCTGCTCTTCCACCTGTATCAGCAGGTCGCCAGGTTCGCCGCCACGTTTGCCGGCATTGCCCTGGCCCCGCAGCGACAGCTGCATACCATCAGTTACGCCAGCTGGTATGCGCACGCTCACCGTGTCTTCCGACTCCACGCGGCCTTCGCCCGCACACGTGCCGCACGCTTTGGTCACGATGCGGCCTTCGCCGTGGCACGTCGGGCACACCGACACCACGATCTGCGTAAAAAAGCCCCCGCCTACCTGCTGTCGCACTTCGCCATGCCCGTTGCAGGTGTTGCAGGTATGGAAGCTGTTGCTGTCGGCAGCACCGTTGCCACTGCACGTTTTGCAGGTCACATGGCGCTTCAGCTTCAGTTTCTTTTCTACACCGCTGGCTATTTCTTCCAGCGATAGCTTCAGCTTGATGCGCAGGTCGCTGCCCTGAACACCCCGGCGACGCCCGCTGCGGCGGCCACCACGGCCACCCGCCTGACCAAATATGCCGTCAAAGCCCTGCTCAGCAAATATCTCGCTGAACCGGCTGAAGATGTCGTTGATGTCGCCGTAGCCTGCACCACCGGCTGCACCGCTCATGCCGGCGTGGCCAAACCGGTCGTACTGCGCTTTCTTCTGCGCGTCCGACAGCACTTCGTACGCCTCCGACGCTTCCTTGAATTTCTCTTCTGCGTCTTTGTTCCCCGGGTTTTTGTCCGGGTGATACTGTAGGGCCAGCTTGCGGTAGGCCTTTTTGATTTCGTCGGCGTCGGCGTTCCGGCCTACTCCCAACACCTCGTAATAGTCGCGCTTTGCCATGGGCGGTGTGCTTGCTCGTCTCGTTTGCTTATTGGCCAGTTACCACTTTCGCGTACCGGATCACCTTGCCGTGAAACGTATACCCTGTTTCTACTTCGTCTATCACCACGCCTTTGCGCTCGGCTTCCTCTACTGGCAGGGCTGCGATCGCCTCGTGCTTTTCGCTGTCAAACGGTTGGCCTTTGGCCACAATCGGTTCAATGCCCTGTTTTTGCAGCGCCGTCAGGAAGTTCTTGCTCACCAGCGACAGCCCTTCGCGGATCTTCTCGATGTTGTCGCTCGTCTCTGCCGCTTTCAGCGAGCGGTTGAGGTCGTCCAATACGGGCAGGAGTGTTTTCACCAGATTCTCCGCCGCAACAAGCCCTATCTGTTCTTTCTCGCGGTTGGTACGTTTCCGGAAGTTGTCAAACTCTGCCGACAGACGCAGATAGCGGTCTTTCCATTCATCCGCTACAGGTTCGGCGGTCGCCTCCAGCGTGTCTGCTGCTTCTGCGGTAATTGGTTCTTCAGGCACTACAGGTTCGTTCTCTGCCAGCTCATCTTGGGTCAGTTCTGGGTCCTGCGGTGGGTTGGTCGTATTCATGGCGTGTGCGCTCTGGTCGTCGTTATTCCGTTCCCTTACTGAATTCTGCCCAGGTTTGGGTCAGATAGTAGTTGTCTGCGAAAAACCGAAGCATCTTCTCCATCGTGGGTGCAGGCAGGTACCCTACCACCGGACTGATCACTTCCGATTTTCCTGTCAGAAACACCGTTGTCGGGTAACGGTCACGCCCGTTGCACAAGAGATATGCCAACTGGTTCATTTTAACGTCAGGGTTGTACGTAAACTCCTGTCCCTGGAAGCGCAGCGTGTCCTGGGTCTCGCCATCCAGCCGTACTGCATAGTACCGCGCGTTGATGTATTTCACTACTGCCGCATTCGTATATGTGCGCTGGTGCATGATTTTGCACCAGCCGTTCCAGTTGGCGTAGACGTCCACCAGCACTTTGCGGTTATCCTTGGCGGCCAGTTTTACCGCCATTTCCAAATCGGGAATCCACTTGATGGTCTCCTCGCTCGGCATCTGACGCGACGGCAGAGGAACGAACATCATGGCAGCAAAGGCTGCCAGACTGGCAAGACGTATGCGTACAGCGTTCATTCTGCGAAAATACAGAAACAAACCTGCCCGGCTTGCAGGCCGGGCAGGTCGTGTTGCCTTGGGTTTGGGCTCAGCGCCGTACGCCATTCACGTATACTTCCAATTCGTTCTTGCTGCTGCGGAAGGTAAAGAGGTCAAGTAACTGCAGGTAGTTCTGCGGATCCACCGTACGGCGATACCCTTTCTTTGCAAGGTCCAGCCGGTTGCTTTCAAACACGAACAGCCTCAGAATAGCCCTCACCTGTGCTGTGGTGAAGAGGTCATAAGCCAGGGCGTTGGTCGCGCGCTCCAGGCGGTCGCTTTCAAATACCTCGCCTCGAAGTCGTCCCATCAACTGGTTGAAATCCCTGTCGCTGATGGGGTACACGTAACCTGGAGCCGGATAAGGCATCCCGGGAGGTGGTTGAGGCTGGCCTGGGTGGGGCTGACCGGGATATGGCTGACCGGGGTAAGGGGGTGTCGGGTGTCCAGGATAGGGGTAGCCGGGTACTGGGCTGTGCGGCAGGTCAGGTTGAATGGGCCCAGGGTTGCCGGGACGCGGGGCGGGGCGGTCAGGCCATGAACGGTCTGGTCTTCCAGGGCGCGGATTTCTGGGCCGGGGGCGGGGTTCCGGCCGGCCTGGTGTTGTCGGAACGGGCGCTGGTTGCTCCAGCGACACACGCGTGATGTAACTGAGCTGGTACCGGCCACGCAGGAATCCTACACGATAGGTTGTACGGGTATTCGGAGACAGATAGGCGGTCTCCTTTATGTCATACCGTGCCGAAGAACTGGTTGACACCACGCGTACTTCTACCTGGGCAGAGCGGAATTCCTTTAGCAGGTGGTAGTTTGAGGCTGGCCCCTGCGGGTATCCGTTGATGAACACTTCAAACCGTTCTCCCCGTTCGCTGGAGAGTTCCAGTTCGCCAGTCTGGGCCCATGCTGCTGGTAGCAGCATCCACACAATCATTGAGGCCAGTAATACTTTCATCTTCGTAGTTCGTTAGCGGTCTGTCTGTCTGATGCGCAATTAGCGCTTGGGTTTAACGCCGGGGTGGTGAGGTCCCATTTATGATAAGCTTTTACAGTTCAAGGGTGGTCTGCTACGTCTCGTGTTGGGGCTACAGTTGCTTCACAATCTATGGGTTGCACTTGAGTTGCAGCCCGCGTTGATTTGCTTCACTCACACACACTCTCACGTTTTTCACCCATGGGGGAGCTCTCTTTTTTCGCTTTTCTCTACGGCATTCTTTATTGGCGCACCAAAATAAAGGTGAAGCAGATGGAAGCCAACGAACCCGCCAACCGCCTCAATCGGTTGCATCCACTTGCCCTGGAGCTGATGCAGCAAGGGCGCGCTGCCGAATTGCTCGCGTATGTAGGCAGCCAGTCTGATGCAGCTTGCGCCGACGCCTTCTGGTACTTGCGGGCCTGGGCTTTTGCCCAGCAGCAGGATTTGCAAGGCGCGCGAATAGCGATTGAGAAGGCCATTGCGCTCAACACCGCCTATGTTGAGGCCTATATGCTGCGGGCCCAGATTCTCGATGCCTTGGGCCATCTGCAACTAGCTGAGGACTGCCGTGAAACTGTACGCCGCTTCACGGGTCGTGGGTTGGTGACGCATACCCACTAAATGCTTCGATATCGCTTCGTTCGAACGGCGTTATGAAACATCGCCCCAGCCAGAATCGTCAGTAGCGACACGAGAGTGCCTCCCGCCAGAAACAGCGTGAAGTACAGTCGGTCGAAACGGAACGAGATGTTGTTGCCCATTTTCCCGCCAAGCCACTTGATGAAGTTTGGTAGCCACAACTCCTTGTCAAGGCTTAGAATGTCAAATACATCCAGCAGGCCTACTTCTGGGCTGTACAGTACGTACAATAGCCCAAGGTACAGCGCCTGACATACCACAGCCACCAGAATCGTCCGGTAGGCCGACAGTGAGTTCCTGTAGCCATAGGCGAACAGGCCCAGCAGGTATGCTAGTTGCAGGAAGTACACCAGCTTCATGTTTCAAAGATAGCATCTTTTGAGCGCAGGCTGGTAAATTTTATATAGTTGATAATCAATGAAATATATGTTTTTTCTGAGTGGCAATGAACTATTTATATGTTTAAACATGTAATTGCAGTGTCTTTAACCATTGACACCCCTTACCAATGAAATCCTTTCTCACCATCGCCCTGCTGCTGATAGGCACTCAAGTGTTCGGCCAGGCCTGGACCCTCGACGTTTCTCACAGCAGCGTCAGCTTCACCGTTGATCACATGGTCATTTCGGAGACCGCCGGCAAGTTCCAGAAGATGTCTGGTACTGTTACCGGTACGGCTGCCGATTTCTCTGACCTCGGCCTCAACATCACCATCGATGTTGCCAGCATCAACACCGACGAGCCCAAGCGCGACGAGCACCTCCGCAGCCCCGATTTCTTCGATGCTGCCAAGTTCCCCACCATTACCTTCAAGTCTACCCGTGTAGAGGTACTCGGCGGTGGCAAACTGAACATCCACGGTATCCTCACCATTCGTGGCGTCAGCAAAGAAGTAGTACTCAAAGCCGTGAACAAAGGCACCGCCAAGAACCCCTGGGGTAAACTTGTTGCCGGTTTCCGTGGCGAACTCACCATCAACCGCAAAGATTACGGCCTCAACTGGAACGCCGCTCTTGAAGCTGGTGGTGTCCTTGTAGGCGAAGAAGTACGTATTGTCGTCCTTGCCGAACTCAATAAGTAAGTCACTTGCGCACAGGCGCAAAAGGGAAGTGCAGGTTTGAAAGACAGGCACTTCCCTTCTTTTTTAAACGGCCCTAAATCTGGGAAATTCCGTAACATTGTAACCGACACCTACGCTAAACGTTGAAACATTTATGGCTGCTCCAACCCAGAGCCTCACGGTTCGCACTATCGGAGAGGAAATCCAGCAGGCTCAGTTCAAAAGCGAAGCCGACATGGCCTTCGTCAATATGATCTACACAGCCAATGCCGCGCTCTTCAAAATCTCCTCTTACCTCAAACAGTTCGACGGCCTCACCCATCAGCAGTACAACATCCTCCGCATTCTCCGCGGTCAGAACCGCAAGCCCATTTCGCTGCTCGCTGTCAAGAGCCGCATGCTTGACCGCAACTCCGACGTCTCCCGCATCATCGACCGTATGGTGCGTAAGGGCCTCATCGATCGTACCACCTGCAACAGCGATCGCCGCCAGGTAGACCTCGTCATCAACGATCGGGGCCTCACCCTCCTCGAAGAAGTAGACAAAGGCATGGACCTGCTCCAGACTACTTTGCATCGGATGCCCACTGAGCAGCTCCGCCAGCTCAGCCACCTACTCGACATCGCCCGCGCGGCCATTACCTCCAAGTAAGCGAGGGGTTACGCCACTGGTGTCTGCGGTTCGTCCAGACGCCAGTCATCGGCAAAAGCCATTCATTGTCGCGCGTCCTTAAATGGCGAAACGCCCCAGTATATACCGGGGCGCTCGCGTCACACACTGGCAAAAGCAGCGTTTACAGCAGCCACTGGGGCTGCCGGTTCGGTTACTCCGCTTCGCCTTCGCGGACCAGTTCTTCCTGTTCTTCTTTGCTCATCGTCAGGCTGTTCGGCCGTGTCAGCAGCAGGGTGCGCAGCTTGGTTTCCAGCTCGTGCATCAGTTCGGGGTTGTCGCGCAGCAGTTGGCGCACCGCTTCGCGGCCCTGTCCCAGCTTGTCGGGCCCGTAGGAGAACCACGCCCCCGACTTCCGCACAATTTCGTTCTCCACCGCCAGGTCCAGCACCTCGCCCGCACGGCTGATGCCTTCGCCGTAGATGATGTCAAACTCGCACTGTTTGAAGGGCGGCGCTACTTTGTTCTTTACCACCTTCACCTTGGTACGGTTGCCGCTTACTTCGGTACCTTCTTTGATCTGGTTCATACGGCGAACATCCAGACGTACGCTCGCGTAAAACTTCAGTGCATTACCACCGGTTGTTGTCTCGGGGTTGCCGAACATCACCCCAATCTTGTCGCGCAGCTGGTTGATAAAGATGCACACGGTGTTGGTCTTGCTGATGGTGCTCGTGAGCTTGCGTAGTGCCTGGCTCATCAGCCGCGCATGCAGCCCCACTTTGCTGTCGCCCATCTCGCCATCCAGTTCGGCCTTCGGCACCAGCGCTGCCACCGAGTCAATAACGATCACGTCAATCGCGCTCGACCGGATCAGGTTGTCCGTGATTTCCAGTGCCTGCTCGCCGTTGTCAGGCTGCGCTATCAGCAGATTCTCGGTGTCAATGCCCAGCTTCTCGGCGTAGGATGCATCAAAAGCATGTTCTGCATCAATGAATGCTGCAATGCCGCCCGTCTTCTGAGCTTCAGCAATGATGTGCAATGCCAGCGTGGTTTTACCCGAGCTCTCCGGCCCGAAAATCTCCACGATGCGGCCACGGGGTACGCCACCGATGCCCAGGCACATGTCCACTCCGAGCGATCCCGTAGAGATTGCTGGAATGTTCTGGATGCCTTTGTCGCTCAGTTTCATTACTACCCCTTTGCCGTACTCTTTCTCCAGCCGGTCGACGGTCAACTTCAAGCTTTTCAGCTTGTCGTTTTTAGTATCTTTCTCTGCCATGTGTGTGGTGTGTTGCTTTTGTCGTTGTAAAACTAGCGGCAAGGGGCAGTAGGCGCAAGCATTTCGCAAAAAATATTTAGCAGAGTGCTAAGATAATTATGCAGCCTCCTCCCTCCTTCCACCCATCTGTCCTGTTGAGAACCTTGCAACGCTTAAGCCATGTCAGCTACACAGGCGCAGTTTCTCTATCAGCCCGGTAGACATTTTCGCTGCTTTCCCTGGCGGGCAGCGCTCCTGTGGGTTGTGGCCATCGCCGCTGTTGTGCAGCAGTGGGGATGGCAGAAATGGACTTGGTTGTTGGCGGCGACTGTAGCAGTCGGTTTTGTACCAGCTGCCATCGTGCATTGGCAGTATTGGCGCGAGAATCGCGGCCTGCGTCTACGTACACGTCGTTTTTTTGGACTCACCGCGTTTCACATTTCCCGTAGGCCAGCAGTTCCGGGGCTCGCTCCGGTCGTATATGAGTACCACGACCGTCAGGTCCGCGAGGTGCATGTTGTCCGCGGCCGGGCCTTTCCGTTTGGTACCAGCCGCTATGGCTATGTGCAGGTGGTATTCGATGATGGCACCGTTTTTTACTTTACTACCCTGATGTTTGCGCCTGGTACAGGGCCTTTCGGCGCTGCTACATCGCTTGTTGCAGAGTGGCTGCCATTGTTGCCGCCTTTACTTCCTTCCCAGGAAGAGGCCGAGCACATTGACCAGCTCATCCGCCAACAGTACATGCGAAAGCTGCGGCGCACCCGCGATGCGCGCCTGTATGCCATCGTCAGAAACCAGCGCCGTTTCCTGCCGCTCGCAGTACAGGCTGCCGTTGCCATTCTCCTCGAACGCGGCTATTCCATGGCAGAGATCGATGAACTCGCTGATTCCGAAAATCTTAATAAACCTCAATATTCCTGAACGCCCGCCTACTCGGCTTTGCCAAACGGCTACATGTGGCTACTTTGTACAGATGATTCGCCTTCTCGCTACACTCAGCCTCTCCGCATGGGTCGTTACCGCTGCCGCACAGGGCTCCACCAGCTTTCAGACTGACCGCGACGGAAACACCACCACCTACACCACGGATGTCAAACGCGACAGCGCTGGCAACCAGTACATCGAGCAGAACGGCAAGCGGATGTACATGACACAGCTGCCTGGCAACCCGTCCGACACCAACCAGCAACAGTTCATCTTCTCTCCTCGCCCCATCGGCAAGGTCAACGCAGATTCTCTTGCGCGCGCCCTTAGCGAGAACATCGGGCGTTCCGGTACGCTCCTCCTCGGTAAGCCTGCCCCTGATTCTTCCCTCACGCTTTATGACGGCACCCGCCTGAACCTCGCCAACTCAAATGGCAACATTACCGTTCTCTGCTTCTGGTTCATCGCTTGCAAGCCCTGTGTGGCCGAAATGCCCATCCTCAATGAACTCGTAGCTACCTATGCCGGTCAGCAGGTCCGTTTCATTGCTCCCGCAACAGATCGCATCCCCGAGCTCAAGGAGTTTCTCCGCCGCAAACCCTTTGCCTACAGTGTCCTACCCAACTCCCAAAAGCTGGCGGCAAACCGTTTTGGGGTCACGGCATACCCCACACACGTCGTCATCGACCGCAAGGGCATCGTCCGCCATGTGCAGGCCGGTGGCCTCGACGACGCTGGTTTGCAGCGTCTCCGCACAGCCATCGATAAGCTTCTGGCCGAGTAGACGATTCTGCTAAGAATAACAAGCACAGAGGCCCGCTATTGGCGGGCCTCTGCTATATCAGTCAACTGGAAACCTTATTCCAGCACGATGTCTACATTTACCAGCTCCAGGAACGAGCGGATGCGTGCACGCACTTCGTCTTTCTTCAGCTCCAGCAGACGCTCAGTGCCAAACTTCTCCACGCAGAAGCTGGCCATCGTCGAGCCGTAAATCACCGCGCTCTTCATGTTCTCGAACGTCACGTCGCGTGTCGAGGCCAGATAACCCAGGAAGCCACCGGCAAAAGTGTCGCCCGCGCCAGTGGGGTCGAATACGTCTTCCAGCGGCAGGGCAGGCGCAAAGAACACCTGGTTCTTGTGGAACAGCAGTGCGCCGTGTTCGCCTTTCTTGATCACCAGGAAATCGGGGCCCATCTTCAGAATGGCCCGCGCAGCCTTCACCAGTGAATACTCGCCCGACAGCTGGCGCGCCTCTTCGTCGTTGATGGTCAGCACGTCCACAAACTCCAGGTTCCGGATCACCGCATCGCGTGCGCTGTCCAGCCAGAAGTTCATTGTGTCCATCACCACCAGTTTCGGCTTCTTCGTAAACTGTTGCAGCACATTGTACTGGATGTCGGGTACCAGGTTGCCCAGCAGCACAAACTCAGGCGCGCGCCAGGCTTCCGGTATCACCGGGTTGAAGCTCGCAAGCACGTTCAGCTCGGTCACAAGTGTGTCGCGCGAATTCAGATCGCGGTGATACTTCCCTGACCAGAAAAACGACTTCTCGCCCTTTCGCACGTCCAGGCCTGCGGTGTCTACCCCACGCCGGTTCAGTTCGGCAATGTATTCTGCCGGAAAATCATCGCCCACTACAGATACCAACTGCACCTGCTTGTGAAAGAACGAAGCCGAAAGAGATGCAAACGTTGCGGCACCGCCTACGATACGGTCCACTTTGCCAAAAGGCGTTTCGATGGCGTCAAAGGCCACCGTCCCGATTACCAGAAGACTCATGAAAATTGTCAGGGAATAGCCTGCAAATATCTACTTTTTACCTGATTCCCTTTGGCTGTCAGTTTCGTACATTTAGTGTACGGTCTCCTGAGTCTATGCGTGCATTACTTTTCTGCCTGCTGCTGTCTGTGCCGCTGGTTGCCAGTGCACAGATGTTCCCCGCCCTGCCCAACAACCCTTTCAGCAGGCTGGGCCCCGCTTTTCCCTCAGGCTATTACTACAACAGCTGGGATGCTTTCTACGCTCCCTTTGGCTCCACAGCCCACACTACTGCGCTCAACTACTTCTGGGCTACCCAGTATCCCCGTTACTACACCCAGGCCTACCGCGGCCGCGACTTCTTCACCCAGATGTGGGCTCCTTCCTTCATGTGGGGCGGCAACCCGTTCTTTTGGTTCACCTTCGGCCGCAGTTTCTACCGCGACGTTCCCTCCAATCCGGTAGCCAGCCAGCGTGTCAAGGCCGAAGCCCTGCGCACCTCGCTTGATGCCTCTCTCCTTCGCCGCGCCACCCAGCGGCTTATCGTCGGCAGGGCGTCGCTCATCCTCGACTCCACTGGCCGCAACACGGCCAATCCTGAAATGGCACGTCTCACCGCGTTGCTCCGTCTTCGCGAGGGGCGCTATGCCGATTCCCTCACCACCGCCCTCTACCAGGCGCTGCAGTTTGCCGAACTTGCCGCCGAGTATCCCGACGAAACTACACGCCCATTGGTAGTGCTGCCTCCGCAGAGCCGAAGCGACAACCAGTTTCTGCCAGGCGATGTCCTCCTCCTCGCTGACGTGCTTCTCCCGCTGGCACGTCTCACCGACGAGCAGCTGCTCTACATTGCCGAGCACCCCGACGAACTGGTCAGCTTCCCCGAACAGATCGTGACGTTCCGGTTGGTAGATCCTGCCTCGCAGCGAGAGTATTGGCGCTACGACTTCACCCTCCGGGTATCGCCCTTCTCCACGGCAACGCCTTCCCGCTGGACACCCGAGCCCTATGCCGCTGCTCACACCGTTCAGCGCTGGCTCTCTCAGGCACTCCGATACCTGCCGTACTCGCCCCGCTACAACGGCCGGGCTGCCAGCTATCTCTCCTCCAAAGGGTTCGCCCCCAAGCCTTACTGACCTTCGCCGTCGGTGCGGGGTGGGGCGCTCAGTTGGCTTTCCTGCCAGCCGTCCGGCCCGCTGAAGGCTACGGTGCGCAGGCCCTTCAGGCCAGTTGCGGCATCGGTCAGCAGCATGGGCTGCGCCGCAGGGGCTGCCAGTGCGTCGGCTACATCGTTCACCGCGCCCGCAGGCACCTCATGGGCTTCCAGCGCCGCCAGCAGTTCAGCTCTGGTTTGCCGGCCAATGGCAGTGCGCAGCAGGGGCAACAGGTCTGCACGGTGGCGCACCCGCGCCGGATTGGTGGAAAAACGCACATCCTGTGCCAGTTCGGCCACACCCAGCAGCGCGCACAGGTCGGCAAACTGGCGGTCGTTGCCTACAGCCAGAATCAGTGGCTTGCCATCGGCTGCGGTGAAGACGGTGCCGTATGGCACAATGCTGGGGTGTTCGCTGCCCATGCGGCGGGGATTCTCCCCGGCTACCAGCCAGGCCGTCCCCTGGTTGGCCAGTGAGGCCAGCCCTGCTTCAATCAGCGACACGCTGACCCTGCTGCCTTCGCCCGTTTTCTCGCGGGCATACAGCGCGCACAGAATGGCCTGTTTCAGCTGGTGGGCAGCCAGCAGGTCCATCAGCGCCACGGGCATCTTGCAGGGGCCGCCATTGGCTTCACCGTTCAGGTGCATGAAGCCCGCCTCGGCCTGTACCACTGCGTCGTAGCCCGCCCGCGGGTGGTCCAGCCCATAGCCGGTCAGGTGAGCGTAAATAAGCTTTGGATTGCGAGGGTGCAGGGTGTCCCAGGCCACCCCCAGTTTTTCGGCGTCGCCTGGCTTGTAGTTCACAATCACCACATCGGCGGTGTCCAGCAGAGCATAGAGTTGGGTGCGCTGGGCGGGGTCTTTCAGGTTCAGCACACGGCGCTGTTTGCCCCAGTTCACACAGCTGAAATACGCCGATACACCCCCCGTCACGGTCTCGCCAGCCAGCTGCCAGGTGCGCGTCACGTCGCCTGCGGGCGGTTCCACTTTAATCACCTCCGCGCCCAGCTCTGCAAAGAATGCACCTACCGCCGGGCCGGCCAGCACACTCGCCAGCTCCACTACCCGGATGCCTGTAAACAAACCCATGTGCCAAAGCTACGCCATCGGGTAGCTCAGCCGGAAACCCAGCCCGTGCAGGTTCTCTATTTTCACCCGGCTGTCGGCTGCCAGGTATTTCCGCAGCCGGCTGATGAACACGTCCAGGCTGCGCCCGCTGAAGTAATCATCGTTGCCCCATACACTCCGCAGTATCTCCTCGCGCCGAAGGGCAGCGCCTTTGGCATTGGCCAATACCGCCAGCAGGGCGGCTTCACGTGCCGTCAGACGACGGGTGTGCTCGGGGGTAGTGTGCGTCAGATCCAGGCCCTGTGGGTCAAACGAAAAATCGCCCAGTTGCAGCGCCCCGTTTTCAGGCTCATAGCGGTTGCGCCGCAGAAAAACATCGATTTTCAGGGCCAGTTCTTCCAGCCGAAAAGGTTTCGTCAGGTAGTCGTCGGCGCCGGCTTTCAGCCCCAGTATGCGGTCGTCGGGCAGCACCCGCGCGCTCAGAAACAGAATCGGCACCCGTTGCGATATCTGCCGCATCTGCTTCGCCAGTGCAATGCCGTCCTGTCCGGGCAGCATCACATCCAGTATGCAAACGTCGGGCAGTTGCATCTGAAACGCGTGCAGTGCCTCCCAGCCATCGGCGCAGTGCTGAACAGCATAGCCCAGTTGTTGCAGGCCATCTCGGGTCACATAGGCCAGCGAGGTGTCGTCTTCCACCAGCAGAATGCGGGCTTTTGGTTGCGGTACGGCTGTTGCCATGGTCAATCAGGGGGAGAGAAGAGGAGTGGAAAATCAGGCCGGCTGCACGATCGGGCGGAATTGAGCTGCCATGGCTCCATCGCCTACATGGCGCGCCGGAATCCGTATCCGGAACGTGCAGCCTTTGCCACTGCCCGTGTCCAGCCGCAGGCGCCAGCCATGGGCTTTCACAATCCGCCGCACGTAGCTCAGGCCCAGCCCATAGCCCTGTACCATGCTCGACCCCGGCAGGCGGTAGAACGGCTGAAAAATTCTGTCGCGATGTCCCCGTGGTATACCGGGGCCGCTGTCCTGCACCCGCAACTCCCATTGGCTGCCATCGTGCAGTAGCGCCAGCCGTATCTGCGGGTTCGTCCCGCCATACTTCAGCGCATTGTCCAGCAGGTTATACAGCGCGTTGGTCAGTTGCACACGGTCGGCGTCTACAAACAGGTCGCGACCATTCGGGGCTATCTCCAGGGTCAGTTTGCCGCCAACACGTTCTGCCATTGGGGCGAAGGTGTCGCGCAGGGCTTCCAGCAGACTGTCGGCTGCCACCCAGTCGCGGTTCAGGCGCAGGCTGTCGTGGTCAGCGCGGGCGTGTTGCAGCACCCAAGCCAACTGTTGCTTCAGACGGTCCGCTTCTCGCTGAATCAGGCTGCCATAGGTCTGCACCCGTTCGGGGTCGTTCGCTGCACCCGGCCGCGATAGTGCCTCGCCTGACAGCGCCAGTGTCGTTACCGGCGTCATCAGTTCGTGTGAAAGGCTGTGCAGCAGTTCCCGCTGCACTTCGCTCAGCCGCCGCTGTCGCAGAATCACCCCCAGCGAATACCCGAAGAACACAATCACCACCAACAGCACCCCGCTCGAAAAAATCCAGATGTCCATCTGCCGCGCCAGGTAGCCCTCCACGCCAATCAGCCGAATGCCAAAGTAGTTGTGTGCCGAGGCACTCGCCAGCTTCGGCATGTCGCCAGTCCGCACGGGCGAGTCAGGCGGTTGGCTCATGAAGCACAGGTACGACCCGTACGACATCTTGTCGCGGTTGCAGTCATACACAGCATATTCTACGCCTACATCCAGTTTGTGCGCCAGAAATGCCTGCCGCAGGTAGTATTCCAGCACGGCTTTGTCGAAGTGATGACTCACTTCAACCACAAAGTAGTCTGACCCCACTTTTTCCACCGCGTCTTCACGCACTGCCGCCCGATAGTAATAGCCCATTCGGTGCGCCACTTGCTGCAACGCAATCTGCGTCGACTCCTCCAGCTGGCGCTGGTGAAGGTTCAATGCTTTTCGCACCCAATAGGCTTGTGTTATTACAATGCCCAGCGTCGATACCACTGCCAACACCACCAGCAGCCGGATGGGCCGTGTCATCTTGGTACCCGGCAGGTCTGGGAAAGGGGCTTTTGTGGGAGACATCCGCGTATGTGTAGGTTTCCGTTACAGCAAAGCTAACGCAATCCCCTTGGGCCCCAACACCCTGCCAGCGCCACTTAACAAGCCTTTAACAGCCTCATTCTCTGTGCTTCAACGCCCTGTGTCGTGGTTTCCAGCCCTTTCATCGCTATTTTGCCGCTCGGTCATGCGTACTCCCCATTCCCTGCTTCTTGGCCTGATGTGCTGGCTGGCCGCCACATCTGCCCTCTGGGCTCAGACGGCCCCGGCGGCCCGCTATGCCGTGGTCATCGCCTCGGCCCGCAGTATGTACGAGGCTCGCAAGGTCGTGGCTGCTGTTCTGCTCCGCAACATCAAGGCCCGTGCGCTGGAAATGACAACCCCCGAGGGCATCCGCTACCGCGTCATCGTGGGCGAGCAGAAGGACAAAGCGGGTGCCGAGTCGCTCCGCGATGGCCTGCGCCGCGGCGGCTATGCCGATGCCTGGGTCATTGATCTCGCGGATGCTCTGCCACCTGCCGCTAAACCCGCCACCAAGCCCGACTCCGCCGCTACCCAGCCTATCACCGCCCAGCCCATAGCCACGGCCGTCCAGCCAGTGGAGAAACCTGCCGGAAAGCCTGAGCCGAAACCCACCACATCGGCCACCGATTCTCTGCCCACGGCTGTTCCGTCGGTGAACGACTCTACCGCAACCAAGCCTGCTGCTCGCGACTCTGCCGCAGCACCTATGCCAAAGCCCATTCGGCAGGCCCCCAAACCCCGCGTCCGTAAGCCTGCGCCGACGCTCCGCGCCTGGTCCGACCGCCTCCTGGCGGACCTTCAGTCCGGCGATCTCGAGCAGCTTCGCCGATATATCCATCCCGATGCAGGCGTTTTCGTGCTGCACAATCCCGGTGCTTTTCCTGTCGCTGAGCAGATACACACCGTCTCCGAGCTCGCCGAAATCGCTATGCTCCGCGATAGTGCCCGCCGCGCACTCCTACGCCTTGAGGCCACAGCCTACCAGCAGGCAGATCTTCTCGAAAAACGTCTCCCTCTCGCCAATTGCCCCGACGGTTCCTGGCCTGAAACCGGCGCGTTCCTCGGCGAAATGCCAGCCCAGAGCCACCGCATGGAAGACCTCTGGCGAACCATGAAGCAGCAGTCCATTGGGCTTCCACTTACTCCTACCGAACAACAGCAGGTGCAACAGGCCGATGCCGCCCTTGAGTATGGGCTCATCATGACGGGCGCCCAGTTGCTCCGGGGCCTCTACTTCACCCGTGTTGATGGCGAATGGTACCTCGCCGGCATTGATCTCCTGCCCCCCTGCCTGGAATAACCCCCATCCTTTTTTATGTATCGTTTCTATTCTTTCACTGCCCGCACGTTTGTGGTGGGCGCTCTGCTGCTCGCAGCGGCCTGTTCCAGCGGCAGACGATACCCCTCCGCTACTCTCATTCACCACGTCAAGGGATACACCCCCACCGATTCAGGCTGGATCTCTTTTGAGGCAATGGTCATCGACTCCGGTAAGGTGCTGGCTACTGGCCCCTCTGACTCTCTCCGCCAGGCCTTCCCCGGCGCCAAGGAAATTGATGGCAAGGGCCGAACCCTTCTCCCCGGCCTCACCGATGCTCACGGCCACGTCATGGGTCTCGGCCGCGGCATGCTAGAGGTAGACCTTGTCGGCACCCGCTCTCTCGCCGACCTCCAGAAGCGTGTAGCAGCGTATGCCAAAGAAAATCCCCATCAGCTCTGGATCGTGGGCCGGGGCTGGAACCAGGAGCTCTTCGACAAGCAGGAGTTCCCAACCGCCGCCGACCTTGACGCAATCGTGCCCGACCGGCCCGTCTATCTCGTCCGCGTAGACGGTCATGCCGCTGTGGTCAACACCGCCGCACTCCGCCTCGCTGGCATTTCCCGCAACACACAGGACCCCCAGGGCGGCCGCCTCCTCCGCGACGCCAAGGGCAACCCCACCGGCTTGCTTGTCGATGGCGCAATGGGCCTCGTAGGGGGGCGCCAGCCACAGCCAACCCCAGAGGCCGATTCCCTCGCCCTCGAAAAAGCAATGGCGCACCTGCGTTCCCTCGGCATCACCAGCATCCACGATGCTGGCATTCCGTACAGCACCTATAAGCTCTACCGTTCGTTTGCAACCCAGGGCAAACTCACTACCCGTATTTATGCCATGATTGGCGGTGCTGGCGAAGCCTTCGACCAGATTGCCGCCGACGGCATCCTGCCCTCCTTCGCCAACGACCGTCTCTCTGTTCAGGCCGTCAAGCTCTATGCCGATGGCGCACTCGGCAGCCGGGGCGCCGCATTGCTGCACCCCTACCACGACGAACCCGGCAAAAAGGGCCTCCTCTTCTACACCGACGCTCAGATGCAGGCAATGGTGGATAAAGTGGGCGGCAAAGGCTACCAGCTCTGCATCCATGCCATCGGCGATGCCGCCAACCGTCAGGTGCTCAATGCGCTGGCTTCCGCGCAGGAGCGGTTCCCCAGTCTTCGCAACCGCCGAAACCGTGTCGAGCACGCCCAGATTGTCGACACTGCCGATATCCCCCGCTTCCGCCAGCTCGGCCTCATCGCCTCCATGCAGCCCACCCACGCCACCAGCGACATGAACATGGCCGAAAAGCGCCTCGGCAAGCCCCGTATGAAGGGCGCATACGCCTGGCAGACCTTCCTGCGCCAGGGCACCGTCGTGGCTGCTGGCTCCGACTTCCCTGTCGAGAGCGCCAATCCCTGGCTTGGTGTCTTTGCGGCCGTCACCCGCATGGATACCCTTGGTATGCCGCCCGGCGGCTGGTATCCCAACGAAGCCCTCACCGTAGCACAGGCACTCCGCGCCTTCACCCTCGATGCCGCCTATGCGGGCCATCAGGAAAAAGCCCTCGGAAGCCTTCAACCTGGCAAGTGGGCCGACTTCATCCTCCTCGACCGCGACCCCTTCACCATCCCTGCCAAAGACCTCTGGCAAACCCTCGTACTTGAAACCTGGGTGGCAGGCCAGCCCGTCTTCCAGCGTTCCGAGTAGGTTCGCACAAAACATTGTGTAACACAGAGGCCCCCATCAGGGGGCCTTCTCGTTTTTCAGCCCACGCGTCATCCCGCGCCACCCCCACCACGTCATTTCGAGTGGAGCGAGAAATCTGCTTTTGACCTTCGCAGAAGGCCTCAACACAGCCCTTTTACCACATTCCCTCACCGCGCTGGTCATCTCGCGAGGCCCTTGGGTCGAATAGGTCAATTCAGTAAGCGGCGCAGTAAACGCAAACAGGCCCCAACGGGGCCTGTTTGGTAATCAGGGAAGCTCAACTCATGTCGTTCTGGCTCAGCCTTCCACCTGCTTCAGCAGCGACTCAATGCGCGCTTTGCGGTCGGCGGGGGCCAGCTCCAGCGACTTCTTGTACCACACGACAGCATTTTTCTTGTCGCCCATGAACTGATACCCCTGGCCCACCCAGGCATTGTAGCGGTAGTTCTTCGGCTCTTTCTTCACCAAGCCCATCAGCATCTCCAGCGCTTCGGCGTGTTTGCTCTTGTCGGCACCACTCAGGATGGTCAGCGCATGGTTGCCCATTTCAATGGGCGTGGCCATAGTCAGCGCTTTGGCTTTGGCTTCAGCAGCACCGGTGGCATTGCCTTTGCGTTCCAGAAACTGCGACTTCAGCATCAGGTTTGAAAAGTTCTCCCGCACTGCAATCGACCGGTCCAGCAGCTGGAGGGCATAGTCGTCATCCAGTTTCTCGTTGTAGAGGAACAGGGCCGCATTGTAGCCTGCTGTCCAGCCCCAGTAGGTTTCATTCCGCATCTGCTTCTTGAAGCTCGCGAGTACCTGCTCTTTGTACGCCACCGAGATCCTGACGGGTACTGCCACCTTCTCCCACCGCAGCTCCAGCGTAGTGAAGTCTTTGCCGCGTGCGGTGAATACATATTCCAGATACTCGTGGTTCTCAATCGTTCGTGGCGTTACGTCCACCCGCAGGGCGTCTTCTTTCTCGTCATAGAAGAAGCTGCCCCAGCTGTCTTTGAACTTTGAGAATATCACCGTCCAAGCTCCTTTTTCACGCGGAATCATGTGCAGGCCATAGGTGCCGGCTGCCAGCGGCTTGCCTTCTACCAGAATGTCCTCTGTTGTCGTGAAGGTCGTGTTGGCATTAGCTCCGGCACGCCACACGGCATCCCATTTTTCCAGTTGTCCAAAAATCTGCCGTCCATTTACTGAAGGGCTGTTGTAGTTCACCGTGAGCGTTGTAAATACTACCTGCTGGCTTACACTCGCTTTGGGGCTGGCATCGGGCAGCACAATTGGATATTCAAACTGCGCATGCACCTGCGGGGCGCCAGCGGCCAGGGCCAATGCCACCAGTGGGGCGCCAAAAGTGCGGATAAGTGTTTTCATCGTAGTCTTCTGAGAGTGGATTTAGCTTTCGGCGATACTAGCCATTGTGTCAATTGCATCTTATCGAACAACGTTGTTTTACGTTAACGCCTCTGTTAAAGTAGGTTAAGGCATCCTGGAGCCCTGCCGAACAACTGTTAGTACGTCTCGCGCCATTCCTGTATCTTCGGTTTCTAAACTTCCCCGAATGAACAGTATCGGTCGCTTGCTCAGCTGGATATACACTGTGTGGTTTGGCCTCGTATTCGTAGTGCTGATGGTTCTGTTTACGCCGCTTTTCCTGATCTCGGCACTATTCGGCACCCGCGCCAATCTCGTCGGCGCTACCACACTGATGCTCATCTGGTTCCGCCTGGTATGCCTCCTCACTTTCATGCGCACGCGTATTGTCGGCCGTGCCAAGGCAAAGGAAGCCGGTACCTGCGTCTGGGTTGGTAACCACAGTTCCTTCCTCGATGCCATCATCGTCAAGCTCGCCCTCCAGTACGGATTCCTTCCGCTTGGTAAAAAGGAACAGGCCAAAACCCCCATCCTTGGCCTCATCTACAGCCGTAACGTCATCCTTATCGACCGCTCCAGCGAGGCCAGCCGCAAGGAAAGCATGGACATCATGCGCCGTTACATGGAGCAGGATTACTCCATCCTCATTTTCCCCGAAGGCACCATGAACCGCACCGAGTGGCTCGTGAAGCCGTTCTACGACGGCGCCTTCCGTCTCGCCATCGAGATGCAGAAGCCCATCTGCCCCTTTGCCGTGGTGGGGGCCCGCCAGCTGATGCCCCGTGGCAGCCTCCGCGTCACGCCCGGCCTCATGCAGGTCCACTTCTGCGACCCCATTCCCACCACGGGTATGACCCTCGACGACATTCCACGTCTCCGCCAGATGACCTATGAGGCCATCTACCGCATGATGGACCTCCACTCAGGCCCCGACTTCATCGGCAAGGGCAAACCCATGCCCCTCTTCGAAAGCGCCGACAAGGAGAAACTCGCCGACGGCAAGCCTTCCAGGGCTACTTCCGCAGCCTGAAAATTCCTTCGCTCATCCACACCGCCTGTCCGCCTACGGTCACGGCTTCTACTGCGCCCTGTGTTTTTCGGGCAGTAATCGCCAACTGGCTGGGGCGTCCCATCTCGTAGCCCTGCTGCACTGTCCAGCCCAGTTCGCCGTCTGTTTCGGCATTCAGGCTGCCCAGCATCCCGGCAAAGGCTCCACAGGCACCGCCCGTGGCAGGGTCTTCCGGCACGCCAATCACCGGCGCAAACATCCGCGCCCGGTAGGTAGCAGCTTCGATAGGGGTGTAAACAAACAGCTTCTGCGCCCAGCCGGGCACCATCCATTCGTCATAGCGGGTCAGGTTCAGGCGTATGCGCCCCAGGGCCTCCAGTCCTGTCACCTCCACCATTGCAAACGGCACCCCCACCGAGGCAGCTCGCAGCGGTGTGTCGGCAAGGTCGCTTTCGGTCAGGCCCAGCACCTCTGCTGTCTGGGCACGGGTCAGGTGCAGCGGGCGCACTTCCACCGGCACGCGGTTTTCCAGTCGCGCACTTCGCAGGTATCCCTGGCTGTCTGTCGTAAATCGTATCCCAATCGGTCCTACGCCTTCTTCCACTACGATGTCGGTTGTGTCGCTGGGGTGCAGGTTCACCAGCCCCAGCCAGTTCATCACATAGGCAGATCCCACAGTGGGGTGCCCGGCAAAGGGCAACTCGGCCCCCGGCGTGAAAATCCGCAGCCGGTAGGCAGCTTCGGCGCTCGTCGGCTTCAGGAAAAAAACCGTTTCCGACAGGTTCAGCTCCCGTGCTATCTGCTGCATCTCGGCGCTGGTCAGCTGGGCATTGCCTTCGGTGTCGGTGAAAACGGCCAGCGGGTTGCCGCCGAAGGGCGTGTCGGTAAACACGTCGCAGGTCACGTAGGGTAGGCGTATCATGCTGCCAAGTTCTGTCTTCTGGCATAAAATGCAACAGGCCACCCGAAGGTGGCCTGTCAGCGTCAACCAACTCCCAATCGCAGAAACACAGCCGGGCATGGCGTCCCGGGCTGCGGCGCTGCCTCGGAGGTCAGCGGTCCAGCGTGGCCAGTTTTCCCAGCACGCGGTCTATATCCGGTAGCGCTTCGTACAGCTCCTCGAAGCTCGAAATCACAAAGTAGTGGTCCTGGTAGCGGTCTTTGTGAAAGCCAGTTGCCATCACCGTCTGTGCGTCAAACGGTATCCGCGCGGGCACCTCGCCCAGTGCGTAGGCCGTTTCGCCCACCGAGCTCAAAATACCTGCACCGTAAATGCGCAGCCCCTCCTCGCTCTGCATCAGCCCAAACTCCACGGTGTACCAGTACAGCCGTGTCAGCATCTCCAGCAGTGGCGGGTGTTGTACATACTTCAGCGCCACCTTCGCCATCCCTTCCAGAAAGGCCGCAAAGTGGGGGTCGGCCAGCAGCGGTACATGCCCAAATACGTCGTGGAACAGATCGGGCTCTTCCAGGTAGTCCAGCTGATCCATCCGTCGGATCCAGTCTGTCGCCGGGAAGATCCGCCGTGACAGCAGCTCAAAAAACAGGTCGTCGGCCACGATGCCGTCTACAGCCAGCAGCCGGAAGCCAGTCAGCGCCTCCAGGCGGTCGCTCACTGCTTCAAAGTCGGGCACGGCATCCGGCGTAAAGCCCACTACCTCCAGCTTGTTCAGGAAGGCCGGGTGCGCTTTACCCTGTAGCAGCACCGATTGCCGGGAATACAGCAGATTCCATACCTGGTGGTCCTGTGCGGTATATACAGCAGCAGGACGTTCAGCGAGGGTGGCGAATGCGGTGGCAGTTTCAGCTGCCGTTTGTTGATGCAACAGGGTTTGCATTGGAAAAGTGGGTTTGTAAATGAAGTAGGCGTTAAAAACAAAACACCCGCGTCGGAAGGCCGGCGCGGGTGTTTCGGTGTATGTGATGTTTGTTACAAACGTGTTCCGAATTCCCTGCCGGCAGGCGTACCCTTGGAATAATAGTTATAGGATACAGGAGCACAGCAAATACACATGGGCGCAACACATACAACGCCCACGCCACCCTGTAGGGCGGTAAACGCGGTGTTGAACTGGAATGCGTTTGCGGTCATGTATTACTTCAGGAATACAGCGCTAAGGTAGGGTGCGCTTTTTCACAAAAGCAAGAGTCCCTGTAAATTTTTTATTTTTGTAGTGGCATTCAGCCCTTTTGGCTGATTTGTTTACGTTTACAGTATATCCGGCGGCCACTGCTTCGGCCTGCCACGCTGTCTCCCCACAGCTCCTTCCGCTTTCAGAATGGATTACCACAAGAGCCCTACGCCGCTCGGCCTTCGCGAATACGGCCGCAGTGTACAGAACATGGTTGAGCACCTGCGCACCATCGAAGACATAGACCAGCGCACCGCCATGGCCCACGAAATTGTCCGCGTCATGGCTACCATCGCTACCCCCGACCGCGAGAAAGCCGACTTCCACAAGAAGCTCTGGGATCACCTCTACCGCCTTGCCGGATACAACATCCAGCTTAACGGCCCTTATCCCGCGCCTGCACCCGAAAGCGAACGCCCCAAATACGAGCGCCTCGCATATCATGTCCGTAAGAGCCGCTTCCGCCAGTATGGCCGCAACATCGAGATGATGATCGAAAAGGCCCTCGCGATGGAGCCCGGCCCCGCGCGTTCGCACTACGAGCGCATCGTTGCCACTTACATGAAGGTGTCGCTGCTCAGCAAGGCTGGTGGCAGCACCGTGGCCGATGGCTCTCTCTCAGATCAGGTCGTCTTCGACCACCTCGCCACGCTATCCGGCGGTCAGATCCGCCTCAACGCCAATGAGGTACAGCTCATGAGCGCCCAGCAGATCATCTCCCGCGCCAGCATCAGCAGTGCCAGCCAGCCCCTTTACACCCGCAAGAAGAAAAAGAAGGTGGTAGTGTCTGGCAGTGGAATGTCGCGCAGCAGCAGCAGCGCCATGGGCCTCAAGCGCAAGAAGCGCCGCCGCTGAGCCACTCTTCCCACTCCACGTCATTTAGAAGGTTGGCGTAGCCTTCCTGAGAAATCTGCTTTTGGCCTTCGGAGAAGGCCGCTTCGTCCAGGATTTATGCGAGGTTGCCCCGCTTCCAATTCTGTTCAAAGGAAAGTGGCAAGCCGCCTACAGGTATATTTCTCGGTACGTTCGAAAGGACGTTGTGGGTTGATGTCTCACATCCCCCAGAAACAGAAAAGCCCCGGTCATCCGGGGCTTTTGCATTACCTGTCAGGAGGTTACTTCGCGTTCTTCACGAAGCGTTCCAGCCAGCTGTCCATTTCCCACAGCGTGTGCAGGACGCTCTCGCGCGCCTGGTAGCCGTGGCTTTCGTTCGGCAGCATCACCAGGCGCACCACTGCCCCGTGGCCTTTCAGCGCGGCAAAGTAGCGCTCGCTCTGAATCGGGAACGTGCCCTGGTTGTTGTCCATCTCGCCGTGAATCAGCAGCAGCGGCGTCTTCATCTGCGGCACAAAGTTGAACGGCGACATGTCGAAGTAGATCTTCGAGGCCTCCCAGTACGAGCGGTCCTCGTTCTGGAAGCCGAAGGGCGTCAGTGTGCGGTTGTAGGCCCCGCTGCGCGCAATACCCGCGGCAAACAGCTTGCTGTGTGTCAGCAGGTTGGCCGTCATGAAGGCGCCATAGCTGTGGCCACCCACGGCAATCTTCTTGGGGTCGGCCACGCCGCGGCGTACTACCTCGTCCACAGCAGCCTGGGCGCTGCCCACCAGCTGCTGGATGTACGTGTCGTTCGGCTGGGCGCTGCCTTCACCTACGATGGGCATAGCCGGGTCGTCCAGCACGGCATAGCCACGCATCAGCCAGAACAGCGGCGAACCCCAGCTCAGGCGCGTAAAGCGGTACGGCGAGTCCTGCACCTGACTGGCAGCAGCGGCGCTCTTGAACTCCGTCGGGTACGCCCACATCAGGCAAGGCAGGGGCGAGTCTTTACCGGGCGTGAAGCCAGCCGGCAGATACAGCGTGCCCGTCAGTTCCACGCCGTCGGCACGCTTGTACTTGATCAGCTCTTTCTTCACCTGGCGCAGCTGCGGATACGGATCGGCAAAGCGCGTCAGCTGGCGCGGAGCTATGCGCTTCACCAGGTTGCGCACCCAGTAGTTCGGCACTTCCGTCAGGCTCTCCCGCGAGGTCAGGATTACCGTGCCGGCTTCGTCCAGTACGTCTACCACCGTCTCGTAGTAAGGGGCCTGCGACTGGAACAGGCGGGTCGTCTTGCCGGTCGCCAGCTCATAGCGGTCCAGGAATGGGCGGTCGCCTTCAGGGCCAGCTCCTTCGCCACTCAGCAGCATCTCTTTGCCTTTGTTTACCAGCTTGATCACCGCCCGCTTGTAGGGGCCCTGGTGCATCACGGGGCTGCCTTTGTCAGCATAACGGTCTTCCCAGGAGCGCTCAAACAGCACTTTCATGGCACCCGGCTTGGCAGGCGCAAACTGGCTCGTCCGGATCTTCGGCTGGCTCACCCAGAACTCGTTCACCATCGCCAGTTGGTCGTTGCCCCACATGATGCCCTGGTAGCGGTATTGCAGTTTCAGCAGTTCCTGCTTCGGCGCGGTAAAGGGGGCGGTCATCGTGTACACGATGTCGCGGTATTCGGTTTGCTTGGCAGGGTCGCCACCATCGGGTGCTTCGGCAAACACCAGCGTGGCGGGTGCATCGGCGCGCCAGCTGAAGCTGCGCATGCCCGGGGCCACCGCATCGCGGGCTCGGCTTTGTGCGTCGTTCAGCGGCAGGTTGGCCACGGTGGCTGCTGTTTTGCCACTACGGTCGGCTATCACCACGTCCGTTGGGAAACGGCTGGCGGGGACTGTGTAGCTGTAGGGGCGCTTCAGCGACATTACCAGCAGGTAGTTGCCATCGGGGCTCCAGTCGTTCCGCATGATGATGCCCTGAATCGGCAGGTTTTTCACGCTGCCATCCAGCGCCACTTCGGCCAGATGGGCCATGCCATGGTAGTCGAAACGCGCTTCGTCGGCAGGGTTCTTCAGCAGATCCTGAAAGGTGGGTGCCGGTGCGGCGCGGCCAGCATTCTCTTGTACGGCGGGACCAGTGGGCGTACGGTTGTCGGCTGGCGCAGGGCCACGGCTCGGCAGTACACGGCGAATCAGGATACTCTGACCACTGGGGTGCCAGCTGATGGGCGAGCCAAATGTGGCGTTCAGTACGGCCTCGGTCAGTTTGCTGGCTTTGGCGCTTGCCACGTCTATCACCCACAGTTCCAGACCAGCCTGGCGGTCGTTGTCTACTTCCTGAACAAAAGCGATATGCGTGCCCAGCGGGCTCCAGCTCACGTTCATCATGCGGGGCTCTGCGGGCAGGCCGGTTACCTCGCGGATTTCGCCCGTCGCTACGTCCTGCAGGGCAAAGCCGTTGAAGGTCGTCGCGCGGCTGGGGCCGTTCGTTCTGGGGTTCAGGCGCAGGCCAGCAATTCGCAGTTCGGGCTGGGCAATCTGCGCGATGCTCGGATAGGCCGCGCGCCGCAGGTGTAGCGCCGTTTTGCCGTCAGCACTGATCGATACCGCCGGCGTTGGGGCCGCGTCGGCCATCTGCAGAATCTCCTGTGGGGGAAGCTGATACGTAAGGGCGCCCGGCGCTTGTTGCGCATGCGCTGTGTAACAGCCCGCCGCCAGCATGCCTGCCACTGCCATTCGGAACAGGGAAGAAGTACGCATGGATTGATGGGATGGGTTAAAATCTGTCTGTCGCAACACGAGACCATACGGTCCCTGCGTTGTAAGCCAACAAAATAGCGCCGAACGCCCGCTTCTGGGTTTATCCAGCCTGTAACTTTCGGTCGTTAGAGATTTTTAACACTAGCCAGCGCCGTCTCATGGAATTCGCCAAGGGGAACAAGCCCGCCATCACCATCGCCGATACCCGCACCGCCATCGACCTCGAGGCCAAGTTCGCCCTCCTCGCCTGCTTCGATTTCGAGACTCTTCACCCCCAGCTCATCCACCTCCACACCAAGGAGTTCAGCGCTGTCTGCCCAGGCACCGGCCTGCCCGACATCGGTACTCTCGATATCGAGTACATTCCCCACAAGAAGGCGGTCGAGCTCAAGGCCCTCAAGTATTATCTCTTCTCCTGGCGCGAGGAAGGCATTTTCCAGGAGCCCGTCACCGATGTCATCTTCGACCACCTCTGGCGTGCCATGGAGCCCCGCTATTTGAAGGTTCGCATGCAGTACAACATCCGCGGCGGCTTCGATACCGTCACCACCGTCGAGAAGGGCGACCGCGCCATCCTCAACCCAGACGCCTTCCAGCGCATCTGATGAACTATCTGGGGCTTCTGCTCTTCCTTGTAGTAGGGCTGGGGTGTCAACACCCCGAGCGCAATCCCGATGCCTTTAACACCCGTTTTTCGCCCGCGCCCGACTTCCCTACCCAGGTGGGAGAGGTGCCACTGCCCGAGGGCTTTCAGCGTGTGGCCGTAGCCCCCGGCTCTTTTGGCGAATGGCTGCGGAAGCATCCCCTTGAGCCCGAAGGGACCCCCATTCACTTCTACAACGGAGAAGAAAAGCCCAATCAAGGGCAGTACGCCATTCTGAAACGCGACGTCGGCACCCGCGACCTCCAGCAGTGCGCCGATGCCGTCATCCGATTCTATGCCGAGTATCTCTGGGAAATGGGCCAGAAGAAGCGCATTGCCTTCTTTTTTACCAGCGGCCACCGGTTCAGCTGGGCGCAGTATGCCGCAGGCGTTCGTCCGGTAATTACGGGTAACAGCGTCCGGTTTTTGCAGCAGGCCAAGCCCGATTCCTCGCGGGCTGCCTTCCGCCGCTACCTCGATGTCGTCTTCACCTATGCAGGCACCCAGTCGCTCCCCAGAGAAGGCCAGCGCCTTGCCCGCTTCGAAGACCTCCTCCCCGGCGATTTTATCGTCTCCCCTGGCGCACCCGGCCATGCCGTGCTGGTGGTGGATGTCGCTGTCAATGTCAGCGGCGAAAAGCTGCTGCTTCTGGCCCAGAGCTTCATGCCTGCCCAGAGCCCTCACATCATCCTCAATTCCGAGCGCGATGACCTCAGCCCCTGGTACGCCCTGCCCGACCGGCCCGTCCGCTTCGAGACGCTTGAGTACTCGTTTGTGAACCCCACACTGGGGCGCTTCAACCTCACTCCCTGAGGCTCTTCTTCCTACGCAAACCGCTTTTCCAGCAGTACACGGCCACTGCCGCTGACCAGTGCGGGTATTTCCGGGTCGGGGCTGTTGGTGCGCCGCACAGCCTCATAGCCCAGTTTCTCGTAGGCTTTCAGGGCGCGGGCGTTGCTGTCCATCAGCAGTATCTGAGCCTTCAGCAGGTTGGGGCGTGTCGCCCTGAACTCCTGCTCCACCGCTTCTATCAGCTGGCCCAGCAGGCCCTTGCCACGGGCTTCTGCCCGCAGGTAGATCGAGTCCAGTTGCAGCGTGCCGGCTTCGCGCGGAATGTCTATCGTAGCCAGCTTTTCCATCCGCACCAGTCCTTCATGCCAGCGGGCACTGCCCACCAGAAACGACAGCAGTTGGGCTTTCAGCAGGCTGCTTGGCAGTCCGGCTTCGCCCTCCACCCAGGCGGCCAGCCCTCCCAGTAGGGTTTCCTGCCCCCCTGGGTCTTTCGATACCACCAGCCGGAAATTGGGATAGCAATATTCCTGCCCCTCTATCTCCTCGCCCGCAAGGTTCATCAGCAGCTGTTGCAGTTCCAGGTTGTTCAGGCCAAACAGCCGCTGGAAGCTCACTACCTCGGTGCCGGCGCTGTCGCTCTGCCGAATGGCTTCGGCCAGAAAAAACAGGTCGTCTTCGGTGGCAGCCCGAACGGTGATGGCGGCAGGTACTAGCATGACTGGCGGAATCGTGCCCGAAATAACGAAACACCCGCCGCTTCCGCCATCCCCCAGATGCAGTGAAAATCGGTCAACTCTTGCCGTGCTGCAACTCGCTGTGCAGTGCCAGCAGGTGCTGGTCTATCCGCTGCAGCAGGGTGCGCAGCGTTTCCTGCTCGGCCTCTGTCAGCGGGTCAAACATGTCGGCTGCCATTCGGCTCATTTCCTCGAAGGCGGCCAGTATCACCTGTTTACCACTGGGTGTCAGGGTAATGCGCTTGGCGCGCCGGTCGGCTTCGTCGGGCCGCTCGGTGGTCCAGCCGGCTTTCTGCAGCCGCCGCAGAATCTCCGTCCCCGTGGTCATCTCCGTCAGGTTGTGCTGTATCACCGCCGACTTCGTGGGGCTGCCCTCGTAATAGATACTCGCCAGAAACGTGAACTCCTCCTGGCTGCCCAGTCCCAGGTCGGCCAGCGCCGTCTTCGACAGTACCCGCCCCATCCGCCCGATTCGCCCGGCCAGTGCGGCCAGTTGTGCTGTCACTGGCAGGTGCGACGGCACACTGCCGCCCGACGGCTGTGACCCGGCTTCGGGCCATTTCGTATCCTGCACTGGTGCCGTAACTTCCGTGCTGACCGACGTATCTGCCGCTTGCTGCTGTAGCCACGCGCCAAAGCCCCCCGTCGTCGCCTCAGGGTGTTCGGCTTCGTAGGCAGCCCACAGATCTATCAGGTGCTGTAGCTTCTGGTATTTCATTCAATACAATTACGTAGCAATTTCAAATAAATTGCTTCTGTTTTGAACTAAACAGATGGGCCTCCGGTTCCGTTCTTGTTCTTCTCCTGTGGGAAACATGACAGCCCCTTCCAACGCTCCCATCGTGGCCGAGGTCCAGGCCGCCTCCAAGCAATACCGCTCGGGCGACACCCTCATCAACGCCCTCAGCCCCTCTGACCTCACCGTCCGGGCGGGCGAGCTCCTCCTCATTCTGGGGCCATCAGGTAGTGGTAAAACTACCCTGCTATCCCTGTTGGGCTGTGTCATTTACCCCACCCAGGGCCGCGTCATCATCAACGGCCAGGACGCCACCACGCTTTCCGAGCGTCAGTTGGCCAACCTCCGCCTCCAGAACATCGGCTTCGTCTTCCAGAACTTCAACCTCGTGATGCCCCTAACGGCCGAGGAGAACGTGCGCCTGCCTCTCCAGCTCTTGGGCGTACCCGCCGCCGAGGCCCGCCAGCGCGCCCACAAAGCCCTCGAGACAATGGGCATGCTGGACCGCGCCCAGAACCTGCCCAAGCAACTGTCTGGCGGCCAGCAGCAGCGCGTGGCCATCGCCCGCGCGCTGGTCACCGAGCCCAGTCTCCTGCTCTGCGACGAACCCACCGCTTCTCTCGACCCTCGCTCCATGGCAATCGTCATGGGCGAACTCCGCCGCCTCGCCGCCGCAGGCAAAGCCGTGGCCATCGTCACCCACGATATGCGCCTCCGCCCATATGCCGACCGCATCGTCTATGTCGTCGAAGGAGCCGTCACCGACCACGCTCCCGATGAAGCCTTCCATTAAGCGCCATCCACTGTCATGCTCCGCACTGTTGTTATGAAATACCCCCTGCTGTATCTGCTGCCGTCGGCGTTTGTACTGGCCGCCTGTGGCTCAAAGCCTTCCGCCGATGCCCCAGAAGGCCCGCCCCGTCAGGTGGTGCAGCCCGCCACCACCGACCACGTCGTAGCCCTCGGCCGCATCGAGCCGCAGGGGCGTATTGTCCAGCTTTCTGCCGAGGTAGCAGGCATTGTGGTGGCAGCACCCGTCGCCGAGGGACAGAAGGTAGCTGCACAGGCCGTGCTGCTGGAGCTGGACCACGACATACAGGACGCTCAGGTGCAGCAGGCCGCCAGCCGTCTTGCTACTCAGGAGGCCCAGATTGCCGCCGAGCAGGCCGCACTGGCCCGCGCTGAGGCCCAGCTTGCCAACCTCCAGCGTACGTTCGACCGCGTGCAGGCCCTGGCCGCCAAGGGCGCCGAAACCCGGCAGGCCCTCGACAATGCCCAGACCGACCTCACCGCCCAGCAGCAGGAGCGCGACCGCCTGCGCGCCCAGGCCGCTTCCGCCCGCCTCCGCCTCACCGAGCTCCGCGCCGATCTGGCCCTTGCACAGGCCCAGCGCCGCCAGCGCGCCGTGCGTGCCCAGCAGCCCGGTCAGCTCCTCCGCCTCGATGTCGTCCCCGGTGATGCCATCAGCGCCGGACAGGCTTTCGGCGAATTTGCCCCCGCTGGCCCTCTCACTGCCCTCTGCGAGGTCGACGAACTCTTTGCGGCCCAGGTATACCCCGGCGCCACAGCCTGGGTGCGCGCGCAGGGCCGACAGGATACCCTGGCGCAGGGCACAGTGGCATGGGTAGGGCCTTATTTGAAGAAAAAGTCCCTGTTCGCCGAAACCGTCGGCGATGCCGAAGACCGCCGCGTACGCGAGGTCCGCATCCTGCTTGAGGGCGATAAGCCCCTACTGCTCAACAGCCGCGTCGAGTGCCTCATCAGTCTTAAGGCACCTCAGGCACCCGCACCCGCCGCTTCCACTGACCGCTGATACCCTCACTTTCGCGCTTCCCATGCTACGCACAGCCCTCAAATTCATCGTCTACGACAGAGCCAAGAGCTTTGGGGCGCTGCTGGGCATCGTCATCAGCACCTTTCTGGTGGGCCAGCAGACGGGCATCTTCCTCTTCCTCACCAACGCCATGTCGGGCCTCATCGACAGCACTACCACCGATCTCTGGGTAGTAGACAACCGCACCACCAATGTGGCCGCCCTGGCCCCCATCGACATTCGCAAGATCCGCGAGGTCGCCAGCCTGCCTGGCGTGCGGCAGGTGCACCCGGTGGTCATCACTGGGGCGTCGGCCCGCTTCGCCGATGGCACTAGCGCGGGGGTGCAGCTCATCGGTTCCGAGGCGCCCACCTTCAGGGGTGGGCCCCTGCGCTTCTCCCGCGGCACCTACGCCGACCTCATCCCTGATGGTGCCGTCAGCTACGACCGCTACGACAGCAAGTCGCTTGGCGGTGCCACCCTTGGGGCTTCCTTCGAAATCAGTGGCCGCCGCGTTTACCTCGCCGCCGAAACGGCTGGTATTCGTGGCTTTGGCGCGCAGTTCATGTTCACCACTCTTGAGCGTGCCCGCTACCTCGGCAACTTCCCCGCCGACAAGGTCAGCGCCATCCTCGTCGACCTACAGCCCGGCGCAGACAGTGTAGCCGTCCGCGACGCCATCAACCGCACCGTCTACGGCGTGCGGGCCTGGCTCCCACGCGAGTTCGCCTCCACCACCAAGCGAACCGTACTCGGCAGCACGGGCATCGCCATCAGCATTGGCACACTGCTCATCTTCGCTGTCATCAGCGGCTTCTTCATTATTGGCCTCACGCTCTACTCCGCCGCCATCGACCGCATCCGCGACTACGGCACCCTCAAGGCCATCGGCGCCACCAACGGCTACATCACGCGCCTCATCATCACGCAGGCGCTGCTGTTTGCGGTGGCGGGCTTTCTGGTGGGCTATGTCTTCATCGAGCTGTTCCGTATAGGCGTGGGGTCGGGGGGCACCATCTTCAGCTTCACCTGGGGGCTGCGCCTGCTGTTCCTGGGCATTACCACCGCCATCAGTCTGGGCGGTGCCATTTTCGCCATCCGCCGCATCAATGGGGTCGAACCTGCCAGCGTCTTCCGTGGCTGAGGCCCATACCATCATCAACCGTATGCCGTCCATGCGTTTCTCCCATCTCCTGCCGCTGTTGGCTTTGTCGCTTGGCAGCGCCCTTTCTGCCTCGGCCCAGCCGCTTACGCTGTCCGATGCCCTGCGCACGGCCTGGCAGCAGCAGGCGCTCTATACCAGCCAGAAACTGCGCACCGCCATCACCGAGACCCAGCAGCAGGAAGCCCGCGCAGGCCGTCTGCCACAGGTCACTGCCTCGGCCGAGCTGCGCTTCAACCCCATTCTGGCCACCAGTATCGTCCCCAACTTCGCCGACCCCACGTCGGCCGAGCGCCGGGCCGTGCAGTTTGGCACCCGCTGGCAGGCCACTGCCGGGCTCACCCTCACGCAGTCGCTCTTCGACCCTGCCCTCAGGGGCCGCCTCCGCACCACCCGGCTGGATCAGCTTGCCGCTGACAACGAGGCCACCCGTCTGCGCCAGCAGGTGTACGAGGACGTCACCAAGGCGTATTATCAGGTGCAGCTCTATGATGCGCAGGTGGCCTTTGCCGCCGCCGATACCCGCCGCACCGAGGCTCTGCTGCAACAGGTAGATGCCCGCTTTGCCGAAGGCCGCGCCCTCCCCACCGACCGCGCCAACGCCCAGATTACCCATGCCAATGCCCGGCTGGCCCTGCGGCAGGCTGCCAGCAATGCCCGTCTCAGTCGTCAGTATCTGCTGTTGCAGATGGGGCTGGACACCGCCCGCGCCGCAAGCCTTCAGCTCGCCGACTCCCTGAACCCCCAGGCCCCTGACCTGCCAGCCTCCGCACCGGGGACACGCCCTGATGTGCTGGCCGCCCAGCTGGACCAGCAGCGCGCCGAGGCCAGCCTCCGCACCGAACGCCAGGGCTATTTGCCCAAACTCTCGCTGGTGGCCTATCTGGGCTCGGCGGGCTTTGCGCAGGACCTCTCGGTGTTCAACTTCGCCAACAACTGGTTTGGCACCAGCTACATAGGCGTTCAGCTGTCAGTGCCGGTGTTCGACGGTTTTGCCCGCGCCAAACGCTTGCAGGCCGAACGCCTGCGCAGCCAGATAGCCGTGGCCGAGCAGCGCCGGCTGGCTCAGCTCTCGGCCTATGAAGTGGCCAGCGCCACGCAGCAACTGGGGCAGGCGCAGGACGCTGTGGCTGTGCGCCGCGACAATCTGGTGGCCGCCACCGATGCCCGTAACGTAGTGCAGGAACGCCTGAACGCTGGCCGCGCACTTGCCACCGAGCTGCTGGATGCCGAAGCCGCCCAGCAGAATGCCCAGCAGCAGTACCTCCAGGCCCTGTACGATTACCTGTTGGCCCAGCTGCTGTTGCAGCGCGCCAGTGGTGCCGTACCCGCCGAGTAACTCCCGCCTTAAGCGTTCACTGGCCCTTGACCCACCGCCGCAAAGCGGTAACTTCGGGCTATGCGTAAGCTTATCGGACTCGTATTGGTAGCCGCTGGTGGCTACGGCGCCTACACAGGGTATCAGAAGTACAACAGCTTTGGCGAAGAGCTTTTGCGCGAGCTGTCAACGCAACCTCGTACCGAGCCCATTCTGCTCATGGTGCTGGGTGGGGTGGCCGTTCTGGCGGGCTTGTATCTGATTCTCAAGGGTAAATAGTACTTTACATCTTTCCACAATACCCCCACTCAAGGCCATGAACCTCGACGAAATCGTAAAGCAGATCAGCAGCCGCACCGGGCTGGACGAAGCCAAGTCCAAACAGGCCATCGCCATTGTGCTGGACAACATCAAGAGCAACCTCCCCGATGGCATCGCCAGCCAGATGGAAGAAGTGCTTGCAGGCAAGGGCTTCAGCTACGGCGAGTTCCTGAAGAGCAACCTGTCTGACTGGAAGGACAAGGCCGAAGACAAGCTCGAAGACCTGAAGGATGATGCCGCCGGCTTCATCAAGAAGATCTTCTAAGACCTGCGCGCATCCTTGCGCGCTTTCAGTGTAGCGGCGCGGGTGATGGCACCTGCGCCGTATTTGTTTTTAAGGCTGTCTACGGCAGTGGTAAGCGCCTGTTTTTCAGATACATCTTCCAGCAGGCTCAGCTGTGGGCCGCCTGGCACCAGGTGGCTCACCTGAATGCCCAGCAGGCGGATGGGCCGTTTCTTCTGCACGTTTTTCCGGAAGAGCGCCTTGGCCAGCGCCAGGATGTCGGCGTCGGCCTGGGTGGGCGGCATCTGCTGCTGGTGGGTGTGCGTCTCAAAGTCCGAGTACCGAATCTTCACTGTGAGGCAGGCGGCCAGGCGGGTGTCCTTGCGCAGGCGGTAGCCCACGCCCTCACTCAGGCCCACGAGCACGCTTTCCAGCAGTTCGGTGTCGGTGATGTCGGTGCCGAAGGTGGTTTCCTTGCCCACCGACTTCCGTTCGCTGTAGGGCTCTACCTCGCTTGCATACAGGCCATTGGCTTTCAGCCATATGCTTTTGCCGTTGCGCCCCAGCCACTGTACCAGCATCTCGGGCTCCAGCTGCTGGATGTCGCCGATGGTGTGCACGCCGTGTTGCAGCAGTACCTTGCCCGAGGCCTCGCCCAGCATGGGGATTTTTCGGATGGGCAGGGGCGCCAGAAAGGCTTTCTCGGTGCCGGGCAGTACCTCCCGCTGGCCGTCGGGTTTGGCGGTGCCGGTGGCAATCTTGGCTGTAGTCTTGGTGGTGGCCATGCCGAAGGAGCAGGGCAGGCCCAGTTCGGTGCGGATGCGCTGGCGAATGTGAGTGGCGTGGGCCAGCGGGTCGTGGAAGCGGTGCAGGCCGGTGAGGTCGCAGTAGAATTCGTCGATGCTGGCGGCTTCCAGTACGGGCACTTCCTCCAGCAGGATGTTGCGTACCCGCCGCGAATATTCGCCATAGAGGTGCATGTGGCCGCGCACCACGCGCACGTGGGGGCACAGTTTCAGCGCCTGGCCCGTGGGCATGGCGCTCCGCACGCCAAACGCCCGGGCCTCATAGCTGCAACTGGCCACTACTCCCCGGCCTTCGCTGCCGCCCACAATGACGGGTACGCCCACCAGACTGGGGTCCAGCAGGCGCTCCACCGACACGAAGAAGCTGTCGAGGTCCAGGTGCAGGATGCAGGGCGGGGTTGACATGGCGGGGGTTTAAGTTGGCAGGCGTACTTGTCTTTTTAGTGATTTTTCAAGTGGTTTGTGACCATGCAGTGTGTAAAACTGGGAGCATCACTCCTGCTGGCGTTCTTTTTTACAATTAACGTAGTAGAAGCCAGACAACTGGCGCTGGGGCAATCGTTCGCCATACCTCAGGATCGGCTGTTGCCGCTGGCGATGGTACATGTGCCCGAAGATAGCACCCTGCTGGTCGCACACCGGAGCCCAGAGGTAGCGGATTCCTGCTACCTGCTCTCGCGGTTCGACCAAAACTTTAAGAAACTGTGGTCGGTCAAGCTGTCGCGCCTCAGCGAAAACATCCGCATCGAGGGGCTGTACCGGGTTGGAAACGAGCTGATTGTACTTTACCGAGTACCAGACCGTATTTGGGCCACCAAAGAAGATTTCTGGATTTTCTTTTCCGAGCGCTTTGCCTTGGACGGTACACGCCGTGCGCCTTTGCGCCGCCTGTTCGACTACCCCCTGTCCGGCGGTCTCAGCCACGAGTTGTTCGTCAGCCAGGCTCCTTCAGGCAAGGTGTTGGTCTACACTCTGGCAACCAAGAAGGACAGTGCCCGGAATACCTATCTGGAGATTCCCTACTGTTATTTCGGCGAAACCGAGGCTTCGTCGTCATACGGTATCCTCAAGCATTCGGTTTCCATCTCCCATCTAGAGCAGGTGCGAATGGCGGTGGCCGATACTCATCTGTTTCTGCATCTCCGTTTGCAGAACCCCGATAAGAAATACACTGAACTGTTTCCACTTGCAACTGAAAAGCTGAACGACTTGCTTTTCGTGTATGACATGCCTTCGGCGCGGCTGATGTCTACGGCAACCATTGTGCAGAAGGAAGGCCAGACCGATGACCTCGTACTCTCGGTAGGCGCAGACAGCCGTTTGTGGCTCAGCGGCAATACCCGCTTCTATCATCCCTATTTCAAAGACTGGCAGGGGCAGATTTTCCTTCAGCCCTACCGTGCGGCCGAGGTGACGGGTACCCTCGTTCCCCGCAACTATGCATTCATAGACGGCAAGTCTTCCGAATGGGTAGGAGACATGATGCTGGAGTTTGCCCCACCACAGTGGCTGCCAAACGGCAAGGTATTGCTGATGGGGCAGCGGATTAAATCTTTTACCTATGACCAAAACCACTCGGCAAGATTCTTCCTTGGTGGGCTGTACGATATCATTCGCTGGCTGACGCCCATAGAAGAGGTGCCGTCATTCCGCCGCAATGTGGGTTATACCGACATCTTACATATTCGGCTGGACACTCTTTCTGGCAGTATGGACCTGCATACTGCGCCTGCGCGGCAGACAATTAATGATAACATCGAGAAATTTCATTTCGGCATACCCGTAGGAGATACTTATTGGGCAGTGTTCAGAGAAATTCAGGGCCCCAACTCCACCGAGATTTACAGCCAGCGCTTTCTGGCCGACGGCAAAGCGGAGAAGCGGCAATCACTGCCAGTGCCTTTCACCACCTTTGATGAGTTTGTGGTAGACAAGTGCCAGGTGATTGGTGAAGGCCGTGCGCTGCTGGTGTTCTATAACCGCATCCGGCAGGAGTACCGGGTGGTGCAGTGCACGGTCAAATAGGGGAGGCTTGAACCGTGCTTTCTGGGGCACAGGTGGCAAGAGATTGGGTCTTAAGCTGATTGTACGGTCAGTCAGCTTCTTGAACTGTAGATATGGTGAGACTTGGATATTGTTTGTTTCGATTGAATGACATGCGCATACTGAAGTTGGCGGCATTTGCCGCATTGTGGGGGGTAGGTACTGCCCAAGCCCAGACAATGATAGGGGAGCCAGTAGAGCTGCTCACCCGAATGGAAGACGGGATACGCATTGATACGCTGGGCACCGCAGACGGGGGCTTAGTTGTGCTGGTTCCGGCCAAGACAAGCGACAAGGTCGCAGACTTCTACATTCACGGCTACGACTCGGCACTGGGCGAGCGCTGGAAGGTGGGCGTGCCGAAACTGCCGAAAGGCATGTCCTTCAACACCGTGCTGACGTTGGACGGCAAGCTGTGCATTTTTTACAACTGGAGCTATCGGAAGAAGAACGACGAAGGCTTGCTGATGCAACAGTATGACGGCAAGACGGGTGAGCTTGTGGGGGCCCTCGATACCCTGGTGCTGATGAAAAAACCAGTTGGCAACGACATCAGCTTTCATGTGAAACGGCTGTCTAATGGGCGAATTATCGCCTATGGCAGGCGCACGGCCGTTGATCGGATGGTCGAGAGCCGTGGCCTCTCGCGATTCGACTACGTGATTCTGTCGCCGGGAGCGGGGCAGTCTCAGAGGGGTACAATGCGCTTTCACTTTTTGCCAACCGACTTTGAAGACTGGGGCTTTGACGTGTCGGCAGATGGGCGTACGCTCTATCTGCTGGCGAAACTGGATGCCGGGAAGGACCGTTATTGGCTGCTGGACCCAAAACTGGCCCATAACCTGAACCTGCTGTTGTATCAGCAGAACCTCGAAACGCAGGAGATGGACACTACCCGTGTAAGAGTAGAACTAAACAAACGCGCAGATGCATTTGTGAGGTCGCTGTCGGGCAACAGGGTGGCAGTGGCGGTGTACGCCGGGTTGGAGCGGGATGATGACAAATCCGATTTCATCCAGTTCTATTACGGGGCCTATCCGGCCGATTCGCTGCGGCATGAAGTCTATCCGGTGTTTCAGGAGGTGCGTATCCGCACACGTGAGGAGCAGAAGTCGAGCGGCAACCGCTGGAAACTGGGGGCCTATTACCTGCAACCCGATGGCTCGGTGTACATCACGGGGCAGAAGTACATAGATCCGCGCGCAGGCGCTGCGGGTGTGGCAAAGGGGATAGCAACAGGGGTACTGTTTGGGATGGGCGGAGTGGGAACGTCACAAACGACCGTGCCGGGACCAACCATTACAGCGAATACCCCCCATGGCCCTGTCAGATTCCAGGGCCCCCCCACATATGTATACTGGCATAATTACGACTACGACCAACCCGCTGCTGAGTACAACTACTACGACGCCTTCCAGATTTACCTGAACCCGGACAGCAACCAGTCGCGCCTGTCGCGGGTGCCCATCCGGCAGGTACAGCCGTCGCAGGACGAGCGGGGGTATTTCTCCATAGAGACGTCAACGCATGTGGCCTTCCTGTACCGGGAATTGCAGTCCAACGATGACAGGCTATACCTGGTGAAGGTGCGCAAGAGTGGCGAAGTAGAGCCGCGGATAGAACTGCTGGGAGGCCAGATGACCAGACGCGACTTTCTGCCAAAGCTGTCGCAGAAGGTTGGCGACAACAAGGTGATGCTTGTCCTGTATGACAGAGCAAAGAAAGGCTACGTTCTTTACCGAATGTCCATAGACTAAGGCGCCCTGTATTTTCACATAACCCCAGCCCCACTTCGGTGGGGCTTTTTGATGTGCGTCAGTAGCCGGGGCGTTTGCGGGGGCCAAGGATGGGCGCAGGGCTCCAGGGCTGGTTGGGGCTGGGTAGGTGTGCCTGTGGCTGTGATGGGGGGCCGCCATGGTCCGATAGGGCCACAAGCGCAAATCAATTTTTGCCCCACTGATTAGGGCGCTGTCTTACTTGCTCAAAACCGTCTGATAATTACATATTGCAGCATGAAATCATGGAAGTTTCTGCCGCTGTTGTTGTGCGGCTTTCTTGTGGCTTTTTCTGTGAGAGCTCAAGAAGTGATTATGGGCCCTTATTTGGTGGTGCCCCAACCCCAGAAGGCTTCGATTGGGGCAGCCTACTTTGAGGATGACAACAGCATGGTAGTGCTGTCGCAGCCTAAGTATGCTACGGATAACCGGTATCAGCTGATGCTGGTAGATTCCAACTTCAAGGAGGTATGGGTAACTCCTCTGGGCGTGTTCAGCAAAAACCAGAATGTGGAAGACCTTGCGGTCATTGGCCAGCAGATATACCTTTTCACGCGTGAGTACGACCCCTCCAAAGATGAGTTGGCTGTGTTCTTTGAACGCTTTGACCGGAAAACGGGCCAAAGTCTGGCCCCTAAACAGGAGCTTATTCGGGTCTACAAGGAACTGAAGGACCGCCAGATGTTCGTTTACAATAAGTTGGACGATGGACGTTTGCTTTGCTATGGCCGTTATGCCGATCGTCGGGTTGAGTATTTCGATCGTATGCTATCCATAGAGTACCGCCTCTTCAAACCGGGAACGCCAGAACCACAGACTGGGGTACTTTCGTTGCCCTTTCTTCCCACCCACTTCGAGATGGTCGACTTTAACGTGTCGCCCAAAGGAGAGCTGTTTCTGTTGGGATGCGTTGAAAATGAGCGGAAGAAGTACAATAGCGTTGTACGCGGGCTTACAGAAAAGCACACATACATTCTGCTGAGACATTCGCCGGAGGCACAGAAGACGGATACCATACTAGTAGATCACGGGGAACTGCAGATGGAGCAGGTATACTGTGCAGTAACCTCACTGAACCGTCTGGTCATTACGGGTTTCTCCAAGTTCAATCCGTTGAACACACGCTGGGATATGGCTGAGCTGTTCTACTACAATGCAGATGCTTCGGCACTGCCAAAGCGTATCGTGCTGAACCGCATTGGCCTCAAGAACCCGGGCGAGGTGACGAGTGGAGACGTACTTCGTGGGGCCAGTGCAGACTTCGGTGATATTTATGTAAAGCCGGATGGCTCGGTGTTTCTGACGGCCCAGAAGATTCGTGAGCCCATAAGGAGTAGTGCTATGACGGCGGTTGGGAGCTCTCCCATGACGATGACAGCAGCTGGGCCTGGCATCGGATTCATGTCGGGTGGTACCTGGATAACGGTAGGCGTACAGCCAGCCTTTTGGCAAGGCCGTCAGCAGCGGACCCGCCGCTCTATGACGGACTATTTCGAGGCGTATCTGATTCACCTCGGACCAGATACCAGCAACCATTCCGTGGTGGAAGTGCCTATAAAACAAAACCTGAACGGTTATCCAGACAAGTCTTTCTTTTCTTTTGAGCAGGGCAAGGCGTTCAACTTTGTGTATCGCCAGCTAGCAGGCAAAGATTTTACTTCGCTGTATATGAGGCGGATAGACGAAAACGGCAAGGTTGGTGAACCCCGCCTGCTGTTGAAAGGCTTTACGGCCAAAGAAGAATTTTTGCCCGACCAGTGCAAGCAGGTAGGTCCAAACGATGCCATTCTGATGTACTACCGCGACAGTGACAAGGCCTATGTAATAGCCCGCCTCTCGGTGATTCCCAAGTGACGGCGCAGCATCAACACACTTTGGTATTGACCAGCAGGCCCCACTTCGGTGGGGCTTTTCTGTGGGCGTCAGTAGCCGGGGCGCTTGCGGGGGCCGAGGATGGGCGCGGGGTTCCAGGGCTGGGCCGGTGTGCCTGTGGCGGAATCGGCAGTGAAAGCCGCAAGTTGGTTGGGCAAATTGGCTAAATTCTATCTTTGTCGCAGGTTTAATTTCCTTTATTCGTGCAGAAACTCATTACTGGGCTGGTCATATTTGCCAGTTTGCTCTGGGGCAATACCATACATGGTCAGTCTATCGCCATCCAGCAGGAAAGGGCAGACAACCTTGGTTTCATTTCCAGCGAAAGCGACAGCACGCTGATGATTCTGTCCAAGCCCAACTGGACTCTGGCTCCCATTTATCAGTTGGCGCAATACAACCACGAACTGGAGCAGAAATGGGTAACCAAGCTGGAGGCGCTGCCCAAAAACCGTGAGATTATAGACGTAGGGCAACTGGGCAAAGAATACTGGGTATTCTATCAGGAGAAGGACAACAAGAAGAAGACACTGAACCTGCTGCGCGAGCGAATTGGCGGTGATGGGCAGCGAATTGGAGGACGTGAACTGCTGATGGAGTCGGACATTGTGATGAGCAACCGATATCCGTTCCGCCTGCTGCAATCGGGAAAAGAGCAGCTGATGGTGTTTGCACAAACGACCGACGCGGATATTGTATATCCGAAGCGGGAGTCGGACCTGTCTTATCAGGTTTACACAGCAGGGCAGGAAACTCCTCAAAAGGGGAAGGTGCGCCTGCCTTTCCTGCGCACCGACTGCACTATTCAGCAGGTGCGCGTGCACAAGAACAAAATTTACGTTCTGTACCTGCTGATTCAGCGGGTCATTGGAGGCCGAGACTACAACTCGTATTTCAAGGGCGACACTCTCAACTCGCGCGGCAACTTTCTGCTGGCAGTTCAGGACCTGGATTCGGATTCTGCTCAGCATTACCGTGTAGAGACACTGAAAGGAATCAACAAGGTCCATTCTCTGAACTTTGCGATTGTAAATGATGAGAAACTGGTACTGGTAGGGTTTGCGGGAGACAACAATCCGGAAGTACTGCTTTACAGTCAGATTCAGCTGGCCAATCTGCCCAATCGTTTGCCCCTTTCTTACACCAAACTGGCAGGTACCCCCGCTGAAGCTATAGCCAAAGCCGAGCTGTTTGCCTGGATGTTCTTGTATAAGGATGTAATACTGGAGAAGGATGGAAGCATCGTTCTGTCGATAGACAAATTTGTTACGCCGCTGATGCGCCAGGGCACGCCTTATGGCAGCCTCGGGTTTTACGTGAATGGTATTGGTTTCGGGATCTCCTTTCGGATGCGGCCACCTGAGATTGGAGACTTCAATTTTCTGAATGCCTATGTAGTGCGGGTGTCGCCTGAGGGGACAATCCGGTCGTTGCAACTGCTGGAAAAGACCCAGAAGGGCCCCGGCTCAGATAAATCCTTCTTCGGGGTGATGTACAACGGCGACTTCAATGCATTTTACAGGAGCAGTTCGGCGGCAGACGCCAAGGGTATTTACCACGCGGTGGCACCCCGCGATGGCAGTGCAATTGTGCAAACGCGCGTGCTGCCTTACTTCAGGCTAATGGACACTTTTTTGCCTGAAGCATGTCTGCAATTGAACCGTTCGGCCTGTCTGCTGAGCTATTATCGAGATGAAGACAAGGCGGTTGTAATTGTCAAGTACACGCTGGCTCCATAGGGCACTCTCTCCCAATCTATCATCAGGCCCCACCTCGGTGGGGCTTTTTGTTGTGCGTCAGTAGCCGGGACGTTTGCGGGGGCCAAGGATGGGCGCGGGGTTCCAGGGCTGGTTGGGGCTGGGCAGGTGTGCCTGCGGTGGGTGGCCTTTGGGCGTTGCGAGCGGATGGGGTGCCAGCGCCGGGTTAGGCGAGGGTGGCATGCCGTTGGGGTAGACAGACGGGCTGGCAGCGGTAGTGGCGGGGGGGGGCGAGGCTGGTGCAACTGCCGCAGTCGACGCGTGCGCAGATGGCCTGTGTGAAGACGAAGCAGCAGCATCACTGGCCGCCGTCAGGGCTGCGGCGACTGCCGGGGTTGGTGTGCGCTGGGCGGAGGGCTTCATGGTCTCAGGTGCGTCGGCTGGGGCTGCAGTTTTGGCAGGGCGCTCAATCTGGCGGGCCAGTTGGGCGCACAGACGCGTCTGGGTGTTGTAGAGGCGCAATACCTGGGGCATCAGTCGAATGCTTTCGACTTCTGGACCTTTGCGAATGGCGTTGCCATGCTGCAGCAGATGGCCGCGAAGGGTATTGATTTGCAGTTCGAGGAGTTCTTCCAGGCGGGCCTGCAGAATCAGGGCGTTGTGATAGAGATGGTCGAGGGTGGCAGACATATGCTGCAACTATCACTCCGGCAAACTTTTGAACAAGGGGAAAGTCAAGAAAGTCGGAAAGTAACAGGCTGCCGGGGAACAGGTGGTGGGTACGGATAGTTGTATTTGGGGAGCCTTCTACGGAAATTGGCTCAGAACCAAACCTGACCCCATGAAACTGATGCGCAGTCTGTTGGCCGTTATGGCACTGTGGGTGCTGCTGACAGGCACGGCCACGGCCCAGACCGTTCTTGCAACCCTGTCGCTGGACCGTAGAGAGCCCCGCCCCGTGCTGTTCGAGTACGTCAGGGCAGACGAAGGACTGGTAACGATAGCTCCGCTGGACGACAAGAGCGACCGCGTGATGGGGCTGTTCAAGTACGACGCCCTGCTGAAGCGTGAGTGGGCCGTAAAGCTGATAGAGCGCAGCAGCAGCTACGACATTGACCATATCTCGGTGCTGGGCGACCGGATTTTCGTGTTTTTCACCGAGTACATTTCACGAGAGCACGTGGTAGTGATCACCTACCAGCAGTATGACCTGACGGGGCGCCCTGATGGGCCACGGGTTGAGCTGTTCCGGAGCCGGAATGAGCGGAACCTGCGGCGGGTAATCCGCTATGAGCGGTCATTGGATGGCCGCCAACTGCTGTGCATTGGCCGGCTCGACCGCCCCAGAGGCCGAGAGCAGGATGTGCCCCGCACCAAATTCAGCTTTGCCCTTATCGACAGCCGTACCCAGGAGATGAAGCAGGGCGAGATGACCCTGCCCTATTATGCCGAAGACCTGGAGCTGACCGAAGCACGCTTTACAGCCAAGGGTAACATCTTCCTGCTGACCGAACTGTACCCCACGCGGCACTTCTATGGCGACAGCGATGATATTGAGTATACCTACCTGCTGTTCCGCTTCGACCTGAACCGCAGTCGGCTGGAGGCCCTGCCGCTGAACTTTCAGGGCAAGTTCATTACCGAACTTACCTGCCGACCCGACCGCGATGAGAACCTGATTGTAACAGGTTTTTACTCCAACACGAAGAAGTCGAACATCGCTGGCGTGATCTATGGGCGGAGTGAGGCCAGCGACACCAGCCGCAAGGTGAACCTTACGTTCTCGCCGCTGTCGCCTGAGTTTCTGGCGCGCTTCATCTCGCCCAAGCAGGTAATGAAGGGCCGCGAGCTGTCAGACTATTACCTCGACAACGTGGTGCTGCGTTCTGACGGCGGTCTGATGCTGATGGCCGAGAAGTTCTTTACCTCCTACACCTCCTATCGCGATGCCTTCGGCTATTGGATGGGCAATACGCAGTATTTCTACAACGACGTGCTGATTATCTCGATGGGGCCGGATGGGCGAATAGAGTGGGCGTCGAACCTGCCGAAAGAGCAGGTGGGCATGAAGCAGGAGCAGCTGTCGTACGCGCTGTTTGTGGGCGCCGACAGGCTGTACTTCTTCTATCGGAACTATAACCAGGCCGACGGCGAGAACGTGTATTACAACACCGTGGACGAACAGGGCAATGTATCGGCACCGCGGCCATTCTTCCAGCGCTTCCGGAAAGCCGATGTTTTCTATCGCACAGCCGCCCGGCAGATCGACAACAACACAGGCCTGTTGGTGTACTACCAGATTGGCGACAACACGTTCAACGTTTCTAAAGTAGCCTTCTGATGGGTCAGGATTGGGAATGCCCGGCTGGTGGCACTACCTTTGCGTACCACCTTTGTCATGTTACCTGAACCCCTGGATCTGTTGGTTGCGGCCCTGCGCGAGCAGGAGATGTTCTCGGTGCCCCGCGTGGGTACGTTTGTACGGGAACGCCAGCCAGCACGCTTTGATGCGGCCACTGGCACCCTGCTGCCACCCTCGATGCAGCTACGCCTGGAGCCAGGCGAGCGGCATCTGCGCCCGTTCTACGATTATCTGTCGCGGCGCTATGGCCTGAACCGGGCCGATGCCGAGAAGGCCGTTCAGCAGCTGGGTGAGACGATTCTGGCCGAGGTGCGCGACAAAGGAGAACTGGTGCTGCCCGATGGCTCGGTATTGCGACCCCAGGATGGCCGGCTGGTGCTGTTGCAGGCCACCAGCGACCCCACGCAGGTAAACTATGGTCTGCCCACCCTGAAGCTGGAAGCCGAAGGGCCGGTGGTGGTGCCATCGGCTGCCGCTACCGAACTCCCCCCGGCGGCCCCTGTCAGCCTTCCGCCCCGGGAAGTGCCCGCCAGCCTCCCACCGCGCGAGAAGCCGGGCAGTGTACCCCCGCGCCCAAGCCGTGAGATGCCTGCGGAAACACCCTCAGCGCCTGCCGCCACCACTGGCGATACATCCGAACGGCCATCCACCATTCCCAAACGCGAGAAACCGGCAGCTATTCCGCCCCGTCCTGGGAAAACTGAGCCGGCGACTGGAAAGCAGGTCGCGGCATCCGGCAAGTCGGCTGCCAATACCGGAAAGGTGTCTCACGGTGGGACGCCGAAGTCGGCGGCGTTTTCGGGCGGAGCGGCACAGGTAAAAACTGCCAAGCAGCGCATGGCGGAACTGGAAGCCGAGGAAGAGGCCGAGCGCAAGCGTCAGGAGGAAGCTACCCGCAAGATTTCCAAGCAGCACAAGCGGCATTTGGACTCGGCGCGGCTGGTTAATTATCTGGGGCTGACCGTGATTTTCATGGCGCTGATTCTGATTGTGGCGGTGGTGATGAACCTGGAACGCATCAAGCAGCGGCTGAAAGTGCGCCACCCGTTCGAGGTGGATACGACGGCACTCAACCGCAAGCCCCCCGTTGCGCCCGACAGCGCGCGCCCAACAGTGAAACTGCCCACCGACAGCGTGATGGTGCCGCCGCCCCATCCACCCAAGCGCGAAGGCTATTGGCACATTATCGTGGCCCGGGTGGAAACCGAAGCCGAAGGCTTGGCCAAGGTAGAGGGCTGGAAGCAGAAGGGTTTCCATGATGCACAGGTGTTTCAGTGGCCCGATGGCAACTGGCGCATCAGCCTGATGCAGGCCGGGACCCAGAAGCAGGCCAAGGAGTTTCTGTTGCAGGCGAAAGGCCTTGGCGGCCCGGCAGATGCCTACATCAAAGAGTACAAGAAGCCCTAATGCAGAGGCAGGCGTAGCTACACCCCATGCGCATAACCCAAACCCTGCTGGACAAACTGGAAGCCCTGCTGGAAGCGCTGGGCTATCAGGTGCGTTATGAGAAAGGGACTTTCCGTGGCGGGCACTGCGTGCTGGACGACAAGCAGATTGTAGTGGTGAACAAGTTCTTCCCGCTGGAAGGTCGGGTAGGCACCCTGATGGAAGTGATAGCCAGCCTGCCATTGCAGGCGGCCACCCTGACGCCCGACCAGAACCGCCTGATGGAACAGGTGCGGGCCGAGGTGATGAAACAGCAGCGTGCCCGCAACAGTGGAGGTCAGGACACTCAACCCGCAACACCTTGAAAATTACCTTTCTCGGAACGGGGACGTCGCAGGGGGTGCCGGTCATCGCGTGCGACTGTTCTGTCTGTACCAGTGCCGACCCCCGCGACGTACGCTTGCGCAGCTCGGTGATGGTGCAGACCCAGGGCAAGACGTTTGTCATAGATTCGGGGCCCGACTTCCGGCAGCAGATGCTGCGGGCACGGGTGCAGCACCTCGATGCCCTGCTGCTGACCCACGGCCACAAAGACCATGTGGCAGGCCTAGACGACGTGCGGGCCTATAACTTCCGGCAGCGGCGGGCGATGGACGTCTATGGCGATGAGCGCAGCCTGAGCCAACTCCAGCGCGAGTTCGCCTACATTTTTGACGGGAACGACTATCCCGGCATCCCGAAGGTGGAGCTGCACCTGCTGCCCGATCACGCCCATCGCTTTGAGGTACAGGGCGTTGAGATACAGACAATCCCAGTGCTGCATTACCGACTGCCGGTCACCAACTTCCGGTTTGGAGGCTTTGCCTACGTTACCGATGCCAGCTATATCCCCGAGGCCACCCGGCCCTACCTGCAGGGGCTGGATGTGCTGGTATTGAATGCACTGCGCAAGGAGAAGCACATCTCGCACTTCAACCTGGAGGAGGCGCTGGAGATGATAGCCGAACTGAAGCCGCGAAAGGCTTACCTGACACACATCAGCCACCTGATGGGCCTGCACGCCGAGGTAGAGCAGGACCTGCCCCCCAACGTGCGCATTGCCTGGGATGGCCAGACGCTGGATCTGCCAGACGCCTGATGGGCGGTGTTCGACGTTATACCTTGAGGCTGCGCCAGTTGCCGCGGAGCAGATACCACCAGCAGCCCAGGGTCATGCCGATCCAATAGATGCCCTCCACCAGCCATACGTAGGTTTGGTCGTGCACGTGCAGGCCCCTCACCATCACCCAGATATAGAGGGTGTAGACGGCAATGAGCACCACTTCCATGCGGAAGGCAAAGCGGGTGGCACCTGTGCCCGTTGTTCCCTGCATGAGGGCCACCGCTGGGGCGCAGAAGATGAGCACTATGCCGACAATCCGCAGTGGTTCAATGGCCACAGCCGTGACGTCAGCTTCGGCGCCGTAAAGTTCCAGCACCAACTTGGGCATGGCGATAAGTATGGCTGCGACTACCAGTGAAATGCCCGTGCTGAAGACAATGACCCGCTTGAGGCCCGGCAGCACCAGGCGGTGTTTGCTCTGGCCGATCACGTTGCTGACGATGGCGTTGCCTGCCCCGGCGAAAGCCCAGGTAGGAATCATGCCCACCATGTAAATGCTGCGCACGACGCTGGCGGCTGCCAGATCGCGCGAGCTGATTTGCCCGATGAGAACAAAGAAAGCTGCCCAGGCTACCATGCTGATGATATACTGCAACACGGTAGGCAGCGACAGGTTGAGGTGTTGGCCAATGAGGTCGGTGTCGGCGGCGGGCAGGCGGAAGAGGTTGTATTGCTGCTTCTGGCCACGGAGATATACATTGCCAATCATCAGGGCCACACCGATGGACTCGGATGTGAGCGAGGCGATGGCCGACCCTTGGATGCCCATTTCGGGGAAGCCCCATTTACCAAAGACCAGGCAGTAGTTGAGCAGGGCATTGAGCGAGGCCATGGTGGCCACCGAGTACATGATGATTCGGGTTTGCCCAATGCCAGTGAAGAAGGCCCGGAACACCCAGAACAGCAGTGCTGGGAAGATTTCGTATGCGCGGATGCCCAGGTAACTGACGGTGGCGTCGCGGACGGCCGGGTCGTCGGTGAGGTGGGGCATAGCGAAATGCAGGCCCACGGTCATGGCCAGGCACATGAGCAGGGCGCAGGCAAAGTTGACGTACAGGGCCTGGTCTACAATGCCGCCTACTTCACTGTCGCGGCTTTCGCCAGTGCGGCGGGCTACAAGAATCTGGGTGCCGCTGGCCAACCCAACGCCCACGATGGTGAAGCTGTAGAAAATAACCGAGCCCAACGCACTGGCAGCCAGTTCTATCTCGCCCACGCGGGCCATGAACATGGTGTCTGTGACGTTGATGATGTTCTGTGCAATGCCCCCGAGCATGATGGGGTATGCGAGTGTCCAGATTTGCCGGAAGGAGATGTCCAGTTTCATTGGAGGTTCCCTTCGGCCGAAAGCCAGCCGAGGGCTTCTAGTTTTTCGGTGATGGCGGGCACGGGCAAGCCCATAACGTTGTAGAAACAGCCGTCGATGCCGGTGATGTAGCGCAGGCCCAGCCAGTCCTGAATGCCATAGGCACCAGCGCGGTCGTAGGGGCGGTAATGTTCGATGTAATGGTCGATGCCCTGATCGGTGAGCTTGCGTACGTTGACGAGGGAGCGTTCGGTGAAAGCATGAACTTCGTCGCCGCGGCGGAGGCAGACGCCCGTAAGGACGGTGTGGGTGATGCCGGAGAGGCCGCGAAGCATACGGCGGGCATCGTCGGCGTCCTCGGGTTTGTTCAGGATTTCGCCTTCCAGTACTACGACAGTATCGGCGGCCAGAATAATGGCTTCGGGGTGGAGGTGGGCCAGGTGGGTAGCCTTGCGGCTGGCCAGCATGGCAGGCACTTCCCAGAAGGGCATGTCAGCGGGGAAGTCTTCCGGCACATTGGTGGGGATGACCTCGTAGGTAAAGCCAGCCTGCTCAAGCAATTGGCGGCGGCGTGGCGAACTGGAGGCCAGTATCAAACGGGGTGTCATGTTCGGTGTCGTTGTTGGAGGCAAAGACCAGGCCGGTCAGTACCTTGGGGTAGAAGTAAGTGCTTTTGGGCGGCATGCGGGCGCCGTCTTCAGTGACGGCCAGCAGTTGCTCCATGCGAACGCCATTGACGATGAAGGCAAGGTTGCCAGGCAGGCGGCCATAGTCGGCAGCCCGGGTGTAGTCTTTGTGGTAAATGAGCTGGTCAGAGTGGCTTTGCAGGGAATAGGGCAGGCCCAGTGCCTGGTCAAAGGCAAAATAGTGCAGGACGGTATAGTCCAGCTGTTTGACCGAGGGCGGGAGGTCGAGCGGGTTGTCGGCGACGGGGTCTATGCCGGGCTTGAGGGTAAGCCGGAGGTGCTGGTTTCGGGCCAACAGGGCAAAGGTATAAGGCAGGTCAGTGATCTGCTGCCAGGCGGGCGTCTGGCGGTTGAGCAGCTGGATGTCGAAGAAATGGGCCAGGCGTTCGATGGCGTCGGGCGCATCGAGGCCGTCTGGCAGCTGGAAAACACGGTGCGTCGGCAGGATGCGGGCTTCGTCGGAAGCGGCATTGGTGAGGTACATGAGGTGGTAATGTACCAGGCTGTCGGCGGGGGTGTCGGGGTGTTCGCGCAGCCAAGCGTCACGGAAGGCTTCGGCTGCGGCCATGCGGTGGTGACCATCGGCCAACACAATGGAGCTGTCTTTCAGGTGCGCCACCATCTGTGCCACCTGCGCTGTATGATGAATGACGGAGAGGCGGTTTTCAACCCCCTGGGCGTCGGTGACGGTCATGAGGGGCGCATGCAGGTAGGTGTCGAGCAGGGGCTCGAGGGCAAAGCTGCGGTCGAGGTAGAGGCCGTGTGTAGGGGTGACCGACATGCGGGTGGCGGCCAGGAGGTTGGTGAGCTCCTGTGCGGCCTGCGGCACAATGTCTTCGTGATATCGGATGGCATTGGGTGTGCCGGGGCTGCCATTGAGCCTGACAAGTGCGATGAAACCCTTGCGGGTGAAGGGGGCTGGATGGCCGGGCAGGGTATACGTCTGGGCGTAGGGATAGATGCCGGGCAGGGCATCGTGCAGCAACACCCGCTGGCCTTTCCAGCGTATCAGCCGGTCGACGGCCTGCGCGATGGAGCGGGGTGCCGAGAGGTGGATGGTGTGCTCCTGCCGGTGGTAGAACTGTTTGAGGGCATGGGCTTTCTCCGTGAGGGGAGCCAGGAGGGGCTCCACCGCACCGATCTGATCGAGATTGTAGCGCCAGGCGCGGAATGGGCGCAGTAAAGCCATGCGACAGGAGAAAGGCCTGCAAACTTACGAAAGTCAGGCTGTTGGGCTAGGGGGCTGGCGTAAGCCGGGGGCCACTATTTGCTTAATAAGTGTTGTGGAGTGAAGTTGGTGCAGTCATTTTATAGTGCAACTGTCAGACTTTCTGTATTTTCGCGACGAAATTTACCCGCATACCGCCTTAACCCATCTGAGTCTGAACCACTCAAGCGGCATGTGGAACTGACTAAAGCTGCCTCTCTAGATGAAGAAATCCCTGTTTGGACTTGGGATGACTGTGTGCCTGTGTCTGGCAACGGTCATGACCCAGGCACAGACGCCCGCCTCAGAACCCGCGCGCTGGTCGCTGGGGGCACATGCGGGCGCCACCTGGTATTTTGGCGACATCGCAGGTTCGCCAGCTCCTATTGGAGGGCTGTCGGTGGGTTACACCCTTACGCCGGTACTGTCATTGCAGCTGACGGGCCAGTATGGCCAGCTCCGCGACAATGGCAAAGACCAGTATCGCCGCAGCTTCCGCAACAATTTTGCAAGCGGTGATCTCCGACTCAATTTCTCCCTGCACAAGCTGTTCCAGACCGATCGTCTGCTTCCCAAAACCATTCCCTACGTCTTCGGGGGTGTTGGCATTCTGGGCAGCCGCGTGACGGTTCTGACGCCGCCCAGTCAGCTGTCTCCCAACGAGGCAGAGAACTACCGAGGGGGCGACCTGTATTATATGGCGGGCGGCGGTTTTCAGTTTTTCCTTACCAACCGGCTGGATCTGAAAACCGAACTGGTGTATTGCTACACCAACACCGAGAAAATAGATGGGCATGATTTCAAGAGCCCTGCAAACCGATTCAATGACCAGTTCATCTACTTGTCCGTGGGCCTGAGCATCCGGTTTGGCAAGAACAAGACGCCACTGGAGTGGAGCCACATGGAGCGTTACACGCCCCCGGCGCAGCCGACCAAGCGTGAGCCCCGCCCCTGGTATTTCTCCGACGTGGACCGTGACGGCGTGGTAGACAGCCTGGATCAGGATAATAACACCCCTGCGGGTGTGCGCGTGACCACCAAAGGGGTGGCCATGGACACCGACTACGACGGCATTGCGGATTATCTGGATCCCTGCCCGCTGGTGCCCGGCGCCAACGGCGAAGGCTGCCCGCCGAAAGATTCGGAGCGGACGCCCGTAGAAAGCAGTGAGCCCGAAGGCCGCAAGTATTACATCATCGTAGCCTCGATGACGAACAAGGAGAATGCCAAGCGCGTGCTGGCGAAGTACCTGGGCCTGGGCTACAACGAGGCTCGCATCATCGAGAAGACATACCCGCAACTGGGCAGCGCCAACAACACATTCTATCGCGTAGCCATCAAAACCTACAGTACCCGCGCCGCCGCGCTGGAAGAGCTGCAGGTGCTGCGCCAGAAGATCGACGAAAAGATCTGGGTGTTCTACGAGTAAGCACCCTGACTGCCACCCACTACCGCAGGCCCCGGAGCACTCCGCAGGGCCTGCGGCTTTTTTAGGGCGGTTGAAATGCCAGAATGCGCGTAGATTGCGGGCTCGTTGTCCCTCAAACCACATGTCTATACGCAAGGAAGACGCGCTCGCCTACCACAGTACGGGCCGCAAGGGCAAGATTGAGATCGTGCCGACGAAGCCAGTGTCCACCATCCGTGACCTGTCGCTGGCCTATTCGCCTGGGGTGGCTTATCCCTGTCTGGAAATCGCGGAAGACGTACGCCGCGTGTATGACTACACCGCCAAGGGCAACCTGGTGGCGGTAATTTCCAATGGTACAGCTGTGCTGGGGCTGGGCAACATTGGCCCGGAAGCCTCCAAGCCGGTGATGGAAGGCAAGGCCATTCTGTTCAAGAAATACGCCGACATTGACTCGGTAGACATCGAGTTGAAGGCTTACACCGTAGAGGAATTCGTGGCGGTGGTGAAGGCACTGGAGCCCACCTTCGGCGGCATCAACCTGGAAGACATCAAGGCGCCCGAGTGCTTTGAGATAGAGCAGACGCTGCGCCGCGAGCTGCGCATCCCCATCATGCACGACGACCAGCATGGCACGGCGATCATCTCGTCGGCGGCGCTGCTGAACGCCCTGCGCCTGACAGGCCGCAACATGGGCGATGTGAAGATGCTGGTGAGTGGCGCCGGGGCTGCGGCCGTAGCGTGCATTCAGATGTACCTGGCGCTGGGCCTGAAGCGCGAGCACCTGCTGGTGATGGACAGCAAGGGCGTGCTGTCGAAAGACCGTACCGACCTGACCCCCGAGAAGCTGGAGCTGGCCACCGACCGCACCGGCATCGACACGCTGGAGAAAGCCTTCGAGGGCATGGACGTGTTTGTAGGCCTGTCGAAGGCAAACCTGGTGACGGGCGAAATGCTGAAGCGCATGAACCCGCAGCCCATCGTGTTTGCGCTGGCCAACCCCGACCCCGAGATTACATGGGAGGCGGCTTACGAGGCGCGGCCTGACGTCATTATGGCAACCGGGCGCAGCGACTACCCCAACCAGGTGAACAACGTGCTGGGTTTCCCGTACATCTTCCGCGGGGCGCTGGACGTGCGGGCCACCGAAATCAACGAAGCCATGAAAATGGCTGCGGCGCAGGCCATTGCCGAACTGGCCATGCAGCCCGTGCCCGAAATCATCAACCAGATCTATGCAGGCCGCCGCTTGCAGTTTGGACCTGAGTATCTGATACCGAAGCCGATGGACCCCCGTCTGCTGCCCGAGGTGTCAATGGCGGTTGCCAAAGCTGCCATTGAAAGCGGCGTAGCCCAAGCCGAAATCAAGGACTGGGAACACTACCGCGAACAGTTAATCCAGCGGCAGGGTCCGGACAAGGCCTTCCTGCGGTCGCTGACACTGAAGGCACGGCGCGAGCCCCAGCGCATTGTGCTGCCTGAGGCCGACAACTACAAGATGCTGAAGAGCGCCCAGATACTGACCGACGACGGCATTGCAAAACCGATACTGCTGGGCACGGAAGAGAAGATTCGGCAGCTGATGGCCGAATATGAGATTGACATTCCTGGCGCTGAAATCATAGACCCCGACCAGCGCCCCGACCTGCTGGACGCCTTCGCGCACCAGTATTACGAGAAGCGCATGCGCAAAGGCGCCACCCTGACCGAGAGCCGCCGTCTGGTGTGGCAGCGCAACTACTTCGGGATGATGATGGTGCAGCAGGGCATGGCCGACTGTATGGTGACTGGCCTGCTGCGCAACTACCGCGACTATGTGAAGCCTGTGCTGGACGTCATTGGCATGCAGCAGGGCAACGCCACCGCCTGCGGCCTGTATATACTGCGCAGTCCCAAAGACCTGTATTTCTTTGCCGACACCACGCTGAACCGCGAGCCCAACGAAGAGCAGCTGATTGACATCGCCGGGCTGGTGATGAACGCCGTACGCTCGTATGGTGTGACACCCCGCATGGCCATGCTTAGCTACAGCAACTTCGGCAGCAACCGCGATGCCATGTGCGTGAAGATGGCCAATGCCGCTGCCCGAGCGCGCGACCGCTGGCCTGACCTGGTCATTGATGGCGACATCCAGGCCAATTTTGCCCTGCGGCCCGACATGATGCAGGAGTTCTTCCCGTTCAGCGAGCTTGCCCGGACGGGGGCCAATACGTTCATCTTCCCATCACTGGCGTCGGCTAACCTGTCGTACAAACTGATTCAGGAAATCGCGCAGGTGGAGAGCGTGGGCCCGATTCTGCTGGGGCTGAAGCACCCAGTACACGTGTTGCAGATGGGTGCGTCGGTGCGGGAAATCGTGAACCTGGCCACCATTGCTGTGCTGGATGCACAGCGGATGAAGGGCTGAGGCGGCACAGTGCCCCCTGTTGCGCAAGAAGCGACAGTTGGGTGAGAATAATTTGCTGGTATTGAGGTAATCTGGAGTCGGCGTTAAGTAGCTGCGGCTAACTTTGGGCTGACTCCGGATATTTCCTCACACCATGAACTTACTACGACTGCGCAGTGCGCTGGCCCTGGGGCTGGTACTGCTGATGACGGCGTGTGCCACCGATCGGGTAAAACTGGAAGGCACCAACTTTACCGACCAAATAGAACTGAGCCAGAACCTGCGGTTTACCTTCACCGGGGACCTGGTGTCGGAAGCGCAGCTGGACCGCTGGGACACTACCCAGTATGTACAGTTTGAGCCAGCGGTAAAAGGCCGCTTCAAATGGACAGCAAAGAATGAGTTGATCTTCAGCCCGGTGGATGGCTTTCAGGCGAGCACTGACTACAAAGCCATGCTCACCGACGCTCTAGCCAGCCACGACAGCACGGGCAAGAAAAGCGTAGCCACGGAAGAACTGACTTTCCACACGCCGTATCTGGACGTAGTATCGTCGCAGGCGTACTGGACGCGTAATGCACAGGGCGGGTTACAGGCAAGGGTGCAGCTGCGGTTCAACTACCGGGTGTCGCCAGTGCAGGTGCGCGAACTGCTGACAGCTACTTACAAAGACCAGGCGCTGACGACACAGATTCTTGCCAGCGACGAGGCGGCCCGCGAGATAGAAGTTGCCATAGACGGCATCAAGGTCGAGGCACAGGAGAACCTGTCCATCACACTGGAAGTGAAGCCGGGGCTGAAGTGTGCCGAAAGTGAGTGGGTGAGCAAGGAAATCATCCGGCATGTGGTGACCTTCCCGATGTCAAACATGCTGGGCATCACCAACGTGGAGACGGAGTACACGGGCAACGAAGGCATCATAACGGTGTATGCCACGCAGGCACTGGTGGCCACGCAGGTGCGCCAGTACGTGAAGCTGTCGCCCAATGTGAACCACACAGTGGAGATTACCTCAGGCGGGTTCCGTATCCGGGGTGCCTTTGACATGGAGCAGAAGTACACGCTGACCATCGGCAAGGGGCTGCCCGGTGTGCTGGGCAACACGCTGGAGCAGGACTATGAGCAGACCATCGCCTTTACTGAGCCCGGCGAGGCCATTGCCTTTGCCAACGAGCGGGGCATGTACCTGAGCAGCAAGGGGGCAAGGAACATCGGCGTGCGCATCAACAACATCAACACCGTGAAGGTGAAGGTGGTGAAGATTTACGAGAACAACATTCAGGCGTTCCTGCGCAGTGGCACGCAGTATGACGGCTATTATGACAGCGACAACGACACCTATCACAGCGTACAGTATTACGAGACCGAGTATTACGGCGACGTAATCATGGAGCGGGAGTATGATGTGCGCACGCTGCCCCGCAGCAAAGGTGCCCATCTGCTGTCGCTGGACTTCACAGACCCCAAGGCCGACTTCAAGGGCATTTACGTAGTGGAAGTAGGGTCAAAAGACAAATACTACCTGCGGACGAGCAAGATCATCGCACTGTCTGACATCGGCCTGATTGCCCGGCGCAGTGGCAACGATGTGATGGTGTTTGCCAACAGCCTGATGACGGCCGAGCCGCTGAGTGGCCTGAAGGTGACTCTGGTGAGCAGCAATAACCAGAACATGTACGAGGCCAAGACCGATGGCGATGGCGTGGCAGTGTTTTCGGACATCGCGGCGCGGGCTCCCGGTTTCAAGAGCGCCATGATTTCGGCCCGGACCGAGGGCGGCGACTTCAACTACCTGCTGCTGGGTGCCAGCTACGTGGAGATGAGCCGCTTTGACGTAGGCGGCAAGAACATGGCCGGGCGCGACTACGATGCCTTCCTGTACTGTGAGCGGGAGATTTACCGCCCCGGCGATTCGGTGTACCTGAACGCCATTGTGCGGACACCCGACTGGAAGGCCGTAAAAGACATGCCCGTGCGTGTGAAGGTGCTGCTGCCGAATGGCCGCGAGATGACCAGCCTGCGGGGCGTACTGAACGCCCAGGGGGCTTTCAGCACACGCTTTGCCCTGCCCAGTGCCACCGTGACGGGCACTTACGAAGTGGAACTGTACTCTGGTAGCGACAAACTGCTGACTGCCAAGCCGATCAGTGTAGAAGAGTTTATGCCGGACAAAATCAAGGTGGTGACGAAGCTGAACCGCGAGACGCTGCAATCGAGCGAAGCATTGACGCTGAGCCTTCAGGCCAACAATCTGTTTGGGCCGCCGGCAGCAAACCGCAACTGGCAGGCAGAGGTAACGCTGAATCGGGGCGGATTTTCGGCCAAAGGCTTTGAGAACTATGATTTTACCCTGGCTGGTTCCTATCAGCTTGAAACCATCAGCCGTTCTGGCCAGACGGATGCCCAGGGTGCGGGCAGCACTACGTTCGACAATTTCGATGGGTACCAGAACATGGGCGTAATCGATGGCCGGGTCTATACGACGGTGTTTGACGAAAGTGGCCGCCCTGTGAACCGCAGCCAGCGTTTCCGGCTGTTCACGCAGCGGGTATTTTTCGGAATTGGTATGTTTGACATGTATGTGTCGCCGCGGGCGGCTTTGCAGATACCGCTGGCGGCAGTGGATGCCAACGGCAAGGCTACCCGTGCTCAGGCGCGTCTACAGGTGATTCGCAACCACTGGGAAACAGTAATAGAGAACTCCTATGGCCGCTACCAGTATCGCAGCCAGCGCCGGCAGCAGGTAATGGTAGACCGCCTGGTGGACCTGAATGGCAGTGAGACGAAATTTTCCTTCACGCCCAGCCAGGACGGCGAATACGAAGTGCGCTTGAGCAAGCCAGGCGCCGAACATGTAGTGACAAGAAGCTTTTACAGCTACGGCTGGGGCGAAACGAGTGGCGGCTTTGAAGTGAGCCCCGACGGCCATGTGCTGATTGAGGCCAACCGGGAGCAGTATGAGTCGGGCGACAAGGCCGAACTGCTGTTCAAAACGCCCTTCGAGGGACGCCTGCTGGTGACAGTGGAGCGCGACCGCGTTTTGGAGCATCACTACCTGACCACCGAGGGTAACGCCGCCAAGCTGAGCCTGTCGCTGACCGACGACCACCTGCCGAACGTTTACGTAACGGCTACGCTGATTCGCCCGATGGGGGCTGGCAGTGCCACACCGCTGATGGTAGCCCACGGCTACCAGTCGCTGAAAGTAGACCAGCCGAAGCGCAAGTTGCCCGTGCAGATAGTGGCTGCCGAAAAGAGCACCAGCCGCACGCGTCAGGTGATCAAAGTGAAAACTACCCCTGGGGCTGAGGTAACCATAGCGGCAGTGGACGAAGGCATTCTGCAGGTGAAAAACACCAAGACGCCAAACCCCTACGACTACTTCTATGCACAGCGTGCGCTGGAGGTGGAGTCGTTTGACCTGTATGCCCAATTGCTGCCCGAACTGCGCAGCGGCAGCAGCTACGGTGGTGACGGCTACGACCTGTCGCGGCGTGTGAACCCGCTGACGGACAAGCGGATCAAGCTGCTGGCATTCTGGTCGGGCCAGGTGAAAGCCAACGGCGACGGCGAAGCCACGCTGACGATTGACATTCCGCAGTTTGCTGGTGCCATCCGCCTGATGGCCGTAGCCTATGACGACGAGTCGTTTGGCAGCGGCGAGGCGGAGATGAAAGTGGCCGACCCGGTGGTGATCCGCACGGCACTGCCGCGCTTCCTGGCGCCGACCGACACCCTGCTGGTGCCTGTTACCCTGACGAACACCACCACAGGTGGCGGGCAGGCTACGGCAACCATTGCGGTGAAGGGTGCGCTGAAGGTGGTTGGCGCTGCATCGGCGTCGGTGAACCTGCCAGCCAATGCTGAAAATCGTGTGGTGTTCAAGGTGGCAGCAGCTCCGCAGATGGGCAGCGCCTCGGTAACAGTAACAGTGAAAGCCCTTGGTGGCACCTACACCGAGAAAGTAGACCTGCCAGTGCGTCCTGCGGGTGGCCTGGTTAAACAGTATGGCTCGGGCACGGTGGCACAGGGCCAGACGACGTCGCTGGACATGGCTGGCAGCGGGCTGATACCCAACAGCCGTGAAGGCAAGGTAGTGGTGGCCGCCAGCCCGCTGGTGCAGTTCAACCGAAGCCTCGATTATCTGCTGGGCTATCCCCACGGCTGTATTGAGCAGACGGTGTCGAAGGCGTTCCCGCAGCTGTATTATGCCGACATGGTGGAAGCCGTGGGCCGCACGGGCGACGACAAGCGCAGCGTAGCCTACGATGTGAACATGGCGATTGCCAAAATCCAGTCGATGCAACTGTATGACGGCGGCATGGCGTACTGGCCGGGCGGACAGGAGTCGGTGTGGTGGGGCAGCGCGTTTGCCAGCCACTTCCTGCACGAAGCCCGCCGCGCTGGCTACGATGTGAGTGACGCCGTGCAGCGTAAGCTGCTGGACTATCTGGAGCGTGCGGTAGCCAAGCGCGAGCTCTCGAATTACTATTACGCCGACGGCAGCTACAAGAGTCTGCCTCGCCGCGAGATTTTCTACAGTCTGTTTGTGCTGGCGCTGCAGGGCCGTCACCAGCAGAGTGTGATGAACTACTACAAGGCGAACCTGGAGCAGCTGGCGCCAGAAAGCCGCTACCTGCTGGCGGCCTCGTATGCACTGACGGGCGACATGGCCACCTATGGCCGTCTGCTGCCCACAGCCTTCAACGACCAGACGGTGGGTGAGTTTGGCGGCAGCTACGGCTCGCCGATCCGTAACCGGGCGCTGGCGCTGTACACCCTGTTGGAGGTTGACCCGAAGAACAGCCAAGTGCCCCAACTTGCCCGCATGCTGTCGGAGAACCTGCTGAAGGAGCGTTACCTGAACACCCAGGAGAGCGTATTCGGCTTCCTGGCAATGGGCCGCTTTGCCCGCCTGAACCCCGCCACCGATGTGGAAGGCAGCGTGATGCAGGGCAGCCGCACCGTGGGCGAAATTGACGGCGCCAAGCCAGTGGCCGTGCAGTTGGGGGCCTCGGGGCAGAAGGTGCAGGTGAAAGCCACCGAAGGCACGCTGTATTACTTCTACGAAGTGAGCGGCATAGACGCCACGGGCAACACCCCCGAGCAGGACAACAACCTGAAGGTGCGCCGGACGTTCTACGACCGCAATGGCTCGGTGATATCGGGCACGACCTTCCGCCAGAATGATCTGGTGGTGGTGCGGCTGTCGGTGTCGGCTACGGGCAACGACGCCGTAGAGAACCTGGTGGTGTCGGACCTGCTGCCTGCGGGCTTCGAGATCGAGAATCCACGTGTAACGGAAATGCCTGAGCTGAAGTGGATTTCTGACGCTGCCGTGCCGACCTACATGGACATTCGTGATGACCGGGTGAACCTGTATGCCAACCTGCCAAGCGGTGGGCGTACCTATCACTACTACTATGTAGTGCGGGTGGTGAGCCCCGGGACGTTCCGGATGGGCCCCGCCACGGCGGATGCCATGTATCGGGCCGACTTCACGAGTCTATCAGGTGCAGGCACCATCACGGTGTTGCCCTTCGAGGCTGGGTCAGGTAACTAAGCGTCATTGCCAGCAGAAAACAGCGAAAGGCCCCTGTCAAGGGGCCTTTCTTTATGTGGGAGGGGGGATTTCAGCGGTCGGTGGTGGGCGCGGGAATCTCCTGGCGCATGTCGATGATGCGCAGCTGCCAGCGGCGCTTTTCGCCGACACGGAAGGTGCGGTTGCCGGAGTTGAGCAGAAGCGTACCAACACCATAGCCCGCGGCGGCGCTGCCTACGGCTACGGGTGAAAAAACGTTGGGTTCTTTGCTGACGGCGCCGTTGATGCCCCGAACGGCCAGAAAGAACACAGAGCCGGCCTGGAGCATGCGGCCGAAAAGACGGGCGAAGTTGCCCTGGCTGCTGCGGTCTTTCCATTTGACGGCCTTGACCTCGGAGAGAGGGAACCCAGCCGTGAGGCCGGTGCGGTCAGAGCCAATGAAGAGGGAGTCGTTGCGGATGCCCTCGAGAGTGTATCGTACAAAAGTGCCTTCGCTGTAGAGCTTGACGCGGAGCTCGTCGCCGGGGTAGATGCGGAAACGCTTGAGGCGTGTCGCGTGGTCCACGGCGAGAAACTGGGTTCCGACGAGGCGAGACTGCGCTACAGCGGGGTAGGCATTGGCCAGCAGGGCACAGGCCAGAAACAGGGCGACCGGGCGGTACATGATGCGATGTTACACAAAAGCCCCGTGGAAAGGGTTCCGGGCTGAGTTAAAAGGGTGTTGGGGGTTCTGTGAGGGCAAAAGGGACACGAATAGTTGCGCGGAATTGAAAAGTATTAACTTTGGGCACTTTTTATACGAATCTACGCTTCAACCAACATGTCCGAAATCGCTGAAAAGGTCAAGAGCATCATCGTTGACAAGCTGGGTGTTGATCCCAAGGAAGTAACCATGGAGGCCAGCTTCGCCAACGACCTCGGCGCCGACTCCCTCGACACCGTTGAGCTGATCATGGAATTCGAAAAGGAATTCGGTCTCAACATTCCTGACGAGGCAGCCGAGAAGATCACCACCGTAGGCGACGCCGTTACCTACCTGGAAGCCAACGCCAAGAAGTAATCAGTTCAATCACCTCCTGTCAATCTTATCCCGCTCTGTATGCAGAAACGTCGAGTCGTTGTCACCGGTCTTGGAGCCTTAACGCCCATTGGGTTGACGACTCAGGCATACTGGGAAGGGTTGTTGGCAGGTAAGTCGGGTTGTGCGCCCATCACGAAGTTCGACGCGTCAAAGTTCCGCACGCAGTTCGCCTGCGAGCTCAAGGGCTTTGATATAGCGAACCATATGGACCGCAAGGAAGCCCGGCGATTGGACGAATTCAGCCAATACGCGATGGTGGTGGCCGACGAGGCAATAGCCGACTCGGGCCTCCAGCTGGAAAAGGAAGACCTCACCCGCATCGGTGTGATCTTCGGCTCCGGAATCGGTGGGCTGAAGACCTTCACGGATGAAGTAATTGGATTTACCGAGGGGGACAAAACCCCTCGGTTCAATCCTTTCTTCATTCCGAAGATGATTATTGATCTGGCGCCAGGCCACATCTCGATGAAATACGGGCTGCGCGGCCCCAACTACAGCTGCGTTTCGGCCTGTGCCACGGGTACCAACTGTATCATAGACGCCTATCTTCTGATTGTGCACGGCCTGATGGACGTAGCCGTAGCAGGGGGTGCCGAGGCGGCTGTGAATGAAGCGGGTATCGGTGGGTTCAACGCGATGAAAGCCCTGAGCGAGCGCAACGATGACCCCGCCACTGCCAGCCGGCCCTTCGACAAGGACCGTGAAGGCTTTGTGCTGGGTGAAGGCGCAGGCTGCCTTATTCTGGAAGAATATGAGCACGCCCGCAAGCGTGGTGCCAAAATCTACGCTGAGCTTAGTGGTATTGGCCTTTCGGCTGATGCCCACCACATGACTGCCCCTCACCCCGAGGGCCTGGGCGTAATCCAGGTGATGAACGGCGTGATACAGAGCGCTGGGCTGAAACCAACGGATATCGACCATATCAACACGCACGGCACCTCTACCCCGCTGGGCGACATTGCTGAGACCAAGGCCATCAAGCAGGTCTTTGGCGACCACGCCTACAAGATTCAGGTGAATTCCACCAAGTCCATGACGGGTCACCTGCTGGGTGCAGCAGGTGCGATTGAGGCCATTGCCACAGCGCTGGCGGTGAAAAACGACATCGTACCGCCGACCATCAACCATTTCACCGACGACCCGGACTGTGACCTGAACTACACGTTCCACAAACCGGTAAACCGTGTGATTAACGCTGCCATCAGCAACACCTTCGGTTTTGGTGGGCACAACACGAGTGTGCTCTTCACGAAGGTCAATTCCTAATCTCCCTGGTTCCAGGGCAGGCTCCATGCTGAACCTGCGTAGCATTTTCCGGCTGGGCCCCCGCCTCTCGGAGCGCGACCGCGAGCTTGTGCGCTTCGTCAGGCGCATCACAGGTTACCGTGCCAAAGACCCTACAGTCTATCGGCTGGCGTTTCGGCACATCTCCAAAGTAAAGAACGGCAAGAGCGCTGGGCACGAGAGCAACGAGCGGCTGGAGTTTCTGGGCGATGCCATTCTGGGCTCGGTGATAGCGGAGTATCTCTTCAAGAAGTACGTGCACAAGGACGAAGGCTTCCTGACGGAGATGCGTAGCAAGATTGTGAACCGGGCGTCGCTGAACGACATTGCGCTGAAACTTGGGCTGGACAAGCTGCTGGAGTACGATGTGTCGGGCAACTGGTTCAACAAGAGCATATTCGGTAATACGCTGGAAGCCTTTGTAGGTGCGTTGTATCTGGACCAGGGCTACCGGCCCACGCGCGACTTCATTGTGCAGCGGCTGCTGAGCATGTACGTCAACCTGGAAACCCTGGCCGAGAACGACACCAACTACAAGTCGCGGCTGATGGAGTTTGCCCAGAAGCATAAGATGCAGCCTGTAAGCTATCTGCTGATAGGCGAGAAGGCCGATGGCCCACACCGGCAGTTTACCGTAGCGGTGCGTATAGGCCAGGAAATGATGGGCTTTGGCACCGATGTGAAGAAAAAATTTGCTGAGCAGAAGGCCAGTGAAGCCGCATTGGCGCGCCTGAACGCGCTGGATGAAACGCGGTGAGGCGTTTCTACGTTACTACTACTCACTCACTCACGCGGCATTGCCGCCCCCGGTTTTGTCAAAATTTGCCGAGGCACTCAAAATGGCTCCTCTTTATGCTTTGTTGTGGCGCACGGCCATCGTGCTCCTCATTCTATTTCTGTTGGACCTATACGCCTATCAGGCGATAAGGACACTGACAAACGGTCTATCAAGCGTTCGGCTGCGCACGGCCCTGCGTTGGGCGTACTGGATCACCAGTGTGGGCTACCTGGCTACTGTAGCTGTGGCCATGTTCTTTCTCCTGGCGCAACGCAACGTCACGGGCAATCACTTCGGGCAACTGCTGTTTGGCGTGGGCCTGATGCTGTATCTGCCCAAGCTGATCATCATCATTTTCCTGCTGGGCGAAGACTTCGTGCGAATGTTTCGCTGGGTCATTGGCAAGCTGTATGACATATACGTGTCGTTTCGCAGCAGTGGCAGCACAGAGGCCGTAGCTGACCGCACAGATGTGCTGACGCGCAGCGAGTTCCTGAGCAAGTCGGCGCTGGTGCTGGCAGCGGTACCATTCGTGGGTATTGCCCACGGCATGCTGCGGGGGCGCTATGCCTACACTGTGCACAAGCATACACTTACCTTTCCGAATCTTCCGGCGGCCTTCGACGGCTTCAAACTGGTGCAGTTGTCGGATATCCACTCGGGCAGCTTCGATAACCAGCCTGCCGTGGCCAAAGGCGTAGAGCTGGCCATGCAGCAGGGGGCAGATGTTATTCTGTTTACGGGCGATATCGTCAATAACTCGGCCGATGAGTACGAACCCTGGGTAGAGACCTTCAAGCAGCTGAACGCCCCCATGGGCATGTACTCCACGCTGGGGAACCATGACTATGGCGACTACGTGAAGTGGCCTACTGCCGAGGATAAGAAAGCCAATCTGGAGCGGCTGAAGCAGCTACAGGCTGATACGGGTTTCCGGATGCTGCACAACGAGAACGTTGTGCTGGAGAAGAATGGCGAGAAGATAGCACTGGTGGGCGTGGAGAACTGGGGCAAGCCACCATTCCCGCAGTATGGCGACCTGGACCGCGCCGTAAAAGGTGCCGAAGATGTGCCATTCAAGATACTGCTGAGTCACGATCCCAGCCACTGGGATGCGCAGGTACGCAGCCACACTGGCAAGTTTGACCTGACGCTGAGCGGCCACACCCACGGCATGCAGTTCGGTATCGAAATACCCGGTATACGCTGGAGTCCGGTAAAGTGGCGCTATCCGCGCTGGGCCGGACTGTACCAGGAGGGTGATCAATATCTGTATGTGAACCGGGGATTCGGGTTTCTGGGTCTGCCGGCACGTGTGGGGATTTGGCCGGAAATTACCGTAATAGAGCTGAAGCGGGCCTGAGGCCCGCCGCCTAGCGGTAGATTTCGATTTTTACTTCGCCGTTGCGGATGAAGCCGCGATACATGCCTTCGGTATTGAAAGGCATGGCGATGTTGCCCTGCGCATCTACTGCAATAATGCCACCAGTGCCGCCTTTGGCACCCATAGCCGCAATGACGTCGCGGGCGGCCTGAGCCAGCGTCTGCTTGCGGTATTTCATGCGGGCTGCGATGTCGTAGGCCACTACTTCCCGGATGAAGAACTCGCCATGGCCAGTGGCACTGACGGCGCAGGTGGCGTTGTCGGCGTATGTGCCTGCACCAATCACAGGCGAGTCGCCTACGCGGCCGGGCAGCTTACGGCTCATACCGCCGGTGCTGGTGGCTGCGGCCAGATTACCCTGCTTGTCTACTGCTACGCAGCCTACGGTGCCGTGCTTGCTCTCCTGGCGGGTTTCGCCGGGCTTGAGCGGGGCTTGTGGCGCCACGCCAGTGGGGCGCTCCTGAAAATAGTCTGGGCCGACCACGTCGATGCCCTGTTCGGCAGCAAAGATTTCGGCGCCCTTGCCGATGAGCAGGACGTGGGGTGTGCGTTCCATTACGTATCGGGCCGCCAAAATGGGATTTCGTACGGTGGTGAGGCCCGCCACAGCACCGGCCATGCCTGTGCGGCCGTCCATGATGCTGGCGTCGAGTTCGGCGCGGCCTTCGGTGGTGCGCACTGCGCCCTTTCCGGTGTTGAAGACGCCGCTATCTTCGAGATGGCGGACAGTGACGGTGACGGCCTCGAGTGCGGTGCCGCCGGCTTCGAGAATGTCGTAGCCTTTCCGCATGGCTTCGTCGAGGGTTGCGCGGACCTGGGCCTCGCGCTCAGGTGTCATGTTGGCACGGGTGATGACGCCGGCCCCGCCGTGCACCACCAGCACGGGGCGTGCCGGACGGCTGCTGGACTGCGGATAGACGGAATAGGCCATAGCGAGCAGGGCCACCAGGAAGGCGGAGAAACGGATGGGCAACATAGTAGATGTCTGTCTGTAGCCTGAATATAGGAAAAGGGTGGGAAGTCGAGGCTTTCAGGAGGGCTTACGGCGGACGAAGAATCCCAACGCGCCCCACTACTTGTTATGCCGCTGATGTGGTATTCGGCTGTCTAGCGGCATGTTTTGTTAAAATGCTAATTATCTGAGTGTTTAAAAAAGACATGACCTAATTTGAAGTGCCAAAAAAGACCTATGAACTGATGAAAACTAAACTACTTATCGGGATGCTGGTGGTGCCGCTGCTGCTCTGGTGTGGCGGCGCAGCACTGGGCCAGACTACCAACGATTTCAGGACCGCCAATAGCGGCGATTGGTTCATTCCAGCCAACTGGGAGCGCTTTGATGGGGCTACGTGGGTAGCTGCCACCTATTTCCCCGGCAGCAATGTGGGGGCAGTGGAAACGGTTACCATACAGACAGGGCACGCCATGGATTTGGCCGTGAACCTGACCAACGCCACCAACAAGATTGCCCATCTGGTGGTGGACGCCGGCGGCAGCGTGGATGTGTCGGACGGGAACATCTATGTGATACAGATCCGTGGCAACCTGACCGTCAATGGGACCTTGGGCCGCAGTGCTGGTGACCTGTTTGTGGATTTCACCAACGGCGGTACCTCCACAGTGTCTGGCACGGGTACACTGAATGTCAGTGGCCTGGGACATCGGGTGCTGGCAGCCAACGACAGCAAAACCATCATAGTGGACCGTAACGCGAGTTTGCCGCTGCTGTACACCCGCACAGCGGTTGCGGGTATCGCCACTACCAATTTGACGGTAAATGCCAGCCGTACGCTCACCCTTACTGGAAACGCAGGCGTTACGCTGCTGTCGTCCAACGCTCTGGCCGATGGCGCCATCAACCAGGTGGGTGGCGTGTGGACGGTGAACGGCACGCTGGCTGTGAGCGGCATCCTGTATGCCTACAGCAACTCCAATACGGCGGCCTCAAAGGCTGTACTTCAGGTGGCAACGGGTGGCACCCTGCGCGTAAACACGCTGGATGCCTCGGCGAGTAATGCAGCATCGGCCGACCAGCACACGTTGGCCGTAGCAGACGGAGGCCTGCTGGAGATTACCAGTTCGGTGGCCAACAGCAACGGCACCGGCAATACGGTGACGCTTGGTGCCGCCTCGGTGGTGAGCTACAACTCGGCTGGAGGTCAGCTGGTGCTGCCGTTCCGCTCGGGTGCTGCCGATGTTACGTTTGGCCGCCTGCACCTGATAGGCGGTGGCGCGAAAACACTGGACGCCAATATCGCATCGGCCTCGACGGTGGTGGGTGCGGGCAATGTGAACCTGAACGGCAATCAGTTCAACATACCTGCCGGTGGAGTATTGCAACTGGGTGGGGGCAGCCTGTCGGCAGCGCCCACGTTTGCCGCCAGCGGTTCCATCCAATACCTGACCAGCCGCACGGTAGGCGTGGAATGGCCCGCCGCCCTGACGCTGGACACGCTGCGCCTGATTGGCGCCGGCCTTACCCTGACACTCGATGCCAACCGGAGCGTGGCTTACGGCCTGGAGCTTACGACGGGCAACACCATTGATCTGGCGGGCTTTGACCTGGGCCTGCTGGCCAGTGGCCGCCTGATAGGCGCTGACAGTCTGGGCTGGGCCTATGGCGGCACGTTCACCCGTGGCTTCAATGCGGAAGTAACCGCCGCCACCAAACTGCTGCCCATTGGCACGGCTACCGTGGCACGACACGCTCAGGTAGGCTTTGTAACCGGCGGTCAGCCTTCCACGGCTTTCAGCCTGACGGGCTCGTACCAGGAGTATCCTTCAGGCGTGATTCCGGGCATGGGCAACACGACCTTCCCGCTGGCCGCCACCACCGCGCTGGGCACCGACGACAACCAGATTGACGGCACCGACAACGTAGCTGGCCGCATGTGGACCCTCACCCCCGATGTGCCCCAGAGTGCACCCTATACGCTGGTGCTGCACCACAACGGTGACATCAACGGGGCCAACCCCGGCAGTGTGGTGCTGATGAAGCGCGACAACGCCGGCAGCGCCTTTGCAGCATATGGCGATGGCGCCAGTAACACAGGCACCACATTGGTGGCCACGGGTGTGACCGGCTTCTCGGAAATGGTATATGCCACGACGGAAGCTATCGTGCTGCCGGTTCGGCTGATCAGCTTCACGGCAGCCCGGGAGAGTGCCGGTGTGCGCCTGAACTGGGTGACCGCCAGCGAGGAGAACAACGACCGTTTTGAAGTGGAGCGCGCCATTGGCACGCCCGACCGGTTTGTGAAGGTGGGCGAGGTAGACGGCAACGGCACCACGCAGAACATCAGCACCTACACCTGGCTGGATGCCACGGCGCCCCAGGGTGGCCGGGTGTATTACCGCCTGAAGCAGGTGGACCTGGACGGCGCGTTTGAGTATAGCCCCGTGGTAGAACTGGAAGGCACGCAGGGTGGCCGCTGGCGCCTGGCCCCCAACCCAAGCACTGGCCCTGTGCAGTTGGTGTCGGTGAGCGGGGAGTTTGACTTCACGGAGCGGATTTCGGTGCTGGTGATGGGCCAGGACGGCCGCCTGCTGCTGAGCCAGCGCGGCACCGTAGCCCAGACGAGCATTGCCCTGGGCGACCTGTTTGCCAAAGCACAGGCAGGCCTGTACGTAGTGCGCATCCAAAGCACGCAGGGCGAGGAAACCCTGCGGGTAGTGCGGCAGTAGGTTTTCTTTAGGTAGATAAGCAGTGCACAGGCCCCACGAGGGGCCTGTGGTTGTTTAGGGGGGCGTCAGCGGAGGAAGGTGAGGCGGTTGGGGTGGAAGTTTCAATAGATTTCTTCGCTGCGCTCGTAATGGCGTGGCGGGAGAGGGGCTAAGCCCTGCCACAAACAAAAAGGCTCCCGTAGGGGAGCCTTGCAGTGTATAGCTGGGGGTGGGTTATACGGCGAAGCTTTCGCCGCAGCCACACTCGCGGCTGGCATTGGGGTTGACGAAGTGGAAGCCCTTGCCCTGGAGCCCGTCAGAGTAATCGAGCTCGGTGCCAGCGAGGTACAGAAAGCTCTTGAGGTTGACGCGCAGGGTGACGCCCTTCTCCTCGAAGAGCTGGTCGCCAGCCTGGCCTTCGTTGTCGAAGTCGAGCTGGTAGGACAGGCCGGAACAGCCGCCGCCGATGACGGAGACGCGCAGGCCAAACGTATCGTCAAGGCCCGACTCGGCGCGGAGCCGCTTGACGTGCTCGGCGGCCTTGTCGGTGATGGAAATACCGGTGTTCATGGGGTATCTGTGGGTGATGAGCCAACGGGCACGGGGCTCGTTGGATACATAACGCAGAAACGGGCCGCTTAGTGATGTTTGGGCTCGGGCAGGGGCTCGAGGCCTTTCTTCACGCGGTAGTCGTTGATGGCGGCGCGGATGGCGTCCTCAGCCAGCACGGAGCAGTGGATTTTCACGGGCGGCAGGGCCAGTTCTTCCACGATGTCCATGTTGTTGATCTGGGTGGCCTCGTCGATGGTCTTGCCCTTGAGCCACTCTGTGGCTACCGAGCTGCTGGCAATGGCCGAGCCACAGCCGAAGGTCTTGAACTTGGCATCGATGATGGTCTGGGTGGTGTCGTCCACCTCGATCTGGAGGCGCATGACATCGCCACACTCAGGAGCGCCCACGAGGCCGGTGCCTACGTTCTCCTTGCTTTTATCCAGCGTACCAACGTTGCGTGGGTTGCTGTAATGGTCGATGACTTTCTCGCTGTAAGCCATGGTATTGTTCGGATGTTAAGAGACGAAAGAAAAGAAACAGGAACGGAAGATGGGGAAAATCAGTGGGCTACCCACTCGATTTTGGAAAGGTCGACGCCGTCCTTGAACATTTCCCACAGGGGCGACATGTCGCGGAGCTGGTTGACCGCACGGGTAACGGACTGTACGGCGAAGTCGATTTCTTCGGGCTTGGTGAAGCGGCCGAGGCCGAAACGGAGCGAGGAGTGTGCGAGTTCGTCGGAGAGGCCCAGGGCCTTGAGTACGTAGCTGGGCTCGAGCGAGGCACTGGTGCAGGCCGAGCCGGAGGATACTGCGATGTCCTTGATGCCCATCATGAGGCCCTCGCCCTCGACATACTTGAAGGACATGTTGGAGACGTGTGGCAGGCGGTGCTGCTTGGAGCCGTTGATATAGGACTCTTCGATTTTGAGGAGTTCTGCTTCGAGTTTGTCGCGGAGTTTGGAGAGGCGGGCGGCGTCTTCGGCCATTTCGAGGCGGCAGAGTTCAGCGGCGCGGCCAAAGCCCACAATACCGGTGACGTTGAGGGTGCCACTGCGCATGCCACGCTCGTGTCCGCCGCCGTCCATCTGGGCGGTGACCTTGACACGGGGGTTCTTGCGGCGTACGTAGAGGGCGCCTACGCCTTTGGGCCCGTACATCTTGTGCGAGGTGAAGGCCATGAGGTCGATGCCGAGGGCATTGACGTCGAGGGGCACCTTGCCGACAGCCTGGGTGGCGTCGGTCATGAAGAGGGCGCCTTTGCGGTGGGCAAGGTCGGCAATCTCCTTGATGGGCTGGATGACGCCGATTTCGTTGTTGGCGAACATAACCGACACGAGGATGGTGCGGTCGGTAATGGCGGCTTCGAGCTCGTTGAGGTCGATGAGACCTTCGGAGTTGACGGTAAGGTAAGTTACCTTCTTGCCTTCTTTCTCGAGGTGGCGACAGGTATCGAGAACGGCTTTATGCTCGGTGGTGACGGTGATGATGTGGTCACCTTTCTTCTCGTACATCTCGGCTACGCCTTTGATGGCGAGGTTGTCGCTCTCGGTGGCGCCGGAGGTGAAGATGATTTCCTTGCTGTCGGCCCCGATGAGCTGGGCGATCTGCTCGCGGGAGTAGTCAACGGCTTCCTCAGCTTTCCAGCCAAAGGCGTGGCTGCGGCTGGCGGCGTTGCCGAAATGCTCGGTGAAGTAGGGCAACATCGTTTCCAGCACCCGTGGGTCGAGTGGCGTGGTAGCGTTGTTGTCCAGATATATAGGGGTTTTGAGCATGATTTCTGATTAGACTGAATTCAGACTGTAAAAGTAAACAACAAACGGGAACGGTGGGTTTCCCGAATGTCGAAAACATGATGGCCGTCATGTTTTGATGGGTCGAAAAGTTGTAAGCGGGTGACGGTTTGGGTTTTGTTGGCGGGTGCAGTAGCTTGCGAAGACAGACGGCAGGCCTGTGCCGCCGTATTTTTCTATGACACTACGCTACCCGACCCGACAGATACTGGCGGCGCTGCTGCCTCTGTTTCTCCTGACTGGCTGCGAGGACACCCCAAGCCAGCAAGCCGATGGCGAGACCGCCCCGCTGGACACCACGCTGAGTGCCGAGGCCCAGACGGTTGAGAAGCTGATTTACGCCCTGCCCGCCCCACAGCAGGCGCTGGCGCTGCTGAAAGTGGCAGGCGCCCGCTACGACGCCCGTCTGCTGAACTCGGAAGCGCAGGTGGTGAACTACCAGAGTGGCCTGAAGGCAGCCCTGAACATAGGGGTGTACAGCACCGACCTGGCCTATGCCAGCACCTTCAACCAGAGCCAGGTGGCAGTGAAGTATTTTCTGGCGGTGCAGAAGCTGGGCGACCAGCTGGGCATTGCCAGCGCCTTTGACGAAGGCGTAGTAGCCCGCGTGGACAAGTACAAGGAGAACCAGGACAGCGTCATCAAGATTCTGTCGCGGGCCTTTGAAGTGGCCAACCGCAAGCTGCAGAAGAACGGGCAGGACGAAATAGCCCGCAACATACTGGTAGGCGGCTGGGTAGAGGGCCTGTACCTGGCAACGGCCATCTACAAAGTGAACAGCCTGGAGCCGATAGGCCGCCGGATAGCGGAGCAGAAGCTGGCGCTGGACAACCTGATACAGCTGCTGGAGCGGAACAAGATCTCGGACGACTTCCGGCCCTACTACCAGCAGATGAAGGATATTCAGACGGCGTTTGGGCCCATCTCAATTGAGTACAACTTCAGTGGTACCCAGACCGACGAGAAGAAGCGCATTACGCGTATCAACAACAGTAACGAAGTGCGGTTTACCCAAGAGCAGTTGCTGGCCATCCACGAGAAAGTGGCGGCCCTGCGCAAAGCCATCGTCGCCTGACCGCCGTACTTTTCCCATCTCCCCATTCCTACTGACTGACCCACTCTATGGATATCTCCCGCTTACTGCGCCGCCGGCTGGCCTCGGTTCTTCTGGGTGGCCTGTTGCTGACGCTGCCCACGACGCTGTCGTCGCAGGGCCAATGCGATGACATAGCCGACGACTGCTCGGTGACGCTGTTCCCTTTCACGAGCAACGGCCAGTATTACCGTGCCCAGCTGTTCGAGGGCGAGAGCGCCCGCCTGAAACTGACGCTGTATCAGGGCATGGTGTACAGAATTGTGCCCTGCGGCAGTGCCGACGGCGAGAAGCTGATTTTCACGCTGTATGACAAAAACGGCAAAATGCTGTTCACGAACGAGAAGATTGACAACGTGAGCTACTGGGACTTCTCTTTTGGCGCGACTAGCGACTACACTGTTGTGGCGCGCTTCAAGAAAGGCCAGGGCTGCGCGGCCATTCTGGTAGGCTACCAGGATGAAGAGAACGACGAGCTGAACGTAGACTGAGCCAACTGGCAGGAGCGCAGGCTCCCCGGTAAAGGGTATAAGTGGCAGGCGGGCATGGCCCGCCTGTTCTCTTTTGGTGGGAGAAGGGCTAACTTCCCTTCAAACCAGAACCCGGATGACGTATCGCAGCCTGCTTGCATGGATGTTGGGAATGGGGCTTTGCCAGAGTGCGGCCCAGGCACAGACGGCCGACCCCTACCGGGAGTCGGGGTTTGTGCGGGTGGAGGCCGGTGCGCGTGCCTTTGACGAAGGGCTGGAATGGGGCTGGGCCGATGGAGTAGCCGTGCCCATGGTTCTGCTGGAGCGTGGTGCCGACCCCAGCACCGCCAGTGGCATTCGCCTGCGGAAAGACGCCGAGTGGCCCCCGCTGAACGGAGGACAGGTGAAGGCTGGTGTGCTGTATGTGCAGCAGTATGAAGTGACGGTGCGTGAGTATGCCGAATACATGGCGGTGGTGGTGTTTCGAGACCTGCCGCGGTACTTCGGGGGCGACACGCTGGTGTATCTGCAAGAGCAGGCCCAACGGGCCGCCGAGACCCGGCCCGGCTATGCGCCGCACCCCAAGATGCTGTGGAAATACTGGCGCGATGTGTGGCACGCCGGGGTGAAGGCCGGTGTAGTGCCGACGGCGGACATCTGGAAGGGGATATGGCCCGGCGACCAGCTGCCCAAGGCTACAGCCGACTACTTCGGCAGCCATGCCTATGACAATTACCCGATGGTGGGGCTGACAATGGCCCAGATGGAAGCCTATGCCGCGTGGCGCACCGAGCGGGTGGCGGCAGCGCGCAAAGCCAAAGGGAAGGCCGCGATTGGGGCGTTCAGACTGCCGACAGAGGAGGAGTGGATGGTGGCGGCGGGCAGTGGGCCCAACCAACCCATACGGTTGGCAACTGGCACGCTGGATGCCCGCAACAGCAAGCTGCTGCTGCTGGGCAACGGCCAGTGGGGACGGATGGGGCAACAGCCACCAGCGACAGCGTTTCTACAGATGAATGGCCTATATGCACCGACCCAGACGCGGCTGTATGACCTGGCCGGGAATGCCGCCGAGCTAACTGCCACCCCGTGGCAGGAGGTGAACCGCGGCAATGCAGGCCTGAAACCCGGGCCTACCCTGCCACAGGACCAGGACCAATGGGGCGTGCTGCGGGTGGTGAAAGGCGGCAGTTATGCTGACGACACCTTTACGTGGGTGATCGGCAGCCGGGGCTACCACAACACCCAGCGAGGTGATGGCCGGGTGGGGTTTCGGCTGGTGTATGAAGTGGCGGAGTGAGCGGGGGTAGAAACAAAAACAGCGGGTGAATTACCCGCTGTTATGTGCCCAGGACTGGATTCGAACCAGCACGCCTTGCAGCACCACCCCCTCAAGATGGCGTGTCTACCAATTTCACCACCTGGGCAAGGGTTTCAAACTTTGGCTCAAGTTACAACAGAAAAGGTCGGTATGCCGACCTGTCTGCAGCGCTTGCGCTTTTTCGTGATTCCTCTGGGACTCGAACCCAGGACCCTCTCATTAAAAGTGAGATGCTCTAACCAACTGAGCTAAGGAATCTCCAACAATTTCCCAGCGGGAATGGACGGCAAAAGTAGAAGGTTGTTTATTACGGCGCAACAGTTCGGCAAAAAAAATCGGAATAGATTTGTGACGCCTTAAGGAGCCCGACCGTGCATGGAAAACGAACTGACTGATCTTCAATTTGCTATACTGGACGCGCTGTATTTCGTGGAGCCGTTTGAACACATACTGGAAGAGGTGAAGGAGCCAGAGTCGCTGGTGGCGGCGGAGCTGCGGAACCTGATAGCCCTGCGCTGGGTGCAGCCCATGCGGTTTGATGAGAAACAGAACGACTACCTGCGCAGCCAGTATTACGACCCCGACAACCTGTATGCCTATCGCTACCTGGCGACGAAGGAAGGCTTGCTGAAACACACGGGCCGACGCTAGGCCCGATACCGTAACGACAACAGCCCCGAAGTGGGGCTGCTGTGCGGTAACATGGGCACGATACGGCCTCAGATGGTATCGAGGGCGTGCGAGAGGTCGGCGATGAGGTCTTCGATGTCTTCGATGCCGACGGACAGGCGGATGAGGGTATCCTTGAGGCCGGCCGCATGGCGTTCGGCAGCGGGAATGCTGGCGTGTGTCATGGTGGCGGGGTGACCAATTAGGCTCTCGACGCCGCCGAGGCTCTCGGCCAGAGCGAAGAGATGGGTGCCGGAGAGGACCTTGAGGGCATCTTCCATGCGATCGCCCTTGAGGGTGAAGGAAATCATGCCGCCGAAATCGCGCATCTGCTTTTTGGCAACGGCGTGGTTGGTGTGGGACTCGAAACCGGGCCAGTAAACCTTCTCGACCTTGGGGTGCTTGGCGAGCCAGTGTGCCAGGGCGCGGCCGTTTTCGCAGTGGCGCTGAATGCGGATATGCAGCGTTTTGATGCCGCGAAGCATGAGAAAGCAGTCCTGCGGGCCGGGGACGGCGCCGCAGGCGTTCTGGAGGAAGCGGAGGCGCTGGTGAAGGGCTTCGTCGTTGACGATGACTGCGCCCATGACGACATCGGAGTGGCCACCGAGGTACTTGGTGCAGGAATGCATGACCATATCGGCGCCGAGGGCGAGGGGCTGCTGGAGCGAGGGGGAGGCGAAGGTGTTGTCTACAGCCACCATGATGCCGCCTTTCTGGCGGGCAAGCGCCACCACGGCTTCAATGTCAACGATGCGGAGGAGTGGGTTGGTGGGGGTTTCCACCCAGATCATCTTTGTGTTGGGGGTGATGTGCGCGGCGATATTGGCGACATCTGACATGTCTACGAATTGGAATTTGAGGCCGAAGGGCTCGAACACGCGGCGCATGATGCGGTATGTGCCGCCGTAGAGGTCGTTGCTGGCGATGATTTCGTCGCCGGGGACGAAGAGCTTGAGGATGGCATCGATGGCAGCGAGGCCTGAGCCGAAGCAGGAGGCAAAGTTGCCGCCTTCGAGGGCGGCCAGGGCTTCCTGCAGGGCGTCGCGGGTGGGGTTTTGTGTGCGGGCGTATTCGTAGCCCTTATGGTCGCCGGGGGCAGCCTGCACGTAGGTGCTGGTCTGGTAGATGGGGGTCATGATGGCGCCGGTGGTGGGGTCGGGCCGGACGCCGGCATGGACAGCCTTGGTAGCGAACTTCATGTGTATGCCTCAGATTGGGGGAGTGACGAAATATTGGAGCCAAAGCTACGGGATAGAGTTGGCAAGTGTGTAAACTGGCAGCACTCAAACTCTGTGAAATGAAAGCGACGAAATGGACCCTGGTGGCGCTGCTGGCAGTGGCTGGCTGTGCGCCGAAAGAAGGCGAAGCGCCAATGATGGCGTCGAAGGACATGGCGGAGTCAGCTGCGGTGCCCGACACGGCCATGGCGGTGGGAATGACACCCGGGAATGCCCCTGCTGTGCCGCCGGAGCAGGATCTGGCTGCGATAGAGCGGAAGATGGTGTATACAGGCAGCCTGCGCATGCTTGTGGGCGACCTGAAGGCGAGTGGCGACAGTATTCGTGCCCTAATGAAAGGCTGGAAGGGGTATATCTCAAGCGAGCGGCAGTTCCGCGATTATGAATCGGGGAGCATGACGCAGGAGCTGGAGATGACGCTGCGGATACCCTCGCAGCAGTTTGGGGGTGCGGTGAACCAGCTGGAGCGCATGGGGAGTTACGTGAGCAGCAAGCAGGTACAGGCGAGCGATGTGACAGCTGAGTTTGCCGACACAGAGGCGCGGATACGGTCGCGGAAGGCGGCAGAACAGCAGTATCTGGAGATCATGAAGCGGGCCCGGACAGTGAGCGAGGTGCTGGAGGTACAGGGCCAGCTGCGGCAGATACGCGAGGAGGTGGAGGCAGCGGAAGGCAAGCTGAAAGCGCTGCGCAATGACGTTGCCTTTTCTACGCTGACCGTGACGATGTACGTGATGGAAACGCCCGGCGATGCGCCGAAGGACGGTTTCTGGTACCGGCTGACGTCGGGGCTGGGAACGGGCTGGGACGCCTTCGAGAGCTTCATCATCTTCCTGGTTTCGATCTGGCCGTTCTACCTGCTGGCAGGGCTAGGCGTGGTGCTGTGGCGGCGCTTCCGGAAGAGCAAAAAGGATGACAAAAGCGCCTGATCTGGTTTACACGCAATAGAAAAGCCCCGGACTCCGGGGCTTTCTGCTTTGTGTGAGGCTATGTGTCTTACTTGATTTCGAAGACGCCGCGGACTTCGACGCGGAACTTGATGGTGCGGAACTCGATGTCGCCTTCGCCGTCGGCCATGCCGCCTTCCATGCGGACGTTGGCCATGCGGTACATGGGCTGGGGCATGGGCTCCAGGCCGCTTTCGCCCATCTCGCTGATTTCGAGGGCGCCGCCTAGGGTTTCGCCGATGGACTCAACCATTGCCTTGGCCTTTTCGCGGGCAGCCTTGAGGGCAGCGAGGCGGAGTTCGGAACGGAGCTGGGCTACCTGCGAGTAGTCGAAGCTGGTAAGGCGGGCGGAGAGCACGCCACGGTCGTCGAGCTTGGCGAGGAGGTCGTTGATCTTGCTGAGGTCGGCCAGCTTGATACGGTACGCCTTGGTGGCCATGAACTCAGGATCTTTCTTGCGGCGCCAGGTAAGCTGCGACCCGCCAGTAGACTCGACGCGGAAGTTTTCCTTGGCGATACCCACCGCAGCTACAGCGGCCACCAGTTGCTTTTCCAGCGTTTCGATTTCTACCTTCTTGCTGCCATCCTTGTACTCCTGCATCACGATGGTGTAGTAGAGGATGTCAGGGGTGATTTCGCGCTCGGCCGAGCCAGTTACTTCGATGCGCTTGGCGGGGCGGTGGTGTTCCATGGCTGGTTGTTGGGCGTAGAGGGCGGGCGCGGCCAGCAGGGTAGCGGCGGCCAAGGCCCACTTGGTGAGGGAGAGTTTCATAGAGATGAATTTGGTTCGTCTGCGGGAGAGACGGCCAAAACTATGCCGGGGTTTAGCGCAGCGTGTGTTAAGAAATCTTACGCTGTGCCAACGTGCTGAGGGTGAGGCTAGCGCTTCTTGCGCAGGGGCGTCCAGCCACCGAAGGTATCGGGGAAACTGCGGCGCAGGGCGTAGACGCAGATGGGGACGAGGAGGAAGTAGGCGTAGATACGGTGCCAGAAGGCCTCGGGCTCGTCGGGGAAGAGGATGTCGCGGGTGAGGTTGGCGGCGGTGGCAAGCGCGACAAGGACGGCCAGAGCTTTTGCCCAGCGGCGGTCGAAGACAGAGGGACGGTGGCGGATAGTGGAGATGGCGATGGCGCGGGGGGTGTCGTCCTGGTTGAGGAGTTCGACCTCGGCAGTGAAGGCGGCCAGAAACAGCTGAAAGGCTTCGCGTTCTGACTGTCGGGCGGGCTGGATGATGAGGACGTCCTCGGGGTTGCGGAGGCCGATTTCGAGGTAGCCGAAGCGCCCAGCGAGGAGGTCGGCGTCTTCAGAGAAGTCCTCGACGTGGTCCCATTCATAGAGGGTCTGTTCGGGCTGGACGATGGAGAACCGACGGGCCGGGGACACCCGTTCCCAGATTCCCTGTTCGGTTATTTCGTATTCGAGGCGGCGTTCGAGCAGAATGGCGAGGAGGAGATAGCCGCCGATGGGCAGTACCCCTGTAGCGCCAACGAGCCAGGCGGTGAGGACAGGGTGTTTCCAGCCCCAGGCAATACCTACTGCCAACAGCAGCAAGGATGCCACCAGCAAGGCAGACAGCAGGAAGGTGTCGCTGGCAAGCAGGCGGCGGGTAGCAAAGCGGACACCGTGATGTGGGCTGGTGGCCATAGGCAGTAGCAGGAGAGGAGAACCAGTCACAAGTAACGCAAAAGGCGCGAAAGGCGCGGGGCGTTCTTGGCGGTATGGGGTCAGCTGTTACCTTTGGACATGTACCATAGCAGCAGCAAGATTGTAGACTGGACGCATGCAGCGCATATCCGGGCCAGCATTCGGATACTGAACCGGAAAGTGGTATTCACCAACGGATGCTTTGACCTTCTGCATCTGGGGCATATCGACTATCTGGAGAAAGCGCGTGCCCTGGGCGGCTTCCTGATCGTGGGGCTGAATACCGATGCCAGTGTGGGTGCGTTGAAGCCAGGGCGGCCGATACAGGACGAACACTCTCGGGCACGCATTCTGGCGGCATTGGAGTGTGTGGACCTGGTAGTGCTTTTTGGTGAGGAGACGCCGCTGGAGCTGATCAAGACCGTGCAGCCCGACATTCTGGTGAAGGGAGCCGACTACACCGTAGACACCATTGTGGGGGCGAAGGAAGTGCTGGCGGCTGGCGGCAGGGTAGAAACGGTGGAGCTGGTGCAGGGGTACAGTACCAGCAATATTGTAGCGAAAATCAAAAGCCAAGGCTGATGCGCCACTGGGGCTTGACACTGATGTTTGCTGGCACGGCAATGTCGGTGCAGGCGGGCAATGGGCTGGCACCGGGCATGGAGCCTCTATCTGAAAAGGCAGGACATACGCAATCGGCGGTTCCGCTGGCGCCGCTGATGGTTCAGGAGCGACTGGGCACAGACGCGTCTGCCCGCCTGGCCGTGGGAGGTGCGCCGGTTCCGGCCCCAGCAACTGGCAGCCATACTGACAGCGAAGGGCGGGAGGTGTTGCAGAAGCGACACGGCGGCCATCGGGATATGCGGCGGCAGGAACGGCCTGGGCATGCCCGCCGGGGCGTTCGGCTTGGCACAGGGCTGCTGCTGGGCCTGTTGGCCATCACATTGGTACTGGGGCTGATACTGCTGTTCTCGGTGTTGTGGCTGGCGCTGCTGCTGTTGCTGGTGGCGTCCTTGCTGTTCGGACTGGTGTTTGTGGTGGGCACGGCCCGCCATGAACGGCAACCTTACCGGTAGGGGTAGGGATTGGTGCACAATAGACTTTCCAGGGGTGCTTAGGACTGTCCCGGGCGAATCGTACAGCAGCTGTGTGCGCACCTGGATTGCTGATGGCGGTTTTTGGAGGCGGGTCAATGAGTCGCGATGGGCCTCTGTGAGAAGACATTAGGAGGTGGGCACTTATATGGCTAGTGCACCAGCAGAAGTTTTCTTTATTCGTTGATTTTGGCAATCTGATTGGATGTTGGTATTTAGTGAACTGGTTATCCATTAATCCAACTGTATGCATTTGACCAAGAAAATTGCTGTTTGGGCTGTGAGCGGGATGTTTTTAGTGCCAATGTTTGGCTTAATGTCAGTACCTGCACAGGCGAAAGTCCGGAGTGGTCTGTTGCCTGGAAGCGCCAAACCGGCGCAGCTGGAAACCCAGCTTCCCAATACACCACAGCCAGCGCCAGCACCAGCCCCTGTGCAGTGGGCAGCGCCAGCCGACAGCCAGAAAGTAGCCCCCACTGCTTCGGCCAGCCATGTAGCGCAGGAAGTCCCGGGCGACAGCGCTGCCGCGGCAACCGCGATGCTGTCAAAACTCAAGAAGCCGGATGGTCGTACACGGAAAGGGTTAGGTATCGTGCTGGCGATAACAGGAGTTTTGGGTGTGCTTTCTGCAGGCACTGGTGCTGTTTTGGCCTTGCTTGTTTACGGGGGCCTTGGCGCTTTACTCATTGTTACGGGTCAAAAAAAATACAAGCGCCTGAAGTCAGCACAGCAGGCAGAAGGCGCGGCCCCCTTTCAAGAGGTTAAAGGACGTGTGGGCCGCGGGGCGCTGTTGGGTATGTTCATCAGCCTGGCCTTGGCAAGTTTACTTCTGCTGATAGGTGTCATTGCGGAATTTTCTGGCGGCAATGTAACGGTGGTTGCCTCTGGCGGAGCAGTAGGGGTGTTCGTAGGACTCTTGCTTGCATTTGGGCTTATTCTGCTGTTATGGCGTAGTGCAGCATTCACCAAGGCCATGCAGGCAAACGGATTCAGCAAGCCGCGGAAGTGAGTGTTGGCAAGTCGTGGGGCTGGCGCACCTCTGGCTGACGGTTTCTTGCAGTTGAATTGATTTTTGTATCTAGGAATCTGGTTATTCACTGATACCTCTGTATGAAACTAACCAGTAAGATTGTCGGATGGGCTGTATGCAGTATGCTGTTGGCCTTTGGGCCGTATGGGGTGCGGGCAGGTGTAAGCCCCCTACCGCCGGCAACCCCAGTTGGCACCGATGTCATGGGCTCTCTTGGGGCAGGCGCCCTTTGGCAGACTGCCCAGCCCCTGCCTGCAACTGTTGCGGATACCCCGGCTGATGCGTTAAGTATGCCCTCTGCAACCCTGGAGGGGGCTGGTGTAGCAGCCAGCGGGCGCACTGTAACTGAAGCGCGTGCGGCCACAGAGAAAGCAGAGCGGAAGGCAGAACGCAAAGCCACACGGGCCAAACGACGGGCGGAAGTGCGTGATGGCTTTGCGTATCTGGTATTTGCGATTCTGTTTGCGATAGCTGGTATCTCTGTTCTGTTTGGAAGCGGTGGCAGCGCAGTATTTGCCATCGTTTCGCTAGGGCTGGCCGGGGCGTGTTATGCGCTGTGGCGATCGACCTCGAAGCAGACAGGGGAGTACAAGCCCCGTTTCGGGCGTACACTGCTGCTGATAGGCATGGTATTGTTTGCGATATTGATTTACATGTCCACCACCAAGCTGGTGTAAAACCCAAGGGGTGGATGCTGTGGGCACGGGAGTTGTGTATACTCGCAGGGCTGGCGGGTAGCAGTCTGTCAGCCTCAATCTGTGCACGACATGCAGCTATACCTTACACTCGAGGGGCAGATATACCAGATCGACACGGCGGAGGGGCAGCAACTGCACCTGTCGCTGCGGTTTGAACGGCCCGCGACAGGCGAACAGCCAGTGGTGGCCGCCCCCCAGCCGAGCACTTATGGGGTGCCCAAGGCGCATGCCCGGGCATATCAGGATGGAGAATTTGTGGGAGACACCCGCGCGGGTGGGTCGTGTAATTTTGAGCAGGTGACGCTGGTGCCACACTGCAACGGCACACACACCGAGTGTGTGGGGCACCTGACACACGAGCGCGTGTATATAGAGCATGTGCTGCGCGACGGCCTGTTCCCCGCGACGATCGTGACGGTGCTGCCAGAGGGGATGGAAACCACTTCCGAGACGACCGACCCCGCTCCCCAACCGGGCGATGTGCTGATAACACGGCGGGCACTGGAAGCAGCATATGCGGCAGCAGGAAGCCCTGGCAGGGGGTACCTGGAGGGTTTTTGTATCCGCACCCTGCCGAATGCGGCCGAGAAGGCAAGCCGCGACTATGGGGTGAGTGCACCACCGTACTTCAGCCGTGAGGCGATGGAGTGGGTGGTGGCACAGGGCGTGAAGCACCTGCTGGTGGATACCCCAAGCCTGGACCGCTTGCTGGATGCAGGGCGTCTGACGGCGCATCGGGTGTTCTTTGGGCTGCCCGCCGTGGAAGCTGCCGAGAGCCGGAGCCTGTCGGCGGCACGCCGGCCGATGCATACAGTGACAGAACTTGTGTATCTGGGTGAGGAGATTCCGGACGGACCGTGCATCTTGCAGGTTCAACTTCCACCTTTTGTGAGTGACGCGGCGCCCAGCCGTGTATTCCGCTATGGCCTCAACCCCGTCGTTTCGTGACCGCCTGAAGGCGGCCTATCAGTTTGGGCCCCGCTACCGCAAGCAGCGGCGCTGGCTGTTTGGCATACTGGCGGTGCTGGTGGTGCTGCCAGTGGCTTTTGTGGCGTATGTGATAGCCGACATGCCATCGCTGCGGCAGCTGGAGAACCCCAATACAGATCTCAGCACGCAGATTCTGAGCTCGGATGGTGTGCTGTTGGGCACGGTGTACAAAGATCAGAACCGGGTGACGGCGCGGTTTGCCGACCTGCCACTGCACCTGCAGAACGCGCTGATAGCGACGGAAGATGTGCGCTTCTATGACCACTCGGGTATAGACCCCAAGTTTGTGTTCATGGCGCCGTTCATGATTCTGAAAGGGGGGCTGCGTGGGGGGTCGACGATTACGCAGCAGCTGGCCCGGAACCTCTACAACGAGTCGGTTGGCTTTGACCGGAGCCTGTTCCGGAAGGTAAAGGAGGCCATTGTGGCGTCGTATCTGGAGCGGCGGTTTACGAAGCCGGAGATTCTGACGCTGTATTTCAATACGGTGAATTTCGGCGGCACGATCTATGGGGTACAGGCAGCCGCAAAGAAATATTTTGGTAAAGATGTAAAGGAGCTGACGGTGGAAGAGGGTGCCCTGCTGGTGGGAATGCTGAAAGCGACGGGCAGCTACAACCCAATCAAGAACCCTGAGGCTTCGAAGGGACGGCGAAATGTAGTGCTGTCGCAGATGGAAAAATACGGCTTTCTGACGGCGGAGGCTGCTGACAGCCTACGGGCCAAGCCACTGAACCTGGCAAACGTGACGGTGGGCGAGGAGCACAACGAGGGCCTGGCGACGTATTTCCGAACAGAGGTGCAGAAGTGGCTGAAAACGTGGTGTGACAAGCGCGGCCTGAACATGTACACCAGCGGGCTTCGGGTGTATACCACGCTGAATGCGCGGCTCCAGAAACATGCTGAAACAGCTACCCGCGAGCATCTGGCCAGCCTGCAGAAGGTGTTTGAAAAGCAGGTGAAGGGCCGGGAACCCTGGCGTGGAGGTGTTGACACAGGCGTAGTGCGCCGTGCCATGACGCAGAGCGCCTATTACTACACACTGAAGCAGGGTGGAAAAAGCGAAGCCGAAATCAAGCGGGCTTTTGGGCAGAAGCGCCCCATGCGGGTGTTTGCCTACAACAAACAGGGGTATCTGGACACGACGATGACGGCGTATGATTCGCTGCGGTATTACGCGCGGTTCATGCAGCCGGGCTTCATCTGCATCAACCCGAGCAACGGACATGTTCTGGCCTGGGTTGGGGGGCTTGACCAGCGCTACTTCAAGTATGACCACGTGCGTGTGAGCCGCCGCCAGGTGGGGAGCACATTCAAGCCGTTTGTGTATACGGCTGCATTTGACAATGGCTTTACGCCGTGTCAGGAAGAGCTGAACATGCCGGTGACGATCGAGTTTGACGACAAGGTGTGGTCGCCACGGAATGCAGACCGGGATATGGGCGGATACATGACGCTTCGTAAAGCGCTGGCGCTGTCGAAGAACCTGGTGACGGCACGGCTGGTGAAAGCACTGGGCCCACAGGTGGTGGCCGACTATGCGTACAAGATGGGCGTGACAAGCAAGCTGGATGTTGTGCCCTCGATTGCACTGGGTACGAGCGATCTGTCTGTATATGAACTGACCTCTGCGTATGCGACGATTGCGGATATGGGGCGGTGGCACGAACCGATCATGGTGACGCGAATTGAAGACCGGAATGGTACAGTGTTGGAGGAGTTTGTGGGCAACAGCCGCGAGGCAATCAATGAAGCGACAGCCTACATGGTGATAGACGGCCTGCGGGCAGTGGTGAACGAAGGCACCGCGGCGTCGTTGCGTTGGAGTTTCAACATCCCTGGGGGGGTGGACATGGGTGGCAAGACGGGCACCACGCAGAACCATGCCGATGGCTGGTTCATGGGGATTACGCCGAGCCTTGCCGCCGGAGTGTGGGTAGGCTGTTCGGACAGAATGGTGCGCTTCCCGACACTGGAGTATGGCCAGGGCGGCAGGATGGCGATGCCTATCTGGGGTAAGTTCATGAAACTGGCGTACGAAGACCAGGAGCTGAACCTGCCGAAGATACTGTTCCAGCGGCCCGCGTCGCTGGCGGTGGAGCTGGACTGCAAGAAGTTCAAGCGGACAAACCCGACACCAGAGTCGCCGAGTGGCCAGACAGGTGAGGCCGACCGCCCGCAGGCCCTGGACTTCAACAACTGACATGGGTGGCGAACTGCTGGCGCTGCTGCGCAAGGAGCTGATGCTGGAATGGCGGCAGAAGTCGTCGCTGGGGGGACTGCTGTTGTATGTGCTGAGCCTGGTGTTTGTGTCGGCGCTGAACCTGCGCGGCCTGAACGACCCCACTGTGTGGAACGTACTGTACTGGCTGCTGGTGGTGTTTGCGGCTTTGAACGCAGTGGCGAAAAGCTTTCTGGGCGAGACGGATGGCCAGCTGCTTTATCTCTATCAACTGGCGTCGCCGACGGCGGTAATATTGGCCAAGACGGTGTACAACACAGTGCTGCTGACGGTGTTGGCGCTACTGTCGCTTGGCATACAGATGGTTCTGCTGAAACAGCCGATGGAGAACCCGCTGGCATTTCTGGCAGCGGCGGTGCTGGGTTCGGTAGCGGTGAGTTCGACGCTGACACTGATATCGGCCCTGACACAGAAGGCCGGGGGCAAGCCCACCCTAATGGCTGTGTTGGGCCTGCCACTGCTGGTGCCCTGTCTGCTGACGTTGACGAAGATGAGCCATGCGGCCATTCTGGGTGTACTTCGGCTGGGCGATGTAGGCGTACTGCTGGGGCTTAGTGGCGTGGCGACGACGCTGTCGGTGGTACTGTTCCCCTACCTATGGCGTGAATGAAAAAGCCAGTGCGGTGTTACCCACACTGGCTCGGATCCAAACAGAACAATCGGGCAATTTTAGCGGGCTGCTGACGCGGGTGATCCTGCCACCGGAGTAGCAGCCGTTTGCTTGAGGAGTACTTCCAGCAGCTTAGCATTGAGCATGGCGCAGGTACGGCTGTTGAGTTTGAGGCGCTGGTCGGCGTAGAGAACGGTGCTGATACGCTGGCCATTGGCATTGTAGAAGTGCACCAGTGTTTCGCGCTTATCGGCTTTGGCTTCGGTAATCCAGAAGGGGCGGCCATCGACGGGGCCGTTCTGGCACTCGGCGGGGGAATTGGCGTCGCGCTGGGCGGGGGTCTGTGCCTGAGCGGTGAGTGCGAGGAGGGTGAGTGCACAAGCGGCAGCGAGCAGACGAAGTGTCGTTTTCATAACAGGGTGTGATAATTTGTGTGAGTGAGACACAAGGTTACCCTGTGAAAAGCAGTGAAAGGGGAAACTTCGATGGAAGGGCGAGAATCCTCCGGTTTCGACAACTGTGCTGCCGGATTCGGCATCAGCCGTTTAGCTGTCGGCGGAGGTATTCCTGCACGCGGTCTTTGAAGCTGCGGCCCACAGGAAGTGTCAGGCCGTCCAGCTGCACCTCAGTGGCGGAGATGGCACGGATGCGTCGTGTGGGCACGATGTAGGAGCGATGAATGCGCAGGAAGCGGTCGGTGGGCAGCTGTTGCTCCAGAGCCGAGATGGTAAGGTAGCTGACGATTGGGCCACCCGAGGTGTGGATGCGGATATAGTCGGACAGGCTTTCGACGTAGAGGATGTCGGCGTAGGGTATTGTATGGAGCTTTTTGTCGGCGCGCAGGAGCAGAATTTCAGCCTGCGGGGGAGCTTCGGGAAGCGGTTCGGGGGGTGTCGCCAGGCGGAGTTTGTCCTCGGCCTTCTGGACAGCGAGGAGGAAGCGCTCGAAGGGAATGGGCTTGAGGAGATAGTCGAGGGCATTGACCTCGTAGCTCTCGACAGCAAAAGCGGCATGTGCCGTGGTAAAGACGACAAGAGGCGGGTTGGCCAGTCCTCTGACGAGCTGCATGCCAGAAATCCCTGGCATTTGGATGTCGCAGAAGAGTAGGTCGATGTGCTGCGAGGCGAGGATGGCGAAGGCCTCCGGGGCGGTGGCGGCGGTGGCGGCGAGTTCGAGTGTGGGTATGCGGAGGAGGTAATGCCGGAGGATGTCGAGCGCGAGGGGCTCGTCATCGACGAGCAGACACCGGAGCGGACGACTTGTAGCGGGCATGGGTAAAGGTAAAAGAGATGGTTGTCAGGGGAGTGGGGCGGCCAATGCGGCAAAGCCACGGGGTTTCAGCTGGAGCTTGAGGGTGGCAGTGTAGAAGCCATCGGCTTCAGACTGTAGCAACTGGAAGTCCTTAGGGTAGAGCAGCTCGAGCTGCCGGCGGAGGTTTTCGATGCCGATTCCCTGGCGAGAACTGTCGGCTGGGCGCGTCTTTACCGGGTTCCGGGTCTCGAAAATGAGCATGCCATCGTCGGGGATACGGAGTGAGAGGTGAATCCAACGCTTACCGGGTTGTGCAATGCCAGCGTGTTTGAAGCAGTTTTCGGCCAGAGGGATGAGCAGAAGGGGCGAGATTTCCCAAGCGTCGGGATTGCCAAGGACCTCGAATTCGATGGCACGGGAGGCGTCGTAGCGGAGCCGTTCGAGGTCAAGGTAGTTATCGAGGAACTGGATTTCGGAGGCCAGTGGCACAGCGGGTTTGCCGGTTTCGTCGATCATGTGGCGCATGAGGCCGGAGAGCTTTAGGACCATCTCGGGTGCGCGGTCGCTCTTGGCAAGGGTAAGCGCGTAGAGGTTGTTGAGGGTGTTGAAGAAGAAGTGGGGGTTGAGCTGGGCCTTTAGGAAGCGGAGTTCGTTCTGGAGACGGTTCCGGTCTATCTGTTGCTGCGTCTGCTGTGCCTGGTAGGCCTCTTTTATTACCTTGATGATGGTGGTGAGGACGAGAATCTCGATGATGTGGGAGAGAATGGAGAAGTAGCGGAAGCGGGAGTAGAGGATTTCGGGGGTCATGGGCTTGTAGATGCCAATGTCTACGCAGATGCCAATGACTTCGCGCTGGAGAATGCCGCCGAGGAAAAGACTGCCAGCGACAGCAGCGCCATAGAGGAGGTCGTGTCGCGGCTTGAGCAGCCGAGGCATGAGCACCCGCAGATTCAGGTAGACAACGGCCATCTTGACAGGCATTTCGGCGGCCTGTACCAGAATGACGTTTTCCCAGGTGTTGACGAAACCGGCATAGAGGAACACGCGCCCGGAATAGTACAGGAGCCAAAAGCCGATGTGCAGCATCAGGCGATTTTGGAGGATGCGGGGCAGGGTAGCTTGCACGCGCTAAATATCAGAAAAGACCGCCGAGGGCTGGCAGGTGTTTCGACTAACGGCAGGAATGATGCCGGAAACAACAGTAATTGTTTTTGGGGAACCGAAACGGAGTGTTGGCTGTGTGCGGTACAGGCTTCGGCCCTGGCACGAACCATGGTTTCTTTCCGCACATTGCTGACCGCGCTGCTGATGGTGCAGGTGCTGAACCTGTCGCTATGTCTGCCTGCGCTGGCGATAGCAGACAGGGCGGGGCTGAATGCGGCAGATCCGACGGCCACGATTGACAGTTTTACCGAGCTGATGGCCGACCAACTTTCGGACGAATGCCCGATGGATGCCACCTCTGAAGAACCAGAGGGAGACCACACGGGTGGCGTGCAGCTGCTGAAGTTTCTGGTGCATGGGTGGCAGTTGTCGGTGCCAGGCCATGCAGTGGCCACGACCACCAGGCCAATCGACAGAACCGGTGCCGTAGTGGGCGGCAGCCTGCCTGCTCATCAGCCACCCGAGGGCTTGGCAAGTATGCGGCGGTAACGCCAGCCCCCGCCCCGCTGCAAGCGGCTGGCTCCGGTTTTTCTGTCACTTTACACTTGAAACGCTTTATACTGATGGGGGCGCTATGCCTGCCCCTGTTGTCGGCTGCGCAAACGGCTGCTCCTGACAGCGCACAAAAAGCCATTGCAGATTCGGTTTACATTGCTGAGGTAGAGGAGGTGCCCAATGCGCCTGCCAAAGTGCTGCATGCCGAGCCACTGTACATAGACCTGATACGCGACCTCGGTGCCCGCAAGGGTGAACGGGAGTGGAATTATGGATTGGAACTGCTGGACAATCAGCTGTATGACCGCTATCTGGGAATTGTGGAATATGAGTGGGCACCGGTGAACCGGTTGGGTGTAGAGGCCGAGCTGCAACTGGAGTTTTTCTCGCGCAACCGGCTGATGCCCCGTGATGAGCGCCCATTGCCGGAGAACCGTGTGCGAAGTCTGAAGCTGGCGGTGCAGTATACGTTTTTGGTGGCGCCGGAAGCGCAGACGAGTCTGGCGGTGGGATATCTGCATGAAGTAGAACTGCCAGGCTTTCAGTCGATTGCCCGACGTTCTGTGTTGCAAGAGCACATCTTCAGTCCGTTTGTGGTGGGCGCCAAACGCTGGGGCAACAACTGGCACACGCTGGTGTATACGGGCCCGCTGCTGTACCGTTTCACAGAGGCAGAAAGGGGTCAGCGCTGGCATACTGGCTATCAACTGAACACAAGTGCACACTACATGATAACGGGCACGCGGAATTTCGTGGGGGTGGAGCTGAACAAGCAGTGGGGCAGTGCCTTTAACATGGTGATCAGGCCACAGATGCGGGTAGGAATCTCGGACAACCTGCTGATGGGGATTGTTGTGGGTGTGCCAGTTGAGAAGTCGGACGCCCGGCTGAGTATGTTCCTCAGGCTGATCTGGGAGCCGCGTCATGTGCGACGAGGGCACTAGCGGTTGGGGACGGCCAGCGTGTGTATGGGCATGGTAACAATCCGGTGCCAGAGTTCGGCCACGATGCGCCACTGTCCGTCGGGCTGGCGATGCCAGAGGATGACGTACCGAAAGGCATTCATGTCGCGGCGGAGAATGGAGGCGATGCCTTTGGCCGAGCGTATGCCACGAAGCCAGGCGTTGTCGCCGTAAATCTGCAGGGGCTCATGAACGAAGGTGGCGTAGGTGGAGTCGGGGGTGGGATTGCGCTGCCAGTAAAGGCAGATAGCCTCCGGGCCACGTACGACGGTAGTGTCGGGTGGAAGCAGGCGGGCGTCTGGCGCAAAGGCGCGGCAGACGCCCGGCAGATTTCGTTGCAGATGGGCGGTGGCGTAGGCGTCGAAGGTGCGGAGAATGGCGATGCTGTCGGCCCGGGACGACTGGCCGCGGAGACCAATCGGAACGGACAGCAGGAGCAGAACGGCCAGGCAAGTGCGCACCCCCCAAGATAGGATTTGTAGCCGTAAGGGTATGCAAATGTGGCAGATGAGCATGTGAGTGGCGGTTTTCTGCCGAACTTGCGGCACCATGCTTCCCCACACCCCACTGATACTGGACGGCAAGGCCACGTCGGCCGCCATACGCGAAGAGCTTCGGCAGAAAGTACAGGCGGCTACCCACGCAGGCCACCGCCCGCCTCACCTGGTGGCAATCCTGATAGGGGACAATCCGGCGAGCGAGACCTATGTGGGCGGAAAGATCAAGGCGTGTGAGCAGGTGGGGTATCGGAGCACGCTTGAGCGCCACCGGCCTGATATAAGCCAGGCTGAACTGCTGGCACGACTGGCCGAAATCAATGCCGACAGCACCATTGATGGGGTGATTGTGCAGCTGCCGCTGCCAATGCACATATCGGAACATGCGGTGATAGAGGCCATAGCGCCTGACAAGGACGTGGACGGCTTTCACCCGGTGAACATTGGCCGGATGGCGAAGAGCCTTCCAGCTTTGCTGCCTGCCACGCCGTCGGGTATACTGGAGCTGCTGAAACGGTATCAGATCGAGACCATCGGCAAGGAGTGTGTGGTGATAGGCCGAAGCAACATAGTGGGCAGTCCCATCTCGATTCTGCTGGCGCGGAATGCCGAGCAGGGCAACGCCACTGTGACCATCTGCCACAGCCGCACGCGCGACCTGGCGCGGCATACGCGGGAGGCGGACATCCTGATCGTGGCATCGGGGCAATGTGAGATGGTGACGGCCGATATGGTGAAGCCGGGCGCCGTGGTGATAGACGTGGGTATACACCGTGTGCCCGCCCCAGAGACGAAGTCGGGCTTCCGGCTGAAAGGCGACGTAAAGTACGACGAGGTGGCGCAGGTGGCGTCGGCGATTACGCCGGTGCCGGGCGGCGTGGGCCCGATGACCATTGCCATGCTGCTGATGAACACCTGGGCCACGTATGCCGAGCGCATCCTGCTGGGCAAGTGATATCCCTGAGCCACAAGAAGAACGATGCTGCTGCTGCTGGAAACAAGTACGGACGTATGCTCGACGGGGCTGGCCGATAACGGCGTGCTGGTGGGCATGCAGGAATACACGGCAGCCAAGCTGCACACCCGGCTGGTGACGGCTACTGCCGAACAGCTGCTGCGCAACCTGGCGCTGACGCCCGGTCATCTGACGGGCGTAGCGGTAGCCGCGGGGCCGGGCAGTTATACCGGGCTGCGGGTGGGGGTATCGGCGGCGAAAGGGCTGTGCATGGCATTGGGCATACCGTTGATAGCCGTGCCAACATTACAGGCGCTGGCTGCACAGGCCGTGCCGCTGGCGGAATACCTGAACGCCGACATTGTGCCGATGCTGGATGCCCGACGGATGGAGGTGTTTGCAGCAGTGTATGATGCGCAACTGATGGAGCAGCAGGCGGCTGCCCCTGAGGTGCTGACAGCGGAGAGCTTTGCTCCGACAGCTGGCCGGAAGCGCATAGCCGTGGGGGATGGGGCGAAGAAGTTTGGGCCACTGGTGGCGGGGCAGGCTGCGTGGCTGGTGCTGCCGGAGGTGCAGGCATCGGTGCGGGGAATGGCCCAACTGGCGCATGCCCGCTGGGTGGCAGGCCAGCACGAAGATGTGATTCGGTATGAGCCGGAGTATCTGAAGCCACCGGCAACCTCGCGCCCGAAGCGCGAAGCCAGCGCAGAGTAAGTTTTTCACCGGGCGTTGAGGAAGCCGTTGAGTGCCTTTACGAGCGCGCGGCGGCTTTTGGCGTGCTTCATCCAGGAAGGCAGGCGGCTGATGAGGCTGGCATTGTGGTTGGGGGTGCGGCGGCGCTGGTCGGCAGAGATGTAGGCGAGCAGAAACGCGGCATGGGCGCGGTTGATGGCCCAGAGTGTGTGCCCCTCTACATCGGCGCGGAAGCGTAGCGTGCAGCCAAACCAGGCATCCTGGAGGCCCCCACGCAGGGTAGGCAGCAGCTGGCGGTATGGATTGGGCTTGCCGCAATGGCGGCAGTGCTGGCTGCGCTGATGGGTGGAAACAAGAAAGCTGTCGAGTCCCTTGCAGCCGCAGGAAATGCACTTCTCGCTGTAATAGAGTACAAAAGCACCGTACCAGGGCCCTTTGCCCATGCCTTGCGCCAATGCATTGTGGCCGCAATGCGTGCAGACAAGGCGAGCGGTGGTGTTACGACCGTCGGTGTGCCAAAAGCCGGGTGCCCAATGGGCAGGCTTTTCGACATGCACCCCGGCAGGTTTGTTGCATTTGGGGCAGATTACGGAAAAACCGTGTTCGTAAAATTGCTCAAGCCAGCGGTGGGACTCGTGAAAATCCATTTCTAAAGGTAAAAGGCGCAGACATATAGCCAATGATGGTGCAAGGTTGGCGCAAAGGATGATGTAAATTTCTGGATGCCTGCGACTTTATTCTCCGACCAATCGGCGTCGTACAAAGCTTTCCGGCCGGTGTATCCCGCCGCACTGTTCGATTGGGTAGTCGAGATCAGTCAGGGCCATGAGACGGCGTGGGATGTAGGGACGGGGAATGGCCAGGCTGCCGTGCCGCTGTCAGAGCGGTTTGTGCGGGTGTATGGCACAGATGCGAGTTCGCAGCAGCTGTCGTTTGCCGAGCCGCGCAGCAACATTGAGTATTCGGTGGCGCTGGCCGAGCAGTCGGGCCTGGCTACGGGTAGTCTGGACCTGGTGCTGGCGGCGCAGGCGGCCCACTGGTTTGACCTGCCTATGTTCTACACCGAATGCCGTCGGGTGGCGCGGCGCAAAGCACCGTTGGTGCTGGTAGGCTATGGTAATGCCCTGCTGCCAGAGCCGTTGCAGCGGCCTGTGCATCATTTCTATTCGGATACGATTGCGCCATACTGGGCAACTGGGCGCCGGCACATCGATACACATTACCGCAACCTGTTCTTCCCGTTCAAGGAGCTGCTTGCCCCCCACCTTTACATTGAGGATGAGTGGGACCTTGCGCACCTGCTGGGGTATCTGGAGAGCTGGAGTGCCGTAGCGGCCTGTCGCCGGAAAACAGGGGAAAACCCACTGGTGCCACTACAGGAGGAGTTGCAGAAGATTTGGCCCTCGGGAGGCTTTCCTGTGCGTTTTCCGCTGTTTATCCGTTCGACGATTCTGTAACTACTTAGGTTTTTTAACGCAGATGTGGTAGAAGTAAATGGCTAAGTGCGTACATTTCAACTTGATATGGAAACGCTTGCCCTGACCGAGGTAGTGAAGTTTATCGATGGCTCGCTACCGCACAGTGCCTGGACCCACGGGGCACACCTGCGTGTGGCGTGCTGGTTTGTGCACAGTTTTGGAAAGTCGATGGCGCTGCCGCTGGTGCGCCAGGGAATCGTGCGGCTGAATGACCGCCACGGAACGCCGAACACAGAAACCAGTGGCTACCATGAGACGCTGACGGTGTTGTACACGCGTATTATAGCTGACTGGTACAAGGCTGGGAATTTTCATCATTATCCTCAGGCGGCGATGCGGATAGAAGCCGAACTGGGCGATCGTGCGCTGCCGCTGCGTTTCTACAGCCGAGAGCGGCTGTTCAGTGTGGAAGCACGCCGAGGCTTTGTAGAGCCCGATCTGGCCCCGATTTCCTGGCCACTCCCAGGGGTCGCCGCAGCTTCGACACCTACATTTGCGACGGCGGTGCACTAAAGGGTAGCTGTTTGCGTTATCCCCCAACGCAAACAGCTAACTTTTACCTAGCATGAGCCAAAAAGGACGCGTCCTCGTAGCGATGAGCGGGGGCATTGACAGCAGCGTGACTGCCGCCCTGCTGCACGAAGAAGGATATGAGGTGGTAGGCATCACGATGAAGACGTGGGACTACGCTACGTCGGGCGGATCGAAAAAAGAGACCGGGTGCTGCAGCCTCGACAGCATCAACGATGCGCGCGAGATGGCCGTGAAGATGGGCTTTGCCCACTACATCATTGACATCCGCGAGGAGTTTGGCAACTACGTCATCGATAACTTCATAGAGGAATACCTGGCAGGCCGGACGCCCAACCCCTGTGTGCTGTGCAATACGCACATCAAGTGGGAGGCCCTTCTGCGCCGCGCCGACAAAATGGACTGCGAGTTCATTGCCACGGGCCACTATGCGCAGGTGCGCGAAGAGAACAACCGTATGGTGATATCGCGCGGCCATGACCTGTGGAAAGACCAGTCGTATGTGCTGTGGGGCGTGACGCAGGAGTGCCTGCGCCGGACGCGGTTCCCGGTGGGGGGCTTCGAGAAACAGCAGATACGGCAGATGGCGCTGGATATGGGTTTTGAGAGCCTGGCCAAGAAGCCTGAGAGCTACGAAATCTGCTTCGTGCCGGACAACGACTACCGCGGCTTTCTGAAGCGTCAGGTACCGGGGCTGGAAGAACAGCTGGCTGGCGGCAACTTCGTTCTGGCCGATGGCACCATCGTAGGTAAGCATCAGGGCTATCCCTTTTACACCATAGGCCAGCGGAAAGGGCTGGTGGCGATGGGCGAGCCGTACTATGTGACGGACATCATACCGGAAACGAACACGGTAGTGATAGGCAAGGAAGAAGACCTGTTCAGTAGCCGTTTTACGGTAAAGGGCGTGAACTTCGTGAAGTATGCCGAGTTGCCGGAAGAAGGGCTGGATGCACTGAGTAAAATCCGATACAAGGACGACGGGACGCCAAGTCGCATTTACCAGACCGGACCGGGCAACGTGGAAGTACGCTTTGCCGGCCCTGTGAAGAGCGTTACGCCGGGGCAGAGCGCGGTGTTCTACGAAGGCAACGACGTAGTGGGTGGCGGCTGGATAGACCGGATTGTGGAGTAGGGCTTACCAACCGTAGCAATAAAAGATGACCGGAGCAGGCAACCCTTGCTCCGGTTTTGTATTTATTACAGGTATAACCCCTTTGCACCCATGAACCTACACCAACTGAAACGAACAACCCTGATGGCTACCCTATGCCTGATGGGGTTGGGCCACGCTGCTCTGGCGCAGCAACCCTACAAGCTGCCAGCCCAACTGGAGCACCATCGGTTTCACCTGACGACGCAGAGCCCGGCTGGTAAGCCCACGCGCTGGTTTACCGACACGGGTGGCGGATTGTTTCTGTCGGCAGAGCAGGGCCAGCGACTGGGCCTGCGGTCAGACAGCATTGAGGTTGATGGTGGCAAGAAGATGGTATTGGCTACCTGGGCACAGCTGAACACGGATGCGCGCATTCCGGCACCTGGGCAGGGCCCCCGGAAGGGAATTCTGCCGGTGATGGCCCTTCCCGCAGGCCAGCCGCAAATGCCCGGTATGCTGGGGCAGGCGTGGTTCAATGGCCATGCGTGGCGGTTTGACTATGGCACAGGAGAGCTGTGGGTGGATGTGGCGCTGCCCAAGATGCCAGCGCACACCATCCCGCTTACGTTCAAGCCTACGCCACAGGGGCCGCTGGGCTTTCCGCGTATGACGATAGTAGTGGACGGCGACACACTGCCGGTGCTGTTTGACACTGGGGCTACGCTGTTTGTGTCGGAGAACTCGGCGCCTGCGTATGGCAATCTGCCTGTGGGCACAGAGGTGGCCACGAGCTTCATTATGGAAGATGTTTTCCGTAAGTGGCAGCAGAAGCACCCTGAGTGGCGTGTGATAGACAATGCCGACGACCTGATGCGCCGTATGGGCCGAAATGGGCCAATGATAGAAGTGCCGCAGGTGACGGTGGCTGGGCACACAGTGGGGCCCGTATGGTTTGCGCTGCGGCCCAATCCCAACTTCGGCCAGTTTATGAGTGGCTTCATGGATGCGCCGGTGGTGGGAGCAGTGGGTGGCAGCCTGTTCCGGTATTTCCGCGTCACGGCCGACTATCCGGCGGGCAAGGCGGTGTTCGAAAAGCTGTAGGCTCTGGCGATACTGCATGAAAAAGGCCCCGGGATACGGGGCCTTTTCTGTTAGGGAAGCGGGTGTTACTTCTTTTTCTTCTTGTCTTTGGGTTGCTCGGGGGCTTTGCCTGTAGCCCAGCCTTCGAGCCAGTAAGAAGCTTTGACATCGGCAGTGCGGACAAGCTCGCACTTGACGTTGACGTTTTTGCCCGTGAACTCGACGGTTACTTCCTGTGCGCCGGACTCGTTGCCGACGGTGAGGCGGATTTTGTCGCCGGGCTTGAGAGCGGCGATTCTCTCTTCGAGGTTAACGGAGGCAACCGGCTTGCCATCTACCTGCATGAGGAGCACGCGAGGAGAGAGGCCTGCTTTGGCTGCGTCGCTTCCGGGTACAATGCCCAGAATGGCCACGCCTTCGCCCTGGCGCTGGGTGCGGCTGATACCGAGGTTGCGGAGGCCCGCGTTCAGGTTGGGGGTGATCTTCAGCTCGAGGCCCATCGGTTCGAGGATGGACTTGTAGTCGAGCGGGGCAACGCCATCTACATACTTCTGGAAGAAGGCGGCGAAGGGTTGGCCGGTTACGGCCTCAGTGGCAATCTGGACGCCGTTTTCGGGGACACCCTGCCCCTTCTTGTAATACTCGTTGTAGAGCCAGCGCATGACATCGTCGAGCGACTTGGCGTTGTTGGTGACACGGCGGATTTCGAGGTCGAGCAGGAAGCCGACACGGAGGCCGAGGGGGTAGTAGGAAATCTGGGTGTGGGGATCCACATAGTTGCTGGTGGCGAGCCAGCTGTCCATACTGGCCTGTGCAGGCGAGATTTCGTACTGGGCGTAGTTGTTCTCGAGGCTGGTGATGTTGCCCGCGATTTCGTTGAGCAGGTTGTCGGGGGTGATGAGGCCCGCGCGGGCTACCATGACGTCGGCATAGTAGTCGGTGATGCCTTCGGTGAGCCAGTGGAGGCTGGTGTACTGTTCGGCGCGGTAGTCGTAGGGCCAGAGGGAGGCGGGGCGGATGCGCTTGACGTTCCAGAGGTGGAAGAACTCGTGGCTGGTGATGCTCCAGAGCGACTCGAGGCCCTCGGTGTTCATGCCAACTTCCTGCGGCATGGCGAACATGGCGCTGCGGCTGTGTTCTACCGCATGGCGAATGGGCATGGGCAGAAGGTAATAGATGAAGTCGTAGCGTTTGAAGGGAAGGTCGCCAAAGAGTGCTTTCTGGGCGCGGACGATTGCAGATACCTTGTCGGCGTAGACTTTATCGGCTTCGGCAGGAGCCAGCCAGGGGCCCTGGAAGTGGGCGGTGAAGCTGACGCCGTCTACCTCAAAGGAGATCTGCTTGAGGCTGGGCGAGAGGATGGTGGGGGAGTCGATGAAGTCGTGGTAGCTCTCGGCGGTGAAGTAGCCATGCTTGCCGGCCACAGGCTCGAGCTGGGACGCGACTTTCCAGTCAGCGGGCAGATTGAGGACGTGGAGGTTGACGGGGTCGTTCCAGCGGCCGTTCACATACATGAAAAGCTCGTGGGGGTTGAAGTAGGCCATGGTGGGGGTCACATAGGCCGAGCCAGCGTCCTGCACGTTGGCGTATACGGTATAGCTGATACGGATGTTGCCGCTGGTGGGGTTGGTAACGCGCCAGGTATCCTTGGTGACCTTGCGCACGGTGAGGGCATTGCCCTGTTCGTCAGTAGCGCGGACACGGTTGATGCCGGCAGCAAAATTCTGCATGATGTAGCGGCCAGGACGCCAGGCCGGCATGGAGAACTCGGTGTAGCCACCCTCGGCGGGGGCAGTGGTGAGGGCAACCTGATACAGACGCTGGGCGGCTTCGGGCCAGCTGAGCTCGTAATTGTAGGGCTTTTGGGCGTTCATGTGGCTGCAAAGGAACAGCAGGGGAAGCAAAGCGACGAGGGTTCGTCGCAGGAAAGACACAGACATTCCGTAGGAGTGGGTAAGGTGTGCGAAAGCACCTAAATTAGTGAATCCCTACACTAGTTTCTTTACCTCAAACCCATACACACAGACATGCGCATGTTTACCCGTGCTGTATCAACGGGCTGTCTGCTGGCGGGGCTTTCCCTGACGGCGGCAGGCCAGATTACAGCGCCCAACCCTTATCCACCGACGAGTGGCGCGGCCCGAATGGAGTCGGCGTCCCAGCGTCAACGGCTGATTACACAGTCGCGGGTGGGCAATATACAGGGCCGCAATGTGGGCCCGACCGTGATGAGCGGCCGGGTGGTGGACCTGGAAGTGAACCCCAGCGACCCCACGGAGTTCTACGTAGCGTATGCTACGGGCGGCCTGTGGCACACGACAGACAACGGCATTTCGTTCGCGTCGATTTTTGACAATGCAGGCGCGCCCATCTTCCTGGGCGACATCGCCGTAGACTGGAAGACCCGCCAGATCTGGGTGGGGACGGGCGAGAACAACAGCAGCCGGTCGTCGTATGCGGGTACGGGCATGTACTACAGCGACAACAACGGCAAGAGCTGGGCCTGGCGTGGCCTGCCCGAGAGTCACCACATCAGCCGCGTGGTGCTGCACCCGACCGACCCCAACACGCTGTGGGTAGCGGTACTGGGCCACCTGTACAGCCCCAACGCCGAGCGCGGGGTATACAAAAGCACCGACGGCGGCAAGAACTGGACACGCACGCTGTTTGTGAACGACACGACGGGCGCTGCCGACCTGGTGATAGACCCGAAAGACCCCAACACACTGTATGCCTCGACGTGGACGCGCGACCGCCGCGCCTGGCACTTCCGCGAGAGCGGCGCAGGCTCGGGTATCTGGAAGAGCACCGACGGCGGCAGCAACTGGACGCTGATTTCAACGCCGACGAGTGGCTTCCCGACGGGGCCGTTTACGGGGCGCATTGGCCTGGATATCTACGCAGGCAACAGCCAGGTGCTGTATGCTGTGGTAGACAACAACGCCCGGACAGAAGACCGCAGCGGTAAGCGGCTGGTGACCACCGAGAAGGTGCGCAACATGGACGCGGCTGCATTTGTGGCGCTGCCTGCCGACAGCATCACCGTCTGGATGGACGATGTGGGCTTTCCGCAGCAGTACAATGCCAAGGGGTTACAGGAGCAGGTGAAGGCTGGCAAGCTGACGCCCCGCGCCATTGCCGAGTTTCTGTCGGACGCCAACGCCGACCTGTTCAACAAGCCGATTCTGGGCGCCGAACTGTACCGCAGCGACGACGGCGGCAAGAACTGGAAGCGCACGAGCGACAAGCCCATCGCCGACCTGTTCTACACCTACGGCTACTACTTTGCCCAGGTGCGTGTGTCGCCGCTGGACGACAAACTGGTGTACCTGCTGGGTGTGCCGGCCATTGTGTCGGAAGACGGCGGTAAGACCTTCCGGGCGATGAACTCGGACAACTCGCACTCTGACCACCACGCCCTGTGGGTGAGCCCCACCAAGCGTGGCTACATTGTGCTGGGCAATGACGGTGGCGTGAACATCTCGTACAACAATGGCGGGGCGTTCATCCACTGCAACACGCCTCCTGTGGGGCAGTTCTACGCGGTGAATGTAGACAACGCCACCCCCTACAACATCTATGGCGGCCTGCAGGACAACGGTGTGTGGGTTGGCCCCAGCACTTACAGTCATGACCGCGGCTGGTACAGCGAAGGCAAGTATCCCTACGAGCGGATTGGCGGCGGCGACGGCATGCAGGTGCAGATAGACCCGCGCAACCGCAACGTAGTGTACACGGGCTACCAGTTTGGCAACTACGTGCGGCTGGACCGCAGTGGCAACAGCCGCCCCAAGCGCGTGACCCCCAGCCACACACTGGGCGAAAAGCCCTACCGCTGGAACTGGCAGACGCCGATTCTGCTGTCGCCCCACAACCCTGACATTTTCTACATGGGTGCCAACCGGCTGTTCCGCTCGTTCGACAAGGGCGAGAGCTTCCGGCCCATTTCGCCTGACCTGACACAGGGCGGCGCGAAGGGCAACGTGCCTTACGGTTCGATTACGTCGTTCGCGGAGTCGGGCCTTCAGTTCGGCCTGATTTACGCTGGCACCGACGACGGCCGTGTGCATGTGACCCGCGATGGCGGCATGCAGTGGCAGGAAATCAGCGCGGGGCTTCCCGCCAACCTGTGGGTGAGCCGCGTGGAGGTGTCGAGCCGCGACACGGCCACCGTGTGGGTGAGCCTGAATGGCTACCGTTGGGACCACTTTGAACCCTACCTGTACAAGAGTACCGACTACGGCAAGACCTGGACCCGCCTGGGCACTGACCTGCCGAAAGAAGCCATCAACGTGGTGCGGCACGACCCCGCCAACCCCAACCTGCTGTATGTGGGCACCGACGGTGGCCTATACGTGAGCCTGGACGGCGGCAAGACCTTCGAGGCGTTTCTGGGCGGCATGCCGGAAGTGCCAGTGCATGACCTGGTGATACACAGGGGCCAGAAGGAGCTGGTGGTGGGCACACACGGACGGTCGGCCTACGTGCTGCCGCTGGGCCATGTGCAGCAGCTGACGAGCGCGATTCTGCAAAAGCCCCTTCACGTGTTTGCGCTGGACAGCCTGACCCACAGCGACAACTGGGGCCGCAAGCTGTACACCTGGGGCGATGTGATGGAGCCCAAGGCGCAGCTGGTGTATTACGCTGCCAAAGGTGGTGTCGCCACGCTTACAGTGAAGAACGCTGACGGTATGGTGGTGCGCACCGTTACCGACACCGCCGAAGCCGGCCTGAACTTCCTGGCGTATGACCTGACGGCCGACGAGCGCGCTGCCACGGCCGCTCCCGCCAAAGGCAAGAAGCCTGCTGCGGCAGCGCCTGCCTGGAAGAAAGCCGAGAACGGACGCTATTACCTGCGCCCCGGGGGCTACACGCTGGAACTGAGCGTGAACGGCACGACCGTGAGCCAAGGGCTGGGCATCAAGGAGAACCGCCAGGCCGCGGCCCGCGCCCGCCGCCGGACAGGTCCCTGAGCTGGTAGGACCGACTGAGAACGAGAAAGCCCCGTCGCGAGACGGGGCTTTGTTGTACCCGTTGGAGTATGGTGATGGGGTTACTCAACGCCCCTTTATGCAGGATTATGCAGGATTATGCAGGATTATGCAGGATTATGCAGGATTATGCAGGATTATGCAGGATTATGCAGGATTATGCAGGATTATGCAGGATTATGCAGGATTATGCAGGATTATGCGTAACTATGCATAATTGTGCGTTTTTCTGCATAAGAAGTGGAGTGATGGAGACGCTTGGAAGGATGATCAGACGCCTGCGGGAAGACCGCAAGTTGACGCAGCAGGACCTGGCGGATTACGCTGCCGTAAGTGTGCGCTTCATTGCCTCGCTGGAAGCGGGACAGGAGAGCGCGCGGATGGACAAAGTGAATCAAGTGCTGGGGGTGTTTGGCATGGAACTGGCCCCCGTGCCGAAGAAGCGTGAGGTAGCCGATGCGTAGGGCACGGGTATATATGTACGACATGGAGGCAGGCGTGCTGGAAGAGACGGCTGATGGCTATCGGTTTGTGTACCATGCCGACTATCTGTCGCGCAAGGAGGCCACAGCGATAAGCCTGACACTGCCACTGAAAGCAGAAGCCTATGCCAGCCGCACACTGTTTCCGTTCTTCGATGGGCTGATACCGGAGGGTTGGTGGTACCAGATGCTGCTGAACATACGTAAACTGGACCGCCGCGACCGCTTTGGGCAGCTGCTGGCCAGCGGACGGGAGTGCATAGGTGCCGTAAGAATACTGGAAGAAGCGGAGGAGGCCAATGCCTAACTGCCTGTACTGCTATAAGCCCCTGGCGCCTACACAGGAGGGAGAATATCACCCTGCCTGCGCGAAGAAGTTCTTTGGCACGGCGGAGGTGCCTGTACTGCCCCTGCAGGAAGAACACCTGTATGAGCACGTGCTGGAGCAGAACATAGCGCAGCAGGTGTCGGTTACAGGCTTCCAGAAAAAACTGTCGCTGGAACAGACGGGAAGAGAGCTGCGGACGGTGCTGGACGCTGGCGGTGGGCGCTACATCCTGAAGGTGCCGAACCCGGAGTATGCCGAAATAGTGGAGTGGGAGCACCTGACGATGCTGATGGCGCAGGCTGCCGGGATAGCGACGGTGCCGTGTACACTGTATCGGCTGCCGGAAGGAAATCTGGCGTATCTGACCCGACGGATAGACCGGAAATGGGAAAAAGGGCAGGTGACGCGCATTCATATGGAAGACTTCTGCCAGTTGCTGGAATTTCCGGCAACGGAGAAGTACCGTGGCTCTTATGAGCGGATTGCCAAGAAGATTACGGCCAGTTCGGTAGTGCCGGACGAGAATGTGCTGTCTTTTTTCAATCTGGTGCTGTTCTCGTTCCTGACATTGAATGCCGACATGCACCTGAAGAACTTCTCGCTGTGGTATCCGCAGCCGGGGAGGCCGGAACTGGCGCCGGCATATGACCTGCTGCCCTCGCAGTTGATAGAACAGAAGTTCAGGAAAGAAGACGAAGAACTGGCGCTGACGCTGAACGGGAAGAAGAACCAGCTGAAGTGGGAGGACTTTGCAGCGGCAATGGGCGCGGTGGGCATACTGCCGAAGGTGCAGGAGAACCTGGTGAAGCGCCTGCAACGGGCCCTGCCCAAGTGGAAAGTGCTGATAGACCGCAGCTACGTTTCGGCGGAGAAGCAGGCGGCCTATTGGACGCTGATACACGAGCGGCTGGCCCGACTGACTGAGCGCTAGGGCATTTCTGGTGGAGAGCTGACCAATCCGGAGCGGTTCTTACGATATTTGCGGCCCTAAGCTGCTGTTATGACTGCCCCTTACAAACGCACGACCGTCACCGCTGCCCTGCCGTATGCCAACGGGCCGGTACACATAGGCCACCTGGCTGGCTGCTATCTGCCTGCCGACATCTACGTGCGGTATCTGCGGAGCGCAGGCAAGCCGGTGCTGTTTCTCTGCGGCTCGGACGAGCATGGCGTAGCCATCACGATGAAGGCGCGCAAAGAAGGCCTGACGCCCAAGCAGGTGATAGACAAGTACCACGGGCTGATGCAGCAGGCGTTTGCAGCGTTCGGCATCTCGTTCGACGTGTACAGCAGGACGTCGGCGGAGGTGCACCACGAGACGGCGCAGGAGTTTTTCCGGAAGTTTTACAACGAGGGGCTGTTTGAGGAGAAGACGACCGAGCAGTTTTTCGACCCCGAGGCGCTACAGTTTCTGGCCGACCGCTACATAGAGGGCACGTGCCCCAACTGTGGCTACGAGAAAGCCTACGGCGACCAGTGCGAGAAGTGCGGTACGTCGCTGAGTCCGCAGGAGCTGATTAATCCGCGGAGTACGCTGAGCGGTGCCAAGCCGGTGCTGAAAGAGACGAAGCACTGGTTTCTGCCGCTGGAGCAGTATCAGGGGCGTATTCAGGAATATCTGGACCAGCACACTGAGTGGAAGGTGAATGTGGCTGGACAGGTGCGCAGCTGGCTGGCCGATGGCCTGAAAGCCCGCAGCATGACCCGCGACCTCGATTGGGGTATTCCAGTGCCGATATCGGGTGCCGAGGGCAAGGTGCTGTACGTGTGGTTCGATGCGCCGATTGGCTACATCAGCGCAGCCAAGGAATGGGCGCAGAAGCAGGGCAAGCCCGACGCCTGGAAAGAATGGTGGCTGAAGCAGGCGAACCCTGCCGACAACGCCCGGCTGCTGCACTTCATCGGCAAGGACAACATCGTGTTTCACTGTGTGATATTCCCGGCGATGCTGATGGCCCACGGCGACTACATCTGGGCGGACAACGTGCCGGCGAACGAGTTCATGAACCTGGAAGGCGACAAGATTTCGACGTCGCGGAACTGGGCGGTGTGGGCACACGAGTATGCCGAGGACTTTGCCAGCGTGACGGGCGGCATTGACATGCTGCGCTATGTGCTGGCGGCCACGCTGCCGGAGACGAAGGACAGCGACTTCTCGTGGAAGGATTTTCAGACGCGGGTGAACTCGGAGCTGGTGGCAATTCTGGGCAATTTCGTGAACCGGGTGCTGACGCTGATCCAGAAGAACTATGGCGGGACTGTGCCTGCCGCCAGTGGCGTGCTGAAGGCCGATCTGCAAGCACAGATACAACCGCTGGTGGCAACCGCTACCGAGGCGCTCGAGAACTTCCGGTTCCGGGAGGGGCTGGGTGCCGTGATGGACATTGCGCGGATTGGCAACAAGTACCTGGCCGACAGCGAGCCGTGGCATTTGATCAAGACCGACCCTGAGGCGACGAAGGAAGTGCTATGGCAGTCGCTACAGATTGCGGGCCAACTGGCGGTGGTAGTAGAGCCGTACTTGCCGAATACGGCGGCTCGCCTGCGCGAACTGCTGGCTATTGGCACTGTGCCGGAATGGAAAGTGCTGACTGAGCAGGCAATACTGGTGCCTACCGGCACGCAGCTGCCTGCGCCAACCCTGCTGTTCCAGAAACTGGAAGACAGCGTGATAGAGGCTCAACTGGCGAAACTGGCCGCGGGCAAGCCCGCGCCAGTGGAAGCGCCGAAGGCAGAGGCCAAGCCTGCCGCTAAAACAGAGGCAAAGGAGGCCGCACCCAAAGGCACCATCCAGTATGACGACTTTGCGAAGCTGGACCTGCGCGTGGCGAAGGTGCTGGCGGCCGAGCGCGTGAAGGGCGCTGACAAGCTGCTGAAGCTGACTCTGCACGACGGCACTGGCGAGCGTACTGTGGTGAGCGGCATAGCCGAGCATTACACGCCTGAGGAAGTGGTGGGCCGCAAGGTGATGCTGCTGGCCAATCTGGCGCCGCGTAAGCTGCGGGGCATCGAGAGCCAGGGGATGATACTGATGGCGGAGAACGCCGAAGGGCGACTGGCCTTCATGACGCCTGCGGAGGACTTTGACGCCGGAAGTGCCATCAGCTGATGACCGGACGTTTTGGCATACAAACTGCTACCTTTGCTGCATGAAAGGTGCTCTGATGTTGCTGCTCTGCGCCCTGCCCTGCTGGACGCTGGCGCAGAAGGATTACCGGAAGTATGAGCCCGACCTGAGTGGCCTGCGCGAGCGCCCGGTGTTCGTAGACCCCATTCAGGAGGCCAAGCCCGTAGTGGCTGAAACGACGGCTGTGGTGGGCGACACCACCCGGCGCAAGGTGGAGGCCAAGATAGAAATGCCGCCCGCGGTGCGCAGCCAGCAGGAGCGGTACATGGCCAATTGGGCCGCCAAAACCGAAACCGACGGCTATCGTGTGCAGCTGTACAGCGGCAGCCGTGAGAGTGCCTACCGCGTTCAGGCCGACGCGGTGAACAACTACCCACAGTATCGGGCGGAGGTGTTTTATGACCGGCCGAATTTCAAGGTGCGGCTGGGCGACTTTGTGTCGCGGACGGAGGCGGACAGAATCTGCAAGCTGCTGCGTGCCAGCCACCCCGGGGCGTTTGTGGTGCCCGACAAGGTTCGCATTCCGCGCTGAAGCGTACCCCCTAAAAACCGAGCAGGACCCCCCGCGGGGCCCTGCTACTGCCTTAACAATCCTCAACTTGCGCGGTGAGCGCGCCAGCGCATCAGAGGTGGATGATCATCTGGCGGCTGAGGTCAGCCATGTGCTGAACCTCGAAGTATCCCTGGGCGGCACTGTCGTCACTGGTGATGGTGATGTGGACGCGGAAGCCCTTGGCATTTTCCAGTTTCTCGATACGGTCTACACGAGCGACCTGTGGGTGCCAGATGGGGGCAATCTCGCGGTGGTCGGAGAGGTCGGTGCGGCCGGTGAAGTAGTAGTCGGCGAGGAGGACAAACTCCTTACCGAGGAGCAGATTGGGTTCGCGAACCCAGCTGGGTTCTTCGGAAGTGGTGGGGTTGACAACTACCGAAGCAGCCTTGCTGGTGTAGGGAGCCAACAGCAGCGTGAGTGCCAGGAGCAGCCCCGACAGGACTACTACCAGGGGCATTCGGCGGGCGGCGGTGTGTGCGAGCGTTTTCATTGTATTAGCGTGTAAGCTGTAACAATGAGCCAAGCTGCACACCGGAGGTTGCTTCTGCCCCTGGGAATCTTTGTGAAAATGTGTTAAGTATTTCTACTTAGCCTTGTCCGGGCCACTTTCGATGGGTGCAGCAGTGGCTGGCAGGCGCGACCATTCATAAAACGACCCATCATACATGCTGACGGGTGCCCCTGTGATGCGCGCCACGAGGTAGCCCAATGCAGCGCGGCCCCCACTCTGGCAGTAGATGATAAGCGGCTGCCGGGAGCTGATGCCCGCAGACTTGAGTTTTTTCTTCAGCTGCTCGGCAGGGAGGAGTGGGCCGGACGAAGCGTCGGAAATGAAAAACTGGTAGGGCAGGAAGCGGGCACCCGGTAGGTGGCCCCAGCGCGGATTGTCCTCGGGGTCGTTGGTGCCGCGGTACTCATTATAGGAGCGGACGTCGAGCAGCTGGGTGCTGGAGCCGATGGCCCGGCGTACCTGTGTTGCGGTGGCCAACACGGAGCTGTCGGGGCGGATATCAGTCTGTGTGGCAGGGTAGGCGTATCGAACCTGTGTCAGGGGAAGACCTTCGGCGAGCCATGCCCCCAATCCGCCATCGAGCACTGCCACACGCCCTTTCCAGCCGGCGAACTCAAGGGTGAAGAAGGCGCGGGCTACTACTGTCCAGGAGGTACCGTAGACGACGATGTTGTGTTCGGGGCGGAGACCGACCACGCCGAGGAGAGAGTCGAGGTGGGGTTTGGGGGGCAGTTCGTAAGTTCGGGCATCGTTGGAGATGGTAAGGGCCTGTGGCGCGGAGGAGAAGAAACGGGCTTTGCCAATGTGGCCTTTCTGCCAGTGTTCGAGGCGGGGATCGACGTGGAGGACAACGAGGTTGGAGTCGTTCTGGTGTTGGAGCAGCCAGCTGGTGGACACCAGCGGCGGCAGCTGGGCATTTGCTACCAGGGCTGGCAACAGCAGGAAGAGGATAAAGAAGCGTTTCATCTGAGTATGAGTGATATGCTGCCAAGGTAAGCCCAAGGCAGCAGGGGGCAATCGCCGTTTGGAAAGGGTTAACAGAAGGCCATAGGCGCTGGCCTCCACCAACAGGTGAGGCGCAGGAAGAAGTGGGCATGTCCAAAGTCTGTGGAGGGCAGCCCCGCGGCAGGTGCGCAGAAATGCCGAAGTTGGGAGGGATGCGGAGTAAGTATGTAATGCTGCTGGGTGTGCTGGGGCTGCCAGCACTGTCGGCATGGAGCCAGCAACTGCCAGTGTATCAGTATCCGATACCGGAGAGCATTGGGCTGAGTGGCACGTTTGGCGAGCCGCGGGGTTCGCACTTTCACCACGGGATAGACATCCGGACGGGCGAGCGGATTGGCCTGCCGATACGTGTAGCGGAAGACGGGTATGTGTCGCGGGTGAAGGTGAGCTATTCGGGCTACGGCAAGGCCATTTACGTGCAGCACCCCGACGGGCGACTGACCATGTATGGTCATTGCGACGGCTTTATGCCAGAGATCGAGGCGGAGATACAGCGGCTGCAGCAGCAGAACCGCCAGTTTGACGTGGAGATCTTCCCGACGCCGGAAAAGTACCCTGTGAAGAAGGGACAGGTGATAGCCTACAGCGGGAACACAGGCGCCAGCGAAGGCCCCCATCTGCACTATGAGGTGCGTGACAAAGAAGAAAACATCCTGAACCCGCAGGCGTATCATCCGAACGTGCGGGCGCTGCGTGATGAGCTAGCGCCGGTGCTGAATGCGGTGGCCTTTGAGCCGCTGATGCCTGAAAGCCGGGTGCAGGGCCGCTGGGAGAAGTTCATCGTGACGCTGACAGGCAAGACGAAAGACTATCGCCGCGAGGAATTGATCGGTGTGTATGGCAAGGTGGGGGTGGAGTTCGAGGGCTTTGACCGGAGCAATGGCTCTTCGGGGCGGAACGGCGTATACAGCGCCACGCTGCTGCTGGACGGACAGCAGGTGTTTCAGATGCGGGCGGACCGGTTCAGCTTCGCGGACCTGCGCCAGGTGCTGCAGTTTGTAGACTATGGCCACTGGCTGAAGACCCGCACACGCTTTGTGAAGTGCTATCAGGATGAAGGCCTGACCGTTAGCCTGTTCTATGGAGTTGTGAACCGTGGGGTGATAGACCTGACGGACAATGCAGTACACGAAGTGAAGGTGATACTGGCCGACTTTCACGGCAACACGACCTCGGCGAGCTTTCGGGTGCAGAACCGTGGCGACGAACTGGTGCGTGAAGTACCCGTGGGCAAAACGGGCAGCATTGTGCAGCCATCGTACTATCTGCGGCACGGTCGGCTGGTGCTGCGGGGGGGGTTGCCCCCCAAGGCGGAAGAGGCCTATGTGCAACTGAAGTTGGCAGACGGTACGGAAGAGAAGGTGGCATTTACCTATGCCAGCGAAGGGGCGGCCTATGCCGTGGTAGCGCTGAACCCCACTCGGGTGCCAGTGCGCGCAGAAGCCCCATTCTGGCCAAAGCCGTTGGACCTGGGCTATGACGCCGTGGTACTGCCAGAGGCTGAGACCCTTCTGGACAAGTGGCAGGGTATGCAGGCAGTGTTCCCGGTGGGCAGTGTATTTGAGGCGACTGCCATAGACGTGCAGGTGCGGCCCTCGGAGACGGCGCGGATTCTGTCGGATATCTACACAATAGGAGACGGCCGTATGCCACTGAACAAGGCCTACAAGTTGACTCTGACAGCCACAGGGGACCTTAAAGTCTATCGCCCCGAGCAGGTGGTACTGGCGCAGATGCTGGGGCCAGGGCGCTACACCCGCCTGGGCAGTGAGTACAGAGTGGGTAATACTTTCACGGCGAGTGCCAGCAACTTTGGTACATATTGCCTGGTGGCCGATCTGGCCGGGCCGACGGTGCGAAACCTGAACTTTCGAGCGGGGCACTTTGTGGCGGCCCCCTACCTGAAGCTGCTGCTGACCGACGACATTGCGGGCGTGCACCCCTTCAAGCTGGAGGTAACACTGGACGGGCAATGGATTGCGCCAGAGTATTACAACTACCAAAATATACTCTATGTGCGGCTGAAAGGCCTGAAGCCGGGTAAGCACACGCTGGCCGTGCGTGCAGTGGACTACGCGGGCAACGTGACGACGAAGACGTATCCGTTCCTGACGCGATAAGGGGCATCAGCGGGCGGCGAACTCTTCCCATAGGATGAGCAGTTCGCTTGTGATCATGGCTGTGGCGCCCCAAAGGGGTGTTGCCGGGTGGACGTTCCAGCCAGGGACACGGGCGGAAGTGCCGTTGAATATCTGGCGGTCGACGTCCCAACGGCGTTCTGGACCAAGCAGACTGGGTAGGGGTACAAGAAAAGCCTCGTCCACTTCATCGGGATTGATGGCGAGTGGAGGGAGCGCGGGCAGCCAGGCCACGTACGGGTGTACGAGGCTGTTGCTGGGGGGCACGTAGAGTTGGCTGAGAGGTCCTACGATGTGGAGTTGATCCGGTGCGATGCCTACTTCCTCGGTGGTTTCGCGCAGAGCGGTTTCAAGCGATGACTCGTTGGGCTCCATGCGGCCGCCGGGATAGGAGATTTGGCCGCTGTGGGTATTGAGTTTGCTGCTGCGCAGGGTGAAGAGGAGCTGTGGCTGCTCTTCTTGTTCAGTAAGTAGCACCAACACAGCGCTCTGCTTCACTTTCTCGATGGGGGGCATTGCGCCTTTGCGCACTTCGGCAGCCAGGGGCGACATGCGTTGGTGGGCGTCCCAGCCTGGGAGGGGTTGTTGGAGGCGGTGGTTGAGGTAGGAAAGGAACGGATGCATGCGACGAGAAAACGAAGGCACCGGCCCCTGCCGTATAAATGAAGCAGGGCTACCCTGATTGTAGGGCAGCCCTGAAGAAGTTCCTGTCAAGAGGCAGAGAGGGGGGAGCTACTTGGTTTTGCGGGCAGGGATTTTGCGGCCGTTTTGGTTGAGAACGAGGCCAGTAATGCGGCCTTCTGCATCGCGTTCGATGTCGAGATAGGCATCGACTACCTTGAGAAAGAGGCGGTTTTCGCTTTCCACAAACAGAGGGTTGGCGCCTTGGCCGGTGGCCTGGGTAACGAGGCTGCCGTTCTCCAGACGGATAGCCAGCTCGAAGCCGGGCTGCACTTCATACACACCGACGTACTGTGCTAGTTTTTCGGCTGGCAACTCAATGGCCTTGCGCTGGACAGGGGCAGAGTATGGCAAGCCAAGGAGGGTCATGAAGATGAGCTGGTCGGGGCGGATGGGGCTGTACTCGCGGTTCTGGAGGACGACAAGAACGAAGTCGGCGGCGGGGACGCGGGCGATGACCGTGCCGAAACCATCGATGCCGCCGGTGTGCATATAGGCCTCCATGCCGTTGAGATTGGTTTTGACCCACCCATAGGCGTAGTTGCTACGGGCCGGAGTATACATACGTTTGTAGGCCTCCGGGCTGATGAATTTGCCCGCTGCGAGTGCGCGGTCCCAGCGATACATGTCGCCGAGCGTGCTGTAAAGGGCACCTGCGCCATCGGCTACGGCAGCAGTAACATAAGCTGCGGGTGTGAGGCGATCGCCGTTGCCGAGACGATATCCGCGTGCCATGCCGGTGGGCGGCGTAGCGGTGTGTTCATAGCCTGAGTGGTTCATACCCAGCGGCTTGAAGATGCGTTCCGCCAGAAATCGTTCATAGGGCATGCCGCTAGCTTTGGCCACGATGTAGGCCAGCATGACGTAGCCGGTATTGCAGTACTTGAAATTGGTGCCAGGAGCAAACTCGCGGGGAAGTTTGCGGGTGGTGTTGATGAGGGTCAGCTGGGTGAGCTGGGCTTCTGGCAGGGCCTTCAGGGAGTCGTCATACCAGGGTTGGTCGGTGAAGCTGGGCAGGCCACTTGTGTGGGTGAGCAACTGATGGATGGTGATGCTGTCGGCATTGGGATAGTCAGGAAGGAAGCGTGCGAGTTTGTCCTGTACTGACAGTTTGCCATCGGCCTCCAGCATCATGATGGCCATGCTGGTAAACTGCTTGGTGATGGAGCCCAGGCGATAGACCGTAGCTGGGGTGTTGGGGGTATTGGCGGAGATGTCGGCAAGGCCATAGCCTTTTTCCAACAGAATGGTGCCGCCCTTGGCAATCAATACTGCCCCGGTAAAGGCCTGCTGATTGGCATATTGTGTGAACAGTGAGTCGATTTTCCGGATGCGGGCAGGGTCGGTGGGCAGATCTGCTGCACGGGGTGGCTGCATCTGTGCGGCCAAGTGGCCTGTAATGGTGCAGGCCAGCAATGAAGTGAGGAGAAAATGCTTTTTCATGGGAGTGTTACCCCGTAAGGATTTTCGGGTGCATGAAAGGTTGCAGGGCTGGAACCTAAGGAGCGTTAGGCAGGTTGGCAGCAGGGGATGGCCTTTGTGCTATCTTTGCATGGCCTAGAGGTGAGAAGCGCTCGCCTTGGGGTATGAACCGATATACCGGTATGATACAGAACGCTACTGCCCGCGGAACCACCGCCATCAGCGCCCAGGAGATGATAGCCGACTATCGCCTGGCGTACAAAAGCCGTCAAACCAGCCTGTTGGGGCGCCGTGAGGTGCTGACAGGCAAGGCCAAGTTTGGCATATTTGGCGACGGCAAGGAAGTGCCTCAGATCGCGATGGCCAAGGCGTTCCGGAAAGGCGATTTCCGCAGTGGCTACTACCGCGACCAGACGTTCATGATGGCCATAGGTGCACTGACCGTGCAACAGTTTTTTGCGCAACTGTATGCCCACACCGACGTGCGGCACGAGCCTGCCAGTGGTGGCCGCCAGATGAACGGCCACTTTGCCACGCGTCTGCTGGACGACAATGGTCACTGGCGCAACCTGACCGACATGTACAACTCAAGCGCCGACTGCTCGCCGACGGCCAGCCAGATGCCCCGTCTGCTGGGCCTGGCACAGGCCAGCCGTCTGTACCGCGATCTGCCTGAGTTGCAGCACCTGACACAGTTTTCGTATCGGGGCAATGAAATAGCCTGGGGCACTATTGGCGATGCCAGCACCAGTGAAGGGCTGTTCTGGGAGACGATGAATGCAGCGGGTGTGTTGCAGGTGCCGATGCTGATGTCGGTGTGGGACGACGGCTACGGCATTTCAGTTCCGAAAGAATATCAGACGACGAAGGCCAGCATTTCGGAAGCACTGTCGGGCATGCAGGCGGGCGAGAAGGCAGGTCTGGATATCTACACCGTAAAAGCGTGGGACTATCCGTCGCTGATCGACACCTATGCGCGTGCCGCCTATCGTGTGCGCACCGAGCATAAGCCTGCTTTGGTGCATGTGATGGAAGTGACCCAGCCACAGGGGCACAGTACATCGGGCAGCCACGAGCGCTACAAGACGCCCGAACGCCTGACCTGGGAGAAGGAATATGACTGCGTGACCCAACTGCGCGCGCTGGTACTGGCCAATGGTTATGCCACCGAGGAGCAGTTGGCCGCCTGGGAGGAAGAGGACAAACGTGACGTGCAAGCCGCCCGCAAGGCCGCCTGGGAAGCCTTTACTGGCCCAATTAAAGACGAGGTGCAGGAAGTAAGTGAGCTGCTGGACCGTCTGGCAAGTGAGACTCACAGCCAGGAAGTGCTGAGCTACAAAGAAGAACTACAGAAGACAATTGACCCCATCCGGCGGGATATCATGGTGACGGTGCGCAAGGCACTCGTAGCCACTGCCGATCACAGTAATGCAGAAGGCCGCTCGGAGCTGCTGCGCTGGAAGCGCCAGCAGGATGCCCTGAACCGCGACCGCTACAGCAGCCACCTCTACAGCGAGAGCAACGAAAGCCCGATGTATGTGAAGCCCGTGCCGCCGCAGGTAACGGCACAGTCTAAAGTGGTGGATGGCCGCGAGGTGCTACAGGCGTGCTTCGACGCCGCCTTTGGTCGAGACCCGCGCCTGATGGCCTTTGGCGAAGACCTGGGCCGACTGGGTGACGTGAACCAGGCGTTTGCGGGCTTGCAGGAGAAGTACGGCGTAGCACGGATTTTCGATACCGGCATACGCGAGGCTACCATCATCGGTCAGGGCATTGGCCTGGCCATGCGCGGCCTGCGCCCGATTGCTGAAATCCAGTACCTGGACTACCTACTGTATGCCCTACAACTGATTTCCGATGACCTGGCGACGCTGCAATACCGCACCAAGGGTGGCCAGAAGGCCCCTGTGATTGTGCGTACGCGCGGCCATCGTCTGGAGGGCATCTGGCACTCGGGTTCGCCGATGGGCGCCATTCTGGGTTCGTTCCGAGGTCTGCACGTGTGCGTGCCCCGCAACATGACACAGGCGGCTGGCATGTACAACACGCTGTTCAAGGGCGATGACCCCGCACTGGTAATCGAAGTGCTGAACGGCTACCGTCTGAAGGAAACCATGCCCGAAAACATTGCCGACTACTGCCTGCCACTGGGTGTGCCGGAAGTGCTGCGTGTGGGTACGGATATCACCGTGGTGACTTACGGACCCAACTGCCGCCTGGCGCAGGATGCCGCCGACATTCTGGCACCGCTGGGTGTAAGTCTGGAAATCATTGACGTGCAGACCCTGCTGCCGTTTGACGTTCACCATCATATTGTCCAAAGCCTGAAGAAGACCAACCGCATCCTGTTCCTGGACGAAGACGTACCGGGTGGAGCAACGGCCTTCATGATGCAACAAGTGATGGAGAACCAGGGCGGTTACCGCTGGCTGGACAGTGCCCCGCGCACCCTGACCGCACAGCCCCACCGTCCGGCCTACGGCTCGGATGGCGACTACTTCTCGAAGCCCAATGTGGAGCAGATTCTGGAAGTGTGCCTGGAGATGATGAGCGAAGTGGATCCCGCCCGCGTGAAGCCCATTTTCCGCGGCTGAGTTTCTCTGTCCCAATAGAAAAGGAAAGCGCCCGGTTCATGCCGGGCGCTCTTCGTTTGTAGGGCAGGTGTGGATCAGGCAGGGTCGGGCAGCTTGCGCTTGTAGGTCTTCTCGAACTTCTTGGGCGTAAGCTCGATGATCTCGGCCTTGATGATTTTGACAGGCTCAACGGGGCGGTCGGCGGCGGAAGTCTTGACAGCGGCAATAGCGTCAACTACATCGAGACCGGCTATTACCTCGCCGAAGGCCGTGTACTCCATATCAAGGTGAGGAGTGCCACCTACGGTGGTGTAGGCTTCGCGGGCCTTGGGATTGGGCTGGGCCGAAGGCGTATTGCGGTAGGCTTCGAGCATTTCGCTCTCCATACGTTTGTAGAGGCGTGAGAGCGAGTCGCGGTTGGTGTATTGCAGCTGCATTACCTCGCGCGAGCGGAGGAAGGCCATACGGTTTGGCTCGTTGTAGAAGGTGCGGCTGAAGCGCTGCATGGCCATGGTGTCTACCTCACCGCCACGGAACTTGCGGCCCTGTACGATGTAGAACTGCGAGCCAGAGCTTCGGCGCTGAGGGTTGACATTGTCGCCGTTGCGGGCGGCGGCCAGCACTCCTTTGCGGTGGAAATACTGCGGGCGGATTTCGGCGTCAATTTCGTAGCCGGGGCCACCGGTGCCGTCATTGTTGGGGTCTGCATCCTTGCTGTTGGGGTCGCCACCCTGGATCATGAAGTCCTTGATGATGCGGTGGAAGCCGATACCATCGTAGAAGCCCGAGGCCACGAGCTTAAGGAAATTCTCGCGGTGCAAGGGGGTGTCCTGATACAGGTAGAGGGTAATGTCGCCAGCGGTGGTGTGCAGCACTACCAGTTTGATAGTCTGCTTGGGAGCAAAGCCCACGAGCGGCAGCAGGCCCAGCAGGGCCACAAGTGTGAGGGAGAACAGCTTTCGCATGCCCAAATATGCACAAAACTAACGTGGGAGGCATAGCCAAGTGGCCCAAGCAAGGAGGCCTAGGCGGAAGGTCCAGGCGGCGGTACGGAGCCAGTTGGTGAGCACCAGTGGTGAAATGGCGGCGGCATCGCCCGCGGCAAGACGGCCGTGGAGCGGCACGGAAACAAAGGCCGTGCAGACCCAGACGATGGCCAGCGCTCCCCCCGCTGCCCAGGGCACCCATGCTGGTACGACGGCAGGGTGGTAGGCGGTGAGCATCAGTGCGGCGATGACCTCGGCCAGCATGAGTGGGCCTACCAGTGGAGTGATGGCCCGCTGGTGCTGGAGCGCATAGGCAGGCAAGGCCTCGGGCGGGACGACGGCAAACTGGGGATAGACGACGAGCTGTACAGTCCAGATGAGGCCAGTGAGAACGGCTGCCAGCAGAAGGTTGAAGAGCAGGACGAGCATTTGCGCAAATGCGGGATGGGGTAGATGAAAGGTGCTAGATTCGCGTAATGGCTGAAATAGACAAAGAAGCAACAGAGGCGGCAGAACAAAGCTCCCCTCAAGGAGAGGAAAACAGCAGTCGGGGGGCGATCAGTTTGCCACATGCCCTTTTTGAGCGCGGCTTTGAGCTGGAAATGCTGATTTCGGGTGTACTTCTGTTTGGCGCTACCAGCCTGCCAGGTACTCTGGACGGTCTTTTCTCCTACTTGCTGGTGACGCTGCCATCGAGCACGATGCTGTTTACACTGGTGAACATGCTGCTTCAACTGCTGCAGGGGGTGACACTGGTACTGATAGTGGGTTTGGGGATACACCTGGCGATGCGGAGCCTGTGGGTCGGGGTGGTGGGCATTGAGTCCATCTACCCTAACGGCCCGATTGTGGAGCGGCTACGTGGGGGGAATATCTACAAGGAGCTTCAGAAAGAGGCTGGGTTCTTTGACCTGGACCAGCTGGAGCAGCGACTGGACCGCACCAGCCGTTTGCTCTTTGGGCTCATCTTCTGCCTGATTGTGATGTTCTGCGGCGGGATGATGCAGGCCGTATTGGCCCTAATGGCTTCAGTGCTGCTGGACGGGCTTCTGGATCTGGGCTTTGTGCTATCTTTTAGCTTTGGCTTTGCCCTGCTGTTCATCCCGGTCATGCTCATGTTCATGCTGGACCGCTTCGGTGAGCGCCTGCCAGTGATTCGGAACTATTACCACCGCCCCGGCTTCCGGGGAGTTGTCAAGGGCTATTACAGAGGCTACATGTATCTGTCGCTGCTGGCATTTGTGGTGCCGCTGTACAATACGTTGTACACCAATCTCACGCGTCGGGTGTTCCTGATGATAGTAGTGGTAGGTGCCATCGTATTGTACATGGGGGTGTTCAAGGGGCTCATTCGTCTGGAGCCGTTGGCGCTGGTGCCTGACAATGGCGGCCCATTTGAGATGAACAACGCCCGCTATGCGAATCGGCGCAGTGAAGACGAGCCGCTGTTCGGGGCGATGATTCAAAGCGAGGTTGTATCAGGTGCGTATCTCCAGCTTACCCTCCCATTTCAGGCGTCATTGGAAGATACCATCCTGGCACGAGACACTTCCATTCGCCCGTTTCGTCAACTGCCCATTGGGCTGATGGAACTGGTGCCAAGACTTGATGACACGGTGCAGGTGCGGAAAGTGTTGCAGAGCTACGGTACACTGTTTGAGGTTCGGCTGGATGCCGACTCGGTGCTGACAGACCTGCGTTTTCGGTTCAGCAAACTGCCAGGCAATGGGCAGCAGGTGTTGGTAGCGATGATTCCGGTAAGCCGCCTGAGCGAAGGGGAGCACCTGCTGGAGGTAAAGCCACTGTACGTGACAAAGCGATCGCCAAACCAAATTCCTTTCTGGGTGTCGCGGATGCCGACACGCGAATAATGGGAAGGCGTGATGTGCCGTTATACTTGTCAACTATCCTCCTCGACACGATATGAACCTGAACTTCGCCGACATGTTTGGCAAAATCCAGCAGATGCAGGATGAAATGAAGAAGATGCGCGAGCGTCTGGACGACATGACCGTGGACGCAGAGGCTGGCGGAGGCATGGTGAAGGTGATCGCCAATGGCGCCAAGCGTGTGCTGAAAATTCAGATTGACACCGCGCAGATAGGCGACGACAAGGAAATGCTGGAAGACCTGGTGACGGCTGCCGTAAATAAGGCGCTGGACAAGGCTGAAGAGCTGCACCGCACAGAGATGGCTAAAATGACCCAGAGCATGATGCCCCCTGGCATGAGTGGCCTGCCGGGTATGGACCTGTCGAAGTTTGGGCTGTAAGCCAGCCCCACAGGAAAGACAGAAGGCCACCGGAAGGTGGCCTTTGCTGTCTGGCAGAAGCGTTTAATCAGATTCGGTTCTTCACACCAATAATATGGAGGGCGGCCTCGGCGAACTCGTCGGATAGGCCCAGCACTTCCTTCATGTGCAGCAGGAAGGCTACTTCTTCTTCGCGGAAGTTGCCATCGGTAAATGCCAGGTCGATGGCGTTGACAAAGGCGGCCTCGCGCTGGCTTTCGTTGAGGGTCTCGGCAGCGGCGGCGAGAAGCTGATCGAGGCCTCCGGCATCGCGGAAGAGCTTGGGCAGCCGCTTTACAGCATTTACGAGGTTGATTTCGGCGAATGCCGGGCGGGATTTGAGGAGGTCGGACAGCTGGCCGATTTCGACATTGGAGAGGTCACCGTCGCTATGGCCGCAGGCGATAAGTACAGCGATGAAGGCTTCCGCGGGGCTCTCGAAGGGGGATGGCTTGCCGTTTAGGGCGACGGGCCGTCCGGAGGCAGGATCGATAAAAACGCTCATGGTAGGCAGTTGTTCAGGCTGTTAAGATACGACAGGAAGTGGGAGGACGGGCGTCTCAGGCATATCCGAGCCCCTGCTCGATGAGCTGGATGAACGAATGGATGATTTTGATGTGAATTTCCTGAATGCGATCGGCGTAGCCGTGGTGGGGTACGCGGAGTTCGATGTCGCACAAGGGGGCGAGTTTGCCGCCATTCTTCCCTGTAAGTCCAATGACAGTCATGCCTTTGGCGCGCGCGGCTTCGGCAGCCTTGATAACGTTGCCGCTATTGCCGCTGGTGGAGATGGCGAGCAGAACGTCGCCCTGTCGGCCGAGCGCCTCAACACCACGGGAAAAAACAAAGTCGTAGCCATAGTCGTTGCCGACACACGACATGTGCGAGGGGTCAGAGAGCGAGAGGGCAGCGATGGCCGGCCGATCGTTGCGGTAGCGGCCCGAAAGTTCCTCGGCGAAGTGCATGGCGTCGCAGAGTGAACCGCCGTTGCCGCAGGAGATGATTTTACCGCCGTTGCGCAAGGCTTCTATCATGGTATTGGCGGCAGCCTCGATGCGGGCAAGCTGTTCGGGTACAGCAAACGCGGTAAGGACGGCGGCGGCCTCGTCGAAATTGCCTTTGAGGATGTCGTGTGCAGTCATGGGCAGGCCAAACTAGGAAATCGGATTCCAAGTTCGGTAATTCGGCGTCGCGCGCCATCGGTTTGGTGTAGCGTAAATTGCGTTTCGCCTATTGCGTAGGTGGTTTTCCTATATTTGGCCAGATACTTGTGCCACCTCAGCGGTTTTTTGGCTCTATTTGGGCCGACTGCCCGCTTACAGATATCCTGTTAACCCCATCCCATCCGATGACACTTCGATTTACCCTGCACGTACGGCAGCTGTTACTGGCAGTCGCCACCTTGGTGGTGGTGCTACCCACCTCGGCCCACGCGCAGGTGAGCACTACCGGCAGCAGCGTCATTACAACGGCTGTACCCTTTCTGATGATTTCGCCGGATTCGCGCGGCGGTGGCATGGCTGATGCTGGCGTAGCCATCGCCCGCGATGCAAACTCTCTGTACTGGAACACGGCAGCGCTGGCTTTCACCGACAACAAAATGGGTGTGGCGCTGAACTTCACACCGTGGCTGCGCAACATCATCCCCGGGATCAACCACTTTTTTGTGCCAGGCTATTACAACCTGGGCGAGAAGGCGGGTGTTATAGGGGCCTCACTGACTTATTTCTCGCTTGGCCGCATTGAGTTTACCGACAATCAGGGTATTTCAACCGGTGACTATAACGCCAACGAATTTGCCTTTGCCCTTAGCTATGCCCGCAAAGTGACCGATCGCTTCTCGGTGGGGGTCAATATCAAGTACATCAACAGCAACCTGGCAGGTTCGCAGCAACTCGGTGGGGTATCTTACCAGCCGGGCGAATCGGTGGCAGGCGATCTGTCGTTTTTTTACGTGAAGCCACTGTCGGGCGCTGTTCTGAAGGAGTTCTCGTGGGGTATTCACATTCAGAACATCGGCGCGAAAATGAACTACTCTCGCGACCTCAATAACCGCGACTTTCTGCCTACCAACCTGAAGCTTGGTGCTGCCCTGCGGATGGATCTTGACGAGACGAATAAACTGACCGTAACGATGGACCTGAACAAGCTGATGGTTCCCAGCGACAGCGCTGGCCGCGCCAGCAAGTCGGTACTGGGGGGCATGTTCAGTTCATTTGGCGACGCTCCCGGTGGTTTCAGCGAAGAGATGCAGGAAATCTCGATTTCGACGGGTGCGGAATACTGGTACAACGACCTGTTTGCCGGTCGCATCGGCTACTTCTACGAAGCGCCTTCCAAGGGTGGCCGCCAGTATGTATCGCTGGGCGTTGGCTTCAAGTATGAGAAGATCAGTGTAGACTTTGCATTCCTCCAGCCCCTGAAGCAGAACAATCCGCTGCAGAACACCTTGCGCTTCAGTGTTGGATACAATATTGGACGGTAGTTCGTCCTTTTGTGGTATAAAACGGACTAACCCAGCCCCCAAACGGCTGGGTTAGTTGCTTATTGATGAAGTCTTTGTAAAATTGCTTAGGTGATTGTTCGGATAACTGGACAGTGCCCTGCCGCTCAACCTCTACCTGTCTGCTACTGTCTGCCAGAAATACCCTAAGCCCGCTGTGGCTGACGCTGAGTGTCTGCGCGGCGTTGCTGTGCCCAGTCCTGGCAGCAGCCCGAGGTGTGGCAACGCGGGATTCGGTGGAGATAGTGGCCCGCGACACAGCCGAATATGCCTCTGAAGCAGAGCTGGTAGTAGCGAGGCCCACCCTGGAGCGACGCTTTGTGCCAGTAGACTATGCAGCGGCCAGCCGTAACCAGACGCTGTATTCGCCAGGCCCAGGTCCCGGACGGCAGCGGAATGCCAAGCGTCGCGAGGCGACACGTGCGGCCAGCCGCAGAAACTGTGCGGTAGAGAGCGTTGATCAGGTGAAGTCGGGCCGTAGAGCGCGGCACATTCATACAGCAGCGTGTGGTCCGGCCTATTCCAACAGTTTTCGCTTCAGGGCGAGAAACAATGCCCGGCGGACGGATGCAGCAGACTGCGCGCCAGCTGCATCGTTGCGGTTCCAGCAGTGGTCAAGGCGTAACTCACGGCACATTCACACGGCGGAGTGCGGGCCTGCGTTCTCCCCACAGTTTCAGCAACGGGCATATTACAACTCTCGCTCAATCCAGACCAACGGCAGCGGCGTTTCCTGCAACCCGAACGATGCGGTGGTGGTGACCCCAATGGAGCGCCTTGGCAAGCGGCTCAAGTATCTGTTCACCAACCATAGGCGGCAGTGCGCCATCAATGGTATTTATGCCAGCCTTTCCATCGGCGATATGGTGGAGACTGAAGAACATGGCCGTGCAGTGGTGGTAGACTATGTGATCAAAGACCGCGTGATAACGCACGTGGAGTTCAAGGGTATGGAGCGGGGTGCCCGTGGCAAAGTGGTGCGGGAGAAGATACCGAGCATCCGGAATCTGGTAATACAGATCAAGAAAGGGAAGCGCAGTACGCTACAGGGTGATGGTCTTAACTTCCAGACGATACAGCTGGAAGCCGAGTATGAGACCATAGAGCTGAGCGCAGAGGAAACCAAAGCGCTGATTATTCAGCGGATGATAGAGCGTGGCCGATTTAACGATATTCTGAAAGTATACCCCGAGGAGCGGGCACACCTCGATGAGTGGCGGGCGAAATATCAGCCCAATCCCGCGAGCGCCAAGCTGCGCGCTTCGCGTTGAGTGCTTCACCGGGTTATTTCACGCGAAGCTTCTGGCCGGGGCGGAGGGCATCTGAACGGAGGCCGTTCAACGATTTGATTTTGGCGGTAGTGGTGTGATACTTCTGGGCAATGGTCCAGAGGCTTTCGCCGCTTTTCACGGTATGCCAGGCAGCAGCTGTGGCACTGGTGGCAGCAGGCTTTGTCTGCGGCTTCTGCGCGGGGGCTTTGGCCTGTGGCACGGGCAGGTTGGGTGCAGGATCCTCGTTGGTGGAGATGTCACGGCTTTCTACGGGGTAGCCACCGGTGTAGATGACGAGGCGCTGGCCTACGCGGATGATGTTGTTGCGCAGGTTGTTCCAGGAGCGGATTTTGGCAGTTGTGGTCCGGAACTTCTTGGCAATGGAGCCCAGAACATCGCCCCGGCGCACTACGTAGACGGTGCGCATGCGCGAGGTAGCAGTGACCTTGGGCCGGGCTACAGGAACTGGGGGCGGTGTCAGGAGCCGCTGGTTTTCGACGTCAGCAGAGGCGAGGGGCGCGGTTTCTGTAGTTGCATCGGCGGTGTCGAGGAGGGTGGCCTGTTGCAGGAGGTTGCCTTTCCATCCGGCCAGCAACGCATTGGTAAACAGCTCGCCCTTGACCTGGTAGCCAGAGTTGGTGAGGTGCACGCGGTCGCGTTTGGCAAGGTCCTGCTCGCGCCACTTGAGCATGGAATAGCGGCCACCTGCGACGGCATAGTAATCGTAGAAGGCGCAACCCAGCTGAAAAGCCACGCGTTTGGCGAGGCGTGACGCCGGCGCGCAGGCAGCTACATTCTGGTAGCCGCGGTAAATGTCCTGAGAGCAGGTGATGAGTATGCTGGCAGTGGGTGCTCCCTGCCGGATAAGTGCAATGGCACTACGGAGCTTGAGTTCAAAGTCGATGGCGTCGAGTCCTCCCAGGTAGTATTCGTTGCCCGAGATGTCTAGCACGACGAGATCGGGTTGGAGGGCCTGGAGGTGTTGAGGCATGAGCTGCTGGCGCAGAATGGCTGAGAAGCCCGCTCCGTTGATGCCCACGCTATGGTAGAGCACACCCTGATTGGCAGGGTTCTCCATGGTGAGGCCGTAAAGCTCGAAGTAGTTGCGGCTGCTGTCGCCCTGATTGGTAAACCATACCTCCAGTTTGCTGGGCATGAAGGGGAGCAGGGCTTCCACATAGGGCTGGGTGGTATCAGCGTTGCAGGAGACGACGATAGGGGGAGCGTCGTCACAATGGATTTTCAGGTCAAAGCTTTGGGCCCCTTTTCGACAGTAGATACGCAGCAGGGGAGAATCCTGTATGGTGGCCGGATCGTTGAAGATGAGGCGGAAGCCTGCATTTAGCTGGTTGGTGTAGCCGCTGGCACCATGAATGCCGAGGGGTAGCACGGGGTTGTTCTCGATGTTTCGTGCAGCAGCCCAGTTGCCGAAGGTCTGAGTGGTGTAGTCGTAGGCAGCGTGGGTATTGGCAATGGCATACGGGAAGACTGCACCACGCCCACCCCGGCCAAAAAGCTGCTGGAGGCGGTTGCGCACCCAGCCGGTGTAGATGTCGGCCTGAACATGGGAGTCGCCGATATGTACAACACGCACTTTCTGCTGTGAGGCCCGAGCAAGGGCCTGGTAGAAAGTTTTCATGGCATCGGCAGACACCCACTGCACCGCGTTACGGTCGTAACGGATGAAGGGATACTGATTGCCATAGGCAATCATTCGTTCGATTTCGGCGACGAGCCCGCTGGTGTCGCGCGTAACGGTGGCAGCAGCTACCTGTGCAGCATCGGGTCGGGCGTCCCGGGTGGCCAGAGGCTGCGCGTGGGCGCTGGATGCCAGCAGGAGTGCAGCAATGGCAAGGCGCTTGAGCAGAGGCATGGTCATTGGGGCGGGTGGTTCGAGGAGTTGGAGTCGGCGGCGGTTGCAGCAGAGGGCTGGGAGCGGCGTGGAGCCCTCCGCAGTTTGTACTGATCATATTCGTACATCAGCGCCTGGTACAGCCAGTTGGCCACCAGCCGCTGGCCAGGCGCTGAGAAGTGGGCAAAGTCGGTAGCTGCCAGTGGCACTTCGGCGTTCACCCAGCTGACGATAGCGTCTTTGCCCCCCATTGCATCGTAGAGGTCATAGAATGCAACGCCTGCACGCTGGGCGGCTCGTTTCTGGGCATCGCGTATTTTCTCAACAGTCGGGTAGCTGTGCCATTCGCCGTCGGTTTTGACACCCATGTCGCCGACACCGATGACGAGCAGCGAGGCGCCCGGTGCCAGTCGTCTGTAACGCATAAGCATGCGGTATACGTCGTCTTCGAAGAATTTGAAGCTGGGAACATCGTAGGGCACGATATTCCCGCCATACTGGAAGATGATGAGTCGGGTTCCCAATACGTTAACCTGCCGGGTAAGGAAGGCTGCGTCGATGCGGGCAAGACCGTTGCCACTGTGGCCCCGCAGGCCAAAGTTATCCACAGCGATGCCTCCTGACTCACCATCAAAGAGGAGGCCATAGACATCCGGTGTGGGGCCATCGAATGCCAGGTGAATGGGACGGTCGTTTCTGGCACCGGGTATGGTAGTGCGGATAAGGCCAATGGCCGGCCACAGGGTATCCTGCATCAGAATGCTATCGGTTTTTCCTTTGAGGGTGGCGGTGAGCCGCACAGGGTCAATGCTGTTGCCCCATAGGAGGGTAAGGCGCTCGTAGCGAAGACGCTTGACGGGCTCGAGCAACAACGTAGCCTGCGTCTGTGACCCTGGATTAACGGGTTTGGCCGCAGGTTTCGGGGTTTTGTTCTCGGTTTTGGCTTCCGGTTTTTCTTCCGGCTGAGGCGGGTTGGTGTCCTGAGTGGCTACCAAAATGCTGCCGGGAAGCGGCTTGCCTGGGGCAGCGGCTTCGGGAGCATTGCTGTCGGAAGCCGCACTGCGGGGGGTAGCATCAACCTTGCGCCCGTAACGGAAGACTACGCCCCCGAGGCTGTAAAAGGCAGATTTACTGCGATTCTGGAAAACGGTGAAGCGCTTCCAGTTACCGCTGGGAGTGCGCGTGAGGGCATGGTGTGTGGCGGGCTCGGTGAGCTGTACGTAGCCGATGCCGGTGCCACCAAAGCGCTTCTGGAAGGAGTAGCGGAGAAACTGGGTGATGCGGTCGCCTTCAATCTGTGAATCGCCGTAGTGGGCAATTCGGACTTTGGGCGGGCCCTGACGGCTGCTGTCGGCCTCCAGCCTGGCAAGCGACTCAAAGAAGGCGTCAAGGGCATATTTGCCCGAGGCGGAGTCCTGTGGGTTCTGAATGCGGATGCGTGGGGCAGGGGTGAGGTTGGTGCTGTCAATGTGCAGATTGAGGGGGCCTCCCTGTGCCAGCACGTCGGCAGTATCGAGCAGTACTGGATTCTGCTTGAGGATGTCCGCTACCAGTGAATCGGCCCTGACGGGGGCTTTGGGTGTCCAGTAAAAGGCGGAAGCAAAAGTGGGGGCTTTGAGGCTGAGTGGGCCTGCAGGCAGTTCCTGCCCATTCTGCGTGAAGACCCATACCATCAGCAGGGCTTCCATAGTAAGGAGCGTCAGAAGGGCGCGGGCGCCGGAGAACTTCATGGATACAACGACAGAAAGGCAGCCAGCTGCTGGCCACCCGTAAAGGTACGGAGTTAGAAGCGTGTGGGTGGCTTAGAGCCCTTTCTGGGTTGCGATGGCGTCAATAAGATCGCCTACGTTCCGCATCTTGACAACGTCCTTGAGCTTGAACTTGACGGCGAAGTGCTTCTCGACAGCTGCAATCATCTCGACGTGGGTCAGGGAGTCCCAACGGGCTACATCGGCAGCGGTGAGGTCGCGGCGGATGACGAGCGAGGGCTCTTTAAAGAGCGTTCGGAAGATGTCGGTGAGGCCGGCTTCGATATCAGCAGAGGTCATGGTTCGGCAGTTCGGTGAATGAGGGGGCAAACTACGCTGTTTTTAGCTGGGGGCCAGTGTGAAGGATAGGCGATGGCACAATAGGTGGCTGCAAAAGTTTTCCAATGGGTAGCTGATTCTTAACGTTTTTGGTTGTGTAAACTGTAAATGGCCGCAGGGCGGAGGGGGACGTATTTTTGGGGAATGTCGATTGCCTTGCCCCCGCCTATGGATGCCTGTGCTGCTTTTCAGCGCAGTGTGGAACAGTATGCCGTGCGCCCCGCCTTCCGAATCGATGGGCAGGACTGGACTTATGCCCAACTGGCAGTGCGCGTGGGTGGCATTGCCCAGTGGCTTAAGGCTAACGCCCCTAATGCCGGCCTGAATCAGCGCATTGGGGTGTACACTGGCAACGCGCTGGACACCTATGCCGCCCTGTTGGCGTGCCTCTGGGTGGGGGCTGCCTACGTGCCGCTGAACCACAAGTTTCCGGTGCAACGCAACCAGGCGGTGGCCGAAGAGGCAGGCCTGACACATGTGCTTTACGCCCGTGCCGACGACACCCTCAAGGCCTTGATGGAGCACTGCCCGCAGTTGATGGCAGCTGCTACTTCCAGTATTGCCGATGCAGCAATGCCACCAGCTCCGCCATTCGCATCCGATCGGGTGGCGTATCTCCTGTTTACAAGCGGCAGCACCGGCCGCCCTAAAGGCGTGCCTATTACCCACGCCAATCTGGGCCGTTTTCTGGCAACTGTGCTGGGAGAGAATGGATATGCCCTTGTGGCCGAAGACAGAGTTCTGCAGATGTTTGAACTGACGTTCGACCTCTCGGTCTTTTCGTTTCTGAGCCCCCTGTGTGTGGGGGCCTGTGTATGCACAGTGCCAGAAGAAGGCATTTCGTACCTGAACATCCTTACGACGCTGGAGGAAGAGCAGTGTACGGTGGCGCTGTTGGTGCCCAGTGTGCTGACGTATCTGCAACGGTACTTCGAGGAGATTTCGCTGCCGGTACTGCGGTTGTCGCTGTTCTGCGGCGAGGCACTGCCGCAAGCATTGACCGCTGGCTGGAGTCAGTGTATTCCCATCGCACGAATTGAGAACGTATATGGCCCCACTGAGGCCACCATTTTCTGCCTGCGCTATGCCTGGACGCCTGCCAGTGCCAGTGAAGCCCACAACGGTGTGGTACCTATTGGCGTGCCAATGCCGGATGTACCCGTGCGGCTGATGCGCGAAGACGGCAGCCTGAGCGAGGATGAAGGCGAACTGCTGCTTGGTGGTGGGCAAGTGACCCCCGGCTATTGGCAGAACCCTGGCAAGAATGCAGAGGCTTTTGTGGCAGTGGAGGGCGAGCGGTATTACCGGACAGGCGACCTGTGCCGTCGCACTGCTGCGGGGGTCTTTCTATACCTGGGCCGTACAGATGCCCAGGTGAAGATTGACGGCTACCGCGTGGAGCTGGGCGAGATAGAGCACCATGTGAGGGAGGTGTCGGGAGCGGGCAGCCTGGCGGTGGTGGCAGTGCAGAATGCCAGCGGCAGTACTACCCTGCATCTCTTTGTGCAGGATTGCCCAATGCCCACCGCCGATCTTCTGGCGGCCCTGAAGGAGCGCCTACCTGCCTACATGCAACCCCGCGAGGCCCATGCTTTGACCGCCTTGCCCCTGAATGCCAACGGGAAAATAGACCGGCCTGCCCTACGACGGATGGCAGTCGAAAACCATTGATGGCCTTGTAGCGACGCTGCGAAATGCGCACTTTTGAAGTGTGTTGACCCTCACTGTTATCGTAGTAGGCGCTGTGACCGGCGTAGCAGGCCTCATCTGGGCCATAGGCCACCTTTCGCGCAGTACAAAGGGCCCGATTGTGGAAGGCACCACTTTTTCAGCACAGGATGGATACCTGGCGCTGGAGCCGCGACTTCGTGGAATGATTGGGCTGGAAGGCGTGGCCACCACCGACCTGCGTCCCTCGGGCATCATAGCGGTAGGCGACGAGCGCGTGGATGCCCAGACCCGTGGCGAGCTGATACCGAAAGGATCGGCGGTACGCATCGTGGGGATACAGGACAACTTCCTGGTAGTGACAAGGATACAGGCCCCTGAGCTGAAAGCCTGATGCAGATACTGGGTGTAGTGCCTGCGCGGTATGCCTCTACCCGATTTCCGGGTAAGCCGTTGGCCGATATTGCAGGGGTGACCATGATAGAACGCGTTTGGCGGCAGGCCCGCAAGGCCAATGCGTTGACGCACGTAGTGGTTGCCACTGACGACAGGCGAATTTTCGATGCGGTACGTGCCTTTGGCGGCGAAGCCTGGATGACCCGTCCCGACCACCCCAGTGGCACAGATCGGCTCATGGAAGTGGCCAGCCACCATCCGGGCTATGATGCCTTTGTGAATATACAGGGTGACGAGCCGTTTCTTCGGCCCGACCAGATTGATGCCGTGTGTGGCCTGCTGTCTGCTGCTGGGCCAAGGGCTGAAGCCATCGGTACCCTTGTTCGGCCCATCACCGAGGCTGCCGAGCTGTTCGATGCCAATGCCGTGAAAGTGGTGCGAGGGACAAAGGGGCAGGCATTGTATTTCAGCCGAAGCCCCATTCCGCATTTGAGAAGTGAGTCGGATACCACGCTATGGCCCCAGCGACAGGCGTACTTTCGTCATTTGGGCATCTATGGTTACACCCGTGCCGCGCTGACTATGATAGCGAACCTGCCAATGGGGCAGTTGGAGCAGGCCGAGAGTCTGGAACAGTTACGCTGGCTGGAAGCTGGCCTGTCGATTCTGACTGCCGAGACTGATGACCAAACACCTGCCGTGGACACCCCTGCCGATTTGGAACGCATACTGACGATGCTGAAGACCGGTCAGCTGGTAGACCCCCTTGGATAGGCGGCCAGCGGTTTTTCCTGCCAGCTTAGTGCTAACCAGTGCCCAGCTTCGGGCCCTTCGGCTACCTGTGCTGCTGCACGGTAGCCTTGCACGAACACTACCTGCAGACCGGCACAGATTACCCACTGATAGGGCCGCAGGGCAGGGGATACTTTGAGGTCGGTAAGGATGTCGGACACCTTGCGCATGCCGGACATGCCTGCGGGTTGGAGCCTGTCGCCGGGCTGCCAGCAGCGAATGGAGAGCGGCCCCAACGCCAGTGCGGCAGACAGGTTGAGGGCTGGTGCGTCAGGCTTTTGTGTATTGAGATGCAGGGAGAGAGTGCCGCCGGGCCATTCGAGACTGCCAGTGTGGGGCAGTGGCTGTGGTGCCGGAGTTGGGGGCAGCGGCAGGCGGTGCAGAATAAGCACCCCCGCATGGTGCCATGCAGCCCACTGGTGGAAGGTGCGATGTGCCGACGGCCGTGCCATGCAGAGTGCAGCAGCCTCCTGGGCCTCTGAAGGCGAAAGCCCGAGCGTTTCAAGCGCAAACAGGACGGCGGTGAGGGCGGTATCAGGGTCTGTTTCGGTACAGGCGGTCTGCCACTGGAAGGCAGCTTCGGTGGCAGTGACGGTGTACCATCGGGCCAGTAGCGGCGCCAGCAGTTGGTGCAGGACCTTTACCTGCCGCTGGGCAGTGGTGGTGCGCTCGGTCAGCTGTTCGGCAATGCGGGGATTGAGTTGCTGGAGAGCGGACAGTACGTTCAGCCGGATGAAGTTGCGGTGGTAAGAGCCGTCGGCATTGGACTTGTCTTCACGCCAGGGCCATTGGTTTTGCTGAAGCCAGTGGCGGAGCTGCTGGCGGGAGAGCGCCAGCATGGGCCGGAGGATGTTACCGTGACGGGCAGGCAGGGTTTTGAGGACGGTTTCGCCGTTGCCGCGAACAAGATGCAGCAGAACGGTCTCGGCAAGGTCGTCGCGGTGGTGGGCGGTGAGGATATAGTCATAGCCGTTTTCGGCGGCGGTTTGTGACAGCCACTGGTAGCGAAGCCAGCGCGCCGCTTCCTGGATCGACTGGCCACGTGCAGTTGCAACCGCCTGGGTGTCGACCTGGTGGGAGAAGAAGGGGGCCCCCAACTGGTGGGCGAGCTGCTGCACGAAGCTGAGGTCGGCATCGGCATCGGAGCCGCGTAGCCCGAAATGCATGTGGGCGATTGCAAATGGCAGGTTCAACTGGGCCAAGGCATGGGCGAGAGCCACAGAGTCGGCGCCCCCGCTGCAGGCCAAGAGGAGCCTGTATGAAATCGAAGTGTCGGCCAACTCCTTAAGACTCTTTAGGATGGCTTCAGGAATCTTAACGGTTGGCGTGGGCATCGTGGCGCTAGTTTTGTTCCCCTCTCTGCTGTAGAAAAAACCTTTCACAAGGTACACACTCCTCATCTCACACTTGAAAAATGGTAACCAACCTGGAACAGCTGCTGGGCTCCTATAACTGGAGTTCCCTGGAGCATGCCTGTGGCCTGGCAGATGATTTGCCAGACGTGCTTCGGAAGGCCTGCGGCGGCAACGAAAGCGAACGCAATTCAGCATTTCACAAACTGTCTTACCTGCTGGTACACGAGCATTCGGTGTATACGGCGACGGGCCCGGCCGTAGAAGTGCTTTGCCGGATGCTCAACTGTGAGCAGTGCCCCGTTCGAGCGGATGTGCTGCTGCTGCTCTCCCGCATCTCCACCTGTAAGACCTATCTGGAACTGTATGCCGAACACCCCCATGTAGGGCGCCTGCTGCAGGACGACCCTCAGTATGCATTCCGTGCCGATGCAGAAACCCATACGGTGCAGAAAGTGCGTGGGGTATTTGCCGATAACCTGCTTGTCTTTATGCAGATGCTGGCAGAAGGCACGTATGACGTACGCCGCAATGCAGCCTTTCTGCTGGCCAATCTGAAGTCTCATCAGGCGGTTTTGCGGCCTGCACTTTCACGGCGGTTGCACGCGGAGTCTGACGTTCTGACCCAGGCAAGCATCCTGCTGGCGCTGGGCGACCTGAAAGAAGACGCAGAAGTGTTTCAGCCCTTCCTGATGGAAGAGCAGCCCATTCTGCGTTGGGCGGCCGCGGTGGCCATGGCCCGCAGTCTGCGGCGGTTGACCTCAGAAGATGTGACGGTGCAATTGACCGCCAGTCTGTTGCAGACCGAAGAATTGCAACGGCAGTATGACGAGCTGCCGTGGTCTTACGACTGTACCGAGGTTGGTGAGTTTACCAGCAATGCCCTCTTGATGGCAGGGGTATCCATCGGCGAGGTATTTCAGCCCTTGCTGGAAGGCTTCTACAGCGTAGATAATCCACTCACCTGCATAGATATAGCCGGAGCCATGCTTCATTTGGCAACCGAAGGGAAGCCTGTGCACAGGGAGGTACCTTTCCTGCGGCTGTGCAGCACACTTCAGCTGATTCTGCGGCATCTGGCATCGGCCAACCTCTTCTGGACATTTGCCGCCAATGCCTCGGACCTTATGCGGGGCTACGGCCTGCCCAGTCGCCGCGAGCAGTTGCTCTCCTACGTACACAATCGTGAAATGCCGGTGTTGGTGTAGGCAAACGAGTTAGTTAGGTAGTTGAAAGCATGAGGCCCGCATTTGCGGGCCTTTGCTGTTTCTGGAAGCGTTGGTGGCCGCTCAGTTGACGGGAATGCGGAGCATCTGGCCAGGGCGAATAGCCGATGAGGCGGTCATACCGTTGGCGCGCCGGATGGCTTCGACGGTCACGTTGTTGTGTTTGCGGGCAATGTCCCAGAGGGTGTCGCCAGGCTGCACGCGATAGGTTTGGTATCCGCCAGTAGGGGCCTGTGCTGCCGAGCGGGCAGCCGTAGCGGCGGCGGGTGAAAGATTTTGACGTTGAGGCAGGTACAGCTTGAGGGTCTGGCCCACTTCCAGGTTGGTATCGCGGGCATTGTTCCAGGCCATCAGTGCATTGACATCCACGTTATAGGCTTTGGCGATGATGGCGAAGGTCTGTCCTCGGCGCACCACGTGTTTCACTAAGCGGCTGTTCTCGGGTACGCTGTCGTAACGGCGGCCAACGAGTGCCAGTTCACTGAGCTCGCTGCTGCTAAGCTGCTGCTGTGGTGTAGCGCCAACGCGGTAAATGCTGTCGGGATACTGGGCAAAGAAGTCGGCGACTTTGCGGGGTACGCGCAGCGTGAAAGGCTTGCTGCTGTAGGGCACTACGTCCATACGCAGAGCAGGGTTCATGTCGCGCAATACCTGAACATCCGTCTGGGTGATGGCGGCAATCTGCTCCAGCTTGATTTCCTTGCCACTGACTTTCACAGAGTCTTCGAAGCCGAAATCGAACCATTGGGGTTTGATGTTGTGCTCGGCGTAGTAGTTGAGGGCGTAGGTGGCGGCAATGTAGCTGGGCACATAGCCACGGGTCTCGCGGGGCAACAGCTGGATGATTTCCCAGTAGTTGGTTTTGCCGCCGGCCATGCGGATGGCGCGGTTGATGCGGCCGGGTCCGCAGTTATAGGCTGCGATGACAAGGTGCCAGTCGCGGTAAATGCTGTAGAGGTGTTTGAGATACTTGGCAGCGGCAACGGTGCTCTTGTAGGGGTCCATCCGCTCGTCGATGTAGCTGTCGATGCGGAGGTTGTACATTTTGGCGGTGCCGTACATGAACTGCCAGAGGCCCACGGCAGCGGCGCGGCTGCGGGCACGGTTGTTGAAGGCGCTCTCGATAACGCAGAGGTACTTCAGTTCCAGCGGAATGCCTTCGCGCTCAAACACTTCTTCGATAATGGGGAAGTAGATTTCCTTCTGGCCCACCAGCTTGGATACCAGACCGCGCAGGCGAACGGTATAGGCGTCGATGAACTTCTGGACAGTGGTGTTGTAATCCAGCGGCACTACACTTGGGAGTTCGCGGAGGCGCTGCGCCACCTGCTCTGGGGTGTAGACGGGCGTGGAGTCGGGGTGAAAGTTATATCGGTTGGCACTGCTTTCGATGCGCTGACGCGTTGCAAGCCTTACTTCGCGATCGTAGGAGATGAGAAGGCTGTCCATCATCTGCACGATGTCGGCCGCTTCGGCATCGGTCAGGGGCGTAGTTTGGGTTGGCTCCTGCATGCGGCCTTTGGCGTTCACAGGGCTTGGATTGGCCTGGGAATAGGCCAGCGCAGGCAGTGACGCTGTGGCGACGGCTATCACCAGCCCCAGGCGTTGGATTCGATTGGTAAATAGGACGAAAGGGTTCAACGCCTGTTTCATGCGGTCAGTTTGGTTCGTTGTCAGTTACTTACGAAGATACAACAGCCTGAGCAATCTGCTGTGCAAAAGCGAAGAGCTTGGGCTCCTGGAATTCGCCGGCCAGAAGATGCATGCCCAGTGGCAGCCCTTCTGAGTTGTTGCCTACGGGCAAAGAGAGGGCAGGCATACCCGCAAGGTTGGCATGTACCGTGAAAATGTCAGAGAGGTACATGGCAATGGGGTCATCACTCTTTTCGCCGATGCGGAAGGCCGGTGTGGGCGTGGAGGGCGACAGCAGGAAATCGTAGCGGCTCAGGAGATCACGCGTTTGGTCGCGGATGATGCGGCGTACTTTCTGCGCTTTGGTATAGTAGGCGTCGTAATAGCCACTGGACAGCACGAAGGTGCCCAGCATGATACGGCGCTTTACCTCACTCCCGAAACCCTCAGTACGCGAACGACGATAGAGCTGTTCGAGGGGCATGACACCCTCGGCGCGGTAGCCGTAGCGGATGCCGTCGAAGCGGGCCAGGTTGCTGGAGGCTTCGGCGGTAGTGAGGATGTAGTAGGTGGGGACGAGATACTCGAGAATGGGGAACTCGACTACGTCTACCGTGTGGCCCTCGGCTTTGAGGTGGTCAACGAGGGTCTGGCTCGCCTGGCGGACGTCGGCAGAGAGGCCGGGCGAGTTGATTGCGTCGCCCAGCACGGCAATACGATATTTGGCACCACTGGCAGCATTTGGCACCATGGGGGCTACCGGTTGGGTGCTGGAAGTATTATCGTTCTCGTCGACCCCGGCCATGATTTCGCACAGGAGCGCGGCGTCTTCCACACTGTTGGCGAAGGGTCCAATCTGGTCGAAGCTGCTGGCGTAGGCAATGAGGCCGTAGCGTGAAATGCGGCCATAGGTAGGCTTCATGCCTACCAGGCCACAGAACGCGGCGGGCTGACGGATGGAACCGCCGGTGTCGCTGCCGAGCGAGGCATGGCACATGCCTGCTGCTACAGCTGCGGCTGAACCGCCGGAGCTGCCACCGGGTACGCGATCGGGATTGATGGGGTTGCGAACAGGTCCAAACGCACTGTTCTCGTTGCTGGAACCCATGGCAAACTCGTCGCAGTTGCACCGGCCGATGATGATGGCTCCTTCATTGATGAGACGTTGGAGGGCCGTGGCGGTGAAGAGCGAGGAGAAGCCGCCCAGGATGCGCGAGGACGCAGAACTGGCGTGGCCCTGGTAAACGATGTTGTCCTTGATGGCGATGACCATGCCCGCCAGACGGCCGGCTTTGTCGAGGCCGTTCTGCTGGATACGCTGGTCCATCTCGCGGGCCTGCTGGAGCGCCTCGTCGGCATAGACCTCCAGAAAGGCATTCAGATGGGCCTGGGCAGCGATGCGGTCAAGGTAGTGCTGTACGACGGACAGGCAGGTGTGTTTGCCCGAGCGGAGATCGTTGTGCAGCGCGGCAAGCGTGTGGTGCAACCTCACAGGTGGAGCCGGGAATTACTTGTTCTCGGGAGTTTTTTCAGCGGGCTTGCTGGCTTCCTTTTCGATGTCGTGGCGCACGTTGTTGGCGGCGTCCTTGAACTCGCGGATGCCACGGCCAAGGCCACGGGCAAATTCTGGAATCTTGTTAGCGCCGAAGAAAATCAGGATCGCTACAAGGATAAGTATGATTTCAGTGGTGCCGAGTCCGAACATGGCGGTAAGGGAAAAAGTCCGTAAAGGTAAGATTATCCTTAGTAACGCCACCCCACCTGCATTTGAGATAGCGGAGGCGTTAAATAAGGTGAGTTGAAGGATGAAAAGTGTAGGTTGAAGTTTGCGTAAACGGGCCTTGAGTGGGGAAAAATGGCATTTTAACAGCGCATTAAGGCTGTTGGGGTGGGGGTTTGCGTTGGGTTTGCGACATTTGCCGTCCGTTGTTCGTTATGCCAACGAACAAGGAACACGCGACGCCCCATGAACAAGAAAGGAATCATTGTACTGCTGGTGCTGGCTGTTTTCACAGCCCTGCTGGTTGTCAATCTGGCAGACAATGTCAGCACCTACACCGACTTCAAGACTGCCGAGGAGAAAACCGGGCAGGAGGTACACATCGTGGCCAGCTGGGTGCGGCGCGACGAAGCAAAGTATAACCCTGCCAACGACCAGTTTTCGTTTTATCTCCAGGACTCCTCAGGGCGGGTACAACTGGTTCAGTACAACGACCCTCAGCCCGCCAACTTTGAGCAAGCACAAAAGGTAGTGGTCATAGGAAAAATGGATGGCCAGGTATTTCAGGCCGACAAAATTCTGATGAAGTGCCCCAGCAAGTACAACGAAGGCAAGCTGGAAACCATAGAGGTGGCCCCCAACACGCAGCCGATTCACCACAAAGAGAACGCCGACTCCTCGGCCGCCCACTAACCCCTGCGCTCAGAAAACATGGAGTGGCTTATCAATGGCACTACCGGGTTTGTCCTGACAGACCTGGCGTTTGTTTCCGCCCTGGTGGCGAGTGTGGCCTACTTTGACCAGCTGTCGGGGCGGCCACAGGTCCGGGCCGGTGTGGGCACCTGGGCCTTCCGGGTGCATGCTTTTTCGGTGCTGGGCATTCTGGCTACCATTCTGCTGTTGCTGGGTACACACCGCTACGAGTATCATTATGTATGGAGCCACAGCAGCAACGAACTGCCGCTGCACTTCATCATCTCGTGCCTGTGGGAAGGGCAGGAGGGCAGCTTCCTGACGTGGATGGTATGGCACGCGGTGCTGGGTCTTATTGTACAGGCCACGGCTCCGCCCGCGTGGAAGGCCGGGGTAATGGCCGTGATTTCCAGCATTCAGATTCTTCTGGCGACGATGATACTGGGCGTGCAACTGCAACAGACCACGCTGGAAATCGTAATAGCCGCCGCCACTGCGGGAATTCTGGCGCTGCTGGCTCCAACACTCTTGGGCAAGGAGCCGGCGAAACGCGAGTCGCGGGTGGTGTGGGGCAGTCTGATGCTGCTGACCGTGCTGCTGTGGCTGAACATGACCCGCAGCCAGACCGGCTTCCTGACGGGTGGTAATCTTTCTTCGCCAGCGTTTCTGCTGGAGGCAGTATTCCTGGCCGTAGTGACAGGGCTGTTCCTGCGCTGGGTATGGCGCAGCCGCCCGGCACTGAGCACAGGGCTGCTGGGCGCATTGCTGCTGCTGGTGGCCTGGGCCGCAGGTTTTGCCGAGGTGGGCACCCTGAAGCTGGGCAGCTCGCCGTTTGTGCTGCTGCGCGATGCTTTCCCCGATGAAGCGATCTTCAAGACCAATCCGGACTTTGTACCTGCCAACGGCCGCGGGCTGAACAGCCTGCTCCAGAATTACTGGATGGTGATTCACCCGCCGACGCTGTTCCTGGGGTTTGCGCTGACGCTGGTGCCGTTCGCTTTTGTGCTGACGGGGCTGGTGAAGCGCGACTATGCCGGCTGGATCAAGCCCGCCGCACCGTGGATGATTGCCAGCACTGCCATTCTGGGCGTGGGCATCATCATGGGGGGCTACTGGGCCTACGAGACACTGAACTTCGGCGGCTACTGGAACTGGGACCCCGTGGAGAACGCCTCTTTGGTGCCGTGGCTGACGGCGGTAGCCTCGCTGCACGTGGGGCTGGCGTATCGGCATGGCAAAGCCCACCTGCGGTCGGCGATGCTGCTGGTCATTGCCACATTCCTGCTGGTGCTGTACTCTACCTTTCTGACGCGCAGTGGCATACTGGGCGACGCCTCGGTGCACAGTTTCACCGACCTGGGCCTCTCGGGTCAGTTGCTGACGCTGCTGATGGTATACGTAGTGTTCATCAGCCTGCTGATGGCTTATCGCTGGAACGACCTGCCTGAAAGTGGCGAGAAGCCATTCTGGTCGCGGGAAATGTTTCTGTTTCTGGCGGCGCTGACGCTGACGTTCTCGGCGGCCATGATCTCGGTAGTGACGTCGCTGCCGGTGTTCAACAAGATATTTGGCAGCAATCTGGCGCCTACGGGCAAAATCCAGTTGTTCTACTATAAGTGGAACGTGTGGTTCGGCATCGGCATCGCGCTGCTGTCGGCGCTGGGCCAGTTTGTGTTCTGGACGAAAATAGAGCGCGAGACCTTCCTGAAGGCGCTGTACCGACCCTTTGCGGCGGCGGCGCTGGCCTCCGTCGTTGTGATACTGGGCCTTTGGGCCACGGGCTGGGAGTTTGCCTACCGCAAACCTTTCCAGCTGGCAGGGCAGGCGCTGTTGGAGAAAGGCGGCGTGGGCAGTTGGCTGAGCTTTGCCGGCTATGCGCTGCTGCAGGTGGCCGACGAACTGCTGCTCTTTGCAAGTGTGTTTACCATACTGGCCAACCTGGATATACTGATCATGCTGGCGCGGCGTGCCGGTGGCGGTAAGCGCATTGGCGGCTCGCTGGCACACATAGGCTTTGGCCTTATGCTGCTGGGTATTCTCTTCAGCAGTGGCTATGAGTCTACTGTGAGCCTGAACTTCTCTCCGGGCGACCTGGGCGAGGCGTTCGATGAGGAATCGAAGCGCGACAACGTGCTGCTGGTGAAGAACAAGCCCAAGTATGTGGCGGGCTATCAGGTGACGTATCTGGGCAAGCGGCAGGCCGAAGCGCCTATAGAAGAGCTGGCTGTAGTATCGGAAGAAGCGCAGGGCCTGAAGGTGGCGTTTGACGATGCCACCGGCGAACGCTATGCACTGGAAGTGCCGTGGGAGTTTTTCCGGATGCCTGCCGGGGCTGCCCTGCTGGTCAAGCCGTTGGAACCCAATGGCAAGCCCGAACCCGACCTGGCCAAGCTGCATAAGTTTGTAGAAGAAAACCTGGGCATCATTCAGCCGAAGATGATCAATGGCCGCAGCAAGTACCTGCTGGAGTTTCTGCCATTGGACGCCGAGACGAAACAGGCTGACACGAGCCGCCGCTTTGTGCTGCAACCCGAAGCCGAAGTAAGCGAGCGGATGGGGCTGGTGCTGCACCCTGACCGGGAAATCTGGCTGGGGCGCGACCTGTACACCTACGTGTCGTCCATTCCGAAGGAAGAGGCAGACACAGCCGCCCGCAAGGTGGAAACCACAGACCTGCGGCTGGCCAAGGGCGACAGTGCCCAGTTGGAACGCGGCGTGGTGTATCTGGACGATATCGTGAAGGTGGATGGCCTGAAGGAGTATGCCGGGGCTGACGCCGTGCTGCGTGCCAAGCTGCGCGTGGTGGCGGGTGGCATTACTTACACCCCCTCGCCCATGCTGATTGTGAAGGGCCACGATGCCCAGCACGTGGACGCGTCGCTGGAGAAGCTGGGGCTGAGCCTGAGCTTCGAGGGCATAGCGCAGTCGGCCAACGGCTTTCAGCTGGTGCTGCGCGCCAGTCAGGTAGTAGAGCCCGACGACTTCATCACCTTCAAGGCGATACACAAACCGTACATCAACCTTCTGTGGCTGGGCACCTTTGTCATGACCTTCGGCTTTGCGGTAGCCATCTACCGCCGGGTCCGTGAGGAACGACTGGGACAGCCCGCAGAGCCACTTACGTGAAGTCATGTCCAGTCCTGAATCGGTCCTCCCTTCCCTACGTTTCCCGCTTCCTATGTCCACCTTCGAACTGCCCCGCGGTGCCTCGTTTGCTGTCATCGGCTCGGGCGCGATGGCTGTCAACCTCACTGCGGCGCTGCTGCGGCAGGGCTACCGGCTGGCGCAGGTGTATTCGCGCACCGCTGCCAGCGCCGAACAGCTGGTGCAGCAGGCCGGACAGGGGCAGGTGATTGCCAGCCTGGCCGCACTGAGCCCGGATTGCCGGCTGGTGCTGCTGGCGGTGTCGGACGACGCGCTGCCCGAGGTAGTGGCGCAATTGCAGGGGCTGTCACTGCCCGAAACGCTGTTTCTGCACACGGCAGGAAGTGTATCACTGTCAGTGCTGGCGCCGTTGGGCGAGCAGATGGGTGTTATCTGGCCCATGCTGACCCTGAGCCGCCACTATGCTGTGAGCCTGGCCGAGGTACCGCTGTTCTACGAAGGCACGGAAGTGAGCCGCGATGCGGTGGGGCGTCTGGCGCGGCAGCTGTCAGAGTATGTGTATGAGACATCGAGCGAGCAGCGGGGCCGCCTGCATGTAGGCGCCGTGATGGCCGCCAACTTCGTGAACTACCTGGTAGGCTGCGCTGGCGAACTGGCCGAGGGAGCTGGCGGTGCCAACTACCGCGTGTACCTGCCGCTGTTACAGGAAGTGGTGCGCCGCCTGGAGGAAATGCCGCCACATGAGGCCCAGACCGGGCCTGCCATGCGTGGCGACCGCAAAACGCTGGAGCGGCAGGAGGCCCTGCTGCAACAGAGCCACCCGCACCTGGCAGAGCTGTATGCCCTGCTCTCGCGCCAGATTCTTGAGCGCTATCACCCTAGCCGTTAAGGCTTGGGCGTAGGGATTACGGCCGTAATCTCGATTTCGATGAGGAAGCCCTCGGAGAGCGCCTGAACGCCGACCAGCGTGGACGCGGGTGCCATTTCGTCGGAGATGAACTCGCGCCGCAGCTTGCGCACAATCTGCTGTGTGCTGTCGTTCAGCCCCACCACATAGTAGGTGACTTTCACCACATTGGAGAAGTCGGCATTGACGCTGGCAAGGGCTCGCTTCAGGTTCTGAAATACCTGCCTGCCCTGGGTTTCCATATCGCCGGGGCCTACCATATTCCCCTGTTCGTCAAGCGCCACGTGGCCCGAGAACAGCACCAGCGTGCCACCCGTGATGGTAACTACAGGCGTGTAGGTAGTGGGGGCATAGTTGCCCTTGGGCTTGATCTTCTCGACAATGGGTTTCTGTTGTGCCAGGGCGGCAATGCTGAAGGCCAGCAGGATGAGCGTGAAGAGTGTTTTCATACAGCCAATTATACCCGGTTGGCACCAAAGGTTGCAGCAGACCTTCTATCTTGAGAAGACATTAACAACCTACCTACCTTACAACATGGACGCCCATTATATCCACCTTCTGCTGGCGCATGCCCCTGTAGTGGGCTATGTGACGGCTACCCTGATGCTGCTGTATGGCGTGCTGACCAAGCGGCATATTGTGATGCAGACGGCCCTGGTGCTGCTGGTAGTATTTGGCCTGTCGGTGCTGCCCACAAAAGCCACCGGCGAGGGCGCTGAGGAGAAAGTAGAGCACCTACAGGGCTTCGATGACAAAGCCACCCACAAGCTGATTCATGAGCACGAGGAGATGGCCGAGCGCGCTGTGATTCTGGGCATCGTCACGGCACTTGTTTCAGGGGCGGGCTTCTTTATGCTGCGCAAGGGCACCCTGCACGCGCAGAAGATGGTATGGGCAGCGCTGGCCATTGCCATTTTCAGTGGCATGGGCATGGCCTACACCGCGAACCTGGGCGGGCAGATTCGCCGTCCCGAACTGCGGAAGGATGCCCCCGCGCAGGCCCCGGCCTCCACTCATGAGGCCGAGGACAACGACTAGGCGAATACTTACGGCTTGTAGCCGCTGGCATTGAAAATCTCGAGGTAATCGACGCGCTGCACCAGCTGCGCCAGGGTTACCTCGGGGTGTGCCTCCATGTAGGCGTGTACGATGCGCCAGCCGATGAAGTGCCCGATTTTGCCGGGGCACTCGGGGCCAAAGGCTTTGGTGAACGGCCCCTCGAACATGTAGTCGCGGTAGCCGAACTCTTCCTGGTCGAAGAGCTTGGGCAGCAGGTGGTTCCAGATGGCCTGCTCGTTGGCGTAGGCAAATTTCATCTGGCTGCCTGCATAGCCAAAACGGATGGAGTCGGGCGACTCGCGGCAGGTCTGCTCCAGGAAATACTGCCGGATGCCCGCGCGCACCATTGCCTCAATCAGCTGAGGGCGCGTACCGCGCTTTATCTGCGGCAACAGGCGGTCCACCCACAGACCCATCAGGTTCACAGGGATATGCTGGGGCGTCTGGCGGGCTTTGATGTAACGGGGCAGCAGCGGCGGATAAAAGGCGAATTCCTCACCCATGAAATAGTGCAAGCCGATGCCCATGTATTTGTCAGAGAGGAAAGAAGGGTCGTAAGTGACCTGCCATTCCTCATGATAGCCAGTGATGTAAGTACGGAAGGGCGGGATAGAAGCATTGGGGAAGGCCGCCTTCATACGCTGAAGAGGCTTGAGGATGAGGGCACCGAAGTCGTAGTTGGTGGGGTAGCGCTTCAATACCGAGTCGATGAGGGCCTGGGTATTGCGGTCGTTGGCAAAGCGTGCCAGTTCGGGTGCCAGTGCTTTCAGGGGTACGGTGGTGTCGCCATTGGCCAGCAGTTCGTAGAAGAACCGGCTTTCCATGACGGCTTCAAAAGGCGGCAGCAGGTCTTTGGGCTTGGTTTTGAGGGTATCGGCCAGGCGGCGCATGTCCAGCTCCGAACGCCGGATGCCGAGCGTCAGGGGCGGCAGCTGCTCATTCTCAATGACGGGTGGGGTGGTGCCGTCCTGCTGGGTTTTGTTGCAGCTGGCTAGGCCCAGCGCCACACCGAGCGACAGGATCAGTGCGAGATGGGAAGGTCTTTTCATGTGTGTGAGCAACAGAAAGGGGGAGTTGCCTCCCCCTGCGAATATCGAATAAGTGGCTCAGTAAGCGCGGGCAAAAAGCACGCGACGCTTGCTGGGTTTGCCCGTGAGGATACACTTGCCGTCTTCTTCGGGCGCGCCGATGGGGATGCAGCGAATGGTGGCTTTGGTCTCTTCCTTGATGCGGGCCTCGGTTTCGGGGGTGCCGTCCCAGTGTGCCATGAGGAAGCCGCCGGGGGCATCGGCGCCCTTGCCTTCGTCGAGCAGGCGCTTGAACTCGCTGTAGTCGTCCACTTTATAGGTGCGGCTGTCAAGGCGCAGCTTGGCTGCGTTGAAGAGGTCGGTCTGGGTCTGCTCCAGCAAATCGGGTATACCCGCGATAACAGCATCCAGCGGCCGTACTTCCTTATGGCCGCTGTGACGGATGGCCACTTCAATGTTACCCGCCGCGAGGTCCTTGGGCCCGAGAGCCAGGCGCACAGGCACACCTTTCTGCTCCCACTCGGCAAACTTCCAGCCGGGGCGCTTGGTATCGTCTGTGTCTACTTTCACGCGCACACCTGCTTTTTTCAGTTGGGCCGAAATCTCGTCGCACTTACCCAGCACGGCAGCTTTCTCCTCGTCGCTCTTGTAGATAGGAACAATCACCACCTGAATGGGGGCAAGGCGGGGGGGCAGTACCAGGCCGTTGTCGTCGGAGTGGGTCATGATGAGGGCGCCCACCAGACGGGTGCTGACGCCCCAGCTGGTAGCCCACACGTGCTCGCGCTTGTTCTCGCGGTTGAGGAACGTTACGTCGAAGGCTTTGGCGAAGTTCTGGCCCAGAAAGTGGCTGGTGCCTGCCTGCAGGGCCTTTCCGTCCTGCATCATGGCCTCGATACAGTAGGTTTCGAGGGCGCCGGCGAAGCGTTCGCTGGGCGACTTGATACCGCGAATGACGGGCATGGCCAGGGTGTTTTCGGCAAAGTCGGCATAGACGCCGAGCATGCGTTCGGTTTCCTCAATGGCTTCTTCGGCGCTGGCGTGGGCGGTGTGGCCTTCCTGCCACAGGAACTCGGCTGTGCGGAGGAACATACGGGTGCGCATTTCCCAACGAACGACGTTGGCCCACTGGTTGATGAGCAGGGGCAGATCGCGGTAGCTTTGCACCCAATCTTTGTAGGTGCTCCAGATGATGGTTTCGCTGGTGGGGCGCACAATGAGCTCTTCCTCCAGACGGGCTTCAGGATCCACTTCCACGCCTTTGCCATCAGCAGTAGCGCGCAGACGGTGGTGGGTTACCACAGCGCATTCCTTGGCAAAGCCCTCTACGTGCTCGGCTTCACGGCTGAGGAACGACTTGGGAATGAACAGGGGGAAATAGGCATTGACGTGGCCTGTTTCCTTGAACATGGCATCGAGAACGCCCTGCATGCGTTCCCAGATGGCATAACCGTACGGCTTGATAACCATACAGCCGCGCACGGCCGAATTGTCGGCCATGTCGGCGCGCTTTACCAGTTCATTGTACCATTCGGAGTAGTTCTCGGCACGGGTGGGCAGTTTGTCGGCCATGGAAGAGCAGCAACGGTTGCTGTGCTAAGTAGTTAAGGGATGTTAGGAAGTAACCAGTTTTTGGCCCATGCAACGTTTATCCTATTGAAACTGTCTTACTTTAGGAGGGTAATTGCAGGAAGCCATTAAACCTTCGGCACGAATTTCGCTCAAATTCCTATAGAAGCACGTAGACGTTCCTCATTTAAGGCCGACTATGAAAAAGTCCCTAACCTCTGTGCTGGCATTTGCCGCACTGGCCACTTCGGTGAGCCTGGTGGCGTTGCCGGCGGTCCTGCATGCGCAGGACGATGTGTACGCTACGCCAAGTAAGCGGCGCAGAGATGCCGAGCGGGTGCGCGAGCGGAATCGGAGCCGTCTGGAAAGCTTTCAGCAATCCAACGAACCTGCCCGTCGATACGAACCTGCTCAGCAGCAACAGCCTGCGCAGCAGCAGCCTGTCTATGACAACAGGTCATCGGACAACGACGCTGACAATGGCTATCGTTCAGATTACTACAGCGAGCAGTCTGCTGCCAGCGAGAACCAATACCTTGGTACTACTTCATCGTATCAGGCATACGGTGCCGGTCGCCGTACTGACGCTGAGCGCTATGCCGACTCTCGCGACGAGAAGTATCGCTACAGCAACCGAGGCGAGGACGAGTATTACGGCGAGGACGAGGAAGACTATTATTACTCTGCCCGCCTGCGCCGCTTCGACAATACCTGGGCTTACCGGAACGGCTATTACAGCCGGCCAGTGGTCTACTACCGCCCTGTGATTGTAGTGCCCAACTACTGGTATGATCCCTGCTGGGGGCCATCGTACTACGCTCCGGGTTGGGGCGGCGGTTGGGGTTGGAACTCTGGCTGGGGCTGGGGCGGCGGCTGGTCCGTCTCCATTGGCTGGGGCTGGGGTGGCGGCTGGGGCCGTCCGTGGGGCTGGAACCGACCCTGGGGCTGGGGTGGCGGTTGGGGTGGCTGGGGCGGTTACGGCGCTGGCTACAACAATGGCTACTGGAATGGCTATTGGGACGGCTACTATGGCGGTGGCTGGGGTGGCGGCTGGGGTGGCGGCTGGGGCCGACCCGCCTACAGCGTACACCAGGTTGGCAATACCCCCGGCCGAGGTGTCTATTTCCAGAACGTGAACAATGGTCGCCGAATCTATTACGCGCCGGGCAATAATGGCCAAGGTGGTAATGGCAACAACGGCAACAGCTGGCCTGGTGCAGGTGGCCGTCCTACCCGCGGTGGTGGGGCGCCCAATACACCTACTTCTCCTGGCGGTGGCACTACCTATCCGAACAACCCTGGTGGAGGCACCAACGTGCCTCCGAACACAGGTGGAGGCCGTGGCCGTGGTGGTCAACGTCCGGCTGATCCGCAGCCCGACCGTGGCAACGACGACGCTGCAGGCCGCGGGCATGACGACGGCACTTGGGCACCCGGCAACGTAACGCCCGGCAATGGAGGTAACACCACCAGCAACCCCGGTCGTGGCCGTGGCCGCGACAACAATCCCGGCAGTGGTTACAACAACAACATTCCTTCCACCCCGGACAACGGTGGGTATAACAACCCCGGCCGTGGGCGTGGAGGCGACAGCGATTACCGCCCGCAGCAGCCAGATTACAACAACAACACGCCCCGCCCCGACTATACCCCCGGCCGTGGGCGTGGTAGAGGCGACGATGGTGGCTACCGCCCGCAGCAACCGGACAACAGCAGCCAGCCGCGTCCTGACTATAACACCCGGCAGCCGGACTATAATCCCGGTCGCAGCCGTGGCCGTGGCGACGATGGTGGCTATCGACCACAGCCCCGGAATGAGCAACCTGCCTCTCGCCCCCGCTCTGAATGGGGTGGTGGCAACAGCGGCAGCGGATCGTGGGGCCGCGGTTCCTCGCCCAGTGGCTCTTCTGGGAGCTGGGGCGGGTCGCGCAGTGGCGCTCCCTCTGGGGGTGGCAGCGCGCCTTCAGGTGGTGGCGGTGGCCGAGGCCGTGGTCCCCGCTAATCTGACTTCGTTGACCGATTAAACCTTTTCTGAGCGCAAAAGTCCTTGAGGTAACATTCACCGAGGACTTTTGCCGTGTTTTGCACGCTCACTACCCCTCTCTCACCTAGTACCCTCTTCATGAAACGATCTTCGTTCCGACTGTTGCTGGCCCTGACCCTGACGGGTGCGTTGCCAGCAGCTGGCTGGGCCCAGACAACGATCGAGGCCCTCCGTTTTTCCATGACTTCGCCTTCGGGCACTGCCCGTGGTCTTGCGCTGGGTGGCGCCATGACTGCTGTAGGGGGCGACTTCTCAGCGGCCACACTGAATCCGGCAGGCCTGGGTCTTTACCGTCGCACGGAACTCGTTATTTCGCCAGGCTTCCGCAACATCGAGAACAGCACTGACTATCTCGATGGCCGTGCCAGCGACAACCGCTTCAATTTTGGCTTTGCCAACATGGGTCTGGTCATCAGTCAGCCGATGAACAGCCGGGGTGGCCTGAAGTCATGGGCAGTGGGTATCGGCTTCAACCAGCAGTACAATACCCATCGGCGTACCTCGGGGAATGCCTACAACGCCTACAATACTATTGGCGATTTCTTCGCAGGGCAGGCCAATGGCCTCACCTCAGGCCAGCTGGATGCCTACTCCTACGCCGCCTGGCGCAGCTATGCCATTGACAATGTGAAGGATTACTACGCAAATGGCAACTATGCTTATCTGACCGACAATCTGTACGAGGCCGCTTTCAACGAGGCCAATGTGCAGCAGAGCTTCAACATTGTAGAGCGTGGCCGCACCAACCAATGGACCATCTCGGGTGCGCTGAACTTCGACGATGAATTTTTTGTGGGCGTCGGTATCGGCATCATGGACTTCAACTACCGTCAGGAGCTGCAGTACAACGAGACCGATGTCACAGGCTACTACAACGATCCTTTTTACGGTAACCAGTTTGCCACTGCCGACTCGGTGCAGTACCGGATCGACTACTTTGACCAGCGTCGTGTTTACGGTGCGGGCGTAAACCTGACGGTAGGCTTCATGTACCAGCCACTGGACTTTGTACGCATCGGGGCCTCCATCCAAACGCCTACCTATGCGTCAATGACGGTGGAGTACAGCCCTGAGATGTACCTCTACGACCGTGCGGGGCGCCGCAACCCCAGCCCTAACGCCAGCCCCTCCGACAATATTCAGGCAGGGTCCTACAACTATTTCATGACCACGCCTTTCCGTGCGAATGGGGGTATTATGTTCCTGTTGGGCGAGTATGGCCTTATTACGGGCGATGTAGAGTATACCGACTACCGAAACTCTGGCTACGACCCGCCAACTGACGGTACGGGCAACAACCTGACTTTCCGCGCAGAGAATGACGCCATTAACCGGCTATATACCAGTGCGGTGAACTATCGTGCCGGGGCCGAATTACGCCTGGAAAGCTTCTATCTCCGGGGCGGCTACGCCCGTTACGGCAGTCCGTTGAGTGCAGAAGGCCGCCGTTATGCCGACATGACCACCTACAATTCGGCTACCGGGGATGTTACGTTCCGCGATTTTGACGCCTCACGGGAGATGGTCAGCGGGGGCATCGGCTATCGCAAGCGCCGTTTCTCCTTGGACATTGCCTATACCCGACAGCGTGTACCGGAGATGTTCAACCTGTACAGCACCCCGGATGTAGCCTATACCTCTGGCTTTTCTGGCGGCGTTCCCTCCGCTATTCCCATCGATTTCAGTGGCGGCATCAACGGCGGCGGCTTGGGTGCAGGTTATGCCCCCAAGGCACTCACGAGCCGCATCATTCACTCAGTGGTGCTGACTCTCGGCTTTACGCTGGAGAACTGACAGCCCCGGTCTTTTCGTTATAGGAGCATGCAAGCAGACCCTACACTGGTGAACCGCGTGGCGCAAAGCGCGCTGGTTACGCTGAATCTGGAGGACTATCGTCCGGCGGGCGAGGTAGCAGCGCTCGACATACAACCCCAGTTGTTTCAGGGGCTCATCCTGCGCGAGAAAGACTTCCGGGAGTTTGTGAAAACACACGACTGGGCGCAGTATGCTGGCAAACACGTGGCGGTGTTCTGCTCAGCCGATGCCATCATACCTGCATGGGCCTACATGCTGATAGGCACGGCACTATCGCCCTACACTTCCAGCTATCTGCTGGGCACACCTCAGGAGCTGGAAGGCGAACTGTACCGCCGCGCATTTGACGCAGTGGATTGGAGCCAGTACGCCGGCGAAAAGATTGTGCTGAAAGGCTGCGGAACAGTGCCAGCCTCCGCGTATACCGATGCTGTGCGCCGCCTGATGCCCCATGCCGATAAACTGATGTATGGCGAGCCCTGTAGCATGGTTCCCCTGTGGCGCCGCCCCGCTGCCAAAGACGCCTGATACTCGTCGCCGATGGAATAACTGCATTCATGCCCGGCCTTCAGCGCCGGGCATGCAGCTTTCTGGCATTTACGTTATCTTTATCAAAACCTATACTGACAACTGCAATGGGTCTTTTCAATTTCATTCGTGGCCAACTGATCGAAGTGATCGAGTGGGTCGACGATTCGCGCGACACCGTGGTCTGGAAGTTTCCTGACCAGGACAAGGAGATCAAGATGGGTGCCCAGCTGACGGTACGCGAAAGCCAGGTCGCCATCTTTGTAAACGAAGGCCGCATTGCGGATGTATATCAGCCGGGCCGCTACGAGCTGGTGACGCGCAACATGCCGCTGCTCACCACGCTGCGCAGCTGGAAGTTCGGCTTCGATTCGCCCTTCAAAGTAGATATCTACTTCGTCAATACACGGCAGTTCAATGGTCTGCGCTGGGGTACACCTGCGCCCATCATGGTGACTGACCCCGAGTTTCCGTCGGCCGTGCCGGTGCGTGCTTTCGGTACGTTCGGCTTCCGTGTCACGGACGCTGCGGTGTTCTTCAAGGAATTCGCTGGCACAGACGCCCACGTTACCACCGACGAACTGCTGGAGAACTTCCGCAGCCGCGTAGTATCGGCCTTTGGCTCGGCGCTAAAAAAGGCAGGCAGCTCACTCAACGACATCCACGCCCACGCGCATGATCTGGGTGAAAAACTGCTGCCCATGCTGCAACCCGACTTCCAGTCGACGGGTCTCTCGCTGCTCCAGTTCAACGTGGAGAACGTGAGCCTGCCCGAGGAAATCCAGAAGGAACTGACCCGCCAGGACATGGACGCCCGCAAGATTCGCCGTGTGTCAGGTGCCCAGTTGGAGCAGGACATGCAGCGCAAGATGCAGGAGAACATGCTGGAACTGCAGAAGCTGAAAGCGCAGGCCGAAATGAGCGGCAGCGTGGAAGACATGCAGAAGTTCATGCAGTTTATGGCTGCTCAGGGCATGGCCATGCCTGGCACCCCTGGTGCTGACAGCAACTCCATGATGAAGACCATGATGGAAATGGGCATGGGCATGAATATGACCCAGCAGATGATGCAGATGATGCAGCAACAGCAGCAAGGTGGTGGCGCTGCTGCGCAGCCCGCCGCCAAGGGTGGCCAGTCGAAAGACGAGATCATGAAGCTGCTGAAAGAGCTGGGCGAACTGAAAGCCGCAGGTATCCTCACGGACGAGGAGTTCAACGCCAAGAAGGCCGAACTGCTGGCCAAGCTCTGATAACAACCAATTGGTACAAAAGGCAAGGCGGGGACCTCACAAGGCCCCGTCTTTTTATTTGGCGCCTCGCAGCTTTTTGGCATTTTGAGGGCATGCATTGGCCAAAAACCGCCTTCACTATACTTTTTTTGCTGTTTTGTACAGCAAAGGGTGCGCGCGCCCAAGCAAGCGAGGTGGCATTCTGGCAGTGGTTTGCCGCAAACGAGGTAGCCTTGCGCACTGCCCAGGCAGACCATCCGTTGGCCCGGCAGGTAGCCACCGAATTGCGGAAGGTGCATACAGGGCTTGCCTATGAGTTTGGCACGGCGCCGGATGGCCGCCGGCAGTTTGTGGTAAGTGCCGATGGACAGTCTGCCCTGTTTCCAGTGGTACTGCGGCTGGTGCGGCAGTCGCCAGAGATGGAGCACTGGCAGGTGGTGGCGTTTCGGCCCCGCATTGGCACCAGTTACGGTATCAAAACCGACCGGGTGGCCCTGCGGCCCGAGCAGATCTGGTTCAGGGCCACCCGCGAGGAGACAGGGCGTGTGCGTCTGGCGGTGTACGTTCAGGGCTATGCCGACCAACTGGAAGCCGAAGTGCGTGGCGCCCTGGAAGTGCTGCTGCAAGCGGCCCTGGGCGAATATGATGCTGCCACGCGTCTGGGGTCGGTCGTATTCTATCCTCTGCCGGGCGACCCCCATAAGGCGGGCCTCGCCCCCTTTCAACAGCTGCCCGCCGCGGTGGACAGCCTCCAACCTGCCTCTACTACCAACGCTCGATAAACCATGCGAACCCTGATTCTGCTCCTGACACTGGGGAGCCTACCCGTGCTGGCTATGGCCCAGCACTGGAGTGTATCCTACAACAAGAAGGAATTGGTGCGCTCTGTCAGTGGTGGCGACGCGCCACTACAGGTGGAAGTGAAGCGCCTGAAACGTGATGACTACTTCCGGCTGGTGCTGGCCGCCGACTCGGGGTGTCCTGCTCTGCAACGGTATGTGTTGCAGACCGCCCGCGGCGACTCGCTGCGCGAGTTCCGCTTCCGGGGCGTGAAGGAAGAAACCGGCGTCGTTATCAAAGCGACCGATATCCTGCGCTGGCGACGGCAGATTACAGGCAAAACCGTATTGTGGTACACCCCAGAATTGGGCGAGCCCGTGCGGGTGGCCGAGCTGGTGATTCTGGCAGTAGAAGACTGAGGCTGGCGTTCCGCTTATTCGCCACTGGTACCAAACGAGGTGCCTACCGCCCGTGCTGCTTCAATAAGTGGATGGTTGGCGGGCACCAGGCGCTGCTTGTCTGCACTGCCGCCGATGGGGGCTGTTTCCAACTGGTTGTTGCGCAGCACCACCAGCTTGCCGAAATCGCCGTTGGCAGCCATATCTACTGCCTTTTTGCCAAACTGGGTGCAGAGAATACGGTCCAGTGCGGTGGGTGACCCGCCGCGTTGCAGGTGGCCCAGCACTGTGACACGCGTTTCCAGACCCGTGCGTTCCTCTATTTCCTGTGCTACCACCCGGCCCACACCGCCCAGCCGGATGGGGTCGGCACTGGTGGCTACCACGCGGTCTACCGTCTGGGTGCCGCCTGCGGGCGCCGCACCTTCGGCCACTACCACTATGGTGAACTTCTTGCCGAGTTGGCTGCGCTGCTTCACCTTGCGGCACACGGCCTCAATGTCGTAGGGCAGTTCGGGCAGCAGGATGATGTCGCCACCGCCAGCTACGCCGCCATACAGGGCCAGCCAGCCACTGTTGCGGCCCATTACCTCCAGCACCATCACACGCTTGTGGCTCATGGCGGTGGTGTGCAGGCGGTCTACGGCCTCGGTGATGATGGAGACAGCGGTGTCGAAGCCGAAGGTCTGGTCGGTGCCGACGAGGTCGTTGTCGATGGTTTTGGGCACTCCCACCACATTCACGCCGCGGTTGGCCATCTGGTTGGCGATGGTAAGGGTGCCGTCGCCGCCCACGCAGATGAGCGCATGCAGGCCGTGACGGTGGTAGGTGTCTACACACTGCTGGCTCACGTCTTCCTTCACGATGGTGCCGTCGGGCAGCTGGCGGGCGTAGCCAAAGGGATTGGCTTTGTTGCTGGTGCCGATGATGGTGCCCCCGAGGGCTAGAATGCCACTGGCGCTCTCATAGTTGAGCGGCATGTGACGGTCGAAGATGAGGCCCTCGAAGCCGTCTTCAAAGCCGATGACTTCCCAGCCATGCTCCAGTATGGCGGTTTTGACGACAGCGCGGATAACTGCATTGAGGCCGGGGCAGTCGCCGCCGCCAGTGAGGATGCCGATACGTTTGCTCATGGAGGAGAAGTGCTTTGAAGTGTGGCTGCAAACTAGCGAAAGGCTGACGGCCGTGGCAACTCCCGCAGAGAGGGTAGGCGGCCACCAATTGGCAGGCTGTTTCAGTCGTTTGGCCCTCAGCGTGGTAAATACCTGGCTGCATCTAAACTATTTCGTGGCAGGCGGCGTAAGTAAGGCAGTTGTTTGCCTGAACACGGAAAAGCATGTCATACTCCCCAGAGAAGCCTCCACTCCCCCGCCGCACGTTCGGCCGAAAAGGACTGCTGGCCGCGCTGCTGGCGGTAGTGTGTCTTTCCCTGGTAGGGGTGGTGTTCTGGCAGCAGGAGCTGAAGTTTCTGCTGCCTACGCCTCGCCCTGTACAGCTGGTGCAGCGCCCGCTGGGTGCCGAAGTGCACCTGCCCGGTGCATTGCAGGGTTACAGCGGCAAGCCTACACTGCTGCATTTCTTCAATCCGCAGTGTCCCTGTTCACGTTTTAATCTCGACCATGTTCGCGCCCTGCAGGCAAGGTATGGCTCAGATCTACAGATAGTTGCGGTGCTTCAGGTACCTACCCGCGAGGCTGGTGATGAAGCACGCACCAGGCTGGGCCTGCGAGTGCCGGTGGTCTATGACCTCGACGGCTCCATTGCCGACTCTTGCGGCGTGTATTCCACGCCCCAGGCGGTGGTACTCACGCGCGAAGGCAGGCTCTTTTACCGGGGCAACTACAACAAAGCCCGCTACTGCACCGACCCCGGCACTGAATACGCGCGTCTGGCGCTGGATGTGATGATGGACCGGCCCGATGCGCCCAAAGCACTGTCGGTGCCAGCCGAGGCGGGTATTGCCTATGGCTGTCAGCTGCCCAGCGACGTGGACGCTGCTGCCGAGCAGAACTGGCTGGACGCCATTCTCAAGTAAGAAGCCAGCAGGGGATATCAGATAACACCCTTGAGCAGGTAGAGCAGCAGCCCCACGGCGCCGCCTACCAGTGTGCCATTGATACGGATGAACTGGAGGTCGCGGCCCACCTGAAGCTCCAGCTTCTCGGTGAGGGTGCGGGTGTCCCAGCGGGCTACCGTGTCGGAGATGAGCTGGCCGATGCTGTCGCGCTGGCTTTCGGCTATGGCGATGAGAGTGGAGCGGGCAAAGCCGTCGAGCCGCTGGCGCAGGTCGGGGTCGTCGAGCAGGCGCTGGGCCAGTTTTTTCAGGGCTTCTTCCACCTGCTGGCGTATGACCGAGTTTTCGGCGGCAACATCTTCTTCCAGCTTGCGGCGAATGCCCTCCCAGAGGTTCTGCAGATAGGTGTTGGCTTCTGGGCTGTCCAGCAGGTTGGTTTTGGCCTGCTCCAGTCGCAGCCGCAGCGTTTCGGAATGCTTCAGCTCTTCTATGAAGTCTTCCAGCAGCAGGGAGAACTGGTCGCGGAGGGGGTGGTCGGGCCGGGCATTGACTTCCTGCAGGGTCTGCTCCACGCCCGTTACGATCCGGTTATACACCTGGTTGTCGATGAATCCAGGTACGTACCAGGGGCTTTCTTTTTTCAGCCGCTCGCGGATAAGGCGCTTGTTGTTGGCGAATGCTTTTTCGCCGAGTTTCAGCAGTTCGTCCAGTACGTCCTGATGTTTGCCTTTGCTGGTAACAACGGTTAGCAGCTGCCCCAGGAGGGGGGCAACGTCCAGCTTGCGCAGCTGGGTGTCTACGGTTTTGGCAAGGGCATCCTGCACCTGGGCTTCGTGCAGCATCTGCATCAGGCCGGGCAGGCTGTTGGCGAGTTTGCCAGAGAGCAGACGCACGTTTTCGGGCTCGGCCAGCCACTGCTGCGCGCGATCGGACACCGAGAGTTTTTCCAGCCGTTGGCTCAGCACCTCGGTGGAGAGAAAGTTGGTCTGGACGAAACGGCCCAGACTCATACCGATGCGTTCTTTTTTCTCCGGGATGATGGCGGTGTGGGGAATGGGCAGGCCGAGTGGGCGGCGGAAGAGCGCCGTTACGGCAAACCAGTCGGCCAGAGCGCCTACCATTGCTGCTTCGGCAAAGGCGTTGATAAATCGCACCCAACTGGGCAATTGCTGCTGCCAGAGCTCGGTGGCAAGAAACAGCAGCGCCATGCCAATGAGCAGTCCGGTGGCGATACGGGCCATGTAGCGCAGGCGTGCGGCGCGTTCGGCGTCAGTAAGGAGAGGCGGCGAAGGTACAGACGGCTGGGTGTCGGCGGGGTGGGTCAGCATGTCGGGGCCAAGTTAGGCGGAGTAAAGACACCGGAAGCGTAGAGGCGTTGCGTTGCCACAAATGCGGGATTAGGTAAAAATACCGACTAACCGTTAGGTGTTTTGGGCCTTTCTGGGCTTATTTTGTATTGCACAACAACTACCTCTCCTGCTGCCATGATTGCTACTCCCCCTTCTTCTGCTGATTCGCAGGAGCTTGCGCTAGGTCAACTGCTGGCCACACTGGATGCACGTGTGCCCGGCGCGGAACTGCAGCCCGAGGTAGAACAGGAACTGCTGCAACAGGCCGACCAGTTGAAATTGCCTGCCAGCATCGCTAACGCACTGATTGATGCGCATCTCTGGGCCAAAGGCCATCCGGGTGTTTTTGGGGGTGAGGCCCTGGAACCACTGGTAAAGGAACTGGCCCGCCATGGTCAGCACTCCGATTCCATCGGGCAATTTGTGGATGAAGTGGGCTTACGCCTGAGCCTGCCAGCCCATGCTGGGGGGTATCTGTTGAAGGCTGAAGCAGCCCTGCGCCAACAGGCCTATGAACTTGCCCGCGCGAGTGTTGAAAGTCTGGGCAGTGCCCTGGCAGGCAATACCGAGGGTGTTGCGTTCCTGACACGCAAACGCAACGAGGTGGAAAGTGCCGAGAAGGCAGGCAAAGCGCTGGCATACATGACAAGCGGCAGCAGCACAGCACCTGCCGCACAAACCCCGCCCCCCAGCAGTGGTGGCGGCTATAGTGAAGCCATACTCACCAGTCTGCCCTCAGGCTCGTTCTCGTTCAAGGAGGCTGGGCTGTTCAGCCATGCCGGTGGGTATCATTGGTATACCCAGGCGGCATCGGGCGACAAAAAGCTGCTGCTGATAGACGGCGTAACCTATGATCCTGAGAAAATCCAGTCGCTGTATTTCAGCCCTAATGGCAGCCGCTATGCGTTTGTGAAGCTGCTGGCGGATGGAAGGGCACAGCTGATGGTGGATGGCAAGGAGAGCGAGGTATTCGAGTCCATCAGCCAGCTGGCATTCAGCAAGGACGGCAAGGGCTTTGCTGCGCTGGGCGTAAACAGCAGGCAGATGTTCCTGCTGGAACAGGCACCCGGGGGCAAGCCCGTGGTAACAGGCCCCAAATCGGCTACGCGTGAACTGGTGTTCAACCCCACCAACAACCAGCTGTCATACTTTGCCTACAGCAACCGCTTATGGGAGCTGCAACACCCCGGCCAGCGCCATGAAGGCTATGCCGCAAGTGGCGAACTGCAATACAGCCCTGACGGCCAGACTGTAGTGTACTGGGCGCGCAAGGGCGCCAAGGTATTTGCTGTGGTGAATGGCGTGGAGCAGGAGGAGTTTGATGGCGTTGGCGAATTCACCTTTGGGGTCAATGGCAGCCAACTGGCATATCTGGCCAACCAGCGCGGGCAACTGTGCGTGGTACACAATGGCAAGCAGGGGCCAGTGTTTGACCGCATCCGCCGCATCAGTTTCAGCCGCGATGGCAAGAACGTAGCCTACATGGCAGGTGATACCGCCAGTGAGTCGGTAGTGTTGGGGGTTTCGCCACAGAAGGCCTACGAACGCATTCACACGTTTGCCTGGGGGCCTGCCAAGAACATGGCGCACGCCTACATTGCGGGCCAGGGCGGCAAGAAGGTGCTGGTGCACAATGGTCACACCGGCTCGGAGTTCGACGAAATGGTGCAGCTGTGCTACCACCCCGAGCGCGACTCGGTGGCCTTTGTGGGCTATCGCGACCGCGAGTGGCAGGTATACCACGATGGACAGGGCAGCGATACCTACGCTGGCGTTGACGACCTGCAGTTTACCCCGGATGGCTCCAAGCTGATATGTCTTGCCCGCATCAAAGGACAGGGCACGGCACTTGTAGTGAACGGCAAAGCAGACAAGCCCTACGTGCAAGCCAAGAATCTGGTAGCGAGCAAAGACGGCAGTCGTCTATTGTTTTTGATGAAGCAGCCTGAAGGCTGGTATCTGCAACACGGCTCGTTCACGGTGAACACCAAGCCCTTCCATGAACTGCTGTCGCCCCTGCGCTATGACGATCAGAAGAACGAGTTCTATCTGCTCGTGCGGCGCGACCAGGACATACTCCGCATCACCTACTGAGCCCTGAGTCCCGGCTAGGACAAACGCCAAGCGCAAACTATCTTGAGGCAGCCGCCCAATGGCGTTGTTGTCTATGCGTTTGTTTTTACTGTTTTGTCTGCTGGTGCTGAATGCAGTACCCTACTTATCTGCTCAGAAGAAAAAGCCCAGTGCACCTGTTGCGCCCACCACGCCTGCACCTGTTGAGGATGTAATTGCAGGTCGTACACAAGCCATGAAACGGCTGGACGGGTTCATGCCGCTGTATTGGGACCAGATGACGGGCAAGCTGTGGCTGGAGATTGGTCAGTGGAATACAGACTTCCTGTATCAGGTATCGCTGCCGGCAGGCGTTGGCAGCAACGACATCGGGCTGGACCGTGGCCAGCTGGGCAGTTCGCGGGTGGTACAGTTCCGAAAGGTTGGGCCAAAAGTGCTGCTGGTGCAGCGCAACCTCGACTACCGCGCATCGGCGGCCGACACGCTGGAGCAGCAGGCCGTGGCCCAGAGCTTTGCCGAGTCGGTCATCTGGGGCTTCGAGGCTGAGGCTGTGCAGGACCACCGCGTACTGGTAGATGCTACCGCCTTCTTCCTGCGCGACGCCCACGATGTGGCGGGTGCTCTGCGCGGCAGCAACCAAGGCAGCTACAATGCCGATGCCAGCCGGTCGGCGCTGTACATCCCCCGCACTCGTAACTTCCCCGAGAACACAGAAGTAGAAGCCACCGTTACCCTGAGTGGCGGTGGTGCTGGCGCCTGGTTGCGCAGCGTAACCCCCACTGCCGGGCATGTAACTGTGCGTCAACACCACAGCTTCATCAAACTACCCGAACTGGGTACTTATCGCCCCCGGAAGTTCGACCCCCGCGCGGGCTATTTTGCCGCCGACTGGTTCGACTACTCCACGCCCTTTACCGAGCCCATCCGTCAGCAGGTGATCTGCCGCCACCGACTGGAGAAGAAGGTGCCCGGTGCTGCGCCCAGCGAAGCAAAGGAGCCCATTGTGTACTACCTGGACCCCGGCACGCCCGAGCCCATCCGTACGGCGCTCATGGACGGTGCCCGCTGGTGGAACCAGGCGTTTGAGGCGGCAGGCTACATCAACGCCTTTCAGGTGAAGCTGTTGCCCGCCGATGCCGACCCCATGGACGTTCGCTACAACACCGTGCAGTGGGTGCACCGCTCCACCCGTGGGTGGAGCTACGGCGCTTCGGTGATAGACCCCCGCACGGGCGAGATACTGAAAGGCCATGTGACCCTGGGCTCGCTGCGGGTGCGGCAGGACTACCTGATTGCCAGTGCCCTGCTGGCTGCCCATGCCGATGAGGTGCCCGCTGACGGCCCCCAGCGCGAACTGGCACTGGCGCGCCTGCGGCAACTGGCTGCCCACGAGATTGGCCATACCCTTGGGCTGGTGCACAACTACTACGCCAGCGCCCCCGGCCTCACCTCGGTGATGGACTATCCGCACCCCCGGTTCCGCCTGGAGAACGGCGAGGTGCGCATGGACAACGCCTATCGCGAGGGGATCGGCGAGTGGGATAAAATTGCCATCCGCTATGGCTACAGCGACTTTGTGGGTGCTGAGCCAGAGAAGGCCGACCTGGACGCCATTCTGCTGGAAGGCATTCGCAACAACTGGATACTGATATCCGATGCCGATGCCCGCGACCCCGGTGGCGCACACCCACAGGCCCACCTGTGGGACAACGGTGCCGATCCCGCTGTCGAGCTCAACCGCCTGATGGAGGTGCGCCGGGTGGCGCTGGCAAAGTTTGGCCAGGCCAACCTGCGGAAAGGCATGCCCTGGGCTACGTTGGAAGAGCAACTGGTGCCGCTGTATCTGCTGCACCGCTATCAGGTAGAGGCTGTGAGCAAGGTAGTGGGCGGGCTTGATTACCGATATGCCGTGAAAGGCGACCGCCAGATACTGCTGGCTCCCGTGCCCGATGCCCAGCAGAAAGCTGCACTCGCAGGGTTGATTGCTACGCTTACTCCTCAGGCGCTCACGTTACCCCCGGCACTGTTGGATCTGATTCCGCCCCGGCCGCTGGGCTATCCGCGCGACCGCGAAACGTTTCGGGGCCGTAGCGGACTTGCTTTCGACGGCCTGGCCCCAGCAGAGGCTGCCGCCGGAATGGTGGCGCAGTTGCTGCTGCACCCAGCCCGTGCCGAACGCCTGCTGCAACAGCCCGCACGCTTCCGCAGCACAGTGAGCCTGGAGGCAGTGTTGGATGCACTGTGGAAAGGCACCTGGCAGCAGACGATGGTGGCCGATGCCCAGCAGCAGAATACCCAGTGGACTGTACGCTTTGCGGTGCTGCGCCAGATGATTGCCTTGTCGCGCGACACCAAGGCCAGCGATCTGGTACGCGCACGGGTGGCCGCTCGCCTGCGCGACTACAAGACCCAACTGTCTTCGTGGCAGAACCAGACGGGCGACAGCGTGCAGAAAGGCTATTACGCCCATGCCATCAGTCTGATGGATGCTGCGGGTAAGCCCGAAAAGACCGAGGCTACCGCCGCTGCCCCCGATGCACCGCCCGGCGCCCCCATAGGCATGAACGATACCTGGCTGCTGGGCTGCGAAGAATAGCGGACATGCAGAACTTCACAGTAGCCCGGCTACCCGTGGGCCAATACCCACCAACGGATCTGCTGCTGCTGGCCGACCCTGATTCGAAGGCAATTGCCCGCTATCTGCCCGCCAGTGCATGTTTTGTAGGAGAAGTGGCTGGTAAAACGGTCGCCTGTGCCGTGCTCTCCGAGCCCGAGCCCGGGGTGGCTGAAATTGAGAACATCGCAGTTCGGCCCGACTGGCAGGGCAGGGGACTGGGGCAAGCCCTGCTGAAAGAGGTGCTGGCCTACTGCGCCACAAACCAGCGTTTGGAGGTTCGGATTGCCACGGGCAACTCCAGTATTGGGCAGCTGTATCTGTACCAGAAACTGGGCTTTCGCATTGTGGGCATTAACCCCGACTACTTTGTGCGGAACTATACAGCGCCCATTTGGGAGAGTGGTCTCCGCTGTACAGACCGTGTACTGCTGGCAAAGCAGCTATAGCCTCTGCTGCTTTACCGCGCCTTGACCTTTACCAATTGCTGTACCCGACGGGCCGTAGCGATTACCTCGTTACGGTCTGCGCCGGTTACGGTGATGTGGCCCATTTTGCGCATGGGGCGTGTTTCCTGCTTGCCGTACAGGTGCAGGTGCACACCGGGCATAGCCAGTGCTTCCTCAATGCCTTCGTAGACAGGCGGGCCGCTGAAGCCCATTTCGCCCAGCAGATTCACCATTGCGGCGGCAGCAAATGGCTCGGTGCTGCCCAACGGTAGGCCCAGTATGGCCCGCAGGTGCTGCTCGTATTGTGAGGTAGCGTTGGCCTCGATGGTATGGTGGCCGCTATTATGGGGTCGGGGGGCTACTTCGTTGATAAGTATGCGGCCCTCGTGGTCCAGGAACATTTCTACGGCCAACAGGCCCACAATGCCCAGTGCCTCGGCGGTGCGGCGTGCGATGTCTTCGGCTTCGGCAGCCTGTTCGGCGGTGAGGGTGCTGGGGGCAAACAGCAGTTCCACGAGGTTGGCCGTTGGATGAAAGGCCATTTCTACCGGAGGGAACGCTGCCACCTCGCCGGTGGCGCTGCGGGCCACGATGACAGCGATTTCGCGGTCAATGGCTACACACTGCTCCAGCACGCAGGGCGCATCGAAGGCTTCATACAGGTCGGTGGGGCTGGCAATCTTCATGACGCCCTTACCGTCGTAGCCGCCTTTGCGGGTTTTCAGGATGCTGGGGTAGTGGAGGGTGGCGGGGTCCAGTTGGCGTGGATGCTCCACCAGTTGAAAAGGGGCAGTTGGCAGGCCCTGTTCCTGGTAGAACAGCTTCTGTGCGCCTTTGTCCTGTATCAGCGCAAGCACGTCGGGCTGAGGATAGCAGCGTACGCCGCGACGCTCGAGTTCGCGGTAGGCTTCAAGGTTGACGTGTTCGATTTCGATGGTGACGAGGTCGCAGGTTTGGCCAAAGGCCATTACGGCGTCATAGTCGCGGAAGCTGCCATGGTCGAAGCGGGTGGCCAGTGGACCTGCAGGCGCTAGGTTCTCTGCGTCAAGCACGGCAGTGTGTACGCCATAGCGGTGGCACGCAGGCAGTAGCATGCGTCCCAGTTGGCCGCCTCCCAGCAGGCCAAGACGCAGTTCGCGGTAGAAGTAATGGGGGGCAGAGGGTTGGGCAGCCATGCTGCAAAAGTAGTGAGCGGCGTGACGGTAGTGAAAAAACAGTCTTTCCGTTGGTTCTTCGGCCCGGTTAAGATATTTTAGCGACAATACCGGCTCATCTTCCAAAAGACTGCAAACTGCCAATGTCAATTCTCTACACCCTCCAACGCCCCTTCCGCGGTTGGATGCTCACGCTTGCGGGTGCTGGCCTCCTGCTGGCTTCCTGCTCGGGCGGCAACTCCGGCGCCACTGCTGATGCCGAGGCCGACACGCTGAAAATGAAGCTGCCCGAACAGGCCATGCTTCAGGTGGAAAGCGTAGTATACACCGTGCCCTCACCGCTGGAAATGGCCAACCTGATGAAGAAGGCTGGCACCAAGTACAGCGCCGCCATGCTGTCGAACCCCAAAGACGTATCGAAGTACAGCACCACTGCCAAGCAGGCCCTCAACCTGGGCATCTACGGTGCTGATCTGGGTTACGTTGCTTACTTCAACCAGTCGGATGCCGCGGCTCAATACCTGAAAGCTGCCACAACCCTGGGCAATGGCCTGGAAATTTCGGGTGCTTTTGAAACCGCCCTGCTGGAGCGCGTACAGCGTAACCTCAACATCCAGGACTCTCTGCTCTACATCATCACCGAACAGTACGAAGCAGCCGAAAGCCACCTGAAAAGTGTAAACCGCCCCGATGTCGCTGCTCTTATTGTGGCTGGCGGCTGGATTGAAGGTTTGTATCTGGCTACCCAGCTCGAGCGCAGCCAGCCCAGCGAAATGGTGCGTACACGCATTGGCGAGACCGTCATGTCGCTCAACAGCCTGTTGCCCCTGCTCCAACAGCACAAAGACAACCCTGAAATTGCCAAGCTGGCTGAAGAACTGCTGGCGCTGCGCAAAATTTACGACGCAGTCAAGATTTCGTACGGTACCGAAGCCCCCAAGGTAGACAAGAAGTCGAACCCTGATATGGTGGTAGTCAGCACCGGAAACAACAGCAAGGTTGAAATCAGCGTAGAAACGGTTAAGGCCATTACCGAGAAAATAGCCGCCATCCGTAAGTCCATCACCGCCTGATCACTGCTACCATGAAGACGCTCGTTCTCACGCTTTCGCTCCTGCTGGCCAGTCTGCCGCAGGCTGTCAATGTATACGCCAACTGCGGCAACTCACTGGAAAAATGCGCCAAGTCCAATCCGGGTTCCATGGCCGGCTTTACGCTGGTAGATGCTGCCTATGAAGACTTGGACACCAAGGGGGGCAAGATGAAAATCACGCTGCATGCTGGCAATACCTATCGTTTCCTGGCCTGCCCTCCCAACGACAACGTGTCGCTGGTGCTGGTGCTTCAGGACGGTAAGGGCAACATCATCGCCCACAACATGACCGAAGACCAGGAAGGTGTATTCAAGATGATGGAAGTGAACTGCACTTCTACCGCTGAGTACATGCTGGTGCTGCTGCCCTTCCGTGGCACAGGCTGCTGTGGCGTTATCTACGCCATGAAGTAATAGGGGTTTCCCCCAATTGTATCAGAGCCCACTCCGCACAGGAGTGGGCTCTGTGCTTTAAGGGAAGAAATGGAGCGGCAGGGTTGGCAGGCTGACGGCTGGGGTGTATTTTGTACAGGTCTGGCGCAGCATTGCCGCGGCAGGCACTTTCCCCTCTGTGTTTCCATGTCTGAAAAACTGCTCGATGGCCTCATGCACCTGTTTGCCATACTCGCCCGGGGCGATGGCAAGGTAACCGAAGATGAAGTGCGTGTGGTGGAGTCGTTTCTGCGGCAGCAACTGAACCCTCGTGCCGCAGAAAAGTATCTGACGGTGTTTCAGCATTATGCCAAGCTGGACGAGACCGAGGACCTGCACAGAGTGGCCACTGAGGCTGGCCGCGAGCTGACCCAGAAGCAGAAGTATGCCGTGGTGGTGCAGCTGATGGAGCTGATACATGCCGACAATAAGGTGTCGCGGCGTGAAGCTACGGCTACCGCCATCGTGGCCGACCTGTACCATGTGCCCAAGCTGGAGTTTCAGGCGCTGGAGATGTTCGTCTTTCGGGCCGACCCCGAGAACCTCCGTATTCCCAATCTGCTGCGCATCGGCGAGCCCATTGCCGGGCTGGAGAAAGAGCACCTGATTATCGAGACCACTCCCTTTGACGGCTACATCTCGGTGTTGCGCGCCGAAAGCGTGGATGGCTATCTGGTGAAGTACAACGGCAAGGGCGAACTGCTGATGAACGGGCAGCCCATTGTGCCGGGCCGGGTGTATTTCATGCCGCCGGGCAGTGTGTTCCGAAAGCAGCACCACCGGCCCATCTATTACTCAGACATCATCGCTTGTTTCCTCTGGTGCGAGACGCGACCCAATCTGTCATTCGAGGCAAGCGATCTGGAGTATCGGTTCAAGGGTGGCAAGGTGGGGCTGCACAACATCAACCTGCGCGAAAAGAGCGGCGCACTGGTGGGGCTGATGGGTGCCAGCGGCAGTGGTAAAAGTACCCTGCTCAATGTGCTGAATGGTAATCTGGCGCCCAGCAGTGGCAGTGTCACCATCAATGGCATAGACGTGCACCGCAGTGGCAAGGCGCTGGAAGGCGTCATTGGCTATGTGAGTCAGGATGACCTGCTGGTGGAAGAACTGACCGTGTACCAGAATCTGCAATTCAACGCCCGGCTGTGCTTCGCCGACCTGACCGAGGAGCAGTTGCACGACCGCGTGATGAAGATGCTGAGCAGTCTGGGCCTGGCTGAGATCAAAGACATACCCGTAGGCAACCCGCTGAACAAGAAGATCAGCGGCGGGCAACGCAAGCGCCTGAACATTGCCTTGGAGCTGATTCGCGAGCCCTCGGTGCTGTTTGTGGATGAGCCGACGTCGGGCCTCTCAAGCCGCGACTCGGAGAACATCATGGACCTGCTGAAAGAGCTGGCCCTGCGGGGCAAGCTTGTGTTCGTGGTCATTCACCAGCCGAGCTCGGACATCTTCAAGATGTTCGACAAATTATACATTCTGGATGTCGGCGGCTGGCCCATCTACTATGGCAACCCCGTGGAGGCGGTGCTGTACTTCAAGCGACAGGCCGAACTCATCAACTCGGACTACGCAGAGTGTGGCGAGTGCGGCAACGTGAACCCCGAGCAGATCTTCAACATCATCGAGACGAAGGTGCTGGACGAAGACGGCAACTTCACCGACGAGCGCAAGTACAGTCCACAGGATTGGAATCAGGCGTTCCAGAAGCAGGTGGCCCTGCCCGATGTGCAGCGCATCAGCACCCCGCCGGAGAAGAACCTGGCCTTGCCCCCGCGCTGGCGGCAGTTCTGGGTGTTTACCCTGCGCGATGTGCTCTCCAAGCTGGCCAACCACTCGTATCTGGTCATCAACTTTCTGGAGGCGCCAGTGCTGGCCATTGTGCTGGCGGGCATCCTGCGCTATGCCAGCCACGACGAAGCCAGTACGTCCGGCTACACGCTATATGACAACATCAACCTGCCCGCCTATCTGTTCATCAGCATACTGGTGGCGCTTTTCATGGGGCTGACGGTGAGTGCCGAAGAGATTCTGCGCGACCGCAAGATCCGCAAGCGCGAGGCCTTCCTCAACCTCAGCCGCTCGGCCTACCTGACGAGCAAGGTACTGGTGCTGTTTGCCATCTCGGCTATCCAGACGGGCACCTTTGTGCTGATTGGCAACCTTATCATGGGCGTGCCAGACATTGGCCTGGCACATTGGATGGTGCTGTTCAGCGCCAGTTGCTTCGCCAACCTCATGGGCCTGAACATCTCCTCTACATTCGACTCGGCCGTAACCATTTACATTCTGGTGCCCATTCTGCTGATTCCGCAGATCATCCTCAGTGGGGTCATCGTAAAGTTCGAGAAGCTGAATCCCCTGCTGTCGTCCGACGGACAGGTGCCGCTGATAGGGGACGTGATGGCCAGCCGCTGGGCTTATGAGGGGCTGGCGGTAAAGCAGTTCCGCGACAATGCCTATGAGCAGAACTTCTACACCGACGAGCGGACCTTCAGCCAGGCACAGTACAAGCTGGCCTTCTGGCTGCGCAAGCTGGAAGGCAAGCTGGCGCTGGTGGAAACCAGCCACGGCAAGCCTGGGCAGGAGAAGGCGGTGGCCGATGCACTGGCCTTGATACAGGCCGAATTGCGGCAGGAAGTGGCCCGCTTCAAAGGCCAGGACTTCCCTGTGCTGGATCAGCTGACGCCCGAGCAGTTCAATGCAGAGGTAGCCAAGGGAACAAAGGCGGTGATTCAGTCACTGTCTGATTACTATACCGAGCGCAGCCGCAAAGCCGAGACCAGCAAGAATACCCGGATTGCTGCCCTGACACAGGACAGCACGGCTGCTGCCGAGTTTCTTGCGCTGAAGATGCAGCACCACAACAAGGCTGTGCAGGACCTCGTCACCAACCGAGACGACGAAGTGAAGATTCTGGAAAGCGGCAACCGCCTGATTCAGAACTCCGACCCCGTCTACAATGATGTGCCGCTGGCGGGCCGAGCCTGGCTCGATTACCGGGCGCACTTCTTTGCTCCACGAAAGCCTTTCCTGGGCCAACTGTGGGATACCTTTGCCTTCAACCTGGTGGTCATCTGGTTCATGACCAGTGTGCTGTGCGTAACGCTCTATTACGAGAGCTTCCGCCGCGGCATCGAGCGGGTAGGGCAACTCTTCAGCAAGACACGCTAAGGGATCAGCTAGTTGGTTAGTCTCGTGCTGCGGCTGGGGTGCTGCTTTCGGCCAGCACTTCGATGCGCTGAATGCGCAGGCGGTCCATCGTCTTGACGCGCAGGGTCCAGCCGGGTATTTCCACGCTGTCCCCCACAGCAGGTACGCGGCCCATGCGTTCCATCACATAGCCGCCTACGGTATCGGCATCGGCCTCGATGTCGCGCATCTGCAACAGGTGTGTGAGGTCTGACAAAAGCAGGCCCGCGTCAATGTTGTAGCCGCCTTCGATAGTGAGGATGGGCTGGGCCTCGTAGTCGAACTCATCCTGGATTTCACCCACCAGTTCTTCCAGCGCGTCTTCCATGGTAACGATGCCCGAGAGGCCGCCATATTCGTCTACAACAATGGCAAAATGGCTGCGCTGGCGCTGAAACTCCAGCATCAGCTTTTGGGCCGGCATGTTTTCGGGTACGAAGATAACGCGGCGGGCAAGGGCAGCCAGCTTGGGGGCAGGTTTGTTATCCAGCAGGTAAGGCAGCAGGTCTTTCAGGTGAATGACGCCCACTACATTGTCGAGGCTGTCTTCGATGAGCGGAATGCGGGTTTTGCCGCTGCTTACAGCCACCTTTACGGTTTCCTGCAGGGTGTGGGTGGTGCGAACGTACACCACGCGGCCACGTGGCACCATGATTTCGCGGGCCACGCGGTCTGAGAACGACAGGACATTGGTGAGCAGTTCGCCCTGCCCCTGCTCAATGACACCCTCGGCAGCCGAACTGGCCGTGATGTGGTACAGCTCTTCGGCCGTTACACCCATGCCATGGCCCTGATGGGCATCTATGCCGAAGAGGCGCAGCACGGCATTGCTGCTGGCATTCAGCAGCACAAGAAACGGATAGAAAAGGTAGTAAACAGCACGCATGGGCACTGCCACAAACAGGCTGGTGCTCACAGGCTTTACCAGCGCCATGGTTTTGGGCGCTACCTCGCCGATGACGATGTGCAGAAAGGAGATGAGCGTGAAAGCGATGCCAGTACTCCAGGCATGAATGGCGATGGGCTCGGTGAGGCCCACCTGTGCGAAGACAGGCTCCAGCAGGTCGGCCACGGCGGGCTCGCCTACCCAGCCGAGGCCCAGACTGGCCAGCGTGATGCCCAACTGCGTGGCGCTGAGATAGGGGTCCAGGTTACGGACGATGTGGCGAGCCACCCGCGCGGTGGGGTTGCCCTGCTCTACCAGGGGCTCCAATTGAGATGCCCGCACTTTCACCAGTGCAAACTCGGCGGCTACGAAAAAGCCGTTGAGCAGGATGAGAAGGGCCGCAAGTAACAGCAGCATAGTGGCACAAAGCTACGCAGAAACCCAGCGGGAGTGTCAGTCAGGCAGCTCCATACGGATACGCCACTGCTTGGGCAGGTAATTGTTGAGCCTGCCACCGGGCAGCACTTTGGCAAAGGCCAGCGGGTGACCTTCATGGCAGATGGCGGCAATGCCCGCGGGGGCGTCTGCGGTCACGGTTTCCTTCTTCAGGAAGCGCAGGGTGGTGTCGTGGTCCAGCTCTACAGTGGGCAGGGCGGTGTTCAGCCAGTGGCTTAACGCCAGTGCATGGGCCGGAATGAAGTCTTTGCCTTTGAGTTCGCCCAGGGGCAGTGCGGGTTGCAGGAAGCCCGCGGTGGTGTGTGCCAGTGCATGGAGGGCGTCTTCGGCAACGGCGCTGTGCAGCCCCAGCAGCAGCTCGGCTTTGGTGAAGATTTCCAGTTCGGCGGGCGCCAGAAGGAACGGGGCAGCCGCAGAAGGCAGTCTGGCGGGCTGGAGGTTCAGCTTGCGGGCGCGCTCGTCAGCTGGGGCAGGGGCCGTGGTGCGTTGCAGTACACTCAGGAAAAAGCCTTCGGCCTGTACGAGGTGAGGCATGGCCTGGTATCCCAGTACGTCGCCGGCGTCGCTATGCAGGGTCTTCCAGCCTACGGTGTTCAGCAGCGGCAAGGGCACCAACCGCCAGCGGCCCGAAGCCAGCAGCGCCGTTATCTGGGCTTCGTTCTCTTCTGGCGCAAAGGTGCAGGTGCTGTATACGAGCACCCCGCCTTCGGCCACCAGTTCGCCAGCCGTGGCCAGTATGTCGGTCTGACGGGCGGCGCAGGCGGTTACGGCCTCGGGGCTCCATTCGCCGATGGCGCTGTGCTGTTTGCGCCACAGGCCCTCGCCCGAGCAGGGGGCGTCGGTTACGACGAGGTCGAAGAAGCCTGCCAGTTGCCGGTAGTCTTCGGCTTTGCCAGTGGCCACCAGCACGTTGGGGTTGCCCCAGCGCTGGATGTTTTCCTGGAGAATGGCGGCGCGATTGGGCACGGCCTCGTTGGCGATGAGCAGACAGTCTGCGGGTAGCTGCGAAGCCAGCAGGGTGGTTTTGCCGCCAGGGGCAGCGCAGAGGTCCAGCGCGCGGGTTAGTGGGCGCAGGCGGGCGGCTTCGGCTACCGCGAGCGACAGGGCCATGCTGCCTGCCTCCTGCACATAATAGCACCCCGCGTGGTACAGCGGGTCGAGGGTGAAGATGGGGCGCTCGGCCAGATAGCGGCCTTCGGTACACCACGGCACGGCGGGTGCATCGGCAAAGCAGGCCGAGGGCTTCTGGGGGTTCAGCCGGATGGAGACAGGCGGCGGGGTTTCCAGCGCGGCCACAAAAGCCTCCCACTCACTGCCCAGGCGTTGCTGCATTCGGACGGTGAAGGCGGACGGGAGGGGGAGGGCCATGTCGCAAAGGTAGTGAAGGTGCTGCGAAAGGGTACGATTCGGCAGAGCGATAGGCCATTCTGTCAGATGTGGTGCGGGAATGGCGTCCGGGGCTGACACTCTTGCAGGTGGGCGCGGAAAGCGTCTGCTTGGCACTGTCATTGAGGAGAGGTGATTCGTCGGTACCGTGCAAGCACCCCACCGACACCCGATCCATCAACCACCTACGCTCCAACGCTACTGAATATGGGTAAGATTATTGGCATTGACCTCGGCACCACCAACTCGTGTGTCGCCGTCATGGAGGGCAACGAGCCCGTGGTCATCGTAAATGCAGAGGGCAAGCGCACCACCCCCTCGGTGGTAGGCTTCATGCAGGATGGCGAACGCAAAGTCGGCGAGCAGGCCAAGCGTCAGTCCATCGTCAACCCCGAGAACACCATCTTCTCGATCAAGCGCTTCATGGGCCAGACCTACGACGAAGCCCGCAATGAAGTAGACCGTGTGCCCTACAAAGTAGTGCGCGGCGATAACAATACCCCCCGCGTGAAGATTGCCGACCGCATGTTCACGCCCCAGGAAATCAGCGCCATGATTCTTCAGAAAATGAAGAAGGCCGCCGAAGACTACCTGGGCCACGAAGTGAAGGAAGCCGTTATTACGGTACCTGCCTACTTCAACGACGCACAGCGCAAAGCCACCAAGGAAGCCGGCGAAATCGCAGGCCTGGAGGTGAAGCGTATCGTAAACGAACCGACTGCTGCCGCTCTGGCCTATGGCATGGACAAGCTGGGCAAGTCCATGAAAGTGGCTGTGTTTGACCTCGGTGGTGGTACGTTCGACATCTCGGTGCTGGACTTGTCGGAAGGCGTGTTCGAGGTCCTGTCTACCAACGGTGATACCCACCTGGGTGGCGACGACTTCGACCGTGTCATCATCGACTGGTTGGCCGACGAGTTCCAGAAGAACGAAGGCGTGGACCTGCGCAAGGACCCCCGTGCCCTGCAGCGTCTGAAGGAAGCTGCCGAGCAGGCCAAGATCGAGCTTTCGAGTCAGAGCCAGGTGGAAATCAACCTGCCCTACATCGTACTGGACCCCGTAGCGCCCAAGAACCTGATTCAGACGCTGACCCGTGCGAAGTTCGAGCAACTGGCCGACAACCTGTTCCGCCGTTGCATGGAGCCCGTACGCAAGGCCCTGTCCGATGCCAAGCTCCAACCCAACGACATCCATGAGGTAATCCTCGTCGGGGGCTCTACCCGCATCCCCAAGGTGCAGCAGATGGTAGAAGACTTCTTCGGCAAGAAGCCCAACCGCAGCGTGAATCCCGACGAAGTAGTGGCACTGGGTGCCGCCGTACAGGGTGGTGTACTCGCAGGCGATGTAGCCGGTGTACTGCTGCTGGACGTGACCCCGCTGAGCCTGGGTATCGAAACGCTGGGCGGCGTGTTCACCAAAATGATTGAGGCGAACACCACCATCCCTACCCGCAAGTCTGAGACCTACAGCACGGCCAGCGACAGCCAGCCATCCGTAGAGATTCACATTCTGCAGGGTGAGCGCCCGATGGCTGCCGACAACCGCTCGCTGGGTAAGTTCCACCTCGATGGCATTCCGCCCGCACCGCGTGGTGTTCCTCAGATTGAAGTAACCTTCGACATCGATGCCAACGGTATTCTGTCAGTGTCGGCTAAGGACAAGGCTACCGGTAAGCAGCAGAACATCCGCATCGAGGCTTCGAGTGGCCTTAGCAAGGATGAGATTGACCGCATGAAGCGCGATGCCGAAGCCAACGCCAGCGCCGACGCCCGCCGCAAGGAAGAAGTAGAAAAGCTGAACAATGCCGACAGCCTGATTTTCAGCACCGAAAAGCAGCTGTCTGAGTACGGCGACAAGATCTCCGAAGGCAACCGCAAGGCAATTCAGGAAGGCCTGGACGAACTGAAGGCTGCCCATAAAGAGAAGAACCTCGCAGGCATTGACGCCGCCATGCAGAAGCTGAACGCTGCCTGGAACAACGCCAGCCAGGAAATGTACGCGGCACAGGCACAGGCTGCCCAGCAGGGTGGTAACAGCGCCGCTCCCGGTGCCGATGCCAACGCCGCCGGCAACGACGTGGCCGATGTAGACTACGAAGAGGTGAAAGACAACAAGTAACCTCTCTTCGCATACCTCCCTCTCACGCAAAGGAAGCGCCGGTTTATGCCGGCGCTTTTTGTTTGCATAAACGACAGAAATTGTACGTCATTTGTCGTACAGTACTGGAGGTGATTATGTCCCGCGTAAAAGAAAAAACAAGTGTTAAGAAGTCGGTGACCGCAAAGAAGATGATTGCGGATGCGCTGAGGGTTGGAGGCAAAGGCGATGTTCTCCGGGAATCGGGAGAAGTAAAGCGCAAGCAGGCAGAAGTCCGAAAAGCAAAGGCGGTGCGTTCGGCGCGGCTGGAGGCCCGGGTGTCAGCCGAGCACAAGGCGCTGATAGAGCAGGCGGCCGAACTTTCAGGGCTCACGGTGTCCGAGTTTGTAGTAAGTCAGATTCTTCCAATAGCCCGAAAGGTGGTTGATACGCAACTTGTCATCCAGTTGTCGCTGGACGAGAAGCGGCGGATGCTGGAGTTGCTGAAAGACTTTCCGGAGGAGGCGATTGCCCGCCGCGAAGCCGCCCGCCTGAAAGCCCAACAGCCCATCATCCTGCCAGAGGAATCGTTGGCGGCTGAAGCTGCTAAATATGGTATATATAGAAGATCTGACACCCAATCATCATCGGAGAAGGTTTGATTGTGGCAAGCCGGCTGTAAACGATTTCCTGCGCCGGTACAATGCCTTGGATACTGCCGGTGGTCAACCATCCAGGGAGACTGTAGAACCTGCACAAGCAGCGCCGCTTTTTGGCATCTTTACAGCTTCCCACCCCTCCGCATGCAACACGTAGACACTCCGCAGAAGCCTGCCAAGCGCGGCCTCAACCTCCTCGACAGCACCATGGTCATCATGGGCTCCATGATCGGCTCGGGCATCTTCATCGTTTCGGCCGACATTGCCCGTACGGTGCACAGTCCCGGTCTGCTCATCCTGGCCTGGGTGGCATCGGGTGTCATCACGCTGCTAGGCGCCATCAGCTACGGCGAACTGGCTGCGGCCATGCCCAAAGCTGGCGGGCAGTACATCTATCTGAAAGAGGCCTATGGCCCCATGATGGGCTTCCTTTTCGGCTGGACGGTGTTTACGGTGGTTACTACTGGGGTGTTGGCCGCCGTGGCAGTAGCCTTTGCCCGCTTCACTGGTGTGTTCATCGACGTCTTCTCCGATGGCAACTACCTCTTCAAGCTCACCGACACCTGGGGCATTACATACCAGCAGGTGCTGGCGGTGGCCGTGCTGGTTGGCCTCACGCTGTTCAACTTCCGTGAGGTGAAGTCGGGGGCGCTGCTCAACAACGCCTTCACTTTCGGCAAAATAGGCGCACTGGTACTGGTACTGCTGCTGGGCATTTATGCGGGCATGGCGGGGCTGGGCGACTGGTCGCGGTTTACCTTCAGCACCACCGGCACCACCGAGGCCGTGACGCTGGCCGTGTTTGCTTCGGCGCTGGTAGGCTCGCTCTTCTCATCCGACGCCTGGAACAACATTACTTACACTGCGGGTGAGGTGGAGAACCCCAAGCGCAACCTGCCACTGAGCCTGCTGCTGGGTACGGGCAGCGTGTGCGCGCTGTACCTGCTGGCCAACTTCGCTTACGTATACGTCCTGCCGCTCGATACCATCCAGTCTGCCCCTTCTGACCGTGTGGGAACCGCCCTGATGCAGACGGTTGTGGGCGATGCCGCCACGTACATCATGGCCGCACTGGTGATGCTCAGCACCTTTGGCTGCGTACACGTGTGTATTCTGGCGGGTGCGCGCCTGTACTATGCCATGGCCAAAGACGGCCTGTTTTTCAAAAAGGCCACGGAGCTCAACCGGCATGGTAGTCCTGCTCCATCGCTGGCCATGCAGTGCTTCTGGGCGTGTCTGCTGGTGTTCAGTGGCAACTATGGCCAGTTGCTCAATTACGTGATGTTTGCCCAGCTGCTCTTCTACGTACTGACGGTAGTGGGGCTGTTTGTGCTGCGCGTGCGCCGCCCCGAGATGGAGCGCCCCTACAAAGTGGTAGGCTACCCGTTTGTGCCGCTGCTGTACATCCTGCTGGCGGGCTTTACCTGTGTCTCCATTCTCGTCTACCGCTGGGAGGACGCCCGCTGGGGGGCTGTAATTGTCCTGCTGGGTATCCCGGCCTACTTCTGGTTCAAGCGGAAAGGCGTGAGCTCCTGATTTGCCTTTAATGAACTGACCATACATGCTTCACACCCTTCGCCAGCTACTGAGAAAGACTGGATTTGACATCGTTCGGTTTGACCCCTCCTGGAACCCGACCGAGCGGCTGCCTGCACAATTGGCAGCGCACAACATATCCGTGGTGCTGGACGTTGGAGCCAATGCAGGGCAATTTGCCAGTGATCTCCTCAAAAAGGGATACACAGGCCGTATTGTCTCATTTGAGCCGTTGCCAGAGGCGCATGCAGAACTGCTTAAAAAGAGCAGCCAGTACAGCAATTGGCAGATCGCGCCACGAATGGCACTGGGTGCGCAGCCTGGCACCCTCGTGCTGAATGTCGCAGGCAATGGCGTCAGCAGTTCGCTGCTGCCTATGCTGGATAGCCATGCTTCTGCTGCGCCGGAGTCGCGTTACGTAGGCCAGGTGCCGACGGAGGTGCAGACGCTGGATGCTGTATTCGACACATATGTCAAACCCACAGACCGCGTTTTCCTGAAGATAGATACACAGGGCTTTGAGTACCAGGTGCTGCTGGGCGCACAGCAGAGTCTGGCCCGCATTCAAGGCTTGGAACTGGAACTGTCGCTGCTACCGCTGTACGAGGGACAAAAGCTGCACCACGAACTGTCTGAGTGGGTGGAGGCACAGGGCTTTGAGCTGTGGGGAATGCTGCCCGCGTTCATCGAGCCCAAAAGTGGCCGTATGATGCAGATGGATGGCATCTTTTTCCGCAAGCCTTAGTAAGACAACGCCGTCTGATATACCTGGGAATAGCGGCCTGCAACCCGACTTTCCGCATACTGCTGCTCTACAAACTGTCGAGCTGCCGCACCCATTGCCGTGGCCCTGTGCTGAAGTAAGGCAGCAGCAATGCGCTGTGCAAGGGCGGGAGTGTCGTTGAGCGGGGCCAGGCAGCCTGTTACGCCATCCTGCACCATTTCGGGTATGCCTCCTATGCCAAAGGCTGCCACGGCGGTACCGCAGGCCAGTGCTTCCATCACCGTGTTGGGGAGGTTGTCTTCCTGCGAGGTCGTTACGTAAAGGTCGGCCGCGGCATAGGTGGCTACCAGGTCGGCGCCCCGGCGGCTACCCAGCAGGTGTACTTCGTACCCTTCGGGCAGGCCGGTTTCGGCTTTCAGCGCGCCAAAGAATGCGATGCGTGGAAGCTGCTCAGTCGGTATATGTTGGCGCAGTTCCTCCAGCAGCCGCAGGAAGTATGAATAGCCTTTGCGCGGGTCGTTGAGGTTGGAGGCGCCAAAGAGCAGGAGCGGGCGGTCTGTTGGTATCCCCAGTCGTATGCGGGCCTGGTCTTTGTCCTGCGGGCTGAACCAGCTGGTATCAATCGGGTTGGGAATCGCTGTTACGGAGTGTCCCTGCGCCAGACTGCTGCTGGCGGCCAGTCTTCCCAGCCATTCGCTGCAAGTGACAATGTGGAGGGGCTTGGTGCTGTAGGCTTTCTGTTTGCGCAGCCAGATGCTGTGCGACAGGTCGTTGGCAGCGGGGTTCCGCAGAAGGGGGCAGTTGCCGCAACCAGTCTGATAGTGCTGGCAGGTATAGGAGTAGTGACAGCCCCCGGTAAATGCCCACTGGTCGTGGAGTGTCCAAACCAGCGGCTTGGCCAGGGCGTTCAGCCGGCCAATTTCCTCTATGGACAGAAAGCCGTGGTTTACCCAATGCAGGTGTACTACATCGGCCCACTGAACCAGCGGGTGATGATGGATTGAGAAGCCAAAGCGGGCCGGGCTGAACTGGAAAATAAGCCGGCGCTGCTTCACGGCGGGCAATGTCAGCAGCCAATCGGCATAGCGGCGGAAGCGGCCCCAGCGCTGTGCGCCATCGGTTTCGGCTATGGCAGTTACATCGTCATCTTGGCCGGTTTTATCCATCACCAGCATGCGCACCTCGTGGCCGTACTTCTGCAGCGCCATCATCAGGCGGTGGGCGGCAATGAACGCACCACTGTGCAGATCGCCCGTGCTGAGGAGAAGGATTTTCATGGAGTGGGGAGACGAAGGATACGGCTGGCCGGGCCACGCAGAATGGGGGGCAGTGCTTCCAGCGCCCATTGCAGCTCCTGCTGGGCAAAGCTGCGGAACAGCAGCAGCAGCAGCAGTGCTGCCGTTGCCATCCCCACTACCAAAGCGGGCAGTGCAGGCCACGCCAACCGAAGCAGAATAAGTGTGGGTGGCAGGAAGGCGGTCGCTGCCAGCACCAGAAGCAGCGGTATGCGCCATTGGTAGGCCGTGGCGCCCGTCAGCCGTGGCCGTATCCACAGCCAGTCGGTCAGGAAGAGTAAGGCCAGAGCCAGCACTGTATTTCCAATTGCCAGCGTCAGAGGGCCCAACGAGGCAAGTGCAAGTGATGCGCCGAGGTGTAGAAGCGCCAGCAGAGCTGAGAATGCAAATAGCTGCGGCATATGCCCCAGGCTCAACAAGAGCAGCCATGGCAGACTCAGCAGGGTACGCAAGAGCGCATACAGGGCCATGAGTTGCAGCAGAGGGATGGCTTCTTCCCAGCCAGCGCCCAACGCAATGCGGAGAATGGGCCCAGGAAAAGCCAGCATTGACAGGTAGATGGGAAGGCACAGGACAGTAAGCATACGCGCAGCAGAGTCGAAGGCCGAGCCAAGGGCCGCGCGGTCACCCTGCAAGCGCGACAGCACCGGAAAAACAAGCCGATGCAGCAGAGGTGCAAGAATCAGCAGCGGGCGCATGGCGATGTCTTTGGCCGCCCCATACAGGCCAAGTGCGCGAAGGTCCAGCACACGGCCTAGTATCAGCACGTCTATGTAGCTGCCCACAATACCGGCAAAGGAGGCTGCCAACTGCCAGCCGCCAAAGCCTACAAAAGGCCGAACATCGGCCCAGGCAAAATGCCAGTATGGCCTGTACTGGTTGCGCCCTGCCCAAAAGAACAGCGCGGCCTGCATCGCCTGCCGGGCCAGCAGGGAAATGGCAAATATCTCGGCTCCCAGCGTAGTGATGAGCGCCAGGCCCAAAGCCACAACCGTGGAGACAGCTGCGCCCACTAGTTCGATGCGGGCCAATGTGGCAAAAGCAAGGCTGCGTTGCAGCAGTGCTTTGTATTGTTGGCCGAAGGGAATGCAGGCCAGTGCCGCTGACGCCCATAGGAGCAGGCTTGACAGAGCGGGCTGATGATAGGCCGAGGCTATGACTGGTGCTGCAAGTGCCAGCATCAGAGCCAACAGCAAACCTAGGGCCAGATTGAACCAGAAGAGGCTGTGCTGCTGACGCAGTTCCAGCTTTTCCTTCTGTACAAGGGCATTGCTGATACCAGCATCAGCTAACAGCAGCACAATGGCAAAAACCGATTCCAGAAGCGCACGGAGGCCCAACGCCTCTTTGCCCAGCCAACGGGCCAGCAGAAACAACTGCAACAGTTGGAGGGCCGTACCCAACAGTGCAGCCAGACCAAGCCAGCGCGCACCTTTCAGGGTGGCTGTACGCAAGGATGCTGAAGGTTCTGCAGACAAAGTGGTCAGCCGATTCGTGTTGCCTGCTTCAAGCTAGCAATCGTCTGGCGTTCGAAGGCATCGATATACGATTTGTTGCTGGCATTGATGATCCGGCAGCCCAGCCAGTCTGCATAGGCCCGCATAAGGTGGTAGCTGCGGAAGGTCTTGCCTATGCCCATGAACCAGGTGTCAATCCGGTGGCGGGCATGTACTTCAGCCCGCATTTTTACGGGAACGCCTTTGCTGGTATTGGAGTAGAAGTGTACGTCGTTGTAGGTGGGAAAGCCGTCTTCGTCCAGATGCACCGTTTCGTGCCAGCTGTGGTCGGCTCCCAGCAGATAGATCGTCGGGAAGCGCATGGCCAGTGCTGTGATGATACCCCCGGCCAGCACGTTGGGCAGCGACGGCGTGCCCCAGCCTGCGGCCCACAGGTGGTGCCGGAACCAAGACATACCGTTGATTACTATGTGGTTGAAGAAATGTACCCGGATGTTTGGGTTGTGAGCCAACAGCATCTTCAGGGCGGGCGCATTACGCCCTGTGTAGGGCATGTGAATGGTCATAGGCCAGGATACGCGGTCGCGTATGCACTGGAACGTCTCGGCGATGTTGACTTCCACACTGGGCTCGGCCGGATTGATGGGCGTGCCTGTCATGTATCTCCAGAAAGCGTCGTCCACCATCATGTAATGGCGGGGCTTCACTTTCTCGAACCATTCGGTGCGGGCAAACAGGTTTACGGCAAACACCTCATGCTGCAGAATCCAGTCGAGATGCTGCTCAAGGTCCTGCTTCAGGCTGGGACCGTTTGCCAGTATGACTGCGCTGGGGCGAGTGCGGGCGGGGTATGCTTTAGGCCATTTGGCCCTGAGCAGAATCTTGCCGAGGCTGACGACACTTTTCAGTGGGTCCAGTAGGAAATGGGAGGCCAGTTCCATGGAATGTTCAGCCCTCTACCACTACACCCATGCGCGAGAACTTGTCAATGCGCTGGCTGATGAGCTCTTCCGTAGGCAGGTTGCGCAGGGTGCGGATATCGCGGAGGATACGCGCCTTTACCTCGCGGTACATCTGGGTGGGGTTGCGGTGTGCACCGCCCAGAGGCTCGGGAATGATACCGTCAATAATCCCCAGTTCGAAGTTGTCCTTGGCCGTGAGGCGCAGGGCTTCGGCAGCACGCTCTTTATAGTCCCAACTGCGCCATAGGATGCTGGAGCAGCTTTCGGGGCTGATGACAGAGTACCAGGTGTTTTCGAGCATGTAAACACGGTCGCCCACGCCAATGCCCAATGCCCCGCCAGAAGCACCTTCGCCAATGACGATACAGATGATGGGCGTACGCAGCACGGCCATCTCCATCAGGTTGCGGGCAATGGCTTCGGCCTGGCCCTTTTCTTCGGCATGAAGGCCGGGGTGTGCGCCCGGGGTATCGATGAGGCAGACAACAGGCTTGTGGAACTTCTCTGCCATCTTCATCACGCGCAAGGCTTTGCGGTAACCTTCAGGGTTCGCCATACCGAAGTTGCGGTATTGGCGGCTCTTGGTGTCGCGCCCTTTCTGTTGGCCAATGAAGAAGATGGTTTCGCCATTCACATCGCCTATACCTGTAATCATGGCGTGGTCGTCCAGGCCGGTACGGTCACCATGCAGTTCGTAGAACTCGTTGCAGATGGCGTAGATATAGTCAAGCGTGTAAGGGCGATTGGGGTGGCGGCTCAGCTGAACGCGCTGCCACCCAGTGAGGTTGGCATAAATGCTCTCTTTCAGTGAGACCACTTTCTGTTCGATTTCGGCTATCGTGGCCGACATGTCAACGCGGTTCTGGGTCGCCAGAGCTTTCATCTCTTCGAGCTTGGCTTCCAGCTCCACAACGGGTTTTTCGAAATCCAGCGTTGGTTCCAAGGTGTCGGTATTAGTCCGAGAAATAGAAACGGGTGTGCAAGATAGCACACCCGTTTCAATCTGAGGCGGATGAGAACTTTTTGATTTGATAATCAAGAGAGTACGGCTTCCATTCGGCTGCGGATGGCCACTTTGGGTAGCGCCCCTACTTGTTTGTCTACTACCTGGCCATTGCGGAAAACGAGCAGGGTGGGCATGCTGCTGATCCGGAAGGCCATGGCGGTCTTGGGGTTTTTGTCTACATCGAGCTTGGCAATGATGAAGCGGTCCAGGTATTCAGTGGCCAGTTCTTCCAGACCAGGGGCCATGGCCAGGCAGGGGCCACACCAAGCAGCCCAGAAATCAACCAGCACCGGTATGGTGCTTCGTAGAACCACTTGCTCGAAATTCTCGTCTGTGACTTCTACAGTGCGGTTTACAACATTCTGTTGTGACATGGCATCAGGCATTAGAGTTGAAAGAGTCCTGTTGGGAGAGGAATTGCGTGCTAGCAAGGAATGTGCAAAGTACCCTTAGGGTTTCTTAAGAAAGCCTAAGGGAGGCGCAAAGGCGGAATCTTACAATGAGCTGGAAATAAAAACGGGGGCCGAGCCCCCGTTACTCAATACGTTGGGTGCATGCCCTCAGGACATGATGGTATCCAGCTTGGTTTTCAGCACACCCTTGGTAGTGCTGCCCACATGCTTGTCAGCCACTTTGCCGTCCTTGAAAAAGATGAGTGCGGGAATGCTGGTGATGCGGTATTCGGTCGCCATGCGGGCGTTGTCGTCTACGTTCAGCTTGCCAATGATGGCTTTGCCTTCATATTCCTGGGCCAGTTCCTCAATGGCCGGACCCATTGCCAGGCAGGGACCACACCAAGGGGCCCAGAAGTCAACGAGAACGGGCGTTTTGCTGTTGATGACCACTTCTTCGAAGTTGGCGTCGGTGATTTCTACGCTGTGGTGAGCCATAGTCGTGTGAATGATTTTGAGGGGTACGGTTGTCGGTGCAAAAGTAGCACACCCCTCCAATAACGACAGGGATGTGGGTAACGTTCAACATCCACACGATGGGTCTGCGCAGGGGCATTCGATGGTGGGAACCAGCTTTGTGTACTTTTGCGCCCGTGAATCCGGAAGTGTCGCAAGTTGTGCCCAAAGTGGCGGTTGTAGTCCTCTCCTACCAGAGTGCCGACTGGCTGGAGCAGTTCCTGCCGGGGATAGTATCCACGGCGGCGGCGCGCCCGGCGGGCGATACGGAGGTATGGGTAGTGGATAATGCAAGCACCGACCGTACGCCTCATTTGCTTGCCGAGCAGTTTCCAACCGTACGGGTACTGACCCTGAAGGTGAACAGGGGCTTTACCAATGGCTATGTAGAGTCGCTGCCGCAGATACAGGCGCAATACTACGTCCTCATCAACAGCGATGTGGAAGTAACGCCCGGCTGGCTGGACGCGCCCGTAGATCTGCTGGACAGCCGCGCCGATATTGCCGCCGTGCAGCCCAAAATCATGGCATGGCGTCAGCGCGACAGCTTCGAGTATTCAGGTGCGGCAGGGGGCTACATGGACGTATTCGGCTATCCGTTCTGCCGCGGCCGGGTGTTTCTGACCGTGGAGCAGGACAAGGGCCAGTACGACGACGCCCGGCCTGTGTTCTGGGGCAGTGGCGCCTGTCTGTTCATCCGCGCCAAAGACTACCACGAGGTGGGCGGCCTGGACAACACATTTTACGCCCACATGGAGGAGATTGACCTGTGTTGGCGCCTGCAGAACCGTGGCCGGCAGATCTGGGTGTGTCCTCAGAGCACGGTATACCACGTGGGGGGCAGTATCATCCAGTACAACAGCCCCCAGAAAATCTTCCTCAACTACCGCAACGGCTTGGCCATGCTGCTGAAGAACGCCCCGGGCTGGCCGTGGCTGCGCATCTTCTGCCGCCTGTGCCTGGACGGCGTGTCGGGCGTGAAGTCGCTTACCGACGGGCACTGGCGCACCACGCTGGCCATCTTTCGGGCGCACATCGGCTTTTACCAGCGCGTGCCTGCCATCCTGCGCGAGCGCAGGGCGCAGGGCCCCAAGCGCCCCCGCAATGCCATCAAAGGCTGGGCGGGCTACAGCGCGGTGTGGAAGTACTACGTTCGCGGCATGCGCACCTTTTCGCGTATTGACGGCACGGTGAAGGGCGCCTGAAAGCTGAGGTAAATCAGGTTTTCTGCTGCGGCTTCTTCATCATTCCTTCACAAACGGGGCGCATCTTTGTGACATGCAAACAAAGCGCATTGGCGTAGTGCTGTTGAACATGGGTGGCCCGGTGACGTACGCGTCTGTCAAGCCGTTCCTGTTCAATCTGTTTTCCGACAGCGATATCATCAAACTTGGAGGCGGCATTGCCCAGAAAACCCTGGCAACGCTCATCAGCACCGTGCGTGCGCCCAAAGTGGGTGCCAAATACCGGCAGATCAACGCCTGTGCCAACGGATGTGGCGGCAGCCAGTACTGCCCCAACCACGGCAAGCCCAGCGACGCCTGTTCGTCGCTGAACCCCTGCACCGAACTCCAGCGCAAAGCCCTGGAGCAATACCTGCAGGCGGCATGGCCCCAACATTTTGTGCGCGTCTACACCTGTTTCCGCTACACCGAGCCCGGTACGGCTCTTACCCAGCAGTTGATGCAGAAAGACGGCATCACCGATGCCATCCTGCTGCCGCTATACCCGCACTTCTCGTACACCACCACTGGCAGCAGTTTCCGCGAGTGGACCACCCAGCGCGATGCCCTCAAGGCTACCTGGCGTGAGCACTTCGTGCGCAGCTACCCCACCGATTCGCTGTTTCTGGCTGCCCTGAACCAGCGCATTGACGAGGCTCTGGCCGAACTGCCCGCCGACATCCGCCCCGCTGCACACCTAGTGTTCACGGCACACGGCACACCGCTGGCTGAAGTAGCTGCCGGCGACCCCTACACTGCCGAGATACGCGAGACGGTGGAAGCCGTGATGCGACTGCGCCGTTCGCAGGGCAAGGAGGAGCAGCACTGGCTGGGTTTCCAGAGCCGTGTGGGCCCCGCCAAGTGGACACAGCCCAACACCGAAGACCTCGTATGCCGCCTCGGCGACTATGGCATCCGTCACGTGGTAATGATTCCCGTGGCCTTCGTTACCGACCACATTGAGACCACTTTTGAGCTGGGTATCGAACTGAAGGAAGCCACCGAGCCGCATGGTGTGCACACCATTGGCATTACCAAGGGGCTGAACGACCACCCGCAGTTCATTGCCGCGCTGGGCCGTCAGGCCGCGCTGGCGCTGGGCGAATCGCTGGCCGTAGCAGAGGAGGTAATGGCATGAAGTGGGAAGCCAGTCGTTTTGTAGCGGTGGGAGTAAACCACCACAAGGCGCCCGTTGCCGTGCGCGAGGCCTTTTACCTGAACGAAGAGCGCCGGAACGCTTTATTGGCTGAGGCCCGTGCCGCGGGCTTGGAAGGCGCTGTGCTGCTGAGCACCTGCAACCGCACCGAGCTGTATGCCAACACCGACGCCCCCGAACTGGCCGCCGAACTGCTGCTGCGCTACGCCGGTAAGGAAAACGCCAAGCCTACCGAAGCTGAGTTTCAGGCATTCGGTTTCGCTGACCTCGGCCATGATGCCCTGCGCCACTTCTTTGCCGTAGCCTGTGGGGTAGACTCTCTCGTGCTCGGCGACCTCCAGATTGTGCAGCAGGTGAAGCAGGCCTTCAAGCACACCGTAGACGCAGGCAATGCCAACGGCTACCTGCACAAGCTGATGCAGCACGTGCTGCGGGCACACAAGCGCGCCCGTACCGAAACCGCCATCGGCCGTGGGGCTGCCAGCACTGCCCATGCCGCCATTCAGCAGTTGAAGGAATCGCTGGGTGCCGCCCGCCTGTCGCAGAGCCATGTGCTGCTGGTAGGGGCCGGCAAGATTGGCAAGGTGACCTGCGCCAACCTGAACGCCCACGGCGTGCGCCGTATCACGGTGCTGAACCGCGGCATTGCCCGCGCCCAGCGCCTTGCCAGTCGGTTCGAGGCCCATGCTGCCCCGCTGTCCGACCTTGCCGCCCAATTGCAGGAAGCTGATATCGTGTTCGTGGCTACCGGCGCCGAGAACTACATCATCACACCGGACATGCTGCCCGCCGACGGCCGCCAGCGCACGCTGGTAGACCTCTCGGTGCCCCGCAACATAGACCCCGCCTGCACCCAGTTGGAAGGCATTACGCTGGTAGACATGGACACCCTGCGGCAGGCGCAGGATGCCGCACTGGCCCAGCGCGAAGCAGCGCGGCCGCAGGTGTTGGCCATCATTGAAGAAGAAATTCAGGCGTTTGAACAGTGGCTGGCCGTGCAGCGGCTGGGGCCCACCATTCGCGCCCTCACCGAAAAGTTCGAGGAAATCAAACGGCAGGAACTGGACACCCTGCGCCACAAGCTGCCCAAAGATGAGCTGGCCCGCGTAGAAGTGGCGGCCAACCGTATCGTGAGCAAGATTGTGGCCCATAGCGTGGAAACCCTGCGCAGCGACCCCGCCAAGGGGGCCGAAATGGCTACGCTGGTGCAGCAGCTGTTCCAGCTCAATGTTTGATTTTCCGCTTTTCCTTTCCCCAGGCATATGCACCTGAATCTGCGTATCGGCACCCGCGACAGTCGGTTGGCCCTGTGGCAGTCGCACCATGTGGGCCGCGCACTGCGGCTCCGCGGCCATGCCTACGAACTCATAGAGATCAAAAGCGAAGGCGACCTGGACCTCTCGCGCTCGCTGGCCGACCTCGGTACGGAACTGGCAGGCCGGGGCGTGTTTACCAAAAGCCTTGACGACGCCCTGCTGGACAAGCGCATAGATCTGGCCGTGCACAGCTGCAAGGACATCCCGACGAGTCTGCCCGCAGGCCTGGCCATTGCGGCCGTGCTGGAACGCGAAGACCCCCGCGACGTGCTGGTAGTGCGCAATGGGCTGGACTTCCTCAATGATCCCGATTATCCGGCCATCATCGCCACGGGCAGTGTGCGCCGCCGCGCCCAGTGGCTGAACCGCTACCCTAAGCACCAACTGGTGGACCTGCGTGGCAACGTCACTACCCGCCTGCAGAAACTGTATGAAGGCAACTGGGACGCCGCTGTATTTGCCGCCGCAGGTCTGAAGCGTCTGGAATTGAACGCCGACATCGCCACCTACCTCGACTGGATGCGCCCTGCTCCCGCACAGGGTGCCATTGCCATCGTCACCCGCGAGGATGACACTGCCCTGCGCGATATTCTGATGAGCCTGCACCACAGCCCCACCGCCCGCGCAGTTGAGGCCGAGCGTCAGATGCTGGCGGTGTTGGAAGGCGGGTGCAGTGCCCCTGTGGGTGCGTTGGCCCGTCTGGACGGCAATCAACTGATTATGGACGGCACGCTGGTGGGTACCGATGGCCGCGAGCGGCTGGACGTAACCGTCTCCGGCCCAGTGGAACAGGCCCGTGCGCTAGGGCAGCAGGCTGCAGAGCAGTTGTTGGCAAAAGGTGGCGCATCTTTACTTCCCATACGACCTGCCCGCTCATGAGTGCTGCTACCCCCAAAACCGTTGTATTCCTGCGCGAGCCCTCGGTCGACGACCTGGCGCTGGCCGAAAGCCTGAACCTGCGCCTGGCTGCCTGCCCATTGCAGGTGCCGCAGTTTTTTCCGCCCGAAGACCTGGCGGCAACCCTGCGCGACAGCAAGGCCGAGGCTGTGGTCTTCACAAGCCAGCATGCGGTAGAAGCACTGGCGTTGGCGATGGAGCAGTTTGGCCCTCTGCCGCTGCCCCAGATGGTGTTTGCTATTGGCCCGGCTACCGGCGAGGCGCTGGAAGACCTGGGCATTACGCCCATGCTGCCCGACGAAGCCACGGCTGTGTCGATGGTGGACCTGCTGCGCCGCTACCGGGTTCGCTCGGTGCTGCACCTGGCCGGTGCCCGCCGCCGCCCTGAGATGAGCCTGGGCCTGAAGGCCGTAGGCGTAGAGCTGACAGAAGCCGTGGTTTACCAGATGGAGCGTCTGCCTTTCCAGCTGCCGGGTCGTTTTGATGCCGTTGCCTTCTTTGCGCCCAGCAACGTAGAGCAGCTCTTCAGCCTGCCCGAGGCCAATCCCGTATTCGAGAAACCATGTCTGGCCATTGGCAAGACCACGCAGGCCACTCTCCGCGACTTCGGCATCCCCACCATTCTAGTGTCCAAGGAACCCACCTCGGCCGGGCTCATCCGCCTGGCTGCTGACTATTTCGCCCAATCCGACCGTTACCGCGCATGACCTCTGCTGTCCCCTCTTCGGCCCTGAGTGTGACTCCCGGCCTGCAAAACGACCTGCTGCTGCGTGCCCTGCAGGGGCAGGAAGTGCCACGCCCTCCCGTGTGGATGATGCGTCAGGCGGGCCGTTTCCTGCCCGATTTCCGCGCCCTGCGCCACCAGTACAGCTTCTTCACCCGCGTGGAGACGCCCGAACTGGCCACCAAAATTACCCTCATGCCTGTGGAGCAGGTGGGGGTGGATGCCGCCATTCTGTTCTCCGACATTCTGGTGATTCCGCAGGCGCTGGGCTTTGAGGTAACGATGAACGAAGGCGAAGGCCCACGTTTTCCCCGCCGAATCGAGCGCGCCGCTGATGTGGATGCCATTGCGCCCGTAGATGCCGAGGCCAAGCTGCACTATGTGATGGCTGCCATCCGGCAGATTCGACAGGAGCTCAATGGCCGTGTGCCGCTCATTGGTTTTGCCGGGGCTCCCTGGACACTCCTCTGCTACATGGTGGAAGGCAGTGGCTCTAAGGAGTTTGCCAAGGCAAAAGCCTTCTGCTACGCCGAGCCCAAGGCCGCCCATGCATTGCTTCAGAAGATCACCGACGCCACGGTAGACTACCTCAATGCACAGATTCGCCACGGCGCGCAGGCTGTGCAGGTGTTCGATACCTGGGCGGGGCAGCTGAACCCCGCCGACTTTGCCACCTTCTCGCTGCCGTATCTGCAACAGATTATGGAGCGCGTGCAGGGTGCCCCCCGCATTCTGTTTGCCAAAGACGCCTGGCACAGCCTCGACAAGCTGAAGGCTACGGGTGCCAACGCACTGGGTATTGACTGGCACACGCCTGCCAGCTTTGCCCGCCAGCAGGCCCCTGGCATCACCCTTCAGGGCAATTTCGACCCCAGCCTCTTGTACGCGCCCATTCCAGAAATCCGCAAGCGTGCCCACGCCATGATACAGGAGTTTGGCCCACAGCGTTATGTGGCCAATCTGGGCCACGGTATCCTGCCCGATGTGCCTGTAGACCATGCTAAAGCCTTCGTACAGGCCATTCAGTCGTGGCCGAATCCGTAACTTGCCCTCTCTTACCTGCTAACCCACATGCCCCGCGTTATCTCCCTCCGCGACCGCTTCGTTAACTACGTACACAGCCTGCAGGATACCATCTGCGAACAGCTGGAAGAACTGGATGGCCGCGCGCGGTTTCATGAGGATAAATGGCAGCGCGAAGAAGGCGGTGGGGGTGTGGCCCGTGTTATATCGGGTGGTAAAGTGTTTGAAAAGGGTGGCGTGAACACTTCGGTGGTATATGGCAATGTGTCGGAGGCCCTGCAGAAGCACATGAAAACCGGCCCGGGCTGGTTCTTCGCTACCGGTATTTCGCTGGTCATCCATCCGGCCAGCCCCATGGTGCCTACCGTACATGCCAACTTCCGCTACTTCGAGCTGCGCGACGAAGACGAGCATGGCCCCATTCGCGACGCCTGGTTTGGGGGTGGTACAGACCTTACACCCTGGTATCTCTGGGAAGACGATGCAGAGCATTTTCATACCGTTCTGGCGTCGGCCAGCGACGAGTACGACCCCAAGTTTTACCCCACCTTCAAAGCCTGGTGCGACCGGTATTTCTACCTGCCCCACCGCAAGGAGACCCGCGGCATAGGCGGCATGTTCTTCGACTGGCTGCGCGAGGAAGAAGGCTATACCCTTGAAGACCGCTTTGAGTTTGTAACGGGCATCGGCGATGCGTTCCTGGATGCTTATACGCCTATTGTGGAGCGCCGTGCCGGCGAGCCCTTCGACGAACGGCACCGCTACTGGCAGGAGATTCGCCGCGGCCGCTATGCCGAGTTCAACCTTTTGCACGATCGGGGCACGCAGTTTGGCCTCCAATCTGGCGGGCGCACCGAAAGTATCCTGATGTCGCTGCCACCCCGTGTGCGGTGGGACTACAACTTCCAGCCTGAGGCTGGCACCCGCGAAGCCTTCCTGGTGAGCGTGCTCAAGAATCCACGCGAGTGGGCCATCCGCGAGGAAGAAGAGGACGAGGACTAATAGGCGTCTTCCCCGTTACGGATTACTGGCCCTCCAGCATCCGTACCAGCAGCTTGATGCCGGGCTTCACTGCCTGCGCGGTGGTAAGGTCGTTGGCTTTCAGCACTTCGGCTGGTGTCATACGAAAACGCTGGGCAATGGCTTCCAGTGTATCGCCCTTCTGTACGGTGTAAAGAGTGAACTGGCGGCTGACGGCATTGGTGCTGACGGCGGGTGCGGGGCTTTCATCAAAGCTTACGACATGCGGGTCTGGCAGGTTGCGTTGCAGATTGTCCCCCGTTGTATTGCCCACAGATGCCGTAGCCTGTTGTGCCGGGCTTTCTTCCTGCGCTATGGTTCGCGGATCGGGTAAGGGAGTAGTGCGCTGCTGAGGCGGCGTTGTTTCCTGTACTAATGCTGGCTTGGGAGTGCCCAGCGCATAGATGGTAGGGGCTACGCCTTCGGGTGCAGTCACTTGTAAATACAGCCGGCGGCCAGGTTCCAGCGGGGCATCGCGGTGCAGGTGGTTGCGCCGCGCCAGCAGATCGGACGACAGGTTGTAGAACGCCCCAATGCGGATAAGCGTCTCGCCCGGCTGTACTATGTGATACTGCACCTCGCGGCTGCCTACCAGCAGCACCAGTCGGCCCTCCGCCAGCTTCTCGCCGGGTTTAATGCCAGGGTTGTAGCGCAACAGCTTTTTGGAATCGGTTTTCAAGCGTTTGGCCAACTGGGCAATGGTTTCGTCGGCATGTGCATAGGCAAATGCCTTGTTGAGCGTAGGCTCCTGATCAAGTGTGGGCGCGGCGGGTGTCGGCGCTTCGGGTTTGGCGACAGGTTTTTCCTGCTGCGGGGTGACTGGCTGCTTTACAGGGGGCACTGGCTGGTTGCGAACGGCCAGACGGTCGGCTGGGGCCAGCAGCTTGCCTTTGCCTTCGCGCGTAATCCGGTCGTGGATGTCGGCGCGAATGCGGGCCCAGCGTTCGGGGTTGGGCGCCGGAATGACATCTAGGTTTGGATCGGGCTTGTGCGGCGTCTTGTAGGGCACGGCCACGAAGTACGTAACGGGTCGGCCTTTGGGCAGGCTGCCCCAGCCACGCAGCAGCCAGGTGTTGTACTTCCGCAGTTCGGCCAGCGATAGGCCCGAGACTTTCACCAGCGACTGTACATCAGCCACTTTCTCGGCCGTGCGGGCTTCCAGCCGAAGGGTGGGGTGGGCTTTGGCCATCGTTTCGCCAAACACCAGCTTGTGGGCTATGGCTTTGAGCGCATACCAGTGGGTGTTGCTGGTATCGATCACCATTTCGTCGGCCCCCACCAGTTCGGGGTGGGCAAAGGGCAGGGTGCCGGAAGTGCCGTTCATGTACGAGGTTACGGCATACACCCAGTTTTCATAGGCCACATAGGCCCGCGTGAAGTATTGGGCTGCCCCCAGAGTGGCGCGGGTAATGTGGCGGCGTTCGTCTACGGTCTCACCTACATGCAGGCCCATTTCTACGGCAGTTTCATATTTGAACTGCCAGTAGCCCACGGCGTTGCTGGCACTCACGGCATTGCCCAGCAGACCACTTTCCTGTATCACGATGTACTTGAGGTCTTCTGGCATGCCTGCGTGGCGCAGGGCATCTTCCACGTAGGGCATGTAGAGCACGGCCCGCTCGGTGAGGATGGCCAGCGTGGGTGCGTGGCTGCTCAGGCGCTTCACCTGCTGGCCTATGTAGTGTTTGGCGCCCGGCAGCAGGCGCAGGTGCATGCCACAGAAGGTCAGCGTGTCGGGCACGACGGGTGTCGTCTGGGCAGTGCTCGTTAGTGGCAGCAGAAGCGCAAGAAGCAGGAGCAGGCGGGGCAGCATGGCAGGCAGGTACAGTCTGGGCCGGGTAGTCAGCAGCGGGGCAGAGGCTTAGCGTTTGCGCAGCAGATAAATGCCGTCGCGTACGGGCAGCAGCACCCGATCGACCCGGTTGTCGTTCGCAATACAAGTATTGAACGAACGGAGCGCCTCGGTGGTCCTGTTTGTCAAAGACTTATCTACTACTTGGCCGCTCCACAGCACATTGTCTGTTAGTATCAGGCCGCCGGGGCGCATGCGCGGCAGCAGGGTCTCGTAGTAATGCGCGTACGATTCCTTGTCGGCGTCAAGGAACAGCAGGTCAATCGGGTGTTCGGTTTGCAGGGCGGTCACCATCTGGCGGGCATCGCCTACATGCTGGCGTATCCGGTTCTGCAGGCCCGCTTTTTCGAACCACTTGCCCGCAAATGCGGCCAGTTCCACGTCACGTTCCAGCGAGTGCAGTGTGCCATCGGGATGCAGCCCCTCAGCCAGGCAGAGCGCACTGTAGCCAGTATAGGTGCCTACCTCCACAATGGTGCGGGGCTGTATCAGTTTCGACAGCAGGCTCAACAGACGCCCCTGTAGATGGCTGCTGAGCATTCGCGGATACATGGCTTGCAGGTGTGTTGCCCGCCGCAATTCATACAGTAGCGGCGGTTCGGGCTCGGTATGCGCGTCGGCATATTCCTCTATTTCCCTGGGCAGGAAGTGCATGCCACAAAGGTACGCTGTGGGTATGCAACCTGTCCGGCGTTTCTCGTTTATTCAGGGTATGAAACGCACGTCTTCTGTTCAGCCGCCCATTCACTCCACTACGGTGCTGGGCATCATCCACAATGGGCAGGTGGCTTTGGGCGCCGATGGCCAGGCGACAATGGGCAACACGGTCATCAAGGGCAATGTGCGCAAGGTGCGCCTGCTGCCCGAAAGCAGGCTGCTGGTGGGCTTTGCCGGCTCTACGGCCGATGCCTTTACGCTGCTCGAGCGTTTTGAGGAGAAGCTGAGCAAGCATGGTCGCAACCTGCGCCGTGCGGCCATTGAACTTGCCAAAGACTGGCGAACCGACCGCTACCTGCAGAAGCTGGAGGCCATGATTGTGGCCATGAGCGAACACGAAGGGCTTATCATCAGTGGCACAGGCGATGTACTGGAGCCCGAACACGGGGTGTTTGCCATTGGCTCGGGCGGCATGTATGCCTACTCTGCTGCCTTGGCTCTGAAGCGTCATGCCCCCCATCTGAGTGCCGAACAGATGGTGCGCGAAGCCCTTTCCATTGCAGGCGATGTCTGCATTTACACCAACCACAACGTGGAAGTGCTTACGCTATCCTGATGGGTGCAACGCTGCAATGTCTGGTACGCCGCAAGGCCGTAGCTGCCACTCCAGAAGAAGTAGTGCGCCAGACATTGCTGGCCGATCTGCTGGCCGCCGGCTATCCCTTGCAGCTGATTGCAGTGGAGCGGCAGGTGAAGTACAACGGACTGGCTAAGCGGTTCGATGTCCTGGTGTTCAGCCAACAGGGGCGCCCATTGGTGCTGGCCGAATGTAAAGCGCCAGACGTTGGCCTCTCGGTGGCCCAGATGCGACAGGCACTAACCTATAACAGCCAGTTTGGAGCCCGCTATCTCCTGCTTGATGCCGGGGCTCAACGTGTGTGGTATGACCTGACTGCCGGTGCTGTTTCGGTGCTGTCTGTTTTGCCCCCATTTTCGGCTATCTGACTGCCTCGGGCGCAACCCAGGGCCGTTTTGGGCGCTCTTTCGTACAGGTAAGCGTTAATGCTTACGGTTTCTCCCGCACACGCCGCTTTTGCGGGCTATATTTGCACCGAGTTATGCCAGATACTGTGACAACCGACGAGCAACGCGAGAAGCTTGCCAAACAGCAAGCCGAGATTGCAAGTCTGCACCAGATGGTCGAAGATCTGCAGGACGAGCTGCGTATCAGCGAGAAGCGCCATCAAATGTTCGAGCATCTGCTGGAACAGGAAAAGGAAAAGGCTGAAGCTGCCCAGCGAAGGGCCGACGAACTGCTGCACAACATTCTGCCCAGCTCTGTTGCTGCTGAGCTGAAAGAGCACAACCGCGTGAAACCCCGCCGCTATGACAGCGTGTCCATCATGTTCATGGACATCAAAGGGTTCACCGGCTATGCCGAGAAAATGGAGCCTGAGGCCCTGGTCGAAGAGCTGGATTTCTGTTTCCAGAAGTTCGATGAAATAACCGAGCGCCTCCGGCTGGAGAAAATCAAAACCATTGGCGATGCCTACATGTGCGCTGCGGGTATTCCAGAACCCTATCCGCTGCACCCTGTACATGCGGCCTTGGCAGGTCTGGAGATCCAGGCCTTCATGCGAAAGGTGTCGGATGACAGGGTTGCCCGCGGAAAAAACAGCTGGCAGCTGCGCCTCGGCATTCACACGGGTGGGCCGTTGGTGGCAGGCGTCATTGGTAAGCGCAAGTTTGCCTACGACATCTGGGGCGACTCCGTCGTCACCGCCAGCCGTATTGAGAGCAAGGGCGAGGTCTTTAAAGTCAACGTCTCGGCTAGTACCTATGCGCTGGTAGACCCGTTCTTTGAGTGCGAATACCGCGGCCTCATCGAGGTGAAGAACAAAGTTGAGCCGATGGGTATGTACTTTGTGCATCGAATCAAGCCGGAGTACAGCGCCGACGACGCTGGTCTCGTTCCCAACGAAGCCTTCTGGACCGCGGTAAAGGCTGCCTTCCAACCCGCTTAACACACCATCAGCATGTCGCAACCACTGGTAGGAATCATCATGGGCAGCAAGTCGGATCTCGGCATCATGTCCGAGGCTGCGCGTGTGCTGGCTGAAATGGGTGTCGCCAGCGAGGTGAGCATCGTGAGTGCCCACCGCACCCCCCAGCGTCTTGTCGAGTACGCCACAAAGGCCGAAGCGCGAGGGCTTAAGGTAATTATCGCCGGTGCGGGTGGTGCGGCTCATCTGCCAGGTATGGTGGCAAGTATGACGGTGTTGCCTGTCATTGGCGTACCGGTAAAGAGCCGCAACAGCATCGATGGCTGGGACTCTGTGCTGTCCATCCTCCAGATGCCTGGGGGCATACCAGTGGCTACGGTTGCGCTGGATGGTGCCAAGAACGCAGGCTTGTTGGCGGCTCAGATATTGGGAGCCCATGATGCTGAGATACGCTCTCGTTTACATGCGTATCGCAAGAGCCTGGAAACTGCGGTACTGGAAGACGCCAGTAGAATTGCCAGCCAAGGCTGGGAAGCAGTCTTGCGCGATGGTAAATAACGGACTGGCATTCAGGCGCCTGTCGCGGTCTTTACTTTTCTTAACAGCTAGGTAATTTTCAGTAAGGCTTAACGCCTATTTTTGGACTTTACTATTGAAGCCATGAACATAAACAACGCTGTAGACAAGGCCTTCGAAGGCAAGTCGCTCAAGGAACTGGTGAACGCACCTGTGTCTGCTCTTCAGGGTGTTTCGGACAACGATGCCAAGCTGCTGAAGGAGGCTTTCGGCATTGACACCATCGGTGAGCTGGCCAAGAACAAGTTCTTCCGCCGCGCAGTAGCTATCGTAAACCTGGCCGAGACCGAGGCGTAATAGCCCGCTGGGTCCTCGCAATATCTGCCCAACGATTTGGCCCCGCATCCAGACTGTGTCTGGAACGGGGCCAAATTACTTTCAGCGGCTTGGAAAAGCGGCCATATCTGAATTATTTTGCCTTCCATTCATCGTCTGTCGGATACCGTTTTGGTATCTGACGTTTTCAACCGAAGTCTGCGATATGCCCACGGTCTACATCGACGGTAAACCATTCGAATACGAAGGCAAGGACGTACTGCTGAAGTACGCTCTGGCTCAGGGAGTTGAAATCCCCTATTTCTGCTACCACCCTGCCATGTCCTCGCCCACCAACTGCCGTATGTGCCTGGTGGAAGTAGGCTTCCCGGTGAAAAACCGTGAGACCGGCGCTGTGGAGCTGGAAGCGGATGGCTCGCCCAAGATTGCCTGGGGCCGTAAGCCAGTCACCAGCTGCAACACAACCCTTTCGCCCGACATGTACGTGCGTACCAACCGCACGTCGCCCACTGTGGAGAAGGCTCAAAAAGGTGTGCTGGAGTTCATGCTCATCAACCACCCACTCGATTGCCCTATCTGCGACCAGGCCGGCGAATGCCCTCTGCAGATCTGGACCTTCAAGTATGGCCCAGAAGGTAGCCGTTTTGAGGTAGACAAGGTGCACAAACCCAAGCGTGTAGAGCTGGGGCCCAATGTGATGCTGGACGCCGAGCGTTGCATCAACTGTACCCGCTGCGTGCGCTTCACCGAAGAGATCAGCAAGACCGAACAGCTCTCCATCCAGAGCCGTGGCGACAAGAACTTCCCTGCCACCGCTCCCGGCAAGTCGTTTGACGACGCCTACTCGATGAACGTCATTGACATCTGCCCGGTAGGTGCCCTCACCAGCTCTGACTTCCGTTTCAAGGCCCGAGTGTGGGAGATGAACTATACCCCCAGCGTGTGCACTGGTTGTTCCAAGGGGTGTAGCATCGACGTATGGGCCCGTGATAACCAGGTTCTCCGCCTTACTCCGCGCCACAATCCCGCTGTTAATGACTACTGGATGTGTGACGCTGGCCGCCTCGACTACACCCGCTTCAACGAGAAGCGTATCAGCGGAGCCAAGCTGAAGGGCGATCTGCCCATCGAGTTTGAAGCTGCCCTGCTGAAGGCTGGCGAAATGCTGCAACAGAACGCTGGTAAGGTTGTGTTTGTGGGTTCGGCCTACGCCAGCTTCGAAAGCAACTATGCCCTCAAGCAACTGGCTGCCAAGGCCGGTGTGAAGGATGTATACGTAGTGCCGCACACGCAGCAGGGCTGGGGCGACAACTTCCTGCGTCAGGACGACCGCACCCCCAACATGGCCGCCTGCGAACTCCTCGGCTTCACCAAGGTGTCGGTCGATGACCTCAAGTCCAAGGCCGCAAGCGCCGCACTGGTATACGTGATGGAAGACGATGCCGTGTCTGCCGAAATGGTAGCCGCTGGCAAAGCTGTAATTGCGCATGCCTATCAGCACTTCGTAGGCTTCGACAAGGCCGAAGTAATTCTTCCCGCTGCCACCAGCGTAGAGGCAACCGGCGTTTACGTAAACCACAAGGGCATCCCGCAGATTGCGCTGCAGGCAAAGCAGATTCGCCGCATGACCCCCGAAATGTGGATGGCCCTGCCGAAGAGCCGTCTGGATGCCGGTGGCGTGGCTATCGACAACTGGCGCCACCCCGAGAACGTGGTTGATTGCCTGCCCAGTTGGCTCATCCTCTCCAAGCTCGTAACCGACATGGGCGGCGACTTCGCCTATGCCGAGCACAGCCAGGTGTTCAGTCACATCCAGGGCCAGTTCCCTGCGCTGAAAGACCTGAAGCTGCGTAAGCGCAACCGCAAGGAGAGCTTCAAGCAGAGCCAGTTCGAGTTCGCTGTAAACACTGAAGTGCCCAAGATGGCTTCGCTGCCACTCTGAGGCATCGGTTTCGATAAATGAAGAAGGGCACCCAAGCGGGTGCCCTTCTTCGTAAGATGGCGATTGCCAGCCGTCTAGTTTTCTTCCTGGCGGTAGATGTGTTGGATACGGTTTTCCAGTTCCTTCAACGCCGTTTTGTCCATCAGAAGGTTGTCGGCATTAAGCTCGTCATATTGGGTAGTATCCAGCGCAGATGCCTGGTGGGTTTCCGGCTTGAATTCGGTTCGCATCGTCACCTCGAAACGGCCTTTGTACAGCAGTACAGTAGTTTCGTCCAGGTCGGCCACACGGTAGAAGAACACCTTGCGTACACCACCATAGTCAATGGTATCTTCAATGGCTATGACATCTCCTGGTACCAGGTTTTGGAGGTGCTCCTGGCGTTTCTGCGCATCAAAATGGGCACTGATGCCACCTGCCAACAGACAGGCTGCAATGAACAGGGCGCCAATGTATTGATGCCAGCCCCAGCCTGCTTGCTGCTTCAGCTGGCGCAGTTTCTCCTGGTCGGTGGTGGGCAGGTAGTCAGGGTTGATTCGCACCACATTGCCCTGGTGCAGGAAACCAGGAAAGCGACGGGTAGTGGGCCACAGTGGAATGAAGCCACTGCCTGTCAGATAGCGCTGGTAATAGCGCACTTCCAACTGTGTTGCAGTGATAGGGGTGATGATACCGCGCAGCACATAGCTTTCGGGCACATTCTGAACAAAAACGCTGTCCTCATTGAGGACAGCGTGGTCATGACGGAAGGTCATTGGCTATTATGAAGCTGGGGGCAATCAGTTTTCAGGTGTGGCGGGGTAGATGTGGGGTATCTCGTCGCCATCGTTCATCTGTACCAGTTCAGCTTTGCCATAGCGTGCTGTCAGGCCCTCTTCGGTCGAGTAGTTCTTTTCGTCGTAAACATAAGGGCGGCCATCGGTTTCACTGAACGAGCCGTCTGTCTCCAGATAGAAATTGTTGAAGAGAACATCTACCGAGTCGCCTTTCACGGCCGTTACGCGGGCATACTTGAAGTTATTGTAACCCACCTTTTCGCCCGCTTCCTTAATGACAATGATGGAGCCCACTGGCGGGTTGTTCAGCAGGTCTTTGCGCGAGGAGCTGTCCATGCTGGAGCCAATTGCAACCCATACAATCAGTGCCGCAATGATGGCCAGCCCGCTGAAAAGATGGTAGCCTTTGCTTGACTGTGCTTTCAGTTCCTCCACTTTGGCGCGGTCTTCGGGGCTCAGGGCGTTTTCTTTGATGGTGTACAGGTCGTCGCCGTCCTTGAAGCCTGCCAGTTTACCTGAAATGGGAAACAGCGGAATCCAGAACAGCGAAGCATAGCGCTGATAGATATTTACTGCTACACCCGAAACCGGGGCATGTGCTTCTGCCTCTTCGCCAGCGGCAGGCTCAGCTGCGGTCAAGCTTGTGAGGACAACAGAGTTAGAACTGAGCTTGGAGTAGTTGGTACCGTAAACGATAAACATATCCTGTAGTTGGTAGTAGGGTTTGTACTACGAACTTACTACAGAACTGCTTACCCTGACCAGTTGATCCCAGAATCAGTTTTCGGCAGGTTCGTAAACCAGTAACGAAAGTTTTTGGCGTTCAAGATATTCCATGGAGGCTTCCATGATATCCATGGAAGTGAGCGCCTCCACGTGCTTGATGGCTTCGTCCAGACTGTAGGTGTGGCCAAAGTCCAGTACATCTTTGGCTTGAGCTACCATCTGGTTGAAGAGGCTTTCCTGGCCAATCAGCATGGCTCCGATAAACTGCTTCTTTACCCGGGCCAAAGCCAGGGTGGTGAGGGGCTGCGAGCATAGTTGGCGGAGTTCTTTTTCTACCAGTGATATCACTCGCGTAAGCTGCTTTTTCTCGCATCCGGCATATACCCCCCACACCCCACCATCAACGAACGGCTGGTAATAGCTCTGGATATTGTAGGCCAGGCCATGCTTCTCTCGGATGTTGAGGTTGAGACGGCAGTTGCTGTGTGGGCCGCCCAGCAGATGTTGCAGCACCAGGAAGGCAACAAATCGTTTGTGTTGCAAAGGGTAGGCCGGTCCGCCCAGCAGAAAATGTGCCTGCTGAATGGGCTTGGAGTGCACCTGAGTATCGGGTTTGAACCGATGGGAGACCTTGCGGACCGGAGTTTCGCCCTTTAGGCGCGGCAGCGTTTCGACATAGCGCAGTGCCAACTTCTCTACCTGGGCCAATGCAGGGGCGCCATACACTGCCAGAACGGCACGTTCAGGGGTATAGTGGTTTCGGTTGAAACTGCGAAGCCGGGTATGGCTGAATTTGCGGATGCCCTCCTTGGTGCCCAGCACGGGATGCGCCAAAGGGTGTTTCCCAAAGACCATCTCCTCAAAGGCCTCAAAGATGGATTCCTCAGGATCGTCCTGATACATGTCGATTTCCTCGCTGATAACCGTTTTCTCTTTCTCAATCTCCTTGGCGGGCAGGACACTGTGAAAGGCGATATCAAACAGGAGTTCTATAGCACGCTCGGTATGCTCCTGGGTAACGGTGGCATGGTATACGGTTTTCTCTTTGGTGGTAAAGGCATTGAGTTCGCCACCCACGCTGTCGATACGAGAAAGGATGTGAAAGGCTTTGCGTTTCTGGGTGCCCTTGAACACCATATGCTCCAGAAAGTGGGCCATGCCATATTGATCGGGGCTTTCGTCGCGGCTGCCTACATCAAACACCAGCGCACAGTGTGTGAGCCGGGTGGCAGGGAATGGTTTGTGGAGCATCCGGAGGCCTCCGGGTAACATCAGCAGCGTTTCTTCCATGTAGTTACGTAAACGTCAAAATAGACGTTTGGTGTCAATCGCCAGCGGAATTGTAGTGTATAAAAGCAAACAGGCCGCGCAAGGCGGCCTGTTTGTAGCAGTAAGGGCGAATCAGTGGTAGTTGTGCATCAGCGATTCGCGCAGATACGGGTGATTTGCCGGTACCAGACGAGCCTTGGAGAGGCGCCATGCGGTTACAAGCAGGAAGGCGGCGAGGAACATCAGCCACATGCCGATTTCCATCAGACCGATGCTGCCGGCGCCCTTCATGGTGCCGGGGAAAATCATGATGAACAGGTCAAGCCAGTGGCCTACCAGCACAATGCCGCAAATAACCGCGAGGTACTCGTAGTTGCGCTTGCTGCTGTGCGTCATCAGGCCGATAAAGGGCACAATGAAGTTGATTGCAGCAGTAGCCCAGAACCATACGCGGTAGGCGCTGTTGGGGTTAATGCGTTCCCAATAGTAACCACCTTCTTCAGGGATGTTGGCGTACCAAATCAGCATGTACTGGCAGAACCAGATGTAGGTCCAGAAGATGCTGAAGGCGAATACGAACTTGCCCAGATCATGGAGATGGCTATCGTTGAAGGCAGGCAGGAAGCCATTCTTCTTCAAGTAGATGGCAATCATCGTGAGCAGCGACAGTGCTGTTACAAAGAGCGTAGCAAACACGTGTACGCTGAACATGGTGCTGAACCAGTGCGTATCAATGCTCATGATGAGATCCCATGCGGCCAGCGACATCGTGATGCCGAACAGGAAAATGAAAATGGCCGAGAGCACGGTCTGCTTGCCGTACTGGTTAAGGCCAGGCTGCTGGTCTTCTGCAAGCGAGGACTTGCGGATCATCCAGGCGAAACCAATCCAGATGGCAAAATAGAAGACAATGCGAATGATGAAGAAGGGAGTATTCAGGAAGGGCTGCTTGCCTTTCAGAATCTTGTCACCTTCAACGGCTGCGGTATCCATCCAGTGGTAGAGATAGTGGCCACCCAGAAGGGCTACCAATAATACGCCCACAGCGGCAAACACCAGCCAGCCATTCATGGCCTCAAGAATGCGGCGGACGATAACGTACCAGCCGGCGTTGGTGATGGTGGATACGGCGATGAAAAACAGCGCAAGGAGAGCTGCACCACCAAAGTACACATTGTTGAGCAGGAAGTTAGCCCAGAAACGGGTAACCCAGGTGGGGCCGTGATGGCCTTCGGCTCCATGCCCGCCATGGTTGTGTGCAGCAGGTTCGTTGCTGCGTACATCCTGCGGCGAGTTGTTGAGGCCGCCGGGCCCTTTGGCAGCGCCATAGGTTTCTCCAGCGAGCACTTCATGACGAGAGCCAGTGGTATACGTTACCGTCTGCTCGTGATAAGGGTGGTCCTTGTCTCCCTGGTAGGCGAAGAAGGTGCCAACAAGGAAAAGGAACAGGCCTACGCCCAGGAGGATGAGAAGGTTGCGGCGAGTCTTTTCAGGCAGGCTGAACTTCTCTACAATCGCTGGAGCTTCGTGATGCGATCCGTGTGCCATGTCGCGAGTATCTGGTAGGTTCTGTCAGTCGGGTAATAATTACTTGGCAGCAGTTTCGGTGGCTGCGGCAGGAGCGGCGGGGGCTTCCAGTGGGTCGGGCAGGTTGAGGCCCTTGCGCTGAAGTTCCTGTACATACAGAATCACCTGCCAGCGCTCGGTGGGATTCAGCTGGGAAGCATGGCTGCCCATCTGGTTGCGGCCGTAGGTAATGCTGAAATACATTTTGCCGACTGGCAGATTCTTGTGCGAATCGTCGTAGTAGGAGGGCACACCTGCGAAGGGGCCACCGGCAGCAACCGACACCTTGCCGGCACCGTCGCCGTTGGTGCCGTGGCAGTGCTGGCAGTATTGTACGTAGAGGTACTTGCCTTTTTCGCGGGCGTCCTTGCTGTCGGCAATGGGGTTGGTGAGTTCACGGCCCGCCTGCTCGTAAGCGTCGGGATTGTTGGCGTATGGGAAGTCATATCCCATTTTGCCACGGGCGATGGTACCAGCCACCGTCGACATCAAGTTTTTGCCGTCGCGGGTGTAGGGGTTTTTACCCATTTGGGAGTAGGGGTCCGCCGGAATGGTGTGGTACATGTCCGGGGCATATTCCATACCCGTTTTTGCTGGGTCGTGGCCTACATAGCCTTTATTGTCGGTGCTGCCACAGGCAGTGAGCAGCAGCATACCAGAGCAGAGCAGGGCGAAAGATTTCATGCGTTGCATCGTGCGGGAGCTTAGTAGGCTACGGGTACATCAAGTTGGGATTCACGCACATCCAGGGCACCAGTCTCATTAAAGAGCTGGCGAAGGGCGCCATCGCCTTTTTCCTGGGTCTTGTTTACCAGAATGACGAAGCGGTCGTCGGTCTGACGGATGTCGGCGAGCTGAGCTTCTGCACCTGGCTTCAGACGGCTGGCGTAGAGATATACACCTACCATCCCCAGCGAGGCAATCAGAACGGTGAGTTCGAAGGTTACCGGGATGAAGCTGGGAATGCTGACATAGGGCTTACCGCCAATGTCAATAGGCCAGTCGATACCCAGCATCCACACCTGCATGAACAGGGCCAGTGAGAAGCCAGTGAAGCCAAACCAAAAGGCGGCTTTAGGCAGGCGTGAACGGCGCAGGCCCAAAGCCTGGTCGATGCCGTGGATGGGGAAGGGCGAGAATACGTCGGTGATCTTTACTCCTTTGCTGCGGATGTGCTCTACGGCGTGGAGTACTTTCTCCTCATCGTCGTAAACACCGATCACGAAGTTGTCTTGTTGGCTCATAGCGTGTTGTTGCGCTAGGGGTGGGTAGTTCAGGCGTTTGCGTCAGGAGATTTGTAAGCAGCTTTGAGAGCAGCGCCACCAGCCAGAGGATGGTCGGCGGGGAACTCAACATGCTCTTCGGCAGCGAGGTCACGCTTCATTTTCTCGCCCGACACCTTGGCAATCATTTTCACTTCAGCCATGGCAATAACGGGGAGGAACCGTGCAAAAAGCAGGAAGAGTGTCATGAAGAGACCCATCGTGCCCACATAAATACCTACTTCTACCCAGGTAGGGCTGAACATGCTCCAGGAGGAGGGGAGGTAGTCGCGGTGCAGCGAGGTAACGATGATCACAAAGCGCTCAAACCACATACCGATATTCACTACGATAGAGAGGAGCCATACCGTTACCATGTTCTCGCGTACCTTCTTGAACCAGAAGAGGTGAGGAGTGATAACGTTGCAGGTGATCATCGTCCAGTATGCCCAGGCATAAGGGCCAAAAGCGCGGTTTACGAAGGCAAACTGCTCATAGGGGCTACCCGAGTACCAGGCGATGAAAAACTCGGTGCCGTAAGCCAAACCTACCATCGAGCCAGTCGCCAGTGTGATGTAGCACATAGCATCTATGTGCGTCTGGGTGATGTAGGCGCCGAGGTTCAGCACTTTGCGGGTGATGATCATCAGCGTCAGTACCATCGCGAAGCCGGAGAAGATAGCACCAGCAACGAAGTAAGGCGGGAAGATGGTGGTGTGCCAGCCGGGGATTACCGAGGTAGCAAAGTCAAAGGATACAATGGTGTGTACCGAAAGTACCAGTGGCGTAGCCATGCCAGCGAGAATGAGCGAAACGCTCTCGAAGCGCTGCCATACCTTTGCCGAACCATTCCAGCCGAAAGCGAGGGTGCCGTAGATAGCCTTGGCCCACTTGCCAGTAACGCGGTCGCGTACAGTGGCAAGATCAGGGATGAGGCCTACGTACCAGAACACCAGCGAAACGGTGAAATAGGTGGAGATGGCAAATACGTCCCACAGCAGGGGTGAGTTGAAGTTCACCCACAGAGAGCCGTGCATATTTGGCACAGGAAATACCCAGAACAGGAGCCAGGTACGACCGGCGTGAATGGCTGGGAACAGGCCCGCGCACATTACCGCGAAGATGGTCATGGCCTCAGCCGCACGGTTGATGGAGTTACGCCATGATTGGCGGAACAGCAGCAGAATGGCGGAGATGAGGGTACCCGCGTGGCCGATACCTACCCACCACACGAAGTTGGTGATGTCCCAGGCCCAGCCGATGGTCTTGTTCAGACCCCACGTGCCGATACCTGTAGTAACAGTGTAAAGAATACAGAGCACACCGATGGTGGCAACCAGGCCGCTGACAGCCAGCGCCAGGAACCAGATTTTCGGCGGCTTGGTCACAATCGGCCGGACCACGTCGTCCGTGATCTGGGTGTAGGTTTTGTCGCCGGTGACAAGCGGCGTACGAAGGGGTGATTCGTACATGGCAGATTCCTATTGAATGACGGGTGTCCGGTTAGGCTTGGGTTGCTTCCTTGTTGCGCACTTTGGTTTGGTAGCTGATGTGCGGGAGGGTTTTTACTTCCTCCAGTACATGGTAGCTGCGCTCGGTGTTGTACACCTGAGCAATGCGGCTTTCGGGATCGTTGAGGTCGCCGAAGATGATGGCGCCCGAGGGGCAGCTCTGGGCACAGGCGGGCTGTACCTGCTCGTCGCTTACACGACGGCCTTCCTTCTTGGCTTCCAGTTTGGCGGCCTGAAGACGCTGCACGCAGAACGAGCACTTCTCCATGACACCGCGCGAGCGAACAGTAACGTCGGGGTTGAGAACCAGACGACCCAGTTCGTCGGTGGCAGGGTTGTACGTGAACGCAGTACCGTGTATTTCCTCATTGAGGGTGAGGTTGCCACGGTCGCGGCCATAGTTGTCCTGCTTGGCGTAATCGAACCAGTTGAAACGGCGCACCTTATAGGGGCAGTTGTTGGCGCAGTAGCGGGTACCGATGCAACGGTTGTAGGTCATCTGGTTGAGACCTTCGCTGCTGTGGGTGGTAGCCAGTACGGGGCACACGGTTTCGCAGGGGGCGTTGTCGCAGTGCTGGCACAGCATCGGCTGGAAAACTACTTCGGGCTGTTCGGCGCCCTGCTCCATGGCAACAGCGTCGGTACCAGCTGCTGAGAAGTAGCGGTCAATGCGGATCCAGTGCATTTCGCGGCCACGGCGCACTTCGCTACGGCCTACTACCGGTACGTTGTTTTCTACCTGGCAACTGATGACACAGCTACCGCAGCCCGTACAGGCGTTGAGGTCGATGGCCATTGCCCAGTAGTGGCCGTTTTTGGGGTGTTTCTCCCACAGCGAGATGAGCTGGATTTTCTCTTCGTTGCCGGAGTAAGGATTCTTGTGCCATTCGGCCAAGGTGGTCTCCTTCACGATATTGCGGCCCATGATGGTCTGGTGCGACTGCGTCAGCGCCAGCTCGTAGGTTGCACTGGTCTTGGTCAGTTTCACGTCGCCGGTGGTGTAGCGAACCGTGCCGCCAACTACCGAGGTGAAGACATAGGCGTTCTTGCCCACTTCCAGCGCGGCTTTGGCAGCCTTGGTGCGGCCGTAGCCCAGGGCGATGCCCACCGTGCCACGTGCCTGACCCGGCTGTACGTAAACGGGGAGTTCTACTTCGGTCTTGCCGTTGCTCACTTTCACTACGTCGCCCATTTTAAGACCCTGTTCTTCAGCGTCTTTTACGTTGACGGCTGCGTAGTTGTCCCATACAGCTTTGGTGATGGGATCGGGGAGCTCCTGAAGCCAGGGCAGGCCAGCCAGTACGCCGTTACCGATGCCTACTTTCTCATAGGCAATCAGCTCAAGGCCTGTAGCAGGCTTGGAGCCAGCCAGTGCATTAGCGGCTTCTCCGACACTGGGGGCTGCATTCTTGGTGAGACCAGCGGTGAGGCTGCCAGGAACGGCTGCCTTGCGACTGGCACTGGCAAAGCCATCGTGGAGCGACTGCTGCCAGAAGCTTTCGAAGCTGCCGGACGCAAAGCCTTTCCAGGTATTGCGGATGTAGTCGTACGGCTTGGTGGTGTTGCCAGCCCATACGAGGATGCTTTCAAGTGCCTGACGGGTGTCGAACAGCTGCTGGATGGTGGGCTGCACAATGGCCAATTGACCTGCAACAGGCTCGGCGTCGCTCCAGCTTTCCAGGAAGTGGCTGTCGGGTACGATATAGTCGCAGTGCTGTGCGGTTTCGTCTTCGCGCTCAGCAAACGATACTTTCAGGGCTACGTTTTTCAGCGCAGCTTCGAAGCCAGCGGCATCGCCCCAGGTGTAGGCAGGATTGGTGCCATGGAAAATGACAGCACCTACGGTACCTGCCTTCATGTCGGCGGCCAGTTGCACCATCTGCTCGTCGCGGCCCTGACGAATCATCAGTGGCTTGTCGGCCTCAATGGTGTTGCTGTAGGCATCTACCATCTTGTTGATGGTGTTGACCAGCACCTGTACGCTGACGTCATTACTGCCGCAAACCAGCAGAGCTTTGCCCTTGTTGTTCCACAGTTCGTTGGCAGCCATGCTGATGGCATTACCTGCCAGTTCCAGTTTGGCTGCGCTGTAGGTAGGCTGGCCAGCTTTTGCAGCAATGGCGTTGTAGAGATTCAGCACCAGCAGGCCTTCCTGCGAGGGGCGGATGGGGAAACGGTAGTCGGCGTTCGATCCGGTGAGGCTCAGGTGAGACTCGAACTGGAGGTGGCGCGACATTTCCTTCTGGTCTTTCGAGAGCTTGCGGCCTTTGATATAGTCGCGGCTGAACTGTGTTGGGGTGAGCCAGGTGCCAAGGAAATCGGCATTGATGCCCACAATGGCCTTGGCCTTTTCGAAGCGGTAGGAGGGAACCAGCGCGGTGCCCAGCGAAGCCTCGTTGGCAGCCAGCATGGCCGACGAAGAAACAGCGTCGTAGGCAACGTAGCGTACCTTGTTGTTGTAGCGCTTGTTCAGCTCTTCGAGTGCAGCGAAGAAGCTGGGGCTGATATTGCTCTGCGATACTACTGCGATGGTTTTGCCAGCAGCGGCTGCATCCGACAAGCCCTTGGTGATGGCAGCATCGAGCGAGTCGTAGCCGATTCTGGCCCAGCCATTGCCGCTTTTCTTCACAGCATTCTGCAGGCGGGTGCTGTCGTATAGGCCGAGGATGGAAGCATGACCACGGGCGCTTACACCACCACCAATGCCATTGCCTGTGCCGTTGAGCGGACTCTGAGCGTTGCCTTCAATCTTGATGGGGCGACCATCACGCACTTTCACCAGTACGTTCAAGGCTTCCTGACCATCATAGAAGGTGCTGGCGTAATAGTTGGGTACCGACGGCACCATATCGTCCGGGGTATCCACATAGGGGACTGCATACTTGACAGGGGTCTTGTTGCAGGCAGCCAGTGTGGCCGCGGTGAGGCTGAAGCCGAAGAACTTCAGAAAGTCACGGCGGTTGGACTGCAGGTTCCCGCCGTCGGCAAGAATCTCGTCCACGGGAACGTCCCGGCCGAACTCGTTCTGGGCAGCCTCGATGGCAGCGGGATCCTGCTTCAGATCCTCGATGCTCTTCCAGTATCGCTTGGTTTCCATGGTGTTTCTTCTGGGGCAGCGCTAGTTGTGAGGGACTGGGACTAGATCAATAGTGGCACTTGGCACATTCAAGACCGCCGATCGTTTCTACCGTGATGGGCTTCTCCGAACCGGCCAGATCCTGGCGTACCTGGTGATAGTAGGGGTTTTCCTTGAACTGCACCGGTGTTTGACGGTGGCAGTTGATACACCAGCCCATTGACAGGTCGCTGTGCTGGTACACTACGTTCATGTTGGCGATGTCGCCGTGGCAGGTGGTACACTCTACCTTGCCCACCTTTACGTGCTGGGCGTGGTTGAAATACACAAGGTCGGGCAGGTTGTGAATACGGACCCACTCGATGGGCGTGCCTGAGGTATGAGCTTCACGCACCTTGGCGATTTCCTGCTGGTAGTTGATGCCGTCAATGATTTTGGGCGAGCCGTCTTCGTTGGTGCCGTTCAATTGCAGGCCAGTGTGACAGTTGGCGCAGATGTTGGTGCCGGGAATTGTGGCACTCTTGCCGCGTTCTACACCGATATGGCAATAGTTACAGTTGATGCCGTACTGGCCAGCGTGCACTTTGTGGCTGAACAGTACAGGCTGAATGGGAGCGTAGCCCTGGTGCAGACCAACACCGGTAGCGGTTTTAACCGTGGCACTAGTTGCGATGATGACAATCGCGAGGACAACGGTCGTCATGATGAACCGGTTCTGGAGCAGACCTTTGAGGCTGATGCCTACACCACCTGCGGTAACCTGACTGCCACTTTCCTTGGCGCGGATGGCATTTACCAGCAGCGCAATGACCAGTAGCAACAGGAAAGCGATGATTACCAAAATGCCAATCAGCACAAAGAGGCCCTTTGTGATAAGGCCAGAACTGACAGAGTCTTCTGCGCCTGCCGCGGCACCGGCAGCAGCGCCAGGAGCGGGTGGGGGCGTTTTCTTGGCTTCTTCATCCACATAGGCGATGATGCTCAGCACGTCGTCCTTGGAAAGGCCTTCGAATGCCTGCATCTGCTGCTGATTGTACTCGTTGTAAATCTTTACAGCGTACTCGTCACCCGCTTTCACGAGCTTCTGGCTGTTTTGAACCCAGCGGACCAGCCAGTCTTCACTGGGCACGCGGTCGCGCACACCAGCCAGAGCGGGGCCAATCAACTTTTTGTTCACGGCGTGGCACGAGGCGCAATTGCCCTTGAAGAGCTTTTCGCCGGCGGCGGGGTCGACGGCGGCCTGCGATTGCACGGCTGGCAATACCACCAGTGCGAGTGCCAGATAGACAAGCTGCGTAATCCTGCGGATCATATGCTGCGATGGTAGGGGCTGCGGATATTCCCGAACATGACCTGACAGCAGGTGTGGACGGGGCATGATGCAAAGGTAGCGGAAGCATCCGCTGGCGCTTTACGGTTCAGCTCGCCATTCCAACCGTCCGGGGACATATTCAGGAGGTTCGTTGAGAGTACAGTGAACATGGGAAAAGGGCAGTATTTTCCCACGAAACGGGCGCAAGATAGCAACCCCCCCTGTTAGTGCAAAGGAGATTTCCCCGGCCATTTTCCAATGCAGGTTATTTTGAAGCAGTCTAAAACCGTTTCCGAGGGGTGGGCTGCGGCGTTCGCTTACGCCTTTACACTGCCTTTCGGGTGTATGTTTACAGTGTGAGAATCGTTCGTCAACCATTTCCTGGTGCTGCCATACTGGCCCCTTTCCGGCAGGCCGACGACAGGGGCAGCTTCACCAAGACCTTTCATGCGGCTCAGTTTCAGGCATTGGGCCTGCGGGCCGACTTTCGTGAGTCCTACTATTCTGTTTCTAACCCGGGCGTTGTGCGGGGCATGCATTTTCAGTTGCCGCCTCATGACCATGCCAAACTTGTGTATTGCGCAGTGGGCGCGGTCAGCGATGTTTTTATTGATCTCCGTTCTGGCGAAACCTACGGTCATGTAGGCACCGAATTGCTCTCGGCCAGCAATGGGCTGATGCTTTACCTGCCTCCCGGCTTTGCACACGGCTTTCAGGTATTGGGTACCGAACCCGCTGTGATGGTGTATATGACCACCTGTGAGTACAATCCGGCGTCAGACGACGGTATTCGATGGGACACCTTCTGGCACGACTGGCCTCTGCCCGTAACGGCAGTATCAGAACGGGACCAGAATTTTCTGCCTTTCACTGATTTCAACACACCGTGGTAGGTGTCAGGCAGTAGCAGCGTTTTCGTACGCCTGTTCCAGCAGTGGTTTCAGCTCTTCGTATGCCATAAAGCCTCGGGCCAGCAGCTGCGTTTCTTTACCCTGCTTCAACACAAGCGATGGAAAACTGGTGGCCCGCATTTCCTGCGCAATTGTAAACTCTAAAAAAGTGGCTCCCCGAACAGAGGGGTCTTTCAGTTTCTCGGCAAAGCGATAGGGGTCGGCGCCATGCTCCAATGCGATGGAGGTGAGAATCTCCGGCTTGTTAAGGTTGCGGCCATCTCGAAACAGAGCTGTCTGGAGGGCATAGCTGAACCTGAGCGTCGCTTCGCCATGAAACCCCAGCTGCTTGTAAGCTGTAAGCGCAATACTCGGTGGCTCGGAATTGAAGAGGTAAGTGCCTTCGGCGATCATCTGACGAAAGGCACGGCCAAAACCGACACCTGTCTGCGCCTCCAGAAAGGAGAGCGAGTCGGTCGAATTGGCATAAACCTGGCTGATGGGCTGCACCCGGCTGCCTAGCGACATCCCGCCTGCCAGGGCCTCGAAGGCAAGACGGCCCGAGAACTCTTTGGCCAGCCGATGCACCGTGGGTGCAAAGCCGTAGCACCAGCCACAGAGCGGGTCCTGCACGTAGAGTACTGCAAGTCCAGTTGAGTTGGTCATGCTACCTAAACTTCGTGAGCGTCCGAAAGGTGCCCAAGGGACGCCACTTGGTGTACCTTTGCGGTATGCGTGTGGTTGTTGTAGGGGCCTCGGGCCTCGTCGGAAGCAATTGTCTTAACCAATGGCAAGCAGAAACAGCGTGGACAGTAGAAGGTACCTTCTTCTCCTTTTCAACCGGGGGAACGGTGTTTTTTGACACACTGGATGCGCTGAACCCACGTAATTTTGATCTGAAAGGCTTCAGGCCCGACTGGATTATACATTGCGGGGCACTTACACATGTGGATCACTGCGAGCAGCACCCAGAGGAGTCATGGACGGCAACGGTGAAAAGTACGCTCAACTTGATTCAGCTTGCGAAGGAGACAGGTGCGCGCATGGCTTACTTCAGCACAGACTATGTGTTTGATGGCGCGCGTGGGCCCTATCGGGAGACCGACACCGTGAACCCTCTCAGTGTCTATGGCCGCCATAAGCTGGAAGCCGAACAGGCGGTACTGGCCGAACTGCCCGACAGTCTGGTGCTGCGCATTACCAATGTATATGGCGACGAAGCCAGAGGGAAGAACTTCATCGCGCGGATTGTGGCACAATTGCGTGAGGGCAAACAACTTGCACTTCGCCTACCGCTGGACCAGTACGCCACCCCTGCCAATGCTTGGGATATTGCCAGAGCGTTACGCCGACTGATGGAGGACGGCCGGAATGGGGTGTGGCATATTGCCAGTACCGACTTCATGAACCGGTGCCAGCTTGCGCAGCGAATCGGACGGCGATTCCCGCAGGGGCAGCTTATCATTGAGCCTGTTACCACGGCTGTCTTACAGCAACCGGCACTCCGCCCGCTCTTGGGGGGACTGATCAGTGAGAAGTTGATTTCCGCCTATCCCGACCTATACTTCAGTACAGTAGACGATTATCTGGACAGCCTGGGGCTTTGATATTGGAGCAGTCGCTGGGCCTCCAATAAAACCAGTTCCTGTTGTACAAGGCGGCGCAATGCATCATGTTCTGTTGGGTTGATGCTCCGCCAGAGGCTGCCCACACGAATGACGCTGCGTGGGCCGAAACCGGGAAGCAGCATGAAATCAGTAGGTTCTACCGCACGCAGTTCGGCGGCGAGTATGCGGAGGTCGCTGGGGTGAAGGTATACCTCGGTATGGCCCAACTGCAGCCGATACTGCTGCCGCAGGGTATGGAATCGCAATGAGATGGGCATTGTAGGGTGGGTGATCTTCAAGTTCCATAGTTGTAACCCTTTTGGGTCAATATATGTTCTAACAGTTAAATGTTTCTGGCAAAATGGTGCTGGCTGCTAGCTATTTAGTGTAGAGGATTTCATAGGTCTGAATCATTATATAAGCCTCGGAGATGAGGTTGGCCAGCAGGCACATGTCTTCGGGCGAAAGCGCATATCGCGCTTCCCCAGCCCGGATTACCCCAATGGGCCCACATTCGGCAGTATCCTGAAACTGGTCTGTCGGGAATGCCGTCAGGCAGTCGCGTAACTGCATCATCTCGGCCAGCGAGAAGGAAAGAAACAGGTTACCAAAAAGCAGCTGCAGATGAGCGCAGCCAGCACATAGCCTGATAAACCCCTTTGAGGTCGACGCCAGCAGCAGGGGGGAGTGAGCGGAACACATGCAGCAATATTAATTAGAATGAGACTAAATAAATAAAAATCCTTTAGCCATTTCCTTCGAGGTGTGGTGGCAGGCGATACCTTTGCATTGTGGAATACAGGAACCTACAGGGCGAACTGCTTTCAGCCCTTTCGGCCATCGCGGAGGCAAACACCCGCAGGACACTGGTGCCCGGCACCGACTATCTGCCGGTCACGGGCAAGGTGATAGACGCCGCCGATCTGTTGCACGGCGTAGATGCTGTGCTGGATGGCTGGCTCACGACAGGACGCTACGCCACTACCTTTGAACGACAGTTTGCCGACTGGTTTGGCGCGCGCCATGCCATCCTGGTTAACAGCGGCAGCAGCGCCAATCTCTGCGCCTTTATGGCGCTTACCAGCCCCAAGCTGGGCGATGAGCGGATATTGCCCGGCGACGAAGTCATTACTGTAGCAGCAGGTTTCCCTACCACAGTCAACCCGCTCATCTCCTATGGCTGTGTGCCCGTGTTTCTGGACATACACCCCGGCACCTATAACATTGACGTGAGCAAACTGGAGGCGGCGCTCTCGCCCCGTACCAAGGCCGTGATGATTGCACACACACTGGGGAACCCATTTGACCTGGCTGCAGTGGCCGACTTCTGCAAGCGCCACAAGCTGTGGCTGGTGGAAGACAACTGCGACGCACTGGGCGCTACCTTCGCTATCCCTGGCCAGCAGGAGCGCAAAACTGGCACGTTCGGACATCTGGCTACGCTGTCGTTCTATCCGGCGCACCATATCACCATGGGCGAGGGCGGTGCGGTGCTCATCAACGACAAGCGCCTGAAGATGATCGTGGAGAGCTTTCGCGATTGGGGCCGTGATTGCTGGTGCGAACCGGGCAATGAGAATACCTGCGGCAAACGCTTCTGCTACCAACTGGGCGAACTGCCAACTGGCTACGACCATAAGTACATCTACAGCCACATCGGCTACAACCTGAAAGTGACCGACACGCAGGCAGCCATTGGGCTGAGCCAGCTGCGAAAGGCCGATGCCTTTGTGGAGGCCCGGCGCCAGAACCACGCCAAACTGACCGAGCGTCTGAAGCCGCTGGAGGAGTTCTTTCACCTGCCCGAAGCCACGCCCAACAGTAACCCCAGCTGGTTTGGCTACCTGCTGCGCATACGCGAAGACGTCAACCTGGACCGCACCGCGCTGACCCAGCACCTGGAACAGGCCAAGATTGGTACGCGCCTGCTGTTTGCCGGCAACCTGCTGCGTCAGCCCGCATACGCCGACATTTCCCGCCGTGTAGTGGGCGACCTGTCGCAAACAGACGCTGTGATGAACCACGGCTTCTGGATTGGCGTCTGGCCAGGCCTCAACGACAGCCATCTGGATTACATGACCGAGCAGCTGGCTGCTTACTGCCGCGCACCCCAGAAAGCCTGATGTGCCGCTTTCCCGCTAACTTGTACCCATGTTGAGGCGTATTCTCGTTTGGGCAGCACTGGCCATCGTTGTGACAGGCTGCAGCAGCACCAAACCTCCGCAGCCCCTGCCCGATGCCATGTCGGTCATTCGCAGCCGCAGCGACCTGACGTTGTTGGCCTATGCCTTGCAACGCGCAGGGTACGATGATGAGATTGCACAGGTGCCGGATATCACACTTTTGGCACCTGACAATGCAGCCTTTGCCGCGGCAGGTCTGGGCTCTACCGCAGCCATAGATGCTCTTCCCCTCGTTGACCTCCAGATTACCCTGCTGTACCATGTGCTGGAAGGCATTAAGCCTGCCAGTGGCCTGCGTAGCGGCTTGCGACTGTATACCCTGTATGCCGATAACACCGTGTCGCCCCGCAATCCGGCGGCGGTTGGCATCAGCCAAGAAGGCCCTGTGCGGCTGAACAACGAAGCCGAACTCGTATCTGCCGATGTCGAATCGGATAACGGGCTGTTGCATATCATCAATGCGGTGCTGACGCCTCCACCCGCTCCGGGCTCACTCTTTGACATTATAGAAGGCTATGCTACAGGAAGCAGCCCTAGATATACCATGCTGTACGTAGCACTTCGCGACCTCAACTCGGGCAGCGCAAATGCCAACGCGCTGGTCAGCAATTTTGCTGGCACAGCTTATACCCTGTTTGCCCCCACTGATGCAGCGTTTGTTGCGGCTGGCTATGCGGATACTACTGCTTTGAAAACTGCCATTGCCACCGACGCTGCTGCTGTATACACCATCATTGCCAATCACCTTGTGTCGGGTGCGCGCTTCTCGCCCAACTTCGTAACGGGGAACCTTACCACGGCGAATGGCGGCACGCTGGCCATAACAGCAGGTGCAGTCCCCACAGTAAAAAGCAACGGGATAGCCTCAGCTACCCCGTTCATTTCTCGTTTTGATATTGCGGCGCCCAATGGTGTGCTACATACGGTAGGTGTGGTGCTTACGCCCTAGCGGCTGGCGCGTTCCGGCACTGGCAATACATAGCTGGCCGATACTGTCTGGGCGGCGCCAGTGGTGTAGGTGGCTGGTATCTCAAAGCGCAGCAGCTTGATCAGGCATCGGCCTGCATCTCCTTTCTCACAATAATAGGCGGCGGCTTCAAGTGTCAGTTTGGGCGCTGAAGCACCACTTACTGGTACCGTGTACTGGATAAAGCCCTCTACTTCAGCGATGGTGGCATTGCCATTTTGCCCCACAATCTGGGCGTAGTTGGGGGCGTCGGCATTCAGTTTATAGCCTTCTGGCAGCTTCAGCCGGATTACTATGTTACCATTCGGGTTTACCTGCTGGGGCTCCACGGCCACCGTTTGTCCAAAGAAAGGCACTGATGTCGGGTTGCTGGCGGTGCGCTGAATCTCCAGCATGCTCAGGCGGCCCGGCTCCTGTAGCGTCAGCGTGCTCACACGGTCGGTGGCAGGATCATACACCCGGATCAGGCCATTGTTGGTGTCGGTGATGTAATACCTGCCGTTCAGGAACACAATGTCATTGGGCTCGGAGAACGTGGCTTCACTGGCCTTGCCGTCCTGCCGCCCTCGTTTGCCGGAGCCGAGCCACGATACCAGCGTCTTGCTGCTAGGGTCCAGCTTCTTGATCTTATGGTTGTAGGTGTCGGCTACCAGCACCACTCCGCCGTGATAATCCACGCCTATGCAGTGTTGCAGACGGGCTGAAGGATAGGTGCCGTCGATGTCGCCGAACTCAAATAGCCCTTCGCCAATGAGCGTCAGCACCTGTTCGTTCTCCACCATACGCACAGCACTCACCTCACTGTCGGCAAAGAAGATGCGGCGGCCATCGGTTGCCAGGCCGCTAGGCTGTGCCAATGCCGCCTGTTCACGGGGCCCATCAATGATATTCTCGCGGCCCGAGCCTGCATAAACCTCGGCACGGTAAGTGGTGACGTTCATGCGCCAGAGCTGGTGTGGGCCAGCCATGGCGATGTAGAGCTCGCCATTCAGCAGGAGCAGGTCCCAGGGAGAGTTGATGGCATCGGTGGTGCCGTTGGCAAAGTCGCCGTAGGTACGTGCCTGCTGCCCAGTACCCAGTATGGTTTTAACTGTACGTTTCTGTAGGTCTACTTCCCGGATGAGGTGATTCTCAGTGTCGGCTACGTACAGCACATCGCGTGTGGCGTCGTATGCCAGCCCCTGCGGCCGGAAGAAACTGGCTGTTTCAAAACTGCCGTCGGCTCGGCCTTCCTGCCCGCTGCCAATAATAGCTTCGATTTTGCCTTCGGGTGTGGTGACGATTATCCGGTTGTGGTTGCTGTCGGTGAAGAGCAGGCGGTTGCTTTTGGCATCGGCAATGATTTTGCCAGGATAGGCCAGCAGGCTGGCAGGCTGGCGGTTGCGTTCCAGCGCAAAAGTCATGCGCGTGGTGTTGAGGTTGCCTTTGGCGGCAAACTCGGCCCGTAACCCATCCAGATAGGGCTTAAGGCGATCGTAGATGCCTTCGCCACTGGTATTGCCCACGTACTTGCCATCGGGGTCGATGAGCACGAAAGACGGCCACGCACGGATGCCATACTGTTGCCAGAGGTAGAACTCATTGTCAACGATGACCGGGTGCTCTATGTCGTAACGCAGAATGGCCTGGCGGATGTTCTCGGCGTCCTGCTCGTTCTGGAATTTGGCGCTGTGCACGCCTACTACTACCAATTCGGGGTATTCGTGCTCCAGTCGCTTGAGATCAGGCAGTACGTGCATGCAGTTGATACAGCAGTAAGTCCAGAAGTCCAGCAGCACGATTTTGCCCTTCAGCTCAGCAAGGCTAAGTGGCTGATCGGTATTAAGCCAGGGTTTGCCGGTGGGAAAGGGCACGGCGTTGGTTTTGCCGGCAAAGGAATTAGGCATGGTGGGCGAGGAGGAACGGTTTTGGCAGGCAGCTGTCAAGGTGGCTATCACCACCAGCCCCAGCGCCAACATACAGGAAGCAATTCGGGTTCGCATCACCTGATATACGCTGGGGGCACTTTGTTTGGTTCAGCCGTAAACACAAGTGTCGGGCAGCCGACACCGCTGGATTGCTGTACCTTTGGGCTGTGGAACCCCTGCCCGTACCGCTGGACAAATTGCCCGACCTCGCGCGCCGCATGATGCCGGCTACCAAGAAGCTGTTTGCCCGCATCAAGCGCGACCGCCATCTGGCCGACCGCCTCGACGACCAGCTGCACGACATCCACTTCGAGGTCTTTGACCGTACCGACTGTCTGGTCTGCGCCAACTGCTGCAAAACCACCAGCCCACGTATCACCGACCGCGACATTGACCGCCTGGCAGTGGCTACCCGCATGAAGCCCGGCGACTTTGTGCAGAAGTACCTGAAGATAGACCGCGACAACGACTGGGTGTTCCAGTCTACGCCCTGTCCCATGCTGGGTGCCGACAACTATTGCACTGTGTACGAAGATCGGCCCACAGCCTGTCGTGAGTATCCCCACACCGACCGTAAGCGTCAGGTACAGATACTGGACCTCACCGCACGTAATACCGAAGTATGCCCGGCAGTGTTTGCCATCGTTGAGCGGCTGAAAGAAGTGCTCGACCGCTAGCGGCGTCATTGGTACGCATGGGGCTTTCGCCTAGCTTGCGGGCATGATTCCCTTCCTCATCATCGGTGGTGGCGTAGCGGGCTTACAGGCATGCCTGGCGCTGGCCCGTCAAGGCCATTTTCCCGTATTGCTGGAAGCAGGGCAGGTGGGCCGGGGTACATCCTGGGCTGCCGCTGGCATGTTGGCCCCGGTGCACGAGATAGATCCCACCGAATTGCCTCTGTTGCGTGCCGGCCAAGCCAGCCTGAAGCAGTATCTGGCACTGGAAATGGAGCTGGCTGGAATGGGGTTGGACATAGGTTTGCGCAAGGAAGGCACACTGGAGGTGGTAGTAAGCCGCGAAGACCTGCCCCTGCTGCAACGCCAGTACGCCTTTATGCAGCAGCAGGGCCTGCGGGTAGAGTGGCTGGACAACAGACCCCTGCACGAACTGGAACCTGCACTGGCGTATTCTGTCCCTGCAGGCATACTGGCTCCCGACGATTGGCAGCTGGACAACCGTAAACTGGTGGACGCACTGGCGATGGCCTGTAGGTTGCGCCGCGCGGTGATACATGAGCGGGCCGAGGTGACCCAGCTGGTTCCCCACGACGAATACACCGAGGTATTGCTGGCCGATGGCCGTTCCTTCAAGGCCGATCAGGTGCTGCTGACCACGGGCGCTGCGCCGGTGCCGTGGGAAACGCCCACCAAGGTGTACCCCGTCCGTGGGCAGATGCTCTCGGTTGCTCCGCCACCCGAGGGGCTGCTACAGCGCGTAGTGCGTATTCGCACCAAGCCCTATGGCAATGGCTATGTGGTGCCCAAAGAAGACCGTATCGTCATAGGCAGCAACTCGGAGGAAATGGGCTACGACACCCGGCTGACGGCTGGCGGCCTCATGGACATCCTGCGGCGTGCCTATCTGGCGGTGCCCGGCCTCTATGACCTGCCCGTGCTGGAGACCTGGACTGGCCTGCGCCCGGCCACACTGCATCGCAGGCCAGTGCTGGAAAAAATAGCAGGCGCCCGTGTATGGGTGTTGAACGGCTTCTATCGTCACGGCATTCTGCTGTCACCGTTGATGGGCGAAGCCGCCTGCCGGGCATTGTTGGGACAGCCGCTGCCGCCAGACGCGGCCGCGTTGCTGCATATGCCTGCCTCCTCAAACTGATTCTCACCCTCAAGCGTTATATACTACAAGGAGGATTGAACCCATGAACCGACTGACATCCCTGCTGTTGCTGTGTCTGCCGCTGGTGGTTGCGGCGCAGTCGCCCGCCGATGAGGCCGCCCGGCCACAGGAACAGAAGCCTATTCCGACAGCCACCGATACCACACCCCAGTTTGTGCCGGGGATCTACTATTCTGTTGAGGAGTTTTTGGCCAGCTCCCCTCGTGTGCGTGCACTGCGTATAGATGGTGCAATGTCCAAGGTGGGCGAGAAGCGTATTGCCTATGTGGCGGCCTCGGGCAAACGGGCGTCGGTAAACTCGATGGACATCTGGGGCTACAGCGATGGCATCGGTATGTTTGTGCGGGCCATCAACCCGCGCAATCCCAAAGACTTCGGCGGTTTCTTCCGCCTGTTGACACTGGCGCAGCTATCGCTGGCCGAGAATCCATTGGCGGTGTACGAGCAGGCCCGCCTGCTGGAAAGTGCCCAAAGCCAGTCGGCGGGCAATAACAACCGTCCTGCTATCAATACGGGCCTCAATGTTGGCATGGGTATGGGAATGGGAATGGGAGGCTACAGCGGCTTCGGTATCGGCTCTCCTGGCTTTGGGTGGGGCCGTTCGCCCTGGTGGTATGACCCTTTCTATGGACCTTATGGCTATGGCTACGGCCCAGGAATGTATGGCCCGGGGTATACCAACCAGCGGCCACCTTCCAATCAGGTATCCGGCTCTACAGGTATACCCTCCACACAGCTTGAGAAGCCTCTTTTCTTCATTTACATGAAAGACGGAATGGTGCGCTATCTCGATGGTATAGCCTTTCCTGCCTTCCTGCGCCAAAATGACCCGGAGCTGTTCGAGGCCTTCAGCCTGGATGAGCGCCCCGCTGGCGACCGCAAAAAGCTGTTGGAGTACTACACCAAGTTCAACCGGCGCCACCCCCTGGCCGGCCGCTGATGAAGTTGCCTTAGGCAGTATATTACAATTGCAATCCGCTGTCCATCATGCGTCTTTTCTTCCTAGTGCTGTTCTGTGCCATCGCAGGTGGTATTTACGCCCAGACTGTTCCCTCAGGACTGCGATTCGAGCCAGGCATTTACCGCTCGGTAGAAGAGCTGAAAGCAGGACGGCCAGGCATACGGGCATTGCGTATTGATGAGCCCGAGCTGAAGGCCGCTTCGCGTACCATCCGTTACATCGCGGCCGATGGCAAGAGGGCCTCCATAGCCAGTATGGAAATCTGGGGTTACAGCGACGGAATCGGTCTATATGTACGCCGCATGTTGCCCGATGACCCAAAGGAATTTGCAGGCTTTTACCGCACGATGGACTACCAGACGCTGATGCTGTGCGCTCGGCCCGTCAGCCTCATGGCGTCACGGCCTAACAGCCAGGCTCGCCCGGCTACGCCGATTACCGCGCCTCAGAATCCTAACCAGGGAATATCGCGGAGTCGCAATGGACCGGATGGTATTTCCTCTGGTGCAGGAACTCTGACAGACATCTCTATGCGGACGCCTCCTGCACAGCGCCGCCCCTCAAATGCAGTGTACGGCAATGTGGCATATCCTACTGCGGAGCCCGAAGGCCTCTACTTCTTCATAGACCTGATGACGGGCATGGTGAATCGGCTGGATGGCGTCTACTTCCCTGCTTTTCTCCGGACCCATGACGATGCCCTCTATCAGGCCTACATCCTGGATGAGCGCCCCGCTGGCGATCGCGTCAAAATGCTTGAGTTTCTGCAGCGCTTTAACGACAAGCACGCTCCGCCGGAGCGCTAGCAGGTGCCCATTGCGGGGCCAAGTGGCTTTTCCCACTACCTTTGTGGCCCATTGCCATGCAGAGTGCCCAGCCCCTTATCAGCGTTGTCTCCATCGCCTTTCGGAACAGGAATGGCCTGGAGCAGACGCTGGACAGCCTGAAGCAGCAGACTTTCCGGGACTTTGAGTCCATTGTTATCGACGGAGGCTCGAACGATGGCACCCGCGAACTGCTCGAAACCCGCAGCGCTGATATTGCTTACTGGTGCTCTGAACCCGACAAAGGCATTGCCGATGCTTTCAATAAAGGCGTGGCCAAAGCGCGCGGCCAGTGGGTGTATTTCCTCAACAGCGGCGACTACCTCTGTAATCCAGAAGTTCTCTCGGCAATTGCAAATCGGCTGATAGCCCTCCCCAGCTCGGTAGATGCACTCTGCGGGCGCATTCAGTATGTGCTCTCCGATGGTACGCGCGCTGATATTGTTGGTCGCCCCTTTCGGCGCTGGCAGTTCGAGTGGGAGATGACCCAGCCGCATCCTGCGTTGTTCCTGCGACGTTCATACTTCAGCGATTACGGGCTGTTCGATTCAACCTTTCGCCTGGCAATGGATTATGAATTGCTGATGCGGAAGCCCAGGTTAAAGGTTGCGACTGTGCCGCTGGTGGTTGCTTACATGGATTCCACTGGGGTCAGCAACCAAAACTTTACTGCCACCAAGCAGGAAGTAATGATAGCCCGGAAGAAGCACCGGGGAGGTCCCTGGTGGGTGCATTGGCTGCTTTTTCGCGCGTCGCTGTTCAAATACTGGCTGAGTCGGCTCTATCGGCGCGTGTGAGTTTTACGTGTATCTCTGTCCGATATGAAAGTTCTCCTAATAGGTCGCCCCAATCTGTTCACCAATCCCGGTGGCGATACCACGCAGATTGAGAACACAGCCCGGTGTCTTCGTAAACTGGGTGTTACAGCAGATGTAACCGCAGCGCTGACCCCAGCCCCTGATTACGCTGCCTACGATCTCATTCACTATTTCGGCCTCTTCGCCCCCAACTTCGCCGACTACCATCAGGAGGGTGCCCGCAAAGCAGGAAAGCCATTTGTGCTCAGCACTATCTTTATGGAGTACTGGGAGTATGAGTCGCAGTATGAGGAAAACACGCTGAAGCGCTTGCTAACAAGGGTACTGGGGGCTCATGGCATTGAGTATGTAAAGACCGTAGGACGAAAGGTGCTGAATGGCATGCCTGTTGGAAGTCTTTACTACCTGCTGCGTGGACAGAAAGCCACAACTCGCCGCGTCATTGAGCGGGCGGCACTGTTACTGCCCAATTCGGCCAGCGAATACCGCCGGGTACTGCGTGCCTATGGCATTGAGCGGCCTTATCGTGTAGTGCCCAACTCGGTGGATGCCGAGAAAATACAGGCGGCTGCGACCAATCCCGACGAAGCGTACCGGGGCGCTGTCGTGTGTGCCGCGCGCATCGTAGGCTTTAAGAATCAGTATCGTCTGATACAGGCCGCCAACAAAATTGGATGCCGCCTCTACATCATTGGCGATGCCAGCATGAACACGCAGGACTACTATGCCCGCTGTAAGGCTATTGCGGGGCCAACCGTCACCTTCGTGCCCAAGTTGAACGCTGAGACGCTGTATCGGGTGTATGGCGCAGCCAAGGTACATGCCCTGCCCTCGTTCTTCGAAACAACGGGCTTGTCGTCAATTGAAGCGGCTACTGGTGGATGTGTCCTTGTCGTCTCTCGCAAAGGCGATCAGGAGGAATATTTCCAGAACGATGTGTTCTACTGCGAGCCGGAGAATATCGATTCTATTGCCGAAGCCCTGAAGCAGGCGCTTGCGGCCCAGCCCTCCGAAACGCTGCGTGCGCGTATCCTGAAAGACTACACCTGGGACCGCACCGCCGAGGAGACACTCGCCGGTTACAAACAGGTGTTGGGCTGATTCGGGTTAGGCGTTTTAGTCCCGGCTTGCTGGTACTACCTAAGGGTTTTGCTCATTTTACTGAGCCGTCTGCATGCTTGTCTATCGTTTGTATGCCCGCTTTTTTTGTGTTTAAGTATCTGAATATCAATTGATTGGTATTTAATCGGGAGGGAATGTAGCACGTGTTGGAGCTTGTATACCCCGTGTATACACCCAATCGGCAGGAGGGGGGCTGGGGCCCGCTACTTTTGTTTCGTCGGAAGGGCGCCAACAGCCTGACCCACAGAAAACAATGACTACTGAACTCCTCCGAACCATGGACTCCAGTCAAGCACTTTATCTTCAACTGGACCCGCCGCAACAAGTGCGGGCCGAGTATGCCCCGACTGGCATACTGCTGCGAGCCAACATGCTGATGGCCGAAATTATGGATGGCCTCTATGAGAAACTGGAAGGTCGCCACCACGGCCAGCTGCTGGAAGCAACCGACGCCGACATTCAGGAAGAACAACTGTGGTCTGTCTTGCGCGCAGGCAAAGCCCAGCGTGTGCGCGAACGCTTTGTGGACGTCGAGGGCCGTGTGTGGCAAATCACCAGTATCTATCAGCCCGTTACGGACAACACAGGTACGGTTATCCGTGTACTTCAGGTAGCTAACGCTACGGTACTTCCGCGCTGAGGCGCATATCCAGGACGCTGCCCTGCCCTTTTCAGACTAAGGCAAACAAACTGGGGCGCGTCCTGCAAAGAGCATGCAAAGGCTCTTACAGCGCCATAATCACATCTTCCAGGCGCTCTTCTTCTTTCAGATCCAGTTTTTTGCGCAGCCGGTGGCGAGCTACGTTCACACTGTGCGGGGCGATGCCGGCAATCGAGGCGATGTCCTTGCTGGCCAGGTTCATGCGTATCAGCGCACAGAGCTTGCGTTCGCTGGCCGTCAGGTCGGGATAGCGCTCTTGCAGGCGTGAGAAAAACGTCTGGTGTACATTTTCAAAGAACACCAGGAAGTCGTCCCAGCGGCCATCCATCTTTTCATCTGCGGTGATGTTGCTCAGTGCTTCTGAAATCTTGTCCTGAGCGCGGTTCATCTGGCTCTGAACGGCCTTCAGATAGTCGCGCAGGTTTTTCAGGTGCTCGCCTTTGTGCACCAGTTGAAGTGTGTAGCCTGTCAGCTTCCGGTTCAACGCCTGCGATTCTTCCACCGATTCCGACAGCCGCTCATTGGTGGTGCGGAGGTCGGTAATCAACAGGTTGTTCTCTTCTCGCAGACGAATGATGTCGACCGCCTGGCTCAGTGCCTGCTTGAACTCGGCCAGCACCCAGGGCTTGGTGATGTAGCGAAAGATGCCACACTCATTGATGCCTTTGATTACCACTTCCACGTCACTGTAGGCCGTTACAATGAACTTTACCAGCTCGGGATAGTCGTTGGAGATGGATTTCAGGAAGTCGGTGCCCGTCATTTCAGGCATGCGCTGGTCGGTCACCAGGATATCAATCCGGCGCTCGGCCAGTACGGTTCGCGCCTGTTGGGGAGTAATGGCGGTGAATACGTCGTATTCCCTCAGGAATTGCATTTCGAATACCGACAGATTGCCGGCGTCGTCGTCGAGGTAGAGTAGGGAGTATCGGCGCATGTATTGGGGTGAAGGAGTTCAGGATAGGGGCGGGAAGTGTCAGGCCAGGGGGTAAGAGGTGGGTAACTGATTCGGGATGAAAATGCGGAAGGTGGTGCCTTCGTTGGGTTGGCTGGCTACGTCGATACGACCGCCATGCTGTTCGATAATACCATAGCTGATGAAAAGACCCAGTCCGGTGCCTTTTCCGATTTCCTTGGTGGTGAAGAAAGGCTCGAATACGCGGTTGAGTACCGCCGGAGGCATACCGGTGCCAGTGTCTGAAATCTCTATCTCAGTGCCATTCGCCAGTCGTTGGGTGCGGATACGGAGTACCCCCTGGCCTTTTTCAGTGGCCTCAATGGCTTCTATGGCATTGTTCAAAAGATTCATGAACACTTGGTTCAGTTGGCCAGGATAGCACTCAATTGCTTGAAGGGAAGAGTCATACTCCTTTTGCACCTCTATGCGTGAGTGCTTCAGTTTGTTCCCCAACAGCAGCAGGGTATTGTCCAGGCCTTCGTGCAGGTCGGCTTTCTTGCGCTCGGCTTCATCCAGGCGCGAGAAGCTCTTGAGGCTGCGCACAATGTCTGCGGTGCGGGTGGTGCCAATTTTAATGTTCTCAACCAGGCTGGGCAGCTTTGCCCGCAACACGTCGAAGTATGTTTCGTCGCGGCGCTTACGGATGTCGGCCAGTTGCTGCTTCAGGCTCTTGGCATCTGTGACGGTGTCGAGCTGGGTGTACAGATCGGATATCTCCAGCAGGGCATGCAGATTCTCTGCCACGGCATCTACGCCACCATGTACAAAATTGATAGGGTTGTTGATCTCGTGGGCAATGCCGGCTGTCAGCTGACCCAGCGATGACATTTTCTCGGCATGTACCAGTTGACTCTGGGCTGCCTGCAATTTTGAGAGGGTCGTGCGCAGCTCGGTGCGGGCACGCTCCAGCTCCAGGTTGTATTCTTCCAGTCGCTCGAGGTTCACCCGCAGTTCTTCGCTTTGGCTTTGCAGCTCCTCGCTCTGCGCCTGCAGCTCCATATTCTTGTCCTGTATTTCAATCTCTACCTGCTTGCGGGCGGTGATATCGCGGGCATAACCTACCACGCCAGTTATGCCCTCCTTGGTGCGAATGGGCGCAAATGTGAGTACATAGTAGCGGGTTTCGCCTGGCAGAACGTCGTAGGAAATCTCTCTGGTGAGGGGTTTGCCGCTCATAGCCTGGTCTATGTAGGCTTTGTAGCGGGCCCAGTCATCGTCGCGCGAGGTTTCGTACAGAGGCATTCCAGCTTTCAGCTGGTGCCCCATTACCATGAAAATCTGCCGGGTGGCGTTGTTGAAGTGCACCAGGCGGTATTCGCGGTCCAAGGCAAAGATGAAGTCGTTGGTCGCGTTCATGATCGACTCGATCTCGCGGGTACGCCGTTCTGCCTCCAGTCGGGCATCGCGCAGGTGCTCCTGGGCTGTCTGCAGTTCTTCCAGATTCGAGCGCAGTTCTTCTTCCTGTGCCTGTAGTGCCTGCAGCAGCTCCTTGCGCTCGAATGTCGTTTCTATGTGCATTACCGTGTCGGCCACGGCGGTTGCAAAAGCCTTTTCCTCGGCAAACCACTTTCGGGGGCCGCCTTTGTGTTCCAGACACAGAATGCCAATGAGCTTGCCGTGCCGATAAAGCGGAATGTCCATCAGTGCGCCAATACCATACTCCCGGAAGTATGGTGTAAAACTCCTGGTGTAGGTATTGTCAAACACATCGTTCACGAACATGGGCTGTCCGCTGTAGATGCGCTCAAAGTAGACGGGATGGTCGGCGGCCTGAAGGGTCAGGCCACTGTTGATGTGCCCAAACTCATTGTCGTAGTGGAAGTCGGAATACAGGTTGCCTTCGCGCATAAACCACAGGCTCATGAAATTGGCCTGAAGCGCTTCGCAGGCCAATGCGGCTACAAAGAGCCAGCCGTCTTTCAATGTAGGCAGGGTAGAGCCAGTGCCAGTCGCCATTTCAGACAAGCCTTCCTGTAGACGTTCGAGGCGTGCCATGCGGGCATCGTCTTCCTCCTCCTGCTCTTTCTCGGCGGTTATATCGTTGGAGACGCCTACCACGGTTTCCAGGTTGCCAGCTGCATCGTAGGCCAATGGGCGTTCCACCGCCCGCAGCCAGACATAGTGCCCAAGCCGATGCAGATAGCGGAATTCAAAGCCGATGATGTCTTCGGGAGCCGCGTTCTCATATAGTTCCAGGTTGCGCTCCAGAATTGGCAGGTCATCAGGATGCACGCGCGCGCGCATGTCAGAGGGGGCCATCTCCTGGAATTCTGAGCTGGAAATCCCCAGAATTTCGCGCACGGCCGAGTTGCCAAATTCGTATTGCCCGGTACGCACATTGCGTACATACATCAGACTGGGCGAGGTATTGGTAATCGCTTCAATGAGTTGCGCCTGACGGTCGGTTTCGGCTGTCAGTTTGGCCATGGCCTGCACTTCGGCCATCTTCTGGTCGTGAATGTCGGTAACAACCCCTAACACCAGATGCGCATCAGGGTAGTGGCGTGCCCGCGACCGGAAGAAACGGTAAGTGCCAGGAACTACCTCGAAGCGGTAGTCGAACTCAAAATCCTGGTTGTTCTTCAGGCTGTCGTAGAAAATCTGCTGGAAGGCTTCACGGTCGTCATCGTGTATCCGGCCAATAAAGTCTTCATAGCTTTCAGTGCCCTGTTTTTGCGTCAGATTCATCAGACGGGCACTGTGTGGGTCGCCCGTCAGGAATTTCGTTTCAGTGTCGAACGACCATAGGCCCACTCTTGCCGCCGCCAGCGTCAGCTGCATGCGGTCGTTGGCTTCTGCCAGCATGCGGTCGGTCGCAAGGCGGTCAGTGATGTCGACGATTGAGTTGAGCACCAGGGTTTCGCCTTCCAGGGGCAGATACGTTCGCGATACTTCCAGCGGCACCTCATAGCCCTGTCGATGAACGGCATAGGCGCGGCGTTTGGTTTCCCCCTCCTCGGCCAGCAGGTCGGTGAGGTGCTCGGCTTCGTGGGGCATTATCAGGTCGTGCAGGGTCTTGCCCTCCAGTTCCTCGCGGGTGTAGCCCAACTGCTCCACGAAGGCCCTATTAACCATCAGGATGCGGTCGTCGCGGCGTACCATCAGTCCCAGTGGCAGGCTGTCAATCAGCAGTTGGGCGCTGACAGGGTACTCACCTTCGGTAGCCACCACCAGGGTGCCTTCCCAGATGTTCTCAGTCACCGCAAGCAGCGCCCATCGCAACTGGAATGAACGTACTTGGCCGTTCGGCAGGGATAGAATAACAGGATGGGTACCTTCCTGTGGCTGGACGGGCCCTTTTGCAAGAATGCCCTCGTTCCATAGGCGGCCAGTCCATTGGGCGCGGTCTCCACCCAGAAGGTGCATCCAATAATCGGTGATGTCCAGCACCTTGCCCTGCTGCACCAGCACACGGCAGGCAGGTTGCTTTCGGAATGCAGTGCGGTACAGTTCTTCCATAGACAGGCCTCGTCCCTCTCAAGTTACACCCCAGCCAGTTACGGAAATAGGCATGGGTGGTAAAAAAGAGTAGCGTCGGCCCTTTCGCTGTCAGATGGTGCTGATGCGGAATCTTGCTATATTTTCAGTTATAAATCGTTGCCTATGAGTCGCTTTGTTCTGTTTTGCATCATGGTTGTCACGGCGTGTACTGCTCCCGAGTCAAGATTGGCTGATGGCGCAGATGCCGACACGGCAAGGAGCCGCGATACCACATTGGCAGTAGCTGTTGGCGACCCGGCCGCCCAAACGGACAACGAGGATCCAGGTGGCCCAGCGTTGGGTACCCATCCCACTGACACGCCGCTGGATGTCAACTGCCTGCCCAGTGGCGGCGCACTCTGTTTCGATTTCTCCCGGTTGTCGCAGCAGAAGCGGATCACAGAGGCCAGTGCCCAGTCTGGTCTGCGGAAGGGCATCGAAGCGGCGGTGGCTCTGCTGCCTACCAGCGTCAGGTTGAATTTCCCCACATCTGCCGAGCCATTGGACATTCATGAACACGACTCGGTGCTTTGCCTCAATGGACAGAAGCTGGCAGTATACCTGTTCCGGTCGCGCCAGAAGCTGGAGATTCGAGGCGCTGTGGTAAGGTTGTCGGGGAGCGAGCCGGCATTCGTGGTGCTGTATCTGGATCCGACATTTGAAGGAGGACAGATAAACCGCACCTTCTCCCAGCTGATGGGCACAATGCTGCTGCGAAAGGTTTATGCCTATGAGCCTGCCACCACCGGCGACCCATTTGAGCAGACGACTCCGTTGGACGAAGTGGAACTGGGAAGCTGAGGGGTTCAGCCCCCCTGGCGGGCATGTACAATTTCCAGCTGGTCGCCAGCCGACAGTGTTACCTCGGCCCAGCGGGCGCGGGGCACTACTTTGCCATTGAGGGCCACCGCAACACCTGGCTGTCCTTCCTGAATGCCGCGGGTCTTCAGCAGCGTAGTCAGAAGGGTTTTTTCCTCGATTTCAGTGGATGTGCCGTTTAACTGAATGGTAGGCATGGCGGTTGGCTGGGAAAGCTGCGGTTATCCTTTCTGCGACAGATAGTCGGCACCCGTTTTGGCAACGACTGAGGCAATGGGCTCGTAGGCAAAGTCAAAAGCTTTTACGAACCGGTTGTTGTCATAAGTAGAAACGGAGGAAGACGTGCGGATGGTCTCGGCAGTTATAAGTGGGGTGGCGCCTGTCAAGGCTGCAAGTGCGCCAAAGAAGTACCCCGCAACGAGGCCAGGATAGTAGGGTATGGCATAGCGCGGGGCTTTGCGGCCTACACTGTGGGCAATTGCAGTGAGAACTTCTCGATAGGGTAGGTTTTCGGCGCAGAGGATAAACCGCTCTGCTTCGTTGTAGCGGTCGTCCTGTACCAGCAGGCGGGTGGCACGGGCCACATCGGCCGCTCCCACAAAGCCATTGCCGCCCGTCGGATAGAAGGGCATTCCCTTGTGCACCGTGCGAAACATCTTGGCCGAGCCTTCAGCCCAGTTGCCAGTCCCGAAGATAATGGTAGGGTTGACGATAGCGGCTTTCAGCCCCTCTTCCACACCACGCGCCACTTCTTTCTCGCCCAGGTACTTGCTGTAGCCATACCAGGAGTTGCGCGACGATTCGGTCCAGCGGCTGTCCTCTGTATAGGTGCCTGCAAACTGCTCGGGGCGGCCCAGTGCGGCCACACTGCTCACATACACCAGCTTCTGCACGCCGGCCTCGAGGGCGGCATTAATCAGATTGCCCGTGCCGATACCATTGGTCAAGCGCAGCAACTCACGGTCGCGGGGTACAAAACTCACGACGGCTCCCGCATGAATAATCCGGTCTATGCCTCGGACTACATCCTGAAGTGTGCCTGGGGCTTCCAGGCTGCCCGCTGCTATTTCTACACGGCCCGTCCATTGCGCAAGGACGGGGTGCTGCAGGTTACGGGCCATTACACGCACCGGAAGGCCCTGGGCCAACAGCTCTTCTACTATGTAGCGGCCCAGAAAGCCTGTTGCGCCAGTTACCAGAATCATCGTGTGCAGTAGAACGTAATAGAGTGGGCCGGCAATTGGTTTCCCAACAGCTTGTTAAGGCTGTTGGGGCCTTGGTAGGTGCCGTTTAGCTTTGGCAAAACAACATCCTTTTAACGCCGAACGCAATTATCTGTCGTTTCTGGGTGTTGAATGTCTGTCTTTTGCTCACCTATCCCCATTCCATACACAATGAAAAAGTTGTTTGTCGCAGCCAGCCTGATGCTGGCAGGTGCCGTAGCCGTACAGGCACAGGAAGCGCCCCGTGCTGGCCAGCAGGCTCCTGCAAGCCCTGCTGCTGAAGCTAAGGGCACGCTTGTAGCCGTAAAGTACAACAGCCCCCGCAAGAAGGGCCGCACCATTTTTGCAGCCGATGGCCTGGTTCCCTTCGGTAAAGTGTGGCGTACAGGTGCCAACGGCACCACCCGCATCACCTTCACCCAGAAAGTGAACTTCGGCGGCCAAGTAGTGGAAGCTGGCGAGTACGGCCTCTTCACCATCCCTGGTGCCAACGAATGGGTGGTTCTGCTGCAGAAACCCTATGGTGGCAATCCCTTCCAGTTCAAGGAAGCCGATGCGGCAGTGCGTGTAGCCGTGAAGCCCGGTAAAGCTGCTGAAACCGAAAACTTTACCATATCGGTGGTAGCTGTGAAAGAAGGAGAGCACCTGGTAATCCAGTGGGACACCGTAAAGGTTGAAGTGCCCGTACTGAAGGCCCAATAACCAACGGGTATTGCTAACTTGACAACTGCTGGCTCGTCTGGGCCAGCAGTTTCTGTTTCCATAACTACTAAAACTCCCCAGCGTATCATGAAACGTATTGTATTGCTCTCGGGCGCCCTACTGTTGTGCGGCAGCCTGGCCTTTGCTCAGCAGGAGGCTCCCAAGGCCAAGAAGGAAAAGCCCAAGAAGGAAGCCAAGGCCCCCAAAGCCAAGGGTAAGGCCAAAGAGAAGAAAGAAGAGAAAGGCGAACATGACAACCACCAGATGGGCGGTAATGGCCAACAGGGTGGTCAGATGCAGGGTGGCCAGCAGGGCCAGCAGGGCGGCCAGCAGGCGCCCCCAGCCAGCCCCCCAGCCGAAGCCAATGGCAAACTGCTGATGGTGAAGTACTCTTCACCTCGTATGAAGGGGCGTAAGATTTTTGCTGCGGATGGTCTGGTGCCCTACGGCAAAGTATGGCGCACTGGCGCTAATGCCACCACTCAAGTGGTAATAACCAAGAAGATCATGTTTGGTGGACAGGCGGTAGAGCCCGGTTCGTATGGCCTCTTTACCATACCTGGTGAAGGCCAATGGACAGTAATGCTGACCAAGCCATACGCCAACCGTCCTGATTTCAAGGAAGCTGACGTAGTAGCACGTGTGACAATTACGCCCACGCAGCTTTCGACTCCCAAGGAAGAGTTCACCATACTCGTGCAACCTATGGGCGCTATGGAGCATATGCTCATCCAGTGGGACCGCACCGAGGTAAACATCCCGATTGTCGGTGCAAACTGATCAGCGTCAATTGTGCGTAAAGAGAAAGGCCCGCAGCAGTGCGGGCCTCTTTGTTTGGTGAATAGGCCCAGCCTTATACCCGGAACCTGAAGCGTTGCTCTGGTAGAAAGCCTTCCTGCTCGAAGCGAATGCCGATCTCGTCAGTAATCAGCGTCAGGTTGCCCGACTCCAGCCGGATGATGGACGTACGGATCCATTCCTCGAAACTATCGGCAATGCGTTCGCGGCGGGGTTCATCGTGCCACACCAGAATGATCTGGCCCATCTTGCCGCCGTTGGCAGTGTCAGGGTCCAGGTCTATGCAGTGGTGGTTACCTTGGCCATCAAAGGTGATGGGAATCCAGGCGGGGTTCCACCAGCCGTCGCGGATGCCTCGCGCGGGCTCGGCCTGCCAGTCGCGGAAGCTGCCCATGTTGTAAACCTCGCGCCACAGTTTCCACTCGCGGGCTACTTCGCCAAGCGGCAGCAGCTGCCAGTTGCCTATTACCCCTACTGCTTTGCCATTCTGCCCATCATGATGCGCAACCCAGCTCCGATAGCCATCGGGCAGGCGCATGGTCAGTATCTGCTCAACGTCGGCTATCATGGTAGCCGAGGCCCCATGCCGCAGGTCGGCAAAGGTCTCTGGCAGGTTTTCCTGCAGAAAGGCATCCAGCCGTTTCCAGATGTCGGTCATGGGGAGTAAAGGCTTCGTAACCCCTTCAAGTTAGACAGCGAAAAGACGCAGTGCAATGCCCTTTCAGCACCGGGGCGCTGCCGATTTGCTATTTTTACTCCTCGTTATAACCCTCCGGCCTTACACGACCGTGGAAATCAGCTTCTTCTTTCGGCCCATCGATACCGACTCCTTCGAGGTGAAACCTGGGGGAATTCCGCAGCACATGGGCTCTATGGTGGACTTCTACGAAACAGCCTTTCCAAACTGGCTGGAAGCTGACGTCGTGCTGATAGGTGTGCCCGAAGACCGCGCCAGCCTGTCGGGGCAGGGGGCCGCAAAAGCCCCCGATCGCATTCGTGAGTATTTCTATCAGCTGGCTGCGCCCACTGCTGCCATTAGGGTAGTCGACCTCGGTAACCTCACTTACAAGGAAGATATAGACGAGGTATACGAGGCGCTGAAGTATGTAATGACCACTCTGTTCAAAGCTGGTAAAACCGTTGTGGTGCTCGGCGGCTCGCAGGACATCTGTTACGGTGTTTACCAGGGCTATGAGGCGCTGGAAACGTTTGTGGAGTACACCTGCATAGACCCCCGGCCCGATATGCTCGACGCCGAGATTGTGCTCTCCAACCACAGCTTCAATAGTGCCATCTTCACGCACTCGCCCAACTATCTCTTTCATTTCTCGTGCCTGGGCACCCAGATGCACTATGTGACCGAGACCGAGCGGAAGACGCTGAAAGCCATGAATTTCGAAACGGTTCGGCTGTCTGAGCTCAACGATAACATCCGACTGGCCGAACCGCATTTACGGCACGCGCACATGGTGAGTATGGACCTTTCGGTCGTGCGGCAGGCCGACGCTCCCGGCACCAGTCAGCCCAGTCCGGCGGGGCTCTCCACCGAGCAAGCCTGCCGCCTGGCTCGCTTTGCAGGTATGGGCTATCGCACCAGTTCGTTCTGTGTGACGGAGGTAGTGCCCGAGGACGACCCCGGCGAGCAGACCTGCCACCTGGCGGCACTCATCGTCTGGTATTTCATCGAGGGGTTCTACAACCGCGTGCCCGACGAACCCAAGGCCGATCGCAGCAACCTCCAATGTTATCGTGCTACCCTGCACGGCAGCATCCACGAGATCATCTTTTACCGCAGCGCACTCACCGACCGCTGGTGGATGGAAGTGCCAAGCCCACAGGCTCTGCGTAACAACCGCGGGCCTACCACGCTCATTCCCTGCGCCGAGGCCGACTACCACATGGCGCTGCGCAACGAAATCCCAGAGCGCTGGTGGACCACCCACTACCGGTATCGGTAGGTTTACGGGCGACGTTTAGACCATTTGGGTTATTTTGTCTTAATAGCACCAGCCTCGCTTGGTCTGAAATGTACAATAGGGGTATGTTCGCGTCCTAAACCGATTCTACCTCAATGAACTTCAAAAAACTACTGGGCTCTGCCGCACTGGTTGCGGCAGTTGTATTAACGGGCTGCGACGACTCCTCGCCCAGCGCAACGCCTGAAGATATGCTGTACATCGCAGAGGCAGGCACGGGCAATGTGTATCGCATGCCTAAGAACGGAGGCCGTATTGACACCCTGTTTCGCACGGCTGACGGTTTGAATTCTCCCAACGACCTAATAGTAGATCCTGCCAGCAAAAAGCTGGTCATCTCCGACTGGGGTGGTTTCTACATGGTGGGCAACCGCGATGGCAGTGGCTCGCTTAACAACCCATTCGCCGGCTCAGATTTGGTCGATGAGCCACAGGCGCTTGAAGTGCTCAGCGATGGCCGTTTCATCGCATTGGATTCGGATATCGGCATTTTCATCGCAAAGCCGGATGGTTCGGGTGCAGACACCCTTTTCTCAAATCGGACTGGCATTATGAGCTGGGGTATTGCGGTTGATGTAGACCGTCGCCAGATTTTCTGGAGCAACTACGATGACATCTACCGTGCCAACCTGGACGGAACAGGTGTGCCCGTTCGTATCGCTACGAACCCGACGGTTGATGGCGTCAACCTTATGACTTTCAACAAAAAGACAGGCAAGCTGTATTTCACCGATTACCAGCTGAACGGCCTTTTTGTCATCAATACCGACGGCTCAGGATATACCCGTCTGGCCACCATTATCGAGGCTTCCGGCATGGCTCTCGACGAAGACGATCAGGTTATCTACGTAGGCTGCGACGATACCAACCGCAAAATCTACAAGTACTCACTGAAAGATAACCGTCTGGACAGTCTGAACGTATCGTTCACTGGCGTCTCGGGCCTGCATATCTACTAAGCAGTACAGGTATCTATAACAAAGCGGGCCACCCTCAGGGTGGCCCGCTTTGTTAAGTGGCGCCAGGGCAATCAGGCTTTCACAACCTTTAAAGCTGCCTGCGTCTGCTCGATGCCCGCATCGTCTACATCCAGATGCACCACCATGCGGATGTGGCCAGGAGGGCCGCCTGCCAGGATGCCTTTCTCTTTGAGCTGGCCCAGAATTGCGGTCTTGTCTACGCCCGTCTTCGGGCGGAACAGCACCAGATTGGTTTCCACAGGCAGCAGTTCTTCCACCCAGGGCAAACCTGCTACGGTTTCGCCCAGTGCTTTGGCGCGGTGATGGTCATCGGCCAGGCGCGTCACCTGGTGTTCAAGCGCATAGAGGCCCGCCGCGGCCAGCATACCCGCCTGACGCCAGCCACCGCCCATTACTTTACGCAGGCGGCGGGCCATGGCAATGTCTTCTTTGGGGCCCAGCAGCAGCGAGCCAACGGGCGCACCCAGCCCTTTGCTCAGGCAGATGGAGATGGTGCGGAACACGCGGCCGTAGTCTTTGGCACTTTGCCCGGTAGCCACCAGCGCGTTGAACAGTCGTGCGCCATCCAGGTGCAGCCGCAGGCCATGCCGGTCGGTCACGGCCTTGATGCGCGCGATTTCAGCAAAATCGTAACAGGCCCCGCCACCCCGGTTCGCGGTGTTTTCCAGGCTTACCAGTCGGCTGACGGGGTGGTGAATGTCGTCGGCATTGATGGCAGCCTCAACCTGCTGGGCAGTGATTCGGCCACGATTGCCAGCCAGCAGCCGCACCGACGCTTTGGTGTTGTGGGCAATGCCCCCGCCTTCGTAGAGGTAGATATGGCTCTGCTGGTCGCAGATGACCTCCGACAGTGGGCCGCAGTGCACCCCAATGGCAATCTGGTTTGTCATGGTGCCGCTGGCGCAGAACAACGCCGCTTCCATGCCAAAGAGATTGGCGGCATATTCCTGCAGCTGGTTCACCAGGGGGTCTTCACCATATACGTCATCGCCTACCTGGGCGCGCTGCATGGCGTCCCACATGCCCGGTGTGGGTCGGGTAACGGTATCGGAGCGGAAGTCTACGAACGGGTTTGTCTGCATGACTGCAAAATGCACAGGCGTTGCAAACTCTGAAACCCATCTGGTGCCTTTTCTGCTACTTTGCCTCTGTGAAACGCGTTGGTCTATACGCAGCAGGCACGCTGACGGGGGCGCTGGCGGGCTGGCTGTACTGGAAGTACCTAGGTTGCCTCACGGGTACTTGCCCAATGAAGTCTAGCAAACCCTTCATGACGCTCTATGGTGCTGCAGTGGGTTTTCTGCTGACGGGGCTGCTGCTGGATGTATATGACTGGTGGCAGCAGCGCAGGCGTTCACGATAAGTCAGCTATCGCTTTTCTGCGATACCTTCACCCACTGTATGGCACGAGGGCTGGCCTCCAACACCGTGAAGTGCCACTGGCCCAGCGTAATCTGCTGCCCGGCTACCGGTATGGCACCAATCTGCTCGAGAAGCAGGCCTCCCAGTGTATCTGAGTCGCCGCGGTGTTCGTCGAAAATCTCTTCTGACACACCCAATACACGCGATAGTTCGTGCAGTGATATACGGCCCTCAAAGCGCCAGCTGTGCTCGTCCAGCTTCTCATAGGGCTGGTGCGACTTGTCCAGCTCATCTGAGATATCTCCGAAAATTTCTTCCAGTATGTCTTGTAGTGTCACAATGCCTGCTGTGCCGCCGTATTCGTCAATCACCACTGCGATGTGCTGCCGCTTCTGCTGGAACTCATCGAGTAGACGGTGTATCTTCTTGCTTTCGGGAACAAACAACACTGGGCGCACCACCTTGTGCCAGTCGGCATCGGGCTGCTGATACAGTGGCAGCAGGTCTTTCACGTACAGAATGCCCTTGATGTTATCCAAGGTCTCCTCGTATACAGGAACCCGAGAGTAGCCGTATTCCTCCACCCGTTTGGCCAGTTCGGCCATTGAGAGCCGCCATTCCACCGCTTTTACGTCGACGCGTGCACGCAAGATGCTGCGTACGGCAATGGTGTTGAGGTTGGCCAGCGAGCGTAGCAGGTCGGCGGTGGTTACGCCTTCGTTCTCCTGCTCCTGGGGTTCGTGTTCTTCATCGCGGTCTTTTTTCTCGCGCCGCAGTTCCAACAGTGGGTCTTGGGGGTGGGTTTTGCTGACCGCCAGCGCGTACAGCGCAGCAAACGGATAGCAGATCCACATCCAGACGCCAACGGGGTAGGCAAGAATCTGCAGCCCCAGCAGTGCTTTGCCGGTGCCAAGGAGCCGCATGCCCAGGCCATGCGCCAGTACCAGCGCAAGCGACAGGGCTACAAATGCCAGAAGAATAACCCAGGGGGCTGCCATGGTGCCTCGCTGTACGAACGCCCAGGCAGCAGCGCCCAATGTCAGCGTCAGGGCAAGGCTCAACAGCAATTGAGCCAAGCGCAGCGAAGCGAACACCGTCATTGCGCGTGGACGCAGGCGCAGCAACAGCGGCGGGTTTACATGTGGGTGGTCAGGCATCAGGGCCGCCCACTGCGTGCGCTTCAGGCCAAAGAAACCCGATTCAAAGCCTGAGAGCAGCATCAGCGCCAGCCAAATGCACAGAAAAGTAAAACCGAGGGGTAGTGCGGGGCTGTCAGCCACTGGCAGCGAGGCGGCTACCTGGGCTGTCGGCTCCGCCAGTAGTGTCAGCAGGCCCGACGGGTAAGGGTCGGCAGGTTCCAAGAATCAACGGTTACGTGGCCCCGCAGCAGTAGTGGACACAAAGCCACCGTCAGTTCTGCTTGCAGGAATACTGCAATAATACATAGGCGGGCGGGCTGGCGCAAATGCAGAACTGCCTTGCATCTTTGTGCGGTGAAGTCAGAAGCCGTATTGGTAGTGGGAGGCGGCCTTGCGGGCAGCTTTGTAGCCGCCCGCCTGGTGCAGTTGGGTGCCACCGTTCATATGGTAGACGACCCGCGCCCCGGAGCCGCCTCTGCTGTAGCGGCAGGGTTGTTCAATACCGTCACGGGTCAGCGCGCCGCTCGTACCTGGATGGCCGATGCCTTCACCTCTGCGCTGTTTGAGTTTCTGGCCGACCCAGCATTCACTCCTCTCGCGCAGTTCTGCGAGCGCAGGCCAATCTACCGCCCATTCCGATCGCCTGCTGATTACAACGACTGGTGTGGCCGTGCCAGCCTGCAGGATGTTGTGCAGGGCCAGCCCGGCTACTTCGAGCCCGCAAGCCTGCCCTATCGCGCCGAGGTATTGCATAATCCATTGGGCGGCCTGTGGGTTCAAGGACTGGGCTGGATGAACGTGCCCCCTTTCCTGCAACTCCTGCACCAGTTGTTGGCACAGACGGGCCGATTTAGGGTATCTGCGACCCCCTTTCAGTATGCCGAAATGGAGCCTGGCGAGGCGGTTCGTTGGCAGGGGCAGCGTTGGCAGGCGGTTGTGTTTGCCGAGGGCGTGGGCGTCAACCAGAATCCCTTCTACCCGGCGCGACGGCTTGAGCCCCTCAAGGGCCAGATTCTCACGGTCGAGATCCCGGGTCTGGCGTTGGATTGTATTCTTACCGGGGGGCTTTACCTGATTCCCCTGGGAAGCGACCGCTATGTGCTGGGCTCCACCTATGAGAAGCAGTTTGCCCACGCCGAACCCACCCCCGAGGGCGAAGCTGAGCTGCTACACGACCTCGCTGAACTGATTCCGCAGCTGCCAGCCACTGTGGTAGCCCATCGGGCGGGGCTGCGCCCCACTACTCCTGACCGCCGCCCGCTGCTGGGGCGCCACCCGCAGTATCCGGGTGTGTGGTTCTTCAATGGGCTGGGTACCAAAGGTATCCTACAGGCACCGTATTTTTCGCAACTGCTGGCCCAAAGCATTCTGAAACATGCTGTTTCATGGCCCCGTGAGGTAGACATGGGCCGCAAGTGCTTTCAGGTGTAAGGGGCCCTGATAGCCTACTTCTTCCGGGTCAACACAAAGGCTGCCGACAACTGTAACTGGTGTACCACGTCATTGCCCTCGCTGGGCCCCAGTTCGCCAATGTTGTCGATGTAGTCAGAGTTCAGGCTCATGAAGGTGTAGTCAAAGCCCAGCGTGACCGATGGATTGAGGCGATAGGTGACGCCCAACTGTAAGGGGAAGAATACACCGCCAGGGTTATAAGTCTCTCCGATGGCTCGGGTGTTCACCTGGTCCTGTAAGCTGGTGCCATTGGCATCGAACGTCTTGTACTGGATGAGGCCAATCCCTACGGCAACGTGGGGCCGCCATTTGCCAGTGCGCAGGATGCGGGCCCGCAACATAAAAGTGAAATAGAAGAAGTCGCTTTCGACGAAGGTGTTGGGCTGAATGCCGCTCACAGCAGGCAGTCTGGGGTCGTCGGCAGAGATGCTACCGTAGCCAAAGAGAGCCATAGGTGTTATTCGGCGCTCTGATTCCAGCATGGCTGTGAGGGCGATACCTGGGCGTGGCGTCTGAAAACCGCGGCGAGTGGTGAGGTCGCCATTGTACCAGAACATCGGCAGGCCTATGCCAATTTGCAACTGCGTACGGCGGTCGCGGGCTAGCATATCGGTTTGTGCACTGGCAAACGTGGGCAACAGTAGCACTAGCAGAAGCAGGCGGTATGGCATGGTGGGTTACTGGTACTTCGGGGCTCTTTTCTCTACGAACGCCTGAATCATCTCCCGGAAGTCGGGGCTGTCCAGAAACGCAGCGTTCCAAACGCTTACGTAGTCCATGGCGGCATCTGGCCCGTGTTCCTCTACGTATTCCAGTACCTTTTTTGTGCCACGCAGGGCAATGCCGCTGTTCTGGGCTACCTCGGCGGCCAGTTGCAGGGCGGCGGTCTTAAGAGCTTCAGCGTCAGGATACACAGCTGAAACAAGGTTCATGCGCAGGGCTTCGTCGGCGGTGAAGTCGCGGGCGGTGAGTGCCATCAGGCGGGTGTTGGCCTGTCCGATGATGCCGGGCAGGCGTGAGAGCACCCCCATATCGGCCACGATGGCTACGCGGGCCTCGCGAAGGCTGATTTTTACATCAGCGGCGGCAATGCGCAGATCGCAGGCGGCAATCAGGTCAAGCCCCGCGCCTATGCACCAGCCATGAGGGGCGCCTATCCACACTTTGGGGCTTTTCACCAAGGCGGCCATGCCTTTCTGCATACCCATAATGTGGTGCATCAACTGCTCGCGGATGTCTGCGGTGCCCCCATGCAGAATAGGCTGCGACTCCTGGTAGAAGCTGAACAGGTCAAGCCCGGTGGAAAACTGTTCTCCTTTTCCCATGACGATAACCGAGTAGAGCGCGGTATCGGCATCCAGCATCTGTACCAGTTCGGGAAGCTCGCGCCAGAATGCGCCATTCATGGCATTGCGCTTGTCGGGGCGGTTGAGCCATACGATTGCCGTGCGCTGGGCTTCGTGGCGTTCGATTTCGAAGAAGGAGAAAGTGGTTGCCATAGGGGCAAGTTAGGAGGCTGAAAGAGCCAGAGCAAAAGCCACACCGGGTTGGGAATGAAAATGGAAGGCCAGCCTTTCATTGGAGGCTGGCCAGCAATCAATCAGGGGTTCTGAGAGGGTTATTCGCTCCTAAGGGCTTCAGAAGGATTGCTGTTGGCGGCACGCCAGGCGTTGCCGACTATGATGACCAGCGTCACGAGCAAAGTAGCTGCCAGGCTGAGGCCCAGCGCCAGCCAGGGAAAGCTCACGCGGTTGGCGAAATCGGAAAGCCAAAGCTCCGACAGATACCAGGCGCCTCCCCATGCCAGCACATTTGCCAGTAGCACAAGTTTTACAAAATCAGATGCCAGCAGGCTCAGGATGTCGGTGCGAGTAGCGCCCAGCACCTTGCGAATGGACATTTCCTTGCGCCGTTGGCGGGCAGTGTAGGCCGACAGACCCAGAATGCCAAAGCCTGAAAGCAGCATGGACACCAGCGCAAAGGCCCCCATGATTTGTGTAAAGCGGGTTTCGGCTCGGTAATAGCGTTCAAACTGCTCCGAGACGAATTCTGGCTGAATCGGGGTGCTGGGCACCAGGCGTTTCATAACAGCCTCAATGTGGGCCTTTGCTTCGGTTGCCTGATCTCCCCTGATTCGGATGTTGGCTGCGAAGAAATCGCGGTGCATGTTGGTGCCAACAATCATTAATGGCATGACGCTGAAGCGGGCTTTACGCATCTGTATGTTGGGGATTACCCCAATAATGACACCTTTTTCGGCGGAGGAGTCGGTCCAGCGCCAGCCTACTACCCGTTTACCCAGGGCTTCTTCCGGCGACCAGCCCATCGCACGGGCATATGCTTCGTTCACAATCAGGCTGTTGGTGGTGTCTGAGGCCCGGGCTGGGTCAAAGTCACGCCCTGCAATCGGTTTCACTTTCAGGGTGCTTAGCAGATAGGGGTCGCCCTGCCACCATTCGATTTCCACCCGTTGCTGCTCACTGGCGCCTTCAGCCCACATGAATGTGGTGTTGCCATTGTTGGCTACCGGATTGTTGGCCATCGAAACCGCCTCCACGCTGGGGTGAGTCATCAGTTCGCGGCGCAGTTGGTCGTGCTGGAGGGGGCGGTCGCTGCTCATGTAGAAGTACATCAGCGTGGAGGCGTCGTAGCCTTTGTCCAACCGCACCATGTATTGCAGCTGTGTATACACTGTGTAGAAGAATACGGCCAGCATTGCGGTAATGGCAAACTGCGACACTACCAGCCCTTTGCGAAGACGTGCATGGCCTACTCCCAGGTTGCGTTCTCCTTTCAGTGTTACCACCGGTTTGAACCGTGAGAGGTAAAGTGCAGGGTAGGCCCCGGTAACCAGTACCAGCAGCAACAGTAGGGCAGAAAGACCCATCAGGGCCGTCGGCTCCAGCAGCATGCGGGGTGCCAAGCTGCTGCCCACTACTCCGTTGAACCATGGAATGATTGCCTGCAGCACAAACAGCGCCAGCAGCGTAGCCCCTCCAATCACCAGCATGGCCTCGCCCAGAAACTGGGCCAGCAGTTGGCCACGGTGGGCGCCCAGTACTTTGCGTACGCCTACCTCGCGGGCACGACGACCTGCCCGGGCCGTGGCCATGTTGATGTAGTTGATGCTGGCAATCAGCAGCAGAAAAATGGCTACCGCGGCCATGCCATAGGTGATGACGGCATTTCCAGTGCGGCCGCCAACTGCGTATAGGTGAGGGGTGAAGTGCAGTTCACTGAAAGGGCGCACGTAGTACCGGATGCCAGCAAAGTCGGCCCCCTGCTGGGCATGGGCAATCTTGTCTATCTGCTGCGACAGCGCAGGGGTATTAATGCCGGGCTCCAGGCGCAGGTAGGTCTGGAACGAATTGCTGCTCCAGTTTTTCACCCAGCCATCTTGGTTCCTGTCGTCTTCCAGAATGCGAAAAGGAAGCAGATAACTGAACGTGAAGAGGCTGTTGGCAGGCACGCTCTTCAATACAGCGCCGACCTTCAGTGGCGTACGCCCATCCATCAGCACGGTTTTTCCAATTACATCCGTACTGCCAAAGAACTTCAGTGCGGCTTGTTCCGTCAGTACAATGGATGTTGGATCTGCCAGCGCCTTACGGGCATTGCCTCGGATCTCGGGAAAATTGAAAACATCCAGAAAGCCAGGATCTACCAAGGCGCCCTGCTGGTCCATCAGGTCGCGGCCTTCAGCATTGAAAGTCCGGTATTGGCTTGAGTGGCGACTCCAGTACTTGATGCCCGACAGCTCGGTGGCTATTTGCGGGGCCATCGGGCCTGGAACAACGCATATTTGGCGAGTTCCACTGGCCGAGTTCTGTTCGTTCATCAGCGCATAGATCTCTTCGGGCTGGTGGTGGAAGTTGTCGAAGCTGTGTTCGAACTGGACATTCAGCAGCAGGGCAAACGCGCAACCCAACCCAAGGCCCAGCCCAATCAGGTTGATGACTGTGTAGAGCCTGTCGCGCCACAGGTTACGCAGGCCTGTCAGAAAGTAGTTGCGCAGCATGGAGATAAAAGAGAGTGTAGAGTGATTACAGCCAACCTTCAAGTGTTATGCCAGTATCTTAACTATCTTATCAATAATCAGTTATGTAACGTTGCTGGGGCAGAGGCGTTCGCCAGCGTACACTTGACGTACGATTTCGGACAGGCTGGAATTGAACCAATCGCCACTGTTTACGTTATTTGTTTAAACAATTATAAAAATGACTCGCGCTGTCACTGCTCTTTACCCTGCCGCTTCAAACAAAATGGGGCCGGGCGTTGTGATGCAGAACCCCATGCCCTATGGCGGGATTCGCAATATCGGCCCCTTTGTCATGATTGACCATCTGGCGCCGCTGTTGATGCAGAAGGGTTACCGCTTCCATATCCCTCCACACCCACACAAGGGCTTTGCTGCGGTGAGCCTGTTGATCTCTGGTGGCATTGAGCACCGCGACAGCATGGGCAGCCATGGCCGCCTGAGCAGCGGTGCCATCCAGTGGATGCACGCTGGCGGGGGGGTGCTGCACTCCGAAACCCTCTTCAACCCCACCGACGGCCCCCTGCACCTGGAGAACATCCAGCTGTGGGTCAACTCCCCGGCGGCCCACAAGTTCGAGAAGCCCAGTTACCAGGACACTGACGGTGCCGACATTCCTGTATCCGAGGGGCCGGGCCGCAAAGTGCGGGTGTATGCAGGCCAGTACAATGAGGTGCTGGGCCCAGTAAAGCCCCTCACCGAAATGGTGATTGCAGTGGGAGAACTCGAAGCTGGCGTAACCGAATCTGTGCAGCTGCCCACAACTCACGAAACGGGCCTCTATGTTCTGCGCGGAAAGTTGCAGATTGGCGACACCACTATTGCCCAGCATGTGCTGGCTACGGTGGATGCCACCACCGAGATCCTCAGTTTCACGGCGGTGGAGCCTACGGTTTTCCTGCTGCTGTCTGGCGTGCCCATCAACGAACCCATCGTAAGCCATGGGCCTTTTGTTATGAACACACCTCAGCAGATCCACGATGCCATTCTGGAGTACCAGACTGGTAAAATGGGCACCATGTGACGTTTTGTAGCGCGATAGTAGACGAAGCAGAAGGCGGGGCGATGGGTAATCCATTAACTTGGAGAACCATCCTTACCCCCTTCAAGCATGAACAAACGGATACTCTCCCTATTGGTGGGTTGTCTGGGCGTTGCCAGCGTGTGGGCACAGCCTCGGGCTGGACGCCCGGCTGCTACAACGGCCCCAGCAGCCCAGCCTTCGGTTTCGACGGCCTTGCCTAAAGATGCCTGGCGAAATATTGGCCCCTTCCGCGGTGGGCGCAGTCTGGCAGTCGCCAGTCATGCCAGTATGCCCTACACCTATTACTTCGGCGCAACCGGCGGCGGCGTATGGAAGACCACCAATGGCGGTGCCGACTGGTCCAACATTTCCGACGGCTCGCTCGGCAGCAGCAGCGTAGGCGCCATTGCCATTGCTGAATCAGAGCCCAACACCCTCTGGATTGGCACAGGCGAGCGCGACATCCGAGGTGATATCTCTCCCGGCGATGGTGTATACCGTAGCCTCGACGGCGGCAAAACCTGGCAGCATATGGGCCTGAAGAATGCTGGCATGGTAGCCCGTATTGCCATTCACCCCACCAACCCCAATGTGGTGTACGTAGCCTCGATGGGGCAGCTGTTCGGCGCCAATGCCAAAGGCGGAGAGCGCGGGCTGTACCGCACCACCGATGGCGGCGCCACCTGGAAACGCATCCTTACCGCCGGCGACACCACTGGTGCCGTACATGTGGTGATTGACCCCAGCAACCCGCGCGTGGTTTACGCTTCGCTGTGGAATGCATGGCGCAGCCCCTGGAGCATGAGCAGTGGCGGCGCAGGGTCTGCCCTGTACAAGAGCACCGATGGCGGCGACACCTGGACCAACCTCTCCACCAAGCCCGGTATGCCCAAGGGCCTCCTCGGCAAGATTGGTGTCAGCGTCAGCCCCCTGAACCCCAACCGCGTGTGGGCCATTGTTGAGAATGACAATGGCGGCGTATTCCGCAGCGATGACGGCGGCGATACCTGGACCCGCACCAACAGCGAGCGCAGCCTGCGCCAGCGTGCTTGGTATTATACTCACATCATCGCCGACCCTCAGAACGTGGATGCCGTGTATGTGCTCAACGTCAACTTTATGAGGAGCACAGACGGTGGCCGCACCTTCTCGTCCATCCCTGTAGGGCACGGCGATACACACGATCTGTGGATAGACCCCACCAACAACCAGCGCATGATTCTGGGCGACGACGGCGGGGCTGAAGTCACCTACAATGGCGGTCAAAGCTGGTCGGAGCTGGACCTGCCCACAGGCCAGTTTTACCACGTGACACTCGACAACGCCTTCCCGTACAACATCTACGGCGCCCAGCAGGACAACAGCTCTATCGGTATTCCCAGCCGCACCTTTGGATGGGGCATTGGCAACAAAGACTGGTTTGAGGTAGCAGGTGGCGAAAGCGGCTACATCGCAGTTGATCCCCGCAACAACCAGATTACCTATGGCGGCAACTACAGTGGCTACATCGAGCGGCAGGATCGCCGCCTGGGCCAGAGCCGCACCATTGACGTTTGGCCCGAGAATCCGATGGGCAGTGGCGCTGGGGCAAACAAGTACCGCTGGCAATGGACTTTCCCCATCTTCTTCTCACCCCACGACCCTGGGACGCTGTATGTCAGCTCGCAGTATGTGCACCGCACCACCAACGAAGGCCAGAGCTGGGAGACCATTTCGCCTGACCTGACCCGCGCCGACAGCACCAAACTCGGCCCCTCTGGCGGCCCTATCACAAAGGACAATACGGGCGTGGAGTATTACGCCACCGTGTTTGCCCTGGCTGAAAGCCCCATCCAAAAAGGTCTGATGTGGGCAGGCTCAGACGATGGCCTGATTCATGTGACACGTGATGGCGGCAAAAACTGGACGAACATCACGCCACGCAGTCTGCCCGAGTGGGCGCTCATCTCCATCATTGAGCCCAGCCCCTTCGACCCCGGCACGGCCTATGTGGCTGCTACGCGCTACAAGAGTGGCGACTTCGCTCCCTATCTGCTCAAGACTACCGATTACGGCGCAACGTGGACAATGATCAACACAGGCATACCTGCTGGTGCCTTTACCCGTGTAATCCGGTGCGACCCAAACCGCAAAGGGCTGCTGTATGCTGGCACAGAAACGGGTATGTACGTCAGCTTTAATGACGGTGCCAGTTGGCAGTCGCTCCAGCAGAATCTGCCTGTGACACCCATTCACGATATCGCTATCCACAAGGAAGAGAAAGATCTGGTTGTAGCTACGCATGGCCGTGCCTTCTGGGTATTGGACGATCTCACGCTGCTGCACCAGCTGTCTGATGACATCGCCAAAAAGCCAGTGCACCTCTACACCCCGCGCCGTACCTGGCGTGTAGGTGGGGCTTCATTTCCCTCCAACAGCGTAGGCCAGAACCCTGCCAACGGCGTGGTGCTGAACTATTGGCTGGCCGAGGACATGAAGGACACCCTGAAAATCGAGTTCTTCGATAGCCGCGACAGCCTCGTCATCAGCTTCAACAGCAAGCAGACTCCGCAGGGCAGGCCCGTAACCCCCAGCCGCGAGTTTTACGAGCGTCCTGACCAGCCGCGTCAAGGTGTGCCCACTGCCAACAAGGGTCTCAATCGCTTTGTCTGGAACCTGCGCTATCCTACTGCCGAGGAAGTGCCCGGTGCCATCTACTGGATTGGCAGCACTGCTGGCCCCAAAGTGGTGCCAGGCACCTACAAAGTGCGGCTCACTGTGGGTAAGAACGTGCAGGAGCAGCGTTTCGACGTGAAGGTAGACCCCCGCCTCACAGTATCGCAGGCAGACCTACAGGCTCAGTTTGACCTCCTGATGCGCATCTACAACAAGGTGAACGAGACCAACAAGGGTATCAACCGCCTGCGTGAGGTGCGTAAACAGCTCAGCGCTGCCATCGAGCGCATTCCGGCTGGTGCTGCCCGCGACACCGTCAGCAAAGCCGCCAAGCGCCTGCAGGACGGGCTCGGCCGCGTGGAAGATGCGCTCATCCAAACCAAAATTCAGGCTGGACAGGATGCCCTCAACTATCCCATCCGCCTGAACAACAAGCTGGTATCACTGCTGGGGGTTGTAGGCTCGGCCGATGCCCGCCCCACCGACCAGTCAGTGGCCTTGTATGAAGACCTTGCCCGCCGCATCGATGTACAGCTCAACGCTCTCCGCGACCTGCTGGACAAAGAGGTGCCCGCGCTCAACGCCCTCATTCAAGCACAGAACGCCCCAGCCATTGCGCCCAAATAGGCTGCCAAAGGCAGGAAAACAGCAACGGCAGGTCTTCGGGCCTGCCGTTTTGCATGTACTGGCACAGGGTTTGCCGTTAAAAAATGTCAGCAGTGCGACGGTTAACAATCTGTTCGCATCTTGCCCGAACACATCAATCTCCGAAGGTGTTAGCATTGTACCTATGAAACGCTTCGCACTCTTCCTGAGCTTTCTGCTGGTGGCCGTATTGGGTCAGGCCCAGCAGGCTGCGTCGCTCCCCGTCATGGACGCTATGGCCCTTAAGGCGCGGCTGACGCAAAGCAACGCCACCCTCACCATCGTCAACTTCTGGGCCACCTGGTGCGGCCCCTGTATCAAAGAAATGCCCCACTTCGACCGGCTGGCCAAGGAGTACGAGGCCCGCGGCGTAAAGCTGCTGCTTGTCAGCCAGGATTCCCCCCTGCACATTGACAGCAAGGTGAAACCCTTCCTCGCCAAGCGAGGCTTCGCTTATGAAACCATCGTCATGCGCACCGAGAACGCCAACGAGTGGATTACCATGATAGACCCCAGCTGGTCTGGCTCTATCCCTGCTACCCTACTTGTCGGGCCTGATGGAAAATTTCTGTCCTTTCACGAGGGTGAGTTCACTTACGAAACCCTCAAAGCCTGGGTAGACAAGTACCTGCCCGTTCAACCCTGATTCTTTCCTGCCACTTCTAACCCTCCATTCATAAATGAAATCTCTGTTTTCCTTTCTGACAGCCATAGTGCTTGTCACATCACTGGCCTTTGCCCAGGGCCTTAAGGTAGGCGATAAGGCTATTGGCTTCCGCCTGAAGAACATCGACGGCAAGGAAGTGTCGCTGGCTGACTACAACGGCAGCAAGGGCGTCATCGTCATCTTCACCTGCAACCACTGCCCCTATGCCAAGGCATACGAAGAGCGCATTGTGGCGCTTGACAAGCAGTTCCGCTCGCAGGGCTTCCCCGTGGTGGCCATCAACCCCAACGAGCAGACTGTAGCCGACGACAGCTATGCCAACATGCAGACGCGCGCCAAGGAGAAGGGTTTTACCTTCCCCTACCTTGTTGATGCCACCCAGGAAATTGCCCGTGCCTACGGCGCTACCCGCACCCCACATGTGTACCTGCTCCAGCGTGAGGGCAATGAGTTTGTGGTGCGCTACATCGGTGCCATTGACAACAAGTGGGACGACGCTGCCGGTGCCAACGTGAAGCACGTGGAAGATGCCATCCGCGAGCTTCTGGCTGGCAAGCCCGTATCCACTGCCGAGGTAAAAGCCATCGGCTGCACCATCAAGTGGAAGAACAGCTGAGGAGGTTCATCCGTAATATGTACACGGGGCTGCCATATGGTGGCCCTCTTTGTTTTACAGGGAATTACGTGCCTTTGATGCGCGCCAGCATCGAGGTGGCCACACGGGCACTGGCCCCTTCGTTGCCCAAAACAGTGCGAAGGTCGGTGTAGTCCTGCTGCATGCGGCTGCGGTAGCTGGGGTCTTCCAGCAGCTTCTTCAGTTCTGCGCCAATGGTTTGGGCGTTCATGTCGCCCTGCAGCAGTTCCTGTATCACCAGCCGGTCCAGTATCAGGTTGGGCAGGGCAGCAAACTTGATTTTCACCAGCAGGCGGCCAATGAAATACGACAACGGATTGGCCTTGTAGCACATCACCTGCGGTACGCCGAAGAGTGCTGTTTCCAGCGTGGCGGTGCCGCTGGTCACGATGGCCGCGTGGGCCAGCCGAAGTAGGTCGTAGGTGCGGTTTTCCACCAGTTTCACCCCGGTGTTGCCCAGGAGTGGCAGGTAGAAATCGCGGGGCTGGTGTGGGGCGCCCGCTACCACAATCTGGTGGCTCTGGCGATAGGGCGCGGCGGCCTCCAGCATGGCTGGCAGCATGTTTTTGATTTCAAAGCGGCGGCTGCCGGGCAGCAGCGCCAGTATGGGACGGTCGTCTAGCAGGGCATCGCGTTTCAGGTAGTTGGGGTCATCCTGCACCTGGGAAATAGCGTCCAGCAGCGGATGACCATGGTACTCCGATGCTACCCCCCGCTCGGCAAACCACGCTGGCTCGAACGGCAGAATTGGGTAGAGACGGTCGCAATACGCCTGTAGCTGCTTGGTTCGGCCCGCTTTCCAGGCCCACACCTGAGGCGTAATGTAGTAGAACACCCGGATGCCGTGCGCCTTACAGAATTTGGCAATCCGCAGGTTGAAACCCGGATAGTCTATCAATATCACGGCGTCTGGTTTCCACGCCAGTATATCCTGCTGTATACGGGTGATGAGCCGCAGGATATCGGGCAGGTGCCGCAGCACTTCCAATATGCCCATGTGGTTGTCTTGGGCATTGTGGCGTGCCAGTTCTACCCCTGCAGCCTGCATCCGGTCGCCGCCCATGCCCCTGAACAGGGTGTTAGGCGCCTGGGCCTTGAGGGCCTTCACCAAGTTGGAGCCATGCAATTCCCCGCTTGCCTCGCCAGCTATGAGGTAAAACTTCATCCTGCAAGATAGCGTCTCTATCCGGCAACGCAGGGCCTCTGGGGTGTTCTCCCAGCGTTATGCACGGTTTAAGTTTCAGGTTATCGTCACCCCACCTGCACATTCCGGCGGGCATGGGCGTTATTTTCTTCCACGGGCATTGGTAGCGCCTGCCGGGGTGCTGTACTTTAGCCTTTGCACGTTGCCGCCCGCTGCCACACATGGAACGACTGATAGAACCCGAACTGCGCGACATTGGACAACTGGCCCAGGACATGGGCCGAAAGACGCTGGCGCTCTTCCGGCAGGCCGTCGACATGGCCACTGACCCGTCTGTGGCCTCGGTCACCAACCTGAAGCAGCGCCGCCGCTCCGTTGCCCGCGACGAGCTTATGCTCCAGCGCCGCAGCGTCACGGCTTTCACGCTCCACCAGCCCGTAGCCGATGACTTCCGCCGCCTCTACGCCTGGATGCGCATTGGCTCGCTGTTGGAGCAGATTGCCCGCAGTGCCTACAGCCTGGCCAGCAAGCTCGGCCATGTACAGGGGCCGTTCCAGAACGAGTGGCTGGAGAAAATCGAGTTCAACACGCTCTCCAAGCAAGCTCTCGACAACCTCGATGGCGCACTCGAATTGGCGTTCGGTTCGCAGGAAATCGAGGTTAATTCACTGATTCAGCGCGATAAGCAGATCGATAAGACAATCGACCGTATTTTCCCCCGAATCATTGCCCAGATTCAGGAGCAGCCCGAGCGCGCTGAAGACTTCATCAAACTTATGCGCGTGCTCAAGCAGTTTGCCAAGGTCAGCGAAATGTCGGTACAGATTGCCGAGGAGTCGGTCTTTGCCACCGAGGGCGAGCTTTTCCGCCACAAGAAATACCTGCGCCGCACAGGTGAAGATTTGTAATCCACTGTCTAGTTGCATGTAATACGACAACAGCCCCTTTTCCAAGGGGCTGTTGCTCTTTCAGGACATAAAGCTGCTTACTGCGCAGAGGGCATGGGGCCCAGTACGTCGGTAATGGTGTGCAGCTCCACGGGGCCCAGCTTCATTTTCTGTAGCTCGGGCACCACCTTCTCTTTGTCGCCTACGATGATGATCAACACGTTGCTGGGGTCTACATACTTGGCGGCCACAGCAGCAGCCTGTTGGTGTGTTACACCCAGCACATTGCTCACGTAGGTGTTGAAGTAGTTCTCTGGCAGGTTGAACTGCACGCGCTCGTTCAGTTCGCCTACCAGGCTCTGTACGCTGGCAAAGCTGCTGGGGTAGCCCAAGGCTACGTAGTTGCGCGCCTTGCTGGCATCCTCGGCTGTGATAGTGCGGATGCCCTTCAGTTCGTTGAGGAACTCCTGTACGGCTGGGGCGGTCTTGTCGGTCTGTACAGCAGCGGCTGCCAGAAAGGTGCCGAAGGTCTGCTGCATGTTGAAGCCCGAGCGTGCGCCATAGGTATAGCCGTTTTTCTCGCGCAGGTTGGCGTTCAGTCGCGAGGTAAACGAGCCACCCAGAATGGTGTTCATCACAGTGATGGCATAATAGTCGGGGGTGTTGCGCACCACACCGCCACGTACCACGCGTACTTCGCTCTGTACAGCACCGGGCTTGTCAATCAGAATGATTTTGCGGCCTTTTACCTGCTTGATGGCGGCGATGGGCGTACGCACAGGGGCGGCACCGCCAGTCCACTGGCCCAGCGAGGCTTCCAGCGCAGCTTTAGCCTGATCTACGGTCAAGTCGCCAGCTACAATCACATAGGCATTGGCAGGCACAAAATACTTGGCATGGAAGGCCTTGAGGTCGTCGATGGTCAGCGCCTTGACGGTAGCCTCGGTGCCAACACTGGTACGGCCATACGGGTGGGCATCGCCAGCGAGGTACTTGCCAACCGCCTGCTGTGCAATGGCGCCGGGCTGGTCGTAGGTGCTTATCAACTGAGTGATGGTCAGCTTGCGGCGGCGCTCAAGTTCAGCGGGGTCAAAGCGTGGGCGGGCTACCAGATCGGCGGTCAGCTCCAGGCCCTGCTTCAGTTTGGATACAGGCGCAAACAGGTTGATGTAGCTGTTTTCCAGGCCCGAGCCAGCCGACAGGGCGATGCCAAGGAAGTTCACTTCCTCGTCAAACGCCAGGCCATCGCGGCTACCGGCTCCGCCATTGCGCATTACCAGCGCGGTAAGGCGCGAGAGGCCCAGTTGGGCAGCGGTTTCGTCGGCTGAACCCGCTTTTACAGCAATCTGAAGCGCCACCAGCGGCACGTCGTGCTTCTCCATCAGGTACACTTTCAGCCCATTGCTGAGGGTGAAAGCCTGGGTGGCAGGAACGGAGAGTTTTGGGGTAGGCCCTGCGACAGGCGCTTTGCTGCGGTCTACCTGCGCAGAGACGGTGAACACACTGGCCAGAGCAAATGCGCCACCGAGAAGGGTGCGGGAAAAAATGCGTTTCATGGGGCGATTACTTGGTAGGGGTTACGGCCAGTTCGGGTTTGCCTTGGGGTACGAAGCTCACCATGACGCGCGCATTGGGGCGCAGCCAGGTTTGCACAGCTGCCGAGATGTCCTGCGGGGTCAGTGCCTGATAGCGTGCCAGGTCTTCCTGGGCCCAGTCTGGGTTACCAGTGAAACGATAGTAGCTGTTCAGTTGGTCGGCTTTTGCCTCAATGCTCTCGAGGCCCGCCAGAAACTGCGATTCCAACTGGTTCACCACGCGTTGCAACTCCCTGTCGGTAGGGGCTTCGGCAGCCAGTCGTGCAATCTCCTCGTCTATCACCTGCTTCAGCTGATCCAGTTTCACACCTGGCCGGGCCGTGGCAACGATGATGAAGCCACCTGTCAGGGCGTTGTTGTTCGGGAACGCATTTACGCTCTGTGCAATCTGCAGTTCATAGACCAGGCGCTTGTACAGACGGCTGCTGTTGCCACCTGCCAGAATGTTGGCTACGGCAGTCATTTCGGCATCGCCAGGCGAGTAGACACGCGGGCCCTGCCAAGCCATGTACAGGCGGGGCAGCTGTACCCGGTCTTCAATAGTCTTGTACTGCGGCTCGGTAATGGGTGTCAGCGGGGCTTCGGGGGTTACTACGGGCTTACCTGCTTTCACATCTGAGAACCAATGCTCCACCTTTTTGCGGGTTTCGGCGGGGTTGATGTCGCCTGCAATCACCAATACAGCGTTATTGGGTACGTAGTAACTGCGGAAAAAGTCCTTCACGTCGTCAAGTGAGGCCGCGCTCAGATCTTCCATGTAGCCAATGACAGGCCAGTGGTAGGGGTGTCCTTCGTTGTAAAGCATATGCCCCAGGGTTTCCCAGGCAAGACCATAAGGCTGGTTGTCTACCCGCTGGCGGCGTTCATTCTTCACAACATCGCGTTGGCCGTCCAGCTTGCCCTGGTTCAAGTCGTCCAGCAAAAAGCCCATACGGTCGCTCTCAAGAAAGAGTGCCAGATCGAGGGCATTGCTGGGCAGGGTCTCGTAATAATTGGTGCGGTCTTCGGTGGTGCTACCGTTGTTATTGCCGCCTACGGTTTCCAGCAGGTTGTCGAAGTCGCCTTCCTTCACGTTGCCCGAGCCTTCGAACATCACGTGTTCAAAGAGGTGGGCAAAGCCAGTGCGGCCTTTCTTCTCATATGACGAACCAACATGGTACCAGACGTTCACGGCTACCATCGGGGTAGAGTGATCTTCGTGGAGAATGACCGTCAGGCCATTGGGCAGCGTGAAGCGCTCATGCTTCAGCGTCACTTTGGGCGTCTGTGCTGCTGCACTTCCGGCCCACAGCAACGCCGCGCATGCCAGGCCCAGGCGCTGTGCAATACGGGGAATTTGCATGGTGAGAGGGTTTTAAGATGGCCTTAAAATACAAATGGGAGGCGCAAAATGGCCTCCCTTTAACATAAAACCTGCGGTGCTTATGGCAGAAAAGCGAAGTAGGTAACTTCGATGGTGCCACTGAAAGTAGTCGTACCAATGTTCCGGAAGTTGAGAAGCAGCTGATTCACGGCATTGGAAGCCCCATAGGACACGATAATATCCGAATGGAAGGTTTTCTGGGTGATTACTACATAGTGACTGGGGGTAAGACCAGGCGCCGACAGCCCGGTGGTTGAGGTGCCACCTGCAATCAGACTCTGCGTAAGGGATACCCGCCCGTAAATCATCTGTGAGAAAGGGGTGCTGCCAGTGCCCAGTTTTACATCGCCATCCACCTCCAGGGCGCGTGTAGGATTTGTATTACGGATGCCTACATTGCCTGCTGAATATATGCGGCCGCCCTGGCCGTAAAGTGCATAAGAATTAGGGCCAATGGCATTGGCATGGAAGGCAATCACTTCACCCGAACCAGTTTGGGTAGCCTTTGATTGTACTCCTACCACCTTAGTATTGGGAGCCCCAGCCGCTACGTCCAGGTCTATGCCTGTGCTGCCCAAGAGCGCGTTCTGGCTTACTACAGTCAATGCCGTATTGAACGATGCCGGAAAGGAAGTAATGAAGCTGCCGGCCACATTTTCAGTATTTCCTCCCAGCGCCAATACGGCCAATCCCAGCGAACTGGGGGCGCCACCGGTGACTGCATTGGTAATCTGAGTCGCCTTGCCTGACGGATTGTTGGCCGTTATTGACATAGCCGTTGTCCCGGGCAGACTTTTGATGTCTACCTGTGCCAAAGGGCTGGCTACACCAACACCCAACCTGCCATTCAGTACCGTGTGACCTTTTGGCACATGCAGGGCAATGCCATCGGCTTCGTTAGAAAACTCCCCGCCGTAGCTTTTAGGGCCAGCTGCCGCACCCTGCACGCCAATGCCACTCGCATTCCCGCCATTGGATACATAACCACGAATTCCGACACCGCCATTGGCCTGACTGTTCAGACCGTTTACGGCATAGGCTGTGGGGGCACCAGTAGCCGATGACAACTCAAACAGCCCGATGGGAGAGTCCCCCATGTTGGTGATTCGGAAAAGTGGTGTGCCTGTCGACGACGTTTCAACTGTAGAGTAAGGCAGGGCAAACCCTCCGCCCGGCGATGTAAACGCCTTGCCGTTCCAAACCAACAGTGCCTGCACTTCCTTGTCATACACCATCATGCCGATATCCTGCACAGCACCCTCACTTGTCAGTTTTGTTGCCAGTGCCTCTTTCTGAGTAGTAGTGAGTCTTGGTGGCAAGAATCCCTGTGTGGTGGTGGTCAGGTCCAGAATAGCCATCGGCCTTGGGCTGACAGTGCCAATGCCAACTTGTGCCTGAAGCTTGGCGGGTGTCAGGATACCTGCTGCCAGCACCGACACCCGTATCAGTAGTTTGTTCATGTAAGTGGTTTATCCCGCGAATCACGCGAAAGGATATCACCCCACTCGTTGGCTTTGCGCTTATTAAGCACCACTAACGTTTTTTAGAAAGAAGTGTTAATCAATGAAGCGCCATTGAATTCGTATATTTTTGTACTAAATTTCTTATTTAGTGGTGGTGTATCATATTAATTGAGCTGATTTAATTCCATTTCTCCCATCCAGTAGCATATGAGTGGGGCTGGCAGTTTGAGCAGCTGCATGCTGCTCGCTTTGGGTAGTGTAAGAATGGAGAGGTCATCGGGCCGGCGGGTTATGACGTAGCCTCGCTCTACTGCATACTTCTCGCCAAATGCAGCCAGTCCTTTCAGGTCTTGGGCATTGGTATGGTTCTGGCGGTACTTCACTTCAAATGGAATGACTTCGGTGCCGCGCTCGGCGATCAGGTCCACTTCAAGGCCCTTGGCATTTTTCCAGTAGGAGAAATGCACATTCTGGCGGTAATAGTGGGTTGTAAGGTGTTTCAGCACCGCCGACTCTGTTGTAATTCCCAGGGCGGTAGGGTCTTCCAGCAACGATTTGTCCCGCATCAACACTGCCGGTGCAATGGCCGGGTCTGTCAGGTACAGTTTCTGGCGTCCGCGCAGCACTTCTTTCCCATAGCCATGCGGCATAAGCCTTCTGACAAGGTGTGTGGCTTCCAGCAGTTCTATAAAGTTCTGCACCGTCTGGCGGTTCAGCGCCAGGTTCTCGCACAGCTCCTGCATATCCAGGAGTCCTCCTTCCGTTCGGCAGAGATACAGGAAGGTCAGTTCCAGTTCCAGTACCCGACGTACGCCAAAGAGCGCGGTCATGTCGCGTTTCAACACTTTGTCAACGATGTCCTCACGCAGCAGGGTCTGGGCCACTGCCAGATTATCAATCAGCGCCGTTTGTGGGAAGCCACCCCGCAGCAGATACTCGTGAAAGTGCGCTACGTACTGCGGCAGCAACTCGGCGGTTCGCTGAAACTGCGCGGTTTCCCAGCCAAACAGCTCTTTCAGGCTCTTCACAGAGGGCAGGGTGGGTAGTGTTACCTGTTTCAGTTTCAGGTATTCGTAGAAGGAGAGCGTATTCAGCCGAATGGTGTGGACGCGCCCCACGGCCGACTCCGGGTCCTGGGTTGCCAGTTGCAGGGCCGAGCCGGTTGCCAGTATCCGCCGGTTTGGCTCAAAGTCGTTCTGCAGTTTGGCCCAGGTGCCCCAGTTTGGTATAAACTGTGCTTCGTCCAGCAGTAGATATTCCGCTCCGGGTTGCTGGGGTTCGCGCTCACGCCAGGCTGCCAGTACGGCGTCTGGGCCGGCCAGTTTCAGCAGTGGATGGTCAAAGCTGGCGTATAGTATGTTGGAGGCAGGCACACCGCTGGCCAGCAGGTCCATTACCAGCTGCCGCAGCAAGGTCGTTTTCCCTACCTGACGGGCGCCAGTCAGCAAAATCACCCGACGGGTAGGCGGCGTCAGCATCCACTGCCGCAGCTCGGCATATACCGCACGCTTCCAGCCCGGCAGACCCTGTATTGGCTCGCCGCGCCACCATGGATTGAAGGAGGAGAGAACTGGCAGCAATTCTTCAGCACGAACCTTGATCGACATAAACCAGATATTTAATGCTAATATACTGTTATTAAAATTGATTTTTAGTTCGATTTGCGCTTTTTCTAATCATATTCTGCGTTGCCCTTATCCTTCGGCGACTTATCCCCACCCGTTTTGGGCGGTGGATAACGCTGACGCCCTACACGCCATCTTTGTGCTGTGGCAAAAACTTCTTCCGCACAGGAAAACCCCGACGGCACCCGTGCCGTGCGTCTGCACATACAGGGCGACGTGGGCGTGCACCTGCGCCTGCCCAAGCCGCTCACTCTCAATAGTCTGGATTTAACACTGCTGCGCCGCCTGCTGCTGGAGGCCGAGCGCGTGCTGCTGACCTCGCAGCGAAAGCACGCCGTGCCCACCACCCTGCAGGGCTTCAGCCCGGCGCTCGATGGCGGCATTGTGCTGCGTTTTGCAGTGGCCGAGGCCGTTGCCGAGTCGCTGGCCGAAGACCTCAATCTGCTGCTGGCCGGTGGCGGCCTTGACAAGGTGCGGGCCACCCGCGCCCGCCAGATACAGCAGTGGCAACAGCGGGCAGAGATGAACGCCGCCTGGAAGTTTCAGGTGCAGGTGGAACTGGCACAGCAGGGCCCACAGCAACGGTGGGCCAGCCTCAAAATCGACAGTAACACTGACTACTCTTTCCGCGAGCTCTTCACCGACGCCGAATTGTATCTCTACGGCACCATCACCAAGATGGGGGGCAAAGGTGTGCCCCGGCTGCAGATCAAAGACGAGCGCCTGGGTATGCGCAGCCTCAAGGCCAAACGCCAGATGCTGGAAACCGAGCAGAATAACCGTCTGTATCGTACAGGTGGCATACATGCCCGCGCCCGTCTTAACACCGCTGGCGGCAAAATAGACCGTCTGGAGCTGGTGCGCTTCATTGACCTGAAGCCGCTGCCTGCACCCGAGCGTGTGGAGGACCTCATCCACGTGCCCAATTTCCCAACTGTCAGCCCCGACTGGGTGGCTCAACACCGCCAACGCGCATGATAGAATCCGTCCTCTTTGACACCTCAGCGCTCATCGCGCTGCACGATACAGCCCATCCCCGCCACGAGAGCGCACAGGGCTATCTGCGCTATTTCCTCAGCGAGCAGACACGCCTCTACGTCAGCACCATTTCGCTGGCCGAGCTCGCCGAACTGTTCCCGGTGCAACGCCTGCCGCTGCTGCAGCACCTGCGTCTGCTGCCTTTCAACCTGCCCGACGCCCAGCAGGCGGCCGAGTTGGCGCTACGGCACTATGGTACTGCCCAGCGTGCCGACAAAGCCGTACAGGGCCGCTACCTGCCCGACGACTTCAAGGTGCTGGCCCAGCTGGTCAATACCAACCTTCATGCGCTGGTTGCCGACGACGACTGGCTGCTGGAAACGCTGTGCCCTGCTCTGTGGGACAAACGTCCGCCTTTCCGCTGTCTGCCTCTGAGCCGCCCACACGAAGCCGCCTTCGGCCTCACGGGCAGTCTGTTCTAGCAAATAAAGTGTTCAGCCCAGGGCCCGCGCCGCGGCACCCGGTGCTTCCGGAATGGCTTTACTGGCCTACTGTCTGCTTATGAGGCAGTTTAGAGCCGTGAACGCACCGCAATACCCTGTCTGCGTTCACAGTTGTCTCTGACAGGTGGCGGTCGCAGGTAAAGGTAGGTGGAGCTGCGCTTACTTGATGTCCCCGTCCATGGGGCGCAGCAGAATTTCCTCAATCACCGTGCCTTGCGGCAGCTTCAACGCTGTGGCGATGATCTCGGCTACGTCGGCTGCGCGCATGAAGCGGCTCTCGGGCAATCCGGAACCGGCCCAGCTGTCGGTGTAGGTAGCGCCCGGCAGCACGGCCATCACGCGGATGTTGTGCGGCTTCAGCTCTTCGCGCAGCACGCGGGTCATGCCCAGCAGGGCAAACTTGCTGATGCAGTAGCTGCCGCCGTTGGTGTAGGCAGTGATGCTGGCTGTGGAGCAGATGTTTACTACCGTGCCCGTGCGGCGTGCCATCAGGCTGGGCAGAAGGGCGCGTGTAAGGTGATAGGCACTGCCCACATTGGTGGCAAACTGGTCTTCCAGAGCGCCTTCGGGTTCGTTGTGCACCTGGCCGGGAATGAAGCGGCCTGCGTTGTTCACCAGTACTTCCACGGGTGTACCCAGGGCCAGCACAGCCTTGGCAAAGGCTTCCAGTTGGCTGCGCTGGGTCAGGTCGGCAGGGAAAAGATGCCAGTCGGGATGGGCGGCGCGCACGGTGGCAAGGCTCTGCTCGCTGCTGCCGCAGCCCGCAATCTGATAGCCATCGGCGGCCAGCCGTTCGGCGATGGCACGGCCAATGCCGCGGGAAATACCGGAAACTACTGCAAGACGTGGGGTGCTCATGCCCCCAAGTTACACAGATAGCACTGCTGGCTTGGTCAAGTCTGTCTTCCTGCCGAACTTTCGGACACTACAGCCTGCATTTGGGCTGCTGCCAACTCCTGTTCCATGAAACGAACCATACTTCTGTTGCTGGGCGTCTGTTGCCTGGCCGCCACTGCCACTGCCCAGACGCCCGACAGCGCAGGCTGGTTCAAGGCCTACAAGCTGGGGCTGAATTTCACCCAGTCTTCTTTTTCAAACAACTGGAAAGCGGGCGGCCAGAATTCGGTTGCCTTTGGCTCCCTTTTCAATGGCCGGGCCAACTACCGCCGCAACCAGTTTCGCTGGGAGAACGAACTGATTTTGGAATACGGCCTGCTTCAGGCACAGGGCCAGAGCCTCCGCAAAACCACCGATCGTATTTACCTCGACAGCAAGGTCATTCCCTTCAGCCTGTCTTCGGCCTGGTCGTTCTTCGGCGCCTACAATCTCACCACCCAGTTCGATGTCGGCTACAGCTATGGCAAGGATGGTGCCGGCAACGAAACCCGCACTGCCATTTCGCGCTTCTTCGCCCCGGCCTTCATGTCGCAGTCCATTGGTCTGGAATACAAGCCCAACAACTGGTTCAAAGCCAACTTTGGTCTGGCTACGCTGCGCGAAACCTTCGTACTCGACTCATCGCTTTACCGCGGTGCTGATACCTACTTCGGTGTTCGACGTGGTGATAAAGTCAGATATGAAGCGGGCTTCCTCATCACCGCCGACCTTAACAAGGACCTCAATGAGAACCTCAACCTTACGGCCAAGTTCTCGGCCTTCGGCAATTACAAGGTGCTGAATACAGTAGATACCCGCCTGGATGTGCTGGTTACTGCCCGTGTATGGAAGCGTGTAACTGTCACGCTGTCTACCACGGCCCTGTACTTCCGCGACCAGGACCCCGGCGTGCAGTTTGCCCAGCAGCTTGGCATTGGCCTTCTCTTCGATGGCAAACGCGACGGCTGGCGCGCCCGCTGAGCCTGCCTGCTTTCACCTGTACGGCGCTCTGTCACTTCGGCGGGGCGCTTTCTTTTTGCAGCAGGCTTCACGGAATCTTCATTTCCGCCGTGCATCTTGCAGCCCAAACGTCTGTTATCCCTGATCTGTACCTCATGGCAGTGATCCCGTCTACACAACAGCGCGACTCCAGCGCCCGGCTTTTCGAACGTGCCCAGCAGTCTATCCCAGGCGGGGTAAACAGCCCAGTGCGCGCATTCCGCTCGGTAGGAGGAACGCCCGTGTTTTTCCAGAAGGCAGAAGGCGCCTGGCTGTATGATCCTGACGGCAACCGTTATGTAGACTACATAGGCTCTTGGGGCCCCATGCTGCTGGGCCATGCCTGGCCTCCTGTTGTCGAGGCCATTCGCGAGGCTGCTCTGCGCAGCACCAGCTTTGGCGCGCCTACCGAGGTGGAAATCCAGCTGGCTGAACTCATTTGCCGCATGGTACCTGGCATGGATCTCGTTCGTATGGTGAACAGCGGCACCGAAGCCTGTATGAGCGCCATTCGGGTAGCTCGGGGTGCTACAGGCCGCTCCAAGGTCATCAAGTTCGAAGGCTGCTACCACGGCCACGCGGACAGCTTCCTCATCAAAGCGGGCTCTGGTGCCATCACGCTGGGCACCCCCGACAGTCCCGGCGTCACCCCAGGCACAGCTGCCGACACCCTGCTGGCCCGCTACAACAGCTTCGACGATATCAACCGTCTCGTAGCCGAGAACCCCGGCCAGATTGCTGCACTTATTGTCGAGCCAGTGGCAGGCAACATGGGCTGCATTCCCCCAGCCGAGGGCTGGCTTCAATTCCTGCGGGATGTCTGCACCCGCGAGGGCATTGTGCTCATTTTCGACGAAGTGATGACAGGCTTCCGTGTTGCCCCTGGTGGTGCGCAGCAGCGCTATGGCATTAAGGCCGACCTCGTGACCCTGGGCAAAATCATCGGCGCAGGCATGCCGGTGGGGGCGTACGGTGGCCGTGCCGACCTCATGGCGCAGGTAGCACCGCGCGGCCCGGTCTATCAGGCGGGCACCCTCAGCGGCAATCCTCTTGCCATGCACGCAGGCCTGGCACTCCTCTCCGAACTGGCGCAGAACCCCAGCCATTACGACTCGTTAGAGCGCAAGTCCAAACAGCTGGCTGACGGCCTGGAGGCCATTTGTCGAGAGCAGGGTGTTGCCTACACACTCAACCGCGTGGGTGCAATGCTCAGCCTGCACTTCGGCAGCCATCCCGTCACCGACTTCGAAACTGCCCGTGCATGTGATATCGCCCGCTTCGGTCGCTTCTTCCACGGCATGCTCAACCGTGGCATCTACCTGCCACCCTCTGCCTATGAGGCCTGGTTCCTCAGCGATGCCCACACCGACGAACATTTGGATCTCACGCTCACCGCTGCGGCACTGGCGCTCAAAGAGTCCGTTCAGTAACAGCTAATCGAATAGCCTGCCACTCCTGGAGGCGCGCCTCGTTGGAAATCGACTGCGTGGGTGCGCTGTTGGGCAGAGCAATTTTGATAACACCGGGCAACTCCGGTGCAAGTTGTTGCAGCAACTGGTCGGCTTCCCGGCCATTGGCGAACACAATCCGCAGTTTGGGTGCCCGCGCCTTCAGCTGGCCTACGGGATTGGGCTGGGGTGGCGTGGTACCTGCCGGGCTTGCCATGAGGTGCCATAAGCCTATGCCCTTGGCCAGTAGCGCCTGTTGCCGTGCCAGTGAATCGTCGATGTGAGGTAACTTCAGATGGTGCTGCATCAGCGGCCAAAACTGGTCGTTTGCCCCAGCATAATAGCAGCCTGCTGCCCATGAGGCCTTGTCGGGGGCGTAACCCACGACCACCCCTTCGATATCAAGGCCAAGCAATGGCCCTAATCGCTGTACGCGCTGGGGTGTTGTGAGTGTAGGCGTCCCGCTTTCGGCACGCCGTACAAACGTATAGCGCACTTGGCTGGAGGTCATTTCTGGCACTACATATGGTACCAATGGAAGCAGGCCTGCATCAGCTAGACGGTGCAAAAATGCGCGCAGGCTGTTGGCGTTTACATCGTCGCCGCTGAACAGTCCCTGCTTGCCCAGCCAAGGCATCAGCTCTTGAGGCTTGACTCGTCCAACACTGGGGTTGCGGTCAAAATATTCCCGTATGCTTCTTGATAATTGAAGCGCTTTCTGCTTCATCTCCATTTCCTGGCTTCATTTGGTCTTATGAAGCTAGGAGAAAGATGTCAGTTGTCCAAAAGTCTATCTGATGTTTCGTAGGCATTTTGGATGCAATCAGGCATGGAGATGCCGGTGCGCCAGTTTCCTGTCAAGTAAAGTCCGGTGTTTGTCTTCTCTGCATCAACTACTGCTGCCAGTATCATGGAATGTGTCGCCCCATACTGCGGAATGGCAACTGGCCACAGGGTTTCCTGCAAAACGGTAAGTGGGCTGCGGCTGCCAATCAATCGAGCGGCATCTCCCAGGGCTGGGGCAACATCGGTATTGAGTGCTGCGGCAGGGGTGCGCATGCCCCCAACAAACAGCGTCAGCAGCACTTCGTTGGCTGGGCAGCGTTCTGGAAACAGGGTGCTGCTGAATACCATGCCCAGCAGCCCCGACGTAAGCCCCTCCGCCGCTGGTATCAGCGCGCCAAAGCCATCCAGCGGGTGCTGTACGGCATTGCCGGGGGCCGTCACGTGCAGCATACGCACGGGGGGGTACTTCAGTGTGCGCAGCCCTGCGGCCAGTGCGGGGGCCAGGTGCTCAGTCAGGCGTGCTGTTTCGGCCGCTGGCAGGGCCAGTACCAGTTGGCGAGCCGTCATCTGCACTGGGCCTTCGGCAGTAGTGGCGGTAACGGTCCAGCCATGGGCTGTGCGTTCAATTGTCTCCGCCCGATGCCCATAGCGCAGGCGGGTGCCCAGCCTGTCGGCCAGCGTGGTAGCCAGTTGCTGCATGCCCTCCGGAAAGCTCACGGCTTCTGCTTTGGGGGGAAGGTTGCCAGCGGCCTTGGCGGCTTTGCGTTCCGCCATCATTCCTTTCAGCAGGCTGCCGTGCTGCTGTTCCAGTGCCCACAATTGCGGAAACGCCGACGCCATGTGCAGTTGGGCAGGGTCGCCCGCGTAGATGCCGCCAATGAAGCTGTTGACCAGCCACTGCTCGGCTTCTGTGCCCAGCCTGCGCTGGAAAAACTGCTGTACGGTTTCGTCAGCTTGAGTGCCCTTGGGCCTGAATGGCTCGGTCAGCAGGCGCAGTTTGCCCCCCAGGCTCAGCACACCCGACCCCAGCAGCGAAGCCGGATTGGCCGTCAGCGCCTGTAGCCGCCCCCCCCGCACAATGAACCTGCGGTCGGCACTCTGCGGTCGGTGGGGTGTCAGTTGCAGGTCTTGCAGCAGACGGCAGGCTGCCGGGCGCAGCAGCAGGGTGTTGGGCCCGCAGTCCAGTAGATAGGGCCCCTTGCGCACACTGCGCAGGTTGCCGCCTGGGGCGTTGCCGGCTTCGAGCAGCAGCACCGCTTTGCCTGCCACCTGTAGGCGCCACGCCAGCGTCAGGCCTGTCAGGCCCGCGCCTATCACCAGTACATCAGTTTCCACAGAAGCGAAAATTGCGCTTTCTGCCATAACACCAATGCCCTAACCGCGTTATTTCGAAGTATGAACGACGGATTGGTGCTGGGGGGCAAAACCTTCCAATCTCGCCTGCTGCTGGGTACCTCGCGCTACCCAAGCCCGCAGGTACTGCTGGATGCCATCGAGGCCTCTGGCACTGAGATTATTACGGTGTCCATTCGCCGCATGAACATGGCCCAGCTGGACCACACGTTCCTCTCGGCCGAACAGTTTGCCCGCTTCCAGCTGCTGCCTAATACCGCGGGCTGCTTTACCGCCCGCGACGCCATCCTGACAGCCGAACTGGCCCGCGAGGCCCTCGGCACCCACTGGATCAAGGTGGAAGTAAATGGCGACGAGCGCACCCTGCTGCCCGACGCCATTGAATTGCTCGAAGCCTGCGCCCATCTGGTGAAGGAAGGCTTCACAGTGCTGCCCTATTGCCCCGACGACCCCATCGTCTGTCGCCGTCTGGAAGACATCGGCTGTGCCGCCGTCATGCCGCTGGCCGCGCCCATCGGCTCAGGGCTCGGCATCCGCAATCCGCACAACCTCGAGCTCATCCGCGCCGCAGTGCAGGTGCCCGTCATTGTAGATGCCGGCATTGGCACTGCCTCCGACGCCGCCCTGGCTATGGAGCTCGGCTGCGACGCCATTCTGCTCAACACCGCAGTGGCCGAGGCACTGGACCCCGTCCGCATGGCCCGCGCCATGCGCCACGCAGTGTTGGCAGGCCGCGAAGCCTATCAGGCAGGTCGCATCCCCAAGTTGCAGTATGCCCAGCCCTCCACGCCCATGGAAGGCCGCATTGGCTCCTGAAAAAACGTAGCGGCGTTAAACCCTGCGGCAGTGAGCGCATCCTAACGGGGCTTGACTTCCTCTCCTATGCTTCGCCTGCTCCTGTTTCTGCTGCTGCCCGGTGCGCTTTTCGGGCAAACAGCCCCTCGCTACAGCTTTCAATCCGTTGAGACACTGATATCGTCCGAACGCAAGCTCTACGACGGCGACGTTTACCTCATGGTCGCACAACGTGGAGAAATAGTGTATGAAAAGGGGTGGGGCAGCTTCACAGCCCGCACGCCCCGGCCCATTGCGTCGGCCACCAAGCTCATCAGCGGTGCGGTTATCCTTGCGCTGGTAGACCGCGGCATCCTGAGTCTGGACGATACCGTGGGACGTTACCTGCCTGCTTATACCCGTGCAGGGTGGGGCGATGTGACTCTCCGCCAGCTGATGTCGCACACCGCGGGCATGCCTGCCCGGCAGGATGGGCAGGACGAATGGAAAGACCTGCCGTCGTTGCAGGCTGCCGCCGACTTTATTGCCACGCGTTTGCCCCGTAAGCGCCCCGAACCGGGCTTTGCCTATGGCGGCACGTCCATGCAGGTAGCCGGTGCAATGGCCGAGAAGGCATCGGGCAAAACCTGGGCTCAGCTGTTTCAGGAACTCATTGCCGGTCCCTGTCAGCTCACCGAAACCAGCTACCGGTTTCCCTCACAGGCCAATCCGCTAATCGGTGGCGGTGCACTCAGCACCCCAGCCGATTACCTCAAATTGTTGGAAATGATTGCAGGTGATGGTGTTCTCCGCGGCACTCGTGTGCTGAGTTCTAGAGCCGTTGAAGCGCTCTTTACCGACCAGACAGCCGTCGCTCCCATTCGCTACACCCCCTATTTCGGCGGCAATCCGCATGCGGCTGGGGGCTGGGTGCGGCCAGTACGCTACAGCATAGGGGCCTGGCTCGACGGCCGCAACCCCGACGGCTCCATCCGCGAGCTCAGCAGCCCAGGCCTTTTCGGCTCCCACCCCTGGGTAGACCGCGCTACTGGCACCTACGGCATCCTCTTCACCTTTGTCCAGAACGGTCACCTGCGGTCTTCGCGCCATACACTGAAGGTCCGCGCGGCCATTCGCCAGGCGCTCGGCATCTGATTTCGCCTTCCTCTCCTCTTCTCCCTGCATATGCACCGTCTCTTATTCGCTGTCCTGCTGATCCTGTTGCTGTCTGCCTGCAGTGCGGGCAACGACACCCCGGCTCCTGCGCCCAAGGCCGATTTCACCGCTGCCGATAACCTTATCTCGGCCAACCTCGCTGCCTACAACAACAACGTTTATTTCATGGTAGGCCGCAATGGCGAGCTGCTGCACAGCAAAGGCTGGGGCACGTTCAATGCCAATACCAAGCGGGGCATCGCCTCGGCCAGCAAAATGCTCAGTGGGGCTGTCATACTGGCGCTGGTAGATGCTGGCAGGCTCTCTTTGTCCGACTCTGTCGGTAAATACCTGCCCATCTTCACTGCCAATGGAAAGGGCAGCATCACCATCCGCCAGCTGTTTGCGCACACCTCGGGTCTGCCCGGCGGCGACAGCGACGACAGCGGCGTGGAGAATGCCGACAACATCACGCTGGCACAGGCTGTTGACAGCATTGCCCGCAGTGTAGCACTGGAGGCCGCCCCCGGCACACAATTCAACTATGGCGGCAAGTCCATGCACGTGGCTGGGCGTATCGCCGAAGTAGTGACGGGCAAAACATGGGCCGAGGTGTTCGCTACCTATATCGGCGGTCCTTGCCTAATGACGGCCACCGCCTATGACAAGCCCAGTCCCCAGAACCCCCTGATTGCAGGCGGCTGCCAGAGCTCGCCCGCCGAGTACATGAACTTTCTGGAAATGCTGGCGGGCAATGGCGTGTTCCGCGGCACACGGGTTCTGAGTGCTGCTTCCATCAACCTCCTGTTTCAGGACCTGACGAACGGCGCCACGTTCACCTACACGCCTTATCCCTCCAATCTCTATGCAGCTGGTGGAGCCATGACGGGCATCCGTTACAGTGTAGGTGCCTGGCTGGATGGCAAGTATCCCGACGGCACCATCCGCGAAATCAGCAGCCCCGGTGCGTTTGGTACCCACCCCTGGGTAGACCGCCAGACGGGTACTTACGGTATCATATTCGTTTACCGGCTCAACGGCTCTGTGGCTACAGGTACCATCTCGCAGCAGGTGCGCCAGGCTGTGCGTCAGGCAATAGAGGCCACACTGTAAACGCGGCAGCCCGCGGGCTATACTTCGCGTACAGTGTGCTGGGCATACTGGCCGAGAAACTCGGTGTAGGTGCGCCGCAGCCCTTCTTCCAGCGAAATGGCATGTCGCCAGCCAAGGCCATGCAGACGACTCACATCCAGCAGCTTGCGGGGCGTGCCGTTGGGCTTGGTGGTGTCGTATTCCAGCTGGCCTTCCCAGCCCACAATGCGGCGGATGGCTTCGGCCAGCTCGGCTATGCTCAGGTCGTCGCCCACACCAATGTTCACTGGTTCGCGGCCATCGTAGTGGTGCATCAGGTGCAGACAGGCGCTGGCCAGATCGTCTACGTGCAGAAACTCGCGCTTGGGGCTGCCATCACCCCACAGCGTTACACTGGGGCTGTTGTTCAGCTTCGCCTCATGAAACTTGCGTATCAGCGCCGGCAGCACATGGCTGTTCTTGGCGTCGTAGTTGTCGCCTGGGCCATACAGGTTTGTCGGCTGCACGGGAATGAAGTTGCAGCCATACTGGTCGCGGTAGGCCTGACACATCTTCAGGCCCGCAATCTTCGCTATGGCATACCACTCGTTGGTGGGCTCCAGCGCGCCTGTCAGCAGGTATTCTTCCTTGATGGGCTGGGGCGACAGCTTGGGGTATATGCACGAACTGCCCAGAAACAGCAGCTTCTTCGCGCCTGTCTCGTAGGCGCTGTGTATCACGTTGGTCTGGATCGCCAGGTTCTCGTACAGGAAGTCGGCCCGGTAGGTGTCGTTCGCCAGAATGCCGCCTACTTTGGCTGCGGCCAGAAACACGTACTCCGGCTTTTCGGCGCGGAAGAAATCGGCTACAGCCTGTTGGTTGCGCAGGTCCAGTTCGTGGCGGGTGCGCAGCAGCAGGTTGGTGTACCCCTGTGCCTGTAGCGCACGTACCAGGGCGCTGCCTACCATTCCGCGGTGGCCAGCTACAAAAATCCGGGCGTCGGTATTCACGCCACAAAGGTACACCGAAATGCTATGTGGCTCAGACGGGGCGGTACTGCTTCAGCCGCTCGCTCAGGTCTTTGCCCTGCCGCCGGGCTACGGGTATTTCCAGCTCGGGCACGCCCACCGTCAGTATGTAGCCCTGCGCATTGCCACCTACTTTCTGCACGTGTGTCAGGTTTACCAGAAAGCTGCGGTGACAGCGGTAGAAACTGCCATACGGGGCCAACAGGGCTTCCAGTTGCGTCAACGTGCCACGCAGCAGGCGTTTGCGGGGCTGCCCTTTTTCCAGCCAGTGAAGTGCGACATAGTTGTCGGCGGCTTCGGCTGCCAGCAGGTCGGCTGGGGCCAGTGTCAGGCTCTCCTGCCCTTCCAGTCGCAGGGTGATGCTGGCAGGCGGTACAGTCTGTAGCGGAACAGCAACCCCTGGTTGGCTTCGAACCTGCTCGATGGCTGCGGCCTCGCGTGTGTTCCGCTGCCGCAGACGCCAGTAACTGAAGTAAACCAGCAGCGTGTTAGGGCCCATGCCCACCAGAAAGGTTACAATCAGCCACCTGCCCAGAGCATCCATACTCAGCGTGGTGTGGCCCAGCCATATGCTCATCAGTTGATTGCCCAGCACGATACTGAGAAACAGGCATAGTCGGTAGGCAATCTCCTTTCCCAGTGTCCAGTGCCCAAATCCGCTTTCAACAAGCCGGTATTTCCATAGCGAGAACACCAGAATCAGCACCACCGTCACGGTGCCATAAGCCACTGCGATGGCACGTATGGCCAGCGGTTCCGCGGTGGCCAAGCCAAAGGGCGCAAAAACCGCCAGTGCAGTTGTAATGAACAGACCGAAAAGTAGAGCAATCGGCACCCATTGCCGCGGTTCAGATTCCAGAGGATAGGGCTGCCGGAGAAGGGCCTTTACCTTGCGCATCCTGCTAATTTAGCCCAGCCTCGAGCGCGGGCCGAATGTGTCTCGTAACTTTCCTGCTTCAAACCTTACTCCTCCAATGCCTACACGCGTTACTGTCAACAACAACGGAAGCCTCAAGCTTGAAGGCGACTTCGAGATCTTCGACCCCCAGGGCAACAAATATGACCTCGCTGGCCGTGAAGCTGTCAGCATCTGTCGCTGCGGCCTCAGTCAGAACAAGCCTTTTTGCGATGGCGCACACAAAGGCCATTTCGAGCACAAGGCCGAAGCTTTTGCCCTGCCACCCCGCAAGGTCTGACCGCCCATGCCCAGTTTCCGCCAGCGCAGTACGCTGCCCGAGTTGATGGACGACCCCGCTGTGCCGGCCCCGCAGGTGCAGCAAGCCCTCCGTGAAATCCAGACCATCAACCGGCTGCTGGGCGGCTATGATGTCGTGCTCACTGCGCTTGACCAGCTGGCGCCCCGCTTTCCCGCCGACAGGCCACTTCGTATACTCGATGTGGCCTCGGGTGGGGGAGATACCCTGCGCAAAATCGCCGACTGGGCACGCCGCAAACGCGTTGCCGTAGAACTTATTGGTGTAGATATCAACCCTGTTATGTCTGCTTTTGCTGCCAGCCGCTCTACCGCTTACCCCGAAATCCGTTTCGTTACGGCCGATGCCTGGTCTGAAGAAGTGCGGCAGCTCAGGCCCGATATCGTCACCAACTGCCTCTTCGCGCATCATATCGACGACCCTCAGCTGGGGCCGCTTATGCGCCAGCTCTTTGATACGGCCAGTATCGCCCTTATCATCAACGATCTGCACCGGCATTGGTTTGCCTACTACAGCATTGCCGCCCTCACCTGGCTCTTCAGCCGTTCGCATCTGGTCCGCTATGATGCCCGGCTGTCAGTGGCCCGTTCGCTTCGCCGTGCCGAATGGCAGCGCACACTTGAGGCGGTCGGCATCGAACGATACAGCCTCCGTTGGCGTTGGGCATTCAGGTGGCAGATTATTCTAACGCACGCTCCAACCCCTCCCGCTACGACGTCGCAATCGTAGGGGGTGGCCTTGGCGGTCTTACACTCGCCATCCGTCTTGCACAGATGGGCCGCGCGGTCGTGCTTATCGAAAAAAAGACGTACCCGTTTCATAAAGTCTGTGGAGAGTATATCAGCAACGAGACGCTGGACTACCTCGCCCGCCTTGGCCTGGACCTCCCGGCGCTGGCCCCAGCCAACATCACCCGTCTGGAGGTAACCGCACCCTCTGGCGCTGTGCTGGAGGCGTCATTACCACTTGGGGGCTTCGGTATCAGTCGCTACACCCTCGATTATGCCCTGTACCATCTGGCCTTGATGTCCGGTGCCGATGTGTTGCTGGGGCAGCGTGCCACAGATCTTGGCTACAATACCGACGGCACAGGCTGGGTACAGTTGGAAGACGACACCCGCATTTCGGCAAGTCTGCTGGTGGGCGCCTGGGGCAAACGCGAGCGCCTCGATCGTACGCTCAACCGGCCGTTTCTCAGCCAGCGGACCGGCTATATGGCTGTAAAATACCATGTGCAGCTTCCCTCTTTCCCCCGCGACCTCATCGCACTTCACAATTTCGCAGGCGGCTACTGTGGTGTATCGGCTGTAGAGGGCGATGCCTATTGTATGTGCTATCTGGTAGAGCGGCAAGCGGTGAAAGACGTTGGGGGTATCGCCGCGTTCGAGCAGCAGGTCATGCGTCTTAACCCCCGTCTGGCTTCCATCCTTACCGAAGCGCGGCATTTGTACCCCCAGCCCGAGGTCATCAACGAAATTTCTTTTGCGCCGAAACAGGCGGTAGAGAAAGGTATCTGGATGCTGGGCGATGCCGCCGGACTCATTCCGCCGCTCTGCGGAAATGGAATGGCCATGGCTATCCACGCGGGCAAGCTGCTGGCCGACGTGTTGGAGGAAACGGCGTTCTGCAAGGACGGATTATTACCAGTCCCAGAAGCGCGCTCGGCAGCTGAATCACTTTACGATACTCGCTGGCGGCGGAATTTTAATACTCGATTATGGGTAGGCCGGCAGCTGCAGCGGCTGCTCGGAAAGCCCCAGTGGGCATCCCCTGCCATTCGATTGCTTAGCACGTTGCCGCAGGTAACCCAACGATTGATAATGGCCACACATGGCAGGCCATTTTAGGGTATTTGCACCCTTGGGTGTCTAACCCCAGCGGCTACAGTTGGTGCAACAACACCTTAGCCGTATCTTGTAAGAAACAAACACCGCTCATCCTCCCAACATGATAGGCCCCCGCACTCTCTACCTGCTTCGGCACGCCAAGGCCGAGGAGCGGTTGGTGCCCATGCTCGATTTCAACCGCCGTCTTCATGCCGACGGCGTTATTGAGGCCAATACACAGGCCCGCCTTATACAGAACAAGGGCATCACCATAGATTTTCTTCTTACTTCGGCCGCACCTCGTGCGCATCAGACAGCCGTGCTCATGGCCAGTTACCTTAACTTCAACGGTGGGCGCATAGAGTCTGACGAAGCCATTTACAGTGCCTCGGCACAGCAGTTGGTCAAACGGATTTCCGAGGTCCCCGACTTCGCCCGCGATGTCATGCTGGTGGGGCACAACCCTGCCCTCACCGAGCTGGTTGGCTATCTCTCCAACCACTACATTACCTCCATCCCAACCTCTGGAATGGTGGCCCTCCGCTTTCCAGGGGAAACCTGGAAAGACCTATCCTACGGAACCTGCCAGTTCGGCTGGCAGGAGTTTCCCTCCTGATTATCACGTTAAGTGGGGGCTTTCTCTGTGCCCGGGCACCCTGCGGATCCGTCCTCGGGCTCAAAACTTTTGTATCTTCGCGCCCGTCTCCTTTCGCAAGTATTAGCGAACCAACCCCTTACGCATGCAGATCGACCACATTGCGCAATTGCTCGGCGACCAGGCCGACCACCTGCTGAAGTTCAGCAATCCCAAGATTGCCCGCGAGCACATCCATGTGCCCAACGGCGACTTTGTCCACCAGGCATTCGGCAATAGTGACCGGAGCCCCAAGGTGCTCCGTAACCTTCAGGCCCTTTATGGCTCGGGCGCGCTCGCTAACTCCGGCTACCTCTCCATCCTCCCCGTCGATCAGGGGATCGAGCACTCTGCCGGCGCCTCTTTTGCCCCCAACCCCATCTACTTCGACAGCGAGAACATCGTGAAACTCGCCATTGAAGCAGGGTGCAGCGGTGTGGCCTCTACCTACGGTGTTCTGTCCAGCGTAGCCCGCAAATACGCCCACAAGATTCCGTTCATTGTAAAAATCAACCACAATGAGCTGCTGACCTATCCCAACAAGTTCGACCAGATTCTCTTCGGTACCATCGAAGACGCCTGGAACATGGGTGCCGCTGCTGTAGGCGCTACCATCTACTTCGGCAGCGAGGAGTCCAGCCGACAGATTCAGGAGATTGCTGAGGCTTTCGCGCACGCCCACGAACTGGGCCTGGCAACCATCCTTTGGTGCTACACCCGCAACAACGCCTTCAAGACCGCCGACAAAGACTACCATGTCTCTGCCGACCTTACCGGCCAGGCCAATCACCTCGGCGTTACCATCAAAGCCGACATCATCAAGCAGAAGCTTCCTGAGAACAACGGCGGTTTCAATGCCATCAAGTTCGGCAAGACCGACAAGCGCGTTTACAGCGACCTCACCACGGACCATCCCATTGACCTCTGCCGTTACCAGGTAGCCAACTGCTACATGGGCCGCATCGGTCTCATCAACTCGGGCGGTGCCGCCAGTGGCGCCAGCGACAAAGCTGAAGCCGTTACCACTGCCGTTATCAACAAGCGCGCGGGTGGCCAGGGCCTGATCATGGGCCGTAAAGCCTTCCAGCGCCCCATGGCCGAAGGCGTGGAGATGATTCGTGCCGTACAGGACGTTTACCTGTGTAAGGACGTCACGGTTGCCTGATACCCCATAATGACCAACGGGCGCCAGAGGTAATCTGGCGCCCGTTCTTGGTCTTAGGGTATCCTGTTTCGTTTTACCTTGCAAGTTCCCGCGCCCTCCGGCGCCACTGATTCAAACAAGCCAATTCCCTGCCTATGAGCTGGTTCAAGCGGGCCAAAGAAGGCATTCTCACCTCCACCGAGGAAAAAATCGAAGCCCCCGATGGGCTTTGGATGAAGTGCCCACGGTGCAAGAAGCCTACCCATATCAAGGACCTCATCGACAACCTGCACGTATGCCCTCACTGCCAATACCACCATCAGGTAGGCAGCAAGGAATACTTCGCCATTCTGTTCGATGACAACGTGTTCACGGAACTGGACCCCAACCTCGGCCCCGCCGACCCCCTCCAGTTCACCGACAGCAAGCCCTACCCGGCGCGTATTGCTGCTACGCAGAAGAATACAGGCCTCAAAGACTCGCTCCGCAGTGCCACTGGCAACATGAATGGGCTGCCCATCGTCGTTGCCTGTATGGACTTCAACTTCATCGGTGGGTCGATGGGCTCTGTCGCTGGCGAGAAGATTTCCCGAGCTGCCGACTATGCCCTCAAGCACCGCATGCCGCTCATCGTCATCTCCAAGAGTGGCGGCGCACGCATGATGGAAGGGGCGCTCAGCCTCATGCAGATGGCCAAGACCAGCGCCAAGCTGGCCCTGCTCAACAAAGCGGGCATTCCGTACATCTCCCTGCTTACCGACCCCACCACTGGTGGTGTCACGGCCAGTTACGCCATGCTGGGCGACCTCAACATCTCTGAGCCTGGCGCCCTCATCGGCTTCGCTGGCCCGCGCGTTGTGCGCGAAACCATCGGCAAGGACCTGCCCCCCGGCTTCCAGAGTGCCGAGTTTCTGGTCGACCACGGCTTTGTCGACATGATTGTCGAGCGCAGCAAACTCAAGCACACGCTCCACAGCATTCTCCACATGATGACCCGCCCCGAGACCACCCCACGCGCTGCGCAGGGCTGATGCTTCGGGCGTTTCCGTTTTATAGCAGGGCCTTCGGGCCCTGCTCTGTTTTCAGGCGGGGTCCAGTTCGGTCACGGCCCAGCGCACGGCATGGGGGGTCAGTGCCTGCCGCAGGCGTTCGGCGCTTGTGTCGCTCAGAAACTTTTGCCCAGGCACCTGTGTGCACAGCAGCTCGAAGATGCGGGCTGCCCGGTGGGCGTCCAGCCGGTCAAACACGTCATCGAACAGCAGCATCGGTGCTTTGCCGGTTTGCTGGTGCAGATAGGCATGCTGGGCCAGCTTCAGGGCTATCACAAACGATTTCTGCTGACCCTGGCTGCCACGCCCTTTAACAGGCTGCTCATTCAGGGTCAGCAGCAGGTCGTCGCGGTGGGTGCCCCAGGTAGTACGGCCAGCACTGCGGTCGGCGCGGCTGGCCTGTTGCAGCCCGGCCAGCCAGCCGTCCAGGCTGATATCGCGTACACCGGTTTCATACTGGACACCTGGCACTTCGCGTCCTTCGGCTATCTGATGATAGCTCTGTGTAAAGTAGGGCTGGAAGGCTGCCAGAAATTGGTGCCGCCGTTCGGCTATTACCACGCCGGCTTCGGCCAGTGGCAGGTCCCACAGCAGCAGTTCGTCTTGAGAAACGGGCAAAGCGTCAGGCTCGGCTCCACGGGCCAGCAGGGCATTGCGCTGCTCCAGTGCCCGCTCATAGCGTATCAGCGCCTGTAGATACTGTGCATCGCACTGCGACAGCAGCATGTCCAGCCAGCGGCGGCGTGTGCTGCCACTTTCTCGTATCAGCTCTACGTCGTCGGGCAGCAGGGCCACTACCGGTATGCGCCCCAGGTGGTCCGACAGACGGGGTAGGGCACTGCCGTTTACCAGCAGGCGTTTCCCCTTGCCTTCCAGGTAGGTGCATTGCAGCTGTACGGGCACGCCACCCTCTTCTAACTGGGCCTCAATAAAAAAATAGTTGCAGCCTTGCTGCACAGCATCACGGTCTGCGGTGCGGCTCGTACGGAAGCCGCGCGTCATCGCCAGATAGTGCAGCGCCTCCAGCAGGTTGGTTTTGCCTATGCCGTTGCGCCCGGCAAAAGCATGCACGTCGGGGGCCAGTTCGGCATGAAATGCCGTATGGTTCCGAAACTGGTTTGCTGTAAGGGTTTGGAATATCAACGCGTATGCCGAATTTTATGGCCCGTTCGTGTGGGTACCCGCCCGAACGGTTCTGCAAACTTACCATTACTGAATGGCAACCACCCGCACTGCAACTCCGGCAAAGTCGGCACCCAAGGCCAAAGCCCCGGCCCATCAGTCGCCCGACGACGCCATCAAGGCCGCGACCCGCGGCGTGAAGCCCAACTACAGCAAGGAGCAACTCCTCAAGTGGTACGAGCAGATGCTGCTCATGCGTCGCTTCGAGGAAAAGGCCGCACAGCTGTATGGCCAGCAGAAAATCAAAGGCTTCTGCCACCTGTACATTGGTCAGGAGGCAGTTGGCGCTGGCATCGAAAGCGCCATTCGCCCTGACGACTACGTCATCACTGCCTACCGCGACCATGGCCAGGCACTTGTCCGCGGCATGTCGCCCGAGTCGGTCATGGCCGAGCTCTATGGCAAAATCGGCGGCTGCTCCAAAGGCAAAGGCGGCTCCATGCACATGTTCAGCAAGGAGCACAACTTCCTCGGCGGCCACGGCATCGTAGGCCAGCAGATTGCCCTTGGCGCTGGTATTGCCTTCGCAGCCAAGTACATGGACACCGACAACGTCTGTATCGCCATGTTCGGCGACGGCGCAGCCCGTCAGGGTGTACTGCACGAAGCCTATAACCTCGCCATGATGTGGAAGCTGCCCGCTGTCTTCATCTGCGAGAACAACTTCTACGCAATGGGCACCGCTGTTACCCGCAGCTCCAACGTTACCGATATCTCCAAGCTTGGTCTGGCATACGACATGCCCAGCTACCGCGTCAATGGCATGAACGTGTTTGAGGTACACGAGGCCGTGAAAGAAGCTGTCGAGCGTTGCCGCAAAGGTGATGGCCCGGTGTTCCTCGAAATCCTAACTTATCGCTTCCGTGGCCACTCTATGTCGGACCCTGCCAAGTACCGCACCAAGGACGAGCTGGAAGAGTTCAAGGAGCAGGATCCCGTGCTGCACCTTCAGCACCACCTTCTCTCCAAGAAGGTCGCTACCGACAAAGACCTCGATGCCATCGAAGAGCGCATCATGAAGCAGGTGGCTGCCGCTGTCGAGTTCAGTGAGAACTCTCCGCTGCCAGATCCTTCCGAGATGTTCCGCGACGTCTACGTTGGCGACTACCCCTACGTCGTCGAGTAAGCCTCCGCACGCTGAAATGTTCAGACAGCCCGGTTCTGCCGGGCTGTTTCTTTTTTACATGAATCGGCCGTAAACATGTGCTCAAAAGTGGGTGCAGTGACTTTTAGTAGGTGGATACATGCAAAAACTGCCTTGCGTAGTGGTAATATGCCAGACCATGGCAGTTGGTGTATATCCCAGCATTGGGTTTCTAGGTTCATTTTTGGCCTTTTTAACACCTCCTATGACCACCTTTTACAGCGCAACCCTGTAGTTTGCATCATGCGTATTCTACTTATCATCACGGGTTTGCTGTTTGGGCTTGTGGCTTGTCAGCCCAAAGAACCAGTTGACGCGCAACAAACGACTGGGGATAGCGCTCAGGTGGAGTCCGACATTCCCGAGGCAGATGGGTACACTACCCGTTTGGCAATCGATGGCTATGAAATATCCGGGGCCCCGGATAACAGGGTGACGGTGAAGTCGCCCGCGGGCTGGGTTACTACCTGGCAGCATACCAAAGGGGAGTCCTCTTTCTTCGAGCTTGAACGGGTACGTAACCAGCCTTATCTCTTCATTCGTGTCTGTGCTGACAACTGTGAGACCATGAATGGCTGGGCAGTTGTAGACAGTGTAAAAGGCACGCTGATTGCACAATCGGCCGACTTCCAGCAGGACAACGTGGCCAGCTGCGAGGGCGTGTCGCCCGACCGCAAGTTTGTCCTCATCGACGATGGCACTTCTGTTAGCCGCTCCTGGCAGATATTTGATGCCACTGGGAAAATGGTTTTTGCCTGCGGCAACTACGATAGCAACCAGCAGGAGAAAGGTGGCCTGCCCGCTGGCTGGCAGCCCGATGGCGCGCTCATCTACTATCAGTTTCCCGACGAGCAGCCCAAAGACCTGCCGGCCTCCGACGATCCCCAGTATCGCTATATAGCTATGTACCAATGGAAAGACGGTAAAAGCACCTTCACTGGAAAGTATTTCCTGGTCTACACCGAATAGGCCCTGCATCTCCGAAAGTAGAAGGGGAGCCAGTGGCTCCCCTTTGTATTCTGCGGCGGTGTGGGCTCAGCGGCTGCCAGTGCCCTTCAGGTCGTGTTCCATCATGATGGCAATCAGGCCATCAAGGTCAATCTTGGGTTCCCAGCCCAGGTTCTGTTTGGCTTTGGCGGCGTTGCCCACCAGCAGGTCAACTTCGGCAGGGCGGAAGTAGCGGGGGTCTATCGCGAAGATGACTTTGCCCGTTTTCCGGTCAATGCCCTTTTCGTCCACGCCTGTTCCCTGCCATTCTATATCGGCCCCGATGTGCTTGGCCGCTCGGGTGGCGAACTCGCGCACGGTGTAAGTCTTGCCGGTTGCAATCACGTAGTCTTCAGGGGTGTCCTGTTGCAGCATCAACCACATGGCTTCCACATACTCCTTGGCATATCCCCAGTCGCGCTGGGCATCCAGATTCCCCAGTCGTATGGGTGTATCTTTTTTGCCGTGGGCTATCTCGGCCAACGCGCTGGTAATCTTGCGCGTAACAAAGGTCATTCCCCGACGCTCGCTTTCGTGGTTGAACAGGATACCGTTGCAGGCATACAGGCCATAGGCTTCCCGGAAGTTCTTCACGATCCAGAACCCGTAAATCTTGGCTACTGCGTAGGGACTGCGGGGGTAGAAGGGTGTGTTCTCGTCCTGCGGTACGGCCTGCACTTTACCGTACAGTTCGCTGGTGCTGGCTTGGTAAAACCGCGCTTCAGGGCAGTGGTTTTTCATGGCGTCCAGCAGGCGCAGGGTACCCACGGCATCCACCTGTGCGGTGTATTCCGGCACTTCAAAGCTAACCTGTACGTGGCTCTGGGCAGCCAGATTGTAAATCTCATCGGGCTTGATCTGGGCCAACAGCTTGTTCAGGTTGGCGCTGTCGGTCACATCGCCGTGGTGCAGGTGCATCTTCGGATGCGAGAAAACATGGTCGATGCGGTCTGTGTTGAACAGGCTGGCCCGGCGAATGATGCCGTGCACTTCGTAGCCTTTCTCCAGCAGCAGCTCGGCCAGGAACGACCCGTCCTGCCCTGTAATGCCCGTAATGAATGCGGTTTTCATGCGAAGCCTCAAAGGTACGCAACTCCCGGCGTCTTGGCAGTAATCAGCTTTAGCCTCAGGCAAACTTCACCAGCACGGCGCCCTTTTCCACGGCAGCGCCTTCGGTGGTGCCCAGGCCCGCTATGGTAGCATCGGCGGCGGCTTTCAGGATGTTCTCCATCTTCATGGCTTCCAGCGTCACCAGCGGGTCGCCCTTTTTGATGGCCTGCCCCGGGGTTACGTGCAGCTTGCGTACCAGCCCCGGCATGGGTGCCCGCAGGTCGGCAGCAGCACGATTGGCGCGCTTATCCAGGCCTATCAGGCTTTTGTAACGGGCCGCAGGATCGGTCAGGGTAACTTCGCAGCGCTTGCCATTGATGCTCAGGCGCAGCTTCAGGCCTGTTTCGTCCACGCCCAGCAGCACAACATCATACTGTTGGCCGTCGGCACTTACGGTAAACTGATGTGTGCCATCGCGTTCCAACGCAGCCACCAGCGCTTTGCCATCCAGTTCCACCTGTCCATCAGTCAGGGTAACGTCATACTGCGCGGCGCGGCCAGCGCTCTCTACACGAATGTTTGCCATTGTGCTGCAAGATACAAACCAGCGGGGCCAAATTCTGTAACTTGCCCACTGCCGTTTTTGATATCTAGTACTTCTAGCGCATGTTCAGTAAACGTTTTCTCTTGGCAGGCTTTCTCCTGCTGACGTCTCTCGCCGGATACGCCCGGCAGGAAGAGGCTGGCGACAGCGATACCACCACCGAATCGGAATCCGAAAAGGCTGCAGCCGAGGCGGCCATGCGCGAGGCCCTGGCGGCCGTTGCCGATTCCACTCCTGCTTGGCTGCCCAAGAAGGGCCCTTTCCGTCCTTCCAAAACCATGATCAACCAGCTCCTGCATACTAAACTGCAGGTCCGGTTCGATTTCGCACGGCGGGAAATGCCCGGTAAGGCTAACATCACCCTCCGGCCCTATTTCTACCCCACCGACAGCCTCACGCTCGATGCCAAGTATATGCGCATCAATCGCGTGGCGCTCGTCACCAAGGCTGGCTTGAAGGACCTCAAGTTCACCTACGCCGACAGCACCCAACTGCTCATCACCCTCGATCGCGTCTACAACCGCACCGAGAAGTACGAGATCTTCATAGACTATGTAGCCCGTCCCCAGGCTGGTAAACATGGCGGGTCAGAGGCCATCACCGACGATCAGGGCCTCTATTTCATCAACCACGACCTCAAGCGCCCCGGCGTGCCCCGTCAGATCTGGACCCAGGGCGAAACCGAGAGCACCAGCCGCTGGGCTCCCACCATTGAGGCTACCAATCAGCGCTGCACCAGCGAGATCCTCATGACCGTGCCCGATACCATGACCACTCTCAGCAATGGGGCGCTCGTGGCTTCAGTCAAGAATGGTGACCGCACCCGCACCGACCACTGGTCCATGACCCTGCCCCACGCGCCTTATCTCTTCATGATGGGCGCGGGCAACTTCCGCATCACCCGCGACACCTGGCGCGGCAAAGAGGTGTCCTACTACACCGAGCCCCAATACCAGCGGTACGCTCGTCTCATTTTTGGCAATACGCCCGAAATGCTCGAGTTCTTCAGCAAGCGCCTGGGCGTGGCCTACCCCTGGAACAAGTATGCTCAAATGGTGGCCCGCGATTTCGTCTCTGGCGCCATGGAAAACACCACCGCCACCATCCATTTCGACCAGCTCCAGCACGACAGTCGTGCCCACCTCGACGAAACCCACGAGGACTACATTTCGCACGAGCTCTTCCACCAGTGGTTCGGCGACTATGTAACCACCGAAAGCTGGGCCAACCTGCCCCTCAACGAGAGCTTTGCCACCTATGGCGAATACCTCTGGCGCGAGTACAAGTATGGTGTCGAATCGGCTGATGAACACCTCCAGGAGGACATCAACATGTATTGGGGTGAAAGCGAAACCAAGCGCGAGCCCCTCATTCGCTATTACTACGATGACAAGGAGAACATGTTCGACCGTCACACCTACCAGAAAGGTGGCCGTATCCTCCACATGCTCCGCCGCGTCATCGGCGACGACGCCTTCTTCGAGGGTCTGAAGCAATATCTCTCAAAGCATGCTTACAGCGCGGTGGAAGTAGCCGAGCTCCGCATGGCGTTTGAAGACGTTTCTGGCCGCGACCTCATGTGGTTCTTTGACCAGTGGTTCATGCGCCTGGGCCATCCCGAACTCAGTATTGAATACGGTTACGATGCCAAGACCAACAAAGTGGGTCTCCGTATCGAACAGACGCAGGACCTTCGCTACATGCCCGTCTACCGCCTGCCTGTGCAGATCATGGTGGCCTATCCCGGGGGCCGTGTAGCCTACATCAACACCGAGGTGTCTACGCTTGACACCATCATCCGCTTCTCGGTAGATGAAAAACCGCTTTTCGTTGATTTTGACCCCGAAAAGCTGCTCGTAGCTCAGGTAACCGAAGAGAAACCCTTGGAATACTGGGTTGCCCAAGCTACTCAGGGCAAGCACTACGGCCAGAAGTACAAGGCCTTGCACTACCTCGCAGAGAACAATGCCGACGAAACTGGCGTTAAAGCGCTGCTCACCGCCAGCCGCGACTCTTTCTGGGGTGTTCGCCGTGAGGCTATGGGTCTGCTGCTGCCGATGGAACCTACTGCCGAGGTTTTTGACCGTGCCGTCGAACTCGTCAGCAAAGAGCCCCATGCACCTGTGCGCACACTGGCAGCACGCTTCCTCAATCGCGTAGCCACCGGCGAAATCGAAGGGTTTACCGCTGACGCTGCCAAGCTTGAAGCCGCCCTCACCCGTGCCGCCAACGACAGCAGCTATGCTACGGCTGCCGTGGGCCTGCGGGCACTCTACGGCCTCAACAAGACTGCTGGCCTCAATGCCGTGAAAGCCAACATGAATGTGCAGTCACCTGCCATTCGCGAGGCCGTCAGTGGTATCCTGCTGAAAGAGCGTGCCCCTGAGGCGTTTGACTATACCTTGGCGACCCTGCGGGGCATGTCAGGCGGCACACTCGAGCGCTTCAACCTCCTACAGACGTTCGGTGCCTATCTGGCCCAGAACGAAGGTGAGGAACAGCGCAAAGGGTTGGCTTACCTCATGGAAGTGGCCAAGAAGGGCGACCACTGGGTAGCCCGCATCGGTGCTGTTCGTGGCCTCGTCAACTTTGCCTCGCTACCCGAGGTCAAGGCCCTGTTTGAAGACCTCAAGCAGACCGAGCCCAACGAGGAACTGCGTTCGCTCTACAACCGCCAGCTCTGAGACTGAACAGGCGTGGCATATCAACCCAACGACCATTACGCCCGTAAGGCGAAGAAGGAAAACTTCGCAGCACGCTCTGTATACAAGCTGCAGGAGATCGACGATAAGTACGGTCTCCTGCGCAAGGGCGACATGGTGATTGACCTAGGTGCGTCGCCCGGCTCCTGGAGCCAGTATGCCTCCCAGACCATCGGCCCTAGCGGCCGTCTGCTGGGCATAGATCTTACCGAGATTCTCCTCAATCTCCCCAATGCCACCTTCGTGCAGCAGGACATCTTCACGGCCAACTGGCCCCAGCTGCTGGAGCAGGCAGGAATGAAGGCTCCCGTGGACCTCGTCATTTCCGACATGGCGCCCAAAACCACCGGCGTGAAGATTACCGACCAGGCGCGCAGCTACGAACTCTGCCAAATGGCATTGGAGGTAGCTAAAAAGCTGCTTCGCCCAGGTGGCGGGTTTGTGGCCAAGTTCTTCGATGGGCCCGACTTTCAGGCCTTCCGCGCCGAGTTGCAGGCCGAGTTCCGCAGCGTCAAGTTCCTGCGGCCCCAAAGCACCCGCAAGGAAAGCAAAGAGCTCTTCTTCATTGCCCAGGGCTTCAAGGGCGGTGCCACTGTCAACGAATAACCTGTATCTGCTGTGTAAAGTAAAACGGACGGTTATATATCGTCCGTTTGTTTTATGCGTCACCCTTTATGGGTAGTGTGTAGCTTTTTATGCGCATTGCGACTCGTCGTTCTCCTCCGGCCCGCTGAAGAGAAGCTCTACGGCTTGCCACATGTCGGGCACAGCCGTCAGCACAATGCGGCCTTCCGCATCTATGCGTGCCTCAAACTCACTGTCGGGGCTCAGCTGTGCTTTCCGCAGCAGGTCATATGGAAGGTAGAAGACGCAAGCATCGTCCTGGTATTTCACGCAGATGCGCATGTTGTTGTCTATTGAGAAGGCAGGCAGCATATCGAACGGAGACCTGAGTTTTACTCTGAATGTCTCTTCCCAAACTGGGAAGCAAAAACTGTGCTAGACTTTTCTCGCCTACGGGAAAAACTTACTTTCTCTTCCGCAGTTCCCGCAAATACGGTAGACGCCTCAGTCTGAGCTATCACCAAATGGTTATTAATCGTCCTTAACACTTTATACGAAAGATTTCGTAGAAAAAACTTGCAACCTACGATGGTTGTCGTACATCTTTGAACTACGAACTCACTCGTACATTAGCTCTCGCTGTATGGAACGATTCACCGACCTCCCCCAACCTTCTGAAGGCGAGCTGGAAATCCTCCAGGTCCTTTGGGAGCGTGGCCCTTCCAGCGTACGCGATGTATACGAGGCACTTGCCCTCAAGCGCGAACTCGTATATACCACCACGCTCAAGCAGATGCAGATTATGACGGAGAAAGGCCTACTCCGACGTACCCTGCAGGGAAAGGCACACATTTATGAAGCCAGCACCCAGCGCGACGACACTCAGCGCCAGTTGCTTCAGGGCTTCATCCAAACAGCCTTCCGGGGCTCCGCTACCGACATGGTGCTTCAGGCACTCGGTGGTTACACCCCGTCGTCGGCCGAACTGCAGAAAATCCGGCAGTACCTCGACACCATCGACTCCGCCTCACTCACTCACACCCAACATCCTAATTCCGATGAATCCGCTGACACAACTGCTCTTTGACAGCGCTACCACCCTTGGGGTGGTGCTGCTCCACAGCCTGTGGCAGATAACCCTCCTCGCTGGGCTGTACTACGTGCTTACCTCGCTGCGCCCTGCCCTCTCGCCGCAGCGCCGCCACCGTATCGGCATGTTTTTGCTTCTGGCCATCCCTGCTGCCGCTTTTACAACCTGGGTGCTCTACAGTGCCCCCACGGCTGTTGCGCCGGTTGCAGTAGCCGAGGCCGACCTCCTCGAGGTCTACCGCATCACAGTAGAAGCTCCTAATGCAACACTATTGGAGCGCCTTCAGGCGCAGCTGCCCCTGCTCTCCCTCGCATGGCTCGTCGGCGTGGTTGTCTTGTTGACGCGTACGATACTGGGCCTCCGCGAGACGCAGCGCCTCAAGCGTTCGGCCGAGCCCCTGCCCCTCCACATCTCAGACCGTCTGGCTGCACTGGCCCAGAAAGCCAGCCTGAAGCATCTACCCAGAGTGTACGCCAGCACCGAGGTTACCCTGCCCACCGTGGTTGGTCTTCTCAAGCCTGTGATCCTGCTGCCACTCGGCATCTGGGCGGGCCTCAGTCCAGACCAGCTCGATGCAGTGCTGCTTCACGAAATGGCGCACATTCGCCGCGGAGATGCCTGGGCCAACCTGGCCCAGCGTATTGTGGAGGCGCTCTTCTTCTATCATCCCCTCGTGTGGTGGCTCTCCGCTCAGATCCGCGAAGAGCGCGAGTTCTGCTGCGACGACAGTGCCCTGCTATTTGCCGCCGACCGCATGCAGTATGCCCGCACCCTCTTGCAGGTAGCTGAACAGAGTCAGGGAGTACCTGCCCATGCACTCGCCTTCATTCCCCGTCGCGAGAAGCTGCTGGGCCGTGTGCAGCGCCTCTTCAATGCAAATAAGCCCCAGGACCGCATTCTGCCTATCAGCCGCGGGCTGGTGCTTACCATGGTAGGTGCGCTGGTGTTGGCGGGCTTTGTAACCCTCAAAGCCCAGACTACCCCCATCGAGCCTCCTTCGCCAGCAACGCCAATCCTGGTAGACACCGAGGAAGCTACCGCAGCCGCACTTACCCTGCCGGAAGACGATGCAATTGCCGATAACCTCCCGGATCGCGATGTCTTTGCGGCCCGTCAGGACGCCCACACACAGAATCAGCTGCCCAGTCTTCAGGGCTGGACCGTCCAGTGGGACCCTGAGTTCTGGGCGCTGCTTGACACCAACCGCCGCAAGAAGATGACCGATGCCGAGCTCAATGCCAGGCTGAAAGAGGATATGGAGCGCTTCAACCGCGAAATGTCCATCCTCAGCGAAGAGCTCAGCCGTATCTCTCAGCAACAGGTGGAAGCAGCGATGGATCAGGCCCGGCGGGCGCTCCGAGAGGCCGAGCGCCCGCAGGACGCCGACTGGGAAGCGGCGGAGCGCGAAGCACTGGAAGAAGCCCGCGAAGCCCTTCGCATTGCCACCGAAGCACAGCGCGAAGCCCTGGAAGAAGCCCGTCGCGAACTTCGTGATATGCAACGCGAAGGCCGTGACGCCACCGCCCCCCGCGAGAAGGGTCGCAAGCAGGACCGTGATCAGCGCTACCAGGAGGCTGAGAGCCGCCGTTTTGAGGCCGAGCGCGCACGGCGTTACACCGAAATCGAGCGCCGCAACGCTGAGTTCCACCGTGACCACGAGCGTAACATGCAGGAGTTCTCCGCACGTATGCGCGTCTATGGGGACTCCATGCGGTCCTTTGGCGTAAAAATGTCGGCCTGGGGTAAGATGATGAAAGAGAAATCAGAAGCCTTTCAGGCCAAGTTGCTCTCCAATCTGGTAGCCGATGGCATTATCAAGGAAGGCGAGAAGCCCAGTATCTCCATCAGCAGTGCGCGTACCATTGTGAATGGGAAAGCCATCCCCGACAATCTTCAGGAGAAGTATCGCCAGATGTACCAGGAGTTTCGCAAGGACATGGGCATGGAAGACGACAACGGCAAGACAGAGTTCCGCTTCAACTTTGATGAGGACTCGCCGGAGCCCCCTACGCCCCCAGCTGCCGTGTCGCCTCGTGCACCCCGCAGTACCCCAAAACCTCCGGTGCCACCAAGGGCCAGTACACCCCGCCGCTGGGACTGACTTCATCCCATCTACAGGTGGATTTAGCTTTGGACGAACAGCCCCGCAATTGATGGGGCTGTTTTCATTTACTCCGAAAACAAAAAGCTCCGGACCCTTTCGAGCCCGGAACCCACTCTCGGAGAGACACTCTCCACACTCATCTTCGCAGCTGCGCCTCAGCGTAGCGGATGATAACCCTCTCCACCGTAGCGAAGGGCCATCACAAGTATGTCATCGGTCTGCGACAGGGCAGTGCCACGCCAGTAGTCCAGAAAGGCTTTCAGGGTAGTCGTCTGCTCGGCCAGGGTCGGCAGGGTAGCTATTATCTGCATTTGTTCCATCAGGCGGCATTTCAGCATTGGGCGCAGGCCCTGCTGGGTGCAGCCCAGTTGACTGAAATAGCCATCGGTCAGCAGATACAGTGTGTCGCCTTCCTGTAGTTGCAGCGTTTGTTCCACATAGGGTAGGGCTTCCTGCACTTCTACCCGACTGTTGAGCGGGCGGCGGGTGCCTTTCAGTTCATGCAGTTCGCCACCTGTCAGCAAAAAGCCGGTAATGCCCGCTGATGCCAGGCGCAGTTGCCCCGGTACATCCTGGCTCAGCGCCACCAGCGCCAGTTCTATGCTCTCCCGCTGTTCTTCTGGCAGCAGCGACAGGCCTTTGTAGCGGCCCAGCCACGTGTCCAGTTGTTCCAGTTCTTCAGCAAGGGTGGAGGCTTCCGCCGATGGCAGAACCTGCTCCAGCGCCATCAGGCCGTGAGTCGCCAGTTGCGCACCCGACAGCCCATGCCCGGTGGCATCGCCAATGGCCAGCACCAGCTCGCGTTCCCGGGGCCGCGCCCAGTAGAAGTCGCCTCCTACGGCATACCGTGGCTGGTAAAATACAGCGGTTTCGAAGCCATTGGGCATCTGCTGATTCAGCATGTAGGTGCTGGGGAGCAGCCGGCGCTGTTGGCGCCCCACTTCCTGCAGACTGGTGGAGAGGGGTGCCGCAAAAAAACCGCGTTCCTGCTCCTGCTGAAACGCCAGCAACAGTTGCATCTGTTCACGCAGACGCTGTAGTGCCGCCAGGCGGTCTATCGTCTCGGTCAGTTCGTGCAGGCCGGCCAGTTGGCGGTTCAGCGGCGATGGCGTTGTCATGTTTGTGTGTCCTTTCTCCTCAGGCTATGGGCAGTGTCACCGTGAAGCATGTGCTGCCCGGCTGGCTCCGCAGCAGCAGACGCCCGCCATGTTTTTCTACGATCTTTTTGCAGATGTCCAGCCCCAGGCCCGTGCCTTCGCCACGCTTCTTGGTGGTGAAGAACGGTTCGAAAATCTTCTGCTGGATGTCTTCCGGTATGCCGGGGCCGCTGTCTTCCACGCTCACCCAGGCTTCGTTGCCCACGCGCTCCAGTTTTACGGTCAGGCGGCCTTTGCCACTCATGGCTTGCAGGGCGTTCTGTATCAGGTTGGTCCACACCTGTCCCAACTGGTCAGGATAGCCCGTCAGTTGTGGTACGTCGGCAAACTGTGTCGCCAGTTCTATGTCGTACTTCAGCTGGTTGTGGTAAATGGTCAACACCGTTTCGATGCTTTCCTTCAGGTCTATGGGCGCTTCGTCGTTGGCGTCGCTCTTGTAGGCATAGCTCTTGAGGGCATACACCACTTTGCGCGTTTTGTTGGCGGCCAGGTCTATGTTTTCCACGTTCACTTTCAGCTGGCCCAGGCAGTATATGGCACTGGAAATAGCCAGCGGATCTTCGTTCTGGGTAAACAGTGGCAGCAGGCTGGCAATCTCTCCCTGAAAGCCAGCCTCCACCAGTTCGCGTGCTACGGTGTCCGGCTCGGGCACACCAGCGGTTTCCAGTTCCTGAGTGTAGGCTTTGCGCAGCTGGCGTTCCTCGCGCGAGGTCATCTGTTGCGGCTGCGCTACCAGTATGCGCTTTGTCACTTCCTGGAACAGCGCCAGCTGTTTGCCTCCCAGCAAAGCTGCCATTTGCGGCAGCTGGTCTATCAGGCGCGGCACCAGGTCCGATATCACGTTCGCTGAGCCCTTGATGGCTCCCAGCGGACTGTTCATTTCGTGGGCTACGCCGGCAACCAGTTGACCCAGTGCCCCCATTTTCTCAGACATCACCAGTTGGTCCTGTGTGTTTTGCAGGTGGTTCAGGGCGGCTTCCAGCTCTTCGGTGCGTTCGCGCACCTGTAATTCCAGGTTCTGGTTGGCCTGTACCAACTGTTCCTGCATGCGCTCCAGATCGCGTTGGGCAGCGTTCAGGGCCAGGATGTTGTCACGCAGTTCCTGTTCCTGTCGCTGTAGTTCGGCGTTCTTGCGCTGGGTTTCGGCCAGCAGTAGGGCAATGCGCAATTGGCTGCTGTAGCTGTCCAGCTGTCCGGCCAGTGCGCCGGCCAGTTCGGCCAGCCCCTCCACTTCGGCACTGGGCAGCGGCAGAAGGGTGGTGAACTCCAATACTCCCACCAACTGGTCATTGTGTGTCAGCGGTTGGATGACTATAGACTCAGCCGACAGTGTCACAAGGCTGGCCGTGCTGGTGCCACGCATGGCAGGGTCGCTCACCCGCACCACACTTCGGCCCGACTTCGCCGCCTGTCCCAGCAGGCCATGCCCCAGCTTCACCTGCTCGGGAGTTCCATTGGGCAGGGCATAGCCTCCCAACAGCTCCAAAGCTTGTGTGTCAGGGTTGTAGGTGTAGATAACACCCTGCAACATCCTGTAAGGTTCGAAATAGCCTGCAACGGCTTGGGCGGCCTGGCGGCCAAAAGCAGCGCGGTCCATACCTGCCGTCCAGCGGATGCTGTCACGGAAGCTTGGGAGCCGCAGAGCGGGCAACCGGTGCACCTGTAGTACATCGGTGGCAGGGGCGGTGGCGAGTGATGAAGCTTTCATGAGAGCTGGGGTTGATCGGTTCCCTGTCTTACCTACGGATTACTTCACCGGCTGGCCTACACGTTCGGCCAGCGCCACCTGCAATACTTTCACCACCTTGCCTTCGGCGTTCAGCACTGGCTGATAGGTGCTGTTCAGGCTCCAGCTGTGCTTCTTGCCGGCAGGGCAGAATTCCGACACCTGTACCGGCTTGCCAGTGGCCAGAGCGCTCCACAGCGTTTCTTCATCTACCTGCTCATCCGCACCGGCAATCAACTGGCCATGGTGCTTGCCAAGCAGCGCATCGGTTTTGCCGCCCATCAGTTCGGCCATGCGGGTATTCAGGGTCAGCAGCTTGCCTTCGGGGCTATATTCGGCGGTGGCCAGCAGTTGTGCCACGGCACCTTGAAGGGCTACCAGCTGATTATGCTCTTCGCGCAGCGTCTTCAGTTCTTTCTTGATTTCACGCAGTTCGAAGTGTTTGGCGTTGTAGTATTCGGCCCACTTGCGCTCGTTGGCCTCTACTATGTCCATCGCATTTTTGCGGTCGGCTGCTTCCAGCGCCAGCGAAATCATTTCAGCTACAGCGCTCATGAAAGCCTGCTCGTCGCTGGTCCACTGGCGGGCATCGCCCAGGTGCTCTGCACAGATGACACCAATCATCTTGCCCAGGCGGCGCACCGGAATATCGCACATCGAGCCGATGCCGAACTGCGCAAAATAGCCTTGGAACTCCACTACGGCCGGGTGTGTCTTCACGTCTTCACACACCAGAATCTCGCCTGTATCGATGGCGGCGAAGTAGCTCGGGAAGTCCTTGCGTGTCAGTTCCAGCCCTTGGCTGAAGGCTTCCTTCGGTGAATCGTATACTTTACGGCTGATGATGCTCTGCGCATCTTGGTTATACAGCCAGATGCCCAGCTGACCTACATTGAGGGTTTCTGCCAGCGTACGGGTTACCAGTTCCAGCGCACGGTCTACGTCGCCACCCGTCAGGTCAGAGTTTTTGGCCAGCTGTTGCAGTGCTGTCTGCTGTTTGCGGTAACGCTCTTCCCGGCTCTTCTGCTCGGTAATGTTCCGGATGGTTGAGACATAGCCACTGACATGGCCATTGGCATCCGTGATGGGGCTGTACAGTACCAGCAGCCAGTTTTCGGGCATGCCCTCTGCTGCGGGCGTGTGCATCTCGTAGCTGAACTTCTCGCCCGTAAGCGCTCGCTGGGCCAGTTGTTTCAGCTGTTCCCGCGTGTCCATCGAGTGGAACATTTCGTCGAAGTTCATCCCAATCTGCACGTCCACACCATACTTCAGCATGGCGGTGCGGTAGGCCGCATTGCAGTGCGTCAGCACCAGGTGCTGGTTCGCCGCTGCAATCATGTCTTCCGACAGGTCGATGATCGTCTGGATTTCCCGCCGCTGGTTTTCTGCAAATGCCTGTGCATGCCGAATCTGCTCCTGTGTGGCTTCGAGCTCTTCCAGGTTCTGGCGCAGTTCTTCCTGCTGGGCTTCCAGTTCTTCGTTTTTCTGCTGTATGTCGGCCTCGGCCAGCTTGTTGGCTGTGATGTTGCGCACCTGGCTCACGAACCCTGCTACTGCGCCAACGGTGTCGTAAATGGGCTTATACTGTACATGGAACCAACCTTCGGGCAGATTGTCGGTAGCATTGGTATGCAGCTCAAAGGAGAACGAGTCGCCGCCAAGCGCCTTGTGGCACATGTTCAACAGGGCCTCGTAATTCTCGTTTCCGTTGAAGATGTCGTCAAAGCTCAGGCCGGGGCGCACATCTATGCCACGCTGGCTGTAGCGGTCGGCAAAGGCTTTGTTACAGTGCGTCAGAATCAGGTTGCGGTCCATCGCCACAATCATATCCTCTGACGTATCGATGATGGTCTGGATCTGCTGGCGCTGGTTTTCGGCATGTACCTGTGCATGACGCATCTGTTCCTGCGTGGCTTCCAATTCTTCCAGGTTCTGGCGCAGCTCTTCTTCCTGGGCCAGCAGGGCCTCACTCTTTTCCTGCGCTTCCTGATACAGCCGCTGGATTTTGTCCTGCGCGCTCAGGGTACTCAGGTTGGCGGCAATGCTTTCGCTCACCGCCTGAAGCAGGCTCAGGTCTTTGGGAGTTAGTGCTTGGTAAGCCGTGATTTCCAGCACGCCCTCCAGTTGGTCATTGTACAGCAGCGGCTGTATTACCAGCGCACGCGCTTCCACTTTCGCCAGCACCGATTCGCTCACTGCATAGAAAGGCACCTGGTCGCCATAGTACTGCTGTTGGCGGCTCAGGGCTGCCTGCCCGGTCAGGCCCTCACCCAGGGCTACGGTTTGTGCCAGTGTGCTGGGGGCTGCGAAGCTGCCCGCCAGCTGCAGACGGTTCAGCCCCGGCTCGTGCCGATACAGCGTGGCCTGCATGCCGTTCACCTGGCGTACCAGTGCTTCCAGCAGACGGTCGGCCCAGTTATTCAGCGTGTCGCCAGACAGCCAGCGCATTGTCTCGGCCAGTTGCGCCATCGTAGCGTCTACAAAACGTTTGTCCTCAAGGGCAGAGCGGGTCTGCTCCAGTTCCTGTACCTGCGCTATCAGCTGCTCGCGGGTCAGTTCGGTCAATGATGCAAGAGTGGTGGAGGCGGGAGTGTTCGACATGGCGGGAGAGTGTTGTGTCATGCGTTGTCTGTTTCCGACTAAGGCAAAACTAGGCTGTCAGCTACCCCTCGGCCCCTTCGCGCGCTATACAGTTGCTACACGGTGAGTTTTACGTAGACGACGCTTCCAGCGCCAGCCTCCCAGCTCCTTCGCGAAGGCCGTTTTTGCCTGCTTTCTCTACGCGTTTGCCTGTATGTTACAGACAATACACAGCCGCCATGTTAGCCCTGCGTTAACCGGCCCCACGAGCTCATGCTGCCACATTTGGGGCATTCATGCATGCCACATTTGGGGTATACGCGCGGCTGTCAGGAGGTTACACTTTCAGGCGTTCAGTGCCCACTCTGGTTAAAACGAACGGGTAGTTGCCGGGCAGTTCATTCGCTTCTTAATACCGTCCTAAAACTGTCTTCACCGCCACGTTGCAGCCCCGTCAGAGCTTTGCTCCCAACAAACAGGCTTCTCTCATGTACCGCTCTTCCAGTCTTCGGTTGCTAACTGTGCTGCTTCTCCTGCTGGGGTTGGTAGCCACTGCTTTTGCCCAACAGAAGCCCGCGTTGGCCCCTGACAAGCGCACCGACCAGTTTCTGTCCGATGTATACACCACCGAGCGTGGCCTCCCAGGCAATGGCGTTCGGGCGGTGTTGCACGCCACCAACGGTTACCTCTGGGTAGCCACCAGCAACGGTCTGGCCCGCTTCGATGGCTACCAGTTCGTCTCCTACACCAAGCGCAACGAACCCGCACTCCGCAACAACGACCTCGCTGCGCTGTCTGAAGACGCCACTGGCAACCTCTGGATTGCTACACTGGGAGGAGGGCTTGTCCGCTACCACTATGGCCAGTTCCGCAACTATGGCACTGCACGGGGCCTGGGCAGCGAGATGGTCAACACCCTGGCTCCCCAGCAGCAGCGCCTGTGGGTAGGCACAAGCAATGGTCTGTTTGTGCTGGAAAAAGACTCCCTCTCGCAGAAAGGGGTGCCACTGGCCCTCGCCAATGCCGACATCAGCGCTTTGCTGGTTTCGCCCGATGGCTACGTGTGGGTTGGTACCAAAGGCAACGGCCTTTTTTGCCTCAAGGACGGCTTGCTCAGCGTCACGCTCAACGCAACCAATGGCCTGGGGTCGCAGTATGTGCGGGCGCTGGCATTCGCCGCCGATGGCTCACTGCTTATCGGCACTAATGGCGCCGGGCTGGTGAAGCTGGCCAAAGATGGCACCCTGCAACGCACTACTCAACGTGATGGTCTTACCAGCGACTATGTGCACGACGTGCTGCCCGATGCCGCAGGCACCCTGTGGCTGGCAACAGCTGCTGGGGTCAACCGCCTGCTGCCCACTGGCCGGGTGGAGGTCTACAATACCGAAAAGGGACTGAGCTACAATACCGTACTTTGCCTTCAGCAAGACCGCGAGGGCAGCCTCTGGATTGGCACCAGCCGCGGCGGCCTCAACCGTCTCCGCGATGGCCTCTTCACCAACTATGCCGAAGCCAACGGCCTCTCGGCCAATACCGTGCACGCCATTCTGCCGGATGCGGCTGGCAGCTATTGGGTGGCTACCGATGCTGGCGTCAACCGTCTCGTGAACGGCCAGGTAGAGCCTGCCCGTGGCCTCGAGTCTCTGAAGGGCAAGCGCGTGCGTGGCCTGTTCCGCGACAGCCAGCAGCGTCTTTGGGTCTCTACCTATGATGGTCTCTTCCGGCAGGAGCGTGGCAGTCTTCGCCGCTTCTCCACCGCCAACGGCCTGGCCTCAGACCTCAACCGCCTCGTCTACGAAGACCGCAAGGGTCGCATCTGGATCGGCACCCGCTCGGGCCTGTCCATCGTTACCACCGCCGCCGATTCTTTTGCCAACTTCAAGCGGCATACGCTGGAAGCCCTCGCCAACGGCGTCATTCACCACCTCCTCGAAGACCGGCAGGGCAACCTCTGGGTCAGTACCGACGGAAACGGAATTGTGCTGCTGCCCAATGGCAATCCTGATGCCGCCCAAAGCCTGACCCTCGCAAACGGCCTGGCTTCTGACGTTACTTATAAGTTCCACGAAGACGCCGAGGGCATCCTCTGGATTGGCAGCAACGGTGGCCTCATGGCCCGCAAAGGCGGCAAGCTCTTCACCCTTTCGGTAGACAACGGCCTCAAGTCCAACACCATTTATCAGGTGCTGCCCGACAGCAAGGGCAACTTCTGGCTCACCAGCGACATGGGTGTCATGGTGGCCCGCCGCGCCGACCTCCTCGCCGCCCTCGGCAAGCCCGATGCCCAGATTCCCCTCCGTGTCTACACCCGCGCCGACGGCCTGCGAACCAACGAATGCACCGCCAATGGCTGGGCCCTCCGCTCCGCCGATGCCCGCATGTGGATTCCTACCGTGCAGGGCCTGGCCGTCATCCCGGAAGTAACCCGTCCCGTCAGCAGCTACCTGCCGCCTGTAGTGGTGGAGGCTGCCCTCGCTGCCGAACAGCCCCTCAATACCTTTGGCGTACAGGCACTGGACGTCTCTGCCGACCAGCGCCGCACCCTTGCCCTCTCCTTCACCTGCCTCACCTTCATCGCCAGTGAAAAGGTAGAGTTTCAGTATCAGCTTGAAGGCTTCGACAACGACTGGACTACTGCACGCGCCGACCGAACCGCCATCTACACCAACCTGCCCAGTGGCGAATACATCTTCCGAGTGCGCGCCCGCACGCCCGGAGGCAACTGGCTGGAACAGCAGGCTGCTTTGCCTGTTGTTATCGCACCTCACTTCTATGAACGGATATGGTTCCTCCTTTTGGTAGGGGTGCTGCTTTTGGGCGCTGGGGTAGGGGCTTACCGTTGGCGCATTCGTGCCTATCGCGCTCGTGCCAATCACCTGGCCCGGATGGTGGAGGCCCGCACTGCTGCCCTCCGCGAGGAGAAGCAGAAACTTGACGATGCCAACCTGCTCCTTGCCGACCAGAACGACCGTATGGCCCAGACCAACGCCGAGCTCTACGATACCCTCGAGAATCTGAAGCAGACCCAGAACCAGCTGGTGCACAGCGAGAAGCTGGCTGCGCTGGGCGTGCTGCTCGCGGGTGTGGCACATGAGATCAACACGCCGTTGGCTGCCATTAACGCGGCGGCGGGCAGTCTGGGCAAGTCGCTTGGCCCCACTTTCCACCAGTTGCCCGATGTGCTGTCACAGCTGGATGCACCCACGCAGAAGCTCTTCTTCCAGATGCTCGACCGCTCGCTGTCCTTTGCCGTCACGCTCTCGTCGCGCGAGGAACGCCAGCACAGAAAAGCCGTACTCGAAACCCTCACACAGGCAGGTATCGCACAGGCCGACGACCTATCGGCCCAGCTCGTCAAAATCGGCATCTTCGAAAACCTAGATGCCTTCGTGCCTCTGCTCCGTCACCCTGCCAGTGCGGCTGCGCTGGAACTCGTGGCCGTGGCAGGCCGCATCCGTCTCAACGTCGACAATATTCAGCTGGCCGTCGCCAAAACCCAGAAAATCGTCTTCGCTCTCAAGAGCTATGCCCACCGCCAGGCCGACGACCGCCCCGTCCCTGCCGACCTCGCCGAGACCGTCGACACCGTGCTCACCATCTATCAGAACCAGCTGAAAGGTGGCGTGGATGTCGTCCGCAACTTCCCAGACACAACCCGCCCCATCCTCTGCTATGCCGACGAACTAAGTCAGGTCTGGACCAACATCATCCATAACGCCATCCAGGCCATGCAGGGCAAGGGCGAACTGCAGATTGATGTGGAGGATGCGGGCGCAGAAATGCTCGTCCGCTTTATCGACAACGGCCCAGGCATACCACCCGAGGTGTTGCCCAACATCTTCAAGGCCTTTTATACCACCAAAGCCAAAGGCGAGGGCACAGGCATGGGCCTTGACATCTGCCGCCGCATCGTAGACAAGCACCGTGGCCGCATAGAAGTCGAGAGCCGCCCCGGCCGCACGGCCTTCACTGTGCGCATCCCCACCGACCTGCCCGCCGCACCCGATGCCCGCACCAACGAACTGCCACTGCCTACTGCAATGGCCAACTAACGCTCTCCAGTCTGTTTTTTGATCCAAGTGGTTGCAACACCCGCTACGGCGGGTGTTTGCTGTGTTTGGCCCTGACCAAACGGTTTCAGCCACCGTCCGCCTTTTCCGTAACTTGCCGCCCGCAAAGCCATCATCCGTGAAACGCACCCCATTGTACGACGAGCACGTGCGCCTTGGCGCCAAAATGCTCCCCTTCGCCGGTTACGACATGCCCATCCGCTACGCGGGCGACACCCAGGAGCACCTCGCCGTTCGCGAGCGCGCTGGCCTCTTCGATGTCTCCCACATGGGAGAGTTCCTTGTTCGTGGCCCCAAAGCCCTGGCACTCATCCAGAGCCTCACCACCAACGACGTCTCCAAGGTGCCCGTTGGAAAGGCCCAATACAACACCCTCCCTAATGCGAACGGTGGTCTCATCGACGATCTCATCGTCTACCACATCGAAGAAGATCTGTACATGGTGGTCGTTAACGCCAGCAACATCGATAAGGACTGGGATTGGTTCCAGAAAGGCAATGCCTCCATCGGCGCCGACCTCACCAACATCTCTGACGATACTGGCCTGCTGGCCCTCTCCGGCCCCAACGCCCCCGCCATCCTCAAGTCCATCACCAGTGTCGACATCGACGCCATACCCTACTATGCCTTCAAGCGTGGCGTGGTAGCCGGTATCGACAACGTCCTCATTGCCACCACTGGCTACACTGGCGAGCGCACCTTCGAGCTGTACGTACACGCCAAGGACACCGCTGCCCTCTGGAATGCAATCCTCGAAGCAGGCAAGCCTCACGGCATCGAGCCCATCGGCCTTGGCGCCCGCGACACCCTGCGTCTGGAGATGGGCTATATGCTCTACGGCAACGACATCGACGACAACACCAGCCCCCTCGAGGCCGGCCTGGGCTGGGTCACCAAGCTGGACAAAGGTGCCTTCACCTCCAGCGATATCTTCGCCAAACAGAAGGCCGACGGCCTCAAGCGCAAGCTCGTAGGCTTCGTCGTTACCGAGCGCGGCGGCATTCCCCGTGGTCACTGCGCCATTCAGCTGCCCGGCGGCGAGAAGATTGGCGAAGTCACCAGCGGCACCTTCAGCCCCAGCCTCAAGCAGGGCATTGGCATGGGCTACGTACCCACTGCTTACGCCAAGGAAGGCACCGAAATCGAAATCGTCATCCGCGACAAGGGCGTTAAGGCTGTCGTGACCAAAGCCCCCTTCGTTAAAAACACCAGTCTGGCACGATGGATGGCCAAGGACTGACCTCCGCTTCCGGCAAAGTGCGGGTGTGTCTTTCGCCCGCACTGCTGCCCCATGTAGAACTGGCCGATGCCCATGTCGTCGTCATCGACGTGCTGCGTGCCACCACTTCCATGTGCGTGGCCTTTGGGCATGGCGCTTCCGAAATCGTCCCCGTCGAGCAGGTAGAGCAGTGCTACCCCTACATTGAGCAGGGGTATATTGCCGCCGCCGAGCGCAATGGCGAAACTGTTCCCGGTTTCCAGATGGGCAACTCGCCCTACAGCTTTATGGGCGACCACATGCAGGGTGCCCGTATCGTCGTCACCACCACCAACGGCACACAGGCACTTCATGCTGCCCGCAGCGCCCGCGAGGTCCTCATCGGCTCCTTCGCCAACATGTCCGTCTTGGTCGACTACCTCCTCCGCTCCGATGCCCGAAAGGTCATCATGCTCTGCGCCGGCTGGAAGAACAACGTCAACCTCGAGGACAGTGTCTTCGCAGGGGCAATGGTAGGTGCGCTCGAGTCACGTTTCGCCCCAGGCGACGACGCCTCTACCATCGCCTACATGCTTCACCGCGACGCCACCGCCAATCTCCGCGACTTCTTCCGCCGCTCCATCCACCGCGACCGCCTACTCCAGCTCGGCCTCCAGCGCGACGTCAAGTATTGCCTCCGCCAGGATACCCACCCCGTGCTGCCGGTCTTCAAGGACGGCCGTATCACCAACCGGCTGGTTCAGCCCGCCTGATTTTTCTCCTCTCCGCGCCCGCGTTTCTCTATGTCTGCTCCTGTTGTCGTTCTTAAGTCGGGCCGCGATCGCTCTGTCCGCAACCGTCACCCCTGGCTCTTCAGTGGGGGTGTGAAAGAGGCCCCCAAGGTGCCCGCCGGCACGGTGGTGGAAGTGCACACCAACGATGGCGAGCGCCTGGCACTGGGCCACTGGCAGCCCGACAGCCAGATCGTTTGCCGCCTCTTCGACTTCTCCGGCACCGCTGCTGACGCCCTCACTGCCGACTGGTGGCTGGCGCGCATGGAGCGCACTCAGCGCCTGCGCCAAGCCCTCCTCGACACTACCAGCACCACCGCCTGGCGCATGATCAACGCCGAGGGCGACGGCTTCCCCGGCCTCATCGTCGACCGCTACGGCGACCTCGCTGTCTTTCAGGCCCGCACCGCAGGCATGTCCGGCCTCGAGCCCCTGCTTGTGCAGTGGCTTCAGCAGCAGGGCATTCGCCACATTTACCGCAAGGGCGAAGACCGCGATGAGCGCGACACCCACGAACTCGGCCGCCAGAGCGCCTGGCTCCTCGGTGGGGTAGGCGAGCAGGAGTTTCAGGAGAACGGCCTCTTCTTCCGGGCATATCCCGTGGCAGGCCAGAAAACCGGCTTTTTCCTCGACCAGCGCGACGCCCGTGCACAGGTAGGCCATCTGGCCAAGGGGCGCACCTGCCTCAACGCTTTCGGCTACACGGGGGGCTTTGCTGCCTACGCCCTGCGTGGCGGTGCAGAAAAGGTAGTGTCGGTAGACATCTCGGCCCTTGCCACCGAGCAGGCACACAAGACCATGCTGCGCAACGGCCTCGCCGACCGCCACGAGGGCCTCACCGCCGACTGCTTCGAGTATCTCCGCCACATGCCCGAAGACACCTTCGACCTCATCGTCCTCGATCCCCCCGCCTTCACCAAGCACATCAGCACGGTTGACCGCGCGGCGCGTGGCTACAAGGAGATCAACCTCAAGGCATTACGCCGCATCAAGTCAGGCGGTATCCTCTTCACGTTTTCCTGCTCGCAGCACATGCCCCGCGACCTCTTCCGCAAGGTCGTGTTCGGCGCTGCCGCCGACGCCGGCCGCTCGGTGCGCCTCATCGGCCAGACGGGACACGCCCCCGACCACCCCGTTGACCTCTATCATCCTGAGGGCGAATACCTCAAAGGCCTCGTTCTTTTCGTTGACTGAGTCATGAGCAGTTCTTCGGTTCCCTTTCGCAAACGCCTCGGCTGGATGGTCAGCTACGCGGTGGCACTGCCCTTCGTCTACTTTATTGCGCTGCTGCCTTTCCCGCTGCTCTACGCTTTCTCCGATGCCATCTGCTTCCTCATCCGCGATGTCATTGGCTACCGCCGCAAGGTCGTGCGCGAAAATCTTGCCAAGAGCTTCCCACACCTTTCTGAGGCCGAGCGCGAACAGATTGCCCGCCGCTTCTACGCCTGGTTCTGCGACTTCCTCCTCGAAACGCTCAAGCTGCTGCTCATGTCGCCGGACACCCTCCGCAAGCGTGTCGAGTTTCCCGCTGCCGAGCTCTTCAACAAACTCGCCGCCGAGAAAAAACACCTCATCATCACGCTGGGCCACTATGGCAACTGGGAGTGGGGCGTATCACGCACCGCCCTCCACGGCTCGCACCCCATTGTCGGCCTGTACCGGGCCCTGCACCATCCCTACTTCGACCGGCTGCTGTTCCGCGTCCGCTCGCGTTTCGGCATGATTCCCGTCGAGGTGGCCGACACCTTCCGAACCGTCGTCCAGTACCAGAACGACCTCACCTCCTACGCCTTCGTCGCTGACCAGACCCCGCACCCCGACATCGCCTACTGGACGCCTTTCCTCAACCAGGATACCGCCATCTTCACCGGCCCCGAGAAAATTGCCCAGCGGTTCGACTTCACCGTCGTTTACTGCTCCATCAAGCGCGTCAAGCGCGGCTACTACCGCTACGACCTCGAGATTCTCGAAGCCAACCCCACCCAGACCGGCAAGGGCGACATCTGCGAAGCCTTCACCCGCCGCCTCGAGCAGGACATCATGGCCCAGCCCGAAACCTGGCTCTGGACGCACCGCCGCTGGAAGTACACCCGCCCCGAGAAGTTCTACGCCGGCCGCCCCTTCACTGCCCCTGGTCAAACAGCGTAGGGGCTCCCGCAGGCTTCCCCAGCTCCTCAAAAAGCCGCAGCACCGCCCGGCTGAAGGCATACCGCGCCACCTCGTCCCAGCCAATTGCCACATCGGCTGCATGCGGCGTGTAGGCGCTGGCCTCTACTTCGTGTAGCGTCAGTATCAGGCGCTTGTGTGTCAGCTCGTGGCGCAGGCTCAGCAGCTTGCGGCTGCTGCCGCTCACGGTCACGTCGGTCTCCGAGTTCGGCAGTTCCCACAGCCCTCGCCACAGTTTCTGGTGGGGTTCGTTGCGCTGGCGTATATAAAAGCGGTCGCCGCCCAGTCGCACCAGATAGAACACAATCTCTGTTTCCTTGCGCTCGGCCTTCCCGTCTTTCACAGGATAGTCTTCCTGCGTGTTTTGTTTCAGGGCTTTGCAGTCGGCTTGCAGGGGGCAGTCTACACACCGGGGGCGGGTAGGGGTGCACACTGTGGCGCCCAGGTCCATCACCGCCTGGTTGAACTGTGCCGCTGGCGCAGTGCCCAGCAGCCCGTCGGCCAGTGCCTGAAAGTGCTTCCGGGTCGCCGGCCGGTTGATCGGCGTGGCATCGGCGTGCAGCCGCGCCAGCACCCGGAATACATTGCCGTCCAGCACGGCCGTCTGCTCGTCAAAGCACAGGCTGGCAATCGCCCGCGACGTATAAGGCCCTATTCCGGGCAGTTCTTCCAGTTCGGCAGCCGTCTGCGGAAACTTCCCCCCAAGTTTTTCTACCACTTCCTGCGCGGCTTTGTGCAGGTTGCGGGCCCGCGAATAATACCCCAGTCCCTCCCACATTTTCAGTACATCGTCCTGCGGGGCTGCCGCCAGTTGCTCCACTGTCGGGAACCGCGAAACAAACCGCTCATAGTACCCAAGCCCCTGGGCCACACGCGTTTGTTGCAGTATGATTTCCGAGATCCACACCCGGTAGGGGTCGCGCGTCTGGCGCCACGGCAGGTCGCGCCCCGCATCGGCATACCACCGCACCAATCGCCACCCGGGCGCACCCTCTTCGCTATATGTTTTCATCTAAATAGTTGTGGGGACGGGAGTTTTGCTATTTTTGCACTCCGTTTTCAAACAACACAGGACTGAATATAAACCGCTTAGCACCGTGACCAAGGCTGAAATCGTTACGAAAATCTCGCAGAAGACCGGCCTCGACAAGGGCGACGTTTCTGCCTCGTTGGAAGCCTTCTTCAAGGTGGTGAAGACCACCATGGCCGAAGGCGAAAATATCTACATCCGCGGCTTCGGCAGCTTTGTAGTGAAGAAGCGTGCGCGCAAAGTGGCTCGTATCATCTCCCGCAACAAGCCCATCATCATCGACGAGCACTTCATCCCCAGCTTCAAGCCGGCCAAGGTGTTCCTCTCCAAGGTGAAGGACAGCCCCAAACTGTCTCCCAAGAAAGAAACGGCAAAGTAAGCCTCTAATACTTCCTGCGGATGTCCCAGACCCAGCAAAACCCTGAAACTTCGGCCCCTGCACGTGCAGGCTGGCTCCAATGGGGCGTGTTGGGCCTGGGTGCCGTCGTGTTTGTTCTCCTGCTTTTCGCCGACCGCACTAGCCTCACCGCTGGCACGGCTAATCGCGACAACGCCGCCCAACAGCCTGCACAGGCGGCTACGGCTCAGGCTGCTGGCCTGCTCCCGCTGCCCGAGGGTACCGATGGACAGGCCCTCAACCAGCTTGCTGCCCAGCTCGAAAAAGCAACCGACGACCAGGCGCGGATTTCCGTTATCGACCGCATGGTCGCTGCCTCAGTCAACGCTTCCCGCCCCGACCTCGCTGCCCGCTTCCAGCGCCAGCTCGCTGCGCTCTCGGGCACACCCGAGGCCAGTGCCAAAGCTGCACGCTTGTATAACGCAGCCATGCAGAGCCCTGTCATCCGCTCCGATTCCGCCCGCGCCCAGGCTTTTGGCCTTGAGGCAGTGGAAGCCTTCGAAGCGTATCTGGCTAAAGCCCCCAACGACGCCGAAGCACAGATAGACCTGGCCCTGCTGCACATTCAATCGGGCGACCCCACGCGCATGATGTCCAAGGGTATGTTTGCCCTTCGCGACCTCGCCGCCAAGCACCCCGATAACCTCCGTGCCAACCTCGCACTCGGCCGGTTCTCCCTCCAGACGGGGCAGAACGACAAAGCCGTAGAGCGCTTCCGCACGGCTGTACAATACCACCCCAAGGACGCCGAAGCCCACTTTCTGTTGGCCCAGGCGCTGGCGGCTACTGGCAAATCTGCCGAAGCACGCCAGCAACTTTCGGTGGCCCTTTCTTGCAATCCTGTAGCTGAACTGAAAGCCGCCATTCTGGAGGCCCAGGCCAAGCTCAACTGACCGCGACTGTTTGTTTAACCCCTTTAACCCGTTAGCGCACTATGCCCTCCGGTAAAAAACGTAAACGCCATAAGATGGCCACCCATAAGCGCAAGAAGCGCCTGAGAAAGAATCGTCATAAGAAGAAAGTGCGCTAGTGACGGGCGCACAGGCTCTGCCTGTGTCCGGTGCGCGTTTCAGCTTTCCCGCGCATGCGGCCCGCAACGGAATGGCACCCGCCGGCCTTTGGTCGGCGGGTATTGCCGTAATAGGGTATTCCAAACCCTGCGTTGCACTGCCATCAGCGCCGCTCCGATCGGGTAAACGCCACCACAGGCCGTCCTCGCGCCGTCCCTCTTCGCGTTTTCTTCCGTTAACCCCCAATCCTAATCTCCACCACTCGTGGCGAATGAACTGATTATCAGCAGTACGGATGAGGGCCTGCGGATTGCGATTCTGGAGAACAAGCGGCTGGCCGAGCTCCACACCGAAAAACGGAACAACCTCTTTTCCGTAGGCGATGTGTTTCTGGGCCGTGTCACCCGCATATTGCCGTCGCTCAATGCCGTCTTCGTAGACGTCGGCTACAACCGCGACGGGTTCCTGCACTATCTCGACCTGGGTCCCCAGGTGCGCTCGCAGAACAAATTCCTGCAGAGCGTGCTCAAGAACCGAAACGTGCCCGACCTCAATACCTTCGAGGCCGCGCCCGATATCGACAAACACGGCAAGATGGCCGATGTCCTCAAGGTAGGGCAGTCCATCCTTGTTCAGATTATGAAGGAGGCTATCTCGACCAAAGGCCCTCGCCTCTCGAGCCAAATCTCCATACCCGGACAGTATATTATCCTCATCCCTTTTGGGTCTGAGGTTTCAGTCTCCCGCAAGTTCAAGAGCGGTGAGGAAAAACGCCGCCTCCGACAGCTGCTCGAAGGGATTCTGCCCAAGAATGTGGGCATCATCGCCCGCACCGCAGCCGAAGGCGTCGATTTCGACAAAATCAAGGCCGAGCTCAAACTCCTCCTCGCCAAGTGGGATCGCCTCTGTCAGGAGTCCATCGGCGCTACCCCGCCCCGTAAGGTGCTCAGCGAAATGGACCGCACCACGTCCATCCTTCGCGACATGCTCTCCATCGGCTTCGATGCCATCCATACCGATGACGACGAGGTCTACCAGGAAATCGGCGAGTATCTCGACACCAACCAGCCCGAGAGCCGCAAAATGCTGCAACTAAAAAAGCAGCGTCAGCCCCTTTTCGAGCACTTCGGCGTTGAGAAGCAGATAAAAGCCAGCTTCGGCAAAAACGTCAACATGTCTGGCGGCAGTTACCTCGTTATCGAGCACACCGAAGCCCTGCACGTAATTGACGTAAACAGCGGCAGCCAGCGCGCCGGCGACCTCTCCCCAGAGGAGAATGCCCTGCGCATTAACCTGGAAGCTGCCGCCGAAATCGCCCGACAGCTCCGCCTGCGCGATATGGGCGGTATCATCGTCATAGACTTTATCGACCAGAAGAACCCCGAGAACCGCAAGAAGGTCTATGCCCAGCTCAAGGCTGAGATGAAGCGCGACCGCGCCCGGCATACCATCCTGCCCGTCTCCCGGTTCGGCCTCGTGCAGATTACTCGTCAGCGCGTGCGCCCTGAGGTCAACATCGTCACCGATGAAGTGTGCCCAAGCTGCGGGGGGAGTGGCAAAATCGGCCCAAGTATCGTCATATCCGACACCATCGAGAAGAACATCGAGTATCTCATCCGCAACCAGCGGCTCAAGAAACTCCGTGTGCTGGCCAACCCCTTTGTGGTGGCTTATTTCAAGCAGGGATTTCCCAGCCGCCAGCATCGCTGGTTCCTCAAGTATGGCAAGTGGATAGGCCTTGAAGCCCAGGCTTCGCTGCCGTTTACCGGTGTCAAATACCTCGACGAGAACGAAGACGAAATCAAGCTCGACTGAGTCTACTGATTTCCCTTCTGCAAAATGAAAAAGCCCCGGATTTCCGGGGCTTTTCTGTTTCTATACCGTGAGGGTGGCTCAGGCGCCCACCATCACGAAGGCGCCCCAGTAGTAGGGCTCTTCGTATTTGGCGCGGATGGTTTGTTGCGCCGCCTTGAAGGCCTTGTACATGTCCTGCTTGTTCTCTATCCAGTTCTGGTAGAACAGTGAGATCATCTCTTGGGTCACAGCATCATTCACTCGCCACAACGACATAATGATGTTGTTGGCCCCTGCCACCGCAAATGCGCGTTGCAGGCCATATACACCCTCGCCGTTGCGCACTTCGCCAAGGCCGGTTTCACAGGCGCTCAGCACCACCAGGTCGGTATTCGCAAGGTTCAGGTTCATTACTTCGTATGCAGTGATAATGCCGTTGTCTTCCAGTGTGGTGCTGGTGCCACTGGCGGTGGTGTCGGCGCCCAGGGTAGAGCTGGCACCCGACAGGAACAGGCCTGAGCGCAGCAGCGGGTTGCGTGCCGCACTGGCCTGCACACCAATCACCTGGCCTTGGCCCGCACCCGCGTCGTCGGCAAGGTCATCACTCAGCGAGTAGAAGAAACCGTGCGTGGCAATGTGCAGCAGGCGCGGGTTGCTCCGGCGCTTCAGCTGAGTCTCCGAAGCCAGGCTGTCGGTCAGCACTTCGGTCTGCCAGCCGCCGCGTTGCAGCACACCCTCAATGCGGTCCACTTCGGTTTGGGTACCTGCCAGTGCCGGAATGGTAAAGGCATCCTGCTGTGCAGCGGTGCGGGCATCGGTGTACTCGGGGTTGCCCACCAAAGTGGCGGTTCTCCCGTCGAAATACTGCTTGATGCGTTCGTCGAGCAGGTCACGCGTGTTGGATACATACCGGATGTCCTTTACGTCCAGCACATAGCCGCCATCGGGTTTCCGCAGCGAGGGCAGGCTCAGCTGGTTGTACACGCCGTCGGTGCTCAGGTACACCGTCGTGCGGCCAGCCAGGGCCTTCTCGATGGGTGCCCAGTATACGTCGTAGCTCTTCTTGTCCTCAAACCGGTTGGCGATGGAGCGCGAGTAGTTCAGCAGGTAGCGGCGGTCCATCATCTTGCCGTCTGTCATCAGAATCATACGTGGGGCTTTCAGTGCCTCGCGGTCTACGATCAGCGCAGCGTACATCACCGAGTCGGCAGCGTTCACCGTTCCAGCTTCCAGACGGAAAATCTCTACCGCAGCCTCAAACGAGTTCAGCCGGTCGCGGATGTCCGTCCACACTGGCGTGGCGTTCTGGGCTCCTGCAAACAGCTCAGAGCGTTCGCCCAGTTGGCGTTCCAGTCCGTTCACTTCTTCTTCTACATCTTCCACCTTCACGTTCAGGCCTTTCAGCTCTGTCTTCGACAGCGTGTACAGTTTAGCCAGATACTCGCGGCGGGCCTGCCAGTTTTCGAAGAGGTTCTTCAATTCGGCGTCGTCGCTGCTCAGCACCCGGTTGCGTATGCCCACGCTCTGGCTCAGCAGCAGGGCTTTGGTGCGAAGGCGCAGGTTGTAGGCCGCGCTCAGCAGGTCGCCACGCTTATCGCCCTGGTCAAAGGCAAACAGGTAGAAGCGGTCGATTTTCTCCGAAATCTTGTTCCAGAACTCTGCTTTTTCCTGCTCCGACAGGCCAGGGAAGTAGCGGTCTACCAGCGTCATCAGCCCACTCAGCGCTTCTATGTAGGTCTTCTCGGAGCCTTTGCCCTTGCCAGCGCGCCACTGCATGTGGGCATAGTCGGCCAGATAGAAGGCATAGTCGGGGTGACGCTCGCCCAGTTCACTCTTCCAGCCTCTCAACAGGTGGCGATAGGCTTCGTCAGCCGCTTTGAACTTGCCCAGGCGGGTGAAGAGGTCGGCTTGCAGGCCTTCGGTACGCAGATACTCCGGATGCTTGTCGCCTACCAGGTTCTTCTGCACGGCCAGCACGCGTTCCAGCAGCGAATCGGCCTGGCTGTAGCGGCCCATACCTGTGTATACCTGTGCCAGCTGGCGTTCCATACCAGTGTAGTCCATGTGCTGCTTGCCTACTGCTCCTTCGGTTTGTTGCAGGGCATCCAGCAGCAGGCGTTCGGCCTGGGCGCCTTTGCCTTGGTAGAAATTGTTCTGCGCCAGCAGAGCTACCAGTTTGGCGGTGTTGATGTTTGCCCCCTGATAGGTCCGCTGGTAGGTTTCCAACGCGCTCTTCAGATAGCCTTCAGCTTCGCGGTAACGGCCCATCTCGGTCACTACACGCGCCAGCAAAATCTGGGCGTTGGCATATTGCAGGCTGTTTTCCTTCCACACCATTTTGATGGTGCCGCGGGCTTTCAGCGCAGTGGTTTCGGCTTCTTTGTACTGGCCCGTGCGGGTATACAGCCCTGCAAGGCTGCTTAGTGCGCTGGTATACTCTTCGTCGGTGCGTTTGGCCTTCTCGAAAATTGCCACGGCCTGCGTCAGCAGCTTGATGGCTTCCGTGTAACGGCCCTGCTGCTGGTACAGTTCGGCCAGTTTGGTGGTGCTGCCTGCCACCAGCTGCTCTTCGCCTTTCAGGGCGCGGCGGCGCAGACGCATGGCCTCCAGGAAGTATTCCTCGGCTTTCTTGTAGTCGCCTTTGGCTTGGGCCAGCAGGGCCAGGTGGTCCAGTATGTTGGCCTCGTCCAGCAGGTGTTCGGTGCTCAGGGCCCGGATGGTCTTTAGCGCCAGATCCAGGTTGGTATTGGCGGGTAAGTAAAGACCTTCGTCCAGCGCCAGCTTGCCCAGGCGATCTGCCGTCAGGGCTACGGGCAGGCTCGTCGCCCCGTACAGCGACTTTTGCGCTTCCAGCACCTGTTCCAACGTCGTCTGCGCTGGGCGGAACCGTGCCAGTGCCATCTGTACATCGGCCAGCGCCAGCATCAGGTTGATGTGCTCGGGGTGCCGGGCATTACGTACTGCTTCGCTGCCTTTCAGCGCCTGCTCATACAGGGCCAGCGCCTGCTCCATTTCGTACTTGCCTCCCTGAATGGCAGCCTGTTGGGCCAGTACACCCGCATAAAGGGTGTTTTGGGTACCCATCTGGGCGTCATAATGCTTCACAACCTCGCGCAGATATATAAGCGAAGGCGTGTAGCGCTTAGATTTCAAATCCGCTGCTGCAAAACGGGCATATACCTGACTCAGATAGCCAGCACTTGTGTCTTTCAACTCTACCAGGTTTCGGTAAGCCTTGGTAGCCATAGCGCGGGCCTGCACCGTATTGCCATAGCCTAAAGCCATGTCGGCTTTGGCCAGTGCGGTCATCCACAGGGTCAGTGGCTTGGCTTTCTTGGGGTCTTTGGCCTGGGCTTCCAGAGTGGCGATGGTCTTGGTAAGTTCTTTGCTCACGTCAATCCGCTCCATGTTGTAGGCTGGCCCCAGTTGGCCAATGAAAGCGCCATACTCGGCCAGCGCACGGTGGTAGCGCGGGTTGTTGCGACCATAGGCACTCTTGATGCTGCTTACTGCCTTGCGGTACAGATCCACGGCAAGCTGGCTTTTCTGTCCAAGGGCAGCGTTGCGTGCCAGAAACAAACGTGCGTCGCTGAGCAGTGGATGGCCTGCATATTCTTTCGCCAGCACTTTGTCAGAAACCAGCGGGTTGAGCACTGAGTCGGCAGCGGCAAACTCGGCTTGGCCTACCAGCGCCTCGCCCAGCACAATGCGAGCGGTCTGGGGCAGTCGGCGGGCGGTTTCAGCAGCAGCCTTGGCGGCTTTGTCGGTTGGAGTTGTAGCAGAAACGGCAGCCTGTGCGGTGGTCATGGCCTGGCTGGCCAATGCGGCAGCCCGACGGTAATCACCGATTTCGTTCCGGATTTGGGCTTGCAGTATCAGCAGTTCGGGCGTCTTGGGCCCGCGCTCCAGCGCAGTCAGTGCATCCTGATATCGCCCCTGTCGTCGGGCGCCTTCAGCTGTGGCCCATGCCACAATGCTTTTTCCAGCATCGGTGCTGGCACTGCTGTTTTGTTGCAGTTGGGCCAGTGCGCGCTCGGCATTGTCGCCCTGATGCAGATCTACTAACCATATATATCGCCAGGCTTGCCAGTCCAGTGGAGCACTGGTCGCTTCGCCTCCGGCTTTGGTCAGGGCCGCCAGGGCCCTGGCAGGGTCACCAGCTGAATGGGCGCGCGCTGAAGGCGTTGGTACCACCGGCTGCGCATGCAGCAGCGTGGAGGCAGCCAGCGTCAACGCCACATGTGCTATGAGAGTACGGACGTAGTTCATGCAAGGTTTGTTAGCAGGTCGGATCCAGTTTTGGCGGCTTTGTACACCACCGCTAAACAAATATACTCCCTCCCCGGCTTCCCGCAATTGGCCTAGTGGAAAAGTCGTAGCGCCTCCCCGTTTTTCTGCCCGTTTTCCCACCGATGTTTGCATCAACTTCTGCTCATAACGCTCTCTCTGTCATGGAAACACTGCGTGGCACCCTCTCGGACCTGGTCAACGAACTCCAGAAACTCATGCTGGAGCAGCAGAGCCCCGACGACCAGCGCCGCCTCAATAGCATGATCAAGATTCTCATGCTTCTTTGGGAAGAAGTCATCCGAAAGCAGCTCGATGCCACAAGTGCCGAATATGCTGCTGCGCTCAGGGCGCTTCAGTATGCTGTTAGAGAGGCAGAGGCTGCAAGGGTAGGAAGCCGCACCGCCACCGATGCCGTCCGCAAAGCCGCCGACGCCGCCAAAGCCGTCGACCGCGTGGTGGGGTTCGGCCTCAGCCTGCTCATGTAATCAGGCGTCTCTCGTGGGCTTGTCCTCAGTTACTGGAAAGCCATGCGCGGCCTTGCTCACTGCCTTGTTGCGCTCGGCCATCACCGAAAGCGCACTCTGCTTCTGCATGAAACCCTCGATGAAGTCGGTGCCGGCATAACCCGCCGACAGCCCACCCAGCAGCAGTTCCTTTGTAGTGATGGTCGCTGGGTCGCTGCCCACCACCAGCCCGATAGCCAGCAGCAGCCCGGCGCAGAAGCCAATCAGGATGCTGATCAGCAGCCGCGACGCACTGAACCCGGCATCGCCTACGGCTTCAGCCTGTTCGTAATACTTCTTCAGGCCGGCAATCATCCGCACCACCTGGCCCCCGGCACCCACCAGGCCACCGATCAGCAGTACACTTAAAACCTGGGCATGGTCCATAGCTTTTTAACCGAAATGAGGCGTATTGCAACCGAAGCTATGGATATTTTGGCAAAAGTTTCTGACGCTCCTACTCCCATGCGTGTCTTTGCCTCCTTCTTTCTGGGTGCCGTGCTGGCCGCTGGTGCCTTGTCGTCCTTTGCCCGGCAGCAGCCGTTCCCCAGCGCTGAGAATGTGCGGCCTGCGGCCTCATCTACTGCTGCTGAAAAGAGACCAGAGAAAGCACCTGATGATGGGCGGTCGGGAAAAGGAGCGGGAGGGCCGGGGCGGCCGCTGGATTTCTATCTGTCTGTATACAAGGTGGTTAGTGCTATCCAGTCCCGGCTCTCTTCCATGACTGCCAGCCCCGAGGCCTTTCGCCTTGTGCTGGAGAATGAGCGCAGTGCTGCTGCTCTTCTGGACGAGGACAGGGCAGCGTCTGGCGGCAATAAGGGGACCGGTCAGGCCGGTTTGGCAGGCGGGGCGGTGCTCTCCAATATCCTGTATGGCCTCACCGATTTCGCACTTGAACGTGCCCAGAAAGAACTGCTCAACGTGCTGCTCGACCACTGGGCGGCCGACTGCTCTACCGATGCCCGGCTCATGATGCCGGCCACCTGGCAGCTCCTCTACGACCCCACCCAGCGCCCGCCGCTCTCCAATGGGGTCGTCTGGAAAGCCGCCTTCCAGTCAGACCTCGACGCCCTGCCCGCCAATCTCATCCCGTGGGCGGTAGACAGGGTGCCCCAGACGCACCCACTTCGGACCACCCTGCTCGACCTCAATGCCGGCTGGAATGCCTACCGTTCCCAGAATTCACCCCTCGACGCCCTCAACATGATGGCCTTGCAGTTTCAGCAGCGCGGAGTTCAGCAGCGCACACCCTTTCACTACCACTTCATGCTGGCAAACGGGTTCGCCAGAGCGTTGCTCCGCTTCGAGGGCGGCAGTTTTTCCATGGAAAACCCGCAGCGCCTGCTGGACATGCCCCCTTCCGAGTGGGCCTTTTTCATAAAGGCAGTGGTGGCCGAAACCTTCGCCTCGGCCGACTTGGAACGATACACCCTCGCCAAAAAGCTGTTTTACACAACGGAAGAAGGGATTGCCCGGCATCGGGCGGTGGTCATTCAGTTGATGCAGGAACTGAACACCCGCACCAGCAGGCTGCCCCAATTACAGGGTCTGCCGCAGACAGAGCGTATTACGCTGCTGCTGGCTGAAATGACGGAATCCATCCTTGTGCTGGGCGACGGTATGGAGGCCTGGATGGCCGAACGCGACACCGACCAGAAACCGAACAGCACCTACGCCCAAGTACGCCCCATCCTTGTAGCCATTCAGCAGATGACCCGTGGGGTTCAGCTGCAACAGTATGGCACCGTGCTTACCGGGTCGTTGGCCTTGCTCGATTGTCTAGCGCAGACCCCTGCCATTAAAGACGATGCCGTGAAGCAGTTGCAGCTAAAGGTTGTTGCCAGCTTCCTCCGCCGCTACGGCTCCCTTGCCGCCGACCTCCTCATGGCCAAGGATGCCGATGCCGCCCGCAAGGCCCTCGAGCTTGCCGCCGAACCCCTCGGCAGCTGGCGCATCAAGCAGCAGACGCCCTGGACACTCTCTGTAACCCTGCTCCCCGGTATCTCCGCTGGCTGGGAAGGGCTGGGCAATTCTGCCGGCGACATCACCCGGCCGGGATATTACACTGCGGTGGCGCTGCCCGTTGGTCTGGAGTATTCTTTCCGCCTCGGCCGTCGGGACAAAGCGCCCACCTTCGGCATCTTCGCCCAGGTGTTAGACCTCGGGGCCCTTCTCAACTACCGCGTTGCCAATGCCTTCACCCCTCCCGCCGACGAGGCCACTGCCGCCGACCCCCAGATCGGCTTCGATCAGGTGCTCTCCCCCGGTGCCTGGCTGCTCTGGCACGTCCCCAACACACCCATTGTCATCGGTGGGGGCTACTCCTACAGTCCCCGCCTGCGGCGGGTGGCGGTCAGTGGGGTAGAAGAGACCGCCAACTCCCACCGCCTGGGGCTGCTCATCGCGGTGGATGTCAACCTGTTCCATCTGGCTGCCAGCCGCCGCAGCAGTCGCTGATTATGCTTATCTATTCCCGTCCAGCACTTAAGGGGTCGCTTGGGGGTATTTTCTCTTTGCCGGGCTCGGGTATGCGTGTGGGCCTCACCAATGCACATGTACTGCTGCCTTACAGCGACATGCCGCTCGGTACCCGTGTCTTCAGTGCCAAAACCGAGAAGCCCATAGGGCGGGTGTTGGCTGCGACCAACCTCTGGACGGGCGCTACGCTTCCCCTCGACGCTGCTCTTTTCACTGTCGATGTCTCGCTGACGAGCGCCCTCTGGCCTCCGGTTGCGCTGTCATGGCCCATGCCCGACTGGCAGTTGTCCCCCGGCAGTGCCGTACAGGGCTGGCTGGGCAGGTCGGGCTATCTCACCGGCACAGTGGTACAGGCCCCCGCCACCTGGGATCTTCTCCTGCCCGGTTCCGGCATGCAGGTGCGCTACAGTCCGCTCTTCGCTATCCAGTGGCACGATGGCCGCACCTCCACTGGCGGCGACTCCGGCTCGCTCATCCTCACGCCCGAAGGCCAGGTCGCAGGCCTGCTCCTCGGTCTCTCCGACAACGGCCTCTCGCTCGCCTGCCACGCCCAGCCCCTCATGCAGTGGCTGGTTTTTGTCTAAAATTCTTGATATAATTGGCAGTATTATTGGCAATTATTTTTGTTCATGGCAACTAGTGAAGAAGATGAAGTGTTGCGGAATGAGGCTTTTGAGGCTATTCAATCTTTGTTTAGAACCAGGGTAGGACTTGTAGTGGGTTCTGGCTTTTCATGTGGATACGGATTGCCAAGTATGGGGCAGCTAGCTAGACATCTTGAGAATGAGTGCCCAATAAGGCTCAAAGGCGATACAGATGCATATCAAAGATGGCAATCAGTATGTCATAAAATTCGTGAGAATCTTGAAAGCGGCTTGGAAGAGCTACAGCCCAACTCTCAAGTAGATACACGGCTTCAGGATACCATAAGAGAGATAGTCCAAGACTACATTCTAGGTGAATGTGAGAATGTAATCAATCAAAAATTAATTGGCGAGTCTGTTTGGCTTGATGCCTTCCCTAAATTTCTTAAATGGCTTTACGCTGGAATGCCTCAAAACGCAGATTTTATCTCTATTGTAACTACTAATTATGACTATCTTATTGAATTTTTTTGTGATGTTGCTATGATACCAGTTGATACTGGTTTTGATGGATTTGGAATTAGGGCTTTTAGAGAAGGTAGGCCCATTTTCAAAAATTATTACAGGCAGCAATTAAACTCTGGTGAAAAGAGATGCGTAATTAAATCTGTTAGACTATTTAAGCCTCATGGATCGTTGCTATGGTCTAATACTGATAATGGGCTTATCGAATCATTATTTCTGCCACGTAGCTGTAAAAGAATGATTGTAATACCAGGCCCGACAAAGTATTTTGAGTCAGTAACAAATTATAGTATTGATTCAATACGTAGTGAAATGAATGATGCGATTGGTAAGCTTGATTCGCTCGTTACAATTGGTTACGGTTTTAATGATAGACATTTGCAGCAAAATATTATAGGTAAAATAAAGAAAGGAATGAAAGTTCTTATTATTGCTAAAGAGCCAACTGCTAGCATATACGATTTAGTGTCATCTTCTCCTTTAAACATTATCTTAATTCAAGAAAGTGGTGAAGGCGCTATTTGTACTTATCAGGGTTCTTTAATTAAATTCGAGCAACCTATATGGAGGCTTGATCATTTTTTCACTTCTTTACTGAAATAAAATGTCAATTTTTGATTTTTCTGCACAAGACTCTATTGGTGCAGTCCGTCGTGTTGAGACTGCTTCAGTTTATGTACGTGTGACTAGCTCCGACGGGTTAGGTAGAACAAGAGTGGGAAGACTTGCAGTTACCCAAACTATTGGTGATGAGTGGGTAATTGGAATTGTAGAAAAAATATGGCGACACCCTGTAGAAATATCAAGACAATTTCAAGATTCTTTGGATGAGGATGATAATGCGCAATTTATCCCAATAGAAGAAAATGGGTTACTGATAAAGCTACTCGGAACGTACAGAAGCAGACATAAGCAGCAGGCGGATTTTTTTACAAGAGCTGTATTTTCTTTGCCTGAGATTGATCGACCTGTTTACCCACTAGAGGGTGAAAATTTGGCAAGCTTTATGTCAATTATTAGTAGAACCGCTGGTGAAGCGGGGAAATTCCCACTTTCGATAGGGGCTTATGCACTTGACGATAAAGCGCATGCTTACCTAGATGGCAACAAACTTTTCCAGAGACACGCTGCCTTATTAGGGAGTACTGGTTCTGGTAAATCCTATGCAGTGGCAATGATTTTGGAGCAGGCCGCCCAGCTCTCCTCTACGAATATTATTTTATTTGATATACACGGTGAGTATAATACACTTGAATTTGCTACACAGCTTAGAATCGCTGGAATAAACGAAGATGATGCTAGTGGACATAGCTTGTATGTTCCTTTTTGGCTGTTGAATTTTGAAGAAATGCTTTCATTGTTTATTGATAGGTCTAGTGATAATGCACCCAATCAAGCGGTGGCTCTCTATGATATTGTTTTAGATTTAAAGGCTGAAAGATTAAAAGCCTTAGGCAAGGAAGATCTTGCTGAATTTGTTACAATCGATACACCTGTTCCTTATAATTTCCATGATTTAGTACATTCACTCATAAGAAAAAATGATGAAGTGATTGAAACTGGTGAAAATTATGTTTCTGGAGATAAAAAAGGACAGCCTAAGACAGAAAAGGGCCCATTGCATGGAAAATTGAATAGATTAATCATGCGGATGAAGGCTAAGAGTACCGACAAAAGATACTCATTTCTATACAATATACCGAATGAAATGATGGATTTCGATTCTCTGAATTTTATAATGAAAAGATTACTTGGAGTCGGAAACAATGGGCTTTTTAATGGAGGTATTAAAGTGATAGATTTTTCTGAAGTGCCAACAGATGTTTTGCCAGTTGTTGTAGGTTTGGTTAGTCGTTTGATTTTTCAGGTGCAGTTTTGGAGTTCAGGTGATTCCGTGAATGGATTAAGACATCCGGTACTTTTAGTCTGTGATGAGGCACATTTGTATATGCCAAATTCTAGTGCTAATGTTAGTCCTGTAGAGCGGAGAGCAGTTGAACAGTTTGAAAGGATTGCCAAGGAGGGGCGAAAATATGGAATTGGATTATTCGTTGTTAGTCAACGCCCCTCGGATGTAAGTACTACTATACTTAGTCAGTGTAACAATATTATTAGTTTGAGATTAACAAATCAGGCTGATCAAAACACTGTTAAGCAGGTCTTGCCTGAGAGTTTAAATAGTCTGCTTGAAATGTTGCCAAGTCTCGATATTGGAGAGTCTATTGTTGCAGGAGATGCAACATTATTGCCTACGCGGATAAAACTAAGGTTGCCAGTTTGCAAGCCTAGGAGTTCCACAATTGATTTTTGGTCAGAGTGGTCTAATATGTCAAAAGGTTTAGACATTGATGCTGCAATAAACAATTTAAGGATGCAGACGAGGTTGGGAGGTTTGGGCTCATCTAAAGGTAATCAGTAATAACCCTCCCCCCCCCCCAAACGAACACCCCCTTGCTTCCGCAGAAACAAGGGGGTATAGCCTGAAGGGGACAGCCTGTTTAGGCCGTCGCCAGCTGCACAATCGGACAGCTCGTCTGCTTGATGGCGCCAAACCCACCGCCGATGTTCACCACGTTGTGAATGCCCTTGCGCTTCAGCAGGCTCGCCGCTATCATCGACCGATAACCTCCCGCGCAGTGAATCAGCACCGTGTCCCCCGTGGGCACTTCGCTCATGCGCGCTTCCAGCTGGCCCAGCGGCAGCAGCTGTGCAACCGGCACTACACCGTTGCTCTCGCATTCGCTGGGGTTGCGTACGTCCAGCACCCAGCCCAGCTTCATGTCTACACGCTTCGCAAACTCCTCCGCCGTCAGCGTCTTCACTTCGTCCACGGCGCGGCCACTGGCTTTCCAGCTGTCCATCCCGCCGTCGAGGTAGCCAACTACGTTCTCATAGCCTACCCGCGCCAGGCGCAGCACGGCTTCGGCTTCTTTGCCGGGCTCGGCCACCAGCAGCAGGCGTGCGTCGGTCGGTATCAGCGTGCCCACCCACACTGCATACTGGCCATTCAGACCAATGTTCAGCGCACCGGGCACAAAGCCTTTTTCAAAGCTGGCGGGCTCGCGGCAGTCCAGTACCAGCGCCCCCTGTGTTTGGGCTTCCTCAAATTCACCGGGTTGCAGCGGTTGCAGGTTGCTGGCCATCACTTCGTCCAGGCTGCTGTAACCTTCGCGGTTCACTTTCGCGTCGAAGAAGAAATAGGCAGGTGGGGCGCTCAGGCCGTCGGTCACTGCGGCGATGAAAGCTTCGCGGCTCATGTCCTGTAACGCGTAGTTCGTCTGCTTCTGGATGCCAATAGTGCTGTGCGTCTCCTTGCCGATATTCTTGCCACACGCCGACCCTGCCCCGTGCGCCGGGTACACCACCACGTGGTCGGGCAGCGTTTTGATGTGCCGGTTCAGCGAATCGTACAGCATCCCGGCCAGGTCGGCTTGCGACAGGTCCGACTTTACCGCCAGGTCTGGCCGGCCCACATCTCCCACAAAGAGGGTGTCGCCCGTAAAGACGGCCTGCGGCGTGCGGGTTTCGTCCAGCAGCAGGAAACAGCTGCTTTCGGGGGTGTGGCCGGGGGTGTGCAGCACTTTCAGGGCAATGTCCCCCAGCTTCAGCTCTTCGCCTTCCTGCGCCACATGCACCGTAAAGGCTGGCTGGGCCGTGGGGCCGTATACGATGGTGGCACCCGTCTTGCGCGCCAGGTCCAGGTGGCCCGACACAAAGTCGGCGTGGAAGTGCGTCTCCACGATGTATTTGATCTTCGCCCCGCGGCTCGCGGCCAGCTCCAGGTACGGCTCGGTCTCGCGCATCGGGTCCACAATGGCCGCTTCGCCATTGCTCTCGATATAATACGCTGCCTCGGCCAGGCAGCTCGTATATAGTTGTTGTACGTAGTAGCGGCTCATAGACACAAGTATAGGCACGGGAACATTCCCGCACCCTGAACTAACGCAGTTTGCCCGCGCCTTCGTTTGTCACTGTCGGCTGACGACTCTCAGTTGGGCACAAAAAAGGGGGCTGGCTTGGCCAACCCCCACTTTCCAACTCCATGCGACGACGTCTTAGAGCGACGTCGTACTCAGTTCGGCATTCACATGGCGGCCCGTACGGGTAGCCAGGTCCTGCGGGCGCTTGCCCTCTACCTCTACAGCGCCGTTCGGCAGGGCAGCAGCCATGATTTCTTTCAGCTCGGCTTCGTACTGGAACTGCTTTTCAGCCGAGGCGAACACCAGGTGCAGGGCTACGTCGTAGCTCTCGTTGTTGCGGGTGTTCGGGCGAACCATCACCTTGTAGTCCGAAACAAGGCCACGGCTCTTGGCTTCCTGGGCTACTTTCACCCAGTTTTGCTTCAGCGACGCCAGATATTCGGTCATCTGGCTCGGGTTGTTCAGCTTCATTTCCTCGATAACCACAACCTGGTTTACCTGGGCTTGAACCTGAATGCTTGCCACTGCCAGCATCACCAGCAGGAAGGCACCTTTGAAAAACGTTTTCATTTTGAGTAGCGTGAGTAAGTGAGAGACTTTCAGTTTGTATGCTCCGGCGTGTTGTCCGTTGAATACAGTCGCAAGTTGTGCGGTCTTTCGTCCGCCGACAACCCAACGAACGTTAAGCCAAGTGAAGAAATCTTAACGTGTTATGAATTGATAAACAGCAGATTAGCCAAATGTTCCCGCCGCAGAAGGTCAAAGACGGTCCCGTTGGCCAAAAGGTTGCACCGTCCGCTGTTTTCCCTTCATTTTCACGAAGTTTTCCCTCTCAACACAAAAAAAGGGTGGGAAACCCCACCCTTTGCTGTCTGTTGTTTGAAAAGGGCTTTTGCAATGCCCACTGGATTGCTCAGTACAAAATTCCGCCATCCCGATTCCCCCCACAACCCAAGGAAGGTTAAGCCCCTCACAACAAAACCTAACGGCCAATAGCTTGCGCCCAGGCCCGCACGCTACCTATCATGCAGCCCGTCCATACCTTATATTTTATGAGTCTCCCGCTCATCGCCGACCGCACCTACAGCCAGCTCACGCCCGCCCAGCCCTTGGAGCCTGCCATCTACGAGGGCTGTACCTTCTCCCACTGCGACCTCTCCGGCGCCGACCTCTCCGAGTATCAGTTCATCGACTGCACCTTCGCCCACTGCAACCTCGCCAACGCCACTCTCTACCGCACTGGCTTCGTACGCTGCACCTTTGAGCACTCCAAGCTCGTCGGCCTGCAGTTCCTGCACCTCGATAAGCTTTCGCACGAGCTCACCTTTCGCGCCTGTAACCTCACCTACGCCAGCTTCGAGGGCTGCAAGCTGCCCCGCACCCGCTTCGCCGACTGCACCCTGCACAACGCCGACTTCGGCCGTGCCGACTTCTCCCAGTCCACCTTCGCCGACACCGACCTCCGCGACGCCCACTTCGAGGACACCACCCTCGACAAAGCCGATCTCCGCACCGCCCACAGCTACAGCATCAACCCCGCCACCAACCGCCTCCGCAAAGCCCGCTTCGCCCTCCCCGCCGCCGCATCTTTTTTCCACTTCATGGGAATAGAGGTACAGTGAACTTTCATATATTGCATGAAATCCAATAATATGATTCTAAAGCAAGTCGATATTCACGGCCTTAATGGTAGTGAAAAAGTTCGAACATTAAAGTTGATTGATAACAAACTGATTCTCGTCTCAAAAAATGGATATGGTAAAACTACCATTGTAAGCATGATTTTTAATTTTTTGAGTGGACAGTATATAAAACTACTTAACTATAATTTCGAATCTATTATTATTAACATTGGCGATAGTGGGTCTCTTGAAGTACGAAGAGTTGATATTTATGAGTCATATAAAAAAGTCAAATCTATGAATACTAGAAGAATTCCTTCTGAGTTGCTTAACAGGGCGCAATATGAAGTAGATAAGCTATACAATAAATTTAGCATGAATGAAGATAATTTTTTGGTTAATAGTGATTGGGATGATTATTATGAGATTAGGTATGCAAAGGATAATAAAATGCTGTATGATGTAATTAGGCTATTGGATGTTCATATAATGGAGAATCTGGGTCATGTTAAAGATGAATTTAAAGGAATTCAGATGCTATTCCTGCCAACTTATAGAAGGATTGAGAAAAATCTTGGGTATATATTTCCGTATATTAAGCAGGATAGTACGGTATCAAGAAGCGTACTTTCTCAATGGCAATCTGAAACTTTTTATGAGTTTATTGGGTTTGGAATGGATGATATTGAGAAAGTTTTTGTAGAAAGAGGTGAAGTTATTAAAAAATTGCTGAGTGATAAAATTAAAAAGGAATTGGTTGGTGAGTTGATTAAAGATATTGTTGGAGATGATGCTCTTATTCTAAATGTCTCTGAACTTAGTAGCGGAATAAACTACGAATCATTTAGTGCTTTACTTGACAGAATTGAAGATAGTCATTTAGGTAGAGAAGAGAAATCAAAACTACTTGTTATGATCCGGAGCTATGATGATGCTAACGAGAATAAAAGTGAGATTGATAGAATAAAAATATACTTAATTAATAAGATATATAACATTTTTGATTCAATAAAAAAAAGTGAAGAGAAAATATATCGCTATGTTGAAATTATAAATTCATACTTAGAAAACAAAGAAATATACTATGACCCTTCTAGTTTTAGGATATTTGTTAAAGCGAAAAATAGTGATGGTGATTACATGATTAGTTTAAATGATCTGTCATCTGGTGAAAAGCAATTGATATCATTATTTGCTAGGCTACTTCTAAGTGACGGTGATAATTTCTTTATCATTATTGATGAACCGGAATTGTCTCTTTCTGTTGAGTGGCAGAATAAATTTGTTCAAGATATTGCTAACTTGGATGTTTGTAAAGGTTTAATTGTGGTTACTCATTCCCCATTTATTTTTAGTAATTCAATATCAAAGTACGTAAAATCAGTTTAATATGGCTATTGCAAATACTGAATTCTTTCCGGCTCAGAAACATGATGAATCAAGAGCTGATTTTATGTTACGACTAACTAATATTTCTGCTGAGTATTATCGTCAATATATTCTTCGAGATAATGATGTTTTTTTCCTCTTCAGTGAGGGGAAGCATGATCATCTTGTTTATAATGGTATTATTACACGTGTTTTGAGAAAAAGAGTATCATATTACTGTTTGTCTGGTATTAAGAATGTTATTGATATTTGCCATTTTTTCGAGCATGCTTCCTCAGTGAGCCCCTCATTTGATTACTGTTTTTGTGTTGATAAGGATTTTAGTAATTTTTCTAGTGATCACTCGAAAAGACTTTATGTAACTGCTTTTTATTCAATTGAGAATCATCTACTTTCAGATGATTTATTGAAAAGTTTTTTTTATTACAAGTTTTCTGGCTTCCAGGGGCGTGGTCTTACTGTTGATTTATTTATCGAAAAGTACAAAAATGACATTGATTTTGTTTGGAGAAATTCTAAATTATTTTTTTCAATATTGTGCTTGTTCAAAAATAATCGCATGAATCCGGTGATTGACAATGTGAATTTTTGTGAACTATTTAAGTATTGTAATGATGGCAGAATTGAATTTTTGAAAAAAAATCAAAAAAATCAAATACTTAGGATATTTAAGGGTAAAGACAGATCTTTTTTAAAAACGACAAAACTAAGGTTTAGTGAATTAAAAGAAATATTAAATACGTTTAATAAGGTTGAATATAAGTGCAATTTTAGGGGTAAATTTGAATTAGATTTTTTTAATTATTTTGTATCAAATATTGTACAAACTTATCAAGTTAGGTATAATGGGCAATTAAGTAGGGATTCTGTTTTTGCTGATTTGGCCTCTCATTCTCATGATTGCTTTCCGCATTTTGAGAGTTTTTTAAACGACCTGCAGACTGCACGCTTAGAATAATGTAACTCCCCCCTCCCCATGCGGTCTTTCGCTGCGCTCTACGCTGCCCTCGACGCCACCACCCGCACCCGCGAGAAGACCGCCCTCCTCGCCGATTACTTCCGTACCGCCGCCCCTGCCGATGCCGTCTGGACGCTGTCCCTGCTCTCTGGCCGCCGCCTGCGCCGCCCGGTGTCTACCACGCTCCTCCGCCGCTGGGCCGCACAGGCCGCCTGCATCCCCGACTGGCTCCTCGACGAGTGTTACGACGCCGTAGGCGACCTCGGCGAAACCCTCGCCCTCCTCACCGAGCCGCCCACACCTCCCACCGCAGAGCCCCCGCCCCTCCACCACTGGATGGAGCACGTCATCGCCCCCCTCCGCGACCTCCCCGAAGACCAGCAGCAGGCCGTCGTCTCCCGCGCCTGGGCCCAGCTCTCCCGCCCCGAACGCTTCCTGTTCAACAAGCTCATCGGCGGCAGCTTCCGCGTCGGTGTCAGCCAGCAGCTCGTTATCAAAGGACTGGCACAGGCATCCGGCCTGCCCGAAGCCCTGCTGACCCATCGCCTCATGGGCGACTGGCAGCCAACGCCCCACTTCTTCGCCAGTCTCCTCGCCCCCGATGCCCAGACCGTAGACATTAGCCGTCCCTATCCCTTCTTCCTCGCCTACGCCCTCGACGTCCCCTTCGACGACCTCGGCACCCCCTCCCAGTGGCTGGCCGAGTACAAGTGGGACGGCATCCGGGCTCAGCTCATCCGTCGGCAGGGCCAGCACTTTCTGTGGAGCCGCGGCGAGGAGCTCATCACGCAGTCGTATCCCGAAATGGCCGCGCTGGCTACCCATCTCCCCGACGGCACCGTGCTCGACGGCGAGCTCCTGCCCTGGAAGCCAGCACCGGCGCCCGACCCCGAAGCATTTCCGACAGGGTGGGGCAGCGGCCCCGCCACTTTCGCCGACCTCCAGCGCCGACTGGGCCGCAAATCACTGGGTCCCAAACTGCTGGCCGAGGTACCCGTGCGCCTCGTCGCCTACGACCTCCTCGAGTGGCAGGGGCAGGACCTCCGCGACCAGCCCTTGCGCCGCCGCCGCCAGCTCCTGCTCGATCTCTGTGCCCAGCTGTCCCCCGGCTTGCCGCTCCTGCCCAGTCCTGCGGTCACTGCCCCCGACTGGCCCGCGCTCACCCAGCGCCAGCAGGCCGCCCGCGACGTCCTCGCCGAGGGCCTCATGCTCAAGCGCCTCGACAGCCCCTATGGCACTGGCCGTCGCCGCGGCGACTGGTGGAAATGGAAAGTGGAGCCCTTCACTCTCGACGCCGTGCTCGTCTACGCCCAGCGGGGTACCGGGCGCCGTGCCAGTCTCTACACCGACTACACCTTTGCCGTCTGGGGCCCCAGCGACGACGGCAAACCCACGCTCGTCCCCTTCGCCAAAGCCTACAGCGGCCTCACAGATGAGGAAATCGGCAAAGTCGACGCCTGGATCCGCCGCAACACCCGCGAGAAGTTCGGTCCCGTCCGCACAGTCGCCCCCGAACTCGTCTTCGAACTCGCCTTCGAGGGCATCCAGCTCAGCGCCCGCCACAAGAGCGGCATCGCAGTGCGCTTCCCCCGCATCCTCCGCTGGCGCACCGACAAGCCCGCCACCGAAGCCGACACCCTCGACACCCTCCGCGCCCTCCTCGCCAGCCAGTGAGGTTGTGGCCGCACATCTCCCGATGCTTTGATAAAAGGCACGTCATTTCGAAGGTTGCCCCATCGGGGCTTCCTGAGAAATTGGCTCATCCCGATTTATCGGGGCTACCTTTGGCCTTCGCAGAAGGCCCATATCCGCCGGTTTGCGGCCATTTCGAGCGCAGCGAAGAAATCTCCCCAGCGTCTTCAACAAGGCCGATTGAAGGTAAGAGCACGTCATTTCGAAGGTTGGCGCAGCCTTCCTGAGAAATCTACCTTTGGCGGCTTGCCGCCAGTCGTTAAGCTCAGGGCGTAAGCTACATAACTGGGGACCAGTCTTTAGGTGCCGTCCCACTAGAATTTTGGGGCTTCAGCAAATGCGGTTTGGGTATATCGGGAATGTGTCTTTGGGTATGGGATCATTGCCTGAAAATCATTTCCCGCAAGAATGTGCCACTCTTCCTGTAAACCAACCTGATTCCGAAAAACCTACACCCCTTCGCCAAACTCCACCTGCCACTCCAGCACCTGCCGGTCGTCGGACACTGTGACCACACCATAGGCCACATCTTCGGGGTGTTTGGGCAGCCACAGCACGCGGTTCACGCTGCTGGTGTGGGCGGGGTGGCGGCGGGTGTCCACCACTTTCACCAGCTTCAGATCGCTGCTGCGCCACAGCTTCAGACTCTTGTCCATGCTGCCGCTGGCCAGCCACTTCCCATCGCCCGAGAACGTAAGGTGGTGTATGCCAAACAGATGGGCCACGATGTCGTGCAGCGGGGTGCCGGGCGTGCGCACATCCCAGGCTTTCAGCCGGGCATCACGGCCGCCACTCACCAGCCAGCCTTCCGGGTGCCAGGCCAGCGTGAATACCGTGCCCTCATGGGCTGTCCATTGATACAGCGGTGCCAGCGTGGCGGCATCGTACAGGCGTATCTGCTGGTCCTGCCCTGCTACAGCCAGCAGCTGTCCGTCCGGCGACAGTGCCACCGCCCGCAGCCCCACCGGCGACACCTGTAGGCTCAGCGTGCACTCCAGCGTGTCCAGGTCCCAGCGCGTCAGCAGGCCATCGCCGCCCACAGCCGCCAGTTGTCGGCCAGGCAGTTCGCACAGGTCATACAGACTGCCCCTGTGCGCCTGTGCGCTCTTCAGCAGCTTCCGCCCAGTCAGGTTGTAGAAATGCAGGCCGCCATCCAGCTGGCCTGCCACCAGCACCTGCCCATTATCTGCGGCCAGTGTGGTGTAGATGCCTGCGGTGCCTTTCATCAGGGCGTCGCCGTCGCGCGCGCTGCCGGCCTGCCATAGGGCCACAACCCCCTCCGAGCCCGCCGTTACAAACCGGCCTTCGCCTATGCCGCTCACACTATAAACAGCATCGGTGTGTCCGGTGTGGGCCTGTGCCAGCCGCGCCTGTATCGGATAGGTCATACTATATAAGGAGGGGAGTAGGGGAGAGGAACAGCCTACAGGAAATCCGTTTCCGCATCAATTCGTTTCAGCGCCGCCGCTATTTCCCCGTGCTCATAGCCCTTCTGTGCCAGGTATTGCGCCAGCCGCTGGGCGCGGTGGGTAATGTCTGGGGCCAGGGTGCGGTTCTTGGCGGCCAGTAGTTTGTCCAGCGTGGCAGTATAGTCGGCTTCGTCTATTTCCTCGGCCAGGGCAATCTCGATCACGCTGTCCGGTATGGCGTCTTCGCGCAGGGCATACCGCAGCTTGATGCGGCCCCAGCCCCGGGCCCCGCCAAACTTGCCCCGTACAAACAGCCGCGCGTAACGCTCTTCGTCTATAAACTGCTGTTCGCGCAATTCTTCCATCCAGGCGGCGTGGTGCTCGGCAGCCACGCCCAGCTCATGCAGCTTGCGGCGCACATCGCCGGGGCTTCGCTCCTGAAAGCCACAATAGCGGTACAGCGCCCGCCGTATGTCGGCCGTCGTCAGGGCTTCAGGCTTCCGTTTGCGCTGCAACATCCCCTCTAAATTCCGCTTTTCGCCTGCCCGCCGCACACCTATTTTACACACAGCCTACCCATAACATTGCAGTTACAATTGTTTATGTATTTTTGCGGTCTGAATTGAAAAACAGCACCGCCCTCACACGGCAGTGCCCCACTCCTCCCCTCAGGCCGTGGCAGCCAACCCCTACAGTATCGATGTGCACCGTCTCAAGGACGGTGAGCATACGTTCGACTTCCATGTCGGGGCGGCGTTCTTTGCCCAGTACCCCGAACAGCTGGTCGACGACGCTGATATTGCCGTCAACATCCGCCTGAGCAAGAACACCCGCCTTATCGATCTCCGCATGGACATCGCCGGGGCGCTTACCCTCGCCTGCGACCGCTGCCTGCAGCCCTTTGGCTACGCCATCGACACCGATGCCCGCATCGTCTACTCCTACGACACCTCCCTAAAGGAAACCGAGGAGATGGACGACGTCGCCTATCTGCCCCGCGAGCAGCAGCACCTCGACCTCACGCAGGACATTTACGACTACATCGCACTGCAGATTCCCATGCGCCGCCTCCCCGAAGGCTGCCCTGGCGACATTTGCCCGCCCCATATTCGTCAGTATCTTTCTGACGAAGAACAAACTCAACCTGCTGAAAATCAGGAAGAAGAATCAATTGACGAATTAGACCCCCGGTGGGCCGCACTCAAAAAGCTGCGCGAATCCGGAAACTAATCGTACCTTTACAGCCCTTTTTTCGAGTAGAGCAATGCCAAATCCCAAACGACGCCACTCCGTCAGCCGCCGCAACAAGCGCCGCACGCATGACAAGCTGGAGGTCAAGCCCTTCTACATCGACGAGACCAGCGGCCAGGCCACTGCCTACCACCGCGTCTGCCTCGAGAGTGGCTACTATCGTGGCCGCCAGGTGATGAAAGGTACCGACGAGTAATCCCCCCGGCCGATGCGCATAGGCATTGACGTGATGGGCGGGGACCACTGGCCCCATGCCCCCATCGGCGGTCTCAAGTCCGCCCTTAGCGCACTGGAATCCGGCGTGGAACTCGTCCTCGTGGGCGACCAGGAAATCATCCTGGCCGAACTCGAGCGACAGGGTCTGCCTGCCTCCCACGAGCGCTATTCCGTAGCGCACGCTGGCGAAGCCATTTCCATGGACGAGCACGCGGCGATGGCCATCAAGGCCAAGAAGAACTCTTCCATCGCCATCGGACTCTCCATGATGAAGGAAGGCACCCTCGACGCCTACGTCTCCGCCGGTAATACTGGTGCCCTCATGGTGGGCGGTGTGTTGGGTCTCGGACTCATCGAGGGCGTTTCCCGCCCTACGATTGGCGCCTTGTACCCCCACAAAGGCCGCTATGCCATGATTTGCGACGTCGGCGCCAATACCGACTGCAAGCCCGAGCAACTGGTACAGTTTGGTCTCATCGGCTCGGTGTTCATGCAGAACGTCTTCGGCATCGACAAGCCCCGCGTCGCGCTCATCAACATTGGTGAAGAGCGCAGCAAAGGCAATCAGGTGGCGCAGGCAGCATTCCAGCTCTTCGAGCAGAACCCCAGCATTAATTTTGTGGGCAATGCCGAGGGCCGCGACCTAAACCGCGACATGGCCGATGTCTACGTAGTAGACGGCTTCACTGGCAACATCCTCCTCAAGTTCGGTGAGTCTTTCTACCCGTTCCTGAAGGAAAAGCTCCCCAACGACCCCGACATCGAAGCCTTCAACTTCGAACAGATTGGTGGCCTGCCCATCATCGGCGTTAAGGGCACCATCATGGTAGGCCACGGCATCTCCGGCCCGCTGGCTTTCCACAACATGATTTTCCGCGCGATAGAAATCGTTCGCAGCAACCTTACTGAGAAAATTGCCCGCGCATTCGCCGAGCAGTAAGTCTTTTCCGGTAGGTCACGAATCGTATAATGACGGTGGGGGTGTACAACTCCCACCGTTTTTTTTCACTTTTGCAAACCCCGATGTCATCGGGCGTTTCTCTTTTCGCGAATGTCCCCCAAAATCACCGCTGCCATCACCGCCCTCGGCGGTTACGTACCTGAGCGTGTCCTCTCCAACGCCGATCTCGAAAAGATGGTGGACACCTCTGACCAGTGGATCCGCGAGCGTACGGGTATTTTCGAGCGCCGTATCCTCGAAGAAGGTCGTACCAACTCCGACATGGCCGTCATCGCCGCCCAGCGCGCCCTTGAGCAGCGCGGTATCTCTCCCATGGACATTGATATCATCATTGTCCCCACCGTGACCCCCGACATGGTCTTCCCTGCTACGGCCAATATCGTCGCCGATAAGCTGGGAGCCAAGCGTGCCTGGAGCTTCGACGTTGGTGCCGCCTGTTCTGGCTTCCTCTTTGCGCTCGCTACCGGGGCTTCCTATATCGAGTCGGGCCGCGCCAAAAAAGTGCTCGTCATCGGATCCGACAAAATGTCCTCCATCATTGACTATCAGGACCGCAACACCTGCATCATCTTCGGCGATGGGGCCGGTGCCGTCCTCCTTGAGCCCAATGAAGAGGGGCTGGGCCTGGTAGATTATTGCCACTACACCGACGGCTCAGGCCGCCAGTTCCTTCACATGAAGGCCGGGGGCAGCCAGAAGCCCGCTTCCATCGACACCGTCCGCAACCGCGAGCATTATGTCTACCAGGATGGTAAGCACGTTTTCAAGCATGCCGTCACGGGCATGGCTGAGGCAGCCGCTACCATCATGGAGCGCAACAACCTCAAGTCTGAAGACGTCGCATATCTGGTGCCGCACCAGGCCAACCTCCGCATCATCGATGCCACCCGTGAACGCATGGGCTTGCCCGCCGAACGCGTGATGGTCAACATCCAGAAGTACGGCAACACCACCGCCGCTACCATTCCGCTTTGTCTCGTCGAGTGGCAGGATCGTCTCAAGAAAGGCGACAACCTCGTGCTCGCTGCCTTCGGTGGCGGCTTCACGTGGGGTGCGTCTTACCTGAAGTGGGCCATCTGATATATTTGCCGTATGCGCTCCTTCAGGCTCGTTGGCTTCCTGCTCGTTACGCTTCTTTTGGCGGGCTGTGATGCCTTCGACGACGACGCCCAGTATGTGCCCGAGTACAAGGCCAGCCTGCTGCTGGTGCAGCGGAGTGGGGGGCTCCACCTTGATGCCCTGTCTCCCGCACAGGGCTATCAGCCCGACTTCCATCTCCGGGCGGGCGTAACGGCTCCGGCCGCTATGGCCCTCGATGGCGATAATCTCCTACTGGCCGACTCCGCCAGTCCTCGCCTCGTCGTCGCCGATCCCGTCTCCGGTGCAGTGCGTGGTACCTTCGCCCTCCCGTTCGTCGCCGACGCTATCTGCCGCGGCAACGAGTCGCTGCTCATTCTCAACCGCACCGCCCGCAAAGTAGCTTTCATCCAGCTCACCGCCGCTTCGGCCACCCCCGTCCGCGTCTTTGATCTCGACTGGACGCCCCTTTTCATCGCCTACTCTGAGACCGCCAAGTACCTGGTCGTCGGCAACGACGCCCTCAGCAAAGGGCGCGCACTCCTGCTCTCAGAGCCCGCCATCACCGAGCTGGCTTCGTACACGCTCACCCGTGCCGCCGCTTCCCTCAGCCTCAACTCCGGCGGCCGCTTCCTCATCGTTTCCACGCCCGACGGCAATCCCGTCAACGCCGATCTGGCCATTCACACCGTGGATCCCCTGGGCTATGGCCTCGACAATCCTGCCGGAGTGCCTCAGGCCAATACCCGGCAGTACCAGCCCTCCAACATGTTCCGCTCGCTTTTCGGCCGCGAGTTCCTTCGTCCTGTCCGGCTCCTCACTTCCACCCGCCGAACCGACATCACCGCTCTCACGGACACCCTCTCCCGCTTTGAGATGGACTTCGAGGGCTCCCGAATCCTCTATCAGCGTCAGGACAGCCTCTTCCAGTTCGATGCCGCACGTGGCTCTTACCTCGCACGCGTCCCCTTCTCTGGGCATCTGCGCTCCGCCCTTCATTATTATCTCCGCAGGCACTAGCCATCTGCCAAACACTTGGCACTGGCTTTTTTCCGTATCTTCACGCCCTGACCAAATTGGGCCGGAGCAGGCCACCGGTTGTGGCTCAGCTGTTTGCCCCCGTGTGCTGCTCCTTTCCGTCTGAAACTCAAACCCTGACCCAATCGCACAGACTCATGGATTTCAAGTCGGTACAAGAGATTCTTCGTTTCGTAAACAAGTCGGACCTCACCGAGGTGGAGCTTGAAGACGGCGAGTTTAAACTGAAAATCAAGCGCGCCGTTCCCGGCGCAGGCGCTGTTGTTGAATACGTATCGGCTCCTCAGGCTGTACAGGTGCCCGTTTCCCTGCCGGTGCAGGTGCAGGCCCCTGTAGCACAGTCAGCTGCTACTGGCGGTGAAAACGTACCCGCACAGGCAGCTGCTGCGGCCGAAATCCCCTCCGGTGCCAACCTTCACACCATCGTGTCCCCCATGATCGGTACCTTTTACAAGTCCTCGTCTCCCGACAAGGAAGCGTATGTAAAGGTGGGCGATGTCATTTCGCCTGGCCAAACCCTCTGCATCATCGAGGCCATGAAGCTCTTCAATGAAATTGAGAGCGAAGTCTCCGGCAAAATCGTCAAGATCCTTGTCGAGAACGCACAGCCGGTGGAGTACGACCAGCCCCTCTTCGTTGTGGAGCTGTCGAAGTAACACACCTTATCTCCTCCGCCCGTGTTCAAGAAAATCCTGATTGCCAACCGCGGCGAAATCGCTCTGCGCGTTATCCGAACCTGCCGCGAAATGGGCATCCAGACGGTAGCCGTGTACTCTACCGCCGACAAGGACTCCCTGCATGTCCGCTTCGCTGACGAAGCCGTCTGTATTGGCCCTCCTGCCAGCAAGGATAGCTATCTCAACATCCCCAACCTGATTTCCGCTGCCGAAATCACGGGCGTTGACGCCATTCACCCTGGCTACGGATTCCTGTCTGAGAATTCCAAGTTCTCCGCTATCTGCCAGGAGTATGGCATTAAGTTCATCGGTTCGCCCCCACACATCATTGATGCCATGGGCGATAAGGCTACTGCCAAGGAAACCATGCGCAAAGCAGGGGTTCCCGTTGTGCCAGGCTCCGATGGTCTCCTGACGGATCTCTCACATGCCCGTAAAATCGCCAAGGAAATCGGCTACCCCGTCATCATGAAGGCTACCGCCGGGGGTGGTGGCAAGGGGATGCGCGTTCTCTGGAGCGAAAACGACCTTGAGGCTGCATGGGATGCCGCCCGCATGGAAGCCAAGAACGCTTTCGGCGACGACGGCATGTACATGGAGAAGTACATTGAGGAGCCCCGTCACGTAGAGATTCAGGTTGTTGGCGACCAGTTTGGCAACGTCTGCCACCTCTCCGAGCGCGACTGCTCTATCCAGCGCCGCCACCAGAAGCTCGTCGAAGAGTCGCCCAGCCCGGCCCTCACCCCCGAGCTCCGCAAGCGGATGGGCGATGCCGCCGTACAGGGCGCCAAGTCGGTCAACTACGAAGGCGCTGGCACCATCGAATTCCTCGTCGACAAGCACGGCAACTTCTACTTCATGGAGATGAACACCCGTATCCAGGTAGAACACCCGGTTACCGAGGAGATCTTCTTCTATGACCTCATCAAGGAGCAGATCAAAGTCGCTGCGGGTATCCCCGTCTCCGGCAAGGCATACTTCCCGCAGGAGCGCTACGCCATGGAAGTGCGTATCAATGCCGAGGACCCCTACAACGACTTCCGCCCCTCCCCCGGTAAAATCACCAACTTCTATCGGCCCGGTGGCCATGGTGTTCGTGTAGACACGCACGTCTACGCAGGGTACGTCATCCCGCCTTACTACGACTCCATGATCGCCAAGCTCATTGTGTCTGCTTTTTCCCGCGAGGAAGTCATCGACAAGATGGCGCGTGCCCTCGACGAGTTCATCGTAGAAGGCGTCAAGACAACCATTCCCTTCCACAAGGCCCTCATGAAGGATGAACGCTTCCGCCGCGGAGAGTTCTCTACCCGCTTCCTCGAAACCTTCGATTGGAAGTAAATCTGAGTAACAAATGTTAACGGAACAGGCACTGCGCTGACCTACAGCCGCTTTGCTCTGTTAATTTATCCTAACACAGACGCAGCCCCCTTGGGGCTGCGTTTATTTTAACAGTTATTTGTACCTAACGGGCGCTAAGGCACTTTTTAGACAGCGCCCGAACTTACATGAATCAGCGCATCCTTTGGCTCGTCGTGGGCCTGATGTCAGCAGCCCTCATCGGACTGATGTCCATCCAGCTCTACTGGGTGCGCAACGCCATTCAGCTTCGCGAGTCCCAGTTCGATCTCGCCGTGCAGTCCGCTGTTCATGCTGTCATAGCCCGGCTCGAAGCCCAGGAGGCCCGCGACCGCGCAGCGTCTCTCCTTTCCCCTGATCCCGATACGGCCACCCGTTACTTCGTGGCATCACCAAAGGCCAAGCCGCCAGTCATACCCACGCCGCCGGGGCGCGTTACCCTCTATGCCGGCTCCAATGGTATTTATCAGGTCCGCGATGGTAAAATCATCGGCGTCGATACGTCCGTCAAGATGCAGGTGGTGCCTGGGCAACAGCCTGGTCCTCAGCCACTCTCACCAGAGGTCATCGCCAGTCGGGCGCGCACCGAGGGCCGCAACCTCACCTCCAGCCTGCCCACCGCCAACCCCGACTCGCTCAGCTTCTACGTCACCACACAGTCCGACATCCGGGCGGGTATCAATGCCGACGACCCCGATCTCTTCGGCAGTTCATCGCTTTCCCGCAGCATTGCCAACCAAGCCGATGTGCGGCGCCGCGCGCAGCAGGTCCGGGGCAGCGCTCAGTCACAGCAGGAAGTTGAGCGCCTTAACAGTCGCCTGCGGACGCTTAATGACAAGCTCCGCGAGATGCTCCTCAGCCCAAAGCCCATTTCCCAGCGGGTAGATACTGCGGCACTCCACAAAATCATTCAGCAGGAACTCACAAGCCATGGCGTAGACGCTGGCTTCATCTTCTCCATCACACAAGGCAGTGGCTCCGTGCGCCTGGTCGACAACACAGTTCCCGCCACAGTCAATCCCAACAATACCCGCGCCTACCTCGCCCGCCTCTTCCCCAACGACGTCCGCCCAGCCAACTACTTCCTCAACATCACCTTTCCTACACGGGGACAGGTCATTTTCGAAAGCGTTCGTTGGATTTTGGGTTCGTCGGTTATCTACATCATCCTTATCGTCTTCGGCTTCACCTATACTGTCCGCACAATCCTGCAACAGAAGAAGCTCTCCGACATGAAGACTGACTTCATCAACAATATGACGCATGAGTTCAAGACCCCTATCGCTACTATCTCCCTGGCGTCAGAGGCCTTGCGCGAACCCATAGTGCAGCAGAACCCTGATAAGATGGGGCGCTACATCCGTATCATCCAGGAGGAGAACAAACGCCTTGAAGGACAGGTTGAGCGCGTGCTCCAGATGGCCCAGATAGAGCGCGGTCAGGCGGAACTCCAAATGCAGGAGATAGACATACACGAAATACTTCTCGCACCCATTCAGAAGGTCGGGCTCCAGATTGAGAAGCGTGGCGGCACCCTTGAAACCCGCCTCAACGCCAAGCAGACCCGCATCATGGCCGACCCCCTGCACCTCTCCAACATCTTCTTCAACCTTCTCGACAACGCCAACAAGTACAGCCCTGATGCCCCGCGGGTCCAGATTACCACCCAAAGCTTTGGCGGTGTCATCCAGATATACGTTCAAGACCACGGCCTTGGCATGACCGAAGCCCAGATGAAGCACATTTTCGAGTCGTTCTACCGAGTTCCCAACGGCAACCGGCACGACGTCAAAGGCTTCGGTCTTGGCCTCGCTTACGTTAAGTCCATGGTTCAGGCACACGGCGGAAACGTCGAGGTGCGCTCCGAGCTCGGAAAGGGCTCCCGCTTTGAAATCACCCTCCCGCTGTTGACAGCATAACACTTACTCACTCACCACTCAAAATGAAAGACGTCCTGAATTCAACTCACGTTCTCCTGGTAGAGGATGATCCCAACCTCGGCAGTGTCCTCCAGGAATTTCTGGAAATGAAAGGCTTCAGCGTGGTACGCTGCGAAGATGGCGAACAAGGCTGGCAACAGGTCCAGAAAGAGTCCTTCGGCCTTTACATCCTGGATGTCATGATGCCCAAGAAGGACGGTTTCACCCTCGCGCGCGACATCCGCGCCTCACAACAGGATGCGCCCATCATCTTCCTCACCGCCCGTGGCCGTGTGGAAGACAAACTGGAAGGCTTCCAGGCCGGCTGTGATGACTACATCACCAAGCCGTTCTCGGTGGAAGAGCTCCTCATGCGCATTAAGGCCATCATGCGCCGCGCAAAAGACCGCAAGCAGGGAACGGTAGACCTCCCCGAGGCCGATACCGAGCAGTACCGTATCGGTCGCTATCTCTTCGACTACCCACGCCGCATCCTGCAGTATGCCAGCACTGAAGGCGCCGCCGAAGAACAGACCCTCACCTCCCGCGAGGCCGATCTGCTCCGTCTTCTCAGCCAGCATCCCAACGCCGTCGTCCGCCGCGACCTTGCCCTCAAGCAAATCTGGGGCGATGACTCCTACTTCAATGCCCGGAGCATGGATGTTTTCATCTCCAAGCTGCGTAAATACCTCTCTGCCGACGCCTCTGTGCGCCTCATGAACGTCCATGGCATCGGCTATAAGCTTATGATTGGCTGATTCAGCCCGTCCTGAGCTGGCAGACAAAAAAGGCCCCACTGGGGCCTTTTGTCTTTTTCAGTACGTGAACAGCTCAGGCGGGCAGATACGCCACCAACCAGTCGGCGGCCAGTACGGTCTTGGTTTGGCCTTCGCGCTCCATTTCACAGGCCAGCGTCAGCAGCACGCCCCGGCCCTCGGCCAGCAGCTTGGCATCCTGTAGCTTCATCCGTAACCGCACCCGCGAACCTACTGGCACCGGCTGTGGGAACCGAATCTTGTTCAGGCCGTAGTTTACGGCCGTTACGGGCCCCGTAATCTCTACGATCTCGCGCAACATCACCGGTAGCAGGCTCAGTGTCAGAAAGCCGTGGGCCACCGTGCCACCGAATGGGCTTTCCGTTTGGGCGCGTGCTACATCCAGGTGTATCCAGTGGTCGTCGCCCGTCAGGGCGGCAAACTGGTTTACTGCATCCTGCTGGATCTCGTGCCACTCCGACACTCCTATCTCCTGCCCCACGTATTGCGGCGTATCCGAATACTGGATGATTTTCTTCATGGCCCAATATGGCCCAATTATGCCATATTTCAATTCCCGGCCTGCATAATGTCAGCTTTCTCCATTGCTGGCCAGTGCCCGGTATGCTACCTTGAAGCATGAAAGCACTATTCCTCTGTGTTCTGGCCGTGGGAATGGTCGCCTGTCAGCAGGTGCCCCGGCTGTCTTCGGCTGCCACCCAAACCACCCCTGCCGCCGACTCCACCCGCCAGGTCGTCCTCGCAATGTTCGACGCTTTCAACCGTCACGACTCTACGGCCCTTGCAGCCATGTATTCCGAAGGTGCGCTCCTCTACAACCCCGGCCCCAATGGTCTACGGGCCAATACTGGCAGGGCGTTCGTTCGTGCTCACTATGGTGAAATGTTCCGCCTAATGCCGAGCATTAAAGATTCCGTTGTCTCCCTCATCGTCGAGGGCAATTCCGCGGCCGTGCAGTTTGTTTCCACCGGCACAGGCCCAGACGGTAAGTCGTTTTGCCTGCCTATTGCGGCTTTCCTTACTGTCCAGAACGGCCTTATCACCCACGACATCACCTACTACGACCGCATGCTCACTGGCGGCGAGTAAGCGTCTGCGGCTTGGGGTAGGGTAGTGTTTGTCAGGCTTGTGCCAGCGAGTCGCGTAGTGCCCGCGCAAAGGCCGCTACGTCGCTGTAAGTGTTGTACATCGGGGCTGGGGCCACCCGGATGATGTCGGGTTCGCGCCAGTCGGCCACAATGCCCTGTGCACTGATGCGGTCAAACACTGCCCGGCCACCCGGTATGCGCAGACACAGCATGGCGCCTCGGCTGTGAGGGTCTCCAGGGGTCACAATCTTCACTTGTGGCAGTTCCTTTAGCAGGCTTTCCAGGTAGCCCGTCAGCTTCAGGCTTTTGATGCGCAGGTTGTCTATGCCTGCCTCGGCAAACATCCGGCTCGATGCCATCAGGGGTGCCAGTGCCACAATAGTGGGCGTGCTCTGTGCCCAACCCGCCGCCCCCGCCGCGGGCTCAAACGTAGGCCGCATCATGAACCGCGAGGCTTGTGCATTGCCCCACCAGCCGGCCTGTCGTTCCAGGGGCGATAAGCTGTGGTGTTTCTCATGCACAAAAATGACACCAGGCGCACCGGGGCCGCTGTTCAGGTACTTGTAGGTGCACCAGGCGGCAAAGTCTACGCCCCAGTCATGCAGGCGCAGGGGAACGTTGCCAACCGCATGCGCCAGGTCTACCCCAAAGGTGATGCCGTATTGCTGGGCCCGCTGGGCTATCGCTGCTATGTCAAACAGTTGCCCTGTCAGGTAGTTCACTCCCCCGAGCACAATCAGCGCCAGGTCGTCGCGGTGCAGGTCTATCGCCGCCAGTATGTCTTCTGTGCGCAGTATGTCTTCATCGGGTCGCGGTATCAGCTCCACAATGCCATCCGTGGGGTCATACCCATGCAGTGCCAGTTGGCTCTGAAACGCATACACATCTGACGGGAATGGCCTGTATTCCATCAGAATCTTCTGCTTGCGGCCTTTAGGCTTGTAGAAGCTGCTCATCAGCACATGCAGGTTCACAGTCAAGGTGTTCATTGGGTGCACTTCGTGCGCCCCGGCGCCCACCAGCCCCGCCAGATGTTCAGCTATCTGAAACGGATACGTCATCCAACGGTGTGGCTTGCTCGTAAAGCCGCCTATGCCTGTCGTCCCCCATTCTTTCAGCACCTCTTCCACCTCGCGTACGGCTGCCTTCGGCTGTGCACCCAATGAGTGCCCACACAGGTAGATATTCTCGGGGCCGGGCACCGTTTGTGGAAAATTGAATTCCTGTCGCCAGCGGGCCAACGGATCAGCAGCATCTAGGCTTGCAGCCTGCTTCAGCAGTTGCTCAAAAACTGCATTCAGGGTAAGATGATCGGCATTCATTTCTAACCTCAAGTTAGTCCGTAGCGACCTACCTGTCTAGCTGAGGTGCAAAAAAGGGCGCCTATTGCGCCCTTTTGATTGGATATGAGCCGATTGCCTATCGACTGAGTTCGGGCAGCACACTCCCTGTCGCATCCGGCAGGGCTGGCAGGCCCAATAGCGCCAACAGGGTTACAGCGATATCTGGAATAAACACATTGCGGCCAGTCTTGCCGGTGGGCACCTTCCATCCGGATATCAGGAAGGGAACGTGAGTGTCGTAGGGGTAATGCGTACCATGCGTAGTGCCAGTGGTTCGGTCAGAGTAATTGTCGAACCAGCCATACTCCAACTGAACCGACAGATCGCCACTTCTGTCCGGGTGATACCCACGTGCCACGGGGTAGGGCTCCAGCTCTCGGCCATTCAGCATCTGCTGGCGGGTGAGAACGCTGGTAACATGCGGGTAACGGCTTGTGTAGTCAGCCACAAGGCCAATGGCATCATCCAGGGCTACCTGCTTCTGCGCAAGTAGCGTGTGGTTCAGATACAGCTGTTGGTTGGTAAAGTCCAATACATAGCTGCCGGGGCCATACTTTGCCGCCAGCAGTGAATCTACCGCCTGACGATAGGGGCGTACACTGAAACGCCCACCGGTTTCCCCTGCTGTCTGGGCATACTCCGGCAGCGCTGCAACGCCATGATCGGCAGTCAGAAATACGATGACATTCTGCCAGCCAAAACGCTGATCCAGGTACGAGAAGAATTCTCCCAGTTCCAGGTCCAGCCGCAGGTAAATGTCTTCCGTCTCCACGGAATTGGGGCCGAAGGCATGGCCTACATAATCCGGGCTGGAGTAGCTTACGCACAGCAGGTCGGTTGCGGTGCCCTGGCCCAGCTGCTCACCTTCGATAGCGGCTTTGGCCATCTCGGTCGTAAGGGTGTTGCCCCAGGGAGTGTAGGGCAGATCGCCATAGCTGCCGTCTTTACGGCGGGCAGGCTGGTGCGGAAAGGTTCGTTTCCGGTCGGCCATGGGGGTGTCTTCCCCAGGAAAGTCGTCAGCGGTGCTTTCCGTGTATTGGTCCAGAGGCAGTAGGGTGGTCCAGGGCTTCACGATGAAGCTGTCTACCAGCCGCCGGGCATTGAATTTGCTCACCCAGGCGGGCAGCTGCCGATGATAATAGGTAGAGGTAACCCAATTGCCGCTCTGCCGATCCCACCAGTAAGCGCCTACAGGCTTGTGGCCTGCGGGCAGAATCGCCCCTCGGTCTTTCAGTGCGAGGCCTACCACTTTGCCACCTTGCTGGCCTATGCGATCACTCAGATTGTCACCCAGCAGGTTGCGTGGGCTCATTTGGCCACTGGCATTTTCGGCCCCTACCGTTTGTTCCAGGCTGTCTTCTGAGCAGTAAAACTCCCGCTGCTGTTGTCGGCTGTACCATTCGTTGGCAATAATGCCATGTACGGCAGGAGTGGTGCCACGGTAAATGCTTGCATGCCCCGGCCCTGTGTATGTGGGCATGTAGTTGTAGTCCATCCGCTCAAAGCTGAAGCCTGTGCGCAGCAGCCGTTTGAAGCCGTTGGGGCTGTACTTGGCCGCATAGCGAGTCAACAGGTCGTAGCGCATCTGGTCTACGACAATGCCCACCACCAGGCGCGGCTTGGCGGGCACTGGCGTGGCGACGGTGGCCGCAGAAGCAGTTTTGGCTGGACGGGCATTCCGGGCGCCCCGACCGCGTTGCTGGCTGGCAGCAGTCAGCGCCACCATTACCAGAACGACTGTAAAAAAAGCTCGCATGGTTTGTCTGTTGCAACTTTGTAGCAGGTGCTTGGCGGCAAAGGTAAACATTCGCCGACCCGACGTGCGTTAAATCATTGTTGGGTCGCCAAGTTACTGACCTTCTGGTTAACGGTATCTCTCCGACCCATTCTTCACTATCTCCCGCATTAGGGGTATTCCGTATCTTGCACCCGAACCGGTAACTCACTGACACTCGAATGCTTGCCCAGCAACTTCAGGACCTCTACAAACGCTACCGCTCGGCCCGTGCCGCCGAGGGCCTCTCGGCCAAGGAGTTCGAGCGCGTGCTTATGATATTCCCCGCTGTTCTGGTGCTCGGCGCCGATGGCCATATCGACACCACCGAGATGATGTTCATCTCCCAGCTCAGCCAGGTGATGGCCGATGGCAGCGTCAACATATCAGAGGAAGACATTCGTCAGGAGGTTCGCTTTCTGGCCCGCAATGCTGCCGCCTGGCGCGAGCCCTTCCTCGACGTCCTGCGCCTCTACATCCAGCAGTATGGCGTTGGTGCCGAGGTGCTCGACATCATGATCCGCGCCGCCGCTTCTTCCACCGGCAACATGAAGCAGAACATCCTCATCCGCATGCAGGCCAACGGAAACCCCATGCAGGAAGGCTTCATCAGCGAGGAAGAAAAGGAGGCCATTCTCAACCTCGTCGGCGAACTCGGCATCTCCTCCGACCCCGTCGTCATCACCCGCCTCGCCGAAATGCTCGGCTGAGCGGCGTAGAAATCGTCCCCAGTTCTGCCCCCAACCCCTGAACTTTTCGGGGCGTTCCTCGTTTATTACCTTTGTAGGCTGCCCGTGTGCTATCTTCCCACGGCTCCTGCGCTCTCTACGCTAACCCGCACAGCCTCAAGGTGTCCAAGCTCGCTCCCATCCAGGCAGGTCCGCTCCTCTCCCGCGTCAACCTCCCGGCCGACCTCCGTCAGCTTTCCGAAGCCGACCTCTTCCAGTTCTGCAACGAGCTGCGCGACTATATCATCGAGCATTGCAGCATCTACGGTGGCCACTTCGGCGCGTCCCTCGGCGTCGTCGAAATCACTGTTGCGCTCCACTACGCCTTCAATACCCCCCACGACCTAGTCGTGTGGGACGTCGGTCACCAGGCCTACGGTCACAAGCTCATCACCGGCCGTCGCGACCGCTTCCACACCAACCGCACCTACCGCGGGGTGGCGGGCTTCCCCAAGCGTAACGAGAGCATTTACGACACCATGGGCGTCGGCCACAGCAGCACCAGCATCTCTACGGCGCTGGGCATGGCTACCGCCAACCGCCTCCGTGGCGAAGACCGCAAGGTCGTAGCCGTTATCGGCGACGGCGCCATGACCGCCGGCCTCGCCTTCGAGGGCCTCAACAACGCAGGCGCCTCTGGCGAAGACGTGCTCGTCATCCTCAATGACAACTGCATGTCCATCGACCCCAACGTCGGGGCACTCAAGGAATACCTCATCGACATCACCACCTCGCGCACCTACAACCGTATCCGCGACGAGGTGTACAAGCAGCTGGGCAAGCTGAAAGGGCTCGGCGCTGCTGCCCAACAGCTCGGCGCCCGTCTGGAAGATGTCCTCACCAATTCCATCGGCAAGCCCGGTGCCCTCTTCGAGGCCCTCGGCTTCCGCTACTTCGGTCCGGTAGACGGCCACGATGTGAACCACCTCGTGCGCCTCATGGGAGACCTCCAGCAGATCAAGGGCCCCAAGATTCTGCATTGCGTCACCGTCAAGGGCAAGGGCTTTGCCCCCGCTGAGAAAGAGCAGACCAAGTGGCACGCCCCTTCCTACAACTTCGACAAGGTCACCGGCGACTGGGTAAACGTCAAGCTCCCCGCCGATCCTACTCCGCCCAAATACCAGGATGTCTTCGGCGAAACCGTTATTGAGCTCGCCCAGCAGGATGCCCGTGTCGTGGCCGTTACCCCCGCCATGCCTAGCGGCTCCGGCCTCGTCAAGATGATGCAGACCATGCCCGACCGCTGTTTTGACGTCGGCATTGCCGAGCAGCACGCCGTTACGTTCTCCGCTGGTCTGGCCGCGCAGGGGATGGTGCCCTTCTGCAACATCTACAGCAGCTTCATGCAGCGGGCCTACGACCAGGTCATCCACGATGTCGCCATACAGAACCTCCCTGTAGTCCTTTGTATGGACCGTGCCGGGATGGTCGGTGCCGACGGTGCCACCCACCACGGTGTGTACGACGTCGCCTACATGCGCTGCATTCCCAATCTCGTAGTATCGTCGCCCATGGACGAGCCCGAGCTGCGGAACCTCATGTACACCGCCTCCCAGACCCGCAATCCCTTCTGCATCCGCTATCCGCGTGGCAACGGCGTCAACCTCGACTGGCGCACGCCCATGCAGCGGGTGGAGGTAGGCAAGGGCCGCAAGCTGGTAGACGGCGAGGGCGTGGCTATTCTCACCTTTGGGCCCATCGGCCATCAGGCTACCAAGGCCATCGCCAGCCTCAACAAGGCTGGTCTGCACCCCGCGCATTACGATCTGCGTTTCGTCAAGCCGCTCGACGAGGAGATGCTGCACGAGGTCTTCTCGCGCTTCTCCAGCGTCATCACAGTCGAAGATGGCTGCCTCAACGGCGGCGTCGGCTCAGCCGTGCTTGAGTGGATGGCTGACAAGGGCTACAGCGCCACTGTGCGCCGCCTCGGTGTCCCCGACCGCGTGGTCGAGCAGGGCACCCAGGCCGAGCAGTACCGCGAGTGTGGCTACGACGCCCGGGCCATTGAGGACACCGCCCGCGCACTCTTCGGTGTTCCCGTCACCGCCTGAGGCCCCACAGCATTTGTTGCAGGGTTCTGTCAAAGCCCATATATTTGCACTCCCGAAAAACTGGCGTATGCCAGTCATCCGGACGGGATGTAGCGCAGCCCGGTAGCGCGCTTCGTTCGGGACGAAGAGGCCGCAGGTTCGAATCCTGTCATCCCGACCACTACCCAACGAGAAGCCCCCACCGGCTTCTCGTTGTTGTTTATGCCAACGCCAGCGCGTCCCGACGTGTCGGGAAGGCCGCAGGTTCGAATCCTGTCATCCCGACCACTACCCAGCGAGAAGCCCCCACCGGCTTCTCGTTGTTGTTTGTGCCAACGCCAGCGCGTCCCGACGTGTCGGTAAGGCCGCAGGTTCGAATCCTGTCATCCCGACCACCACCTAGCGGGAAGCTCTGAAAACGGGCTTCCATCTGTCTTTTTTAAGGGTTGTGTTAACGCGCTGGAATCCCTGCTCACCCCCAGTAAATTGAGGAAATGGCATCGTTTCGATTCGGCCGCCAGCAAATCCACCCCTAAAAAGCGGCCTATCGAAGCATCGAAGAGACGGGCGCCGTGCAGCTGCCACGCCGATTCCAAACTGGACCTAGCTTTCACGCTTCTTCTCAATCGCGTTTACAACCATTTCAAAAAGCAGCCCAACTGTTAAAGATGGCTGCTCCTCTTTCAGATACCCACTTCTAATTAGTTGATAGGCTCGAACTGGAAGTAAAATAAAATCAATCAAGGCACTAAATAGGTGCGGGTCGCTTCCAAAGTATTTATACATTTCATTTCTATCCATTACAATAGAAAAATGCTCCTCAATAGCCTCGATTATTATATACCCCATCTCGCCACGAACTTTATACGACAAATTAATGGAGTCAGAAAATTTTATTTCATGCCTATCAATTCCGATATAAAATTCCAGAATGGAATATAAAACATCATGAACTTCCCTAATTTCTACCTCCTTAAGCATTTCCATCCTATTAATGATTATTTTGATCATTACGCAAATCAGCCAAGTCGGAGAACCACTCTACGCTCAGATAAAGCCACATGTTTTTTCCTGTGATATCATCAAACTGCGATTGAACACTGCTAAAAAACCGCCAAACCTCAACTCCTAACAAGAATCCGGCGACATATGGAGTTCTTCTTAAGTACGGAATTAGTTTATATGCAGTTCGCGAAGATGAGAGGTTCAGGGTAGGTGCCTTTTAGCTCTGCATTTTAAGCCCAAACTTTCTGGCGAAATATGTTGAAGCCGTAAAATATTTTGAAGCTTTACCACCCACTCCATTAGTTCCAAAAACTAGTCTTTTTTCAATTGGGAAATTTGCAATTCCTAGAGCAACTTCCAACAAAGTCATAATAGTTCTAGCATTGAATTCATCAATACCAAATTGCGTCCTCCCAACATCTTTCATTATTTCCCAAAGCAAATCATGTTCACTGTTGTAAGTTACATTTTTATAAGTGTAACTGCAAGGCGGTTGGCCGGGGCAGCCGCAGGGGCAGACGGGGCCTCCATACTGGGTGCTGACTTCCTCCAAATACCGATTGGTGAAGTCATACCCGTAGGTCGATCCGTCGGCGCGGCGGTAATAGGTGTAATAGCCTGCATTTCGGGAGGTGGTGATGGTGTAGCGTCCGTTGCTCTGGTTGCGGTAGGTGGTAACAGAACCCTCAGGGGTCATTGCCCACAATCTTTCTGCCAGCTCTTGGGCCCCCTTGTCCACCGGATGCAGCGGCCCACCGCCAGTGCCACTGTTCCAATCGAGATCCCATAGATGATTACCCGCCACCAGATATTCCCACAGTCGCTGTCCGAAGGACACGAAGGTAGGTGCAGGGCTATCCGTTACGTCGTCCTCGGCGTAGAGCCCTGTGGGGTCTTTGTAATTAACGGCATTGTTACGTGCATAATGGTACGGCGTAAGGTCGGCAGTCTGTGCTGCCAGCAAATCCACACCCCAAAAGCGGCCTATCGAAGCATCGAACAAACGCGCGCCGTGCAGCTGCCACGCCGATTCCAGCTCCTCGGCGATGCGTTTGCCCTGGGCGTAGAGGTCGGTGGTGGTACTGCTGCTGGTGGGGGTGCTGGAGAGCGATGAGATGCGGGCGCTCAAGTTAAAAATCCGAGCCAGTTTCTTTACATAGCTCGAACACCGTGTAAACCATCATTGTAATATTCGAGAAATTGGGCTCTTGGGCCTAGTATAGCAAAAAGCTATACCTACTCTTGTTCTTGCCTTTTCATTTGAAACCAAACATATGCTATATATATTAAGGGACAAACAAGAAGTCCAATTGCTATAAAAGTCTCAAAATCAAAACCATAACTCCAATCAAAATTTACAACTAGTCCATATGCGAATATGGAGTATAATGTCATGCTGGCAATAAGCATTACCCAACTTTTTCTAATTTTCATGCTATTTTAATTTTATCAACGGATAATCTGAATAAATCTTTTGTTTAGCCACGCTTATCGACAGGTCAATACCGCTAATTATTATCAGGCCCACCCAAGGCGCTGGCTTCATAGCATTCAACTGGCTTGTTTTCCAAATTCCAAAGGTGAATGCATAAACGTCATAGCCTAGTGTTGCAGAGCTTCGCAGGGTATTTACTCGATCAGAGCTACTGGGAGGAATCATGGACATGATTGCTTCAAAAAGACTCGAAGGAGTATTCCTTGCGTTTATCTGCTCTTCTATTGAAGAGGCACGAAGAGTTCTGATAATTTGAAAAATGCCTAAACCAGCTCTGCCACCGCCATCCAACACAAGGAATGGATTTCCAGTTCCCACCCCGCCAGCGACTTCTAATACACCAAATAATACTGCACTGGAACCCACTCCTACCGAAACCCAATCTACATCAGGGCACGGTGGCTGGCCGGGGCATCCGCAGGGGCAGTCGGGGGCGAGGGCTGACTGGGCTTCTGCTGGACTTAGCATATACCAATCATCCCCAGTATAGACTTCAGGAGAATGAAAGCTTGAAGCTTTGCCTTTGCGCTTCTTGCGATGATACACTTTCATTCCTTTCTGGAGACGAACATACTGAAAGTATTTAATTCCTCCATCGCTGTCAAATGGCGTGCCTATAATGCGTGGAAACTCTGACGTTATCGCAGCCCAACCATAACCGGGATTGCGACGATAAATAAGAACCTCGCCACGTCTGATTCCTTTCTGCAAAGCACGCTCTTTAGTATCATCCCACGGCACACCATACATCAATTCGCGCTCAAGATATAATTGGGCTTTTGAACCTTCATTGTCCCCTCCAAAAAAACCACTTGAGAACCCAGATACCCCATCCCGGCCGTAGGCCCCCATACTGGCGAGAAGACCATAGAGATGGGCTGCAGCTGCCGCACCTGCATCACCGCCCCCACCGCCTGTTCCGTCGTCAAGGGGATTGTAGGTGGTGAGCATCAACCCATTGGCGTCCTTGTAGTTGAGGGGGTTATTGGCGGTGTAGTGGTACGGGGTTAAATCCGCCATTTCGGCCGCCAATAAATCTACCGCCAGGAAGCGGCCGATGGAGGCATCGAACAGGCGGGCGCCGTGCAGCTGCCACGCCGATTCCAGCTCCTCGGCAATGCGTTTGCCCTGTGCGTAGAGGTCGGTGGTGGTACTGCTGCTGGTGGGCGTGCTGGAGAGCGATGAGATGCGGGCACCCCAGGCGTAGTAGTGGTAGCGCTCTTGGACAGTACCACTGGAATCCAGCACCATGCGGGTGCTGCCCAGGTGGTCGGTGACGGTGAATGACTTAGCCAAATTAGCAAAATGTTATTCAATTTTGCCAAGATAAATAAGCCTGTTTTCATTATTCAGAACTGGGTTTTTCCGCTTTCTGGGGCCTATATAATAGTAATCTGCCCCAGCTTTTAACGCTATATCTTCGACATAACAGCCTCCATCTGAAATCTCAAATACTGCCATTTTAATCCATGGGCCATCACTGCACCAAAACCCTCTAGAATATGCATTCTCCCAGTTTACGGAACGCATTCGAACGGAATCCAAACGCGGCAGTCCAGTTTGAAGCGCATATCTACCATCTGGATAAAACACCAAGACACAAACAGACGTGTCAATACTATAACCAGGTACTGGTCTTGTTATGTAAATATATTTTTCACCCATCAACTGGCTGTCCAATTTACAGTTGGACTTGTATGGGCTTTTCTCTTTTCCTTTAGGGCGTATATTTCCGTCCACGAGCTTATAGTGCACACAGCTTGTAACGACAAATATACAAATTACAAAAAAAACGACCTGTTTCATACTAAAAGTTTCCTTTCAATTCAAATGATTTCCGATAGTAATATAGGTAGGTAGATTCATGAGAAATTTTTCTATGAATCCAGTTCTGAAACCAAGCATTTGAATAATTCTGTATCGTTATTCCACCGTACCGGATAAAATTGGCAGCCTTATTTAATAATAAATGATATCGGGTTTGAGGATAAAAGACCCAAGGCTTGGCATATTCATCTTGCAAGCCTGAAGACAACTGACTCCGCCGATATCCACTAAAATTCTGATAGCCAAACTCCGCTTTTCCTAGGGATATTACTAAGCCGCCTGTCCATCCCGCATCGGTGCCATTGCCTTCCGGTCTTCCAAACAAACGTCCAGAACCCAAATAAGGCAGAGAGCGAGAGTCATTGTTGGTTGAAAGCATAAACAAATCTCCAAGTCTGAGGCCCAAAAGACCCTGAATCTGCCATCCGGGACCATCACCATAGGCATTTATCGCCGAATTATAGGTAAGCATTTGCCCCCAGGACAATGACATATCATAAGTGTTTTTGAATGGCGAGGGTGTATCGTAGTTCAATGTATAAAAATTTCGTGGCCCCGCTTGCCCTTTACCAGCAGTAACATAAGCCACAGCTGTAACATCAAAGTACCCACCGCGTAAATTGTGAGCCGGGGCCCCCAAATGAGAGCCAGTGTAGTCATAAGCAGGGGTCCCCAACTGAGATCCTCTGTAGTAACTGAAGCTAAAAAGGGCCGTAAGATCATAGTAACTCGCCTGAACCTGAACACCTACTGACGCCGTTGCTTTGAAGCTATTAGCAGAGATTGTAACGCCAAATGCAATGCCTACCTTTCCGATTGGATCGTGTCCGCCCCCATTATCGAGAAGTGCCTGTTTACCAAGCCCCGCATTCTCAGGTGATAATGTATTGTTTAAACTCCACATATCCTGAACTGTACTCCCCCAAGAAACACCTGTACTATTTGTGGAAGATAAATCTTTGCTCATGCTGCCACCTCCCGTGCTTTCCTCTTCGTCTTCAGGCTTGTGGGTTGCTTCTTTCAGGCCTGATTCGTCAGTAAAATAGATGGGGTTGTTTAGCGCGTAGTTATACGGCGTCATGTCAGCGGCTTCAGCGGCCAGCAAATCTACCGCCAGGAAGCGGCCTATCGAAGCATCAAATAACCGTGCGCCGTGCAGCTGCCACGCAGATTCCAGCTCCTCGGCAATGCGTTTGCCGTTGGCGTAGAGGTCGGTGGTGGTACTGCTGCTGGTGGGGGTGCTGGACAGGCTGGCAATGCGGGCGCCCCAGGCGTAGTAGTGGTAGCGCTCTTCGACGGTGCCGTCGGCCTTGACGACCATGCGGGTGCTGCCAAGGTGGTCGGTGACGGAATACTGGGCGCCGCTGGCGGTAAAGTTGACATCGGTGCCGGCATACTGCACCTGTACTCCTGAAATGCCGGATACTGAAACAATCGTGGCCCCGGCGGCATAGATGCTGGTGGTAGTCTGTACGGTGCCACCCACATTACTTGGCACCACGAGGTATTTGACGAGCATACGGCCCGCGCCGTCGTAGACATACTCTACACTGACGCCGTTTTTGCTGAGGGTGCGGGGCAGCTGTAGGGAATTGTAGGTGGCGTTCTGGGCGGTGTTGAGGTCGGAGAGGAGGTTGCCGTCGGCGTCGTAGGTGTAGTCGGGCGCGGCGAGGGTGCTGGTGTTACTGCCGGGGAGCTCGTAGAAGGGGCCGTTGGCATAGGCCGTGGCGGTGTAGCCAGCCGACTGCTGGTTGACAAAAGCCAGCCTGTGCGAGGTGGCGAAGTAGCCAAAGGCGAGGTGCTGGGCACGAGGTACGGGGTTGTTACCGCCGGTTGTTACTCCCAGCGCCCGTTTGAGGCCGAGGATGTTGCCGGCAACGTCGTACTGCATGTCGTACTCGGAATAGAGGCCCTCGGCGGCGGTTTTGGCGATGCCTTTGGTGGAGTCGTCGAAGTAGGCGGCGGTGAGGCGTTTGGCGCGGTCGTACTGATACTTCTGGAGGAAGGTTTTGCCGAGAATGCCGTCGTGTGTCCAGGTGTAGGCGATGAGGCCGTCGTAACGGCGGGGCGTGAGGGTGCCATCGCCGAGGCTGTCGGCATAGCCGAGACGCTCTTCAAAAAGGCGGGGCTTGGCAGCGGTGCCATACAGGATACGGGAGAGCTGACCGTACTCGTTGCGGGTGTACTTGACGGTAAGCGGGCCGGTGCGCTTCTGGCGGACGCGGCTGAAGGCATCGTACCAGTAGCGGACTTCTAAAGGGGTTATGATGTTTAAGTAGAGGTCTTTTCCTTTTACCGCAAACAACCGCCCAAGAACATCGTATTCAAAGGTTTCGGTGTACATGAAACTACCCTCGTCGGAGGTCAATGAAGATTCCAACCTTCCATTCCATGCATACTTCAGGGTGCCCTGTATCCACTGGGCTGGCTTGTCGTAGCGCTGCTGGGCGGTAAGGACATTGCGGCCGAGGGTATCGTAAAGGGTGACGGCCCAGGTCCAGGTGAGGGCCCAGCCCGTACCGGCGGGTGCGCCTGCCTTGCTGGAGCCGTACTCGCGCAGCGGGCGGGCTTTGAGGCCGGTCTGCTGGCCGGGGACGAAAGCGCGGAGCCCGCCGGGGTTGGGCTGGCGATTGGAGAACTTCAGGAGGGAATCCTGCACGCCATTTCGGTCGAAATCGCTGTCGTCATAGTAGAAGATGGCGTCGGTGTAGGTGGTTCCATCGGTTTCGGTGGTATTCTCCTGAAGTGTGGGTTTGGCGGTGTTGGAGTAACCGTAGGTGCCACTCTGGGCGCGGCGCTCAAAGAGAGGTGCGGTGTCGGCGTCGAACTGGGCCTGCAACTGGGCCTGGGTAAGGGTAGTGACGAACTCGCCAGAGAGAAGGTTACGGCCGGCGGCATCGGTCTTGGAGTAGCGCCAGGTGTAATTTGTTTGATTGCCCTGTTTGCGCTCACGGAGGAAAGACAGTACGGGTGTACCCTTGCGGTCATAGACGATGTATTCCCACTGCTTGCCGGGGGCCTTACGGGCATTGAGGCGGCCGCGGGCATCGTAGCGGAACTGGAAGCACCAGCCGTCGAGAACGGCCTGCGGCGGGGTGCTCCACTTGCCATTGGCCAACCAATGCTGGTAGGCCAGTGGCGTGATGGTAAGCGCCTGACGGCCCAAACTGTCGTAGACATTAAGGGTAATGATGTCGGCGGCGGCAGTGGGACCACCGGGCTGACGGGTGGCGATGAGACGGCCCTCGCGGTCGAGATAACTGAAGAGGGAATCGCCCTGGGGGTCGATGGAAACCTGCACGAGGAGGCCAGTGCCGGGCTGGTATCGTGCGCCGAGTGTCACCGCACCGGAGCGGCTGACCGTGGCGGTGGGCAGCCAGGGATCTGCAGCGGCATAATAGCGTGCAAAAGTGCGCTGGGAGCGGCCAGCCCCTGGCTGGTAGAGGGCACCCCACCCACCCTGCTCCAGTACGCGGTTATTGGGTGAGGCCTCTACTTTGGTCTGGACGTATGGCGCGGCAGAAGCCGACACGCCGTATTTGGGCGCAGGCGCGGCGTAGAAGCTGGCGTATTCAGCTGGTGCATTGGAGCGGAAGTAGCCTCCGGTCTTCTGGGCAGAAGGGGCAGGATAGGGCGAGAAGGAGCGGAGGGAGCGGCCCTCGGCGTCGTACTGGAAGAACTGAACGAGGTCGGAGGAATCGGTGGAGGCGTGGGTCTGGATCTGCTGGAGCGTGCGGCCCATGCCATCGAGGTAGGTAACAGACTGGCTGACGGCATCGGCATCCATCATCTGGCCGGGGGTAGTGGTACGGATACCGCCCTTTCGGAACGCATTGGTGATAACGTAGTTGCGGCTGGCAAGCGCGGGGTCGGAAAGTGTGAGTTCGGTTTTGAGGGCTACCGTGATGGTACTCATCTGGGAGGAGATGCGGGGAGCCCCACTGGTTCGGCTGTCGCCGTTGATGGTAACGACGCAGCCATAAACACCTCCCTGTGAAACTGAAATGGACGTTCCGGTGCCAGAGATGGGTATTTTGTCACCAAAGGGATCTACCCGATACCACTGATAAACCGGGTTGAGGGAAGCGGGATAGACAGTGGTCTGTGTAATGGTGGTGCCGCCAGCCTCGTAATAATTGCCACTCTGCACCAGTTGGGGATGCGCGTACCCTTGCAGCGTAATGGGATAGGCAGGAGCGGCAGAAACACATTTGCCATCAAGGGTGCGGTACTTCAGCGTGAGACTGAGGCTCTGCGTTGTGGGCGTTGAAGGCGTGTAGAAGCTGAGTCGTGTGGGAAGGAGCTTGAGGACTGTTGATTGCGAGGGGCTTGTAACAGCTTCCAGTATCAGACTATTGGAGAAATTTGCCAGAGGCACAGAGAGCAGTGAAGTGGCAACATCACTGCTTTTCTCTGGAAAGTAATACGCAGTAGCAGCCAGTGGCGCAGGCGGTGCCGGATACATTGTCACGCTGAGGATATCGTATGCACCTGCGGGTGTAGTGTTTTCGCAGATAGTAGCGCGGGAGCAGCTGACAGAACCCGAAGTGGCATTGGCGGGCCAGGTGACGTAGATGGTGTCTTTCAACACCCCATACGTAAATGTGCCTCCTCCAGACACAGACCAGTTCCAGGTACAGCGCCAAAGAGCCGCCTGAACAGGAGCATTGGCGACGACGTCAAATGCCCGGATGTAATACTTGTGTCGGCAGGCTCCTGGAATTGCCGGGGCAACACCAATACTGCCGGAGGCGGCATCGACCACCTGCAGGATGATGTTCTCGGTGCCCCCACCAATAAAAGCGGTTGCGGCTTTCTGTTGGCCAAACACCGGCGAAAGCAGCGCAGGAACGCCCCACCCCAAGACGACCAACAGTAAGCAATGCTGCAGCTTTTTAAACATTTCGGTCATGGCTTACTGGTTCTCCTGGATGTGGGTGTGCTTTTCAAGCAGGAGTTCGCCGCGGTGGTTGCGGACGCGGACAGCCTCAAGGAGGCTGTTGTACTCCTGAAACTGTGGGATGCCCAAGGCGTTGCTGGAAGAGCTGGCGCCAACAAGGGGCAGGAAGGTGGTGGACGTCATGGCGGCCTCCAGCGGATGGAGGCGGATGTCGTCAATGAAGGCCTGCGATGCAGCCGAAGTGGTATAGAACGTAGCCTTCAGTGCGATAGGCCCCGTGTAAGTCGGCGTTGTACCCGCTACACGTGGGAGGTTCAGCTTGACCATAACCCACTGCCAATCTGCGCTGGCGGGTGCTTCGGTGGTTTCGGCGAAATAGGAGATGCCGGAAATGTCGGCCCCGGAAGGCTGAACGGCTTTCAGCTCAAGAGAAATCGGTGCATTGCGCTTAACCCAGGCAGAGAGCACATACGTAGCCTGAGCATCGGGCGCCGCTAGTAAGCGTGTAGCCAATACATAGCGCCCCTGTGCATCGGGTGTGCTGCCACCCGTAGGACCACTGAGGGCATTCTGGCCAGTGAACGCGCCGGAGGTAGCCAGGAAACCAGCTGCGCCAATACTCCAGCCATCGAGCTGGGCGGTGCCTGGCTGCAACCACTCGAAACCTGCATAGGAGGCTGTCCCAAGATCGAACGATGCATTGCCCACTGTTGCCACTGACAGGGTAGACCGATACCCCCACAGCGTACTACTGGGTACGCCTCTTGCGTCAACTACGGTCAGCGGCTGCGCATAAGGGTTGTAGGAAACCACATTGCCACTGTGCAGCTGAGGATAGTAGTAAGCAGCATCCGGTTGAAACACACCCGAAACGATGCGTAACGGGCGAAATGTCTTATGGAGAAGCAGGGGTTGGCCAATACGCGCACCATAGGACCGGAACGGCACGACTACCGCTTGCGGTGCGGCAGTGTATTCATTGGCAACGGTGATGCGGCGAAGAACCGAAAGGGCACTTCCTGTCACCACCTTCTGGGTATCGGAAAGCGAGGCCCGGTAATATGAAAGCGTCTCGACGGGTACTCCGCGACGGCCCTGCTGTTTGAGGGCAATGAGCGCTGCTGTGGCGGTGTCGGCAGCTGTAGACGGGAGCGAGGGATAGAGATCTTCTGCGTACGAAATGCGCGAGCCCAGAATGCGGCCACTGCCCATGTCGCTTTCCGTTTGCACCGGGAGCATGTTGGACTGGTGGAAAACAGTCCACTGGCGCTGCACTACTGGAAGTGGCGGGGTATCGTGCGTGTAGGTGGTGTCGAGCGCCTCAACCTGACGTACCCAACCTGACAACAGCCGTGACTGCCCTGACAGCAGATAATCATCGGTGCCCATACGCACCGTCAGGCTCCGGGTATAGTTGGGCGTGAGCCGCACGTTTGCGGAGTCAGCGGTACCATTGCCCTGCCAGAAGTGATAGAGCACCCTGCTGGCGGAGAGCTTCTGAGGCGACGCTGGTACCTGCATGCTGAACACCTGCTGGCCCGTGGGGAGCGCCCGCTTCCAGGATTGGCTGAAAGCGACCGTACCAGACGGCTGCACCAGGGAGTCGGGGTAGTTGAGCGCGGAAGTGAACGTGTAGCGGGTTTGCCCGAAGCGGCCATTGACGCCCTGTTTTTCCAGCACCTCACTGTAGCTGATGAAAGCGTCGTCGAGGAAGTCGGTGAGCGAGGACGATGCCCACAGTTTTACCTCCACTGCTCTGTTGGCGCCTGTGCAGGGGAGCACCTTGTAGACCGAACGGGAATAGGTAGGATACAAAGCGCCATTGCCCGTGAGCTGACCAAGGCCATTCCTGCCCTCCCCATAGACATATTCTCGAATGATGTTGGCGGTGTCGGCGGGGTTTCCATTCGGCTGCTGCACCACGCGCTTCAAACGCAGGCCCCCGACAGGACCTGTAGTCGCCTGATGCAATTCCCATTCATAGGCAGTGACACTCCCCAAAGGAGACCGGATGGCCGCAAGTGTAGCCCATCGGGCCAAGGTATCGGCGGCACGGTGGGCTACGGCGTCATTACCAGGAGCAAACTGAGTGTTAGCCGTCTTTGTATTGGCATAGCCCCAATGGTCGACGGAAAAGGCCAACCGATTGGGCAGGCAGTTGTTCTCCGCATAATAGCTGAGCCGCGTGCGCAAGACAGCGGGAGCGCCGGCGTCGGATGTATACTTTCGGGAGAGCGCCTTCAGCATGAGGCGCTTATCGTTTGCGCAGCTGCTGTTGAAATAGGCGTATTCGAGTTCCCAGACCGCGAGCGTATCGGCAGGGCCGCTGAACTCGCGCAACAGCACAACCTTTCGCAGATCGTAGGCCGAAGCGTAGTCGGCCCTGGGGGAAGAGGCCTCTAGAAAGAGCATTCGTCCGTTGACAAAAGCAATTTCCCTGAGGCGCACTCCCTGACTCAAATACACTTTCACAGCTGCATCCAGAAGCTGACCATCCGTATAACCGACACCTGGGCAAGAGGCGGCGGAGCCACCAGTGGGGGGCGGAGACGTATAAAGACCAGGCGCTGCCGACGTGGCGTAACTGGTTCCGACCATACTGCGCCAGGCTGTACGACCAACGGGATAGGCTGCGCCGACAAAAGTGTCGTACTGAAATACAATTCGATCGGAGTGATCGGCGGCATCAATCTGTGTGAGATACCACGCGTGTGTCTCTGGCGCTTCCGCAACGCCATTGACCACCATCTGTGTGATTTCCTTCTGTGCAAACCGATAGCGGGTACCCGTTTCATCCTCCACCGTAAAGGCCTGGATTTTCTTGACTCCTGCTTCATCGGCCCACTCCGCCTCTATTCTGAGGAGTTGGTAGGGCATGGTGCGGAATGTGTAGATGCTGCCATCGGGGAAAGCGGCGAATTTGCCCTTGCGCCCCAGGAAGTTGAAGTAGAAAATATCCGGCTGGTCAGCGGTGACGCCTGTGATGGTGGTGCCGGTCACTGCGTAAACATCTGTACTGCCGAAGGGAATACGAACGATGGCTCCCCCCGCCTGCAAAGACCAATTGAGCCCGACATCGGTAGCCATTGCGGCCAGTTTTACTCCGCCGGTGAGATACTCCAGCCCCACAGGTACACTCAAGGATCTACTGGAAAGCGAGTAAATCGGGAGGCCGACATTCTGCCGCCCTACGGCCATTCCCTGATCCGCAGCCGCCTGTTGCGCGAGCCCTACTGCGGTATATGACGGGAGCCGATAAGGCAGGAAGGGTGTGGTCTGGGCAAAAACAGGGGACACCAGAGCCCAGTTGGCCAGGAGGAAAAGGAGCTTACGCATGCAGCAGCAGCTGTAGAGAGAGATATTATTTTACCAGACGATAGCGGAAGCCTACAACCGCCTGTGGGGCCCACTGAAAAGCAGCGGGCGGAAGCGCAACGGGTATCTGAACGCCTTCAGGTGCCGCAGGTACCGACTGCCGCAAAGGAGTAAGCGGCAGCCAGGCAAGGCTCATGAGGATGGAAATGCGGGGCAGAGAGGCGCTTTGGGCTTCTGGCAGAGGTGCGCTGGTGCGCGAAGATTCTGGCGCCTCTTCTCCTGATGAAACAGCCAGCGCCACAGAAACGGAGTTGGGCCACACCCGAATGGTATCGGAAGAAACACAGCTACCCTGATGTACCTGAACCCAGTAGCGGCCGGGCAGATGGACATCAATAGCGGGGGCTGTTTCACCCGTGCTCCAATAGTAGCGCCGGGTGGTATCGGCACCTGCACGCAGCCGTAAAGCGGAGCCATCGGCTGGCAGGGTTGTATCGCCACCCAATTCTACTGGGGAGGGGACAAAAACCTGAATGCGCCGAACAACGGAGTCGCAGATGCTGTTGTAGCACCCCTTGAGTTGTACTTCATAAGAACCAGCGGTCAACTCCAGCACTGGGGCTTCATCGGTAGACCATTCCTGAAACGATTCCTGCTGTGAGCGAATGGACCAGCTCCACTTTACCTTCTGTCGCCGATTGGAGCGGTTAACCAACTGTTGCGTTTGGCCTTCGCAGGTGTTGGCCACCGTGAAATCGACCACAATGCTGCCATAACTGCCCGCGATACCATTTGGAAGCCCAAAACCACTGCGACTGCCGTCGGGCAACGCAACTGCATGGTCGGTGAAGACCGGCTTTGTTTGCGCCAAGGCAACCTTCCCAACCCACTGAGCGCCTATGCCTGCCGGGCCGTCGCTCATGGCCACATAGATGTTGCCATCGGGGCCCAATTGCAGTGCCCCTGTAACCAGAGAAGCGTCGGTACCTGACAACTGCACCCGACTGGCGGCGGTCTGAGCGGAGTCAGCCCCCAATTTCCAAGCATTGATGTGGTTTTGCCGCCAATCGGAAGCCACCAGCCAGGTACCGTCACTGGAAAAGGCAAGCCCATAAGGGGACGCAAGTGCTGTGCTATCCTGATGCCAATCGCTGACTACCAACGGATTGGAGATGCGCCCGGTAGCGTTGTCAAACTGGTGGAGTTCTATTCGGCCAAGCCCCGTGATAGCTGCCGCCAGACAGTTGCCGCGAGGTGAAACTACCAATTGGCCGATGGTCCCATCTCTGAACCCAGAGTGCATTTCACCGCTGGCCGACTCCACGGGCGTGCCCAGGCCGGAAGCGGTTACTGGCCAGGCAATAAACGTATTCGAGAACCGTCGATGTGCTATGAGCCAGCGGTCGCGCCCATTGGCATGGTGCACGGCCGCCAGTTTCTCGGTCATGTCGGGTAGTTGCAGGAGGGGTTGTGGGAGAAGCTGGAGCTTGCCGGGAGCAGATTGAACCACACGGTAGACTGTGAGTCCCCGGCTTCTGCCTGCATACCCCCCCTGATCGACGACTGCCAGAAGAAACATTCGTGGATTATGGGGAACCGGCAGGAACAAAGCTGACTGCGTGCTGGAGGCATGCCCCCCCAGGTCGGTAGCAATTACCTGATGCTGATGGTCGTAAAGGGTGTTACCATCTGTGTAGGCCAGTAAGACACCTGCGCTGTCATGCAACACAGCAGCGCCCTCCAATTGCTGCAAAGCGTGGCCCTGAAAGGGGTGCACGCCTTCATTGCTGAAACGGAGGCCGGCATTGTAGCCGAACACCCAAGTCACAGCCTCTTCATTCCCAGCATCCGAGGGAATAGAAGGTACATGTTGCGAAAAGCCTGGAACCGAAGCAGCCTGCGCTTGCGGATCTGCCAGACGGAATTCGTCCTTAAGCCTTATTGCACCGATGTAGTTTCCTGCGGCTTCCTTCAGTTGGATAACCGCACGGCCTTTGCTGTCTGTGTCAAGCAAAAAACGGACAGGGAACTGGGAGGCGGTTGCCCACGCGTGTATAACCTGAATGCTGTCCTTTTTGAGGGAAAGCTGTGCTACCTGGCATATGCGTCCTGTCAGGCTGTCGATTTGCAGGATGTAATAAGAGGCTTTACTGGCGGGATTGTTGATGATTATGCCTTTTGTATTGGGAAGCCTTTCACCGGGCCCTACCAACACAGACCCATCTGCCTTGAATACCCGATAGCCGTCAGTCCAACAGAGCGTTTTGCCTCGCCTGTCCAGCAGGCTGGCTCTCTGTGCCCAAGCTGAATGCACTATCAGCAGACAAGCAACTACGCCCCAGATTCGCCTTCTGCACAACGACAGCCCAAATTGCAAATACATCCACAAATCACCCAAAGAACACCTTCAAAATCAACATAAAATGAAAAGTTTACCATTTTATACATCAATCCTTCTTTCCGGAACAGCCAGTTATTTGACGAGCGAAGGTAATTGGCTAGACCCGATGAGGGAAAGCCCGAGAAGCAATGTAGAATAGCGCCGCAGAGATTACCCTGTTTACACTTGCTGTGAGAGAACGGCAGGCACCAACGCATTGGCGCTGACTACAAGTACCAGCGAGCGTCCCGACGTGTCGGTAAGGCCGCACCATAGATATGTTATCTCGAACCAGCGAAGACAGCTGATGCAGTTCAGGCCGCAGGCTTGTCCTTGCCCACCATTCCCAGGTGTGTGTGCCGGAAACCCTCGGGCAGCTTCAGCCCATAACCCAGCAGCCGGTCCAGTGCCGCGTGGGCAAAGAGGATCAGACCTGCCGCAGCCAGCACGGGAGCCTCGGTATATAGCCCAGCCGCCAGCGTCAGCAGGGCCAACCCCTTGTGGTGAAAGGTGTTGTACAGCGCAGCCCCCACACGTGGCCCCGCCAGATAGCCCAGCATACTGAGGTCAGGGGCCAGCAGCAGCGCAAAAAACGTCCAGAGGGGCAGCCCCAGCAGGTGGTAGCCGTACACCGCAATGCCAACCTCGGCCAGTTCTTCCAATTTCAACGAATGGCGAATGCCCAGCGGGAGGGTAGAATACATCTTTCAGGTATAGTGCATGAAAGGATAGCGATCAAAATGAAAAGTTGCCCCTAACTGTACCATCACCAGCCGCCACACCAGCGGTAAACGCATTGCCGAGGAGCGGGAATCGGCGTGACAGTTGCTTCGAATATTAACCCTTTCATGAAACCCACACTGGAGAAAATCAATCAGGTGCTGGCCGAGTGGAATCCCATTGGCGTGCCCTATGATATCGCTCAGGACGAATACGCGGGCTATGCCTTTCCTGTTTTCATGTGTATTTACAGGGATAAGCCGTTGGAAGAGCTGCTGGTCCACATTCTCTCCGACACAATAGGCCTTACTTATGATCCCGCCAATGCAGCACATGTTGACTCTATTCAGCAGTTGGCTGCCCGGCTGCGAAAAGTCTATGAGGAAACGCCTCCAAGCTGGCTGCCACCCTCACACTTCCACGCCGAACCATAGCCGAACCAGCCAGCCCAGCCCGTAGCTGATCGTTGCCACCCCCAGCGTCAGCCCCGCCATTTCCAGAAACTTGCTCCGGAACCGCTCGCCATACACCACGCTCTGGTAGAACGTGAACACCAGAATGATGCACATGGCATGCGCCAGCGCCCAGCCCAGCGCCACATACAGGCGGTCCAGCAGCAGATACGGCCCCGTCAGCAGGGCTACGGTGAACAGATAGGCGCCCCCGGTGTAGAATGCCGCCGTCAGCGGGCTCCGGTGCGTCCCTTCCCCCCGTTCCGACTTCACCGACAGGTACTCCGACGCCGCCATCGACAGCGCCGCCGCTATGCCCGTAATCAGCCCCACGGCCGCTATCAGCTTCGTCTGTTGCAGCGCCAGCGTGAAGCCCGCCAGTGCGCCCGTCAGCTCTACCAGCGCGTCTGAAACACCCAGCACCACCGAGCCGATGTAGTCCAGCCGCTGCTCCTGTATCCCCGCCAGCAGGGCTTCTTCGTGCTCTTTCTCGTCGGCACGGATGCCCTCCAGCGCTACGGCGGCGTCGGGCAGTTGGTGCGCCAGTTGGGCATAGGTTGCTTCCAGGCGCTGCTCGCTCTGCTCCAGCAGCTTCAGGCTGAAGGTCAGGCCAAACACCCGCGCCAGCCACACGTAGGCATTCACCCGCCAGCGGTCGGGGGGCTGGGTGGTGCCGGTGCGGCTCTGCCAGAAGGCATGGTGGCGCTCCTCGTCGGCGGCCATGCGCTTCAGCAGGGCGCAGTTGTCGCCGTCGGGTGCCAACTCGGCCAGCCGCTGGCAGATGTGGTATTGCGTCAGCTCCTGGCGTTGCAGGCGCAGCACCGCAGGCCGCAGTTCGGCTGGAATGGAAGAAACAGCAGTCATCGAGATATCAGATAGGGCAGGGGAGTGGCCTCAAGATACAGCTTGTGGCCGTTTACAGCCCATCTCTCGCCTCATTCCGGCTCGCTCAGCTCTGCTTCCAGTTGTGCTACAATCGGCGGCACTTTGCGGCCCTTCAGCCACTCCACCGCCAGCAGAATCAGACCGGTCAGCAGGCCGCCCATCAGCATGCCCAGGCCTCCGGCTTTTTCGGCATCTATGTCCAGTTGGTTCAGGGTGAAGAGTGTAAGCGGCAGCAGGAAGAACACCGCCGTCAGGGCGCTGGGAATGGCCGTACCCAGGCGGCGGCTGTGGTGAAACGCCAGCAGCGCCAGCGCCGATCCCAGTCCGTCGAACAGCAGCAGGTACGCATACTGCCGCTCCAGCGACAGCAGCGCGCACAGCAGCGCCACAAAGCCCCCGTTCAGCCACGTAATCAGCAGTTGCAGGCTCGGCTGCGTGTACGACGCCACCAGATACACCAGTATCCAGAACGAGACACTCCGCACCAGTTTTAACAGAAACGCTTTCACAGAGGGGTTAGGAGGGAAGAGTTGCCCTAAAGAACGGAGATTTTGCCCGACGTTGCGTCGCGCTCTTCCCACTCACGTCATTCTGCTGTGAGGATAGGATGGTAGAAGCAGGTGCATCAGGACGACTCACCCAAAATGTTGGCAGTTACCTACAAAAGCATTCTTTTTCTCCCTCCAACTCCGCAGATTTCCCCGCCTCCGTTCCCCAGCCCCTCCGTAACTTCACCCGCTCTCCTCCGCTTCCGGTCATGTCCGTCTCTCCCGCCGAACGCATCCAGCAGCTCACCGCCGAGCTCAACCATCATAACCACCTCTACTACGTCGAGGCACGCCCAGTCATCTCCGACCAGCAGTTCGACCTTCTCCTCAAGGAGCTCGAAGCCCTCGAAGCGGCCCACCCCGAACTCCGCCACCCCGACAGCCCCTCTCTCCGTGTCGGCGGCACCATCACCCGCGAGTTCCCCACCTTCCGCCACCGCCGGCCCATGATGTCGCTGGCCAACACCTACAGCGCCGACGAGCTCACCGACTTCGATCGTCGCGTCCGCCAGGGCATTGGCCGCGAGGCCGAAGACGTCGCCTACTTCTGCCAGCTCAAGATCGACGGCGTAGCCCTCAGCCTCCACTATGAAGACGGCGTGCTCGTCACGGGCGTCACCCGCGGCAACGGCACCGAGGGCGACGACATCACCCCCAACGTCCGCACCATCCGCAGCATCCCCCTGCGCGTGCCTGCTTCCGCCCCCGCCCGGTTCGAGGTTCGCGGCGAGGCCTATATGTCCCAGGCCGACTTCGATCGCCTCAACGCCGAACGCGCCGAGCTCGGCGAACCCCCCCTCATGAACCCCCGCAACACCACCGCGGGCACCCTCAAGCTCCAGGACAGCCGCGAGGTCGCCAACCGCCGCCTCCGCTTCATCGCCTACTACCTCTTCATCGAAGACGGCCCCCAGCCACGCAACGACTCCGAGGCCATTGACCTCCTCCGCCAGTGGGGCTTCCCCGTTTCCGATGCCAATGAGGTTGCTCCCAACCTCGCCGCCGTCTCCACTTACATTGAACACTGGCGCGACCGCCGCGACGGCCTCCCCTATGCCACCGACGGCGTCGTCGTCAAGGTCAACGACCTCCCCGCCCGCGAAGAACTCGGCGCCACCAACAAGGCACCCCGCTGGGCCGTCGCCTACAAGTATGCCGCCGAACAGGCCCAGACCCGCCTCGACCATGTCTCCTATCAGGTAGGCCGAACCGGCTACATCACGCCCGTCGCCAACCTCGTGCCCGTGCTTCTGGCAGGCACCACCGTCAAGCGCGCCTCGCTCTACAACTACGACGAAATCCGCCGCCTCGACCTCCACATCGGCGACACCGTCGTCGTCGAGAAGTCCGGCGAAATCATCCCCAAGGTCATCGAGGTAGTGCCTGGCCTGCGCCCTGCGGGTGCCCAGCCCGTTGCCACGCCCACTCAGTGCCCCGAGTGTAATACCTTTCTGGTGCAGAACCCCGGCGAGGTCGGCTGGTACTGTCCCAACGAGGCCATCTGCCCACCCCAGATCGAAGGCCGCCTCGAGCACTATGCCAGCCGCAAGGCCCTCGACATTCAGGGGCTTGGCACCGAAGTCGTGCACGCGCTGGTAGCGGCCGGGCTCGTCCGCACCCCCGCCGACCTCTACGACCTCACCGTCGAGCAGGTGGAGCAGCTGGAGCGTTTCGCCCGCAAGTCGGCTGAGAACCTTGTGGCCGGCATCAAGGCCAGTGCGCAGGTGCCCTATGCGCGCGTGCTTTACGGGCTGGGCATCCGGTTTGTAGGCGAAGGCGTGGCGGCAAAGCTGGCTGCCGCGTTCCCCACGGTGCAGCTGCTCATGGCGGCCTCCTACGACGCCCTCGTCGCCACTCCCGACATCGGCGAGCGTATCGCCCGCTCCGTCGTCGACTGGTGCCAGCGTCCCGAGAACCAGCACGAGATTGCCCGGCTCTACGCCGCCGGCCTCCAGTTCGAACACGTTGCCGCTGCGCGCGCCTCCGATAAACTGGCTGGCAAGAAGATACTCGTGTCAGGCACCTTCCCCGGCTGGTCTCGCGACGACCTCAAGGCCCTCATTGCCAGCCACGGCGGCGAGAACGCCAGCGGCGTCAGCAAGAACGTTGATCTCTTCGTCGTCGGCGAAGACGCTGGCCCCAGCAAACTGGAAAAGGCCGCCAAACTCGGCGTCCCCGTCGCCACCCTCGCTGACTTGCTCGCTATGATGGAGTAGGGGTGCGGGTCTGTTCCCGTCTCTCGGCTCACGTCATTTCGAGCACAGCGAAGAAATCTATCTGAACATGTTGCGATAGATCTCTTCGTCCCAACACGTTGGGCCTCGAGATGACGTGCAGGAGTTGTTGTCATCGAATACGCTGCGCCTCGCCGTACTTCAATTAACCGCCCCTTGCACGTCATTTCGAGCGCAGCGAAGAAATCTATTTGAACCAGCGGCGATAGATCTCTTCGTCCCAACAAGTTGGGCCTCGAGATGACGTACAGAAGTCGTCCACATCGATTACGCTTCTCCCCCTTCACCAAAAAAGCCGGGTTGCCCCGGCTTTCTTTATCTACAACTGAGGGCGTGCGCCTCAGTCTTTGTTCAGCATCTTGTCTTTCAGTGGAACGGCGCCCGGTACTTCGGCTGCCAGTGCGGCCGCCTTGGCGTCGTCAAACTCGCCTTCCCAGCGGGCAATCACCGCCGATGCCAGACAGTTGCCCGTTACGTTCACAGCCGTGCGGGCCATGTCCATCAGCACGTCAATGCCCAGAATGAAAAGCACCGGCTCGGTCGGCAGGTTGAACGACGCCAGCGTCCCCAGCAGAATCACCAGCGATGCCCGCGCGATGCCCGCCACGCCTTTGCTGGTCAGCATCAGCGTCAGTACAATCAGAATCTGCTGGCCAATCGGCAGTTCCACGCCCGCCGCCTGGGCCACGAAAATGGCCGCCAGCGACAGGTACAGCGTCGAGCCGTCGAGGTTGAAGCTGTAGCCCGTGGGCAGTACAAAGGCCACTACCTTGCGCGGCACACCCAGGCGCTCCATGCCTTCCATGGCGCGGGGCAGGGCTGCTTCCGAGCTGGCGGTGGCAAAAGCAATGGTCACCGGCTCTGACAGCGCACGCAGGAACGCCTTCAGCGGTATCCGGAACAGCAGCAGCACTGGCAGCAGCACCAGCAGCAGGAACGCAATGAGCGCCACGTACAGCGTGGCCAGCAGCTGGAACAGGTTGCCCAGAATCCCCAGCCCCATGTGCGACACCGCGTAGGCAATGCTCGCGCCCGCAGCTACTGGCGCCAGGTACATCACCATGTTCGTGAACTTGAACATCACCTCGGCCAGGCTCTCGGTGAACTCCAGCATCGGCTTGCGCTTGTCTTCCTTCACCATGGCCAGCCCCACGCCAAACAGCACGCTGAACACCACAATCTGCAATACCTCGCCATCGGCTATGCTCTTGGCAATGTTCGTCGGGAAGATGTGCACCACGATTTCCTGCCAGCTTTTGCCTTTCACGGCTTGTAGCGTCTCGCCGGTGCTGGGCATGGCGCTCATGTCAATGCCCACACCCGCCTGGCTGATATTGATGGCGATGAGGCCAATGATCAGCGCCAGCGTTGTCACCACCTCAAAGTATACAAGCGACTTCCAGCCCATGCGGCCCACCTGCTTCAGGTCGCTGTGGCCCGCGATGCCCACCACCAGCGTCGAGAACAGCAGCGGCGCAATGATGGTCTTGATCAGGTGCAGGAAGATGTCCGACAGGAATTTCATTTCGCTGCCGATGGCCGGAAAGTCATAGCCAATCAGCAGGCCCAACACCATGGCGTAGAAGATCCAGCCGGTGAGGGTGCGGCGCATCGCCGTGTAGACGCCCAAGGCTGCAACGGCGGCTATGCGCAGGCCCAGCAGCAGTGTCGCATTCAGCGACAACAGATGCAGCAGCGCTACCACCGCCAGAAAGCCAAAGACAATCAGGAGTGTACGTTGTTTCATGCTCGGGAAATCGGAGTGTTGGCACCCACAGGCGCCAGACAAACCTACGAAAATCAGCCAAAGCGCACAGGTGTTGGGCTGTTAACCCGCTTCAGGCATTTCCATCCGACGTACCCATCAGCCGCAGAAACTCCTCAGGTGGCGGCGGCGCCCCCGGCCGTTGCAGGTAGGCCCGGCTCCAGTCTACCATCGCCTTGAATACCTCTTCCAGCGATTGCCCGTAGGCCGTCAGGCTGTATTCCACCCGGGGCGGCACCTCCGGATACACCCGCCGTTCCACCAGCATGTCCTGCTCCAGCGTGCGCAGTTCCTGTATCAGCATTTTCTCCGATATCTCCGGGATCAGTCGTTTAAGCTCCCCATACCGCCGTGTTCCGGTTAGCAGATATGACAGAATCACCAGCTTCCACTTGCCGCCCAGTACGTCCTGCAAACTCCGCATCACACACAGGTTCGCCTCCCGCGATGCCTTCTGCCAGCACGCACCAAAGGCATCTGCCGAAAATTCCTGATTTTTATCCATCTGACGGTCAGCTATTTTTACCTTCTGGTAGGTACCTTACTTTTATGTAGGTACTTTCTTTTTCGGCAGTAAACGTAGTGGTTTGCAGCACACTTTCCAAATGTCTCACACCATGAAACGTACCTATGTAGTGCTCGGCGCCAGTGGCAACACCGGCGGCCAGATTGCCCAACAGCTCCTGGCCAGCGGTCACAACGTCATTGCCGTGGGCCGCAACGCCGCCAATCTCAACACCCTCGCCGCCAAGGGCGCTGAAATCGCCGTCGGCGACATCCTCGACTCTCCCTTCCTCGAAGGGCTCTTCCGCCGCGCAGACGCCGCCTATCTCCTCATTCCGCCGAACTTCTCCGCCCCTGACTTCCTCGCCTATGGCAATGCCGCCGGGGAGTCCATTGCGGGTGCCGTCCAGCGCTCCGGCCTCAAGTATGCGGTCAACCTCAGCTCCATGCTCGCCGATCGCCCCGAGGGCACCGGTCCCATCGTCAGTGTACACCGTCAGGAGAAGCGCCTCAACCAGATTCCCTCTCTCAACGTCCTCCACCTCCGCCCGGCCTACTTCCTCGAGAACCTCTTCATGTTCGTGCCGATGGTGCAGCACATGGGCTTCACAGGGGGCATGGTCAATCCGGAGGTCCGTTTCCCCATGATCGCCACCGCCGACATCGCCGCCACGGCCGCCCAGCACCTCCTGGCGCTCGACTTCTCCGGCAACCGCGTCCGCGACCTCCTCGGTGCTGCCGACTACTCCTTCGGCGAATTCACCCAACAGCTCGGTCAACTCATCGGCAAGCCCGACCTCCAGTACCACGTCTTCGACGCTCCCAGCCAGAAGCTGGGCATGCTCCAGGCAGGGCTGGGCGAGAGCATCGCCGACCTCTATCTAGAGATGAACGCCACCCTCAATAACCCCACGGTGGACTTCGCTTACCGCACGGCCTCTAACACCACGCCCACCACACTGGCGCAGTTTCTGCCTGCGCTTGCAGGCGCCATCAAGGCCGGCCAGCCAGCCTGACGGACACGGCCTTCTGTTCGCACTCCTGCATTTGCACCCCGCCTCGGCGGGGTGTTTTGGTTTGTAGGCCTCCAGGTCGCGTTATCTTGAGGGCAAAGGCCGAAGATCTATACTTACAAACAAGCCTCTTATCCCGTTGCAGCAGGACCGTCTACAGGGTCGGCACAGGCAACTCTACAATCGTGCTTCCAGATTGCTTAAATCACTGTCACTCATGTGGGCTACCCCCATCTGGCCCCTCGGAACCCGCACCCCGTCTCGCCTGTAGGGTAGGGAAACGCAGTTCCGATATGCGCTCCTCTGTACTCCTTATCTTGCTGCTGGCCACTGCCTGTGTTCCTCCGGGCCAGTGGCTCACCACTGCCGACGGCATGACCGTCTACCGCCCCAAGCCCGGCTCCCTCGCTGCCAAGGCCGACGCCCGCTCCACCGAACGCCTCCGTCGAACCGAACCCATGATTGATGGGTACTGGTACGTCGATTCCCTCCAGCTCGCCGGCTTTCAACAGGGCAAAGTGACCTGCCTGCTCTTCGGCTTCGACGCAGGTGGCCGCTTTCTGCTGCACTACGCCAAACCCGCCACCAGACTCGACTCGCTCTTGCCCGCACTGCATTGGGAAAACGTCATGTTCCGTGGCTTCTACGAAGCAGAGGGCAGGCGCTTCCGCATCCGCGAGGTCGATGTGTATTTCTTCCAGCCCAAACACGGCTTCGCATTCCCCGGCTACAGATTCGATTTGCGTGGCGACAGCCTGATGGTCTGGTACAGACCCGACGGAGAGCGCGCCCGCAGGTTTATCCCTCTCCAGCGCGTCGCAAAACTTGCCCCCGCACCTTGACTTTGACAGGCCCACTTGCCACCTTTCCGGCATGGCTGCTCCCCTCATCGTCTCCCGCCCCGACAACATCTTCCGGGGCATTCTCGTGGCAGTGCTGGCACTGCTGTTGGTGGTTAACTACTCGGTACTGCTGCGGTCGCAGATGAGTTGGGCTGTACTGCTGCCGCTGCTTGTGGCCGGAAGCCTTATCATAGCGCTGCAGTTCCTCATCGTCAAGGTCTTCGCCACCGACCAGACCCTTACCCTCAAGCTCTGGCCCTTCTCTACGCGCGAACTGTACTGGACTGACATCGCCCACGTTGAGCATACCACCGGAAATCCGGTCTTCAAGGTCGGCGGCTACGGCTATCGCATGCGCTGGAAAGAGGTGGCATACGCAGTATCGGGGCCGCACATTTTCCGTATGCGCCTCAAAACCGGCCACTCCGTCACGCTTACCCTCTCCGAGCCAGATGCTGAAACATTCCGCGGCCTGCTCACCCGCCACAATCTGGCACCGGTGCAGCAGTAATTCCGGCCCGCCCAGAAACACAGCGCCCCTGTCAGCAGTCACTGGCAGGGGCGCGGTTATTTATGTAAGGAGATTGGCTGCCGAACTCACACATGCATCGGCATGCACATGCCATCTACCACACGGTGGCAGCGAAGGCTCTGGTCACCAAACACGTGTGGCTTGATGATGCTGGTGCCCAGCAGCATTCGCGCGCATTCCTGCACACCTTCAGGCATACTGGGGTGGGGGTGCGGCATTTCGGCCAGTTCCTTCAGCCCCTTTTTCATGTGAATGAGCAGCGCAACGGCCTGAATGGTGCTGCTGGCGTGTTCGCCCACCACCCGCATACCCAGTATGCGCATCTCGTCGTCGTCGGTCACAATCAGCTTGAAGAAGCCCGTCATGCTGCGCATGGCAATGGCCCGGCCCACGTAGTTGTAGCTGTAGCACGCCACCCGGTATGGGATGTTCTTGCGCATGCAGTCCTGTTCGTTCATGCCCACGCCCGCCACTTCCGGCTGCAGGAACATGATTGTCGAGATGTTCTCGTAGGCCAGTATCTCTTTCTTCTTCAGCACGATCTTTTCTACGGCATGACGGCCTTCCAGCTCACCTACGTTTACCAGGCATACATCGGCGGTGAGGTCGCCCACAGCGTGTATGTTTGGGATGTTCGTCTGGCCGTCGTCGGTGATGAAGCTGCCGCGGTTGTTTACCGCTACGCCCAGGCGCTCCAAGCCCAGCCCTTCGATGTTCGTGGCCCGGCCTACCGACACCAGTGCTTTCTCGGCGTAGTAGGTCTGGATTTTGCCGTTTTTATAGCGCAGCACATACTTTACGCGGTCGCCTTCCACCTCCATGCTTTCCAGCGAGGCGTTGTGGTGTATGGTCACGCCGTTCTGTTCCAGATTGTAGGCGGCCACACGTGCCACGTCTTCGTCTTCAAACGGCAGAATTCGCTCTTCTTTGTCGATAAGGAACACTTTCGTGCGTCCGAAGTTCGAGAAGATGGTAGCAAATTCGCAGCCAATGACTCCCGCGCCCAGTATCACCAGGCTCTCCGGAAAGTCGTCGAACGACGAAATGCCGTCGCTCGTCACAATGATCTTCTCGTCTATCGGAATGTGCGGCAGGTAGCGGGGGCGGCCGCCAGTTGCCAGAATGATGTTGTCGGCCTGCACATTGAAGCTCTGCCCGTTCTGGATGTGCACCTCCGTCGGCGACACCATCGAGCCAAAGCCTTTGGCAAACTTCAGCTGCCCGCTTTCGCTCTTCTCCTGTAGCACTTTCAGCTGGTATTCCAGCTGCCACTTCCGCTCTTCCACGGCGTTGTTCATCACACGGATGACGTCGCGGTAGTCGGTCACGTATTGCAGCACTTTGTAGCCTCGGTCGCGGCGCTCCAGTTTCCGGAAGTCGCGCGACAGCTCCCACAGCGTCTTGCTTGAGAGCGCACCGTTGTAGATGCCCGCACCTCCCACACGGTCTTTCTCTATCAGCATCACTTTCTGTCCGAGGTCCAGCGCCCTGACAGCGGCGGCGTAGCCCGCAGGCCCACCACCGATTACACACATATCGAATGACTCCATCTTGCGGTCGGTTCAGTTCGTCCACACACGAAACTGTGTGTGATAACGGTTGCAGCAAAGCTAATGATATTCAACGCCCTCCTGCGTCCCGCATTTGCGGCATAGCGCTTTTGGGGCAGCCGAAAACGGGTGGGGCGTTCCTTTCTGTACAGTTATCAGCGCAGAGGCGTTCCCACGATGATCCGTTCTACGATCAGATCTTTCGGCAACTGGGCTAACACAGGCTTCTCTACCAGTTGTGCAGGCAGTTCGCTGGCGTCAAATACCAGCAGGGCGCCCAGTTTCGGTACGGCAACAGTCAGGCCCAGCGCGTCAGTCCAGTATGCTTCGCCCAGTTCGGCCAGCTTCTGCACCTCTTCCAGCGTCAGGCCCACGCCAAGTCCTTCGGGGGTGTTGTACAACGGGCTCAATACGTCTATCTGCGCTACCTGACATGGATTGGGAGCCACGCAGGTCACACGCAGGCGCAGCAGCGGACGTCCTGTGCTGTCTATGCACTCTACATATTTGTGTCCTTCTTCCAGCGATTCGCGCAGTTGGGCTTGTGGCACCACCACGCGTACACTATCCAGACTCATGCCTGGCCGCAGACGGCCTACGGCATTGGGCAGTAGGCGCAGGTCCATCAGGGCCTGCTCAGCGGCGGCTTTGGCGGCCATTTCACTGCGCAGGGCTTCGGCTTCGGCACTGCTTCCGGCGCCAGTCTGGCTGTCGGGCGTGCATGCACCCGCCAGCAGCACTGCCAGCAGGTAGGGGGTAAGGCGGCGCTTCATTATTTCTTCAGGCCTATTTCCCGCAGACGCTCGTCCAGATATTCACCTGCCGTAATGGGGGTATAGGCCAGCGGATTGGTGCTAGTAACGCAACTGGGCAGGCAGGTCAGGTCCATTTCGGCACGGGGGTGCAGGAAGAACGGCACACTGAAGCGCGAGGTGTGCATCAGTTCGCGGGGCGGGTTCACCACACGGTGAGTGGTGCTGCGCAGACGGTTGTTGGTCAGGCGTTGCAGCATGTCGCCTACGTTGATTACCAGACTGTGGGGCACTGCGGTTACTGGCACCCACTGGCCAGTGCGGGTCAGCACCTGCAGGCCATCGGCGCTGGCGCCCATCAGCAGTGTGATCAGGTTAATGTCTTCGTGCTCGGCGGCGCGCACAGCCCCTTCCGGCACCGAATCCGGGTCTTCGATCGGGAAGTAGTGGATTGGACGCAGGATTGAGTCGCCGTTGAAAATCTTATCGTCGAAGTAGTGTTCGTCCAGTCCCAGATACAGCGCAATGGCCTGCAGCATGGCCCGGCCTGTGTCTTCCAGCCGGCGGTATACCTCGGTGGTCACACGCTCAAAGTCGGCCACCTCGGCGGGGAATACGTTTGTGGGGTAGCGCTTGGCCCGCTCAGGGTCGTTCTGGATGGTCTGCCCCACGTGGTAAAACTCTTTCAGGTCGCCCACGTTGCGGCCTTTGGCATGCTCTTTCCCTTTGCCAGTGTAGCCACGCTGACCTGCCAGGCCGGGCACTTCGTACTTCAGCTTAACGTCTTCGGGCAGGGCAAAAAACGCTTTCACCACACGATACAGGTCGTCCTGCAGGGTATCGGTCAAGTAGTGGTCGCGCACGGCCACAAAGCCAATGTCCTGATAGGCGTTGCCAAGGTTCTGTACGAAAGCAGCACGCTGCTCGGGGGTGCCGTGGGTGAAGTCGCGGAGCGAAAGCGAAGGAATCGTCTGCATGCGGTAGGTCTGGGGTAGTCTGGCAAAACTACGGTTTTCGCCTTGTCACCCCAAAAAAGCCACAATTCGACCTGGGTGTTTCAACAGGTAAAATTATTCACCGAAAGTAGCTAGTAAGTAACAGACACAACCCGCTAATTTGCTTATTGGTAATTGCGCTAGAACTGCATTAGCTTTTCTTAAGATTTACCGCCCGATCGACTCCAACTTCCTCTCTAACGAACCAACTCTTACTGTCATGCAGTCGTGCCTTCTGCGTTGGCAATCCGCCCGGTTGCCCCGCCTTGCTGTATGTACTGGCCTTTTCTTCCTGATGGTAGCTCTGATGCTACCTGTGGCTCATGCGCAGGTAGGCATAGGCACCAATACCCCGCAGGCCAACGCCATCCTCGATCTTGAGGCTACCGATAAGGGGCTTCTTGTGCCGCGCCTCTCAGTAGTTGAGCGCAACAACCTCCAGCTGACCCTCCAGGGCCTGCCTCCGCTCGTTCGTGACCGTAACAAGGGCATGGTTGTCTTTGTTTACGGCGGTGGAGAAGACCGACTCTATGTCTTCGACGGAACGGTCTTTACCCCCGTTGCAGGCGCCAGTACGGGCACCGTCTCCAATATCACCACGGGTATTGGCCTAACGGGTGGCCCCATCACTACAACTGGCACCATCGCACTGGCCAACACTGCTGTTACCCCTGGCGCATATGGCACAGCCAACGAAGTACCTACCGTCACTGTAGATGCGCAGGGCCGTCTTACTGCTGCTGCCAACACCCCCATTCTCATCGGCGATGGCAATATCACCGATGTTGCTGGAGGAAAGGTACTTGGCCCGGTCGCCAACGCCACCAGTGCCGGTACGGCTACCAACTTCACGGGCCCACTCTCTGGCGATGTAACGGGTAACCAGGGCACCACCACACTCGCGGCCATTCAGGGCAACCTCGTTAATACTGGCGCACTGGGTGCCCCAGACGCCGGCAAGATTCTCCGCTGGGACGGGACCCAGTGGGTGGCCGATGTCATTGGCGCTGGCTCCGAGGCCGACCCCATCTTCACTGCCTCCTCAGCCGCAGGCATTACTGCGGCCCAGATTGGCACTTGGGACAACATAGCCGCCAACGGCCTAACCACCGGCAGCACCGCCAATGGTGATGTCACGGGCACCTTCAGTAACCTGCAACTGGCTACTGGTGCTGTCGGCTCGGCCGAGATTTTCGATGGCAGTATTCAGAACGTGGACATTGCCGCTGTAGATGGCGCCAAGGTAACAGGCACGGTTGCCAGCGCCACCAGTGCATCCACGGCAGCTTTCGCCACCAACGCACTCAACGCCGCCAACTTCACCGGCGCACTTGCAGGTGATGTAACGGGTAACCAGGGTTCTACCACTATCTCCTCCATCCAAGGTAACGTTGTCAACACAGGCGCACTGGGCGCACCCGATGCCGGCAAGATTCTTCGCTGGAACGGCACCCAGTGGGTGGCTGATGTCATTGGCGCAGGCTCCGAGGCCGACCCCATCTTCACTGCCTCCCCAGCCGCAGGCATTATTGCGGCCCAAATCGGCACTTGGGACAACATAGCCGCCAACGGCCTAACTACCGGCAGCACCGCCAATGGTGATGTCACGGGCACCTTCAGTAACCTGCAACTGGTGAGTGGTTCGGTAGGCTCTGCCGAAATTGCTGACGGCAGCATCCAGAATGCCGATGTCGCCAGCATCGATGGCGGCAAGGTCACGGGCACTGTCGCCAATGCCACCAACGCAGTCAACGCCAACTTCGCCACCTCAGCCACCGCCGCCGTTGCCTTCACCGGACTGCTCGCAGGCGATGTAACCGGCAACCAGGCTACCACCTCCGTTATCTCCATCCGCGGCAATGCCGTTGCGCCCGGTCTGCTCAATGCAGGCAATACTGGCAACATCCTCACCTGGGATGGCTCCCAGTGGGTAGCACAGGCCCCCTCGGCTGGTGCTGAAACCGACCCCGTTTTCTCGTCTGCCCCGGCTGCTGGCATCACCGCTACCGATGTCTCCAACTGGAACAGCATCTACATCAATGGCCTCACCACCAGCACCACCGCTGCTGGCGATGTCACCGGCACCTTCAGTAACCTCCAGTTGGCTGCTGGTTCGGTAGGCTCCGCCGAAATCGCCGATGGCAGCGTGCAGGACGCCGATATCAATGCCGTAGATGGATCCAAGGTAGTCGGCGCTGTTGCCAGCGCCATCAACGCCGTCAGTGCTGTATCGTTCTCGGGCACCCTCGCTGGCGATGTTGTTGGTACGCAGAGTATCAACGCTATCGCTGCCATTCAGGGTAATGTCATCAACACAGGGCCACTGGGCGCACCCGATGCTGGCAAGATTCTCCGCTGGAACGGAACCCAGTGGATCGCCGATGTTATCGGTGCTGGCTCCGAGGCCGACCCCGTCTTTACCGCCGCCCCGGCCGCTGGCATCACCGCCACCGACATCACCAACTGGAACAGTATCTTCACCAACGGCCTCACTACCAGTACCACCGCCAACGGCGACCTCACTGGCAACCTCACCACGCCTACTATTGACAAGCTTCAGGGCCAGACCCTTACCCTTGGCGCCCCTGCTTTGGGTAACGTCATCACCTGGAACGGCTCGGCATGGGTAGCGCAGGCCCCCTCCGGCGGTTCAGGCACTGTCACCAACATCACCACGGGCACAGGCCTTACTGGTGGCCCCATCACCAATACTGGCACCATCTCGCTGGAAAACACCTCTGTGGCGTCTGGCTCCTATGGCGGCCCCGCGTTGGTAGCAACCTTCACGGTTGACCCCCAAGGGCGCCTTACCGCCGCTGGTAATACTTCCATCGCAATCGGCGACGCCAATATCTCAGGCATTTCCGGGGCCAAGGTTGTGGGCGCGGTTGCAAACGCCACCACGGCAGTTGGCTTCTCTGGCCCACTCTCTGGCGACGTCACTGGCAACCAAGGCACTACTTCTGTCACCGCCATTCGTGGTAACACTGTAGCCGCAGGTGCGCTCAACGCTGGCAATACGGGCAACGTTCTCACCTGGAACGGTTCCCAGTGGCAGGCGCAGGCCCCGGCTACCAATGGTACAGTAACAAGCATAACCGCTGGAACGGGCCTCACGGGTGGGCCCATCACCACCACAGGCACCCTCTCGCTGGCCAACACCGCGGTTACAGCGGGTGGCTATGGGGCCTCAGACCAGGTGGCCACCTTCACCGTCGACGCTCAGGGCCGTCTTACCGGGGCAGGTAACGCCCCCATCTCAATAGGCAATGCCAACATCACTGATGTTGATGGCGCCAAGGTGACGGGCACGGTTGCCAACGCCGCGTTCGCAGTCAATGCCGCCGATGCCGCAACAGCCGTCAACTTCTCTGGCGGGTTGGGAGGCGACGTCATCGGCGCGCAGTCTGCAACGTCGGTAGCCGCGCTGCAGGGGAACGTCCTGAACACGGGCACGCTGGCTGGGCCGGACGCTGGCAAAATCCTCACCTGGAACGGCACACAGTGGGTGGCACAGACTCCCAGCACCGGTTCCGAGTTCGACCCCATCTTCACTACGTCACCGGCCGCCGGCATCACCGCCGCCAACATCAACGACTGGGACTACATCGCCGCCAACGGCCTCATCAACGGAGCTGGTGCCGGTGGCGACCTCACCGGGGCTTACCCCAACCCCTCTATCGCCAACATTCAGGGCCAGCCCGTCAACCTCGGCCCCTCCAATCCGGGCGACGTCCTTACCTGGAACGGTACCGAGTGGACGGCAACGCCTCCCACATTGGGCATTGAGGTAGACCCCATTTTCGCTGGCTCGGCTGCTGTGGGCATCACCAGCGCCGACATCACCAACTGGAACTTCATCTTTAACAACGGCCTCACCACCAGCACTGCCTTCACTGGCGATGTCACGGGCAACTATAGTGGCATGGTGGTAGAACGCCTGCAGGGCAACCCTGTACAGAACACCGCTCTGGGTGTGGGCGATGCAGGCCGCATCCTTACCTGGGATGGCACCCAGTGGGCTGCAGCCCCTGCCCCCGTAGGACTGCCTGCTGCCACCACGCAGTATTCCACCGTCTTCTGGGACGGCACTGCCTGGGTCGAAAACACTGCGCTCCTCACCGATGGCAACACTGTGTTCATTAGCAGCCCCGCCGACGACCTCTTCCGCGTCGAGTATTCAGGCACCAACGTGGGCAAGTCAGCTGTTACAGGTTATGCTTCCACCACCACCTCGAATATCACTTATGGTATTGCGGGTGCTACCGAGTCTACCGACGCGGCTGCGGCAGGCATCTACGGCCTCAACCGCAACGCCGGCTTTGCCGTTCACGCCCGGCGCGAAGGTACCACTGGTGGCGGTGCAGCTATCTTTGCTGAATACGACGCCACAGGCGCACCCGGTGTCATCATCGAAGCCATCAACACCTCTGGCGAAAAGTTCAGTGGTGGTATCAATGTGCAGCTCACCAATTCTGGGGCCGATAATACCTACGGTGTTCAGTCTACGGTAGCAGGTAATGGTGCCAACTTTCAGGCGGTCGGCCCTCCCGGTAGCAATGCTTACGGCTTCTATTCCGTCATGAACAGCGGCGCCAGTGGCACTGGCCTCTACGTCCAGAACGATGGCGCGGGCCAGGCCGCCCGTATCGGCCAGTCGAACCCCACCAATAACCTGCCGGCACTCTACATCCAGAACCTCTCCGCAGGCCCTGCTGCCCGCCTGGACGGTGGCGACCTGGAAATGCGATCCAATACCGCGACGCCCAGCGGTATCCGTTTCTACGAACCCAATGACGGCACGGCCAACTACACCCGCTTTGTAGCACAGCCACAGGTTACCGACATCACCTACACGCTGCCAGCAAGCAGCGGTGTGGGTGTCCTCACCAACGATGGTGCGGGCAACCTCTCGTGGGCTGCGGGCGGTGGCGGACTCACACTCCCCCTCCGCGACTCCACCTCGCTCACCAAGGTTGGTGCCTCGTCGTCCTTGAACCCTGACGATTACGTCCTCTACATCGCCAACACCGCTACCACCAACGGCGGTGGCGCTATCGCCGCCCGCAGCTACAGCGACAACGGGCCAGTGGGCGCTGTCCGGGGCGAACTCTTTTCGATCATCGCACAGGGGGCCGGTGTGGCTGGTTTCGTGCGCTCGCCCGACGCATTGGGTGTGTACGCGTCCAACGACGCCACGTCTGGCGATGCCGTGGGCCTGCAGGCCAATACGCAGAGCCCCGCCGGGTATGCCATCAAGGCCTCCAACCAGAGTGGCAATCCCAACGGCCTCGCGCTCTATGTGCAGCAGGGCTCGGTGGGCATTGGCACCAATGTCGCCGGCGACCGCCTGACAGTCGACGGGGGCATTGCCCTCACCGGCAACGGCGTGCGACAAATCGCCATGGGTAGCGATGACGATGGCGATGGCAATGCCCTTCAGATTTCGGCAGGTAGCGCCAACGGAGTTGGTGGCAATGGCGGGAACCTGATTCTCCGTTCTGGTAACGCCATTGGCTCCTTCTTCGGTGGCAATGTAATAATGCAGGCGGTTGATGGCAACGCCGGTGGTGGTGCGGTTACTATTGGCGGTGGCAATTCTACGGGTGGCCCAGGCGGCAACATCTTCCTGTCGGGCGGTGTCTCCTTTAGCTCGGCCAGTGGCGGCACGGTCTCCATCAACGGTGGGGGCAGTAACGCAGGCCCTGCCGGTACCGTACAGATCAACGGCGGCACCTCTAACGCTCCCGGATTTGCAGGTGGCAGCATCCAGTTGGTGGGTGGTCAGGCGGCCGATGCCCTTTCTCAGGGTGGGCAGATTTCGATTCGCGGCGGCTTCAGTGCCGGCGGCCCTTCGCTCCGCGGCGATATCTACCTTGCCGAGAACGGCAACACTCCCTGGGGCGAGGTCATCATTGGCGGTAACCAGACCGGCTCTCAGGAACTGGTCACCGTCAACGGCGCCATCAACATCGGTGCCGCCTCGGCTAGCCCGGTTAACGGTACGCTTGAATATAACGGTACCACCTTCCGCGGGTATGTGGCCGGCAACTGGCGCGACCTCACCAGCCCCTGGACCGACAATGGCGCCACCATCGCCGTCACCGATGTCAACCAGCGGGTCGCCATTGGTACGGGCATCCCGGCGCCCTCCGCCGCACTGGAAATCAGCAGCACCACGGGCGGTCTGCTGCTGCCCCGCCTCACCAATGCCCAGCGCGCTGCCATAGCTACCCCCGCGCAGGGTCTGCTCATTTACCAAACCGACGGCTCTACCCCCGGCCTTTATTACTATGACGGCCTGGGCTGGATGAACATCACCACTGGCTTTGGTGTGGGTGTCACCTATGGCCCTATCGCTACCCAGAATACACTGGCCATTGGCGCGCGCTACCTCATGGACATCAGCTATGCGGGCCTGGGCGCTGGTCAGTCGGCGGCTGGCGTGCGCATCAACTCCACTGCTGGTTCGGGTGCCACCACTGCCCGTGGCCTTACCCTCACCACGGATGCCGTCTTTTCTACCTCCGGTATGACAATTGGCATTCTGAACACAACCAATGGCAGCAGCCCTGGCACAGTGACGATTGGCCAAGTCACAAACGTTTCGGTGACAGGCGGTCAGGCAGTTGGTCTGGATGTCTCGGTATCGGGTGGTGGCTCCACTTCCCGTGCGGCCAGCTTTGTCGGTGGCCCGGTCGGCATCGGTACTACCAACCCCAGCAGCACCTACCAGCTGGACATCAACCGTAACCTTGCCACCAGCGGCACCATCGAACGGGTGCTACGGCTCTCCAGCACCACCAGTGCGGGTGGGGCCAGTGTGGGTGCCGGCGTAGGGTTCGACTTCGAACTCGACAACAGCGCCTCTGCTGTGTTCATCGGTGGCAACATCTCGGCAGTGTCTACCAGCATTGGTTCGGGCACTGAGTCGGCCCGGCTGGATTTCAGTACCCGCAATACGGGTGGCAACCAGCGACGCATGTCCATCCAGTCCAATGGCGACCTGACGTTCCACAACACCACTGCAGCCAATATCTTCAGTTCCACCGATGCAGCTGGCCCGGGTGGCTCGCTTACCATCAGTGGCGGCGCTGGCAATACGGGTGCCAATATTGGGGGCTTTGGTATGCTCAAAGGCGGCGATGCCGCCACTACTGGGGTAGGCGGCAGTGCCTACCTGGTAGGGGGTGCCTCCAGCACAGCGGCCAACCGAGGCAATGCCTTCCTGGCAGTGCAGGCTCTAGGCACTACACCCTTCGGCCGTGTGGGCATTGGCAGCACAACCCTTACCAATAACGGTGCACTCGTATCCATCAACGGCGATCTTGCTTTCAACGCAGGTGCCAGCCGGGTACTTCAGGTTGACGATATGACGCTTGGTGCGGGTTATGACCTCACCGTCCGCGGTGGTAGCGGCGGTGGCGCTTCGTCCATTGGTGGCCGCACCATCGTTACAGCGGGTAATGGGGGTACAACCTCAGGTGCTGCCGGCGATGTAATTGTCGTTGGTGGCTTAGGGGCCTCCGCCACTGAAGATGGCGATGTGATTCTGGCGCACACTGGCTCTGCGGCACGTGGCAAAGTCGGTATCGGTACCACCACGCCGGCCTCTACACTTTCGGTGAATGGTACCATTCAGTCGTCCTTCCTGCTCATGACCACTGGCGGATCTTACGACCTCTCCAACGTGAACACTGCCATGTGTAATACCACTGGAACGTATGATCTCACGCTGCCTTTGGCCAGTACGCAACTTGTGGGCCGCACCATCATCGTCGTGAAGCGTGCAGCCGCAGCGGTTGTCAACTTCCTGCCACAGGGCGCCAACACAGTTGTGGGCACTACCGCCTTTACTTCTACTGGCACATCTGCGATTATGCTGATCTGTTGGACCAACAACTCCTGGATGGCGGTCCCCCTCTACGGTACACCGTAATCTGTGTATCTCTTATACGAACACAGGCCCCCAGAAATGGGGGCCTGTCTGTTTCTGCCTTTGGCTAACTTCACGCCACCATGAACCGACTGGCTGTTCCTCTGTTCGCCTGCCTTGCCGCGATGGCCTGTAATCTCACCGGACAGGCCCCTCAACTGCCGCCGCTCGACCGCGCCGTCGTGAACGCCTGGCGAGTCAATGCTCCCAGCTTGCCCGTAGGCGATGCCCTTGTCACCCGTCTTGAGGCCGAGCCCGTCAGCAGTGCCTGTGCCCGCCGACTCCAGAACCTCTGGCAGCGTGGGCCCTCGGCACCAGTGGCAGAAGTGGCGCAGGCTGTCGATTCCATAGCACTGGCTACCGAGAAAACCCCCTTTGAGCCTTGGTTCGACCAAGTGGCCGCCGCTATCGCTCTCCACCGCATCATGCAGGAACAGCGCCCCGACCTCCGGCTGGCCCAGCGGTATTACGAGCCTCTCATCCTGTCGGGCTATCGCGACCCCCTGCTGCTGGCCCGTACCTGGGATCTCCTGCAGCGCAGCAATCTGCGCCAGGAGAAAGTCAATGCCGAGCGTTACCTCATCGCCGCCATTGCACAGGCCGTGCTGCTCCAGAATTCCGACCAGTCGCTGGACCTTGGCGGTATCGGCGACCTCGAAGAGGGGCTGACGCTGGACGACGACGACGCCTCGGCGCAGTTGCTCGATGCTTTCGAGAAAGTCGAGGCCAACGGCAATGCTGATGCCGAACTGGCCCTCCGGATCCTCAACGTCGATGCCCAGCATCCGCTGGCGCCGCCCGACTTTCTGTAACAATCAATAACCAGCCACACACTCCAGTACTACTCAGTGGTACCGATGGTGGACCGAGCGTTGTGGCTGCCCTTCCTCGCCGTACCTTTGCCGCGTGAATTATCTGTCTGTAGATGGGCTCGGCAAGCGGTTTGGCGAGCATGTATTGTTCCGCAACGTCCGCTTTGGGCTGCAGAAGGGCCAGCGAATGGCACTCATCGCCCGCAACGGTGCTGGTAAAACCACCCTTCTGGGACTGCTCGCCGGCCTCGACTCTCCCGATGAAGGCACCGTAGGCCTGCGCAAGGACATTCAGATTGGTTGGCTGCCGCAGCAGCCCACGTTTGAGGAAGGACAAACCGTGTTGCAGGCCGTGCTGGCTGCCGATACCCCCGCCCGGCAGGCAGTGGCTGCCTATGAAGCCGCCCTTACTGCCGCCGAAGCCAACCCCGACAGCCGACCCGCCCAGCAGGCGCTGGAGCAGGCCCTCGCGGCCATGGAGAAGCACAACGCCTGGGACTACGAGGCCGACGTTCGCAACGTTCTCAGCCGTCTGCGCATCACTCGGCTCGACCAGCCCGTGCAGACCCTCTCCGGCGGGCAGCAGAAGCGCGTGGCGCTGGCCCGCATCCTCCTCCAGAAGCCCGACCTTTACATCCTCGATGAGCCCACCAACCACCTGGACATCGACATGGTGGAGTGGCTGGAAGGTTACCTGAAGGCACAGGATGCCACCCTGCTGCTCGTCACCCACGACCGCTATTTCCTCGAAGCCCTCTGCCGCGACATCATCGAGATTGCCGACCAGACGGTGTACCACTACCAGGGCTCCTACGTCGATTATCTCGAGGCCAAGGCCGCCCGAGAAGCTGCTGCCGATGCCGCGGCTGCCAGCGCCCGCAATCTCCTCCGCACAGAGCTCGAGTGGATGCGTCGCCAGCCCAAGGCCCGTGGCACCAAGAGCAAAGCCCGTATCGAGGCCTTCTACGACCTGCAGGATAAAGCCAAAGGGCGCAGCGACCAAGGCAATGTGCAGCTATCGGTACAAATGAGCCGCCTGGGCAGCAACATCCTTACGGTCAAGGATCTGTCGCGCACTTTCGGCGACCGGCCCATTCTGCGCCCCTTCTCCTACGTCTTTCGCCGCGGCGAGCGCGTGGGGCTCGTCGGCCCCAATGGAGCAGGGAAGTCTACCCTCCTCAACATCCTTACCGGCCGCGACAAGCCTGACACCGGTACCGTCGAAGTGGGCGAAACCATCGTGTTCGGCTACTACACGCAAGACGGCCTTCAGTTCAAGCCCGGCCAGCGCGTCATCGACATCGTGAAGGAGATTGCCGAGGTGGTGCCCATCTCCCGCGACGAAACCGTCACGGCCGAGCAGTTCCTCAAACGCTTTCTCTTTGAGCCCGCCCGGCAGTACACCCACATCGAGAAGCTGTCCGGGGGCGAGAAACGCCGCCTTTACCTGTTGACAGTGCTGCTGAAACAGCCCAACTTCCTCATTCTCGACGAACCCACCAACGACCTGGACCTGCCCACCCTCAACGTGCTGGAAGAGTTTCTGGAAGGCTACGGGGGATGCCTTATGGTCGTGACCCACGATCGCTATTTCCTGGACCGCACTGTAGACCACCTGCTGGTGCTGGAACCCAGTGCCAAGGGCAGTGTCGTGCGCGACTTCAATGGCAACTATACCGACTACCGCGAGGCCCGCGCCGCCGAAGAAGCTGCCGCTGCACAGGCTGCTGTGCCTGCAAAACCCGCACCGGTGGTGGTGGAAGCGCCAGCAGCTAAAGCCGACCCGGCCAAAGCCAAGCTGAGCTACAAGGAGAAGCAGGAGTTTGCTACGCTGGAAACCCGCATGGCGGAGCTCGAAGCCCGCAAGGAGGCGCTGGAAGCTCAGATGGCCAGTGGCAATCCTGCCCTGATTCAGGAAGCTTCGGTGGCCATTGGCAGCGTACTGGCCGAACTGGAGCAGGTGTCTGACCGCTGGCTCGAACTGGCCGACCGTGCCTGAGTAGCAGTAAGATATAAAACAGAAAGGGCTCCCACACAGGAGCCCTTTTCATTTCTTCGGAGAAGGATTACTTCTTCTTGCCTTTGGGGGCAGCAGCAGCCAGCTTCTCGATGGCAGCCTTGGCATCAGCGAGGATTTTCTCGCCTTCGGCCTTGGCAGCACCAGCTTCGGTCTGGGCAGCAGCAATTGCTTCTTCAGCAGCCTTGATGGCAGCGTCGGTAGCTTCGGCGTTAGCCTTGCCAGCGCTGTAGTCAGCTACGGCAGCCTTTACCTTTTCTACAGCTTCGCTAACAGCCTGGATGGCAGCACCGTGCTTGTCGGCAGCAGCCTTTACGCCAGCCTGAAGCTTGGCAATCGAGGTATCAGCCTTCACGATGCTGTCGGTCAGGGTAGCCGTAACAGCGGTTTGCAGGGCAGCGTTGTCGCCTTGCAGTTGGGTGAGGGTGGCAGCAGCCTTCTCAGAGGTGGCGGTGAGGGCCTTAACCTTCTCAGCGTCAACGCCGTTGCAGGCAACCAGAGCAATCGCTACCAGAGCGATAACGGGGAACAGAATGCGTTTCATTGTCTTTTAGGACGTGTGTTGTGGGTGCAAAGTTATCGTTCCGTATTCGGGACTAGCAAGGAGCAGGCCAACAAAAAAAGGGCCTGATAATCAGGCCCTTGTGTTTTTATTGATTGTTGAAACAATCAGTTGCTGCCTGCTGGCTGTTGGGCCGGAGCGCTGAAACGCTTCTGCAGCTGCATTGGATTCTGCTGGCCGCCCTGGCGCTGTTTGAACAGCTGGAACTTCGAGGGCACCATACGGGGCGGGAACGCATTGTTGTTTTCGTCAATGTCGGCCGTCTCGCGGTAGGGGTCCAGGTAAATCTGCTTGATGGGTTTGCTGCGGGCAAACACCTTCGACACCTTCTTGTCGTCCAGGCGCCAGATTTCTGCCGGAATGCGCACTACCTCCTCGGTATTGTCTTCGTATTGGAACAGCAGGATGATGGGCATCACCAGGCCGCCTTTGTTCTCGAAGTCAATCTGATAGTAGTGCTGGCGGCTTTCGGCCAGGGCGCGCTCTTCGGGGCTCAGGCTGGCCAGGTAGGCCTGATAGGCCTGCTTCTGCCAGGGCTGGGCGGTGAAGGCGTCGTAGTTGTTGTAGAAGTCGTTGAGGCTCGGGTTGGCTTCTACGGCCGTGGGGCCCAGCAGGCGCTTGTTCTGCGTCAGCGAATACTGCTCTGGGCGGGCTTCGTTGCGCTGGCGGCGTTCGGCCAGTTCCACTTCGGGGTTCTGGGTGTCTACGCGGTAGTAGGTTACGCCGGTGATGGCCAGGTCCACGGGGTCGGTGGTATAGAACCAGCCGCGCCAGAACCAGTCGAGGTCTACGCCCGAGGCGTCTTCCATGGTGCGGAAGAAGTCGGCGGGGTAGGGATGACGGAAGGCCCAGCGTTCGCTGTAGGTCTTGAAGGCCATGTCAAACAGCTCGCGACCCATGACGGTTTCGCGCAGGATGTTAAGGGCGGTGGCAGGCTTGCCATAGGCGTTGTTGCCCACGCTGATGATGGACTCGCCGCTCACCATGATGGGGTTCTGCACACTCTTGTCGGCTTTCATGTAGCCCACGATGTTTTCGGGCACACCGCGGTTGCTGGGGTAGTTGTGGTCCCACTCCTGCTCGGCCAGGTACTGGAGGAAGGAGTTGAGGCCTTCGTCCATCCACGTCCACTGGCGCTCGTCACTGTTCACGATCATCGGGAAGAAGTTGTGTCCTACTTCGTGGATGATCACCGAGATAAGGGCATACTTGATACGCTCGGAGTAGGTGCCGTCAGCTTCGGGGCGACCGCCGTTGAAGCAGATCATTGGATACTCCATACCGAAGATGGGGCCGTGCACCGAGATGGCAACGGGATAGGGGTAGTTTACCGAGAACTTGCTGTACACACGCAGGGTGTGGGCCACGCTTTCGGTAGAGTACTGGCCCCACAGTGGGTTGCCTTCCTTGGGGTAGTAAGACATTGCCAGCACGTTCTTGCCGCCAACGTTAACGTTCATGGCGTCCCAAATGAACTTGCGTGAGGCCGCGAAGGCGAAGTCGCGCACGTTGCGGGCAGCAAATACCCAGGTTTTGCGGGTGGTGCTGCGGCTCTTCTCATTCTCGCGGGCTTCTGCCTCGGTAACGATGAGCACGGGCTTGCTGCTGGTGCGGGCCTGGGCCAGTCGCTGCTGCTGGGCAGCGGAAAGTACCTGAGTAGGGTTCTGGAGTTCGCCGGTGGCGCCTACCATAAGGTCGGCGGGGGCGGTGATACTCACGCGGTAATCGCCGAAGGGCAGTGTAAACTCACTGCGGCCCATGAACTGCTTGTGCTGCCAGCCCACGAGGTCGCTGTACACGGCCATGCGGGGGAAGAACTGCGCAATCTCGTACAGGTAGTTCTTGTCTTCGGGGAAGTATTCGTAGCCCGAACGGCCGCCGAGGGTCTTACAGTCGTTGATGTTGTAGGCCCACTCCACGTTCATCACATACTTCTGGCCGGGACGCAGGGGCGTAGCCAGGTCTATGCGCATCATCGTTTTGTTGATGGTGTACTTCAGGGCCTTACCGGTGGCGTCGGTCACTTTCGAAATCTTGAAACCGCCGTCGAAGTTCTGGGCGGCGTTCTCGTTCACCATGCGGGTGAAAGACACCTGCTCGCTCAGACGACCAGTCTCGGTGAGGCGGGCGTCGCTGTTGGGCTCATTGATGTTCTGGTCCAGCTGGAGCCAGAGGTAGGTGAGCGCGTCGGGCGAGTTGTTGGTGTAGGTGATGGTTTCGCGGCCAGTGATGCGCTGCTTCTCGTCGTCGAGGGTCACGTCAATCACATAGTCGGCCCGCTGCTGCCAGTAATCGGGGCCGGGGGCACCGCTGGCGCTGCGATAACGGTTGGGCGTGGGCAGGCGATTGTCGATCTGTTCGAACTTGTTCTCCTGCAGCACGTCCTGGGCGAGGGCCGTACCAGCCGGGGCCAACAGGGCCACCAGTGCCAGCGAACGGCGCATCAGCGTAGACAGTTTGCGCATGGGGTAAGGGAAAGGAAGGGTAGGCAGGTATTAGAAAGGGTACTTCGCTATCATCAGCTGCACAGCCAGGGTGGCAATGACAACCGAGGTCAACACGTTCCAGGCGCGCCAGGACGATACCCGGCCCGTCGGTACGGTTCTATCAAAAATAGCAGCCAGCACCAGAATGACCAATACAACAGCCAACTGTCCGGCTTCCAGTCCGAGGTTGAACGAGAGCAGCTCGGCGGCAATAGTGGCCTGTTGGCCCAGCAGCTCGCGCAGGTAGTTGGAAAAGCCCAGCCCGTGAACGATGCCGAAAACCGTAGCCATAACATATTTTAACGTTCGACTGCGGGTGTTCGCTGCACTTTCCGGCCCTGGTGTCAGCAGGTTGAATACGCAGGTGGCCGCGATGGTAACCGGAATAAGAAACTCGATAAGCGCCGAGTCTACGTTCACCACCCGCAGCACCGACAGCGCCAGCGCCACCGAGTGCCCTACCGTGAATGCCGTTACCAGCCACACCAGCGGTCGCCATTGTTTGAAGCGATACAGTGCGCAGAGGGCCGCCACAAACAGAATGTGGTCGTAGCCGGCCAGGTCGGTAATGTGCTCCAGCCCCAGCTGGAAATAAGTCAGAAAAGTGTCCATGTCAGGAGGTTGTACAGATGGGGGTATCGAAGGGTGCCCATGCAGTGGCAGTTTGGCCGTCTTCGGGTTGTATCTTGCCACGCATGCCACTCCTGTGGCTGGCCGCAATGATACGAATGCCTGTTGTTTCTCACCGCCTGCGCTTTCTGCTGCCGCTCTTTGCGCTGGCCCTCGTGTGTGTTCTGGGGGCGCAGCGCCGCCATCCCATACACCTCAGCATCACCGACATCGACTACAACGCCCAGAGCCGGTCGCTGGAAATCACGCACCGCCTCTTCATCGACGACCTGGAGATTGCCCTCAGCCGCATGGCGCCACAGTTGGGCCCTCTGCGCCTCACCACCCCACGCGAGCACCCCAAAGCCGACAGCCTTATCCGCCTGTACGTGCAGGTGCATTTTGGACTGAAGGCCGACGGTCAGACGCCCCAGCGCTCTTGGATAGGCCGCGAGGCCGACCGCGAGTCCATCTGGGTGTACGAGGAAGCCAGGCTGGACAAGCCGCCCGTGACGCTGGAACTGCTCTGCACGTTCATTCAGGAGGTGTACGACGACCAGCGCGCCATCGTCAACGTCACAGCGGGCAGCACCCGCCGCTCCACAATGCTCTACCGCGCCAAGCCCTCTGGCGAGCTGAAGGTGGGGGGCTGAGGAGCATATTTGCTCCATGTCTCCCGATGCATCGGGACTACTTTTGGGCGGGTACAACCCAGTCATACCTGCTGACGGGAATCGGCCAGCAGCTGGGGCTGGAGTATCGCTACGCAGAGTAAAGGTGCCCTTCACAAAATGTTTGAGTGTGGTGAGCGGGATTGGGCGTAAGTTGCGTTAGTATGGCCGTGGACGCACCTGTAACCCTCACCTCCAAGGCGGCGCAACCGCCTGCCCCCAGCAAAACCAGTCTGCTGCGCCGGACTACCAGTCTGCTGAAGCCGTATCGGTCGGTGTTCATCGGGGCGCTGGTGCTGACCGTAGGTGCCAGCCTGCTGCGGCCCCTTGCGCCCTATCTGTTCCAGTATGTGCTGGACAACCCCCTGGCCGTGGGCGACGTAGGCGGCCTGCGCTTCTGGACGCTGATGATTGTGGGGCTGATCGTCATCCAGACCGTGGTGCAGTATTACCAGACCTGGATTACCAACTGGCTGGGCCAAGCCGTGATGAACGACCTGCGCAAACGCATCTTCGAGCACCTGATGAGCCTGCGGATGAAGTATTTCGACCGCAACGCCATTGGTACGCTGCAAACGCGCACCATCTCGGACATCCAGACGCTGAACTCGGTGTTCTCGGAAGGGCTGGTGACCATCGCGGGCGAACTGCTGCAACTGGTCACCATCCTCACCATCATGCTGTGGGTAGACTGGCGGCTGACGCTGGTGGTGCTGTCCATCCTGCCGCTGATTCTGCTGGCCACGGCCATCTTCCGGGTGAAGGTGAAAACGGCCTTTGAACTGGTGCGTCGCCATGTGGCCCGCCTCAACGCCTTTCTGCAGGAGCACATCACGGGCATGCTGGTGACGCAGATTTTCAACCGCGAGGAAGAAGAGATGAAGCGTTTCCGGGCCATCAATGCCGACCACCGCGACGCCAACCTGAAGGCTGTGAAGTATTACAGCATCTTCTTCCCGGTGGTGGAGGTGATATCGGCGCTGGCCCTGGCCCTGCTGGTGTGGTACGGGGCGCGTGGGGTGCTTGACGGCCGTGTGACCTTCGGGGTGCTGGTGTCGTTCCTGATGTACATACAGATGTTCTTCCGTCCCATCCGGATGCTGGCCGACCAGTTCAACACGCTACAGATGGGCCTGGTGAGCGCCGAGCGTATCTTCAAGGTACTGGACACCGAAGAGCACATTTCCGATACGCCCAATGGCCTGACGCTGAAAGACCTGGAGGCACGGCCGGCGAGCATAGAGTTTGACCGCGTGGAGTTTTCGTACAACGAGAACGACCCGATACTGCGGGGCGTGAGCTTCACGGTGGCACCGGGCACTACCACGGCCATTGTGGGGGCGACGGGCGCGGGCAAGTCGTCGATCATCAACGTGCTGATGCGCCTGTACGAGATACAGGGGGGCACCATTCGTGTCGGCGGCGAGGATGCCAAGGCCTATACGCTGGATGCCCTGCGCAGTGGCATGGGCCTGGTGTTGCAGGATGTGTTCCTGTTCTCGGGCACAATCCGGGAGAACATCACGCTGTTCAACGACCAGATACCGCTGGAGAAGGTGCAGGAGGCGGCCAAACTGGTGGGCGCTCATGAATTTATCGAGCGGCTGCCGGGCGGCTACGACTACCGTGTGGGCGAGCGTGGGGCCACACTGTCGGCGGGCCAGCGCCAGCTGCTCAGCTTTGTACGTGTGCTGGTATATGACCCCCGAGTGCTGCTGCTGGACGAAGCCACCGCCAACATCGACACCGAGACCGAAGAACTGATACAGGCGGCGATAGGCCGGGTGATGGCCGGGCGCACGAGCATCATCATTGCGCACCGCCTGAGTACCATCCAGAAAGCCGACCAGATACTGGTGATGCACCGCGGCGAGGTAATGGAGCGCGGCAACCACCGCGAACTGCTGGGCCTCAAAGGGCTGTACTACAAGCTGTACCGAATGCAGTACGGCGAGAAGGCGCTGGCGTAAGTCATAAACCCCTGCTTTGATACAAGCAGGGGTTTTACTTTAACACGATGTCGTCGGCGAGGGTGCGGCCGGCGTAGTCGTTGATGAGTTTGAGGAGGTTGGACTTGGTGTAGGCCAGTTCGTGCTTCCAGGCGGGAGTTTTGAGCTCAAGATGGAAGGCGCGGTTTTGATACCAGACGGCATTGGTCTGGTCGGCGATGGCAGGGCCTACTACGGTTTTCCAGTTGGCGATAACACGGCGTGCGATTGCGGCTTCGAGCAGGCCGCGTTCTTCCAGAAAGGCGTCGAGTGCAGCCCCGATATGATACTCGTTGGAACGCTTTGCCATGAGGCAAAGGTAGGGAGAAGTGCCAGAGAGCGGGGCACTAAGGTAGGAGTATGCGCAGGAGAGTGCTGGCTTTGTGCGTCAGGACGGCAACAAGAAGCCAGAGGAGCAGAGCGGTCATCACGATCAGCCCAATCACTGCGAAAGGCCATGTGAAGAGCAGAACCAGCACCGAGAAAACAAAAACGTTGCGGAGGAGGGCGTGTGGCATGACCCTCCATTCTCTGCCATAGAAGCCACTGAGAGTATGGCAGAAGTAAAGGTAGAGCGCGGAGAGGTAGAGCGCGAGGGCCAGGGCCTCGCCAAATTCAGGTGAGGTGGTAGCCCAGGTGAAGAGCGATTCGAGGAGTAGGAAAGGGAGAGCAATCAGGAGGGCCGTTCCCCAGAGGTAGATGCTGTAGATGAGATGCTGGGCGAAGGTATAAGAGCGAATAGGTTTGGGGGGCACCTCAAGTGGAAGCCACCGAATGGCGGTTTTAAGCAAAAAGATACCAAGTGTGAAAGCTGCTATTCCCAGCAGGACAATTACTCCGTCAATGCCCTGAAAGTAAAGTGCCAGACCGGTAGGGGTGTTGGGCGCAGTATTGGTGAGGAGGTTGGCCAGGGGCAGTTCTTTGAGCAGCTGCTGTTCAAAGTTGGCGAAGAAGGACTGTGGGAAGAGGTAGTGTGCGATGAGGAAGAAGGTGCCCCAGCAGATGGCCAGCCAGAGGAGCGGTTTTGTGAGACGGCGCGACTGGTCGAAGGCATACTGGTAGATATGAAGGCCCGCGGTGCGGGAGAGCATAAGACGAAGCGTCCCGAAGAAGGTGGCGCTGGAGGCCATGCAGGGAATGCGGGCATGACTGCTGATGAACTGCGAAAGGGTCTGGGAGCGCTCGTGGCTCTGGCCGCAGTTGCTGCAGAAGAGCCCTGTGAGGGGCTGGTCGGGGCAGAGGGAGCAGTACTCGATAGGTATGCGCTCAAGGGGAGTTTTTGCAGTTGGCGGCAATTGTAGAAGGGGGCCCATAAGCAGCAGCGGCGAGATATTCGTCGGAACAACAAAAGTGCTGAAGGGAAAGCAGGGAACCCTGTTTTTGGCTGTTAAGAATGTTGAAGTGAAATCTTAAGGGCGGATTTACACTGATGCAGGAGGGGTTTCCTGTACGCTAACGACAGGCTGAAGGCGGGGTAGCGACAGGAGTTGTCGTGTAGTGGTTTCGGCGAATAAAAAAGCCTGACTTCATGGAAGAGGTCAGGCTGGCGTTTGTTTGAAAAGGCGTTTATGAAAGCACCGGTTCGGGACGGGCAGTGATGCCAGGCACGGGTTGTGCCAGTATCTCTGCGCCATTCAGGGGGGAAAGGGGCTGTTGATGGTCCTCGGCATAGCGCATGCGAGTCTCAAGATCCAGCTGGATTCGTCTCATTTCCTCCTGTGTAGCATGGAGTTCCTCAAGGTTCTGACGGAGCTCTTCTTCTTGCGCGGCAAGCATCTCGGCTCGTTCGCGGGTTTCGGCGTAGAGGCGCAGCAGTTCCTGCTGGCTGCGTACGGTGACGATATGTGCAGCGAGGGTTCCTGCCAGACGCTGGAAGAAGCTGAGGGTAGCAGGTGAGGGCGCAGAGAGGAATGTGAGCTCAAGCACGCCTTCGACCTTGCCGTTGTGTGCCAGTGGGTAGATGGCGAGCCCCTGTGCCTGTACACGAGCGAGGGTGCTATTGGCGGGCGCTTGGAGCGAGTTGCCGTTGCCAATGGGGGCTTCCTGTGTGACGCCATTGAGGAAAAGGGGCTGGTTGCTGTGGGCAGCCTGTCCGGTGAGCCCTACCCCAAAACGAATGCTATGCTGGAGGTACTGTTCTTCGGCTGCATAGCCAGCAATGGGGCGAAGCCAGGCGTTGCCCTCGCGGTCGTCGCGGATAAAGAGACATGCCTGAAGAGCATCTATCTCGCGGGCGAGTTCGTCGAGGAAACGGTCGCCCCAGCGGGCGAGGGTGTCCGACTCGTCCCAGCGGAGGATTTCGGAGAAGTGCGCGATGCGGGATTCTTCCAGCCGCTTGGCCTCCAGCTCTTCACGCTTGGCTTCGAGTTCGTTCTGCTGCTGCTGCATCTGTGCCTGCACAGTGAGCAGGCGAACATTCTGCTGTTCAGATTCCTGCTGTCGGGCATTGGCATCGGCGAGGGCATCCTGTAGCTGCCAGGTGCGCTGGGCGATCGTCTGTTCCAGCTGTTCGTTGGCCAGCTGGGTTTCCTCCTGCTTGATGGCGAGGTCGCGGGCGGTTTCTGCCTGCTCGAGGGTGCGGCGATAGAGGTAGTTGGCGATTATCCCCGCCAGCACTGCCTGCAGAACTGCTATGCCGAAGTGGAAGGCCAGCTTGGTGAAGCCGATGTAGGACTCTTCGAAAAAGTAGAGCTGGACCCCCATGTTGGTGAAGACAGCAAAAGCTGTGTGCTGAGCCACAAGAACTGCGACGCCTGGGACAATGGCTTTCCAGTCCTGATAGAATACCATGGCCGACACGGCGGTAAAGTAGAAGAAGTGCATCTCGGCTAAGCCGTGGAGCTGGTAGATATGCAGGATGACGAAGATCTGGAGGGTTACGCCTGCCATCATTCGGGTGAAACGGGAGGCAGGGACGAGGGCGCGACTGCCGAAGAAAAGCGCGGTGGCCAGTGCAGCAACAGAGAGCGACACGAGCCAGGTGTCGTAGAAAGTGGCGAGGTAAAGCGAGAGCAGGGCATGGAAGCCAATGAGCCAGCTCATGTAGCGGTCGCCGCGACGGTATACACTGGAGAGCACCTCCTGAGTGTAGTTGTCAAACGAGTTGGAAAGGGAAGTCATGGCGCGGTTGATGAAGTAGCTGCAAGGTTGTTCCTTGCTACAACCCACATACGGCCATAAAGAGTCCCCTGGATGCATAAAATGGTTACGGTAGATTAACCATTTTATATATCATTGATTAACAATTATTTAAGTAGGTATACAATTGTGTTTTTACCCGTTTTTAGTGAGGGCCAAGTTCGGCTCAGATGGGGTAGGTTTTTGCCATTTGGTATGCCTCTAATAGCAAAATGGTTAACTGAGAAGTCAGGCCCAGCCGTTGGCGATGGCAAGGCGGACGAGTTCGGCGGCATTTGCGGCACCAGTTTTTTGCAGGATGTTTTTGCGGTGCGTGTTGATGGTGTGGTGCGATAGGCCAAGGCGTGCGGCTATCTGCAGAGTGGTATTGCCCTGAAGGATGAGGGCGAGGACATCGCGTTCACGCGGGGATAGGTCTGAGGAGAAGGACTCGGTAGTGTCAAGGAGGTTAAGGGAATGGACGCGGCCATCGTCGGAGGTGTAGCGCAGGAGCGCAGAGGGCACCTGCTGAACGGGAGTAAGAGAAAGGTCGTAGAGTGTTGCGAGGTCGCGGTGGAGAGTACCCTGGGGTGTCAAGCGCAATGGGAGGGTCTGCTGTAGAATAGGGACATAGTTGCCATCGGGTTTGGCGAAGCGGAAGGTGTATGTGTAGGAGCAGGAGCGAAGCTCAGTGGGGGAGAGGGTCGTAAGCAGGTGTAGCACCTGCGGAATGCAGGGTGTGAGCTTCTGTAGATCGTCGGGGTGGATGCGCTCGGCGACAGTGGTGATGGGCAGCTGGATCAGCTGCACAGGCGAGAAGCCGATAATGGGCTGTATGCTCTGGCTCGCGAAGAGATAACGCTGCGCGGCGTAATCTGCAACGATGATACCGAGGTGAAACTGCCGAGCAAGGGGGCTGTTTTCGAGCAGGGCAACGGCATCAAGCTCTTCCTGGGAGAGGATGGGCCTGTTAAGGATGAGGTCTTCGCCGAGGCGCAGCCTGAGCTCGGCATAGGCCGCCCGTGCGGCCCGGACGGGGGACAGGTAAGGATTGGCGTTCGCCATTAATGGCTGGCTATTTCAGGTAAGATACACAAGGTATCAGACCCAGCCAAGCTGAACTGCGCGGCGCACGAGGTCGGCGGTGTTGTTGGCGCCAGACTTCCGCAGGATGTTCTTGCGGTGAGTGTTGACAGTGTGTGGCGAGAGACTGAGGCGGAGAGCAATCTGCTTACTGGAGTAGCCATCGATGACGAGGAGAAGAATGGCACGTTCGCGTTCAGAGAGACGCGTGCTTTCGGAGATGGCCGCAGTGAGGGGCAGAATGACAGCCTTGCCGCTATCGTTGATGTAGCGGAAGGAGGCGGTGCCATATGCCTTGAGAGGCAGTTCGGCAAGATCGTATACGAGCGAGAGGTTGAGATGGAGATATCCCTCTGGGGTGGTGCGCAGAGGGATTGTCTGCTGCATGATGGGTTTGAGGGAGCCATCGGGCAGGGTGAAACGATAGACAAAGGAAGCGCAGGCAGACGCACGCAGCGGCATGGCAACAGAGACAAACTGGCGCATGGCCTCGGAAAGGCAATCGAAGAAGGCGGGTCTGTCTTCGGCACAGATGTGCTGTGCAAAACCTTTGGGGCCGATGGCGATGAGTGACTCGGGGGCGAACGAGAGCATCTGCTGGGCGCCCTTGCCTACATGCAGAAATCGGTTCTGTGCATGGTCGATGACGGCAATGGCCATCGGGAGGTGCCGAAAGAGTAGGCTCTGCTCAAACTGGGCGATGTGTGCCAGCTCGTCGGGTGTAAGAGTTACGGGCAACTGCGGCAGAACAGCCGCAAGCTGCGCAAGCAGAGTTGTGTTTTCACGCTTGTCAGGATCGGTCAGGGTCATGCGTGTCTTGTAGTGTTGTCTGTTTGTTGGAGTTACGCGGACAACGCGCGTCGGGTTCTGAAAGTTGGGTGAGAAAATGCGTTTTCGGAATACCAAAAAGGCGGTAGTAACTTAAAATGGACAGTTAATGTCTGTTTTGAACTACTCGCCTGTTTTCTGATAATTAACAGATTATCCAATATCTGCTGTGGAAGGCAGCTATGACTAAAAATTTGGGCACTTAATTTTTTGTGTTGAAGGGTGGCCAAAAGAAGGGGGCGCACGTGGGGGAGTCTACTGCACCAATGGGCTAAAAAGAGGGAGCAAATGAGATTGCGGAGGTCTGGGCGCAGGGCAACGAAGATTGCCAGAGCACCGCAGGCGTCGGGAATGGACGTGCGGCGTCTGGCAAGGAAACTGAACAGCGTAGGCTGTTAGCGGGTGGCGGTGGGCTGCGCCTCAGCGAGGCGGCGGATGTGCTCCATGACGCGGAAGTGTACGTTTCGGACAATGGGCTGTGCCCAGGCGTCGAAGTACCAGGCGGGGAAGACCTTGAGAGCGTACCAGCTGGTGCCGATGAGACGGGTGTGGCCCTCGGGTGTGCGGATGAGGCGGAACTGCCCTTTCTGCAGAACGAGGTGGCCAATGAGCTCGGGGTCGGCAGGCTGGGAGATGATGTCAAAGGTGAGGACCTGGGCGGGGCGGTACTCAACCATCTTCTCATGGAAGACGGTGCCGTTGGAGAAGATGCACTGGCGGTCTGCGCCGAGCTGGCGCGCCGAAACCGTGGTGGCAATGGGGCGCGGCAGGCCGATATCGAAGAGCCAGAACTCGGAAGGTGCAGGAATGGAATCGAAAGCAACGACGTGGGGCCAGACAGCTTCAGGCGGAGCGGCGATGACGATTTCGTCGGCAACGGCAGCTTCGTGGTGGTGTGGCAGGGCCGCCTCTCCTACAAAGAGCATCAGGATAGAGAGTGCTACGGCAATCTGAGCGCGGTTGTTGTCGGCAGGAAAAAGGCTGCGGCCTATGTAGAAGCCCGCCAGAACAAAGATGAGGATCAGGGGGGAGACGATGAGCAGGCAAATGGCCCCTTCCTTCAGGATAACGGCGCAACCCAGGATACCCATACCGATAATGGCAAGGCTGTAGAAGAGTGGATCGGCACGTTTCTGTGCCTTGTGGCGGGCAAGCCAGGCACTGACAATGCCCATGATCACAGGAACGAGCAGGAAGTTGGCCGAGACCCAAACGCCGTTTTCGATGCCCAGAAGGGCATTTTGCTGGAGGTAGTAAGAGATGCCCAGCAACAACCAGCCCACAACCGAGGGGATGAGTATGATGAGTAGGTTCTGGAGCGTCTGCGGGAGGGCCCCGAAGCGTTGTTGGAGAGACATATCGTAGTTACAGAAGAGGTGCTGACCGAAGTATAGTCAATTTTCAATTAAAATTGAAAATGATGTTCAGCGGTTGTACTTGAGGTATTCCTCTACAATCTCGTCCATGGTGGCAGCAGTAGAGGGCGGATAGGTTTTCCGGAAGAGCTGGCGATAGGTTTCGGCCTTGGGGTCTTTTGAGGCATAGGCGAGCAGTATGGCTACGAGGTCGAAACGGGAGGAGCGTGGAAAAGCAGTTGCGTTCTGGCGGAAAAAGGGCTCAAGCTTGGGGGAGTTGGTCGTGAGGTAGGTCCAGAGCAGGGCTTCGGCGCAGATGCGATTCTTCATGCGAGGCCAGCAGGCTTCGAGAAGGGGCACGCTGTTCCTGTAATCCTGTACAGAGCTGTAGAACAACGCCTGGAAAAAGGGCAGCATCGCTTCAAGGGGATCGATCTGGATGCCCTCCTGAAGGAGTTGGATTGCCTTTTGCACATTGCTTTTGGCGAGGTAGTCGGAGACGGGCAGGCGAACCATCGTCATATGCGGGGCTGTGCGCACGAGTGCCAGGGCAAGTGAGTCGTTCTGGGGGGTAGGGGTAGCGTTGGTAAGCAGGAGGGCATTGAGCCTGGCGCGCACAATGGGTGTGGGGGCCACGCGCATGGCACTGTCAATGAATGCGCGGAAGCGTGCTTCTGGGGCGGTGTACAGGAGGATGCCGGCATACTCGCCGAGTACGAACCGGTGGTCAGGGTTAAGGTTGCTGAGCCGCTGCCAGAGAGAGTCGGACCGGCCCTGATTGGCGGTGGCGGCATGTTCTTCGACAAGGAAAACCCAGCCAATGAGGTTGCTGGCCGTGGGGTCAGCGGCTACGGCTTTCTGCAATAGCGCCAGTCTTCGTGCCCCATCCTCCATACGGGGGATAGCGATGGCCCGAAGGGTTTCGCGCCAACTGGTGTTCTGACGAATTCCCGGCCAGGCATCGGCCAGCTTCTGCGCACTGTCAGGATTGGCGTTGATCAGCCGGTGGAGGAAGGCATACTGAATGCCAGCGTTGTTGGGCTGGCGTCGGAGCAGGGAATCGAGCTGGGTGATGGAATACTGCTGCTGCCAGTGAAGACGGAGGAAATCCGTGGGGTCGGTAGGTTGACCTTTGAGAGCAACAGGGAGAATGAGCAGCAGAGCCAGTAGATAGCGCATAGCTAAAAATCCCAAAAAGAGACGAGGGAAGCAAGCCAGATTTAGCGGAGGGCGGAGGTGCCGGCGATGAAGCCGGTGGTCCAGGCGGCCTGGAAGTTGAAGCCACCGGTGATGCCATCGATATCGAGCACCTCACCGGCGAAGAAGAGGCCGGGTGCACGGCGACTCTGCATAGTGGTAAAATCGACGTCCTTGAGCGAGATACCGCCTGCGGTGACGAACTCTTCCTTGAAGGTGGTTTTGCCGCGGACGGGGTAGGTGTCGCGGAGGAGGAGTTCCAGGAGACGGTTGCGGCTGGGGTTGGGGAGGTCGGCCCAGCGGAGGTCGTGGGGGATGGCGGCGCGGGAGAGGAGGTAGTCCCAGAGGCGCTGAGGCAGGCCGAAGGGATTGCGGGTGGTGAGCTGTCGGGTGGCGAGGGTAGTGCGATGCTGGTCGAGCTGGGCTCGGAGGCCGTCGTCTGAGGCGTCGGGGAGCCAGCGGAGGCGGACGTCGAAGTGGTAGTTGAGGTCGGCAAGGGCGCGGGCACCCCAGGCCGAGCAGCGCAGAATGGCCGGGCCACTGAGGCCCCAGTGGGTGATGAGGACGGGGCCGCGCGCCTGGATCTTCTGGCCGACGATGGAGACCTCGACGTCGGGGTGGGCTACGCCTTGCAGTGCGGTGATGGGCTGGCCGGGCAGGTTGAAGGTGAAGAGCGAGGGGACGGGGGGCACGAGGGTGTGGCCGAGGTGGGCGAGCCATTGAAGCCCCTCCAGTTTGGGGCTGCCCCCGGTGGCGACGATGACGGCGCGGGCAGTGAGGACGTCGCCGGAGGCGAGGGTGAGCCGCCAGCCGGATTCGGTGGGGGAGAGGGCGCGGACGTCTGTGTGAAGGCGGAGTTCTACGCGGCGGTGGTGGAGCTCGTGGAGGAGGGTGTCGGCAATGGTGGCGCTGTCGTCGGTGACGGGGAACATGCGGCCATCGGGCTCGGTCTTGAGGCGGGCACCGCGGCTCTCGAACCAACGGATGGTGTCGGGCACGGCGAAGCGGGCAAATGCCTGGCGCAGCTCGCGGGCGCCACGGGGATAGTGGGAGACGAGGCGCGCGACGTCGGTGCAGTTGTGGGTGACGTTGCAGCGGCCCCCACCGGAGATGCGGAGCTTGGCCAGCGGTTTGCCGGTTTTCTCCAGCAGGAGAATGCGGGCTGCGGGGTTATGGGCAGCGGCGTTGGCGGCGGCAAAACAGCCAGCAGCCCCGGCACCGAGTACAATAAGATCGGCGGACGGGGCTGACTGAGACATGCGGGGTCAACAAATACCGGGCGCGGCGGCTCAGTAGTTGAGGGGGTAGTTTTTCATGAGGGCGTGCACCTCAGCAGCCACGGTAGCGAGGTTGGCCTCGTCTTCGGGGTTGAGGATGACACGGTCTACCCAGGCGGCAATCTGGCGCATCTCGGCTTCCTTGAGGCCACGCGACGTGATGGCGGCGGTGCCGAGGCGTATGCCGCTGGTGACGAAGGGGCTCTGGGTGTCGAAGGGCACCATGTTCTTGTTGGCGGTGATGTCGGCCTTGACGAGCGATGCCTCAGCGACCTTTCCGGTGATGTTCTTGTTGCGGAGGTCAATGAGCATGAGGTGGTTGTCGGTGCCGCCAGAAATGATCTGGTAGCCGCGCTCGATGAGGGCACCGGCGAGGGCCTGTGCATTGGCCACCACCTGCTTGGCGTAAGCTTTGAACTCGGGTTGCAGGGCTTCGCCGAAGGCTACGGCCTTGGCAGCGATGATGTGCATGAGGGGGCCGCCCTGTGTGCCGGGGAACACGGCCATGTCCAGCACGTTGGACATCATCTTGATTTCGCCCTTGGGGGTTTTCTCGCCCATAGGGTTGGGGAAGTCCTCGCCCATGAGAATCATGCCGCCACGGGGCCCACGGAGAGTTTTGTGGGTGGTGGTGGTGACGATGTGACAATGGGGGAAGGGACTGTTGAGCAGGCCGGCGGCGATGAGGCCAGCGGGGTGGGCGATGTCGGCCAGGAGGAGGGCGCCTACCTTGTCGGCGATGGCGCGGAGGCGGGCGTAATCCCACTCGCGGGCGTAGGCAGAGGCACCGCAGATGATGAGCCTGGGCTTCTCGGCGAGGGCTTTCTCTTCGACCTTGTCGTAGTTGATGCGGCCGGTTTCGGCTTCCACACCGTAGAAGGTGGCGCGGTAGAGCTTGCCGGAGAAGTTGACCGGCGAGCCGTGGGTGAGGTGGCCACCGTGGGCGAGGTCGAAGCCGAGGATGGTGTCGCCGGGTTTGAGGACGCCTAGCATGACAGCAGCGTTGGCCTGGGCACCAGAGTGGGGCTGTACGTTGGCCCACTTGGCACCGAAGAGCTGGCAGGCGCGCTCGATGGCCATACGCTCGGCGACGTCTACAAACTGGCAGCCGCCGTAGTAGCGCTTGCCGGGCAGGCCTTCGGCGTACTTGTTGGTGAGGCAGGAACCAGCGGCTTCCATTACGGCCTTGGACACGAAGTTTTCAGAGGCAATCATCTCGATGCCTTCGTTCTGACGGCGGAATTCCTGCTCGATGACATCGAAGAGCGGGTCGCGCTGGGCCGTGGCCAAGGGGCTGGTGGAAGTTTGCATGTGTCGGTTGTGGAGTTATGCGGCGTAAAGGTAACGAAAGGAAGCGGGTGGTTGGTGTGGGAACGGGGGCTTGGTGGTACGTGGAGTGGTAGGAAGGGCGGGGGTTTGGGGAAGCAGATCTCTTCGCTGCGCTCGAGATGACGTGCAGGGGGGTAGGGCTGAGGACGCAGAGGGAGGAGGGCGGCTCCGCGCCGCCAAAAGTAGTCCCGACGGGTCGGGAGACGTGGGTGGGGGAGGGGCAACAGAAAAGGGCTGCGTGGGCAGCCCTTGGGGTGTATACGGAAGGAGAGGGCCTTATGCCTGCTCAATGGCGGGGGCAGGACGGGCCTGCATGCCCTTGGCGGCGGGCAGCTTGACGGTGAAGGTGGTGCGGCCGGGTTGGCTGCTGACCTCAATGGTGCCGCCATGCTGCTCGATGATCTTCTTGCAGATGTCGAGGCCGAGACCGGTGCCTAGGCCCTTGGGCTTGGTGGTGAAGAAGGCCTCGAAGATGCGGGGCAGGACGTCGGCGGGGATGCCGGGGCCGCTGTCGCTGAGGGCTACCACCACCCACTCGCCCTGCTGGGAGAGGTCGATGGTGAGCTGGCCGTGGCCTTCCATGGCCTGAATGGCGTTCTGGATGATGTTGGTCCAGACCTGGGTAAGCTGGTCGCCGAAGCCCATGACAGGGGGTACATTTTCAAAGTTGCGGGTGACCTCGATGCCGTGCTTGAGCTGGTTGTGGTAGATGGTGAGGACAGTGCCGATTTCCTCGCGGACGTCGACGGGCTCGGGCTTGTCGCCAGAGCGGTGGGAGTAGTTCTTCAGCGACAGGACGATCTTCTGCATCTTGGAAGATGCGAGAATGACGTTGTCGATATTCATCCGGATTTTGCCGGCATTGAATACCATCTCGAAGACAGTAACGCAGTTGGGGTCGGCGAGATAGGGGATCATCTCCTGGATGTCGCCGTAGATGCCTGACTTGACGAGGTTGCCAGCGAGCTCGGAGGCGCCGGGGATGTTGTTGCGCTCGAGGGCTTCGGTGATGTCTTTCTTGAACTGGCGTTCCTCGCGGGAGGAAAGGGGCGGGCGCTGCTGCTGGCTGCGCTCAAGGAGCTGAAAGTAAAGCTTCTGGAGGGGTTCGGAGAGGCGGTTGAAGTAGTCGGGGTAGTTCTGCATCACGATGGGGATGGACCGCGAAAGCGATGCAGAAGCGGCGTTGATGGCGCCGAGCGGGGTATTGATTTCGTGTGCCACACCAGCGACAAGCTGGCCCAGAGTTGCCATTTTCTCGCTCTGGATCAGCTGACTCTGGGTAGACTTGATGTCGTTGAGGGCCTGTTCGAGTTCCTGCTTGCCAGCTGTTACTTCGTCGTAGGCGGAGCGGAGGTTACTCTCCGACCGCTGGTTGATGCGTGCGAGGTAAAGGAAGCCGAGTACAAGGACGAAGATGTCGATGATGGAGGCGAAGTAGATGCGGACCTGAATGTTGGAGGCGAGGTCGGGTGCAAGGTTTGGCGTGGCGCGGGCGAGGAAGTCGAGGCCGATGAAGTTGGCGATGAGGGTGATGAGGCCGAAGGCCATCCAGCCGGACTCGCGGAGGTCGAACAGCAGCACCGGAATGGTGATGAGGGCCATGAGGAGCAGCTTGCCGGGGATGAGCTGGAGGAGGTCGGTGCCGTCAGTCATGAAGGAGACGACGAGCATGATGAACGACGACGACGAAGCCACCAGCAGGTAACGGGCCAGAATGGTGTAGCCCATTTTCATAAACAGCAGGCAACTGAGAATGATGATGAAGACGGTTCCGGTGAGGGTGAGCAACTCGGGATGGTTGCGGAACAGAATCATGTACAGCAGGGGCACCACACTCATGGTGAGCGTAAGCTGGTTGCCGAGCTGAATTTTCTTGCGGTGCTGTTCGTCCTGGGCGTGTTCGATGCCGATGGACGAGATGCGCTCCCAAAAGCCTGCCATTCTGAATATCGGTGTTTTCCTAAAATTACCGGAAAACCTGTAGGTAACAATTATTAAGAGTTCAAATAATGGGATTGCACGGCAAAAAATCTGAGTTTGGCGGTATGAGCAAACCCGTACAGACAGAGGTAGGAAGCCGCATCAGCCCGGGGCTGTGGCGGTGGTGTGGCCTGGGATTGGCTTTGTTACTGAGTGTAGGCACTTCGGCGGTGCAGGCGCAGACATATGTAGGATTCAGTCGGGAAGACTCAGTGTACTTCCGGACGCACTACGTGAAGCGCGAGGTGATGGTGCCGATGCGCGACGGGGTGAAGCTGCACACGGCGATCTACACACCTGTAGATGCCTCGGCGGAGAAGCGCTACCCGATGCTGATGACGCGGACGCCCTACAGCTGTCGCCCGTATGGGACCGACGTGTTTCCGGGTGTGGGATCGGGCTACCCGACCAACCTGATGCCGAGCACCAAGCTGATGCGCGAGGGCTACATTCTGGTGCAGCAGGACGTACGGGGCCGCTACATGAGCGAGGGCGAACACATCAACATGACGCCCAACCAGGCAGTGGCCGGCAAAAACGATCTGAAAAAGAAGAAGAAGGACCCCAAGGTGATAGACGAGAGCACCGACACCTGGGACACGGTGGAGTGGCTGGTGCGGAACGTGGCGCACAACAATGGCCGCGTGGGGCAGTGGGGCATCAGCTATCCGGGCTTCTACACGGCGGCGGGGATGATAGACGCGCACCCGGCGCTGGTGGCGGTGTCGCCGCAGGCCCCGATTGTGGACTGGTTTACCGGCGACGACTTTCACCGGAACGGAGCGCTGTGGCTACCGCACGGGTTCAACTTCCTGGCCAGCTTTGGCCTGCCACGTCCGGTGCCCACGCCCAACGGTAATCCACCGTTCCGGCATGGCACCCCCGACGGCTATAAGTTCTTCCTGCAAGCGGGCCCGCTGCGCAACCTGGATGCGAAGTACCTGAAAGGGCAGGTGCAGGCCTGGACCGATCTCATGGCCCACGACACGTACGACAGCTTCTGGCAGGTGCGCAACCTGCGGCCGCACCTGAAGAACATCCGTCCGGCGGTGATGACGGTAGGCGGCTGGTTTGACGCCGAGAACCTGTACGGCGCGCTGAAGGTGTATCAGCACACAGAGCAGAACAGCCCCGGCGGCAATAACAAAGTGGTGTTTGGCCCGTGGGTACACGGCGGCTGGACCCGCAGCCAGGGCGACTATCTGGGCGACATGCGTTACGGCGCCAATACGTCGGAGTTTTATCAGGACAGCCTGCTGCTGCCGTTTTTCCGGCACCACCTGAAGCAGCAAGGCGCCGACCCGCTGGCCGAGGCCACGATGTTCCGCACGGGCACCAACACCTGGCACAGGTTTGGGGTGTGGCCGCCGAAGGAAACGCAGCCCGTGACGTTCTACTTTCATCCGGCGGGGCAGCTGAAAGCCGAGCAGCAGCCTGAGGGCGGCGCGGCCTTTACGGAGTGGATCAGCGATCCGGCCAAGCCCGTGCCCTACTACAACGCCATGACCACCGGCATGGAGCGCCCCTACATGACCGCCGACCAGCGGTTTGCCGCCACCCGCCCCGATGTGGTGGTGTTTGAGACCGAGCCGCTGGCCGAAGACTTCACCGCCGCTGGCCCCATACAGGTGCGCCTGCGCGTAGCCACCACCGGCACCGATGCCGACTGGGTGGTGAAAGTGATAGACGTGCTGCCCGACAACACCCCCGACCCCCAGCCCAACCCCACCGGCGTGCGCATGGGCGGCTATCAGATGCTGATACGCGGCGAGGTGATGCGGGGCAAGTTCCGCAACAGCTTTGAGAAGCCCGAGCCGTTTGTGCCGGGGCAGGTAACGGAAGTGACGTTCACGCTGAACGACGTGTTCCACACCTTCAAGAAAGGCCACCGGCTGATGATACAGGTGCAGAACTCGTGGTTCCCGATGATGGACCGCAACCCGCAGCAGTTTCTGAACATCAACACCGCGACGGAAGCCGACTTCAAAGCGGCGACGATGCGGCTGTACCACGGCGGCGAGGGTCTGAGCGCCGTGACGTTCCTGCGCTGGGACGGCAAGTGAGTCCTGCCCAGCCGAACTGACAACGCACAGGCACTCTTAACGGGGTGCCTGTGTGTGGTTTGTGAGCCTACCGCACAACGCCTTTTGTTGCGGCCTGTAGGAGCAGGGCTTCGTATTGGGCGACGATGGTGTCGCGGGCGTAGAGGGTGGCGATGCGGTGCAGGTTGGTGGCGATCCACTGCGGGGCGTCGGGGGCGGAGCGGCCGGGGCTGTCGCGGAGGGCAGTGACCTCGGCGGGGGTGTCGAAGTAGTGGGCTTCGGAGCCGAGGATGGTCTGGTTGAAGACGTTGCGGTGGGCCGCCATGAGCGCACCGCTGGCCATGGCCTCCAGCAGCGAGGGGTTGGTGCCGCCCACACTGTGGCCGTGGAAATAGAGGTTGCAGTGCCAGCGGAGGACGTTGAGGGCGTGCTGGTCGTAGATGGCGCCGAGGAAGCGGACACGCGGATCGTGGGCGAAGTGCTGCTTCAGGTATTCGCCGAATTTGGTTTCGTGCTTGCCGATGACGAGCAGGGTGCGCTGGCTGGTGCTGCCGAGGGTGCCGCGGAGTACCATCTCGAGGTTGTTCTCGGGCTCGAGGCGGGCGATGAGCATGTCGTAGCCGTGGGGCTGTAGGCCGTAGGTGGGCAGGATGGCAGGGGCATCGGCAGGACTGGGCTGGAAGGGCTCGGCGCCATAGGGGATGTAGGTGCTGTCTTTGCCAAAGCGCTGGCGGAGGTGCTGCTGAATGCCGAGGGAGTCGGCGACGAGGGCGTCGGACCAGCGGGCGCCGAGGGCTTCGGCCCAGTAGAGGAAGCGGCGCACGGGGGCGGAATACTTGCTGCGCTTCCACTCGAGGCCGTCCATGTTGGTGACGACGGGTACGCGGGGCAGCAGCCAGCCCCAGATGCTGCTGGAGGTATAGCCGAGCTGGAGGACGACGTCTACGGGGTGGCGGCGGAGGTGGCGGATGCAGTTGAGGTCGTAGAGGAACTGGCCGGCGGTGCCGATGCGGTCTTCGGGGTCGGTGGCATGGACGATGTCGACGCCCTGGAAGGTGGTTTCCTGATAGGGGTGGGTGTGGCTGGAGTAGACGCGTACACGATGGCCCCGCTGCACGAGGCCGACGGAGAGGTATTCGGCAAACTGCTCGAAACCGCCATAGCGGTTGGGGATGCCGCGGCAGCCGAGAATGGCGATGTGAAGGGGGCGCATGTGGGGCGCAAGTTACCGTAAGGGGGAGAAACTACCGCAGTTGCGGGCTGGCGCGGCAGCCTGCGGCTGCGGGATGGCAGTGACGGTATACAGGGCTCGGGCATTGATTTAGGAGGCTCTGGTGGCGGAGGTTAAAGCATTTCAGGCGGAAGCACTCCTGTAGCGATACAATGCGTGGGTGTGCCCTTGCCTCACCACCGGTGGGATTTTCTTCTGCGCAACGGGTATTGGAGTGACAGTTTGTGTGGCAATCTGACTTGATATGCCGGCAACGGGTGCAATCTTTGTAGAGGCTGCTTGCTTATTTTCTGCTTTCTCCCGCCATGTTGTTTTACTATCGCTGGGTATTAATCACCCTCCTGTTAATACTTGGGATTGTAATTGGGCTGTGGGATGCCAGCTGGCTTTCGCGGCTGAGCCGGTCGGACTTCTTTCCAATCTATCTCATGCCGTGGATACTGGTGCTGGTGCTGGTGGCCAGTATCTGTCGGGTGGCGTATCGGCTGCTGGCATGGAGCGGGCAGGGTTCGCGGAAAAAATCGGTCAGCTGGGTGCTGCCGCCTGAAGCCGCAGAGCAACTGAAAGGTCCTGGCCGTATTTCGCCTGCGCCGTTCTACCATCGCTATCTGCGGTACATCTACATACTGTTGCTACTGCTGCTGGTGGCAGAAGTAATCACCAATGGCAAGGGCGTTGTCCTGTCATTGGTGGATCGCAGAAACCCCTACCATCCGGACCAATTGTTTTCGCTGCCACGTGCAGCAGAATGGGTGGCGCTGCTGCTGCTGGGCGGCGTTGTGGTGGTGATGCGGATTGCGCGCCAGCAGTTGCGTACTTCGTTGCGTACGGAGGGCCTGCCAGTGGTGCTGACCCACGAGGGGTTGTCGACACCGGTGCTTGTGCTGGACTGGGGCAAGTGGGGCGGACTGACGCTGGACAGCTATCGGCTGACACCCATAAAGGGGAGCAACAGCCACGAACTGGCGCTGTATGTGGAGGATAACCTGACCCTGAGCCAAAATCCTGACCATGAAGTACTGCTGGAGCTGCCCAACGAAAAAGTAGCGGAAGTAGACGCCCTGCTGCGTGATATAGCCCATTCCTGACGCCACCCAGGGGGGCCCTGCGCCAGTAATTACCCTGCCTGAGATGCTTCCAGAGGGGTTTTTCATGCCTTCTGGCCCGCGTGATTTACCGCAGTTGCGGGCTGGCGCGGCAGCCGGAGAAGGCGCATCTTGCCAGACACGCGCTATTACCCCTTTCCCTGTATCCTTATGACTGAACCGACAAGCTACTACGCGCAATGGCGCAGTTACAGCCTTTGGCTGCTGTACGTCGGAGTGGGAGTGCTGCTCATTGGGTCGGCACTGTGGATGTGGCTGAGTGACCCCGATGTGATGGTAGTGGCTGTGATTTTGGGCGGCACCGCAGCACTGATGGGCGGGGCCATGGCAGGGATGTTTCAGTTCCTGCACCGTAAGTGGCAGCGCAAAACCGCCGATGCACCCGTGCTGCTGGAGTGGACGGTACCGCGCACCCTGCTGCTACAGGAGCAACTGGCCCACACGCGGCGCAACCTGGCCTTCTTCAAACACCCGGTGGTGTGGATGGTGGTGGCGGGCTTTGTGGTGGTGAAACTGGCGATCAAGGAAGGGATGGACATACTGGAGCCTGAAGCCTGGACCCAGGACGAGTGGGTGCTGATAGGCGCACTGGTGCTGTTTGCACTGGGGCTGATATTGGCCATATTGGGCCTGCGGGTGATATACCTGAAGCGCAAACTGGCGCAGGCCGACAGTTCGCCCAAGCGGATACGCCTGTACGACTTCGGGATGGACTACGACGGAAAGCCCTTTATGTGGAACGGGCTGGGTAGTGTGGAATTGAAAAGCGCCGACTACCACCCCGACGGAGTGGCCGAGGGCTATGGCCGGGTGGAGTTGAACTTCGAAAAGGGCGACTTCTCGGTGCCAGTGCCGCACACGCTGGCCGAGGAAGTGCAGGCGTATTTCGCTGACCTGAAGTAGGAGGCAGGCAGCCCCGGCGGTAAATGCGTGTCTTTCCTGCAAAGCTGCCTGTTTGCCATATGAAGATACGTTTGGATGGAGAGGATTTCTACGATGAGTGGATTAGACCGATGCCGCCACCGTTCCGGCGAGGTCTTATCCTGTCTCTTCTTGGGATGGTTGTCGGGAGCATGGGAATGGTGGTGGCATTCCAGCTGAGTGATATCGAAAATCTGACGAGGCCGATGCGCCTGCTGTTGGAGTTGATGCTGATGCTGACAGTGGTGCACCTGCTGCGTGGGCTGTATTTCTTCTTTGCGGGCGACAGCTGGCGGTTTCTGGTTATCCGGAAGAAGCCGGTGCTGACGTGGGAGGTGCCCAGCACGCTGTACCGGGCCACGCTGGAGAGCAGCCGGTGGAAATGGCAGGAGAGGCTGCACGTGCAGGCGTTTATGCTGCTGCTGTTTGTGGTGGCACACGGCTGTTGGGTGCTGGTGAAGACGCCTGGCTGGGAGGAATTCCGTTTCTGGCATGAAGTAAAGCAGGTGTTGCTGCTTTGGGGCTTCAACTGGGCGCTGTGGCACATGGGCAGCGGGATTCTGAAAAGCGGAGTAAACGATGTGCCCCAGGGTAGGGTAATGGTGCACGTAAGCGCATACGAAGCTGGGCTGCTGCTGCCGGGTAAGGTGCTGCTGTGGCAGTTTCTGGGTGGAAGCACCCTGCTGAAGGTGCGCTGGGAGGCCCACAGAGAAGAAGGGTGGCTGCTGCTGCGGATATGGACGCTGCTAGGCGTAACCTATCTGCCGGTGCCGGTGGGAGAAGCCGAGGAAGTGCAGGCATATTTCGCTGAGGTGAAGTAGGAGAGTGGGCAGCGCTGAGGTGCTGCGGATATATGGCGGGGAGTGGGCATATTGCGGCCGATGACGAAAGTTGCCTATCCAAGTCCGTACCAGCGGAGCCGGAACCGGATGCTGCTGGTGGCGGTGGTGTCGCTGGTGCTGTTGGCCTCGTTTCTGCCCGAACTGCTGCGGCCCGATGCCAAAGGAACATTGCCCACAAGCATGCCCATCGTGATGGCGTTGTTTGGCGTGCTGCTGCTGCTGGCTGGCCTGCTGCACCGCGCCCACCGCAAGTGGGAAGCTCGGGTGGCAGCCGCCGCTCCGCTCCTGGAGTGGCAGGTGACGCAACGGATGATGCTGGAAACGCAGCTGCGCCACTATCCGACGCTGCTGGAGCGGTTTCAGCGGCCAGCACTGATGCTGATACTGGGGCTGACGACACTCTTTGGCCTGCGCTTCACAGACAATCTGGAAATGAATGTGTTCTGGTGGCTGGACGCATTGGAGTTTCCGCTACTGCTGATCGGGGTGGTGTCAGTGAGCTGGGTGGTGGGCCGCTGGGTGTTGCGCTGGCGGCTGGGGAAAGCAGGCGATTCTGTGTGGACGCTTCGGTTATACGCATTCGGGTTTTCGTGCCCGTGGTACAGCCTGGAGTGGAACACGCGGCTGCTTTGGCAGCCCGAGGCCGTGCAGTATGAAGCAGGGCCTATACCGGGCTATGGCGACCTGGTACTGCGGTTCAAGGCCACGCGGTTGGCCTTTCCGGTGCCGGCGGAGGTAGCAGCGCAGGTATTGGGCTACTTTGAGCAGCGGGTGGAGGAGCGGAGGGGGTAAGGAAAAGCCCGTCAGACGTGGTCAGCCAGCTTGCGGGTTCTTGGTAATTTTTTACAAGTAAGGGTTGCTGGATATTCGGCCTTTGCATCACCTTTCGAGATGCGTGATTATTACCTGGCGCTGGGATTGGGTCAATTGCTAGCTGCTATTGCCGTAGTTGGATTTCTGACGCCGCCATTTCATCCTCTGACTAATTCGATGGAGGTAGTTCTCATGGTAGTTTTTGGCGGGTTGGGGGTGCTGCACCTGTACCAGGCCTATGACTGGCACCGGTATATGCTTACGACCCGCGTGGTAAGCTGGACTTTGCCAGGCGTAGAGGGCATGAAGATTCTGGACTGGCGGGCCTATCCCTTTCTATGGCTCGATACCCCGCAAACGCAAACAGGCGTAGGGGTACTGGTGCTGTTGATGATGTTGAACCATGAAGCAGCTGAAAGGGCGTTAGAAGGGGGCAATAATGACGGATTTCATGAGCAATGGCTCTACGGCGCAGGGCTGCTGGTCATGTTTGTGTTACTGAATGTAGTGGCGTGGTGGCTGCTGCGCCAGGGCGAGGTGCGGTATACGCTGTACGGCAGAGGCTTCGAGGGGGCAGGCTTGCGGCTGGACTGGGGCCGATGGACACGCGTGAAGCTGAAAACGGCTCTGGTGCGGACGGTGCAGGACGGTGGCGACGCAGCATTTTACCTGTCGGTAGAGGATGGACGGTGGCGCGATTCGAACTTCTGGATACAGATACCGATACCGAAAGACAAGGTGGCCGAGGTGCAGGAACTGATAGCGGAAGAACTGAGGTAGCATGAAGGCAAAAACCTCGAGCGACTTTCTCCTGCGAATACGCAACCGGGCGCTGGCAGTCTGTGGTTTTGTCGCGGCCATTCTCGCAACTGGAGTTTATACGGTCGGAGCGCTGGACCGCCGCACTCCCTGGTTTGCGTGGAGCTTCATGCTGGGTTTTGGAGTGCTGGTGGTAGCGGGGTTTTTGGCGTTGCAAATGCATTTAGGTGCGCGCAGGTGGACACAACTGCTGAAGGCTCATCTGCCGCTGGTGGGGTGGACGGTGCCACTGGAAATGGTAGTGCACGAACGGTTGATTCAGGCAGAAACCAGCGCCAAAGACCAGCGTAATCCGGTACTGTTGGTTGGCATACTCATTATGTTGGCAATTGTATGGGCTGAGCTGGACAGTGAAGCCCCAGCCGAGCGCTGGAGCATTGGTCGACTGGCGGCATTTCTGGGGGTATACCTGGGTGTGGTGGGGCTGATGAACGGCATCAGCTGGGTGCAGGTGTGGTATCTGCGACGGCAGCTGGCAGGCGGCAATGGGGAGCGGCCAGTGCAGGTGGTGGTGTATCCTTTTGGGGCGGAGGTCAATGGCAAGCCACTGGGCTGGGAGCAGCCTGAACTGCTGCGGCGCAAAGACTGGTCTTATGATTCGGGTGGGGCGGCACCGGGCGTGGGGCGGCTGTCGTTCCGGAAAGAGCAGAATACGTATACCCTGCCGCTGCCCCACGCGCTGGAGGCGGAGATGCTGAAGGCGCTGCGGGGGCGGGCATAAGATGTACTGTTAACTGGACGGTTGGCGCGCGCGGAGGGCGAGAAAGGGCATGGTATGGATGTTGCAGGAGGGTGGGCAGACAACTCAAACACCTACCTGACATGAAACGCTACTTCCCTGCCTTGCTCACGCTGGTGGTACTGACGCTGATGCTGCCCAGCCAGCTGTTTTCCCAGGGTCCGCCGCCGTGGGCGCCTGCACACGGCTACCGCAACAAGCAGCAGCCCCGATACTACTACATACCCGAAGCACGGTCGTACTACGACTGCACCAAAGGCGTATTCATTTCGCTGGGGGGCAACGGCTGGAACGTAACGGCCAGTCTGCCGATGCCCTACGTAGGCTTCAGTCTGAACACGGCAACGGTAGTAGCACTGGACTTTACTGGCGATCGGCCCCAGACATTGTACAGCACCCACAGCAGCCGCTACCCCATAACATATGTGGACCCTGCCCAGCCCAACCGCGGGCCCAAGAAGAACAAAGGCGTGCCGCCCGGCCAAGCCAAAAAGCAGGGTGGTGGCCCAGGAAAAGGTGGCCCCAAGGGCAAAGGGAAAGGCTGAACGCCGGCGCCTTGTTAATAATTGAGAATAAGTTTGTTGTAAAGAGTAGTATCCAATGGTTGGGTGCTGCTCTTTTCTATTTTTGAAGTCGAGTATTGGTGAGAAATAGCCATACTGACTGAACCATGAAGAATCTGCCTGGGAGAATTGCGGGCGCATTGGCGCTGGCGCTGCTGTCTTTTGCCAATGCGACAGCACAAGTAGGTATTGGCACAGTGACGCCGAACGCACAGTCGTTGCTACATGTGTCTGGTACAGGCCGCGGAGTACTGATGCCCTACTATTCATCAGCTGACAGCGCCGCCGCGGCGGGCAGCTATGGTGCAACTGAAGTGGGCATGGTGGGTTACAACACCAACCTGGAACGGCTGATGGTGTGGACCACCACTGGCTGGCGTGTGCAGGGTTCGGGTGCCGACCTGGCGTTTTTGCGGAATGGCAACCGCGCAGTGAACTCGCCTCTGGTGCGGGCGGTTGGCATAGGGGCATTGCCCACCAAGGCGCGACTGGAAGTGAACCCCTTGTCGGCGGTGAATGGGATGGCTGCGCTGTTTGGCCCCACAGTATCGGGTATAAGTGTGTTCACGCGGTCGGATGTTTCCGGGATTTTGTTCAATGGGTATCAGGATACGGTTTCGGGAGACTTCCGGTCGTTAGGGCCGGGATTGATGGCATATATGGCGGTCAGTGCCGGTGAGGAGTTCCTGACGTTTGGGACTGGCGATAGCCCAGTTGCGGGTGCAGACTCTGCGGCCAACTGGGACCCCAGCGTATTCATAGGTGCTGACCGGCTTGGGGTGGGCATGCGCCCCTTAAATGCGCCGTTTCAGGTGTTGGCGCCGGCAGCAGAGGGTAATCTGGCGCTGTTTGGGCCAAACAGGGATATCAGCCTCTACCACCGGCCGGGCATTTCCAACGGCATTATGTTTAATGCGTTTTATGACCAGGCGTTTGGTAATACTGTCCCAGCTACAGATGGATTTGCCTATCAGATAGCCTCCAGCCCTTCGAGTGGATTTCTTACGATTGGTGTCGCCAGTGGAACAGCAGGCAGCCCTGCCGGTTTTACCACACTGGCGGTAATGCTACCCGATGGGAATCTTGTGCTAAGCAACGGCCTGTGGATTGCGGGGCCTCTGCAGTTGGCAGGCAATGCGGGTTTTTCGGGACAGGTGCTTCAGTCTACGGGAGCAGGTATTCCTGTATGGGCCAATGACGGGCTGACACTGCCGTATTCAGGTACAAGTGCAATCGGTGCAGGTAATGTGCTGAACATAGAAGCCAGCGGCGCCAACGCTATTGCGGGCCTGTTTACGCAGACCAACTCTGCCAGCGCAACCCCTGCACTTCAGGGAGCCACGCTTTCGACAAACGACGGCATTGGCGTGCTGGGCACGGCCACAGGAGCTACTACCGTGACCGCAGGGGTGAAGGGCATTGCATATTCGCCCATAGGGCATGGCGTGGTAGGGATTTCTGGAAGCAGTGCGCCGTCTTTGCCCGGTGGGGCGATAGGAGTTGTGGGGGTTGGCCTTCAAAACAACGGTTATGGGGGCTACTTTCAGGCGAATGTAACGGGCGGCCGGGGCCTGCGGGCCGTGGGTACGGCCATTGGCATGGACGCAAGCTCGCCTAACGGACAGGCAGTGTATGCCCAGACAAACAACGGCACGGCGGTTTTCGCAACGAATGCCGGTGGCTTTGGCATCGCTGTTTCATCAACTGCGGGCACAGGGGTGACAATCAGCAACACTGGCGGTCCGGCGCTGGTAACGACGAGTGGGCGTGTAGGTATCAACGAGACGGTTCCAAATTCTTCGTTGACAGTGAACGGCTCGCAGTCGGTGAACTTCACCTCGCTGGTGGGTATAGGTCCCCACACGATCAATGACACGCATTATTTTGTTCGTGTGGCGGGTACGGCAGGGCTTACGACGAATGTGACACTACCAAACGCGAGCACCTGCCGCGGGCGTATCTACTATATCCTGTGCGATATCACGACCCTGATACCGGGTACGCAGGTTACCTTCAGCACCGCGTCCGGTGACGGCTTTACAGGTGGCGGCGGCGCCATCACGACAGCATTTACTGTCACCAGCCCTGGCACGCGCGGGTTCATCTCCGATGGCGTGGGTACGTGGTACGTTTTCTAAGTCAAAACACCGAAACAGCATATCTGTAAGGCCCCTGTCAGGGGCCTTTGTCGTTTGGGTTCAATTGTTTGGAGAGAGCGGGAAGTTGTCTAATTTGCAGTTGTAATAATCTGCCCTGCTTGTATCCTTCAGTAAGCGTAAATGCGTACTGGAGGGCAGCACTGAACTACTACTACCATGAAAAAGCTACAACGAGTGGCCCTCGGCGTACTGGCCGTACTGTGTACTATTGGCACAGCCCAGGCCCAGGTTGGCATTGGCACGACGACGCCCGAGCCGAACGCGCTACTGGACCTGCAATCGACGACGCAGGGTCTGCTGTTGCCACGCATGTCGGTGGCGCAGCTGGCGGCCTTTGATGCGGTGCTGGATGCCCTGCCGCCTATACAGCGGCAGAACAACCGTGGTATGGTAGTGTATGTGTACGGGGCTGGCGAAGAAAGGCTGTATTCGTATGACGGTGCTGACTTTCAGGCAGTAGGGGGATCGGCCTTTGCGGGCTGGACCTTCACGGGCAATGCGCTGGCAGGTGGCGAGTTTATAGGCTCGACCAACGGCAATCCTGTTCCGTTTTATACCAACAACGTGGAGCGCATGCGCATAGATGCTGCGGGTCTGGTGGGTATTGGTACGCCAGCCCCCAGCCAGCGGCTGACGTTGGCCGATGGCAATTTCCTGCTGGACAACACGGGCACCGCCGGGCAGATGCGGTTCCGTGAGCCCTCGGCAGCAGGGGCCAACTTCACAGCTTTCCAGGCTCAGGCACAGGCAGCCGATATTACCTATACGCTGCCCGCAGCAGTTACGCCGGGCGGCTTCCTGACGACTGACGCTGCCGGAAACCTGAGCTGGGGCACGATTACTGGCACCGTAGCCAGCGGCACGGCCAACGACAACACGCTGCGCTGGAACGGGACGAACTGGGTGGAGACGGATGCCGTGAAGTCGACTGGGAATGGCCTGGTGATCATCTCGCCGACGGGCAATGCACTTGAGACTGTGGCGAGTAGTACGGTCGCTGGAACTTCTGGTGTACGGGGCAATGCCACGTCAGGAGCTCCTGCTGCGGTAAACTATGGGGTACACGGTAGTGCGAATTCGCCGGCGGCTGGCGCGGCGGGTGTTTATGGTGTAGCAACCAATACTGCGGCTACGGGTGCAGGTGTATTTGGTACGACAGCCAGTACCAACGCTGCGGGCGCAGGTGTGCGGGCCACCAACACAGGCAATGGCCCGGCGCTGGTGGCTCAGGCAGCTTCTGGCCCAGCGGCCCAGTTCGTCAATACGTATGTAGAATTGACCAGCACAGGCCCCGGCCCCTCACAACTGCGTTTCCGCGAAGAGAGCGGTGGCCTTGATTATGTGGCCCTTCGTGCGCCCAATTTGTTGCCTGCTTCTACTACCTACACGCTGCCAGCGGCAGATGGTACGAGCGGTCAGGTACTGACGACCAACGGTGCCGGAGCCATGAGCTGGAGCAGTATTACAGGTACTGTGGCCAGCGGCACGGCAACCGATAATACGCTGCGCTGGAACGGGACAAACTGGGTGGAGGCTGCCAATCTGACAAACGATGGAACGCTGGTAAGTGCCCAAACTACAAGCGGCAACTTTGCCTTTATCGGTGAAAACTCGAATGCGTCGGGCTCCAATATTGCAGGTATTCGGGGCTTGGCCACCGGATTTTCACCGCAGATTGCATATGGTGTGATCGGCCAAACAAACTCCAGCAATACAGGTTCTGCGGGCGTGTATGGTGTAGCGACAGACCAGGGCGCTGGTGTTCAGGGTTTTTACAATGGAACAGGTGGGGGCTTTGGTGTTCAGGGGCAAACAATTTCCACTAATGCCAACAGTGCGGCCATCTATGGTAGTTCGGGTAGTGCGGCAACTGCTGTACTGGCACTGGCCACCGGCACTGGCCCTGCACTCAAGGCGCGTGCAGGCAGTAGCGCTACGGCATCGTTCGAGAACAGCTGGGTAGAACTGGTAAACACGAACAACGCGCCAGTTCCCCTTCGCTTTCAGGAGGCCAGCACCAACGGCGCCAACTTTGTGTCGCTGGCAGCACCGGCAACCCTTGGCGGGAACGTGGCCCTGACCCTGCCGAACTCGGCAGGCACCAACGGCCAGGTACTGACCACCGACGGCACGGGTGCGCTGAGCTGGACCACCCCGAGTGGTGGCGTAACCGCTGGCACGGTCGCCAACAACACGCTGCGCTGGAACGGCACCAGCTGGGTGGAGGCTGCCAACCTGACGAACGATGGCACGACGGTATCGGTGGCAGCGAACAGCGCGCTGGGCCTTGTTGCTAACAACAGCTCAGCTGCGTCTACAGCTGCGGCAGTGCGTGGCAACATGACAACCATAACCACCAATGCTACTTATGGGATTTATGGCACCACCAGCAGTACCAACGTTTCGGCTGCGGGTGTTTACGGCACCAACACCAACTCTGGCTATGGTGTGCTGGGTACCAACGGTAACATTACGAGCGGGTATGGCATAGGTGGCAGCTACACGAACACAGGCTCTGGTAGTGGTGTTTACGGTACCAGCAGCACTGCCGGGGGGGGGGCGGGTGTTATGGGTGTGGCAACAGCCGGTACACTTTCTGCGACCTACGGTGTGTACGGCTCCAGCAACTCGACGAGCGCACTGGGGGCAGGGGTGTATGGCACCGCAAGTAATGGTGCTGCGGGTGTAATTGGCCAGGCAAGCAGCTCGGGCAATGGTGTTTTGGGCGAAGCCATCGGCAGCGGCAGTGCGATTTTTGGCCGCACGCTGGGTACAGGGGCTTCCGGTACTTTTCAGGGGGGCTACGTAGAACTCGTTAATACGAGTGGTACACCTACGCCTCTCCGTTTCCTGGAAAGCATTGCCAATGGCACGAACTACGTGTCGGTGCAGGCTCCGAGTGCACTGGCGGCAAACTACACACTCTCATTGCCCCCGACGGCGGGCACCAACGGCCAGGTACTGACCACCGACGGCACGGGTGTGCTGAACTGGACCACTGTGGGCGGCGGCAGTGTTGCAGCAGGCACAGCAACCAACAACACCCTGCGTTGGAATGGCACGAACTGGGTGGAGACCAGTCTGTTGACAGTGTCGACCAACAACGTGACCATTACCACGCCTAATCTCAATGCGCTGTATGTAGAGACGACAAACACAAGTTCAGGTTCTTCTGCAATCATCGGCGACAACTCGCTGGCTTCGGCCAACCTTACCTATGGTGTTGCAGGCTACAGCAATTCCAGTACGCCGGATGGTGCGGGTGTCTTCGGTCAGTCGAGCAGCGGCGCATCCGGTGTGATGGGTGCGAGCCTGACGACAGCTCCGGCTATACGTGGCCGCGCGGGTTCCGGCGCTGCGGGTTCTTTCGAGAACAACTATGTGGAGCTGGTGAACACGAATAATACCCCCGCAGAAGTCCGCTTCCAGGAAGGCAGCAGCAACGGTATCAACTATGTTTCGCTGGCCTCGCCGACGGCACTTGGCAGCGACGTGGCTCTGACTCTACCCAATTCGGTAGGCACCAACGGCCAGGTGCTGACGTCTGATGGCACTGGTAACATGAGCTGGACGACGGTGGGCGGCGGCAGTGTTGCTGCGGGTACAACCACCAACAACACCCTGCGCTGGAATGGCACCAGCTGGGTGGAAGCCAGCAACCTGACCAACGATGGCACCACAGTTACAGCCACCAACTCGACGGGCTTCAACGTGGTGGATGTGTCTACGACGAACCTGTCGCTGAACGGTGTTTCGGCAATTCTGGGCCGTGCCAGTGGGGGTTCCAGTTTCACCACTTATGGTGTAACGGGTACTACAACGAGCACTGCAACGAATGGTGCAGGTGTGTTCGGCAGCACTTCGGCCAATGGCTATGGCGTATATGGCCGCAGTTCGGCTGCGGCGGTGAACACGACAGGTGTTTATGGCGAAGCCGCATCGGTGACCGCCAACGCGACATATGGTGTGCGGGGTTTCACGCAAAGTACCAACCTGGTTTCTGCGGGTGTTCAGGGCTCGACGGCAGGTGCTGGCTCCGGTGTACGGGGTGAGAACAACGGGGGTACTGGCGCAGGTGTCTACGGCTACTACAGTGGTGCGACCGCTTCTGCGGGTGTACAAGGCCAGAACGTTTCGACGGTAGCGAGCTCGGCCGGTGTGCTGGGTTCCGCGCCTATCTCCACCACCAACGTAACGTACGGTGTCTATGGCACCACGAATTCGCAGGATTTCTTTGGTGGCGGTGTATATGGCATTTCCACTAATGGCGCCTCGGGTGTTGTAGGCGAAACCTCGGGTGGTGGTACGGGTGTCATTGGTCGCAGTAACGCGCTGTCCAGTGGCTCGGCGGGGCAGTTCCTGGTAGAGAATACATCGAACCCTTCCATCGGTGTGCTGATAGACCAGCAGGGTACCGGCCCTGCGCTGAGCGTTTACAACAACACGGTAGAGCTGCGGAACAACGATAACGCCGCACTGGAAATGCAGTTCTACGAAGCCTCGAGCAGTGGTGCCAACTACATTGGCTTCAAGGCACCGAATGCACTGGCAGGCAACTGGGTGTATACGTTGCCTCCGGCCATTCTGGCGGGGGGCTACCTGACGACCGATGCGGGTGGCAACCTGACGTGGGCTGCGGTAGGCGGTGGTCTGGCTGCGGGTACGGGTGCGGGCAACACGCTGCGCTGGAATGGTTCGGCCTGGGTGGAAGCCAGCAACCTGACGAACAATGGCAACCTGGTGACCATCAACAGCAGCGTAAGCGATGCCCTGCAGGTAACGTCAAGCGTTGCGGGTGGCACTGCCATATCCGGCAGTGCGAGTGATAACACTGGGGCCATCTCTTATGGCGTGCAGGGTTCGACGAGCAGCACGAGCGCTAACTCGGTGGGTGTATATGGTATTGCGTCTGCTGGCTATGGTGTGCGCGGCCAATCGAGCGGTGGAACTGCGGGGATTGGTGTACGTGGCGAGGCCACTGCCATTACCAGCTTTGCCACCGTGGGTGTTCAGGGTATTACCCAGAGCTCGGGTGTAGAGGGTGCTGGTGTCGAAGGCCGGGCTGCGAATGGCGCTGCGGGTGTGCGCGGTTTCTCGTCAAGCACGGGCCCTGCAATCTCCGGTAGGGCTATCAGTACAGGTGCCGCGGGCTCATTTGAAGGCAATTTTGTAGAGCTGCTGACAAGCACCGCCAATGCACCGGAGTTGCGGCTGCGCGAAGCGAACAGTGGCCCTGATTATGTGGCATTCCGTTCTCCTGCCACGCTGACGGGTTCCACTACCTATGTGCTTCCAGCGGCAGACGGCACCAACGGCCAACTGCTGACGACCGACGGTTCGGGCAACCTGAGCTGGTTAACACCGAGCGGCAGCAGTGTTTCGCTGGGTACGCTGGCCAACAGTACGCTTCGCTGGAATGGTACCAGCTGGGCAGAATCGTTTAACCTGACGAACGATGGCACGAACGTATCGGTGTCGGCCAGCTCGAATACATACTCGCTGGACGTAACGAATACAAACACGACGACTGGCAACATCGCCGCTGTGCGTGGCCAGGCAACTGGTGCCTCCATCTTCGTTAATTACGGCGTAGTAGGCAACGCCCTCGGTGGCGCAGGTTCTGCGGGTGTATGGGGCAGTTACACAGGCTCGGGCTCGGGCTATGGCGTACGGGGTACCACCAGCTCGACGGTAGGTGCCAGTGCAGGTGTGTATGGTTCGACAACTACTGCTGCGGCGGGTGTGCTGGCGGATAACACAGGTGGAACCGCTGGCCCGGCACTGTATGTGAGAGGCAACAGTACCAGTGCGGGTGGCCATGCGGTACGGGTGCTTGGTCTGTCGGGTATGACGGCGGATATCGCCACGATTGACAACCAGTCTGGGACGCCGACAGCAGCTACGCTGGCTACCTTCAATGGTTTTGTAAGCATCAGGAACAACAACGACGCTGCGGCCAGCCTGCGGCTGTATGAGAACAGCGGCAACGGCCTGAACTACGTAGGCTTCCGGGCCCCTGCACTGCTGGGTGCCGACTACCTGTATACGCTGCCAGCGAACTTTGGTACGAACGGCCAGGTGCTGACGACCGATGGCGCCGGCAACCTGACGTGGGGCGCTGCCGGCACGAGCCTGGCGGCAGGCACGGTAGCAGGCAACACCCTGCGCTGGGACGGTTCGGCATGGGTTGAGGCTACCAACCTGTCGAACACGGGAACGGTGGTAACGATTGGTTCGGCGGCGGCTTCCAATACACTGGAAGTAACCAACACGGGTGCCGCTGCCAATACCGCGGCTGTATACGGCAATAACTCGGCAGGTACCTCCAACGTTACCTACGGTGTACGGGGTGCTACCGGTAGTACGGATCCGAGCGCGGCAGGTGTTTTTGGTTCCAGCAGCTCAAATGCAAGCGGTGTACGGGGTGTCAACAACTCGACTCTCGCCAACAGCTACGCTGTGAGCGGTGTGCATACGGGTTCGGGCATCAACCCGATGGCGGGTGTGTATGGCCAGTCGAACGGAACGTCGGCGGCGGCAGCAGGCGTGTATGGCTTTGCGGGTAACGGCGCGACTGCGATACTGGGCGAGTCGAACAGCAGCGGGCCGGGTATTCAGGCGCTGAACACGGCCAACAATGGCATTGCAGCACGTGTGCGCAATACCAATGGGGGCAGCAACCAGCCAGCGCTTCAGGTAGAGAAAGTCGGTACAGGCCCAGCAGTGGTGGTGAACAACAACGGCATTTCGTTGCAGAACGACAACAATACGGCGCCAGTGCTGGAGTTTACGGAAGCAAATGGCAACGGTACGAATACGATAGGTTTCCGGGCTCCCGCAGCCGTGGCCAGCAACACGCTGTATACACTTCCTGCCAGCTATCCGGGCACCTCGGGAGTGCTGCAATCGGATGCATCGGGCAACCTGACCTGGGCTGCGGCAGGTGCCAGCGGCTGGAGCTTCAGTGGCAACGCACTGACAGGCACAGAAGTGCTGGGCTCTACGAATACGGTTCCGGTGCGGTTTGTTGTAGAGAACGAAACGGTGATGCAGTATTTGAGCCCAGGCTCTGGTCAGACGCCAATCATCGTGGGTGGCAGCAGCTTAAACTCGGTGAACATAGCTGCGGCGGGCAGTATCATTGGTGGTGGTGGTGCCTCGGGCTCGCCGAACCAAATCACTGACCAGTTTGGCGTAGTAGCCGGTGGCGCTGGCAACTCTGCGGGCGACAATGCAGGTACGACACTGGACGCCAGCTACGCCACAGTAGGCGGGGGCTTCAATAACGTAGCGGGCTCACAGTTCGCAACGGTAGCAGGGGGTTCGGATAACCGTGCAGTGGTTCAGAGTGCCTTTGTGGGTGGCGGGGGCAGCAACACGGCTGGGGCCGACTTTGGTGCCATTGTCGGTGGTAACAGCAACTCGGTGAGTGGCCAGTCGGGCTTCGTGGGTGCGGGTGGCGGCAACAACGCTGGCGGCGCACAGTCGGTAGTTGTTGGCGGTAGTGGTAACGCTACTGTGGGTGACAACTCCTTCTTGGGTGGTGGCGAAAGCAACACGGTAGGCTCCTCGCATGTGGTGCTGGCGGGTGGTGCGTCCAACTCGGTCAGCGAGAACGCCACAGCAGCCGTGCTGGGTGGCGGCGGTGGCAACCGTATCCGTGTATCGTCAGGCGGCACACTGGATTACAGTGTTCTTGTGGGCGGGGTGAACAATACCATTGCTACAGACTTTCCTGCGGCCAATCTGGCTGGTTCCTTTATCGGCGCGGGCAGCTTGAACCAGGTTTTTTCCAGCTCTATGCCCGCCCCTTATGGCGCAGTGGTTGGCGGTGAGCAGAACGTACTGATCAGCTCGCCCTACAGCTTTATCGGCGGCGGTGCACAGAACTCCATTGACAATGGTGCTGAGGATGTAGGCAATACACACAATGCCATTATCGGCGGTTTCAAGAACACGATCCTCAATGGTACGCTGTCGAGTATTCTGGGCGGTGAGAACCTGACGCTGGGCAAGCTGTCGGTGGGCTACAATGTGGGTGCTCCAGTAGATGTGACCTCGCTGCCGCAGACGGCCTACTTCGGTAACGTGGACGTGGTAGTGGGCAACACGGACGGCTCGCGCCAGAGCCTGCGCCTGCTGGCCGACAACAGCTTGAGCAACGTGGGTACGGTACCCAATGTGGCGATACAGGCCCCATCGATACTGGCGAGCAGCTACACGCTGACCCTGCCGACGACTGCCGGTACGAACGGTCAGGTGCTGACGACGAACGGCACGGGTGTGCTTAGCTGGACGACCCCCTCGGGTGGTGCTGGCTGGGCGCTGACCGGCGGCACGGCCCTGACGAACTCGGGTGTAGGTGCCGGCCAGCAGTATCTGGGCACACCCGTGGGCAATTTGCAGCCTGTGATTTTTGCTACGCAGGGCGTAGAGCGGATGCGCATTGCCAATACTGGTTCGGTGTTGATTGGTGGTGCAACGGGCCTGAACGCGCTTGAGGTTGCGGGCAACGCACGATTGACCGGCAACATATTGTTCAATAACCTTAACAACCACTCGATTTCCATCGAGAACAGCACTGCGGCCCAGGGGCGTGACCTGCTGTTGTTTGCAGGCAGCACTTCTGCACTCAACCAGAACGGTGGCAACCTGACGATGGGTGCCGGTTCGGGTTTGGGCACTGGCGCTGGCGGTGACGTGAACGTGGCGGGTGGCGACAGCGATGACGGCCCTGCGGGTGATGTGTTTATAGGTGGTGGCCTGAACAACAACAGCGGCCTGCCAGGCAATGTGATCATTCAGGGTGGCGCGGCCACAGACGGTCCCGTTGGAGGTAATATCACCCTGACGGCGGGCACAGCAAATGGTGCTGGCGGTGCAAAGGGTGGGCTTCTGTCGCTGGTTGGTGGTGAGTCTACCAATGGCGACGGTGGCGATGTGGTGCTGGTGGGTGGCTACACGGACAATGGCGGTATCGCTGGCTCGATCAGTATTCGGGGTGGCGATGCAGGCAACAACTCGGGTGGCAACGTAAACATTTACGGTGGTTCGGGTCTGGGCATCGGCAATGTAAATCTGGCCTGGAACGACGTAAGCAATTCGCCACAGGGTTCTGTAGGCATCGGTACCAACTCGCCGGGTAGCGAGCTTTCCGTAGCAGGCAACATGACGGTAGGTGCTGGCTTTGCTTCGGCCAGCGCCCCGTCCAATGGCTTGGCTGTGCAGGGCCGGGTAGGTATTGGTGTTTCCGCTCCCAATCAGACCCTGACGGTAGCCGGCTCGTTCGGGGGTAGTGCCACAGTGCATACCGCAGGCGGTAATTACAACGTACTGGCCAACGATCTTTTCGTTGTTAAAAACAGTGCGGGCAACATTGTGCTGCCGAACCCCTCAGCCACCGAAGTGGGACGTATGCTGATGCTGAAGAACCAGACTGGTGCCGGCATGACGGTTACCACCGTAGGCGGAGGCACTGTGATCTATGATGGCGCAGCTACTGCTGGCACCACCGCAACCCTGGCAGCGTTCACCGGCACAACGGTGGTCTGCGTGTCCTTTGGTGGCACACCTTTCTGGGTGGTCATGGGCCGCTAAGAGCACTTGACTGTCTGATGATTATAAATGAAGCCTTCCGATAGGAAGGCTTCACTGTTTTTAAGGGTTGGGATATTGGCATGGGAGGCTGGGCTGTGTAACTTTCCAAAGGAACTGACAACTAACCACCTGATGAAACCCCACCAAATAGCCGGCGGACTGCTGGGCGTTGCCATTGGCGATGCTCTGGGTATCCCCCATGAATTTGACCAGCGTGACGTGCTGGACCGAACCCCCGTGACAGGGATGGACGGCCATTTGGCGCACAACCAGCCGGCAGGCACCTGGAGCGACGACACGTCGCTGACGTGCTGCCTGGTGGAGAGTCTGCTGGTTCAGCCCGCCGTTGGAGTACTTGACCGTGCTGACCTTGCCGAGCGGTTTCAACAGTGGTATGAAAGCGGCTATTGGACTGCACGTGGCGATGTATTTGACATAGGGGTATCGACGCGTGCGGCCATTCTGACGATGGCTGGGGGCGTAGACGACGAGTTGGACCTGCCGTTGGACAAACTGCCCCAGGGCAACGACAGCCTGATGCGTGTGCTCCCTGTTGCCATGGCGTGGTTTAGGGCGTCGCGGGCCGAGCTTTGGGACGCCTGCGTTGCGGTCTCGGGGCTTACACACAAACATCCTGTCTGTCATCTGGCAGCCTTCATTTATGTAGAGACTGCCCGCAACCTGCTGCATGGACTGGCCCCCAGAGAAGCCTACAAGGCGATGGTGCCAGCTGTGAATGGTTTTCTGGACAGTACGGCAGTGGCCAATGCCGAGGTGCGGGCCCTTTTCGACCGCGTGCTGAAGCAGGATTTGGGGCTGTTGGACCGCCGTCAGGTACTTTCAGATGGGCATGTAGTGCACTCGCTGGAGGCTGCGCTGTGGGCCTTGCTGTCTGGCTCCGGTTTTACTGACACCGTGTTGCGGGCGGTTAACCTTGGAGACGATGCCGACACAGTGGGTTCGCTGGCGGGTGGGCTGGCCGGTGTTGCCTATGGCGTCGAGGCCATCCCGCCAGAATGGCTGACAGTGCTTGCTCGGGTAGATGACCTTCGTGCGCTGGCTGGTAAGTTTCAGCAAATGCTGGCAGGAGTCATTCCAAGTCATTGAATAATAGCTGTTAAGTGCAAATTGTCTTCTGGCGGACAAGTTGATGTTATAAACAACGATGTTATTTGCATCAAACTTGTCGCATCTTATATGAAAGCATTTGACGTACCTACGGCCGAAACGGTGCCTGCCAGTGCAGGGCTGTTTGCGGCGATTCAGAAGCAATTGGGCGGTATGTTGCCCAACCTGTTCGCTACCATAGGTTACTCGCCTGTTGCGCTGGAAGGCCTGCTGGCATTTCAGGGCACGCTGGCCAAAGGCAGTTTCAAGCTGAAAGAGCGTGAGGCCATTTACCTGGTGGTGAGCGAAGTAAACCAATGTGCCTATTGCCTGGCCGCGCACACGGCCATTCTCGGGATGAACCAGGTGAGCGAGGAAGAAACACTGGCAATTCGGGCTGAAGCACCCAGTGATGTACGGCTGAGAAGCATTGTACAACTGGCGGCAGCTGTGGCTCGTGACCGGGGCCGGGTGGCACCCACGCTGGTGGAAGCATTTTTCGCTCAGGGATTTGATGAGAAAGCGCTGGTGGAACTGATTGCGCTGGTGGGAGAGAAGTCGCTGGTAAACTATGTACACAACCTGACGCAGGTGCCGGTGGATTTCCCAGAGGCCAAGCCGCTGCACTAAGCTGTAGACACAGAAGCTGACCAGCCTTCCGCAGTGGAGGCTGGTTTCTTTATGTTTGTGCGATGCAGGGGCGTTTCCAAAATGAGTATCACCGGCTGCGGGCGGTGTTGCTGCGGGTAAGCAGCGAGCTGGCCATTGGCATAGACCGCGTATTGGCGCCCTACGACCTGACTCAGCCTCAGCTCAATATCCTTCGTATCATCCGGGGTGCAGGCGTAGCCCTGACGGTGAGCCAGATCCGGGAGCGGATTGTAGACCGACGTGCAGACGTGTCGCGGCTGGTGGACCGACTGGTGGGGCATGGGCTACTGGAGAAGTGTGTGAACCAGGCGGATCGGCGGCTGGTGGACATCACGCTGAGTGCGGAGGGGCAGGAGTTGCTGCGGCAGATAGATGAGCGTATGGGCGAGATAGACGCCTTGCTGCATGTGTATTCGGAAGCGGAAGCCGGCGCCTTGGCCGAGGAGTTGGCGCGGTTGTTGAAATGAGATAAGCACACCTTTATACGACCAATGATACAGACTTCGAAATTGATGCAGCTTGTGGCCCTGATCGGGGCTTTTCTTGTGTTCAGTGGCCATGAGTTCTGGGTACGGCCCGAGCGCTACCGGGTAGAGCCAGGCCAGCAGATGGCCTTGCAACTGTTTGTAGGCGAAGGATTTGAAGGCGAAGAGCGGCCCTTCAAGCGGCCGCGGGTAGAGCGATTTGAGCAGGTGCAGCCGTCAGGCGCCAAAGTGGACATCGCCAAGCGGGCATTTGCTGACTCGCTGATGCCTGCCGCGGCGGTGCGTATTGCAGAGCCAGGTACGCATGTGTTTGTGTATCACAGCAAGCCGACGTTCATTTCGCTGAAGGCGGCTGACTTCACGGCCTATTTGGAAGAGGACGGACTGGACAACATTCTGGCGCTGCGCCACCAGCAGAAGCGGACGGGCCAGGATGCACGCGAGCTGTATGTGCGCTGCGCCAAAACCCTGGTGCAGGCGGGCGCCAATGCCACGGCAAGTGCCACCCAGCGTGTAGGGCTGCCACTGGAACTGACGCCAGTACAGAACCCTTACAGCCAGAAAGCCGGTGGTTACTTTACCTTTGAGCTGACACTGCGAGGCAAGCCGCTGGAGTTTGCGCGCGTGGTGGCATGGCACCGTGGCGCGAATGGGCTGACCCGTTTGGAGAGCCGGAGCGACGCCCGCGGACGGGTAACCTTTCAGCTGGGGGCGCCGGGCGAATGGATGGTGTCGGCAGTATACATGGAGCCAAGTGCCAAGCCCGAGGAAGCTGATTACCAGAGCTGGTGGGCCAACCTGACGTTTGAGGTGGGACAATAGCGCGGTGGAAAAAGGCGTTTACACAACACAAATTTCTCTTACCTTTGCGGCGGCTTTGGGGCGGGTGTGCCCCAGAGTTCCTTCCCACACGACATACTCCTGATTATGAGCATCTCTGCCTCCGACGTCAACAAGCTGCGCCAGATGACCGGCGCCGGCATGATGGACTGCAAGAAAGCCCTGGCCGAAGCCAACGGCGACTTTGACAAGGCCGTAGAATACCTGCGGAAGAAGGGCCAGAAAATCAGCGACGCCCGGAAAGACCGCGATGCAAAAGAAGGCGGCGTATTCGCCCAGCTGCTGGACGGCGGCAAGAAAGCCGTTATGCTGGAGCTGAACTGCGAAACCGACTTCGTAGCCCGTAACGAAGACTTCCAGAAAATGGGTGCCGATATTCTGGCCGAAGCTGCCAAGAACCAACCCAAGAACCTGGATGAGCTGTACCAGATGACCGTTAACGGTGCCAAGGTAGAGAACATGATGGTAGACGCCATGGCACGTATCGGTGAGAAGATTGCCGTAGGCAAGTACGAACTGCTGGAAGGCGAGCGCATCATCAGCTACATCCATCCCGGTGCCCGCATCGGTGTTCTGGTAGCCTTCAACGGTGTGGCCGGTGTAGACAACATCGAAGCAGTAGGCCGCGATATCGCTATGCAGGTGGCCTCGATGAAGCCGCTGGCACTTGACAAGGACGGCGTAGACGCTTCTGTTGTAGAGCGCGAAATTGAAATCGGCAAAGAGCAGGCACGCCAGGAAGGCAAGCCTGAAGCCATGCTGGAGAAGATTGCCATGGGCAAGCTGACCAAGTTCTACAAGGAGAACACCCTTCTGAACCAGGAGTTCGTGAAGGACCCCTCTAAGACCATCACAGACGTTCTGAAAGCCGCTGGTGCCAACCTGAAGGTTACGGCCTTCAAGCGTATGGGTCTTGGCGACTAACGTTTTGATTTTCATAGGAGAGAGGCTTAAGGCCTCTCTTTTTTTGTCCGTACCTTTCGTAAACCGCATCCCTCACCCCGAATCCCTACCCCTGACCCGATGAAATACAAGCGCATCCTTCTGAAACTGAGTGGCGAGGCCCTGATGGGCGACTCGCAGTACGGCATCTCTACCAGCACGCTGGACACCTACGCGGCCGAGATAGCCGAAGTAGCGCGGATGGGTGTGCAGGTAGCCGTGGTGATAGGCGGAGGCAACATCTTCCGGGGAATGCAAGGCGTGGCTAGTGGGATGGATCGTTCGCAGGGCGATGCCATGGGCATGCTGGCAACGGTAATCAACGGGCTGGCACTGCAGGATGCGCTGGAGCGGCAGAAGTGCGACACCCGCCTGATGAGCGCCCTGAAGGTAGAGCAGGTATGCGAGACGTTCATCCGCCGGCGTGCGGTGCGTCACCTGGAAAAGGGGCGGGTAATTATTCTGGCTGCGGGCACCGGCAACCCGTATTTCACTACTGACACTGCCGCCAGTCTGCGCGCTGCCGAGATTGAGGCTGACGTAGTGATGAAAGCTACCCGTGTGGATGGCGTGTACACTGCCGACCCAGAGAAGGATGCCAACGCCGTGAAGTTTGAAACGGTCTCGTTTGCCGAGGTACTGAAGAACCGCCTGAACGTGATGGACATGACGGCATTTACACTGTGCCAGGAAAACCAGCTGCCGATTATCGTGTTCAACATGAACAACGCCGGCAGTCTGAAGCGCGTGGTACTGGGCGAGGCTGTGGGTACACTGGTATCGTAAGCGCAGGTACGTACTGATTTTCTATTTTTGTCCCCATTCCTTAACCGAAGCATATTATGTCTGACCGTATCAAGGCCGTACTGGCAAAAGCCAAGGAAGGCATGCAGAAGGCCATTGACCACCTGGACAACGAACTGATGAAGATCCGTGCGGGCAAAGCCAGCCCTGCCATGCTGGACAGCATCCGGGTGGATTACTACGGGGCTCCGACTCCGGTCAATCAGGTAGCGGTGATCAATCTGGCCGATGCGCGCACGCTGACGATTCAGCCATACGAGCGTAACCTGATTGCGCCGATCGAGCGGGCCATTGTGGAAAGCACGCTGGGCATAACGCCGCAGAACGATGGTATCCTGATTCGCCTGACGATGCCCTCGCTCACGGAAGACCGCCGCAAGAACCTGGTGAAGCAGACGAAGGACGTGGGCGAAGCCGCCAAGGTGACGGTACGTGCCGTGCGTCGCGACCAGAACGATGCGCTGAAGAAACTGGTGAAGGATGGCGAACCAGAGGATAGCGTAAAAGCCGCTGAGGCCGAGGTGCAGAAGATGACCGACAGCCATGTGACGAAGATTGAGCAGATGCTGGAAGCGAAGGAGAAGGAAATCATGACGGTGTAATCCGGCACGATTCCTGCATGGGCAGGGTTAACAAACAACAATCAACACATTTCGGTAGCCTATGCCCGCGAAACCCAGCCAGACGCTCGCCCGCGTACTGATTATTGATGACGAACGGAGTATTCGCAACACGCTGCGCGACATACTGGAGTTTGAACAATATCAGGTGGATGAGGCGGGGGATGGAGAGGAAGGGCTGGAACTGCTGAAAGCCAATACGTATGACGTCGTATTGTGCGACGTCAAGATGCCGAAGATTGATGGACTGGAGCTGCTGGAGCAGGCGATACCGCTGCGCCCGGACACCCAGTTCATCATGATTTCGGGGCACGCGAATATCGATACTGCTGTAGAGGCGACGAAGAAGGGCGCGTACGACTTTATAGAGAAGCCGCCGGACCTGAACCGCCTGCTGGTGTCCATTCGCAACGCGCTGGACAAGAGCACGCTGGTGCAGGAGACGCGTGTGCTGCGCCGTAAGGTGAGCGGGGTACGCGAAATTATTGGCACAAGCGATGCCATTCAGCACATCAAAGACACCATTGCCAAGGTAGCGGTGACCGAAGCCCGTGTGCTGATAACCGGCAGCAATGGTACGGGCAAGGAGCTTGTCGCCAGGTGGATTCATGAGCAGAGCAACCGCAGTGCAGGCGCGCTGGTGGAAGTGAACTGCGCGGCGATACCAGCCGAGCTGATAGAAAGCGAACTGTTTGGCCACGAAAAGGGCTCGTTTACGAGCGCTGTACGCCAGCGGATTGGCAAGTTTGAGCAGGCGACGGGTGGTACGCTGTTCCTGGATGAGATTGGCGACATGTCGCTGTCGGCGCAGGCGAAAGTGCTGCGCGCGCTACAGGAGAACCGCATTACTCGGGTAGGTGGCGATAAGGAGATTACGGTGGATGTGCGTATAGTGGCCGCCACCAACAAGAACCTGCTTGAGGAGATTGCCAAGGGCAACTTCCGCGAGGACCTGTATCACCGCTTGTCGGTTATTCTGATACATGTGCCAGACCTGGCCCAACGGCGCGACGATGTGCCCGCACTGGCGCAGGCGTTTCTGGATGAAATCTGTCAGGAATATGGCTACCCCGCCAAGACTATATCGGACAAGGCGCTGGTGCTGCTGAAGGCCATGCCCTGGACAGGGAATGTGCGCGAGCTGCGCAACGTGATAGAACGCCTCGCAATATTCTCTGGAGCCGAGATACAGGATAAAGAGGTAGTGATGTATGCAGGCAACCCTGTGATGGGTGCACCTGTTGTACAAGACGCAGCGGCTGCCTTGGCCCCCGCGGCTGGTCTGGAAGATTACTGCGAACAGGTGATCGCTGGCTTTGACAAATTCCAGGACTTCAAAGATCACATGGAGCGCGAGTTCATTCACCACAAGCTGGTGAAGAACGGCTGGAATGTGACGAAGACTGCCGAGGAGATTGACATTCAGCGGAGCCACCTGTACAACAAGATCGAGAAGTACGGCCTTCAGCGCGAAAGCAAGTAAGGCTGCCGAACCAACCGAAAAGCGAAACGCCCCGGCTATCGGGGCGTTTGCTTTTGCTAGAGATCAACTCAACCATAGTTCCGACTGAGCGCGCAGTAGCTGGGGGAAGCTGGGGTTGGCGGCGAAGGCCTCGCGGAGCCAGTGGGCGCCGTTGTGGCAGGCCTCGGTCTGGGTGCGAAGGCGCTCGTAGGCGTCGAGGGTGCCAAGGGCCTGGAAGTCAGACTGAAGGATGAGAAGGGTGCGGCCGAGGTCACCTTCGAGATAGGTGGAGCGGCCATCATGGGCGTCAACGAGGCGCGCCTGAAATCCACGCCGGCAAGCCTGAAATCGATTGTGGCGATAGGCGGCGTCGGCGAGGAGTGGATCGATGGGAAGTTGGGGTTTTTCGCGCAGAAGATAGCGTGAAAGGGCCTGTGCGTAGGCGGCCAAATCCGCAGCGAGCTGCACGGTGAGGGGGCAATCGCAGACGCGAATTTCGACTGTTCCGAGGTGGGGCTTTGGGCGGATGTCCCAGTAGAAGTCCTTGAGATCGGAAATGATCTGGGCCTGTTGCAGGCGATTGACGTAAGCGCAGAACTGCTCCCAGTTGAGGATGCTGAGCGGCAGGACGCCCGAGAGGGGAAAGGCATCTACGATGTTGAGGCGGTAGGTATCGTATTCGGTGGCCTGTTCTTCGTAGAAGGGGCTGGAGGCCGCCAGGGCTATGAAGTGTGGGATGTAGCGCTGGAGGGCGTGGGTAAGATAAATGGCGTCGTCGGCGGAGGCAACTGAGACGTGGATGTGCTGGCCGAAGACGGTGAAGAGCCGGGCGAGATAGCCATAGGTGTCGGCGAGAAACTGGAAGCGAGGTGAGGGTGTGATGAGGCGATCGGTCCAGCGGTGGAAGGCATGTGCGCCTCCTCCGCAGAGGGCCACGCCGAGGGCTTTGGCTTCGTTGGCAAGGATGTCGCGCATCTGCGCTACCTCCTGTTGCAGATTGGAAATGCTTTCGTGCGGGGAGGAGCCGACCTCGAACATACTCTGGGTAATTTCAAGACAACTGGTCCAGTGGACGTCGTGCAGTTGGATTCGTTGGAGCAGCTCGGCAGCGACGGGCTGGAGGTTCCAGGTGGAAGTATTGAGGATCTGGAGTTCCAGCTCAATGCCCACGTGTAGTGGGGCGACAGACTTGAAGGGGATGGACATAAAGGTAAGGGCCCCGGGCGCTTCCCCATCCAACGGAGAAAGCCGGAAAGCCACCTCACAGGTCTAGCGCTGATAGCTAAAAATGGTTCCCGCAGTTTGGAATTAAAACAGACAGAAAGACAAGTGAACCGGAGAAAACCGTGGGCTGTTGAATGTCCAAGAAGCAGTAGAAATGAAACGTCTGAACATACGGATATCTGGCCGGGTGCAAGGCGTGTCGTACCGTGCAAGTACACAGCGCAAAGCCGTAGAACTGGGCCTCAAAGGCTGGGTGCGAAACCTGCCAGAGGGCTCGGTAGAGATCGCGGCAGAAGGTACAGAGGCTGCACTGGCACAGCTAACGGCTTGGTGCATGCAAGGCCCACCGTTGGCGCAGGTTACGGATGTGGCAGTAGCCGAGGGTATGCCCGAAGGGTTCGCGAGTTTCGAGATCCGCTACTAAGTTTGCGGGCGGTCAGACGAGGGTTTCGTCGTCGTCCTCGTCGAGGAGGTCTTCGGCGGCAAGGTCGCTAAAGATGTCTTCTATGGCCTCTACAAGGTCTGGGCCTGCGATAGGCTTTACGAGGAAATTGGTGGCACCTAGGCGTGCGGCCTGTCGGATGCGCTCTTCGTCGTCGTGGGCGGTGAGAAACACCACTGGGATGCTGGCAGTCTCGGGCTTGGCAAGCAGCCGTTGCAGGACCTCGAAGCCATCGAGGTCAGGCAAGCCGATGTCGAGCACGATAAGATCGGGCTGGAGGGCCTCGGCTTTAGAGAGTGCGCCCTGGCCGTCGGCGGCTTCAAGGATATTGTAGCCAGCCCGCGACAGGATCTGGGCAAGGACTTCGCGGTTTTCGGGCAGGTCTTCTACGAGCAGGAGCGTTTTAGCCATAAGGGACGAGGACGATAAGGCGGTGAGATTTGCTTCGCAAAAGCCCGGCCATTTCCTCTAAAATGGCAAAAAAATGGCTGAAGGCCAAAGGATATATTATCGAGGGTAGAGTAGATAGCGCGCCCGGATGCGGCGGAAGGCATCGACGGCGGGTGTCCAGCCGAGTACAATACGGAAGGGTTTTTCGCCTGCAATGACCTGGCGTTTAAGCTGCGAGGTGCCCGCAAGACGATCGAAGAAAGGCAGGAAAAAACTGCTGCCGCTGCCCTCTTCCTTGTACAGGAAATAGAGGAGATCTACAGCGGAGAGCCAAAGAGCCTCAGAACTGGCGGTGGAGTCGCGAATGATGGCGAGGCCGTAAAGTGGCTTGTCGCGATAGGGCGGGTTGTCGGCCTTGCCAGGCATGGCCACAGGTGTGAAGGTAATGCCGATGCCCGTAAAACCCTCGCCGAACGAGAGGTAGAAAGTGGAGTCCATGGCAGGGAGCACCCGGCCTCCAGGTATGCCTATAATGGTGAACGGGGTTGGGGTACCTCGGCCAACACTGACGGGTGTGCCTTCGTACCAGCAGAGGTAGGGGTAGAGGCGTGCGCTTTCGGGTGTTGGCAGGTTTGGACTTGGGGGAATCCAGGGCAGGCGGGTCTGCTCCCAGGAGGTGCTGTGTGTCCAGTGGGTCATACGCACGACGGTGAGTCGCGCCTGTTTGCCACCAGCCAGCCAACGCTCGCCGTTGAGCAGCTGCGCATACTCGCCGAGCGTCATGCCGTGGAGCACGGGAATGGGATGCAGGCCGACAAAGCTGCGGTGCTGTACAGTGTCGAGAACGGGGCCGCTGACGGCGTTTCCGTTGGGATTGGGGCGGTCGAGCACCCAGAACTCGGGGCCCTGTTCAGCGCAGGCCTCCTGTACATAGGCCAGCGTGCTGAGGTAGGTATAGAAGCGCGTACCGACATCCTGTATATCGAAAAGGACGATGTCGACATCGGCGAGCTGGGCAGCGGTAGGCTTTTTGTTGGCACCGTACAATGAGACGACGGATAAGCCCGTCTGGGTGTCAACGCCATCGCGGATGGTAGCACCTGCTTCTACGCCGCCACGGAAGCCATGTTCGGGGGCGAAGACGCGCTGGATGCGGAAGCCCTTCTGGAGGAGGAGGTCGGCGAGGTGGCGGCCATTGACCTGCGCGGTGTGGTTGGCGACGAGTGCCAGGCGTTTGCCCTTGAGGCGGGCCAACAGACCGGGTTGGGCCAGCAGCACTTCGGCTCCGGTCTGCACGCGCGGCGGCAAACTGTCGGCGGCGGCAACCGTAGTGGTAGGCGCTTGTGCTACCAGCATGAGGGGGGCCACGCAGGCCACCCACAGGGAAAAGATTAGGCTAACTTTGGCCGCTGAACTGACGTAACGCTTCATGATACTCTCCCCCAATATCCGGAATATACTGTTTGACCTGGGCGGTGTTCACTACGCGGTGAACTATCACCTGACGACATCGGCCCTGGAAACACTCGCTGCCAAACATGGTGCCAAGCCGCTGGCTTACACGCAAGCGAAGCAGGACCCGATTTTCGACGAGTATGAGGCGGGCAGAATGGGAACGGCAGATTTCCTGGATGGGGTGCGCCGCCTGATGGGCGTGCCTGCTACAGACGCCGAGATCACCGAAGCATGGAACGCAATGCTGCTGGGCCTGATGCCAGGCCGGCCTGAGTTGCTCGACCGCGTGAAGAACCGGGGCTATCGCATTGCCCTGCTGAGCAACACCAACGCCCTGCACTGGGAGGTAGTGTATCCACAGATCGGGCCGCTGGTGCCGAAGTTCGAGCGGGTGTGGGCCAGTTTTGAGATGGGAGTGCGGAAGCCTGAACGGGCGTCGTTCTTAATGGCTGTTGAGGGTCTGAACTGGAAGCCGGAAGAGACGCTGTTCATCGACGACTCGATTCAGCACGTGGTGGGGGCACGGTCGGCGGGGCTGGATGCGTACCATCTGACAGACGCGGGGCACCTGGAGCGTGCGCTGCTGGGCTGATTCGCAATTCGCGAATTGCGAATTGGGTGAGATAGATTTCTTCGCTACGCTCGTGACGTATGTGGCAGGAAGAGAAAAGGCACTACTGGCTCAGTAGTGCCTTTTGACTTTGTAGCTGCCTGAGGCCACCTACTCAGAGGCGGTCGCGGTGGGGCCAGTCGACGCTGGGCCAGGTGCCCTGGAAGATGATGTCGCGGACGTTGTCGGTGTGGAGGAACTGGTGAGGGAAGCCAAGTTCGATGGCGCTGGCGGCGTCGAGCAGGCGCATGTGGTGGTCGGTGAGGGTGACGTCCAGACTGCCGAGGTTGGCCTTGAGCTGGGCCACGTTGCGGGCACCGAGGATGGGCACAAAGTAGGGCTCCTGCTGGCGCAGCCAGGCGAGGGCCACCTGTGCGGGCTGTGCACCCACCTCCTTGGCAACGGCCTCTACTGCTTCGACGATGGCAAAGTTGCGGTCGGAGAAGCGGAGGCTGCCTTCCTTAAGACGGGCGCCTTCCGCTGGCTTGCCGGGCTTGTGCTTGCCAGTGAGGATGCCGCCGCCTAGGGGGCTCCACGGGGTGACGCCCAGCCCAAAAGCACGCGCCATAGGCAGGAGGTCGCGTTCGGGGGTACGCTGGATGAGGGAGTACTCAACCTGAATGGCGCAGAAGGTGTGCCAGCCGTGGTGTGCGGCCAGGGTGTTGGCCTGGGCGACGATCCAGGCGGGGGTATCGGAGGCGGCGATGTGCAGCACCTTGCCAGAGGCACAGAGGTCGTTAAGGGCGCGCATGACCTCGACGACGGGCGTGGTGAAGTCCCAGGCGTGTACCCATAGGAGGTCGATGTAGTCGGTGCCGAGGCGCTTGAGGCTGGCTTCTACAGCCTGCACGAGGTTTTTGCGGTGGTTGCCGCCGGCGTTGGGGTCGTTGCGGCGCATGCCAAGCGTGTACTTGGTGGCGACGATGAGTTCTTCGCGGGCTGGCGCAATGATGTCGGCGAGGATGCGCTCAGAGTTGCCGGCCTGATAGTAGTTGGCGGTGTCAATGAAGTTACCGCCGGCGGTGCGGTAGGCATCGTAGATGGCGCGGCTTTCGGAGGGTGACGCACCCCAGCCCCAGTCTTCGCCGAAGGTCATGGTGCCGAGTGAGAGTTCGGAGACGCGGAGGCCGCTGGTGCCGAAGAGCTTGTAACGCATGGGTCGGGTGGTCATGGGAGTTGGGGCGTGAAGTCTAGTGTGAAGGTAACACGCAGCGGAATGGAATGGTGCGGGTCAGTGTGGGTGGGAGGCCTGTTGCCGGATGGCCTCGGTTGGCTGCAGGGAAAGGTCATAGAGTGCCTGCCAGGGGTTTCCTGGCAGGTGGAAGTGTGTGGCGAAGGCGGGCTCGGTTTTGAGGCGCTGCTGGCGCAGGCGGCGAATGGCCCGAAAGGTGGCGAGTGGATCGGGGCTGTGGGTCAGCAGGGCCGCTTCAACCCAGAGATGGCGCCAGGCGGCCTGCTGGTCGAGCGGCTGGGGAGCGGCGTATATCTCCACGGGCAGGGCGCCCAGCCTGAAACGGGCGGTGAGCACACCCTCATTGATGCGTGTGCGTGCGTGATAGGCCCGACGAAGAAACCAGGCGAGGACAGAAAGCCGTGTGGCTGGCGTATGCAGGAGCACATCGAGGTCGCTGGTGGGGGTGTGTAGGTTGAGAGGAAAGGTGCCAGTGAGCAGGGGCGGCTCCAGCGCAAAGGGGGCTAGGGCTGCTGTGAGGCCCGATCGCTGCCATGCCTGTAGCACCTGCATCTGTGCTGGGGAAAGCAGATGGGGGTGACGTAACAGGATTTGCGTGAGTGTGGGCTGGTGGGGCCGGGACAGCTGCACCACCTGCTGCGCCCAGAAGGAAAAGTGAACCATAAGACAGGTGGCAACTTCGGGTGAAAGGATGAATGATTCAAGACTGGCACAGGTTATGCAGAGAGAACTGTAGCTTTCGTAACCACTCCATAACCCGCTTGAGATATGACCCGCCGAGAATTCATCGCCGCAAGTGCCGCCACGGGGGCTTTTCTGACGCTGAAGAGTCAGCCGCTGACCGCTGCCCTGCTGCCAGATACGGCCGGATATCCATTTTCGCAGGCCGCGCTTCCCTACGCCTACAATTCGCTGGAGCCGTATGTCGATGCTCTGACGATGCAGATACACTATGAGAAGCACCACGCAGCATATGTAACCAACCTGAACAACGCGCTGAAAGACCATGCGCCCCTTCATGTCAGGACACTGGAGACGCTGCTGGCCGAGCTGAACACGACCGTGCCGGAAGGCATACGCACGGCTGTGCGCAACCACGGTGGGGGCCACTGGAACCACACGTTCTTCTGGGAGAGCCTGACGCCCAAGCCTGCCCGTCCGACGGAGACGCTGATTGGGCAGATCAATCGACACTTCGGTACATGGGGCAGCTTTCGTGAGAAGTTTGAGAAAGCTGCGAAGGACGTGTTTGGCTCGGGCTGGGCATGGCTGGTACAGCAGCCCGATGGTAAATGGGTCATTGCCACCACCCCAAACCAGGACAATCCGCTGATGCCAGTGGCTGCTATGCAAGGGAAGCCGCTGCTGGGCCTGGATGTGTGGGAGCACGCCTATTACCTGAAATACCAGAACAAGCGCGCCGACTACATCACGGCCTTCTGGTCAGTGGCCGACTGGACCAAAGTGGCGGCACGCGCCCGCTGATACCTCCCATTCATCTACACATGCGGCTACTCCTGATACTTACATTGGGGCTGCTGGTGGTGAGCTGCCAGAAGCTGCCTCAGCAACTGAAGAATGAAGTGAATGTACTGGCGCCTCAGTACGGGGTGCTGGGTGAGACGGTTGCCCGGCTGGAGCGTATGAGTCAGCAGGCTACCGAGGTATGCCGAGAGGGCCTTCACCAGCAGGAACTGGACCTGACCGCCCTTCAGGACTCGGCGAAACGGACCGAAGCTCGTGCCGGACTGGACACCCTGAAGCAGGTGTGTCGGGAGGCCGAGCGCCTGGCCGCCCAGGTGAACAGTCTGAAGGAGAACTACGTGCGGCGCCATACACTGTACAATACCTTTCAGACGAAGGTGGCCGATAGCGACCTTGACGAAGCCGCCACCCGCGCTGAGCTGGCGGACCATGCCGCGCTGCACCACCAGCTGACCGAGCGTGCCACTGAACTGGAGCGCCTACTGACCGACATGGGCACCCGCCACGACCGCACAGCCTACCGCATCAGCGAGCTGACGGGGCGTTACAATGCCCTGTTGATGAAGCTGAACCTGCGAAAGTGATGGCGGTAAATGACAGATTCAGAATAAATTACGCAGAAGACCGCCAGTCCTGTCATGTAAACCGCTAACTTGTGGGGTTCTTCCCCTTCCCTGCTTTGGCGAGTTACACTCATGCAAGTTCTGGCACAACCCGCGTGCTGGTAGATCCGGACCGGCCGTGTTCGGTGGTATATGCCATTCAGCTGCACGACCTGTTTGGTGCGGCAGCGGCCGTGACGAGTATCAGTGCGCACGTGGTGCAGCACACCGATGCTGGCAGCCTGAGTCTGGCCCATCAACGCCTGTTGCCTGCAAACGCGGCGCAGTTTGCCCACCTGCTGGACGAGGTGGACCACAAGCTGGTGCAGCTGCTGGGCGACATCACCACCACGGCGTTGGTGCAGAAGTATGCCAAGGGCCTGAGCAAAGCCCAGACCGACAAGATATTCGCTGACGGCGCCAAACGCGACATGGCCATTGCCTTTGTTCGGAAGCAGGTGCTGGCGGCCTTTGAGCTGCTGTCGGGCAAGCGGGTGTTCCGGATGGGGAAAGACAACTACCCGGCCGGGCGCGAGCTGACATTCAGCCGTGACAAGGCATCACTGTCGTTTCTGTTCAAGAAAACCGAAGCGGGCACCGATTACAGCCTTACCGTTACCCACGCAGGCAAAGAGCTGCCGCTGCACAAAACCCCTGGGCAGGTGGTGGTAGACGAACCCGCCTGGCTGCAGAGCGGCGATCTGCTGTTTACCTTCGATGAGCCCGTAGACGGCAAACGGCTGCGGCCCTTCTTTGCCAAGCCAGCCATTCATATAGATACCGCACGCGAGGCCGACTTCTACGAGAAGTTTCTGGCGCGGCTGCTTGAACAACACTCGGTAACGGTAGACGGCATCCCGATGCGGGAGGTAGACGCCGAGCCGACCTTCCGGCTGATAGTGGAGCGGCCAGCCGAAACGCGCTACGACTTCCGGTTGGTGGCGGTGTACGACAGCTTGGAGCTGGCACCCGACCCCACGCGGCAGGCCTATGTACAGACCTTCTCGGACGGCACGAACTTTGGCTTCCGGCGGGTGAAGCGTAACCCGGCGCGGGAGCGGCAGGTGGTGGAGTCGTTGCAGAAGCTGCAATCGGAAGCCAACCTGCTGGGCTTCAGCATGAGCCAGGACAAGGCGGTGGCCTGGGTGGGCCGCAACTATCCGGCGCTGCGCGCTGCGGGCATAGACGTGAAGCAGGCCTTTGTAGGCGCCAAGCTGCCGCTGTATATGCCTGAGCTGACGTTTGATATAGAAGCGATACAGGAAGGCTACCGCGTGGTGCCCTCGCTGCGGCTGGGGCCCGAGGTGCTGGACTTTGCGCTGCTGCGCAAAGCGCTGGTGAACGGCGACAGCTTGATGCGCCTGCCCGACGACACCCACCTGCCCCTGCCCGACGGCTGGGGCGAGCAGCTGCGCCACTTTGCCGAAGTAGCCCAGCCAACCCCCGCCGGGGCCTGGTTGCTTGCGCCTCACCACGCGCTGCTGCTGCCCGCCATTCTGGGCGAGAAAGCAGCCGAACACCCGGTGGCAGGCACGCTGACGCAATTTGACGCCATTGAGAGCCAGCCAGCGCCCACAGGCTTGCAGGCCACCCTACGCGACTATCAGCAGGCCGGCTTCGACTGGCTGTGCTTCCTGAGCGACTATGCCTTTGGCGGCATTCTGGCCGACGACATGGGGCTGGGCAAAACGCTGCAAACACTGGCCCTGCTGCAACGCGAGAAAGAGCGCGCCGAAGCTGCCGGGCAGGAGCGCCCCCGCTCGCTGATCGTGGTGCCCAACTCGCTGGTGTACAACTGGCTGTATGAAGCCGAGAAGTTTACGCCCGGGCTGGTGATACAGGTGTATGCCGGCGACAAGCGCACCCGCAGCGAAACCTCGCTCTTTGGGTACGACGCCCTCATTACCACCTATGGCATGGTGCGGCAAGACCGCGAGACCTTTGCACAACACCGCTGGCACTACATCATTCTGGACGAAAGCCAGTACATCAAGAACCGCGACGCCAAGACAACGCAGGCCGTGCTGACGCTGATCTCGAGCCGCCGGCTGTCGCTGACGGGTACGCCGATCGAGAACTCGACGATGGACCTGTGGACGCAGATGCACTTCCTGAACCGGGGTCTGCTGGGGTCGGAGCGGTTTTTCGAACGGTTCTACGCCGAGCCGATAGAGCGCGACGCCAACGAAAGCCGTGCCGAGCAGCTGCGGAAAATCGTGCGGCCGTTTGTGCTGCGGCGCACCAAGCAGCAGGTGGCTTCGGAACTGCCACCGCTGATTGAGCAGATCATCGGCTGCGACATGCAGGCCGACCAGCACGCCCTGTACGAGGCCAACCGCCTGCATTACCGCAACACCTTTCTGGCGCAGAGTGCCGCTGACTTCGAGGGCAACCGCATGCAGATTCTGAGCTCGCTGCAACGCCTGCGGCAGATTGCCATAGACCCGCGCATGGTGGAAGCTAAAGCCGGACGCGGTGGCAAGTACGACGTGCTGATGGAACAACTGGAAGACCTGTTGGCTCAGGGTAAAAAGGTGCTGGTGTTCTCGCAGTTTGTGAAGCTGCTGCAACTGATCCGCGCCGACCTGAACAAGAAGAAGATAGCCTATGCATATCTGGACGGCTCGATGCCGGACCTGGAGCGGGCGAAGCAGGTGGCGAAGTTTCAGGAAGACGCCGACGTGCCGCTGTTCCTGATGTCCATCCGCGCGGGTGGGGTGGGGCTTAACCTGACCGCCGCCGAATACGTGCTGTTGATGGACCCCTGGTGGAACCCAGCGGTGGAGAAGCAGGCCGTGGCCCGCGCCCACCGTATCGGCCAGACGAACACCGTGGTGGTGCACAAGTTCATCACCGAGGGCACGATAGAGGAGAAGATCCTGCGCCTGCAGGAGCGCAAGGCCCACATCGCCGGCGAGATCATCCGCACGGAAGAACAGTTCTTCAAGGAGCTGAGCCGCGAGGAGCTGCTGTCACTGTTCGACTGATGACGGCCCGCGAAGGCTGATGGAAATCAGGAAACAGACTGAGCGGAAGGGGTTGGAAATCAGGGAGTGTGGGTGCTAACTTGAGGCAACACGTAATCCTCCAACTTCCATGTTAACGCGCAACGTAGGCAAAACAGACCGCACCATCCGCATTGTGGTGGGTGTGGCAATTCTCGCAGTAGGCGGGTATTACCAGAGTTGGTGGGCGCTGGTGGGGCTGCTGCCCCTTGCAACCGGTCTGGCTAGCACCTGTGGCCTTTACTCACTGATGGGCATCAACACCTGCGAGGTAGAACCCGGCGCCAAGCCGTAAGACTTCTGACTGACTGAACGACGAAGGGCAGCCCATGCGGACTGCCCTTTGTGCTTGGATGCTGTGAGGTGCGTTATGCGCGCTCGAGAACGAGAGCGCTGGCACCGCCACCGCCGTTGCAGATGCCCACGCAGCCGTACTTCTTGCCATCCTGTTGGAGCGCATAAGCGAGGGTAACGGCCAGGCGCGAACCGCTGCTGCCGATGGGGTGGCCGATGGATACGGCGCTGCCACGTACGTTCAGCTTGTCCATGCCGATTTCGAGAATCTTGGCGTTGGCCTGGGCTACGACGGAGAAGGCTTCGTTGATCTCAAAGTAGTCCATGTCCTGTACGCCGAGACCTGCGCGCTTGAGGGCCACGGGGATAGCTTGAGCAGGAGCTACGGTGAACCAATCAGGCTCCAGAGAGGCGTCGCCATAGGAGACGATGCGGGCGATGGGCTTCAGGTTGTGCTCCTTCACGGCCTTTTCCGAGGCGAGGATGACGAACGAAGCGCCGTCGTTGAGCTTGGAGGCGTTGGCGGCCGTGATGGCGCCGTCGGTCTTGAAGGCAGGCTTCAGGGTGGCCATCTTGTCGAACTGGGCGCGGAAGGGCTCTTCGTCCTTGTCGATAACGGTGTTGCCTTTCTTGCTGGCGATGGTAACAGGGGCAATTTCGCTGGCGAACTTACCGGCGTTCCAGGCTGCCTGAGCGCGCTCATAGCTCATTTTGGCGTAGGCATCCTGGCTTTCGCGGCCAAAGCCGTACTTCTCGGCGGCGAACTCGCCGGCCATGCCCATCATGTGCTTCTTGAAGGGGTCCTGGAGGCCGTCGCGTACGAGGGCATCGAGCATCTCGATGTTGCCGTACTTGTTGCCGGAGCGGAAGGAGGGCATGAGGCCGGGGGCCATGCTCATGTTTTCCATGCCACCGCAGGCAACGATTTCGTTTTCGCCGAGGCGGATGCTGCTGGCGCCGAGCATGATGGCTTTGGTGCCGGAGGCGCAGGCCTTGTTGAGCATGGTGGCCACGGTGGTGGCGGGGAGGCCAGCGGCAAGGGCTACCTGTGTAGCAGGGGCCTGACCAAGGTTGGCGCTGACGACGTTGCCGACGTAGAGTTCGGTGATGAGCTTGGCATCGATGCCAGCCTGTTCAATGGCAGCCTTGAGGGCGGTGGCGCCGAGGGTAACGGCGGGGACCTCGCTGAGCGAGCCGAGGAAAGCGCCCACAGGAGTACGCTTGGCGGCTACGATATAGACGGTATTGCTCATTTGAAAGGGGAGTGGTTAAATCAGGGCTCTGCGGCTCCATGCCACAGGGCACCCAAATATAACGCATTCACTGCTCGCTAGATTCCGTTCGGTATTTTTAATTGGGGAGGGCTGGTTGTTGCGGAAATGGCAGCGACAGGGTGGCAAGTGGACAGTATGCGGGTGAGACGTGCGGGAATCGTACTTTCGTGACAGTGCCATCGTTTGTAACAGGAGACAGGAGCCCCCGTGAGCAGTCCCGAATTTGAAAATGACCAGCCTACCGTCTGGTACCAGCAGTTTGCCGCTTACTTTGACCGGAACCGGCAGGCCGTACGCTGGGTGCTGATGATAGGATTTGTAGTGGGGGCAGTGTTGCTGCTTCCACAGGCCCAGCCGCGGTTTTTCCGCTATGAGGTGGGGCGTGTGTGGCAGGAGCCCGACGTGTACGCCCCGTTTGAGTTCCCGATCCTGAAAGTGACGGAGGTATACCAGGCCGAACGGCAGCAGGCGCAGACGCGTGTGCCCGAGCCGTTTCTGTTGTCGCCGGAGCCGGTGCTGCGCAGCCAGATGGGGCTACAGGCCTATTATGACACGCTGGGTAGAATAGGCGAGGAGTGGCGGCGAATCAGGCGGAGCAGCGCCCCCGGCGCGCAGGCGTTTCTGACGGAAGCGCTGGTGAAGCTGTCGCCGACACTGGAAGCCCGCGAGGCCGAATTGCTGCTGGCGCCACCCCTGACAGTGCCCGCCTTGCGCAACCGCAGCCTCGACCTGCTCCGCGAGATTCAGCAGGCCGGTTATCTGGACCGTGAGCGGGCAGCTCTGAAACAGCCGATTGTATCGTTGCGGAACACGCCGCAGCACGAGGTAATAACCGACCGCAGCACGGTGTACGACGCGCCACGCGTGGAGGCACGCGCCCGTGAGGTTTCCAAGGTGTTTGAGGCGCCAGCCCGCGAAGTATTCGTGAGGGTGCTGCTGGCGCACACACGCCCCACCCACCTATACAATTCCGAACTGTATGAGCAGGATGTGCAGCAGGCGCTGAACCGCGTGAGCCGCTACTACGGCAAAGTGCGGGCGGGCCAGTTGATAGTGGCGTCGGGGCAGCGGATAACGCCGGAGATAGCAGGCATGCTGGAGTCGCTGAACTCGGAAAAAGAGAAGGCGCGCGGCAACCGCGAGATGTGGGTGGTGCTGCTGGGGCAGGTGCTGATTGTGAGCCTGCTGACGCTGATGACGATGAACTTTCTGCGCCTGAGCCGGCGGGAGGTGTTTGGCCGCAACCGGAAGATTGCGCTGCTGTTCTTCATCATGCTGTTCATCACCACGCTGATAGTGCTGATGCTGCGGCTGACGCCCCACCTGGTGTCGGATGTGGCGGTGAGCTACTTCCTGCTGGTGCCAGTAACGATGGCGCCCATCATGGTAACGGTGTTCTTTGACGACCGTATCGGCTTCTTCAGCAACATCATCATTGCGGTGCTGGCGGGGTTCGTGATCCACAACAACTTCGAATTCTTCTTCATCCAGCTGTGTGCGGGCACGGTGGCGGTGTCGAACCTGCGGGTGCTGCGGCGGCGGGGACAGTTCTTCAGTACGGCGGGCTGGCTGCTGCTGAGCTACTGGGTGTCGTATCTGGCGTACAACCTGTACCTGCGTGGCGACCTGACGGAGATCAACTACGCCAACCTGATTCTGCTGGCGGTGAACGTGCTGCTGACGCTGGCTACTTACCCGCTGATCTACTTCGTGGAGCGGCTGTTCGGCATTACTTCTGACCTGACGTACATCGAGCTGCTGGACACCGACCACCCGCTGCTGAAGGAACTGAGCCTGAAAGCGCCCGGTACCTACCAGCACAGTCTGCAGGTGGCGAACATCGCCGAGAGCGTAGCGACGAAGATTGGCGCCAACGCCCTACAGGTGAAGGTGGCCGCGTTGTTTCACGACATCGGCAAGATCTATCAGCCGGAATACTTCATCGAGAACCAGCACGGGTACAATCCGCACGAGCGGCTGGAGGCCCAGCTGTCGGCCGAAATCATCCTGTCGCACGTGGACTATGGCGTGGAGCTGGCCAAGCAGCACAACCTGCCGCGGGAAATCATCGAGTTCATCAAGACGCACCACGGCACTTCGCGGGTAGAGCACTTCTACCGCACCTACCGGCGCATGCACCCCGACGAAGTGTGTAACGAGACGGACTTCCGGTACAAGGGGCCGCTACCCACGAGCAAGGAAATGGCGATTCTGATGCTGTCTGACAGCGCAGAAGCTGCCTCGCGGAGCATGAAGAACCCGACGGAGGAGGACATCCGCGCACTGATTGACGCCGTTATCGACCACAAGATTACCGACAACCAGCTGTCTGCGGCGCGCATCTCATTCCGCGACGTACACACCCTGAAGAAGGAAATCCTGTATATCCTGACGAACATCCACCACACCCGTAGTGCCTATGCAAAGCCCGTGGAGCCTGATACCGTCCCGGAGGATATGGACTACGTGGAGAACTAGTGATGACACAGGTGGTGACAACACTTACCTTTGATTGCAATCAACAGACATCGAACAGCTCTCCCTCCCGATGCGCAAATGGCTCTTGACCGGAAGTCTGCTGCTGGCGCTGCTGCCGGCACGGGCGCAGTTTCTGGCACACAACCGTACGGTATTTGACCTGGGCGAAGTGGAGACGGGCCGAGTGGTACGTCAGAACCTGACCTTCCGGAACGGAGGGCTGCTGCCGATGCACATTGTGGACGTACTGGCCGATTGCGGTCTGGCAGTAGTGAGTTACCCAAAAGGGCTTATTCAGCCTGCCGAGCGTTTTGTGGTAACCGTAGAGGTGCTGACCGATGGCCGGAGTGGCAAGCTGGTGCGGCAACTGCGTTTGCTTGGCAGCGATGGCCGTAACGGTACCCCCAGCACGGTGGTGGTGGCGCTGGTGCCTCCCAAGCAGAAGCCTGTTGCCTATGCCGATACAATGGGGGCGCTGGCCGCCGAGTGGGTCCGTGAGGTGGCGGGCCCGGTGTCGGAGACAAAGAGCAAAGACCTGACGGTGCGGGTGCAGAACCTATCGAACAAGCCGCTGACGCTGTTGACGCGTGACCTGGCCCAGCAGCCATTCCTGATAGAGCCCGCCAAGTGGATCCTGACCCCAGGTGAACAGACAACATTGACCTTCCGTTACCGCAAGGGAGGCTTAGCCGCACTGCAAACCTATGCTGGCCTTGCCGAGGCGCCATTCGAAGTTCCGCTCTATCTGTACACCGACGAGATGGGTGCCGCTGGCCGCAAACGCTTTGTACTCACTGGTACGTATGTAGCCGCAGCACAGGAAGCTCCCTCGGCCGAACTGTTCATGCAGGACGATGTGTCGCAGAAGGTGGTGGCTGCTGGCCCTGATCTTGTGTATCAGTTTACGCTGCGCAACCGTGGCAAGGAACCCATTCGCGTAAACGAGGTGCTGGCAACCCGTGGCGTGAAAGTGGTGCGTACAATACAGGAAGTGGGCCCGGGCAAGCAGGGCAGCATCACGCTGGCGGTGGCTACGAAAGGCCGAAAGGGCCGCCTGCACCGCACCGTCACTGTGCGGACCTCGGCTGGCGAACAGGTGTTGCACATGCGGGCCCAGATTGGCAGCTGACCCATGCCCATCAGCTATGACGGCCGGGTGTTTGCCGGCGTGGAGAACACCGCCAACGGGCAGGTGAGTGGCGAAACTCGGTTTCATTACCACCAGCAAGGCAATGTGGTATGGGCCGAGTACACTGGCGGCGAAGTGCTGCGGGGCCACCTGATATGCACGGCTGATGCAGAGGGCCGCTTGGACATGCGCTACCACCACGTGACCATAACAGGTGAACTGCGCACAGGCATTTGCCAGAGCGTTCCGGAAGTGTTGCCCGACGGACGCCTGCGGCTGCACGAGCAATGGCGCTGGACCAGCGGAGATGGCAGCGAGGGGTCGTCGGTGGTGGAAGAGCTGCCTCTGTCGTAAAGAACCTCAGGCTCTGAGGGGCCAGGACAGTCGCCAGTCGTTGATGAGGAACTTGTGGGAGTGGTCGAAGGAGACAGGCCCCATTTGCCGGAAGTAGTCCTGATATCGGGCATACAGTGCTGGTTGGGCACTGGCAAAGGCTTCGGCATTCACTTTCTTCAGGAGGAGCCAAGCCTCGAAGGTGTCGGGAAGGGTAGCCATGTGAGGTTTCAGCGGAGGGTGAAGGTGGACTTGGGGTCCAGCGGCTCGGCCGAGATGAAATCGAGTGGGCGGGGCGTGAAACTGAGCAGGAAGATAAGTATGGCCAGCCAGCCGAGCACTTTCTGACGGGAGGTAAGGGGCCGTTCATCGGCAGTGACAGGATGCGCCAGGCCAATGACGCGTACGGCGAGAAAGGCGTAGAAGAGCCACAGCGGATAGGGTTCCTGCGTGCCTGACAGCAGGCTCAACAGCACTTGCAGGCCCATGATACCCAGTCCGGTAAGAAGTATGGGAAGCAGGCGGTAGGTTTGCAGTACGCGGGTAAGAATCCAGAAGAGGAAAGCTGCGTACAGACCTGAAGACATGAGGGCGTAGATGTTGGAGACATTGACCATGCCCAGTCCGCCATAGAAGAGGAGTATCAGCACCGTGAAGCGCGATACCCACCAGGCGCGTTTGGCTCCAAAGAGGCCGTATATAACGTGTCCACCGTCAAGCTGCCCGATGGGCAGGAGGTTCATGGCGGTGAAGAAGAGGGTTAGAAAGCCAGCGAAGAGCCAGGGGTAATGAATGAGCTCAAGGTGGCCGGGCACACGCTCGGGATCGGCTACCCAGTGTTCAAAAGCCCAGAAGAGGGCGTTGTTGCCCACAGTTAGAAAGGCGGTATTGGGTTGGCCAACGCTGTCGCGGCCATAGGTGTCGAGGATTTCCTGCTCGGTGGGGACGTGGCCGAAGTCGGTTTGGTAGCGGGGGTTCATCTGGTAGAGATACTCCCGCGGGGGCAGATGGGTAAAGCCCCAGGTGAGCAGCAGCAGGGAGATGACAAACCCAGCCAGCGGGCCTGCCACGCCAATGTCGAAGAAGATGCGGCGCGAGGGCGGTGTCTGGCGAACCCGGATGACGGCCCCCATGCTGCCAATGTTGAACAGCCCCAGTGATAAACCAGGTATGAGATTGGGGAAAAAGAATGGGATGGCGTAGGGCAGGCTGGCTTTCACTCGGTGAAAGCGTGCAGTGAAATAGTGGCCAAACTCATGTGTGAGTAGAAAGGCCATAAAGGCGCAGGCATACGGGAGGCCCAGGACGATGTCGGCCCATTCGAGCGGCGGCATTCCGTCGGCCGTTGGCTGAAACCAGGAGCGGTTGGTGACGTGCTCTGTGCCAGCAAGACTGGTGGTGAGGAAGGCCAGCAGTGCCAGGAGAATGTGCAGCCAGTAGCGGTCGCGGGCGGGTGGTGTGGAGGCCGCACCGGCAGGCTCTTGATGTGGGTGTGGGTGGGGTTGCAACGGGCTGGGCGTAGGCTCCATCGGGGCAAAATTACTAGCTTTGCAGGTATGCCAAGCCGGGTGCAAAGTACGTGTTGCTGGCTGAGGCACAAGCGATCTTCCTCTCTCTACTTCGATTCTTTTCTATGAACACTGACAGCCGCGACCAGGCGTTGGCCCTGCCCGCCGTGTGGGATGCGCTGTTTCGCCGCCGCGGACCCGAGGCCATTGTGCAATGGGCCAGTGCAGGCGCCGAAGCCCAGACGTTTCGGGAAGTGAATGCCCAAAGCCACTGCTTGGCCGCATATATGCGAAGCAAGGGTCTGCAACTGGGTGATCGCGTGCTGCTGCTGAGTACCAATGGCGGCCTGTACCTGAGTATGGACCTTGCAGTCCAGTTCTGTGGCGCCATTAATGTGACGGTATCTCCCGACTACAGTGCGGCACATCTGGTAGAGATTCTGCGGCAGACGAATCCCCGTTTTGTACTCATTTCGTCTTATGGCCTGTACGAGCAGCACCGCGGCATTTTGGATGCCCATGTAGCCGACTATGGCGTTGAGATGATCTGTCATATCAAACGGGGCGAGGAACTTACCGAGATAGACCGCGTGACCATGCTGCAGAACGCGGTAGACTTTGGCAAAGTGTACTGGCGCGAACAGGCTCAGGACATCAAAGAATCTAAAGAAGCAGTGACACTGGACATTCCCAGCACCATCGTATATGACCGCGATGCTTCGCTGGAGGGCCTGAAAGGTGTTGTGCTAACGCATGGAAATTTTGCTGCGGCCATTGAGGGTATTCGGCAGCGTCTGCCTGAGATTACCGAGAAGGATATTCTGATGAACCCGCTGTCGCCAGCAACGGTGTTGGGGCGGCTGGGGGGCTATTACTTTCCGCTGACTCGCGGCCTTCAGGCGGTACAGGTGCACAACCTGATGGCACTGATGCCGGCCATCAAGCAGTACAAGCCTACATGGGTGGTGGCCGTGCCCAGCATTCTGCGATTCGTAGCCCGACGCGTACAGCAGCGGTTTGTCCAGGGCGGCTTTCTGCGCAGGGGACAGTTTCGCCGTGCATGGGAGCTGGCGCAGCAGGTGGAAGGCACGGGCGCTGTCCCCACCGATTGGCAGAAATTCCGTCGGGGACTCGGTAACCGCTGGGTGTTCAGCCGCATGAAAGCCCAAACGCTGCCTACCCTGAAGGCATTCTTCGCTGACCTGAATGGCTTGGATGCTGACACCGAACTGCTCTTCGATCTGATGGGGGTGCCAGTGATTGCAGGCTTGGGTGCCGCGGAAAGTGCGGGCCCTGCCGCCCTGAATGGCTACGCCGACCGGCAGCGCGGATCGGCCGGCAGCCCCCTCCGTGCAGCAAGAGTACGCATCGCAGCGGTGGAGCATGGGCCTGGGGCTAGCAGCAGCTACGATACCGTAGAGGTGGGTGGCGGCGTAGCCGCCGTGGGGTATTGGGATGCCAATGGCCTGAACGCACGTAAGGGCGACTGGATTCCCACTCCTGTAAAGGCCCGTATGGACAAAGGCATAGTATACCCTGTGCGATAAAGTGAGGAAGACGCCCGCTGGCGCAACTTTCGAGCTTGAGAGGCCGTTTCTGGATACAAGATGAACATTACACGCGAACAGGTAATAGACGCCCTGCGGCAGGTGGAAGAGCCAGATCTGAAGAAGGATCTGGTAACGCTGGGCATGGTGCGCGACCTGGAAATACAGGGCCGACAGGTGAAGTTTACCGTGGTGCTGACTACCCCTGCCTGTCCGCTGAAAGACGCCATCCGCAACGCCTGCATCGTAGCCATTAAGACGCTGGTGAGCCCTGAGGCTGAGGTGGAAGTGAACATGACCGCCAACGTTACGGCCAGCACGGCACCACAGGGCGGTGCACTGCCCGGCGTACGCAACATTGTGGCCGTAGCAAGTGGAAAGGGCGGTGTGGGCAAAAGTACCGTTGCGGCGAACCTGGCAGTAGCATTGGCCCTGAGCGGCAGCCGTGTAGGCCTGCTGGATGCCGACATCTATGGCCCCAGCGTTCCGACCCTCTTTGGCCTGGTGGACGAACAGCCTTACGTGCATGAAGTGAACGGCAAACAGCTGATGGAACCGCTGGTGCGTCATGGCATCAAACTGATGAGCATCGGCTTCATGATAGAGGCTGATAAAAGCATTGTGTGGCGCGGACCTATGGCCAGCAACGCCTTCCGACAACTGGCCGCCGATACCGACTGGGGCGAACTGGACTACCTGATCGTGGACCTGCCACCCGGCACGGGCGACATACACATTACCCTGGCCCAGCAGTTTCCGCTGACGGGCGCTGTGGTGGTGACCACGCCTCAGCAGGTGGCCGTTGCCGATGCCCGCAAAGCCGTAGGCATGTTCCTGGCACCCAATATCAACGTGCCGGTGCTGGGCGTAGTAGAGAACATGGCGTATTTCACGCCGCCCGACCTGCCCGAGCGCAAGTATTACCTGTTTGGACAGGGCGGTGGTCAGCGCATGGCCGAGGAGTTTGGCCTGCCCTTTCTGGGCCAGCTGCCCATAGTGGAAGCCCTGCGCGAAGGCAGCGACTTGGGCGAGCCCGCTGCTATGGACCAGAAAGCCATTCAGGGACAGGCATTTGCAGCGCTGGCGGGTGCAGTCGCACAGCAGGTAAGCATTCTCAACGCTACGCCTAGGCCAGCGCCCCAGGCTTGATTGTACGAAACAGGGAACCCCTGCGTTCTGCAATTGTTTATATTTAGACTATGGATATCACGGTAACCGAAACTACCCGTCTGCACCCGCTTTACCCCCGCGTAGAGGCTGCCTTGGAAACCATCCGAGAGTATCTGCGGACCGACGGTGGCGATGTGCGTGTGCATGGCATCAGCGACAGCAACGTAGTAGAATTGGAGCTGCTGGGCGCCTGCTCCAGTTGTTCCATGAGCGTGATGACCATGAAGGCGGGCATTGAGCAGGCCATACTGAAGTCGGTGCCGGAAGTACAGGAAGTGCGCACGGTGAAGTAACTCTTGCCGCGTTTGATATAACAGCACAGGTAGCCTGAATGAGGCTGCCTGTTTTCGTTTACGGGAAACTGACCATCAGGAGGCGACCCAGGGCGCGAGGGCGTCGGCGGTGGAGCGGTCGTTCTTGAGGCGGGGGAACTTGTTCTGGCCGCCAAGCTTGCCAATGCTCTCCATGTAGGCCCGTGATGCACCTGGCTTCAGCACGGTGATGCAGGCAGGCAGGAGCATGCCGCCGGCACGGAGGTCGTCGTAGTAGGCGTTTTTGAGGCACATCTCGGCGTCGAGGTAGTGGGCGAAACCAGGCAGGTCGGTGGGTGGGGTGTCAAACTCGATGAACCACTCGTGGTAACCAGCCTGTCCGGGCTCGGTGGGAATGAAAGGAGCCACAGTGCACTCGGCCGCCTGAGCGTCGTAGGCCGCGCAGGTGCGGTTGAGCACGGCGTTGACCTCTTCTTCAATCACGTGTTCGCCAAAGGCAGAAAGAAAGTGCTTGGCGCGGCCAGTGACCTTGAGGCGGTGGGGGTTGGTGGAGACGAAACGGACGGTGTCGCCTATGTCGTAGGCCCAGAGGCCGGCATTGCTGCTGAGCACGAGCACATACTGCTGGTTCAGCTGTACCTCCCACAGGGGCAGGCGGCGGGCATTGGGCCGGCCGTATTCTTCCAGCGGGATGAACTCGAAGAAGATGCCATAGTCCAGGCCCACGAGCAGGCCCTCTCCAAATGCGCCATCCTGTACTGCGATAAAGCCCTCGCTGGCGGGGAAGACCTCCACTATCTCAGGCTTGCGGCCCATTGCCTGTTCCATAGCGGTGCGGTAAGGGCCATAGTCTACGCCGCCTTCGACGTATACCTTGAGGTTGGGCCAGAGCTGGGCCGGGGTTTTGCCAGTGGCGGCGGTAGCGGCCTCGAAGAACATGCGCACCCACGGCGGTATGCCGGAGATGAGGCGGAGATCCTGGGTGGCGGTTTCCTGTACGATTGCCTGCACCTTCTGCTCCCAGTCTTCGATGCAGTTGGTGGCATAGGTAGGCACGCGGTTGCGCTGGAGGTAGGCTGGGACGAAGTGCTGCGAGATGCCCGAGAGGCGCCCGACGGCCATGCCAGCCTCGTTGGTTTCGAGGGCGGGGCTGCCGGAAAGGAACATCATCTTGCCGTCAAGGAAGGAGGCATCGCCGGTGCGATGGATGTAGAGGAGCAGGGCATCCTTAGCACCCTTTACCTGACACTGCATGGAAGGCCGTGTGAGGGGGATGTACTTCTTGCCGCTGGTGGTGCCGCTGGTCATGGCGAGGTAGAGGGGTTTGCCCGGCCAGAGAACATCGGGGTTGCCAGCGGCGGCCCGTTCGGCCCAGGGGCGCAGGGCCTCGTAGTCGCGGACGGGGACGGCCTGCTGCCATGCCGCAAGGAGGTCAGGGGCAGTGAGGACATCTGCGAAGCGGTGCTCGGTGCCAAAAGCTGTACTGCGGGCGGTGGAGAGAAGCTGTCGCAGCAGTGCCATCTGGTGGGTGCGCGGGTCGGCGGCCAGGCGGTGAATATGACGGTGGCGGCGCGCGGCGAGCCAGCGGGCGATGGCGGCTTTGAGGGACATAGTGCAAGATGCGAAAAGGGCTGCCAGAAACGCCAGCGCCCCGCTGGTGGGCGGGGCGCTGGGCGTATGGGGGTGGTGGCTGTTACTGGAGGGTATATTTAAACAGGGTAGTGTTTTGTGAACTGGCGACGTAAAGCGTGCGGCCATCTGGGCTGCTAGCCACTCCAATTGGGCCATCGAGGCCGGTAGTGGGGATGGTATACACATACCCGAAGGGATACAGAATCCGCAGGGTGTTGTTCGCCTGATCAACGAGGTATACCAAGCGATTGGCATCGACCGCCAGCTGAGATGGGGAGCCAAAACTTGCCTCCTGGAATTTGCCATCGGTGCTGCCGTAGGTGCCAGTGCCCGCTAGCAGCCGTACGTTATTGCCTTCGATGATACGGATCTGATGTCGGCCCCGGTCGCTGATCAGCAGGGTGTCGCCTCCCAGGTTGAGCATCCCCCAGATTTTGGGGAAGCGCACGTTGTCTTTGCTGCCTGCGCCTGCGATGTCGTTGGTGCCTGCAAACACCGACACCTCACCAGTAGGTGTGACGCGACGAATGATGCCAGAGGTGTATTCGCCTACAAGGTAATCGCCATTGGATGCTATGGCCACAGCCGAAGGGGTGTTAACGCCGGTTAACCCAGTAACCGTTGTTGCCCCCATGCTGAGCCGCACAAGCCGTGCACCCCCTGAACTGGATGCGATGAGATTGCCGCTGGCATCGGCTGTGAGGAAGTAGGAATCGTTGAGGCAGGCTTCTGACACGGTGTTGCTGGTGCCTCTGGTGCCATTACCGGCCACTGTATAGACAGTGCCAGCATTGAGGTCGATGCGGCGTATGGCGTGATTGGCAGCTTCGATTACGAAAAGGTTACTGCCCGACAGTACAAGGCCGGAAGGGGTGTTGTACTTGGCAAGGTGAAGGGGGCCATTGGTAAAGCCTCTACACTCAGCGCCGCCAGAAATAGGCATGCTGCTCCAGGTTTTCACTGCAAACATTCCCATAATGGTGGTTTTGCCATTTGCGGTGAGTTTTACTTGAAGGTTGGTTTTGGGAATATCGGCTGGCAACTGGAATATGAGGGTATCGTTGCGCTTTTCGAGTTCCGTGACGTCGTAGGGGCCAAGTTGTATGATGTTGTCGGCAAGGGCCGATGCAAGACTGCTGCTCTTCAGCATGGCGTAGCTACCCGCAGCGCCTTCCGTGGGGAAAACTTTGTTGTTCGAAGGCGCAGGCGCCTCCTCTGGCTTGGAACAGGAGATGCTACTTGCAATAGCCAAGAACAGTATCAAGTAGTATGGCCTTTTCATGTTGGTAGTTGATGTGGAAACACAAAGAAGAAAAAAAATCTGATTTAGTAAATTAAAATCTTCGTGCTTGTACTTATAGTTGGTTAAACGAGATGCCCAGTTGGTGCAACCAACCGGGATTCTCAGGCTGCTGGACGAGGTAAACCGGATATCCGGTTTGTACTATCTGTAGGACTTGTCAAGTGGGCCAGGTGAGGGTATTGTGGCGTCCGCATGCGAAATGATGCTCGGTGCCAAAAGCTGTACTGCGGGCGGTGGAGAGGAGCTGTCGCAGCAGTGCCATCTGGTGGGTGCGCGGGTCGGCGGCCAGGCGGTGAATATGACGGTGGCGGCGCGCGGCGAGCCAGCGGGCGATGGCGGCTTTGAGGGACATAGTGCAAGATGCGAAAAGGGCTGCCAGAAACGCCAGCGCCCCGCTGGTGGGCGAGGCGCTGTGAAAATTCATGAAGCTGGGAGGGTTATTCCAGGGTGTACTTCAGGATGGTGTGCGCCTGGGTATTCGCAACATAGAGGGTGCGGCCATCGGATGAGGCTGCTACACCAATGGGGCCATCGAGGCCAGTGGTGGGCACAGTATATACGTATCCGAAAGGATAGAGAATGCGCAGGGTGTTGTTGCCTTGGTCTACCAGATACACCAGGCGATTGGCATCGGCTACAAGCTGGCCAGGTTCGGAGAAAGTTGCATCCTGGAATTTGCCGTCAATGCTGCCCGACGAGCCGGTACCCGCCACGAGCCGAACATTGCTGCCTTCGATGACGCGGATTTGACGACGGCCCCGGTCGCTGATGAGCAGGGTATCGCCACCCAGGTTGAGCATTCCCCAGATATCAGGGAAGCGGACATCTGCCTTGGGGCCACTGTTAGCGGTGTTGGTGGTGCCTGCGTAAGTGCTTACTGAGCCCGCAGGGGTGATGCGATGGATGATGCCTGAGCCGTATTCACCCACAAAGTAATCGCCGTTTCCAGCTACTGCTACGGGTGTTGGATTGGTAACCGTGGCGACCTGCGTTGCCGTAGTGGCTCCCGGAGCAAGGCGCAGAATGCGGCCCGTATCATAGCTGGTACCGATGAGGTTGCCTGCACCGTCCATTGCAAGGAAGAAGGGGGTATCGAAACAGGCGCCAGAGGTAGTGGTGCCGGTGCCAGGGTTGCCATTGCCTGCGATGGTGGAAACAGTATTGGCATTGAGGTCGATACGACGTATGGCGTGGTTGTCTGCCTCAATTATGTAAAGATTGGAGCCAGAGAGCACCATGGCTGAGGGCTGTGCGAAAGTAGCGGTAGCGGTAGCGCCATTGTTAAAGCCGCTGGTGTTGACCGTGCCAGACAGCCGGACGCCAACCCATTCTTTAACGTTGTATGTGCCAATGGTATAGTTCTGACCATTGGCCGTAAGCACCACATTGTAAGAGCCTTTGGCAATGCTTGGCGGTAGGCGGAAAATGAGCGTGTCGTTACGCTTTTCCAAAACGGTTGCAGAAGCACTGCCGATTTGCACGGTGTTGCCCGCAAGTGTCGCCGCCAGGTTGGCGCTCTTCAGCATTGCATAGCTGTTGGCGGTACCTTCTGAGGGAACAATGTTTTTATTGGCAACAGGCGCTGGGGTGTCTTCTGTTTTGGAACAGGAAACGATAATGGCAAAAGCCAACAGGATCAGTAAAGAATATGGTTTTTTCATGATAGGATGAAAACAGAGTGCGAACATAAAGTCTGGATTCTTTTCTGCAAAATTTATGGTTGAGGCGGATGGTCATCATTTGGTTAATCAGGTGTAAGTGTTGATACACATTGTGTTGGACTGTTTATGTTCGGCGGCGAACAGACGCTGTACGGATGCGGACAGTATGCCGGAGTGGAGAGTATCTCAGCGGTAGCAAGAAGGTAGAAATTGGACATTGGCAGGGTCTTTGGGGAAGGCGCTCCAACTCACTCTAAGCACGAAACCCCGATGTGGAAGAATTACCTTTTGGTTGGGCTGCGCAGCATGTGGCGCAATCGGCTGTATACGGCCATCAATGCAACTGGCCTGGCGCTGGGTATGGCGTGTTGTCTGCTGCTGTGCCTGTATGTGCAGCACGAGTACAGCTACGAGAACTTTCAGCAGTATGGTGATCGGTTGTATCGAATAGACGGGCGGGTGTTTTTCTACGACGACATCAACAGCAAAGCCAATGGTATAGAAGTGCCAGCAGGGGGCAGCATATCGCGGCGGTCGGCGTACCAGCCGATGCCACTCGGGCCAGAACTGGGGCGTAGTGCGCCCGCCGTAGAGCGGTTTGCGCGCGTGAGCAGTTCCAGCGCTACAGTGAGGAGGAATGGAGATGCATTCAAGAGCCGTGTGACGTACACGGACTCAAGCTTCTTTCAGATGTTCAGCTTCCGTATGCTGGCTGGGCAACCCGAGCAGATGCTGCGGGCACAGTATGATGCTGTTTTGACAGAAGCCGCAGCCGAGAAGTACTTCGGTACGGTGCAAGGGGCGATGGGCCAGACGCTGGTACTGGATCTATTTGGCGTTCGGAAGGAGTTTGTGGTGGCGGGCGTGGTGGAAAACCGGCCAGCCAACACCGATATGCGCTACAACGACATCATCATCAGGATAGACAATACTTCGTCGTATGCAGAGGGGGAAGACCAATGGAGCTGGTCATCTACGCCCTGTTTTGTGATGCTGCACAAAGGGGCAACGCTTGAGCAGTTGAATACCCAACTGGCGCAGATAGTGCAGGAGAAAATCGTAAAACCAGAACAGGAGAGGGCCAAAGCGGAAGGGAAACCCATTGATACCAAGAAGCGGTTTCAGTATGAAGGTACATCGTTGAAAGCCATGCACCTGGACGGTGAAGTGCAATGGGGCAATTCGGGCGATCCGCTATATGTAAAAGTGCTGGCTGGCATAGCCGTTCTGGTGCTGCTGCTGGCAAGCATCAACTACGTGGTGCTGGCGCTGAGCCGTATGCTGTCGCGGGGCAAGGAAGTGGGGATCCGCGTAGCAGTAGGCGCCGGACGTGGCCAGGTTTTCTGGCAGTTTCTCTCGGAAACCTTTGTGCTGACAGGCAGTGCACTTCTGCTGTCGCTGGTGCTGGTATCGGTTGCGCTGCCATACTTCAACGAACTTGCAGGGCGGCAACTGTCGTTCCGGCCGTTTGAGCACCTGTGGCTGCTGGGGGCCATTCTGGGGCTGCTGGTAGTGGTTTCGGTGCTGGCGGGCGGTTACCCTGCGTGGTATGTGTCGCGCTTCAAGACTGGCAATATTCTGAAAGGGCGGGCCACCAGCCGTGTCCAGCCGGGCAGCATCCGTGCGCTGGTGCTGGTGCAGTTGTCGCTGTCGGTGTTTCTGATTTCCTGCGCCGTCATTCTCTTCGAGCAGATGGACTACGTGCTGAACAAAGACCTGGGTTATAATGCGGATCAGGTGGTAGTGGTAGAGCTACAGTCATTCAAGCCCAAGTTCACGATGACGGTAGATGAGAACAAAGCGGCTTACGAACACCCCACTCTGGCCCGTATGCGTGCCATGATGGACCGCTATCCGGCAGTGGAGGCGGTTGCGGGCACAAGCATTTCCTTTGGGCAGGGCTGGAGTCGTTACGCCACCGAGGTGGACTCGCTGCCAGGGCGGCAGATCAGTCACGTGGTCTACAGAGTAGACCCCCACTATGTGCCAACGCTGGGCCTGAAAGTGATAGCTGGCCGCAACTTCCATCCGACTGCGCAGGCCGACCAGCAGGGCGTCATCCTGAACGAGGCAGCGGTAAAGGCGCTGGGCTGGACCCCCGAAGAGGCAGTAGGCCGCCCGCTGAACTGGATAGGCAACAAAGACCGCCTGTCGCCCATTGTTGGGGTAGTGGCCGATTACCATTTTCAGTCGCTGACGGCGAAAATAGAACCGATGCTGCTGCACCAGGAAACCGGGCTGGACCAACTGAACACGGCACTGGTGCGGCTGAAAGCAGGCCAAACGGCCGCTGGCCTGGAGCAGGTGCAGGCGATGTACAAAGCTGCCGCTCCGGGCGAGCCGCTGGACATCCGTTTCCTGAACCAGGACCTGCAGAACCAGTACGAAGAGCAGTTGCGGTGGCGTGCGCTGCTGGGTAGCGCTACCCTGTTGGCTACCCTGATAGCCGTGCTGGGTGTGTTTGGGTTGGCCAGCGTGAACGCCGCCAATCGGGTGCGCGAGATAGGCATACGCAAAGTGCTGGGCGCCAGTGTGCGGCAGATTGTGCTGCTGCTGAACCGCGAACTGGTGATGATTGTGCTGGTGGCGCTGGTGCTGGCCGTGCCGCTGTCGTATTACCTGATGCAGAGCTGGCTGGAGACGTTCCAGTACCGGATAGAGCCGGGCTGGCGGCAGGCGCTGGAGATAGCTGGCGTGGCGCTGCTGGTGGCAGTGGTGGGCGTGGGCTACCAGTCGGTGCGGGCGGGGATGAGCAACCCGGCCGACAGCATCCGGGCCGAGTAAGACAGAACAGTTGGAAGCCTGTTAAGGAGAACAGGCACCCGCGGGGGTGCCTGTTTGTGTTTTGGGGGCGGGGCTGCGGCTCAGAGATGGTTGAGCACGCGGGCTGAGCCCTCGACGCGGAGGAGGTGCACCAGGTGCTTGAGGGCGTCTTCGGGGATGGTGTGGCCGCCGGTGTAGCGGAGGACTTCGTGGGGGATGCCCGCTTTGTCGAGGCGGTCTTTCTGCTCGGCGAAGCGCTCGGGCGTGACGTACTCGTCTTCGCTGCCGACACAGAGGAAAAGGCCACGGTCTCGGAACCGCTCGGGGTGGTCGTACTCGATGGGAATGGCGCCGCCCCAGAGGATGAGGTTGTCGAAGGGGATGTCGTGTGCCATGGCCCAGCGCCAGGCGGTGGCGGTTCCCTGCGAGAAACCCAGGACCTGCACGCGGGGGCGGAGGTCTGCCAGTTCCAACATCACGCGTTGATAGACGGCGTTGAGGTAGGTCGCTTGGTCAGCGATTTCAAGGTGGCGGTCTTCGCGGGTCATCCAGCTGGCGCCTACGCGCTCATAGCGGCCATCAAGGTAGAAGCGCGAAAGCCCCTCGGGGGCGACGATGAGACGCTTGCCCGACTCGACGATGGGCTGGAAGTGGCGGATGAAATACTGCGCCAGCTGGCCATAGCCATGCAGGACGAACCAGATTTCCTCCAGCTCCTCGGAAACACGGCCGAGGGTATAGTAGCGTGCGGTGCGTTCTACCGGGATGTGCTGTACGTTCAGGGTGTCCATGCGGCCTCCGTAGATGTGCTGATATGCTGGAAGTTAGACATTATTTGTTGGAGCCCGAATCGTCGCGGAAGCGAACGTAGGTGGAAGAGGGGTCGGGCCGCAGACCACTGGGGTTCACCTTGAAGGAGAAAACGGTGGGTGTGCGGGTGATCAGGCGGCGGAAGCGGTCTTCGCCGATGAGGAGGTCAATGTTGAGCTCGAAGTCGGGCTCAGGCGTGTCCCAGTGAAGGGTTGCTTCATAGGTGCCAGGGCCCGTGTTGCGGACATTGGAGAGTACAAGTGCAGGAGGCAGGCTGTAGTTGAGGTAGGTGTTGAAGAAGGGGCGGAGGTTTTGGCCGAAGTGCTGGCTGATGAAGTCTACCACCTCGGTGGTGTTGGTCTGTCGAAGGCCAAAGCGTTTGTTCATTTCGAGGAAGAGAGTGCTCCAACGGGCTTCGTCCTTCAGGTGGTTGCGAAGGGTGTGTAGCATCCAGGCGCCTTTGTAGTACATGTCAGCACCTTCCCAATTGTTGAAATTGACGTTGCTGGGACCCTGTATGGCATCGTCGTTGAGAATCATTCGGCGGCGGCGCAGCAGGTATTTAACGGAGGAGTCGTAGCCATTGAGGCACTCCTCATACAGCATTTCGAGGTAAGTGGTAAAGGATTCGTGGATCCACATGTCGCCGTGATCCGCCATGGAGATGTTGTTTCCGAACCACTCATGGCCGGTTTCATGGACGATGATGAAATCCCAGCCATTGTCGTAGTTCTGGGGGTCAGTGCCATATCCGTTTCCATAGGCCACGGCTCCCTGGTGTTCCATACCCCAGTAGGGGGTTTCTACGAGGGTATAGCCATCGCGGAAGAAGGGATATTTACCTACCCACTTCTCATAGCAGGCCATCATGGGTGGCACTTCTTTGTGGAAGTGGGCACGGGCACGGGCTTCGTTGACCTTGAGGGGGAAGTAACGGACGGGCAATACAGAGCCATCGGAATAGACGACTGAGTCGGAGAGAAAGGCGTAGTTGCCAATGTTGACCGTGACGTTGTAGGAATTGATGGGATAGGTGACGGCCCAGTGCCAGGTGGTGGTGCCATCGGCATTGGTGGTTTTACCCCGCGGCTGACCGTTGCCAATGGCCGAGAGGGATGCCGGTATGGTGTAGTGTAGGCTGACGCTGTCGGGTTCGTCGGAGAGGTGGTCTTTAAGAGGCCACCATGCACTGGCACCAAGGCCTTCGCAGGCTACGCCTACCCAAGGGGTGCCGTCTGGGCTTTTCTTCCAAACAAAGCCGCCATCCCAGGGGGCGTTACGGGCCACTTGGGGAATGCCGCGGTAGGCAATGCGGATACGTTCGGTTTTGCCGGGGTGGGGCTTCAGAGTAATGAAGAGGGCATTGCCAAAGCGGCGCCATTTGAGTGGTTTGCCTTTGGCATCGGTGATGGCGTCGACGGTGTAGCGAGCGAAGAGGTCGATCTGGATTTCAGGGTTGGTGCCTGTCCAGCGGAAGGTGATGTCATTGTGGCCGCTGATGCTCTGCTGGGCGAGGTTGAAAGTGAGGTGAAGATCGTAGTGGAGAACGTCGAAGGTGGTGCGTGCATGGCTGAGGGCGCCCCGCAGTGTGTCGGCTGCGGTGAAAGGCCCGCGCCCGCGCATGATGTCGTTGGAGGGCGTCTGTGCCAGAAGGGCCAGCGGCAGGACGGCTGCGAACAGGAGAGCAGAGAAGCGCTTCATGGAGTGAAGAAAGCAAGAAAGCGGGCACGCTGTTCAGAGGGATTTGCAGAAAGTGTTAAAGTATGGAGGTCTGGCTGAAACTGCGTCCAGCGCATGGCGGGGAAGTCGCTAATATTGGGGATGTCCAAGTCAAGAAACGCCAGCATGGCGTTCATCTTCATCACGATATTGCTGGAGGCCATGGGGGTAGGCCTCATTATTCCGGTTCTGCCGAAGCTGGTGGCACAGTTTACCTCGGGTTTGGGTGGCGAGGAAGCCAGCCGGATGTACGGGTATCTGATAGCGCTGTACGCGCTGATGATTTTTCTGTTCTCGCCGCTGCTGGGTGCGCTGTCTGACCGCTATGGGCGGCGACCGGTGCTGCTGGTGAGTCTGTTGGGCCAGGGGTTGGACTACCTGCTGCTGGCCGTTGCGCCCGACCTGTGGTGGTTTGCGGTGGGGCGTATCATCGCGGGCATCTGTGGGGCCAGCTTCACGACGGCCCAGGCATATGTGGCCGATGTGAGCACTCCCGAGAACCGGGCGGCCTCTTTCGGACTGGTGAGTGCGGCGTTTGGGGTGGGATTCATCCTGGGTCCTGCGCTGGGGGGGCTGCTGGGCCAACTTGGGCTGCGGGCACCGTTCTATGCAGCGGCCTGTCTGGCGCTGGTGAACACACTATATGGCCTGCTGGTGCTGCCAGAATCACTGGCAAAAGAAAAGCGGCGGCCCATTGACCTGCGCGAGTGTAATCCGCTCGGGGCTTTTCTGAAATTGAGCCGTTTTCCAGCCATTCTTGGACTGGTGGGGGTGTTTGCACTCATCAACCTGTCGGGGCAGGTGATGCCCAGTACGTGGGTGCTGTTTACAGAAAAGCGGTTTCAATGGTCTGAGTTGGACAACGGCCTGTCGCTGGCGTGTATCGGGCTGCTGATAGGTCTGGTGCAGGGTTTTCTCACACGCAGAATCATTGGAATGTTCGGCGAGCGGCGGGCGCTGCTCTGGGGTCTGGTGCTGATGATGCTGACACTGGTGGCCAATGCCGTGGTGCCTTATGGCTGGCTGCTGTTGATCTTTATGGCTCCTTATGCGCTGGGAGGCGTTGCCACACCCGCATTGCAGGCCATGATGACGACCCGCGTAGATGAGCGCGAGCAGGGGCTGCTGCAGGGGGCGCTGACGGGCGTGCTGAGCATCGCCGCGTTTGTGGGACCATTGATGTATACCCAGACTTTCGCCTGGTATACGGCGGGGAACGGGCGGCCCGTAGTACCGGGGGCTGCGTTTCTGCTGGCCGCCGTGGTAATGTTTTGCGCACTGGCGCTGGGAGTACGGGTGCTGGGGCGCGGTTTTACAGGTGCACAACCGACAGAATAGCGATTAACCTTTTTTATATGCAATCGCTGTAGATTGAGGTACTTAATTCGCCCTCGCATGAAGGTCTGTCTGTTGCTGCTGGTGGTGGGAATGCTGGCCGGGTGCCAGCAGGTGCCCCGTCCCCCAGCGCGTTCCTATTCTCCGGTTTCTTCTTCCCCTTCTGCCATGCCTGCCGAACTCCAGGACCGTCTCGCCATTGTGGACGTTGTGACTCAAATGGCCAACCGTGCTGACAGCCGCGATTGGGCTGCCTGCGAAGCGCTGTTTGCTCCCGAAGTGCGGGTAGACTACGCGAGCCTGAACGGCAATCCAGCGGCTACTGTGAAGGCCGCCGACCTGATGGCCGGCTGGAAGCAGGTGTTGCCTGGTTTTCAGGCCACACAACACATGGTGACAAACCTTGAAGTGACGCTCACCGGGGCAGATGCCGCCGTCTGTACCAGCTATGTACAGGCAGTACATTTACTGCCCAATGAGTTTGGCGCACCGGTATGGACGGTAATGGGCCGCTATCGGCATGAGCTGGTGCGGGAGAAAGGACAATGGCGTATAGTGGGGCTGACCTTTGTGCTTCTGCACCAGACGGGCAATTTACAACTGCCTGCGCTGGCGCGCGAACGCGTAGCCAAAGGTTAGTTTATCATACATGTCGCCTTACTCTCTTCTACTTTTTTTTCTGTTGCTGAGCCCTGCAACGGACAGTCTGGGCCAGACCACCACGGTTGCAGAACTCATCGCCAGCGAACGGGCGTTTGCCCGCATGGCCACTACTGCCACTACCAAACGGGCATTTCAGGAGTGGTTGGCCGAGCGCAGTGTGGTGTTTCGGCCAGGACCAGTAAATGGGCAGCAGGCTGTAGGAGGCGATCCGGATTCTACCCCTGTGCGGCTGGAATGGTACCCGGCGTGGGTGGGGATGTCTTCGGGTGGCGACATGGGTTTCTCAACAGGGCCGTGGCGCAGTGTGCGCAAGCGCGACAACCTGCCTCTCGGCGACGGTGTTTTTTTCTCCATCTGGCAGCGGCAGGCAGGGGGCCAACTGAAAGTAGTAGTCGACCATGGTTGGCTGCGGAATGTAAAGCCAGAATGGACACCTGATGCGGCTCCGGCAGTAGAGCAGGTGCCTGCGTCTATTCGGGGAGGAACGCTGGCTGAACTGATGCAGGCCGACTCGCTGCTGAATCTTGCAGTGCGCGAAAAAGGGCTGCCCGCCTATGGCAGAGACATGGAAGTGCCGGCCGCTGTGGCTGGGACCTGGCACGCAGATACGGCCAACCTTAAGCCGGTAGCGGCCTTCCACTGCCAGGGCGGTGGCGTTTCAATCGCTGGCGACCTAGGCTATACCTATGGTGAACAGATGTACACCGAGGGGCAGCAGCCCGGTATCTTGGTGATGAAAGGGAAACGGGCAAAAAAAGTACAATACCTGCGAGTGTGGCTGCGGAGCAATGACCAGTGGGTGCTGCGTTACGACGTCAGTGTGCCGGAGGCGGAGTAGGGTCGTCGCTGTAACGGCGGCGCCAGTACAGGCGCTTCTTCTCGCGCTCAAGGAAAAGCGATGCAAGTTCTTGAACAACCGCCTCTTTTGAGGGCAGACGCAGCGCAGCATGAAAGGCAGGCTCGGGTATGTCCAGCCTGTAGCAGAGCTGAGCCAGCCGCTCGGGGGTTTCGCTGAGAAACCGATGGAGTGCCTGTTCCAGTTGCGCAAGCACTTCCCGTGAGCCAGCAACTGGCAGTTCCAGTTGGGTGAGCAGGCTGGCTGCCGCCTCTTGGGAATCAGTTTCAGGGGAGGCCATGAGCCGTGTCAGTTCTGGAGGAACTCGATAATTGCTTTGTCGCGGGCGGGGGCGGTGTCGAAGATGCAGCCGTAGTGGTCCAGATCAGGCAGGCGAAGGAGTTGCGAGTAGGGCAGTTCGGCCTGCATACGTGCCAGTGAGGGCTCTGGCAGAATCTGGTCGCCCGGCTGAAGATTGTCGGCTTCGGCGCGAATGATGAGAGTAGGAGCTTTGACAGCGGCGTAGGGAACGGAACTGGTGAGGGCCGCCCGGGTAGAGCGGCGGCCAAACCAGTCGAAAATCAGGCGCTGTGGGCTGAGGGAGCCCCCCATGCCCTGCAGTTCTTCTTCTACCACGCGTACCGGGATGTTGCAGCGGACACCGCCACGGGGTGCGGCCTCTATTTCATACCGGTAGTAGGCCTCCAGCGGAGCGCCCCATCGGCTGGTTGGGTTTGCGGCCTGTCGGGCGGCAAGGTAGTCGTCGGTGCTGCGGTAGACCTGGCCCAGGCGGGAGAGTGCAGGTTGTAGGGCGCCGAAAATCTTGCTGGTGTGGTATAGGTCGGGAATGCCCCCGCCGTCTACCAGAACGATTTTCTGCACAGCTGGGGCAAAGCCCGCCGCGAGGAAAAGTGATACGAGCGCGCCGAGGGAATGGCCGATGACATGCGCGGGTTTGAGTTGCAGGCGGCTCCAGATTTCGAAAACATCGGCGGCATGTACCTCTAGTCCATAGCCGGAGGTAGGCTTGTCGGAGCGGCCGCGGCCACGGAGGTCCAGCCCCCAGACATCGAAGCCCGCAGCCTGCAACTGTGGGGCGATGACACCCCATGCCAGATGATTGGAGGTAAGGCCATGCAGGAGTAGCACGGGTGGGCCGTCGCCGGGCCAGTGGCCCAGCCCAAACCGGAGGCCACGGGCCTGTAGGTCGGTCTGGCGATAGGGTGCCAGTTTGGGTGCGGCGGGTGCCAGCAGTTCGCTCATTGCTGAATGTTTGTTTGCACAACAAGATAAAAACATTGCGCGAATGGGGATGTTAAAACCGCAACGGTGTTGCAAGAGAGGAGATGCTGCGTATATTTGCAATCGTGTTGCAAAAGCTAGTCGTCGCCTCATGTGCCCTTCTGCTTGTCTTTCCCATGCGTGGTGTATGGGCACAGGGTAATGTGGCTTGTACTGGGGTATTTCAGGGCACAGTAGAAGACAGTCTGTCGGGCGAAGTGCTGGAGAATGTCTCGGTTATGCTGATGCAGAATGGGAAAGCAGTAACAGGCGGCTATTCGCAGGCCAACGGCTTCCGGCTCGAAGGTATCTGCCCCGGCAACTATATCGTCCAAGTCTCGTTTCCGGGTATGGAGCCACGAAAAGTGGAAATACGGGTGCGTGCAGGCGGCACTGTACAAATGGCGTTTCGCCTGAAGCCAGGCAGTTTGGGCACCGACGTAGACATCATCGGTTACAGGCCCGACCAGCGGGTGCTTGCGTCGCAGAGCATCAGCAGGCTATCGAGTGTAGAGATTGCGCGGTCGCGGGGTCTTACACTGGGAGATGCCTTGCGTCAGATGCCCGGGGTCTATGCCTTGCAAACCGGCCCCACCATTTTCAAACCGGTAGTTCGAGGGCTTACGGGCAATCGTGTGCTGGTGATGGCCAACGGTGTGCGGCTGGAAGGGCAACAGTGGGGTAACGAACATGCTCCGGAAGTGGACCCTTCACTGGCAACCGACATACAGGTAGTGAAAGGTGCCAGCAGCGTGCTATACGGCTCGGATGCCATAGGTGGCGTAGTGCTGCTGGACCCGCCGTCGCTGCTGGATGTACAGAAACTGGGCGGTGAGGTGCAATTGGGCACTTACACCAATGGAGGAGGTGCTACGGCGCACCTGAGGTTGGAAAATGCCGCGGGTGAACATTGGCGCTGGCGGGTGGCTGGCAGTGGCAAATATGCAGGTACGGTGGGTGCTCCCAACTATTTTCTCACCAACACCGGCTACAGGGAGTACAACTATCATGCAGGCTTAGGCTATCGCCGCGATAAGTGGAATCTGGAGCTAAGCTGGAACGAGTTTAGGGCACGGGTAGGTATCTACACGGGCGCCTCGGTGGGCAATCTGGCCGACCTGGCGGCCGCTACCCAGCGGGCCGCGCCCCTTTCACAGGGCAGTTTCTCCTACGATATAGGCAGGCCCTATCAGGACGTACTGCACCGGACTGGCCGCCTGAAGTATTTCCAGCAACTGGGCGAGAATACTGAGCTGACCGTCAGCTACGCTTACCAGCAGAACGAACGCAGCGAGTACGACTTTCTTTCCATAACGCGAGGAGACCGCCCCGAGCTGTTTCTTTCGCTTCAGACACATGGAGTGGATGCCCGGATGACTCAAACACTCAAAGCGCTGCGCTATGATGCGGGGGTGTCTCTTCAGACGCAGGGGAACATCCGCGAGGAGCTCTTCATCATCCCGAATTTTCGCAGCTACTCGGCAGGTGCGTTTGTTATTGGGTATACCTCTCTGAGCGAACGCTGGAATTTAGAAGCGGGGTTTCGGTACGACTGGAAGTGGTTGCAGGCTTATATCCGCGACCCGTTGACACAGGCCGTACTGGATCCGCTGGATACCTGGAGCAACGTAACCGGGACTGTGGGTGTGCGTGGCGAACTGGGCAACCACTGGCAGGTAAAGCTGAACCTGGGCAAAGCCTGGAGGGCGCCGAATGTATCGGAGCTCTATGCGCGCGGTACGCATCAGGGTGCGGCGTCGTTTGAACGAGGCTTGCGGGTGCAAAAGGCAGACTTCTACAGGCTGGATGAAAGCCGGCGGGTGCGCACCGAAGATGCCTACAGCGCTACGGCCACCATCAGCTATGTGGGGCATGGAATAAGCCTGACGGTAGAGCCCTACATCAATTATATCACTGGCTTTGTGTACCAACAGGCCGACAGCCTGGTACAGAACCTGCGCGGGGCCCAACTGGCCTTCAACTATAACCAGACGGATGCTTTGCTGTTGGGCGTAGAGATGCAGGTAGATGCCAGCCTCACGCCTGCACTTTCGGCACAGGCCAAAGGCAGCTGGATTCAGGCCCGCGATGTGCAGAGTAACGAGGCCCTGCCCTTTCTGCCGCCTGCACGATTGCAGACGGAAGTGCGATACAGTTTCAAGCCCGCAGGGCGCTGGAGTGGGCTGTCGCTAGCCCTGACCCATCTGGCTGTGGCACGGCAGCAGGATGTGCCACAGCGCTTTGATTTCGCAAATCCCCCAGCAGGATATGGCCTCCTGGGTATGGAAGCCGGCGGGACCGTCAGGATTGGCCGCCAACCAGTGGAGCTGCTGCTGACACTGACCAACGGCTTGAACCACACTTATCGCGAATACCTGGACCGCTTCCGGTATTTCGCCGACGCGCCAGGCCGCAACCTGATGTTCAGGGTACGGCTGCCGTTAACGCTTTGATTATTCCTATCCACACTTCGTTACTTACTATGTTTACCAAGAAGCTATTCCTGTGGGGCCTGGTAGCCCTTTCGGTTGGACTCACCAGCTGCAAAGAGAACGACCCAGAACCTACAATCGAAGAAGAAACCATCACACGTGTGGTGGTAAGGCTGACTCCCCAGGGTGGTGGCACCACGCAGACTGTGACCTGGTCGGAAGTTGCGATAGCGCCATTGGCCAGTGCGGGTTCCAGTGTCGGCGCGGCAGCCATTACAGGCAGCTTCAACCTGACGGCTGGGGTTACCTACAATGGTACCATCGAGTTCTGGAACGATGAGGAGAGCCCTGCCGAGAACGTGACCGAAGAGATCGAAGAACTGGCACAGGCGCACTTGATTTTCTACCAGCCGCTCCCCTGCAACGGTACGCCAGTAATCCCCGGCGTGAACTGCTCCAGTGGTACTCCGCTGAACCTGACGATCAACGTGACGGATACCGACGGCGGCTCGCCTGCACGTCCATTGGGCTTGCAGTTTACAGCTACCGCAGGTGCGGCATCCACCGGCTCTATCCGTGTTGTGCTGCGTCACCAGCCTGATGGCAAGGATGGGACCTTCGCACCCGGCTCAACTGACTTCGACAGCGACGAGACGAGCTTCCCGGTGACCATCAGTGCGCCTGCGCCCACTGCTGTAGCAGGCAATTAACCGCTCAGGCTGTTAAAATTTTTTAATAAGCTGAAACAAACCAAGCAGCTCACCCGTATAAAGATTGATTCATGAACTGACCCTGCCCCTGGACAAGGCTGGGATCGAATCAGTAGTGAATTTTCTCATTGGACGGCCCTGGGAGTGGACACCCAGGGCTATTTTTTGCCCGTAACTTGCCGCACACACAATAGTATATGCAGGTTATCACGCGGACGTACAATCCTTTCTCAGAGAATACCTATCTGATTGGCGATGACGCAGGACAGTGTGCCATAGTCGACCCAGGGTGCTGCACTCCCGCCGAGCAATCGGATCTGAAGCGAACAATGGAGGAGCTGGGCTGGACGCCAGTGCGCCTGTTGCTGACGCACGCACATATAGACCATGTGATGGGCTGCGCTTTTGTGCACCGCACGTGGGGTCTGTTGCCCGAGCTGCACCGCGATGAACTGCCGTTGCTGCGCAATCTGCCCAACCAAAGCATGATGTTTGGGATACCAGCCGAGGCCAGCCCCGAGCCTGTGGCGTTTCTGCAACCCGGCACGACAATACAGGTGGGCGCGCTGGAACTTGAGATTCTTTACACCCCCGGCCATTCGCCAGCCAGCGTGTGCTTTTATCACCGGGCCTCGCAGCAGGTAATCGCAGGCGACGTGCTGTTTGCTGGCTCCATCGGCCGCACCGACTTGCCGGGTGGAAGCCTGGAGGTGCTGATGCGCAGCATCTACACTGAACTATTGCCATTGGGCGATGACGTGCGGGTGTACCCTGGCCACGGCCCCAGCACCACGATAGGGCAGGAGAAGCGGCAGAACCCCTTCCTGCGCTGAGGCCACCGGAGCATCTTGGGCTGCAATGGGGTTTCCCTATCTTTGCAGCGCATGTGGTACAACAACATCATTGAACTGGTGGGCAACACGCCCCTGGTGAAGCTGAACCAGGTGGCCAGCCACCTGAAGGGCACTGTGCTGGCCAAAGTGGAGTATTTTAACCCCGGTAACAGCATCAAGGACCGTATTGCCATCAAGATGGTGGAAGATGCCGAGCGCAGTGGCCTGCTCAAGCCCGGTGGCACCATCATCGAAGGCACAAGCGGCAACACGGGCATGGGCCTGGCGCTGGTAGCGGCCGTGAAGGGCTACCGGTGCATTTTCACCATGCCCGACAAGCAGAGCAAGGAGAAGATGGATATCCTGCGGGCGGTGGGTGCCGAAGTGGTGGTGACGCCCACCAACGTGGCCCCTGAAGACCCACAGAGCTATTACAGCGTGGCACGCCGCCTCAGCCAGGAGATTCCGAACAGCTTCTATCCAAATCAGTACGACAACCTCTCGAATAACGAAGCGCACTATCTGGCGACAGGGCCTGAAATCTGGGAACAGACCGAAGGTAAGATTACGCACTTCGTAGCAGGTATGGGGACCTGCGGCACCATTACCGGTACGGCCCGCTACCTGAAGGAGAAGAATCCGAATATCAAGGTAATCGGTATCGATACCTATGGCTCGCTGTTCCAGAAGCTGCACGAGACAGGCCAGGTAGATTACAACGAAGTATATCCCTACCTGACCGAAGGCATTGGCGAGGATATTCTGCCGGCCAACATGGACATGTCGGTGATTGACAAGATCATCAAGGTGCACGACAAGGATGCCGCCCTGATGGCCCGCAAGTTGTCTCGCCTGGAAGGCCTTTTCGTGGGCTGGAGCTGCGGCTCGGCTGCTCACGGTGCACTGGATTATGCCCAAACCTTTGGCCTGGGCCCCAACGACGTGATGGTAGTGATACTGCCCGACCACGGCACCCGCTACTTGGGCAAGATTTACAACGATGCCTGGATGCGCGACCGCAATTTCCTGGAGGACGGCACCCAGCTGACGGCCGAGGAGATACTGCGCCGCAAGCAAGGCGGCGCACTGGAAGCCGTGAAGCCCGAGCACACGCTGGCCGAGGTGATTCAGGTGATGCGCCGACTGAACGTAAGCCAAATGCCCGTGCTGGAGAATGGCAACGTGGTAGGCGCCGTCACAGAAGGCCGTGTACTCAGCGCGCTCATCGACGACCCCGCCCTGAAGGATAAGCCAGTGCGTATTGCCATGAGCGACCCCTTCCCCTTTGTGCTGCCTACCACCCGCATCGACATCATCAGCAAGATGATTACCCGCGAAAATCCGGCAGTGATGGTACAGTGGGAAAAGGGCCTGGACATCATCACGAAGCAGGACCTGATTTCAGTGCTCTCAGGCGCCATGTAAGCCCAGGCACTGCCAAGCAAAAGGCCCGCTGAAAAGCGGGCCTTTTTTGTTTTGGGCTACCTGGATGGAGAGACCGTGGGGTCGTGAAACGGGATGGGGGCAGGGGGCTGCACAAACTCCATGTACTGCTGAACCTGCCAACGGGGAATCTCGCCTAGCAGTCGCTCTAGTAAGTGCAAGGCCGCCACAATACCTGCCGAGATACCGGCTGCCGTAATGATTCTGCCATTGTCAACGAAGAATACATTTCGGCGCAGCTGAACTTCGGGGAAGGACTGCGCGAACTCGCCCCAGCACTCATGGTGGGTAGTGGCCGACAGGCCCTTGAGCAGACCCGCATGGCCTAGAATGAACGCCCCGGTACAGACAGACAACAGTACCTCCACTTTGGGCGCCTGCACCTGCACCCACTCCAGCACCGTGGGGTGTTGCATCATCTGCTGGCGACCGTTTCCGCCAGGAATGACGAGTATGTCAAGGTTGGGGTGAGTGTCGAGGGTATAGTCGGGCTGAACCTGCAGGCCCCCAATGGCGCGGATGGGGCTGGCGTCGAGGCCGATGGTAAATACGTTGAACTCACGGCGGCCGAGGGCATCGGCGCTGCACCCGAAGACCTCGAAGGGGCCGGCGAAGTCCAGAACCTCCACTTCATGGAAGAGGAAGACACCTACGTTGCGCATGGGGCGGGGGCTTAATCGGTGATGACGGCGTCGGCCTCTACTTCCACCAGCATGTCGGGGTCAATGAGCTTGGCTATTTCCACCATGGTGGTGGCGGGGCGGATGTCGGCAAAGACCTCGGCATGCGCGCGGCCGTATTCCTCCCAGCGCGAGATGTCGGTCACGAAGATGCGCGTGCGTACCACATGCTGTGGGCCTGCGCCAGCCTGCTTCAGGGCGTCGAGGATGATTTCGAGGGCGCGTTTGGTTTGTGCATAAGCGTCGCCTACGTGTACCACTTTGCCATCACGGACGGAGGTGGTGCCAGTCACGAACACCATGTTGCCCACCTTAACGGCCCTGCTGTAGCCTACACGTGCCTCCCAAGGGGCACCGGAAGAAATGTTCTGTCGCTGCATGGGGCCAAAGTAATCAGGATTGGCGGGCCATCAAGCAGCGGATGTCTTAAGAAGCGTTAGGGGCGGTCAGGAAATTTGCGACACAGCGAGGGTGGCCTCGAACTGCACCAGCAGGTGTCGCAGCAGCTTGTCCTGCACTTCTTTCATGGGCACTTCGCGGCCCAGCTCCTGTTGCAGGGAAGTAACGCCCTTGTCTTCGTCAGCGATGCCACAGGGAACGATGCGGCCAAAGAAGCCGAGGTCGGTGTTGACGTTGAGCGCCAGGCCGTGCATGGTAACCCAGCGGGAGCACTTGATGCCCATTGCGCAGATTTTGCGCGGATTGGGGGTGTCTTCGCCCAGCCACACACCGGTCAGGCCCTTGATGCGGCCGGCGGTGAGGCCGTATTCGGCCAGCGTGAGGATGACGGCTTCTTCCAACGCCCGTAGGTAGCGGTTGAGGTCGGTGAAGAAGTTCTCGAGGTCAAAAATCGGGTAAGCTACCAACTGGCCGGGGCCGTGAAAGGTGATGTCGCCACCACGCTCAATGTGGTAATAGGTAGCGCCCATATCGGCCAGTTCTTCCTCAGTGGCCAGCAGGTGCTCTGCCTTGCCCGACTTGCCCAGCGTGTAGACGGGAGGGTGCTGCACGAAGTAGAGCACGTTGTCGGTAGGAAGGGGCGCATCGGGGCGCTCGCGGTTGGCGAGCTTGCGGTCTACCATACGCTGGAGCTGTTCTTTCTGGAGGTCCCAGATTTCGGCATAGGGCCGGAAGCCGAGGTCTACTACCTGAATGGAGCGGTTCATCGGGGATATAACTGACGGGGACGGGGGTTTCGTCTATGTAGTGGACTGTTTGGTCGATTTCTGGAGCGAAAGGCGTGGCGGTTGCGTAGCTTAAGCAGCCAAAGGGCCGCGTGCGCGTCCTTTCTCTACACTCTATCCCAAACACAGTACCATGCGCATTCTTACCCGACTGGGCCGGTCGTTGCTGCTGGGGGGCGCTCTGCTGACAGCAGGGGCTCCACTGATGGCACAACAGGCTCTGGACGTCGACAAGATCGACATTCCCTACAAGAAGTTTGTATTGCCCAACGGCCTGACCCTCATTGTACACGAAGACCACCAGACGCCCATCGTAGGGGTGAACCTGTGGTACCACGTGGGGTCGAAGAACGAGCGGCGCGGTAAAACCGGCTTCGCACACCTGTTCGAGCACCTGATGTTCAACGGCAGCGAGCACTATCCGTACTCGTTCCGCGAGGCGATGGACAACCTGGGTGCCAACAACCGCAACGGCACCACCAACACCGACCGCACCAATTTCTTCCAGACCGTACCGACCTCGGGGCTGGAACGCACGCTGTACCTGGAAGCCGACCGCATGGGCTGGCTGCTGGCGCGCGTGAACGAGCAGGTGCTGGAACAGGAACGCGGTGTGGTGAAAAACGAAAAGCGCCAGGGCGAAAACCAGCCTTATGCACTGGCGTTCGACCGCATGGTAAAGGCCATGTATCCTTACCACCACCCATACTCCTGGACGACCATCGGCGAGATGGAAGACCTGAACGCGGCGTCGCTGGCCGACGTGCGAGAGTGGTTCCAGACGTACTACGGCCCGGCCAACTGTGTGCTGTCGCTGGCTGGTGACATTACCCCGGAGAAAGCCTACGAGATGGTGATGAAGTACTTCGGCGCCATCCCCAGCGGCCCACCGCTGACGCGCTTCACACAGTGGATACCGACGCTGGACACCGACATCCGAGAGCAGATGTATGACCGTGTGCCTCAGGCGCGCATCAGCAAGGCGTATCACATTCCCGGATGGGGCACACGCGAACTGGCGCTGCTGAATCTGGCTGCCTCGGCGCTTTCGGGCAGCAAGACCGCACGGCTGGACCGCCGGCTCGTGTATGAAAAGCAGCTGTGTACGGCGGTTAGTGTTGGTACGTGGGAACGCGAAATTGCCAGCACCTTCATTCTCTCGGCCACTGCCAAGCCTGGCGTGAACCTGGCCGATGTAGAGCGGGAAATGGATGCCGTGGTAGCTGAGTTCCTGACGCAGGGGCCCACGGAAGATGAGCTGGCGACAGCCCGAACCCAGATTTTTGCTGAGTTTCTGCGCGGTATGGAGACGCTGGGTGGTTTTGGCGGCCGGTCGGATGTGCTGGCCGAAAGCCAGACCTATGGCGGCACGCCGGATGCCTATAAAACAATCCTGAAAATGTACGCTTCGGCCACAGCGGCTGAGGTGAAGGCGGCAGCCAACAGCTGGCTTACCCGCCGGAATTATACGATAGAGATTCTGCCCTTCCCGGCCTACAAGACTGGCCCCGATGTGGCCGACCGCACGCAGGTGCCGGTGTTGGGCGAGGCGCCGGCACTGAAGTTCCCGGCTGTGCAGAAGGGCCAGCTGAAGAACGGCCTGAAGGTGCAGCTGGTTGAGCGCAAGGGCGCGCCCATTGTGCTGGCAAGCCTGATGGTGGACGCTGGCTATGCCGCCGACCCGCAGACTGCCCCTGGTACGGTAGCTTTTACGCTGGACATGCTGGACGAAGGCACCGCCACCCGCACGGCGTTCCAGATTACCGAACAGGCCGAGCGGCTGGGTGCGCAACTGGGTACCGGCAACTCGCTGGACCAGTCGTTTGTGCGGCTGAATGCACTGAAGGCCAATTTGGCGCCCTCGCTGGAGCTGATGGCCGACCTGGTGCTGAACCCAGCTTTCCGGAGTGAAGATGTGGAACTTGCCCGCAAGCGTCGTCTGGCAGGCATAGCACAGGAAAAGGCGCAGCCCAACGGTGCTGCCTTGCGTGCCATGCCGCGGCTGCTCTATGGGGCCGACCACCCCTACAGCCGCCCCTTCACGGGCAGTGGCACCGAAGCCGCCGTGCAGGCGCTGAAGCGCGAAGACCTCGTGAAGTGGCACCAGACATGGTTCACGCCGGGCAACGCCACACTGGTAGTCTCGGGCGATATTTCACTGGCCGAACTGATGCCGTTGCTTGAAAAGTATCTGGGCAGCTGGAAGGGCGGCAAAGCTCCTGCCAAGGCAGTGAGCAAGGCCCCCGCTACGGCCAAGCCGGGTATTTACCTGATAGACAAGCCCGGTGCCGTACAGAGCTACATCGTGGCAGGCATCCTGACCCCATCGGCAAACCAGCCGGAAGACCTGGCGATGGAGACCGTGATGCGTCAGTTTGGGGGTATGGCTACTGCCCGCCTCAACCTGAACCTGCGCATGGACAAGCACTGGAGCTATGGCTACAATGCCCAGTGGATGATGGCCCGCGGCATGCGCCCGCTGATGAGCCTGGGCGGTGTGCAGACAGACAAGACCAAAGAGTCAATGGTGGAGATTCTGCGCGAGTGGCGGAACATTGCAGGTGAGAAGCCCATTCAGGGCGAGGAGTTTGCAAACATCCTGCGTGGCCAGACGCTGCGCCTGCCCGGCAGTTATGAAACCATCACGGCGCTGAACAGTGCAGTGGGCAATATGGTGGCATATGGCTACAGCGAAGCCTACTATGCCAATTACGCCGCCAATGTTCAGAAGCTGACCGAAGCCAGCCTGGCTGCGGCTGCCAAGAAGTATATCGACCCCAGCCGGATTGTGTGGGTGGTGGTAGGCGACCGCGCCAAGATTGAAGCGGGCCTGCGTGAACTCAACTATGGCCCGGTAGTGCTGTTGGATGCCGATGGCAACGAAGTGAAGTAATCTTAAGCGCCAACGCTTCAAACAAACTGGCAGCGCCTTTCCCTAGCGGAGGGGCGCTGTTGGTTTCTGGAAGAGTGCAAACGAATGCTAATGACATTTATTTACCTGTGTAAATAGGAAATGGAGGGTGGATCTTGCGCCGAAGATCACCGAACCATGAAATTGACTTTGAAATGGCGCTTGCCGGCACTGCTGGCCATATGTATTGGCTTTGCTGCATGTGTGAATGAGAAGACCCCTGAGCCAGCAGATGAATCGCTTGTTGCGGGCTGCAATGCTGTCAGCCGCACTGGCGACGCGACGTTCTCGCGGATAGATTCTGACACCATCCAGAATCTGAGGCTGATTAGCGTAACCGGATTGGTGGCGCTTTCGGGTAATGGCCAACTGGCAGCCATGGCCGAGCCAGGGTATGACACCACAGGGCGCATTCATATTTACAAGCGCATGAATGGCGACTGGCAGTTGATAACCTATCTGATTGGCACAGGCGGGAAAGCTACCAACAACGGCGGAGTAGTTGGTGTGGCACAGGGGCTCAATGGCCTTGCCATTTCCGGAGATGGCCGAACAGTGGCTTTTGGTACCGTGCAGAATGACAATTTCAAAGGCGCCATATGGATATTTGAGAGCAACAGCGACGGGACTGTATGGACACAGAAAGCCCTTCTGAAGCAGCCCGATTACGCGGCGTCGCGCCTGTTTGGTACCCTGAGACTGAGTGCTGATGGCAACGTGCTGTTAGCTGGGCAGATAGACAATGGGGCCGATGTGTTCGTGTATGAGCGGACTGCACTGGGCTGGCAGCATGTGAAGACCATATCGAATGCAACTGCCAACACGGCTTACCCCACCGCCATCAGCTGCGACGGCAGCGTGCTTGCAGTGGGGCTGTCGGGGGCCGATGGGTTCTGGAGTGTACAGGTGTATAAGCGTGCGGGCGCAAACTGGGCAACCGTAGGGGCGCCATTACAGCCAGCCAACAGTACCCGCTATAACCTCTTCGGTTTTTCTGGTTCCATGTCGGCAGATGGCAAGCGGTTGGCCATAGGAGCTTTCAGAGAAGATGTTGGCGGCAATACCGATGTCGGTGCCGCGTGGGTGTACGAGTTCAATGGCACTGCTTACACCCAGATGGGCAATATGCTGAGACAGCGCAATACTTACCCACGCGAACTGGGCCGGACGGTGGAGATGAGCGCGGATGGGAACGTAATAGCACTGGGTGGCCCCAACTTTTCGGGGCAAATCGGGATTTTTCAAGAGCAGGCAGGAGAATGGACAGAACGGGAAACCTTGGGAGGCGCAGACTCCTGGGATTACCTGGGGTCGAGTATCGGTCTGTCAAAGGATGGGGAATATATAGTTGCGGTAGCCAATGCGGGCTCCCAACGTCAGGCCCTGCTGTATTTCAGGCGAAACTGACCTGCTCCTGAAGCATCACTCGCCAGACGCCTCTCCCACCCGGAGGGGCGCTGTTGTTTTCGGACGACTTTATGCGCCAATGCAAGAAGGTCGGTTCTGTACAAGGCTTGGGGGGATGGGGTTGGGCAATTTGCCGCAAAGATTCTGAACCATGAAACTGACAATGAAATGGGGCCTGCTGACCCTGCTGGCCGTGAGCGCTGGCATTGCGGCTTGTTCCAATAAAGGAGAAGAACAGCCTGCACCGGATGACAAGGAGCAGCCTATTGTAGCTTCCTGCAATGCCACAACCGCCAGTGGCGAACTGAGCTACACCAAGGTGGATTCGAGCGCGGTGACTGGGGTTACGTTTGGAAGCGGAAGCGCTTTCGTATCGGTCATCTCGGGCGATGGGCAGATACTGGCGATTGCAGAACCATATTATGATACCACAGGCCGCATTCACCTGTACAAGCGGGTGGACAAGAAATGGCAGTTTGTGTCACACCTGATTGGTACCGGAGGCAAAGCTGGGTTGAACGGAACTGAATGGGACATTTTACAGGGGTCTTCACTAGCGGTTTCAATGGACGGCAGTACGATTGCTTTTGGCGGTTGGCAGAATGACAACTTCGCCGGTGCAGTATGGATTTTCGAGAGCAATGCAGATAAGTCGGCCTGGACACAGAAGGCGCTGATCAAGTCGCCGGGTGTCAGGTTCTTTGACAAGATTGCTCTCAGTGACGACGGCAAACACCTGCTTGCCTCCGGAAGCGATCGGGGTACGAAGGCTTTTGTGTTCTCGAAAAGTGCCAACTGGGGACAGACCTACTTCTTCAACTTTGACGGTGCAGAGTATGTGCGCGCGTCGGCCATCAGCTGCGATGGTACGTTTGCTGCTATTCAGGTAATAATGGCGGCGTCGCCCAATGAACATAAAGTGCATGTGTACCGGAAAACAGGAGATGCCTGGACTTCAGTGGCCTCGGGCTTGATGCCCGCGGATGCTTCAAGTCGTAGTTTCTTCGGTTACTCGGGCAGTTTTTCAGGAGATGGCCAGCGGCTGTTGTTAGGAGCCTTTGCCCAAAGTGGAAGTGGAGATAGGGAAGGCGCAGCTTGGGTATATCAGTTCAACGGTACTACGTTTACCCAACTTGGGGGAAGGATGACGGACACTAAATATCAATTCTCAGAGATGGGCCGTGTTGTTCAGCTTTCTAAAGATGGCAAAGTGGCAATTGTGTGTGGCCCAAGCAGTAGCAGAGGGTCTGTTGCCGTTTATCAGGAGCGGGGCGGTCAGTGGTATGAAGAAGAATCGCTGAGTGGCAATAGCAACACTTCCGATTATGTAGGATTGGGGGCGATGACGGTGGAGGGGAGCCGCCTGTTTATTCTGAAAACAAAGGATGGCTCAATCTCCAGCTACACCTACAAGCGCAACTAAGTGCCGCAACACTCGGTTGGCAGACGCCTCTCCCACCCGGAGGGGCGCTGTTGTTTTCGGACGACTTTATGCGCCAGTGCAAGAAGGTCGGTTCTGTACAAGGCTTGGGGGGATGGGGTTGGGCAATTTGCCGCAAAGATTCTGAACCATGAAACTGACAATGAAATGGGGCCTCCTGACCCTGCTGGCCGTGAGCGCTGGCATTGCGGCTTGTTCAAGTGAGGATGCGCCCGCACCGGGCGAGAAGGAGCCGATAGCCGAATGTAAGGTGACCAGCCGCACAGGTGCGGTGGCTTACAGCCGCATTGACGCCGATACTTTTTCCAGCCTTGCACTGGGAAGTGTTACCGGAAAGATAGCCCTGTCAGGCGACGGCCAGCTGATGGCAATAGCCGAAGCCTATTACGATACAACTGGTCGAATTCATCTGTACAAGCGGGTTGGAGGCGCGTGGCAACTGGTGACCTATCTGGTTGGTACGGGCGGCAAAGCAACCCAGAATAGCACGGCCTGGGATGTTGCACAGGGGAGCAGCCTGGCCATGTCGGCCGACGGCCGGACCATTGCATTTGGCGGCTGGCAGCACGACAACTTTAAAGGTGCCATCTGGGTGTTCGAAAGTAACAGCGACCGAAGTGTGTGGACACAGAAAGCCATGCTGAAACACCCCAACTACGCCGCTTCCAAGTATTTTGGTTCGCTGAAACTGAGTAGCGACGGTTCGGTGCTGCTGGCCGTACAGGACGAAAAGAGCCCAGATGCTTTTGTGTACGAACGCACCACGACTGGCTGGCAACATGTACAGACACTGTCTAACCCTGGGGTAGATTACGTTTACGCGACAGCTATCAACTGCAACGGAAATTTTCTGGCCGTCGGACTGGAAACCCCGGATGGCTTCCCGAGCGTGCAGGTATACAAGCGGGACAACGGCACGTGGATAAAGGCAGGCGCCCCTGTAAAACCTTCAGGCGGATCACAATACAACTCGTTTGGGTATGCTGGAGCAATGTCGGCCGATGGTAAGCGTTTGCTGGTGGGTGCTTACCGCGAAGACGTTGCCGGAAACAATAATGCCGGTGCCGGATGGGTGTTTGAATACAATGGCACTGCTTACGCCCAGATGGGTACCATGCTGAGCCGTGAAAACCCCTATGGGGGGCAGGAAATAGGCCGCGCGGTCAGTATGAGTGCAGATGGCAAGATTGTCATGCTTGGTGGGTCCAATATATACGGGGTTCTTGCACCATTTAAGGAAAATGGAGGAGTCTGGACCGAGCAGACGGAGCTTTACTCGAACGATAACTGGGATTACTTCGGTTCGAGTATCGGGGTATCGGCTGACTGCGAATACATAATTGCCGAAACCGACGCTGATTACGGCAAACATGCGCTGCTGTACTTCAAGCGCAACTAAACGGCCTACTATTGCTTTCATAGCCAGACGCCTCTCCCACCCGGAGGGGCGCTGGAGTTTGGGGGGAGTGTGTACCTTTCGGCATGGCTACGTTTCTACTGCCGGGGCTGGGTGCCGACAAGCGTATTTTTCAGAACATAGAGGTGCCGGGCGGTGCACTGTATGCGGGTTTCCTGCCTGTGCGGGGCAATGAACGGCTGGAAGATTATGCACAGCGCATGGCCCAGCACTACGGCTTTCAGGATGGCGATTCGCTGATTGGCCTGTCGCTTGGCGGCATCCTCACAGCCGAGCTGGCCCGCCACCTGAAGCTGAAGCACGCCATACTGATTTCCAGCATACCGGGCCGCGACCAACTGCCGCCGTGGCTGCGCGGGGCGCCCACCGTGCTGACAGGTATTCTGACGCCGCCTACGGTGCGTGCAGGCTATAACGTGCTGTTCCGTCTGCGCGACTACACGCCCCAGCGGCAGGCGCTGCTGCTGGATATGCTGGCGAAGTCAGACCCGAACTTCATCCAGTGGGCGAGCCGCTCGGTACTGAAGTGGACGGCCAAAGGCAAACCTACAGGTGTGGTGCAGATACACGGCGACGCCGATATGTTGTTCCCGTTACGCTTTGTGCAGGCCGACTACGTGATACCTGGGGGCACCCATCTGATGATACTCGACCGCGCCGAAGCCGTAAACAAAGCGCTGGCCAGTGCACTGGCCTGACGCAGCCCGTGCAACCCTGCGCTAAAGGGTGTGTCACTAGAAGGCTTAGGCCAATTGCTACAATAAGTTAACTTGCATTCAATGGACACCACCTGCCCCTCCTGCGGAGCGCCGCTGAAGTTTCGTGCCTCGCACACGGTGTCGCAGGTATGCACCTTCTGCAAGTCGCTCGTGGTGCGGCGCGATGTAAACCTGGAGGCGTTGGGTAAAGTGGCCGATGTTCCACAGGACATGAGCCCCCTGCAACTGGGAAGCCAGGGCAAAAACCTGAAGGGCAAGTCCTTTGAAGTAGTGGGGCGCCTGAAGCGCGGCTGGAGCGAAGGATACTGGAATGAATGGTATGTGTTGTATGCCAATGGAGACGCTGGCTGGCTGGCTGAAGCCCAAGGCTATTGGATGCTGTTTGAGCAGGTGGAGCTGAAGCATCCCTTTCCACGCCGCGACCAACTGAGCCTGTTCATGCGCATAGAGATGGACCGCATAGCCCCGGATGTTGACTACAGCGGCGGCAGTACGTTTCAGGTGGTGGATATCAAACGGGCCAAAGTGCTGGCCATGGAAGGCGAGCTGCCCCGTTTTGTGGAACAGGGTGCCCAGAGCTATTGTGTAGACCTGAACGCAGCCGAAGGCGGCACCGCGACTTTTGAATACCCCGATAATGGACAACCCATGCTGTTTTTGGGTCGCTACCTCACTGCCGAGCAACTGAACTTTACCTATCTGCGCGAACTGGATGGCTGGAAGCTCTGATACCCCCAAAGTAGCAGGGCCTGTTACGCTGGCCTGCCCCAACTGTGGTGCTCCTGTGCCGCACAAGGCTGTTGGCGCTACCGTCACGCTGACGTGCTCCAGCTGCCTGAGCCTTATTGACACCTCCAACGAGGCACTGCGGATATTGCAGAAGGCCAATCAGAAAGTGGGGAAGGGGCCTAGCATACCCTTGTATACCCGGCTGAAGTTGAGAGACGTGGAATGGGAGGTAATTGGCTTCATTTCACGGGTAGAGCCCAACTGGAATGTGTACTGGCGCGAGTATCTGCTGTATAACCCGCTGGCGGGCTTCCGTTGGCTGGTGGAGAGCGATGGCCATTGGAATTTTGTAACGCCGCAGACGAACTCACTGGTAGACGTCAGCAAGAACGAGCCGAAGTATAACGGCGAGCGGTTCAAGGTATATAACCGGGGCAAGGCCAAAGTAGCGTTTGTGCTTGGGGAATTTTACTGGCGCGTCATGACGGGCGACACAGTAGAGACGGCCGACTTCATTCGCCCGCCGCAGATGTTGAGCTACGAGTGGAATGCGGAGGAGCTGTCGGTGGGCTTGGCAGACTATGTGCCTCAGGCCGAACTGGAAACCGCGCTGGGCAACCCCGACATAAAGTTGCCCTCGGCACAAGGCGTAGCGCCTAACCAGCCATCGGCTACGGCTCCGCTGGTGCGCCTGTCGATGTGGGTGACCATTCTCTGTACATTTCTGCTGATGGGCGGCTGCATTGTTTTTGCGCCAGGGCATGCCCCCGATGAGAAACAGATTGAGTATCTGTATACACTCACGCCTCAGGATACCGCACGAACTTTCACGGTAGGGCCATTCAAGTATGAGAGTGGGACCGAGAACCTGGAAGTCATCACCACGGCGGGGCTGAACAATAACTGGGTAAGCATCCAATATACCCTCGCAAATCTGACCACTGGCGAAGTTTCGTACTTCACGCGCGACCTGGAATACTACAGCGGCACGTGGAGTGAAGGCGGGGAATCGGGCACCTGGAGCGAAGGCGAGAACCGCGACGAATCTGTTTTCGACAATATGAGCGACGGAGAGTATGTGCTAACCGCCGAGTTGGAAGGGCAAGGCATGGAGCCCGGTAAGGTAGACCCTTCGGCTGCGCCCATTGACGTTCGTGTATACATCTCGCGCAATACGCCTGTATTCGGCCCGGTATTTCTGGCACTGATGGCACTATGGACAGTGCATCTTATCGTCTGGTTTATACACAAAAGCTTCGAAGTACGACGCTGGTCCAACAGTGACTATTCACCCTACAGTTCTTCCGACGAATAATGAAAGCAAGTACCCGTATCCTGTATCTGGTGACAGTGCTGCTGCTTTCGGGCTGGGCGCTGTACAATACTGCCAAGGGGCGTTCGCCCTTCAACAGCAGCCGCGAGACCGAGAAGGTAGCCCGTGGCGCGCGCGCTCTTTATCACAAATAATTATTCTGTTGAAACCTGCCCTCCAACCCCCTGATACCCTTATGGAAATCCTGCTACAGAATCTGACCTCGGTGCTGGTGTTTTCGCTGGCTGGTCTGGCCATACTGGCGGTAGCCTTCTACGTGTTCGACAAACTGTCTCCCGGCGAATTGTGGGAGGAGATCGTGCATAAGCAGAACCTGCCGCTGGCGCTCACTGCGTCGGCGTTCATCATTGCAATGGCTATCATTATTTCGGCGGCGATCCACGGCTAGGCCAGTGGCTGAGGTATGGTATACGCCCTGCTGCTGTCTGTGTTTGTGGTGGCCACGTGTGGCCTGGTGTACGAACTGATTGCCGGAACCTTGGCCAGCTACTTGCTGGGAGATTCGGTGTTGCAGTTTTCTACCATTATCGGGGTGTATCTTTTCGCGATGGGCGTGGGCTCCTTTCTGTCGAAGTATCTGACGCGAAACCTGCCCGCCCGGTTCGTGCAGATTGAAATGCTGGTGGGGGTAATCGGCGGCTGCTCGGCCGCAATGCTGTTTCTCCTGTTCGAGCAGGTTGAGTCGTTTGGGGTGTTGCTGTACAGTCTGGTGTTCCTGACAGGCATGCTGGTGGGCGTAGAAATCCCACTTATGATGCGCATACTCCAGGGGAGGTTTGAGTTCAAAGACCTGGTGGCGCAGGTGTTTACGTTCGATTACATCGGGGCGCTGATTGCCTCACTGCTGTTCCCACTGGTGTTGGTGCCATATCTGGGGCTCATCCGCTCGGCGTTCCTCTTCGGGATGCTGAATGTGGGCGTGTCCCTATGGACTCTCCATCTGTTCCGCCGCGAGATAGGCCAGTACCGCACCTTGCAGACGCTGGGCTTTCTGATACTGATAGGCTTGGGGGCGGGCTTTGCCTATAGCAACCGCATCATGGACGCCGCTGAGGCCGAGGCGTATTCCGAAGACATTATCTACAGCAAAAGTACTCCCTATCAACGTATTGTGCTGACGGCCAGCAATGGCGACCTGAAGCTGTACCTCAACGGGAATCTTCAATTTGCCAGTCGTGATGAATACCGCTATCACGAGGCATTGGTGCACCCCGGGCTGGCGGCGCTACCCAGTGCCAGGCGTGTGCTGGTGTTGGGCGGGGGCGATGGGCTGGCAGTACGTGAGGTACTGAAGTACCCACAGGTGGACAGTATCGTACTGGTAGACCTCGACGGCCAAATGACTGCACTTTTTGCCACGCATCCGGTACTGAAAGAGCAGAACAAAGGAGCCCTTACGGATCCCCGCGTGCGGGTGGTGAACGACGACGCCTTCCAGTGGCTGCGCCGCGAGAAACACCGCTACGACTTCATCATCGTAGACTTTCCCGATCCCGGGAATTATTCAGTAGGCAAGCTGTATACAACCACGTTCTATCATGCACTGAAGCAGGTAGTGGCCCCGGGTGGTGCCATCGTGGTTCAGAGTACTTCGCCGTGGGCCGCGCGCCAGGCCTTCTGGTGTGTGGATGCCACCTTGCGGGCTGTAGGCTTTCAAACACAGCCGTATCATGCGCATGTGCCTTCGTTTGGCGAGTGGGGTTATGTATTGGCAAGTGAAGCGCCATTGCAATTGGCGGCACACTATCCCCAGGGGCTTCGTTTTGTAACGCCCACCAGTGTTGCAGCGATGTTTGAATTTCCGACCGATTTGGCCCGGATGCCTGCCGAGGTGAATCGCCTGAACAATCAGGTGCTGGTGCAGTATTTCACCGAAGGGTGGAAGCAGTATGAATGAGCGGGCGGGGCATGGTATGAACCGCCGCCGCTGGCTGCAATGGGCGGGACTGCTGGGACTGGCGGGGGGGCTGGTCGGTGGCAGCTGGTGGAAGTGGGGCCGCACGCCCGAACGGAAATGGAAAGTGGTGGATGCCGGACTGTCGTGGAAGGCTGGGCACCGCTATGTGCGCGAGCATGTGCCCGCGCTGATGGACGGAGAAGCGGCCCACTACGACGTGGTGATAGTAGGTGGGGGTATGACAGGCCTGAGCGCAGGCTGGTGGCTTCAGCGGCAGGGCATCGAGAACTTCACGGTGTTGGAGCTGGAGCCCGCGCCCGGCGGCAATTCGGGCTGGGGGCGGAACGGGGTATCGGCCTATCCGTGGGGCGCACACTACGTGCCCATCCTGAACGAGGAGGCCACCTATGCCCGGCAGCTGTTTGAAGAGTTGGGCATCATTACAGGCGTAGAAAACGGCCTGCCGGTGTACAATGAGCTGATGCTGTGCCACGACCCCGAGGAGCGGCTGTTCCGCTTTGGGCAGTGGCAGGAAGGGTTGGTGCCCAAGGTGGGGGTGAGCGGGGAAGAGCTGGCCCAGATGGGCAGGTTTTTCGCTGAGATGGAAACGTGGAAGCAGCGCAAAGGTCAAGATGGCAAGCCTGCCTTCGCCATTCCGCTGGGCCACAGCAGCACCGATCCCGACCTGCGCGCGCTGGACACTCTTACCTTCCGCGACTGGCTGACACAGCAGGGCTACACCGCCGAGCCACTGCTGTGGTACCTGAACTATGCCTGCCGCGACGACTTTGGCCTGACACTGGACACGACCTCGGCCTGGGCGGGGCTGCACTACTTCGCCGCCCGCAGGGGTCAGGCCGCCAACGCCGACTCCGGCACCGTACTCACTTGGGCCAATGGCAACGGCTGGCTGGTGCAGCAGTTGGCAGGCAAGCTGGGTCAGCGGGTAGCGACGGGCCAGCTGGTGCGCGAACTGAAGCAGGAGACCGACCGTGTGCGGCTACAGGTGGTGGCCACCGACGGGCGTTCGGCGCGGGAGATTACCGCGCGGGCAGTGGTGATGGCGGTGCCCGTGTACATAGCGCAGCGTCTGCTGCCCGATGTGAAGCTGCCCGTGAAGGCCTACACCCACACGCCCTGGGTGGTAGTGAACCTGACGCTGAGCCACCCGCCTGCCGGGCAGGGCGCAGCACTGGCCTGGGACAACGTAAGCGCCCACAGCGAATCGCTGGGCTACATTGTGGCGCAACATCAGCAGATAGGCCGCCGGGAACTGCCGACCGTGATTACATGGTACTTGCCGCTGACGCATACCGATGCCACTGCTGCCCGCAAAGAAGCCTTCGAGACTTCTGTGGAAACGTGGGCCGAGCGCGCCATAGCCGATCTGGAGCGTGTGCACCCTGGTATTGGCGGCGACGTGCAGGAAGTGGCCGTGCGCGTATGGGGGCATGGCATGGTGGGGCCTACCCCCGGCCTGCTGTGGAGTGGGGTGCGCCAGCAGACAGCCGAGGCTGTGAAAGGCCGTGTGGTGCTGGCACATACCGATCTGGCCGGGATGTCTATTTTCGAGGAAGCCCAGGAGCAGGGCGTATTGGCTGCGCAGGCCGTGCTGCGCATGTTGCATGGCTGAGGCGCTTCCTACCCGTAGTTACTGGCTGCACCGCCCCTGGTGGGATGGCGTGTTCATTCTGCTGCCACCGTTTCTGGCTGTGCTGATAACCATACTGCTGCCAGCCGCCTGGAAGCAGACCGACGGCATACCGCTGGCCGCCTGGGTGGCGCTGGTGTTGTGCATAGACGTAGCCCATGTGTACAGCACGCTGTACCGCACCTACTTTGTGCCGCAGGCGCTGGAGCGACACCGTACCCTGCTGCTGCTGACCCCGCTGGTGGCGTGGCTGGGTGGGGTAGTGCTGTATGCACTGGGCAGCGAGGTATTCTGGCGGGCGATGGCCTATCTGGCGGTGTTTCACTTTGTGCGGCAGCAGTATGGCCTGCTGAAGCTGTACACGCGGTATGAGCCGCTGTCGGCACTGCGCAGGCGCTGGGAGCAGGCCACGGTGTATCTGGCCACGGGCTTCCCGCTGGTGTACTGGCACACGCACCCGCGGCGGTTTGTGTGGTTTGTTGCAGGCGATTTCTTTCAGCTGTCGGCACAGTGGCTGGTGTGGGTTACGGGCCTGCTGTATGGGGTTGCCGTTGCAGGCTATGTGGCGTTTGCGCTGGCCGATGTACGCAAGGGCAGCCAGCCCAACTGGCCCAAGCATCTGCTGGTGCTGGGTACGGCGCTGTCGTGGTATCTGGGCATAGTGGTGTACAACGGCGATATGACCTTTACGCTCACCAACGTGGTGACACACGGGGTGCCGTATCTGGCGCTGGTGTGGGTGTTTGCCCGCAAAGACCAGCAGCGCCTGCACGGAGCCGAGGCCAAGCCGTTTTCCCTGCCGCTGTGGCTGCGCAGCGGCGTACTGTTTCTGGGCATTCTGCTGCTGCTGGCCTTTGTGGAAGAGGGCCTGTGGGATGGGTTCGTCTGGCGCGACCACACGCAGTTCTTTGCCGCCTTTGCCCAGCTGCCCGAACTGGTAGACCCCGACCTGCTGACGCTGGCCGTGCCAACGCTGTCGCTGCCGCAGGTGACCCACTACCTGCTGGATGGCTTCATCTGGCGGCGCACCTATCTTTCTGACGCTACCCCTTTTTCTGCCGCATGACCAAGCCTCTGGGCCACCACTTTCTGCTGGACCTGCACGACTGCAACCGCGATCTGCTGGACGACCTGGACCAGCTGCGCGACCTGCTGGTCGCCGAGGCCACCCGCGCCGGAGCTACCGTGGTGACGCAGGTGTTTCACCGGTACAGTCCGCAGGGGGTGAGTGGCGTGGTAGTGATAGCCGAAAGCCACCTGGCGCTGCACACCTGGCCCGAGCATGGTTTTGCAGCGATTGATCTCTTCAGTTGCTCGGATACCGTGGACGGCCCCGGCCTGTGCCAGCGGCTGGCCATGCTGTTCGGTGCCCAGCGCATGGAACTGCGCGACCAGCCCCGTGGCAGTGGCTACTGAGTATGCGCGACTAGCGCAATTCGGCGTTAACTTGGCACCATGCCCGTCATTCACGTCAAACACATGGTATGCGCGCGCTGCGAGCGTGCCGTGCGCACCGTGTTTGAGGATGTGGGGCTGCAACCGCTGGCTGTAAGGCTGGGCGAGGTGGAGGTGCAGACCGCACTTACCGAGGCACAGGAACGCGACCTGCGAACACGACTGGCCGAGCAGGGCTTTGAGCTGATTACCGACCGCCGGGGCCGTATCGTAGAGCAGGTGAAGACGCTCGTTATCGAGGCCATTCACCACGGACAGGGCAAGCCCGTGCACCAGAACTTCAGCGACTGGCTGTCGGAGGCCGTAGGGCTGGACTACCCCTACCTGTCGTCGCTCTTCTCCAGCCACGAGAGCCTCACCATCGAGCGATACATCATCCTGCAGAAGATTGAGCGGGTGAAGGAGCTGCTGGTGTATGAAGAACTGACGCTGAGCGAGATAGCCGACCAGTTGGGCTACAGCAGTACCCAGCACCTGTCTACGCAGTTCAAGGCGGTAACAGGCCTCACGCCGACTGCTTTCCGGAAGGAGCACGGCACCCGTCGGGGGCTGGATCAGGTGGCAGGGCACCCGCACTGAAAATCCTGTACAACTATCTGAAAGTTGTGTAACACACGGCCGGCGCGCAGGCTGTTGTTTTGCAGTGTACTCTCACACACGCACTTCTCTCCTCACACTCTTATTGATTATGGACACGCATCAACATCACGCCGGTGGACACACGGCAACAGCCGTTCCGCCCGCGCCAGGTGGCAGCACGGCTCCCCGACAGTTCACGTTCCCGGTAGTGGGTATGACGTGCGCCTCCTGCGCCATCAGCGTGGAAAGCATTCTCAAGGGCACCACCGGGGTAGTGGATGCCCAGGTAAACTTCCCGGCAGCGCAGGTGCGCGTTACCTGGGAACCCGCCAAGGTACAGGCGGCTGGCCTGCAGAAGGCCGTACAGGCCATTGGCTACGACCTGGTGGTAACCGACGACGCCGACACCACCGACGCCGATTCCAGCCACAGCGCCCACGACCATGCCGCCATGCTGAGCCATCAGGCTTACGAGCGCCTGAAGCGCAACACCCTGTGGGCAGGCATCTTCACGCTGCCGGTGTTCATCATCGGCATGTTCTTTCACCACTGGGCGCCCGGCCCGTGGGTGATGCTGGTGTTCACCACACCGGTGGTGTTCTGGTTTGGCCGCATGTTCTTCGTCAACGGCTTCAAGCGGGCGCGGTATCTGGAGGCCAACATGGACACGCTGGTGGCACTCAGCACCGGTATAGCCTATGTGTTCAGTGTGGTAAACACGCTGTTCCCGGAGGTATTGCTGCGGGCTGGTTTGCAGCCGCACGTGTACTATGAGGCCGCCTCGGTGATTCTCTTCTTCATCCTGCTGGGCAAGCTGCTGGAAGAGCGGGCCAAGGTGCGGGCGGGCTCGGCCATACAGGCGCTGATGGGCCTGCAACCTGACACCGTGCAGGCCTGGCGTGGCGGCGGCTGGCAGAGTCTGCCGCTGGCACAGGTAGTAGCCGGCGACCGCATTCTGGTGCGGCCCGGCGAGCGCCTGCCGGTAGACGGCAAGGTGCTGGCTGGCAGCAGCCTGGTAGACGAAAGCATGCTGACTGGAGAACCTATTCCGGTAGAAAAAACCGAAGGCTCGGTAGTGACGGCTGGCACGCTGAACCAGAAGGGTAGCCTGGAAATGCTGGCCGAGAAGGTAGGTGCACAAACCGTTCTGGCCCGCATCATCCGTACGGTGGAAATGGCGCAGGGCACCAAGCCGCCCGTGCAGAAGCTGGTAGACAAAATCGCTGGCATCTTTGTGCCGGTGGTGCTGGCACTGGCCGTGCTGACGGGGCTGATATGGGCACTGTCGGGCGTGGAGCACGCGGGTACCCATGCCCTGCTCACGGCCATTACCGTTCTGGTGATTGCCTGTCCCTGTGCGCTGGGTCTGGCTACGCCTACGGCCCTGATGGTGGGCATAGGCCGAGGCGCAGAAGCGGGTCTGCTCATCAAAGACGCCGAGGCATTGGAAACCGCCTGGAAGATTGACAGCATAGTGCTGGACAAGACAGGCACACTGACCGAAGGCCATCCGCAGGTGATGGAGTGGCAGTGGGCCAAAGGCACCGAGGCGCTACATGCGAAGCTGAAGGGCGCTGTGCTGGAGCTGGAGACACGCTCGGAACATCCGTTGGCGGAGGCTGTAGTAACGCATCTGGCTACCCAGGGTGTGCTGGCCCGGCCAGTGAAGAGCTTCGCCAGCGTAACCGGGCAGGGTGTGCGTGGCGAGCTCAACGATGGGTATCTCTTTCTGGGCAACTGGCGGATGGTGGAAGCCGAAGGCGCCGCACTGCCGGAAGACCTGCAACAGCACGCCGAACGCATGGCGCAGAATGCCCAGACGGTAGTGTTTCTGGGCTGGCAAAACCAGGTGGTAGCGGTGCTGGGCATTGCCGACCCCCTGAAGCCTACCACCGTGGCCGCCATAGCACGGCTGAAGGAAATGGGCCTGACGCCCTATCTGCTGACGGGCGACAACGCACAGACTGCCGCAGCGGTGGCAAAACAGGCAGGAATTGACATAGTGAAAGCCAATGCCATGCCCAGCGACAAAAGCGCGTTCATACGCGGGCTGAAAGCCGAAGGCCACAAAGTGGCAATGGTAGGCGACGGTATCAACGACTCGGAGGCCCTGGCCCTTGCCGACCTATCGGTGGCGATGGGTGCAGGCTCGGCTATTGCGATGGAAGTGGCGGGCGTAACGCTGGTGAAGGGCGACCTCATGCGCCTCCCCGAGGCCATCACCCTCTCGCGTAAGACGATGCAGGTGCTGCGCCAAAACCTCTTCTGGGCTTTCCTCTACAACGTCATCGGCATACCGATAGCCGCGGGGCTTCTGTACCCGGTCAATGGCTACCTGTTGGACCCCATGCTGGCGGGCGCAGCAATGGCCATGAGTTCGGTGTCGGTAGTGAGCAACAGTCTGCGTCTGCGCTTCACCCGCCTTTCCTGAAGAGGCCTCTCATACACCTCATTTCCAAACAACAACCTCACTTTTTCAGACCATGAAAACGCAACAGTTTGAAACCAATATCAAATGCGGGGGCTGTGTAGCCGCCGTTAGCCCCAAGCTGAATGAAATGGAGGGCGTTAAATGGTCGGTAGACCTGACGACCCCCAAACGCATTCTGACTGTGGAAGGGGAAGTAACCGCCGAAGCGATAGAGGAAGCAGTTGAGGCCTGTGGCTTTATGGCCAAGCCTGTGGAAGGCTGATCCGGGCGCACATTCTCTCTCTACCACTCGACTCTTGCAGCCCCCTGCCTCGTCCGGCAGGGGTACTGTTTTTTAACGCTGTAGGGGAGTGTGGCTTGACTATCTTTGCCGCCCTACCCACAATCAATCGACAGAACATGAGTATGCAACGCCTGAAGGGCAAAGTAGCAGTGATTACGGGCGGCGCCCGAGGCATAGGCCGTGCCGCAGTGGAAACCTATGTGCGCGAAGGTGCCGCCGTCGCTATTTGGGACGTCGTAGCCGATGCCGGCGATGCGCTGGTGAAGGAACTGACTGCTGCCGGGGGCAATGCTGCCTTCTTCAAGGTGGACGTAACCCAGCTGGCCGATGTGGAAGCCGCCACGCAGGCAGTGCTCGCCAAGTTTGGGCAGATTGACGTGCTGGTGAACAATGCCGGCATCACCCGCGATGCCTCGCTGGCCAAGATGACGCCCGAGCAGTGGCAGCAGGTGCTGGACGTAAACCTGACGGGTGTGTTCAACTGCACCAAGGCCATCAGCGCCCACATGGTGACCCGCAGCATGGGTTCCATCATCAACACCAGCAGCATTGTAGGCGTGTACGGCAACATCGGCCAGACGAACTACGTAGCCACCAAGGCGGGTCTTATCGGTATGACCAAGACGTGGTCGAAAGAACTGGGCCGCAAAGGTGTACGGGTCAACGCCGTAGCGCCAGGCTTTATCGCTACGGAGATGATCGGCACCATTCCCGAGAAAATCATCCAGACGTTCATCGAGCGTACGCCGCTGGGCCGCACGGGTCAGCCGCAGGACATTGCCAATGCTTACCTCTGGCTGGCATCAGACGAAGCCTCGTTCGTAAATGGCCAAGTGCTTGGCGTAGACGGTGGTCTGGTAATGTAGTACAGGGCTGCTACCTAAAAAGTGGGGGTTGAAACTGGCAATAGATTTGTATATTGCCAGTTCAGCCCCCAATTGCTTTCTGTACGTTTTGCGAATCAGTACACACGTACGGTTGGTCACCAGCCCCAGCTACAGCCTCTCAGGCCTGTATCGGGTGCTGATGGCGGTTCCGCTGTTGCTCACCTTTGCGGTGCCCGCGCTGGCGCAGTCGAATGCTGCGGCCCGGTCAGAGGCGCTGTTCACCTTCAGCAACGGCCGCTCGGTAACATTGGAAGAGTTTGAGCAGGCGTTTGCCAAGCAGATGGGCACCCCGGAACGGGCGTTGAATGCCTCTGAGGCCGAGCGCCGGGCGTTTCTGCAACAGTATATAGACTTCAGCCGCAAGGTATTGGCCGGTGAGACAGCGGGTGTAGACACCACGCAGGAGTTCAAGGCCGAGTATCAGGCCTACATCCGCCAGCTGGCCCAGAGCTACCTGGTGGAGACGGAGATTCTGGAACGGCTCGAGAATGAAGCCATCAGGCGCAGCCGCGAACAGGTATACGCCAGCCACCTGCTGGTAGCGCTGCCTGCGGGCGCCCACCCCGACGACACGCTTTCAGCTTACCGCCGTGCACGGGCACTGCGCGACAGCATCGTGAAGTTTGGCCGCAAGTGGGAGTACATGGTAGCCCGCTACAGTGACGACCCCAACTCGCGCGTCAACCGCGGCGATCTTGGGTTCTTCGGCGTTTTCGAAATGCTGTATCCGTTTGAGTCGGCGGCCTATGAAACACAGGTAGGCAAGGTCTCCATGCCGATTCGCACCCAATACGGCTATCACCTCATTCGAGTAGAGGCGCGGATCCCTGACCAGCGCAGCCGGCGTGTATCGCAGATTGCGACACTGGATCTGCCCAATGGAGGGCCTTACCCTGACAGTCTGGCCTCGCGCCGCCGCGCCGAGATCCTGTACCGGCGCTTGCGTGCCGGTGAGCCGTTCCAGGATCTGGTGGAGTGCTGCTCGGAAGATCCCCAGTCGGTGCTTTCGAACGGCGACATGGGCTTCCAGCATCTTTCGCCCCAGCTGGAAATGGCCAAGGCGCTGTTGAAGCCGGGCGAATTTTCTCCTCCGGTACGGTCCAAGTTCGGCTGGCATATACTGTATATGACCGAGGAGGTGGGGCCCAAACCCGAACAGGCGCTCCGGGCTTCCATCCGTTCGCAGATTACCAGAGATGGCCGTGTTCAGTTGGCCCAGGAGGCATTTCTGAGTCAGCTGCGCCGCACCTATAAACTGCGGGTCAACAAGTCGGTCATCAAGGATTTGCAGAAGGCGCTGGGCGCTGAGTATTTCACGCTCTCGCTGTTCTCGGCCAACAAACTGCCGGTAGAGCTGCTGCGGGCGGTGGTGTTTCGCTATGCCCGCAATCAGGAAGTGCGTGTGCGAGACCTGCTCCAGTTCCGTACCCTGATGATGGACCTCTACGACGAGATTCCTCAGGGCATGTCGGCATCAGATGTTATCACCCGCGACGTTTATCGTCTGGCCGATTCGCGCCTGCTCGAATACGAGAAAAGCCGGCTGCCTCAGCGCTATCCGGCATTCCGGGCGCTTTCCCGCGAGTACCACCACGGCATGGTGCTCTTTGCCATGATGGAGCAGAATGTATGGCAGCCTGCCCAGCAGGATGAAGAAGGATTGCGCCGCTTTTACGCTGAAAAGTTGCAGCGGATACCTGAACTTCCGAGTTTCCGGATGGCTCGCGTAGTGGCCGCTGACAGCCAATCGCTGGTGCTGCTGCGCAGCAGAATCAACGCATCCAAAGGGCGTCCTGCTCCAGAGATAGAAGCCGCACTGGATCTTACGCGGCTGGGTGGGGGCTCGGCTCGGTCTGCCAACAACAGCCAGGCTGCGGCCTCGGCCTTCCAGTGGCAGGAGGAAATCGTCTCCTCGGCTGAGATGACCGACGAGGAAATACAGCGGTTTCTGGCAGAAGGCCCCGGTTTCTGTACGCAGCCGCAACTGGCTGGTGCCGTATATCAGATGGACTGTCTGCTGGAGATTTCGCGTCACAGCACCCGCGACTTTGAAGTGTTACGTCCCGAACTGGTACAGGCCTATCAGCAATACCTTGAGCGCCAATGGCTGGCCCGCCTCCGCGAGCAATACCCTGCCACCATTCATGAAGATGTTTTCCGTCGTGCGTTCCGCCGCTAATCCTGCATGAAGCGTTTACTCACTGCGCTGGGAGGTATGGCGCTGACAGCCCTTCTGGCTTCCTGTTCCAATCCCGCATCGCCCGACGCCGTCGCACAGCAGGGCAGTGCAGCACTGACGGTACAGGAGTTGCGCGACAACCTGCCGCCCAATCTGACACCCGCCGACAGCGAAAGGCTTGCCAAACTCTACATTGATCAATGGCTGCGAGATGAAGTGCTGGCACAAGCTGCCCTAGACTCGCTGCCCGACGCGGAGAAGCGCATTGCGGCCCGTGTCCAACAATATCGCCGGCGCCTGCTGCGCATGGAGTTGCAGGAGCACTGGGCCCGCACCCAACTGGATTCCGCCGTCGCCGACTCGGAGTTGCAGGCCTATTATACTTCACATGCCGATGTGTTTGTCGCCCGTAGGCCCTACTATCGTTTCTTCTATCTCTACGTGCCAAAGGCAATGGCTACACCCGTGTTTTCCCGTCGGTTGGCGCTGCTGAAGCCTGAGGAATTGGCAGGGCTGCGGGCCGAACTTCAGGCTGTGGCAGGTGCCAGGGTGAAGCTGGACAGTCTGTGGTCTGATGGCGCTGAATTACAGCTGATGGAGGCACCTTCGGGTCTACTGGAGACGTATCTGAAAAATCCACCGCGCGATCGGGTGTTGGTGGTTGTACCTCCGGAAGCAGATGCCGAATTTGCACACGTATTTATGATGCTGGGTGCAGTGCAGCCTGGCCAACCGTTGCCGCTGGCCTTGGCCCGCGATGCTGCACGGTCGGCACTGCTCTCGCGCCGGCGAAACCAACTTGTCGAACAGTCTGAATCCCGCCTGCTGAAACAGGCTCAAAACCATGAATAAGTCTCGGGCGCTTGCCTTTTTCTGTCTGATGATCTCGCTGGGGCTGGGTTTGTCTGCCTATGCGCAGATGCCTGCCGCCTCCGCGCCCGCAATAGACCGCGTGTTGGCGGTAGTAGATAATGAAATCATCCTCCAAAGCGAGGTTGATAACCAGTATCGCTACATGATACAGAATGGCAAGAAGGACGATGGGACGCTCCGGTGTCAGGTGCTGGAAGAACTGTTGGCCAGCAAGCTGATGCTGGTGAAAGCCCGGCTGGACAGTCTGGAGGTGAGCGACGACCGTGTGGAGCAGGAAGTGCAGCGTCGTATCGACTACATGGCCCAACAGATGGGCAGCCAGGAAGAACTGGAAAAGGTATACCGCAAGACCATCCCGGAGATCAAAATGGATCTGCGCGACCAGATTCGTGACCAACTGCTGGTGCAGGCGCAGCGCGATGCCATCCTCGATAAGATTACGGCAACTCCTCGTGAGGTGCGTGAGTTTTTCGATCGCATTCCCAAAGACTCTCTACCGTATTTTCCTGCCGAGGTGGAGATAAGCCATATTGTAATTGAAGCCAAGGCCAATGAGAAGTCAAAGGCCGAGACGCGCCAAAAGCTGGAGGGCATACGCGCGCAGATCATGAGTGGCGAAATGACCTTTGAGCAGATGGCCCGGTATTATGGCGAAGATGGTACCCGCAACCGCGATGGGTACCTTGGAGAGTTTGGTCGTGGCATCATGGACCCAGCGTTTGAAGAAGTGGTGTACACGCTGGAAGAAGGCCAAGTGTCGCCTGTGTTTGAAACACAGTTTGGCTTCCACATTGCGAAGCTGTTGAAGCGCGTTGGTGATAAAGTACAGGCCAGCCATATTCTGCTGATGCCCCAGCTGACGCCTGATGCCGAGGAACAGGCCAAGAAACGGCTGCGAGAAATTCGAGAACTGATTACCACCGATTCACTGAGTTTTGCGCGTGCGGCTTCGCAGTTTTCCGAAGACCGCGACAGCAAAGACAACGGCGGCATTATTACCTCTTCGTCTGGCGACTTCCGTATTCCGCTGGATCAACTGGAGGCTGATCTCTACTTCAAGGTGGATGGCATGAAACCCGGAGAAGTGTCAGAGCCGATGGCGATGACTCAGGAGCCGGGCAACCCACGCAAGTCGTATCATATCATCATGCTGCGCAAGCGCCATTCGCCCCACCGCGCCAACCTTGAGCTGGACTTTCTGAAGTTTCAGAATGCCACCATACAGGCAAAAAATGCCACCGAGATGGACCGCTGGTTTCAGCGTGCCCGTCAGCAGGTGTATATTGAAATCAAGGAAAGCGAGTGCAGCCAGGCCCTTACCGACTGGCGCCAGTAAGCTCTCTTTTCGCTCCTCCATCCCCCCGCGCAGACCCGTGCAATTTGCCAACGATGTACAGGCAGCCGAAGTGCTGCAAGCCCGTTACGCCAGCCTCAAGCAGGAGGTAGGCAAGGTTATCATCGGGCAGGAAGAGGTCATTGACCGCCTGTTCATCGCGATGCTGTGCCGCGGCCATGCCCTGCTGGTGGGTGTGCCGGGCCTGGCCAAAACACTGCTCATCAGCACACTGGCACAGGCGCTGGACCTCAAGTTCAGCCGCGTACAGTTCACGCCCGACCTCATGCCCTCCGATATTCTCGGCACCGAGATTCTGGAGATTGAGGCCGAGACAGGCAGGCGCTTCTTCAAGTTTGTGAAGGGGCCAATCTTCGGCAATGTAGTCCTGGCCGATGAGGTAAACCGCACGCCACCCAAGACGCAGGCCGCACTGCTGGAAGCCATGCAGGAACGCCGAGTGACTGTAGCCGGGCAGACTTATCCATTGGACGAGCCCTTCTTCGTACTCGCTACCCAGAACCCCATTGAGCAGGAGGGCACCTACCCATTGCCTGAAGCTCAGCTGGACCGCTTTCTCTTCAACCTCTACGTAGACTATCCCAGTCATGCTGAGGAGGTTGCTATTGTAAAGGCTACTACTGCCGAGCAGACGGCCAAAGTGCAGCCAGTGCTTACGGCTGCCGAAATCGTACATTTTCAGGGTCTTGTGCGCCGCGTGCCCGTGCCCGACAATGTGGTGGAGTATGCCGTCAATCTCAGCTCACGCACCCGTAAGGGCGCCGACCCAGAGATCGACCGTCTGGTGTCGTGGGGGGCAGGCCCGCGTGCCTCGCAGGCGCTGGTGCTGGGCGCCAAGGCGCACGCACTGCTGCGCGGTAAGTACAGCCCGGATATTGAGGATGTGAAGGCCATAGCGCTGCCAGTGCTGCGTCACCGGATCGTCCCCAGTTTCACTGCAGAGGCCGATGGCATCACTGCCGACGCCATTGTGCGTAAACTGTTGGCCTAGCGCTTGAAGAAAAAAAAGAAAAGCAGGGCGGTCTGTTCGCCCTCGCCGCCATCACTGCGGCCCATGTATCGGCCACTGTCGTCATAGACACGCCCACCATCTACTTTGCCCTGATATCGGCCACTGCTGTCGTAAATGCGCCCGCCGTCAATTTTACCTTCGTAGCGGCCGTTGGCGTCGTATACCCTGCCGCCATCCACCTTGCCGAGATAGCGGCCCGAGCCGTCGTACACACGGCCACCGTCCATCTTTCCCATGTAGCGCCCGCTGTCATCGTAGATGCGGCCACCGTCCACGCGTCCGGTGTAGCGGCCACTGCTGTCGTAGGTCCGCTGGGCGTTTGCCGCCGATGGCAGCAGAAGCAGAAGTGCCAGGGCCAGCAGCAGACTAGTGCTTGCGCTGCCACAGACGCCACCAAGGCGTGCCAGGACTGTCGTGATGCTCATAGTGGTAGCCGAAAAAGTAGCAGGAGACAAAAGCCCAGAGGTGATTGCGTCCTTGACTGCGGCTGCGGTGCCGGTTGTCAGGCGCATGGGTGCCTCGATGGGGCAGCCAGGTGCCAAAGAAGAAGAGCTGGAACGTGCTAAGCACCGCTGGCAGCATCCAGAACAGGATAACATTCTCCAGCGGGAAGAAAAAGCGGTACAGCACATTGAACGTGAGGGCCATCAGCAGCATCTGCCACAGGTTCACATATTCCATCAGAAACTTCAGGTACCAGGGAAAGAATGCATCTGAGGCACCGTCAGCATGGTAGTCGGGGTCGTGGTTGGTGCCTGCGTGGGCGTGATGCAGGTGGTGCTTGCTGCGCAGACGGAAATAGCCGTTGTAGGCATGGAGCGTAGCGCAGAGCCAGCCGAGCACATCGTTCAGGCGGCGGTTGCCGGGGGCGATGGTGCCGTGCATGCCGTCATGGGCGGTGATGAAGAGCCCGGTGTAGAGGTGGGTTTGCAGCAGCACCCAGAGCCAGGGCCACGGCGAGCGCCAATCGTGGGCGTAGGGCAGTGCCAACGCCAGCGAGCCAACCCAGGCCATAAGTATCAGCAGCGCCATACCTACGCCGAGCCATTGCGGTACAAGGCTTTGCGGCTGTTTGCGGGAAAGAGGAAGCTGCATGTGTAGCTAACAACATACTGCCGCCGGAGGTGCCCCGACGGATCAGTGAGGCTGCATTTTCTCTACCCGCCGGGTGTGGCGGCCGCCCTCAAAAGCTGTCGCCAGAAAAGTGGTGGCGGCGGCTTCGGCGTCAGCGGTGCTGATGAAGCGGGCGGGCAGACACAGGATGTTGGCATCGTTGTGCTGGCGGGTGAGCGCAGCAATCTCGGGTGTCCAGACCAAGGCAGCGCGGATATCGGCGTACTTGTTGGCCGTCATGCACACCCCTTCGCCCGAGCCGCAGATGAGGATGCCCCGGCCTTCGGGCAGGGCAGGCTTCAGGCCCTGCACCAGTGCGTGGACCACGTCGGGATAGTCCATACTGTCGGTGGAGTGGGTGCCATAGTCGGTGACGGTGTGGCCCTGCTGCTGTAGAAAGGCAATGAGGTGCTGCTTGAGGTCGTAGCCGGCGTGGTCGGCAGCGATATGCAGATGCATGCGGACGGAGGAAGAGGAGGGGTGGAATGAATGCACGTAAAACTACAACGCCCAACAATGCCGTGCTGTATCTTACAGGAGATGAAGGACAGAAACCTCCTGACATGGGCGCTGCTGCTGGTGCTGGCTTTAAGCTGTGACGCATCGGCCGACCAACAGGCCCAGCTTGCAGCACTGGAAGCCCTGCCCCTGGCCGAGCAGATGGCCCGATGGGAAGACCCCGCCCGTATGAAATGGCAGAAGCCCGAAGTGCTGGCCGCTGTGCTGGCAGGGCCAGAGGGGCAGACGATTGTGGAAATAGGCGCAGGGACAGGCTTCGTATCGAGGGTGTTGGTGGGGCTGCGCACACAAGACACCGTATGGGCGCTGGAGCCCCAGTCCGAACTGCTGGCCGAACTGAAGCAGCGTGCAGCTACCCTGCCGCCTGAAGCCGCCAACCGGTTGCGCTATGCCTCACTGCCACTGGACCACTCGGCATTGCCGGTGCAGTCAGCCGACAGGATTGTGCTGGTGAATACCTACGGCCACCTGACCGACCGTGTGGCTTACTTCAGGGCACTGCACATGGCATTGCGGCCCGAAGGGTTTCTCTGCATTGTCGATTTCCGCCGGGGCGACTTTGCACTGGAGGTTGCCACCGATACCATGGCCCGTACGCCAGAAACCGTCATCGCCGAGCTGCGGCAGGCCGGGTATCATTCGTTTGACCTCGATACCCTGAAACTGCCCTATCAGTACATCCTGCTGGCGCGTTAGAGCAGGGTGTTCTGTAGGCGCTTGGCGTGTTCGGGATAGTCGAGGCTGAAGTGCAGCCCGCGACTCTCGTGGCGTATCTGGGCGCTCTTGGTGATGAGGTAGGCCACGGTAACGAGGTTGCGCAGTTCGCAGATTTCCGGGGCCAGTTTGGTGCGCTGGTATACGCTTTCCACCTCTTCGTAGATGAGAGCGATGCGGCGGCGGGCACGTTCCAGGCGAAGGTTGCTGCGCACGATGCCCACGTAGTTGCTCATGATGGTCTGCACCTCGCGCAGGTTGTGGCTCACGAGTACCCATTCGTCTGTGTTGACGGTGCCTTTGTCGTCCCAGTCGGGTACTTCGCTGTTAAAGCTGTTGGAGGCGAGTAAGGATAGCGCTGCTTCCAGTGCGGTGTGGCCATAGACGAGGGCTTCGAGTAGCGAGTTGCTGGCGAGGCGGTTGGCACCGTGCAGGCCCGTATGCGAGCATTCACCGATGGCGAACAGGTTGCGGATGCTGCTGCGCCCCATTTCGTCCACGTCTACGCCGCCACACTGATAGTGGGCTGCGGGCACCACGGGAATCATGTCTTTGGTGAGATCGTAGCCCTGCTTCAGGCAGTGCTCGTAGATGGTGGGGAACTCGTGCAGCAGTTCCTCGCGGGGGATGTGGGTGGCGTCGAGCAGGACGAAGTCGGTGCCCGACTGCTTCATCTCGCTGTCGATGCTGCGGGCCACGATGTCGCGGGGGGCCAGTTCCAGCCGCTGGTCATAGCGGTGCATGAAGCGCTGCTTATTGTAGCTGTTGCGCAGGTAGGCGCCTTTGCCCCGCAGGGCCTCGGTGATGAGAAAGGCCGGGCGGGTGCCGTTGGGGTTGTAGAAGGCGGTAGGGTGAAACTGGTAGAACTCCATGTTGGCCACCCGCGCCTTGGCCCGATAGGCCATCGCTACACCGTCGCCAGTAGCCACGCCGGGGTTGGTGGTGGTGAAGTAGACGTTGCCCGCGCCGCCGCTGGCCAGTACGGTCACCTTGGCCAGAATGGTAAGGATCTCGCGGGTGTTGACGTCAAGTGCATAAGCGCCGTAGCACTCGATGCCAGGGTGGCCGCGGTTGACATACACCCCCAGGTGGTGCTGGGTGATGAGTTCCAGGGCGAAGAGGTGCTCTACGACCTCGATGTTGGGGTTGGCCGCTACGGCGGCGGTGAGTGTGCGGCTGATTTCGGCGCCAGTGGCATCGTGGCTGTGGAGGATGCGGTTTTCGCTGTGGCCCCCTTCGCGGCCCAGTTGCAGGGTGCCGTCGGCGGCGCGGTCGAATTTGGCGCCCAGTGCCATGAGTTCGCGAATGCGTTCAGGCCCCTCGGTGACGACGCGGCGCACTACAGCTTCGTTGCACAGGCCATCGCCTGCGATGAGGGTGTCAGCTACGTGTTTCTCAAAGCTGTCGCCATCGGCAAACACGCCCGCAATGCCGCCCTGTGCCCAGCGGGTGTTGCTGTCTTCGCGCTGGCTTTTAGTAATGAGCAGCACTTTGCCGTGCTGTGCGGCCTTGAGCGCGAAAGAAAGCCCGGCTACACCCGAGCCAATGACGAGGAAATCTACAGTGCGACGCGGCATGGCTGCAATGGGAGGATGAGCCCCAAAGATGTCGGAAAATCGGTACGCTGCTACTCTTTCTCCTGCTTTATCTGGTGCAGGAAAACCTGTTGGAGGAGCAGGCGCTCGGGCTCAGAAGGCGTAAGTTCGAGGATGGGCGGTAAGTACTGTGTCCGGTCATCTTTCTGGTAGCGCAGGCGGAAAGTGTAGCCACCAGTCTGACCAGGGAGCGAGCGGTACTCCCAGCGCTGACCGTCGGGTAGAAGTTCGCGGTAAGTTGGTGGGCCCAGAAGAATGAGCAGGGCACCCTCGCCACCACGCAGCTCGGGGCTGATCCAATGTGTCTGCGTTTCCAGCAGCAGATTCCGTTGGCCGTTCAGCCAGTCAAGCGCTGGCTTGTAAACGGCGCGCGCGCGCGATCGGCCCAGCATTATGTCCAAATAGTCGGTATTGCGGGGTATTCCCGCTTTACGATTCAGCATCTGGTGCTCGTCGGCGGGGACCAGAAGACTCAGCAGGGGTATCCACTGGTCGTAGTCGGATCGTCGGCGCAGGGTATCGGGGCAGTTGAGCCACCATAGGGGCTGCTTCAGACTGGTGTCGGCCAGCACGTACAGGCTGCCCATTTCAGGTTTCAGTGGCAGTTCGCCAGTTATAAGTGTGTTGGCCTTGGGGTAAGCGGGTCTGTTGGGTTCGAGACGGAGCAACGCAATGGGACCCCTGGGGGCCCGGACGATAAGCGCCTCCTGTGGCGAGACGAGAGTGTCGGTGTAGGGGGTCAGGTCTTCCTGCCACACAACGTCAAATGTAGAGTTATCGGCTGGGGGTGGGGTCCACCGGAGCAGGTTGGCGGCGGTGTAAGCCAGACGTTCGCAGCGGAAGCGCAGCCTGACAATGAGGGGTTTGCCAGGGGCTGAATTGGGTATGCGGAGCGAAAGCAGAAGGCCTTGTGCGACTTCCCAGCGGTCGGCAGGACCCAGCTGGGCATATTGCCGGAAAAGCAGGGTATGGGGTTCGGAGACAGCAAACTGTTCAATGTAGAGGTCAGCGGCGGTGGTGAGGCGTGCCTGAAGTACGATGAAAGCGGGTGGCAGGATGAGCCGCAGTTCAAGTGAGTCGGTAGACCAGGGCCGGAGTTCCGCCGGCTGCTGTCGAGGTTGTCCCGGCCCCAGCCGAACAGAAGGCTGAGCGAGGAGGGCGATGGGCACCAGCCACAGCCAAAGGAGGAGGGAGATTCTCATGGATAGTCAGGGCGTGGAAGGCCAATGCCAGAGGCAAAGACAGTGAGAAGGTTGCCGTAGTGACGGGTGAAGAGTGGGTGCTCGGTCTGGAAATGGGGCATGCTGACGCGGCCGATGAAGCGGCGGTCAGATAGGACGTTGGCATCGCCAGTGGCGAGATGACGTTTGAAGGAGCATTCGTGGCCGGCGAGGGCGTGCATTTTGTATAGCACTTCCTTGGAGCACCACACACGGTAGAAGAATACCTCGGCCAGGGCGGGGTCGGCGTGGAGATGGTCTTCATAGGCCTGACGCTCGGTGTCGTTCATGAACATACGGCGTACAGCGAAGTCGCGGGGCTGGCCCAGTTGCTCGATGTCAACCCCGACCGGATGGCGCACGGAGGCTGCGACAGCCACATAGCCTTCGGTGTGGCTGATGCTGACGTGCCAGGCGTTGTTTGCGAGGTAAGGGCGGCGGTGGGCGTCTTTGCGCAGATGGCGCATGGCCTCGGGCCCAATGAGCAGCATCAGGGCGTGACGGGCGGCCAGCCATTGCAGGCGCTTCTCAGGGTGGGTGACGGTGGTGAGCTCGCGCTGGTCGTCGGGGGACAGGTGAAGCCTGCGCGCGAAAAACTCTGGCGGTTCGGCGATTTGCCAGAATAAAATCTGGGCGTCGGTTGCTACGTTATCTTCCAGCGCCAATTGTGGCATAACTTTGAGTGCAGAGCACCAATAGAACGAGCATGCAAAATATCTGGCTTTTTCAATTTGAGGAGGGTTTGGACGAGCAGCAGAGCCAACTGCTGGCCGAGGCCCTGCGTACCAAGCTGGCCGATTGGAAGGCCCACGGCACACCCGTGGCCTCCAAGGTGGTGTTTCGGTACGGGCAGTTTCTCTTCATCGAGGCCTTGAATGAGGTTTCGGGCTGCGGAATTGACTGGCTGCACCAAGAGATGTTTGCCCTGTTCCAGGAGTTGGGCATCAAGTTGGTAGACAACAGCCAGATCTTCTACTGGTACGGCGACTGCATCGAGCGTATCGACTTCCGGGAACTGCAGGACGCCATCCGCTCGGGTAAGCTTACCGCCGACACCATTGTATTTGACAATCAGGCTATACAGCAAGGCGAGTTTGAGCGCTGGGAGGCCCGACTGATGGACACCTGGATGCACCGCTATCTGACAATGGCCGCCCATTGAGGTTAAAAAAATCTTAATCGCTGCAAAGTAATATTAACATCCCTCAACTGAGGGATGTTTTTGTTTGTGGCCGGGCTTAAAAAATGTAGAAAATGGCCATACGCGAAGCTCAAAAAAGACGAAGCCCCGCACTGGGCGGGGCTTCTCGCTTCCTGAAGAACTATTACAAACCCATCCTAACTCCAGTCCTTCATTCGGCGTATATCGTTGAAAATCAACTATCAGTGCGTGTTGCTTATGGTTTCGCCAGTGTTGACTGACGCTACCGTACGGCTGCGGGCTGCAAACCTGCGACCAATCCACGCCTTAAAGTTATCGACTGTGAGATAAACTACTGGCACCACAAACAGGGTAAGGAACATGGAACTGGTAAGACCACCAATGAGTGCCCATGCCAGACCGTTCTTCCATTCAGAGCCGGCACCAGAGGCCAAGGCAATGGGCAGCATACCCAGTACCATTGCCGCGGTGGTCATGACGATGGGTCGCAGGCGTTCGCGACCGGCCTCGATGAGCGCGTCAAAGCTCTTCATGCCGTTTTCCTTCTGGTGGTTGGCAAAGTCGACCAGCAGGATGGCGTTCTTGGCCACCAGACCCGAGAGCATTATGATACCCAGTGCCGAGAAGATGTCGAGGATCTTGCCGGTGAGGGCCAGAGCATAGAGCGCCCCTACCACCGCTACAGGTATGGAGAAGAGAACGACGAAGGGATAGACGTAGCTGTCGTACAGGCCCACCATGATGAGGTACACGAAGAGGATGGAGGCGAAGAAGGCGATGACCATGCTGGCGCCTGATTCATCCTGATTCTTGCGGTTGCCTTCATAGGAGAAGCGTACGCCGTCGGGCAGCTTGATTTTCTCGAGCTTCCGGTCTACCTCGGCGGTGAAGTCACCACCGGGGCGGCCGATAATCTCAGAGTTGATCTGGATGCTGGTTTCGCGGTTGTAGCGCTCCAGGCGGTTGGGGCCAATGGCCTGATAGACATCGGCAAACTGTTGCAGCTGCACCATCTGGCCCAGTTTGGGGCTGAAGAAAGCGAGACGGCGGATGTTGTCGATGTTGGTGCGGTCGAAGTTATCGAGCTGTACACGGATGATGTAATCCTTGTTGTTGTCGCGGTACTTCGAGTCGTCGTTGCCAGTGAGTGCGGTTCGGAGCGTCAGGCCCACTTCAGCGATGGAGAGGCCGAACTGGGAAAGTTTCTCACGGTCAATGTCCACACGGGCTTCGGGCTTACCCTCTTTGGAAGAGAGGCGGGCATCGGAAGCGCCGGGGGTAGTTGCCACAGCGTCAAGAATCATGTTGGCACCTTTCAGTACGTCGGCGTAGCTGCTGCCCGTAACCACGAGCTGTACAGGCGCTTCGTCGGCGGAGCCAAAGAAACCTACTGGACTGGCGCGGAACTTGGCCCCAGGGATGTTGGACATGTCGCGCTTGATGTCAAGCGAGAACTGGTCGGTGCCACGGGTACGCTGCTCGCGTGGAACAAGCAGTACGGTGAGGTCGGCTTGGTTGTTGGCAACCGTCTTTACGAAGCCGTCCTGCGTCTGGCCCACCGAGGTGATAACCCGCACGATTTCAGGGTAGGTAGACAGTCGGCGTTCTACTTCCTGTACAATGCGGTTGGTTTCTTCAATGGTGGCATCTTCAGGGGTTTCGATCTTGAGCACGAACTCGCCACGGTCTGACTGCGCAATGAAGTCGCCACCGATATAGCCCATGATGATAAGCGAGCACGAACTGAGGAAGATCATGAAGGTACCTACCCCGATGATGATCTTGTGGCGCAGCGCCCACTGAAGCGAATTGCCATACCAGTCGATAATGGCGTTGAAGCCCCGTTCGAAAGCGAGGATGAAACGGCCACCAAAGGTATTGGGATTGGGGTGCTCCAGGCGGCTGAAACGGCTGGCCAGTACCGGAGTAACGGTAAAGGACACGAACAGCGACATTAGGGTACTCACGACCACAACGATGGCGAACTCGCCCATGATGTTGCCGATAATACCACCCACAAACGCCAGCGGCAGGAACACCACAACGTCTACCAGGGTGATAGACATGGCAGTGAAGCCGATTTCGTTACGGCCATCTAGAGAAGCGGTACGGCTGTCCTTACCCATCTCCAGGTGGCGGTAGATGTTCTCGAGTACTACGATGGAGTCGTCAACCAGGATGCCAATTACGAGTGAGAGCCCCAGGAGGGTCATCAGGTTGAGGGTGTAGTCGAGTGCATACATCACGATGAACACGCTGATGAGCGAGGCCGGGATGGCTACCATGATGATGAGCGAGTTGCGGAAGCTGTGAAGGAACAGCAGCATCACCGCAGCTACGAGGAACACGGCCAGGACAAGGTCGTGGCCTACGGCATTGGCAGCCTCTAGGGTGTAGGTCGAGGAGTCGTTGCCGATTTCAAACTTTAGGTTGATGTCCTTGTAGAGGTTTTCCAGCCGTGCCAACTCAGCGCGTCCCAGCTTACTCACGGCCACGGCGTTTGCATCGTTCTGCTTGATGATGAGCATACCGATGGAGGGGCGACCATTGATGCGGTTGAGCGATTCAAGGTCGCGGATGCCGTCGGTAATGTCAGCCACATCGCGGAGGCGTACGTCGCCTTTGGGAGTGCTGGCTACTACGAGGTTGCGCAGCTGCTCGATGGAGGAGAATTTACCTGCAACGCGGACAATGAGTTCGTTGCCCTGCCCTTTTACTTTGCCCGTGGGAAAATCAACGTTGAAGGCATTTACCATCTGGGCTACCTGGCCCAGGCTGATGTTGTAAGCCTTCAACCGTTCTTCGTTCACATAGACACGGACTTCGCGGCGTTCGCCACCCACCAGGATGATCTGGCCTACGCCTTCCACACTGGAAATAGTAGGCACAAGGTTGTCTTCCACGAGGGTATAGAACTCGCGGGGCGACATGGTGGAGGTGACACCCAGTGTGAGAACGGGCAGTTCGTTGGGGTTCAGTTTATTGATGACCGGGTCGTCTGCATCATCGGGCAGCTGGGTGCTGATGTTGTTGATGCGTCGCTGGGCCTCCTGCAGGCGCAGGTCGGTGTCGGTGCCTTCAGCAAACTGAACAATTACGAAGGATGCGCTTTCGAGGCTGGTAGAACGAATGGTGCGAATGGAGCCCAGACTGGAGATTGCGTCCTCGATTTTCTTGGTAACGGAGTTTTCGACCTCACTGGGCGATGCTCCGGGATAGGTGGTCTGTATGGTAATAACAGGCCAGTTCATCGACGGCAGCAGTTCATATCCCAGCAGGGAGAAGCTGCCCAAGCCCAACACGCTCAGCACGGAGAAAATCACCACGACGAGCGAGGGCCTCTTGATGACAAGTTCGGTTAATGACATGTTTCAGGAGGAGTGAGTGTGAGGGGGTTCCCGATTACTTCACGATGATGACCTTGGCGTTGTCGTAGAGATTGAGCTGGCCACCCACTACTACTACGTCGCCTGCTTCAAGACCTTCGGTCACGCCGAGTTGGTCGCCAGCTTCACGGCCAATCTTGATTTTGCGGAGTTGGGCAACATTGTCTTTCACAACGTATACCTGCGGAGCTTTGGAACTGCCCACGAGGGCGTTGCGTGGTACGATAAGACCATTGCCACCGGCCAGAGAAATGAAGTCGACGCGGGCAAACATACCAGCTTTGAAGGGGTAGCGAGCTGGGTTGCCCATTACCACGTCAACAGGATATGTGTGCGAGCCATCGGCTTTTACCCCAATGGACTGGATGCGGCCCTCGAAGGTCTGTTCGGGGTAGACGCTTGAAGTGACACGGGCGCGGTCGCCGAGTTTGAGGCGCACAACGTCTTCTTCGGGTACGTTTACGCGAATCTTCAGCGTGTTGATGTCCACGATGTTGCCAATCTGTGAGCCTGGGGCCAGCGTGGCGCCCAGATCTACCAGTTTGCTGGAGAGACGACCAGCGAAGGGCATGCGCACTCGCGTGTTGCTGAGGGCCTTACGGGCCTGAATCAGTTGAGCCTCGGTCATTTTCACTTGCAGCTTCAGGGCCTCGAGGTTGGTTTCGGTGCCGATGTTCTGGCTGCGGAGATTGTTGTAACGGTCGAGGTCTGACTGGGCTTTCTCGTGTGCGGCTTCGGCCGACATAACCCCAGCGCGTGCCAGTTCGTCGTCTACCTGAAGTAACACTGCGCCAGCCGGGAGAAAGTCGCCGATTTTCACATTCATCGAAACTACCCGGCCGTTGGTTTCCGACACCAGCATGACGTCGCGGTTAGCTTCTACGCTACCCGTGAGGCTGAGTGCCTGGTCAAGCTTGCCTTCGCGAACGGCAGTTACGTTGACAGCGATTTCAGAAACGACGGTTTCTTTTGGGGCTGCGGCTTCAGACTTGGCTTTGTTGGTTTGGAGGGTCCAGATAATGAGCGCGATGACTGCTACCACGCCTAAGCCTACCAGAGCTTTTTTCATAACAGAAGGAGGAGTGAAAGGGTGAGTGTGAGTGGTTGAGTTAACGAAAGAAACTTTTTAAGTATTGCGCGTTTCCGGCTGGTTAAATTTTTTTAGTCCCCAAAGGCAGTATTCAGCAGGTGCACAAGAGAACAGAGGGCCGTAAACACGCGTTGAAAACAGAGTCTTATACGTGAAAGTTCAACGTTGACAAAATTGGCAGGCAGTTTTGAAAGCGGCAACCTTTGTACTAATTATGTGGAGCGAAGCGTAAGAGATACGACTCCAAACCGATGAAGCGGACCATCCAATCGTTGCTGCTGGTGTGGGCCCTGACGATAAGTCTGGTGCCGATGCAGTCGATGCGCGAATTGGAGAAGGTGCCAGCACTGCTGGATCACTACCTGACGACACACAGAGTAGAACAGCCCAATCAGTCGTTCTGGGAGTTTCTGGCCGAGCATTACAACACGCCCAACCCCTCGGAGCACAATCCGGCACACAACCACGGCAAATTGCCAATGTTCTCCGGTGCCTGTGGTGTGGCAGCCCAAGTGCCAGCAGGACTTGAGATGAACGTGCCGAGCCAGAGTGCACCAGTTCGCCAAGTGCCACAGCTGCGGTTTGCTCCCACTCGGCTGTCAGTAGCCGATATTTTTCAGCCACCACGAGTGGCCTGAGAACCCGCACTCTTGTGGTGCCTGCTGTCCTGAAGACCAGGGTAGCTAATGCCTGCTGATGTACAGGCGTCTTTTCCTTTACTTTTTTCTTTCAAGAAATGATCGACGCGATCATTCACTACAGCATACGCAATAAGCTGGCAGTGGTGCTGCTGCTGGTGTTATGGCTGGGTTGGGGTATCTGGTCGGTGGCTACGCTGCCGATAGACGCCGTGCCCGATATCACCAACAACCAGGTACAGGTTGTGACACGCAGCCCCAGCCTGGCGCCACTGGAAATAGAACGCTATGTGACGGCGCCTATCGAGTTGGCGATGGCAAATATACCCGGGCGTACCCAGACCCGTTCGGTGTCGCGCTTTGGCTTATCGGTGGTGACACTGGTATTTGAAGACAATGTGGACCTGTATTGGGCCCGGGCGCAGGTGCTGGAAAGGCTCACTTCGCTGCGCGATGTAATTCCGCCGGGGTATGGCACTCCCGAAATGGCACCGGTGACTACCGGTCTGGGCGAGATTTATCAGTATACCCTGCACTTTACCCAGCCCCGTACCGACTCGGTGGCAGCTGCTATGGAGCTCCGCAGCATTCAGGACTGGATTGTGCGCCCCAATCTGCTGGGGATACCAGGGGTGGCTGACATCAGCAGCTTTGGTGGTTATCTGAAAGAGTACCAGGTACAGTTGAAGCCTGATCAACTGACGGCAGCTGGCCTGACAATAGACGATGTATACAATGCCCTTGCCGTCAGCAACGGCAATGCTGGCGGAGCCTACATAGAGAATGCAGGAAAGGCCTACTTCATCCGGGGCGAAGGCCAGGTGGCCACGCTGGACGACATCTCCAAAACGGTTATCCGTACCAAAGACGGGGTGCCCATTCTGATGCGCGATGTGGCCACTGTCGCATTCGGCAGTGCTGTACGCTACGGGGCACTGTCTATGGATGGACAGGGCGAAGTAGTAGGGGGCATTATTCTGATGCAGAAAGGCGAGAACGCCCTTCAGGTGATAGACCGTGTGCATGCCCAGGTGGAGAAAGTGCGGGCTACACTGCCCCCAGGAGTGGTGTTGGAACCTTTTCTTGACCGCAGCGACTTCGTGGGCCGTACCACAGCCACCGTGCGCAACAACCTCATCGAAGGTGGACTGATCGTTGTGTTTGTGCTGGTGCTGTTACTGGGCAGCTTCCGCGCGGGGCTTATCGTGGCGTCAGTAATACCACTCGCCATGCTGTTTGCCGTAGGCCTGATGCGGGTGTTCGGTGTATCTGGTAATCTGATGAGCCTGGGGGCAATAGACTTTGGCCTGGTGGTAGATGGGGCGGTCATTATCGTAGAGAATGTGGTGAGGCGCTTCAGCGAGCATGTCCGCAAGCACCATAACCTGAGCCGGACCGACCAGGAAGATGTGGTGTATCATGCAGCAGTAGAGATACGCAGTTCGGCAGCTTTTGGTGAAATCATCATCCTGATTGTGTACGTGCCGCTGCTGTTTCTGGCAGGTATTGAGGGCAAGATGTTCCAGCCGATGGCCCTGACCGTGTGTTTCGCCATTCTGGGCGCGCTCATTCTGTCGCTGACCTATGTGCCGATGATGTGTGCTGCTTTCCTGAGCCCCAAGGACGCACACGCCGAGGGTGAAGGCAACTTCGCAGACAGGATCATTAACACGCTGTATGGTGGATTCTACCGCTTTTTCCGACGCGCGATGCGGGTGCGTAAAGCGGTGGTTGCGGGTGCCCTGGTGCTGCTGGTGCTGGCTGGCGGCTTGTTTCTGCGGATGGGAGGTGAATTTCTTCCGCGGTTGGACGAAGGTGACTATGCGCTGGAAGTGCGCTTGCCGGTGGGCGTGAGCCTAACCGAGACCCTGCGCATCTCGGCCATTCTGGAGCGTGAGCTGAAAACCCGCTTCCCAAACGAAGTGAAGCACGTGATATCCAAGATCGGTACCGCTGAAATTCCGACGGATCCCATGCCGATCGAAGCGAACGACCTGATGGTTATCCTGAAGCCCCAGGACGGTTGGACTGTCAGCTCAAAGGCCGAACTGACCGAGAAAATTGCAGCGTTCATCCATACGGTACCTGGTGTGGGCATTGCCATTCAGCAGCCGATTGAAATGCGCTTCAACGAACTGATTTCCGGGGCCAAGTCGGATGTAGTGGTGCAGGTGTTTGGGCATGACCTGTCCGAGCTGTCGCAGCAGGCCGACCGCATTGCGGCACTTGTGCGCAAGACGGAGGGTGTAGCCGACGTAGTGGTGCAGGCAGTGGAGGGTTTGCCGCAGATCCAGGTTGTGTATGACCGGACACGCATGGCCACCTATGGTATCACAGTAGACCAGATCAACCGTGCCCTTCAGACGGCTTTTGCCGGAGCAACGGTGGGTACGGTGTATGAGAACGACTGGCGGTTTGGGCTGACGCTCCGATATGGGGCAAGTGATCGCGCAAATGTGGAGTCGGTGAAGCTGCTGCGACTGCCCAGTGCCACCGGAGCCATTGTGCCGCTGGAGGCAGTGGCCGAAGTAAAACTGGAGAACGGCCCGGCGGAGATTACGCGGGAGCAAGGGTCGCGGCGGGTCAACATTGGCTTCAATGTGCGTGGCCGTGACGTAGAATCAGTGGTAGGCGAGTTGTCGCAGGCGGTGGATGCGCGTGTAAAACTGCCGCCGGGCTACCGGGTTGCCTATGGGGGCCAGTTCGAGAACCTGCGGTCGGCCAAGGCGAGGCTCGCTGTAGTAGTTCCCATCGCACTTGCTGCTATTTTCCTGCTGCTGTATCTCACATTTCACTCTGTAATAGAATCGTTGCTGGTGTTTGCTGCTATCCCGTTTGCAGCAGTTGGTGGCGTGTTGGCCCTCACAATGCGGGGGTTGCCATTCAGCATCTCGGCAGCGGTGGGGTTCATTGCGCTGTTTGGTGTCGCAGTACTGAATGGTATTGTGATGGTGGCATTCCTGAATCAGTTGAAAGCTGAGGGGATGCGTAATCGCTGGCGTCGGATTTATACCGCATTGCGCATCCGGTTTCGGCCGGTGCTGGTAACGGCGTTGGTAGCCTCGCTGGGCTTTCTGCCAATGGCGTTGTCGCATGGTGCTGGCGGCGAAGTGCAGCGGCCCCTGGCGACGGTAGTCATTGGTGGCCTGGTGAGCTCAACTCTGCTGACCCTGCTGGTGCTGCCAGCCATTTACTCTTTTCTCTTCCGCAACACGAAAGGAGAACAGGCATGAAGAAGCAAATGAAATGGTTGATGGTACTGATAGGCATGTTGTCAACCGCTTGGGCCCGTCAGGGTGCCACCCCCGCCGAGCAGCAACTGCTGTCGGCTACGCTGGCAAACGACCCTGACCTGCGCGCTGCCAATACAGCCGCTGCACAGTTGCGGGCATTGATACCTTCGGCGGTAGATCTGGGCATGCTGGATGTGATTGCCGAAGCACCGTCCGGCGAATTCTATACGCTGGGGGCTGGGGTGAAAATGGAGATGCCCTGGGTGTATGCTACCCGAAAGCAGGAATTCCGGCAGAATGCAGAAGTGGCCAGTGCCAGTGCGGCCAACTCACGTTTGCTGCGGATTGCGGCGCTGCGCAGCCTGTATCAGACTGCTTGCTGGCGCACAGCCCGGCTGGCACGGCTCACCGAGCAGGACTCCCTGCTGCAACGCCTGGCGGCGGCTGCCGAGCGGCGCTATCAACTGGGTGCCAGCAATTACCTAGCTGCGCTCAATGGCAAGCTGCGTGCCGGCCAGTATCGGGTGCAGGTACGTAATGAACAGGAGAGCGAGCGTACGGCACGTGAGGTGCTGGCACTATATGCCCACGACAGTCTGCTTCGGCAACTCTCATATGATCTTCAGGCCTACGGGTCGCGTGAAATGGACTCCGCAGATGCCGACCATCCCCTTCTTGCAGCCGAGCGTGCGCGGGTACTGGCAGCCGAAACCGGTATCAGGCTGGCGCGCCAGCAGCGGTTGCCCTCCTTTACATTCGGCTACCTGAATCAGGGCCCTACTCCGGGGCATAGCCCTGCGCTGAACTTCCGGGCTGGGCTTTCCATTCCATTTGCGTGGTGGGCAGGCAAAGCCAAAGTGGAGGCGGCACAACTGGTATTGGTGCAGCGCAGCGCCGAGCAGGAAGCGTTGGCCCGCCAGCTGAAGCAGCAGCGCGCTCAGGCACTGGCACGGTATCGGCAGGCCGGGGCACACCTGCGGCTGCTGGAGTCGGAAGGGCTGGCACAGGCCGACGAAGTACTGCGCGCTGCCCAGCGGAGCTTCGAACTGGGTTCCGATGATTTCTTTCTCTATCTCAACAGCATAGACCAGGCGTATCAGGTGCAGCTGCAATACCTCGACGCCGTGCTCGCATTCAACCTTGCAGCCATTGAACTTGACTATCTCCAGGGACTATGATCTTCCAACCTTCCGGCCTTCTCAGAGGTCTTTTCATACTGTGTGCAGCGGCTGTAGTGGCTGGCTGTGGCCAAGATACTGCGGGGCAGAAGCCTGCCGACAGTACGGGGCCAGCTTCGCTGACACTGAGTCGAAAGCAGCTGGCGCAGTATGGTGTGCTGCTGGATTCACTTCAACAGCGTACCATCCGTCCTATGCTCACCTTTAACGGAAAGGTAGTCGTGCTGTCCAACAGCCAGGCATCGGTGCGTACGCAGTTGTCGGGTGTGGTGTCGGCCATTCTGGTGAAAGAGGGCAGCGCCATTCGCAAGGGGCAGCCTTTGCTGCGGCTCAGCAGTCTGGCGCTGGTGGAACTGCAACAGGCCTATTTAAGTGCAGCTGCGGAAATGCAGGCACGAAAGCAGGCCTATGACCGTCAGCGCCAACTCTATGAAGAGAAAATTGGGTCAGCCGCCGACTACCAGACGGCCCAGGCTGCCTATGAGGCTGCACTGTCGCAGTGGAAAGCCTTTGCCGAAAAGCTGCGACTGGTAGGGCTGAACCCCGCCGCCTATGCCTCGGCTGAGAAAGCGGTGATTCAGCGTGAGTTGGTAATTGTGTCGCCGATGGATGGCTATCTCTTCAAGTTGCCAGCTACCATTGGTATGCAGGCCGAGCCCAGTGTAGAACTGGCACATATTCTCAGCCTGTCTGACCTGCACGCCGATCTGTTTGTCTACGAAAAGGACATCAACCGTATCCGGGAGGGGCAGAACGTTGAAATTCTGTTCTCTGACCGGAATATACCCAGTGTTATCGGTCGGATCGAGTTCATCGGCCGCTCGGTGGAAACGGCCGACCGCATGGTGATAGTGCATGCTACGTTTGAAGCCCCTAAAGGATATGTGGTATTGCCGGAAATGGCCATAGTTACCAGGGTGCAGGCACAGGGTGCTGCAAGTGTGCAGCCAGCCCTGCCGATGGATGCCCTTCTGCCCGAAGGGGAAAAGGCGCAAGTGCTGTGCGCTACGCCAGTCGGTGCCGACTCGGTGCGTATTGTGCGACTGGAAGTGGCCACCGGAGCCTCTGATGGCAAATGGACGGCTATTCAGTTCAAGCAGTTGCCTCCAGCGGGTGCACAGTTTGTTACAGCAGGTACACTGCTGGTGGCAGGGGCTTTCAATCAGGAAGGCGAATAGCTGCTTATCAGGAACGAATCAGCCGGGTTTTCAGCGCAGGATCAGTAGCCGATGACCTTGCGCTGAAACGCTTTTTTGCCGCTGTTGTACAGCTCGGCATCGCTGGCATGGCGGGCTGCCAGTTCCAGTTTTATCTGTAGATAGGCTTGCCGTAGGGCCGGGTCTTCGCGCAGCTCGTTGCGAAACGACAGTTTGCGACGCCAGTCTTCGCCGCCCAACTGCACAATCTGAACTTTATAATGACGGCCGCGCTGGTCGTTCCACTCCAGTGTGTGCTTATGGGATTCCTGCTTACGGAAGGCGGGTTCGTGATAGCCCAGGTCCTGCAGAATCTCTTTGTATTGGTAGGCGTAGTTGCAGTCGTCCACCCCCAGCAGAATATCAATGGTGGGTTTGGACGGCATATCGGGCACGGCAGTGCTGCCTACATGTTCAATGGATACCTCTCGCAATTGAGGATGCTGGCGCAGGCGGGCAAGTTCTTCGGCAAACTGCTGTGGCCAAGTAGGGTCATATGGCGCAAGCAGATTGTCGAACCCAGGGGGCGACAAGGTCATAAGTAGGGAAGTCTGACAGGCTGTTGTACCTGAAAATAGGTACAGGCGTATCCGAACACAACAAAATGTCTAAAACGGACCAATAATTTCCCGGGTTATTTCCAGCACGTCGCTGATGGGCGCGGTGTGCTGGTTGTTGGGTTGGCGCAGGGCCATGGTAAGGGCATCAGCTACTACACACTGCTGTGCATCGATGGCCACCAGACGGCCGTGCAAGGTGGTTCCGTTACGGAGTACAATCCCCACTTGGCTGTTTTCCCAAAGCTGTAGTCTGTCAAGTGGCAGGGGAATGCGCAGGCGTTCAGTACGGGTTCCCATAGGCTCAGTTGTTGATGCGCTGATACTGATTGAGGCTGCCGGGGTCCAGTTGCTCCATCACCTGCAGGAAGGCCTGCTTTTGCTCGGTGGGGGCGTTGTAGAAAACCTGAATGAGTTCGTTGGTCTTGGCGTCGATAAACGACTGCACCACGATGATATTGGGATTGGAGCGTATCAGCACCTGCAGTTGTTGGAGACAGTCCAGAATCACGGTGCGCCCCTTGGCGGGGTCTTCACTCATGATGTCCATACCGGCACGATGGTAACGGTAGAGGATGTCGTGGAAGGCACGATAGCTGTTGTTCAGCAGGTTTTCAGTGAGCCAGTAGCGGTTGCGCTGGTTCTCGCCCGACCGCCAGCCGGGTTCGCCAGCATTCTGTGCCAGACTTACGGTTTGCTGTGCCAGCTGAAACCAGTTGTTACCTCCGCTGGGGCTGAAACTGTCGGCATCGTAGCCCAAGGCCAGATAGGCGTAGAAATTGAGTATGCTGGGCAGGTTGCCAATGTAGGTGTTGTCAGAGAACTGTAGCGGCTGAAAAGGCTGGTAGGTAATCTGGAAGTCTTTGTCCTGGTAGTTGACCAAGGCGGTTTCGTAAGTGGAGTTATAGACGGGGCGGGTAATCTGTACCTGAAGGGTGCCCAGAAAGCGGTCCTGCGCGGGTATGCTGGTGAGCACAATGGTGAGGACGCAACGTATCCGTTCGTAGGGCGCGACGGTCAGGTTTGTCCAGCGGCGGTTGTTCAGGTAGCTGGCGATGTCGCTCTTCAGCTGGTCCAGGATAGAGCGGTCGATGCCTTGTGCAGTGGGGGCCTGTAAGTTAACGGTGACGTTAAGCTCCTGTGCATGCAGGGCCTGTGTCAAAGCCAGCGCCAGCGCCAGAAGCAGGCTGCGAATCATCATAGAGGCAATCTAGCAAGCTCAGCGGCAAAAGTCTGCATGAGACTCAGGCCAATATCGGCTTTCGACATAAGCGGGAGAGGCACGGTGCGGCCGTCACGGTGCAGCAGTGTCACTTTGTTGGTGTCGTAGCCAAATCCTGCGCCGGGATCTGCCAGGGTATTCAGGACAATGATGTCGCACTTCTTCCGCTCAAGCTTTTCACGGCCATAGGCTTCGGCGTTGTTTGTTTCCAGGGCAAAACCCACCAGCAGTTGGTTGGGGCGGCGGGTCTGTCCCAGTCCGGCCAGGATGTCGGGGTTGCGTACCAGCGACAGTGTCAGCCCATCGGTGTTGGCGTCCGACTTCTTGAGTTTTTCCGCGGCTGCGTGGGCTGGGCGGTAATCTGCCACCGCGGCTGAGAGAATGAAGATGTCTGCGGTGTCGGCATGTGCCTGTACCGCCTGCTGCATGTCGATGGCTGTAACCACTGGCACTACGTTAATGTCGGGTGAGTTGGGCCGAAGGGTAGTGGGTCCTAGAACCAGTGTTACGTCTGCCCCCATCTGGCGGGCCGCTTCTGCAATTGCGATGCCCATTTTGCCAGTGGAGTGGTTGCTGATGTAACGGACCGGGTCGAGGGCTTCTTGAGTGGGGCCAGCGGTAAGGAGCACCTTGCGGCCTTTCAGGAGTTGCGGTGTCGGGGCCAGTATCGCCACCACCGCTTCCAGCAGAGCTTCAGGCTCGGCCATGCGTCCCAGGCCTTCCAGTCCACTGGCCAGATAGCCGGAGGTTGCTTCTACCAAATGGGTGCCACGGGCTTTCAGCAGTGCCAGGTTATGCTGTGTGGCAGGGTGCTGATACATCTCACGGTCCATGGCAGGGGCCATAAGCACCGGACAATTGGCGCTTAGCAGAACCGCCTGAAGAGCGTCGTCGCAGAGACCGTGTGCAAGTTTGGCCAGTGAATTGGCTGTAGCGGGGGCCACCAGAATGAGGTCGGCGCGATGGCCCAGCTGCACGTGCCGGCTCCAGTCGGGCTGGTTGCCGCTGCCCACTTCATCGGCCCAGAGGTTGGTGAAGACCGACTTTCGCGAGAGGGTAGCAAACGTTAGCGGCGCTACGAATTCGCGCGCCGCTGGTGTCATTACAACTTCCACCTCGGCGCCTTCCTGTTGGAGCAGGCGCAGGAGAAGCACAGACTTATATGCAGCAATGCTGCCTGTAACGCCCAGAACGATGGTTCGGCCCGCCAGGCGCATAGCAATCAGGATTCTTCAGCGTCGCGGAAGTACACCTGACGGTTGGCGTATTCGTCAATCGCCAGCAGGGTAGGCTTGGGCATTGCCTCGTAGTATTTGGCAATCTCAATCTGCTCGCGGTTTTCTACTACTTCTTCGAGATTGTCGCTGCTGGTAGCAAATTCGGCCAGCTTCTCGTTGAGTTCGTGCTTGAGCTTGGCGCCAATCTGGTTGGCCCGGCGGCCCAGTACCGATACAGTTTTATAGACGTTGCCGGAAGATTCCGACAGCTTGGCCATGTCGATGGGCTGAATGCTGTTGCTCATATCGTAAGGTAAGAAAGCGCTGGGGTAAAACGAAAGTCCGGAAGTAAATAGTATCAGTTGGCCGTGGGGGCAGGGGCTGGCTTGTTTTTGGCAATGCGCCGCATTTTGTCTTCCACATCCTGATAGATGCGCTCTGCCGAGCGGAGATACTGGCTGTTGGGATAGCGGGCCAGGAATCGGTTGTACATGGCCATCGCCTCCATGTAGCGGCTTTCCTGCTTGTCGGGTACGCTGTTATCGGCGTATAGCACCTGCGAATGGAAGAGGAGATACTGCGCCCGTTCGCGATAGGGACTGTCGCCATACTCATCCATCACGACCTTGAGGGCTACAGTTGCTGCCTTGAAGTGCGAAATGCGATAGTAGAGTTCACCTTCGTAAAGGGCCTTGCGGGCCATGCGGTCGCGCAGCTCGCGAATGGTTTTGTTGGCCGTCTCCACACGCTTGGAGGTGGGGTAGAGGCTGAGAAACAACTGAAAACTCTCGATGGCTTTGGCTGTTTCGGTTTGGTCGTGCTCAAAATCGAGTGCCATCGCCCGGTGCGACTCACCTACCATGTACATGGCATCTTCAGTGTAGTCGCTGTTGGGGAACTGGTCTACATACTGCTGAAAGTGGTGAGCAGAGGTGATGTACTCCCCCACCTGGTACTTGGTGAGCGCATAGTAGTACGTAATGGATGCAGCGCGGGGCGAGCCACGGTAGGCACCAATAAGCTCTTCAAACAGAATGGAGGCAGCTTCGTATTTCTTCTTGTTATAAAAGTAGAAGGCTGCAGAATCGCGGTCAGCCAGGTTGCGGCTGCGCGACATTTTAACGTACCGGTTACAGCCAGTGCCAGCGAAGGCTGCGGCAACCGCCAGAAGAAACAGCAGAACACGAAAGCGCACGACAAGCGGCATAAGGGTAGACCCAACCATAATCAGGCAAAGGTAGGGAGGAGGAGGATTCGTGCGCCAAAAAAATGGAGAGGGGGGTTTGGGAAGTGCCCTTCTTAACATTAAGATTATTTCACACCTCAAATGGCGCGGGTTTTGGGTCCCCGTTTTGGTTTTTTGCACAACTTGGTTGCGTCCAAATCGATTTGTCCAAAATCGACGTCTATGAGAAAATTCCTTACTCTATTGATCCTAGTCGGGTCAGGGGCAACTGTGTGCGCCCAATCCGACGCCCGAAACCGAGGTGAAGCCTCGGGGACGGAAGCACAGCAGGGGACACGCACGGTACGAGGTACTGTGGTGGACGCTGCAGGTGAACCCCTTGCGGGAGCCTCTGTGAGTATTGTCAACCGTGCCAATGGCAGTGTAGTTGGCGGCACCTATTCTGACGGAACTGGCGCTTTCCAGGTCGCCATTCCGGCAGGTGGAGACTATGTGCTCCGTGTGAGTTACGTCGGCTCAAAAACGCAGGAAATCAATCCTGCGGGGCGCGATAACTTCGACATCAAGCTGGCAGGGGAAACCGAGCTGGAGGCTGTTATCATCTCCGGTCTGGCATCTACCACTACCCGCGCTAACGCCACCACCTCGGTAGGGGTAGTCAGCGCAGACCAACTGGTAGGTACCACCCGCCCAACGACACTTGACAACGCCCTGAGCGGCAAGGTGCTAGGTGCCACAGTTACGCAGAACTCGGGTGCTCCGGGTGGGGGTGTTTCCGTGAAGTTGCGGGGTATTTCGTCCATCTCCCTCTCCAGCGAACCCTTGTATGTAGTGGATGGGGTTATCATGAACAACGGCTCGGCCGTGAACAACTCGGGCAACAGCTATATCACCAACGCTGGCACGGGTCAGGATAACACCACCAACCGTATGGCCGATATCAATCCGGCCGACATTGAAGAGGTGCAGGTGCTAAAGGGTCCTGCCGCGGCAGCCATCTACGGTCTGCGGGCCAACGCGGGTGTTATTGTGATCCGAACCAAGCGGGGCCAGCCTGGCAAAACCCGGGTTACCTTCCGCCAGGATGTTGGTTTTATCGAGGCTACCAAGTTTCTGTATCCAACTTCAGATTATTGGAATGAAGAAAGGGTGGCCATCGGCTGGGGCCCCTCTGAGGTGGCCAACTTCCAGACTGCCAAAGCTGCAGGCAAGCTCTACAACTATGAGCGTGAGTTCTTTGGTAACACGGGTGCCCTGTACGAAAGCAACCTGCAGGTTTCCGGTGGTAACGAGCGTACCACTTTCCATCTGTCGGGCACTACCCACAACGAAACGGGTATCATGCTGCGCACAGGCTACAGCCGTAACAACCTGGCGGTGCGGGCCAGCCATAAACTGACCGACAACATCACGCTGGATGCCTCGATGAACCTGCTGAACTCTGAAAGCAACCGCGGGTTTAACGGAAACGACAACAACGGGGTTTCGGTAGCCTACAACCAGTACAGTATTCCTGCCTGGGCCGAGTTGCATGCCAACCCGTTGACCGGCGTATTCCCCGACAACGACTACGGTTCAGAAAACCCGCTGGCGGTAATCGAGCGGATGGTTAACCGCGAGCGCGTCAATCGTTACTATGGCTCAATATCGTTAGACTGGATGCTCTTTTCGAAAGAGAAGAGTTTCCTGAAACTGAATGCATTGGGGGGCTTTGACATTTCGAACGTAGACAACTTCGTTCATGCGCCCAACGACATGCAGTTTCAGCGCCAGAACTTCCCGGCATCACAGGCGGGTGCGTCCGTTGCTACCAATACCTATCGTCTGCAGGCAAACTGGCAGGCTTTTCTGGTGTACAACTGGCAGCTTGCGGATGTCAACCTCAATAGCCAGCTGGGTGTTACTCGCTTCATTACACGGGGCCAGCGGTCTGCACTGATTGGCCGTGGCCTGCCGCTGAACCAATACAACCCTCAGCGCGGGGCTACACAGTCGCTTGAGTTTACGGATGGTCCCTTCACATGGGACGTTGGTTTTACCTTCCAGCAGGACTTCAACTGGAAAGACCGCGTCATGGGCTCGGTAGGTATCCGTGCCGACCGTACCAGCCTCAATGGTGGCGACCCGAACAAACTGTATTACTTCCCCCGCGCTTCACTGGCGGTGAACGTAGCCAACTTCGATTTCTGGAACGTTGATTTCGTAAGTCAGCTGAAGCCCCGAGTTTCCTGGGGACAGTCGGGTGGAGTGGCCAACTACGGTGACTATACCTTCACGACGGCTACTCAAAACATTGGCGGCAATGCAGGCGTGGTATTTCCAACCACACTGCCTAACCAGAATGTGCAATTCGAGCGCAAGCAGGAGATTGAACTGGGCCTCGACCTTGGCTTGCTGGACAACAAAGTGCGCTTGGAGATGAACTACTTCATCAACAAGACGTTCGACTTCCTCGGTACCTATATTCTGGCATCGTCTGTTGGTTACCAGCAGGTGAACTCGTATCCGATCGGTGATCTGGAGAACCGTGGTATCGAACTCGGTCTGGTGGTTACGCCCATCAACAAGCCAAACGTCAGCTACACGGCGATCTTCAATTTCACGAAGTACAAGACCGAGGTTACCCGTCTGATTGTGCCTGAGATTTCTTCTTATGGCCGTGCATTTGGGGGGCCGTATGGCCAGAATCCGGTTGGGGTAGGCAAAAACCCCACCGACTGGTATGGTCGTGACATTGATGGTACCAACCGTCGGTTTGGCCCCAGCCAGCCCGATTTCGAACTCAGCTGGGCCAGTAACCTCACCTTCCTGAAGAACTTCCAGTTCAATATGCTCTGGATCTGGCGTAAGGGGCAGTACAACTCGCAGTTTGCGACCAACTATCTGGACCTGCACGCACAGTCGCCCGACTTCTTCGATCCGTCACCAGACCCCGCTTATCAGAGTCTGGGCGAGTTTCGCCTGAACGAGTGGGCTGATGCCTATGCTGGTTATTACCTCGTGGATGCCAGCTTCATCCGCCTCCGTGAAATCGGCCTGAAGTATAACCTCCCCACATCGTGGACAGAAAGTTGGAGTAAGGGTGTAGTCAAGGGCTTGAGCGTGGGTGTATCGGCCTACAATCTGGTCACGATTACCAAGTATCCTGGTTATGATCCTGAGGTTTCCAACTTCGGTATCCAAACCCTCGGGGGCCAGCAGGATCTGCTTTCGCACCCGAACACCCGTCGTGTGATCTTCTCGCTCAACGTGCAATTCTAACCCTACTGTTCCTCATGAAAAGAATACTGAAATACATGCTGGCAGTGGGCCTGATGGGTGCTGCCAGTGCGGGCTGTTCGATTCTGGAGGTCCCCTCCCAGCTCGACACCAATAACCCGATAGCAGATAACTATCTGAAAAACGCTACCCGCTCGCAGCTGAAAGAGCTGTTTGTTGGGATGCAGGCGCGCCTTCGTGCGGCATTTGCTGGTGCTAACACCGGGTACATGTCCATGATCACTTCCTTTGGCCGCGAAGCCCTGTACTACTCCAATCAGGACAGTCGCTTTTTCTCGGTTGCCATGGGTAATGTGCCCATGGATAACACGTCCTTCTATCACGCATATTATCTGACTTTCTCTTATGCCCGTAACCAGGCGGCACAGGCAGAAAAAGCTGCCATCAATGCCCGGATTGGCGAACTGTCTACCGGCGAGTTGAAGGCTTATCGGGGGTATGCGATGACGGTTCAGGCAATCTGTATGTTGCATCAGCTGAATATGCTGTACCAGAATGGTATACGTATAGATCTGGCTGATCCGCTGAAGCCTGGCCCCTTTGTTTCATATCAGGCGGCGCTGACTGAGATTCTGCGACTGTTGAATGATGGCTATGCGCTCATGAATGATGTTGAGGCGGATATGAGTGGCACAGATGTCTTCTTCTTCACCAGCGGCTGGAACGATTATGTTACAGCTTCGACGGGTGCCAACACGGCTGAAAAGATGGCTCGTCTGAACCGCGCGTTCGCTGCTCGGGTTTATGCCTATCGTGCCAATGCTACCAGTTCGGCTGCCGACTGGGGTGCTGTGCTGACGGCTATCGACAACTCCTTCTACCCGGATGCCGATGCCCCCGATAGCACCAACTTTAGCAATACACGTTATGTTGGGCCGAAAAACTTCTTCAGTGCCGCTGCTGGTGAAGCGTTGAACCCCCAGTTCTACAATCCGAATCTGGCTACAGGTACCGCACTGGTACCCGTTGCGTTTGTTAATGATGCGGAGCCTGGTGACACACGCGTATTTGGTACACCAATGGCTAACGGAGGTAATGCCAAAATACGTGTTAGAGCCGCCAACATTGCTACGCTCACTAACGGTGTGATTATCAACTTCCAGCATGAGATGGCAATGTATGCTTCCAACACTACGGCTTCCTACATGATCCGTGGCGAGGAGCTTGCACTGCTGGCTGCCGAAGCCAAGTACAACACTGGGCTGGAGACCGATGCGCAGAACATCATCAATGTGGTTCGGGCGCAGTATTCACTGGGTGCTGTGACGCCTACTGGCACCGCACTGCTGGATGAAATTCTGAAGCAGCGTCGTTACTCGCTCGCTTTCGAAGGCCATCGTTGGATTGACCTTCGCCGTTATAACCGACTGGATGCTGCCTGGGTAGCTTCGGTGCGCGACAACGGTGGCAATCCGTATGGAGCTGTCGTAACGCAGATGCCCAAGCGGATTGACGAAATCAACTGGGACAACGCGAACTGAGGAGTGAACTGGAAAAGCAAAGAGGCCCGCATCGCGGGCCTCTTTGCTTTTTGAACATTGCAGAGTGGCCTGGCGTTATAGGTAATATGCTGGGCCACCGCTTTTCTACCTTTGACCCGAATGAGCCACAGGGTGGAGATTTCGAATCGTTGTTGAAACTCTTCCTCGAATTGCTCACCTACACCAGCGGCGACGTACAGGAAGCCCTTTCCTGGATGACGCAGTTGGACAGGCAATATGGCCTCACAACCCCGGAGTATGCCATGGGCGACTTCATTCAGGACCTCAAAGACCGCGGCTATATACGGGAGGAGGAAGGCGGCTCGGGCGTGTTTCAGCCCTCTGGCAAGGCTGAACAGGCCATTCGAAAGCAAAGCCTGGAAGAGATCTTCGGCAAGCTGGCGAAAAGTGGGCAGGGCCAGCACCGGACCTCTTATACAGGGCAGGGCGATGAGAGCACTGCCGACGTGCGGCCCTGGCAGTTTGGCGACTCGCTCGACTCCATCCTGCTGACCGAGTCTATCCGCAATGCACAGGTGAACCACGGCCTGAGCGACTTTGCTCTGGCCGAAGATGATCTGGAGGTCGTCGAGCGTGAGTACAAGACCATCACCAGCACCGTGCTGATGATCGACATCTCGCACTCCATGATACTCTACGGTGAAGACCGTATCACGCCTGCCAAAAAGACGGCCATGGCGTTGGCCGAGCTGATAACTACCCGCTATCCCAAGGACACGCTGGACATTATTGTCTTTGGCAATGATGCCTGGCCTGTAGAAATTAAAGACCTGCCGTACCTTCAGGTAGGGCCTTATCACACCAACACGGTGGCAGGGCTGGAGCTTGCCATGGACATCCTGCGCCGGCGCAAGACGCACAACAAGCAGATTTTCATGATTACCGATGGCAAGCCCACGTGCCTGAAAGAAGCGGGAGACTACTATAAGAACAGCTTCGGGCTTGACCGGAAAATCGTGAACAAAACGCTGAACATCGCCGCTGCCGCCAAGCGCGCCAACATCGGTGTGACAACCTTCATGATCGCTCGTGACCCTTATCTCCAACGTTTTGTGCAGGAGTTTACTGAGACTGCTGGTGGCAAAGCGTTCTACGCCAGTCTGGATGGCCTGGGCGAGTATCTTTTCGAAGACTACATCCGCAATCGCCGCCGCAGGGTACGCTGAAGCCGCTGCGGTGGTTTCTGGGGAGTGCAGTTATTGGTAATTTGCCCCCGTGAAAGGCATCATCCTTGCCGGTGGCTCCGGCACCCGACTGTATCCGCTTACGCAGGTGATCAGCAAACAGCTGATGCCCGTGTACGACAAGCCTATGATTTACTACCCGCTCTCGACGCTGATGCTGGCCGAGATACGCGAGGTGCTGATTATTTCCACGCCCGAAGATCTGCCGGGTTTCAAGCGCCTGCTGGGCACAGGCGAGCGGCTGGGCATGAAGTTTTCCTACGCCGAGCAGCCCAAGCCCGAGGGGCTGGCGCAGGCCTTTACCATCGGTCGTGACTTTATCGGCACTGACAGCGTGTGCCTCATACTGGGCGATAATATTTTCTACGCGCATGGCTTGGGCGAACTGCTGAAAACCTGCCAGCAGCCGCAGGGAGGCATCATCTTCGCCTATCACGTACTCGACCCCGAGCGCTATGGCGTAGTGGAGTTTGATGCGACCGACCGCGTGCTGTCCATCGAGGAAAAGCCGCTGAAGCCAAAGTCGTCCTACGCTGTTCCGGGCCTGTATTTTTACGACAATCAGGTGGTGGAGATTGCCACCAACCTGAAACCCTCGGCCCGAGGCGAGTATGAGATCACGGACGTGAATGCAGAGTATCTGCGCCGTGGGCAGCTGCATGTACGTAAGATGAACCGCGGCACTGCCTGGCTGGACACCGGCACGCATGCCTCGCTGTTGCAGGCGGGCAACTTCGTTCAGATTATTGAAGAGCGGCAGGGCCTGAAAATCGGCTGCATTGAGGAAATCGCCTGGCGGAAGGGCTTCATTACCGCCGAGCAGCTGCGCGAGATAGCCGCCCCGCTGGAAAAGAGTGGTTACGGCACCTATCTGCTGAACCTGCTGAAAGCCCGCTGAGAGTGAATTTTCGACAGTGCGAAGGTGTTCTGTAGAAGATGGCCAATCCGCACCGTACCCTCACCACGCTGGGCGCTCTTCGCGCCAGTGGCTACCAAAGCCGAAGCATCAAGGACGAACTCAGAGAGAATCTGATAGCGGCTCTGCGCGACCGCCGAAAGGTATTCTCTGGCATCGTGGGCTACGAAGACACGGTGATTCCGGAGCTTCAGACCGCCATTCTTTCGCGGCACAACATTTTGCTTTTGGGCTTGCGCGGGCAGGCCAAAACGCGGATTGCCCGCCAGATGGTGGAACTCCTGGACGAGTACATGCCGGTAGTTGCGGGCTCGGAACTGAGCGACGATCCGCTGAACCCGCTTTCTCGCCAGGCCCGCGACCTCATTGCTGAGGCTGGTGACGACACCCCCATCGACTGGGTACACCGCGAGGCACGTTATACCGAGAAGCTGGCAACGCCGGATGTGTCGGTGGCGGACCTTATCGGCGATCTGGACCCCATCAAAGCGGCATCGCTGAAGCTGACGTATGCCGACGAACGGGTCATTCACTTTGGGCTGGTGCCGCGTTCACACCGTGGGATTTTCGTCATCAACGAACTGCCCGACCTGCAGGCCCGCATTCAGGTGGCGCTCTTCAATATCCTGCAGGAGAAAGACATACAGATACGCGGTTTCCGCCTGCGCTTGCCACTGGATGTACAGTTTGTGTTCACGGCCAACCCGGAAGACTACACCAACCGTGGCAGCATTGTTACCCCGCTGAAAGACCGCATCGAAAGCCAGATACTGACGCATTATCCGCGTACGGTGGAGCTTTCCCGCGAGATTACCCAGCAGGAGGCCCATCTGGCAGACGCCCAGCGCAAAGCTGTTGCCAGCTTCCGTCTGGTGGAAGACCTGGTAGAGCAGATTGCGTTTGAGGCACGGCAGAGCGAGTTCGTTGACTCCAAGTCGGGCGTGTCGGCCCGTCTCACTATCAGCGCCTTCGAGAACGTGGTGTCGGCAGCCGAGCGCCGCATGTTGCTGGCGGGAGAAAAGACCACCAGCCTGCGGATTGCAGACCTCTATTCCGCCGTGGCCAGCATCACCGGGAAGATAGAACTGGTGTATGAGGGCGAGCAGGAGGGCCCCGGCAAGGTGGCGCACACGCTGATCAGCAAGGCTATACGCACGGTGTTTGCGCAGCTGTACCCCAATCCGGAAAAACTGAAGCGCAGCAAGCAGCCAAGCCCATACGAGGCAGTTTCTGCATGGTTTGGCAAGGGGGGAACGGTAGACGTGCTGCGCGATGCCCGCAAGCAGGAATATGAAATGGCGCTGAACAGCGTGGAAGGTCTGCGCGAACTGGTGAAGGTCCTTCAGCCCCAGGTGCGTGACGAAGAGCTGTTGTTGCACATGGAGTTTGTACTGCATGGGCTGGCCGAATATTCTCTGCTGGGCAAGAAGATGCTGGTGTCGCCGAATGGGGGTGCTGTGCTGTCGTTCCGCGATATGCTGGGGAGTATGTTCAGTCTGGATTCCCTACAGGACGAAGAAGGCGACGAGGACGATTCAGACAACCGTGGCCGAAAGCGACGTTAACCGGGCAGATGCGTAGCGGCTTCCTGCTAAGTTTGCTGGCATGAATGCCAGCGCAACGGATGCCGTAAAAACAAAGGATTCCTCACAGTCTTTACGCACCTATCTGGTGCAGGAAGCCAAGGCAGTATTGAAGTCCGGCTTTGGTGCATTGTTGCGTACCATGGCAATTGGCATCGCTGTCAACGCCGCAGTTGTAGTTCTGGTGTCGGTTCTGCTCAAAACAGGAGTTCTGCACTTTCAAGACGAGAACACCTTTCTGGGAGTAATACGAGCACTGCTCCTTATTCTGTTTTTCTGTCTGCCCATTTTAGTGGCCGTGGTGTATCTGGTGGTGGGGCAGCGACAGGCGCTGCGCGCTGCGCTAGGCACGTTGGTCGAGCGACATAATGAGCATCTCTGGAAGGCGGTTTTCCGGGCTGTCTGCCAACAGTTGCCAGCTGACGCGGCTTCCATCAACCACAAGCTGTCAAAGGCCGATGCGGTAGCAGGGCTGATCAAGGGGCTGCCGATGCCGGCATATCGGTTGGTGTGGCTTCTGTCCAAGGCGGTACCAGTATTGCCTACGCTTCTACAGACGCTGAAGAGTATGCCGGCCAATACGGAAGAGGCCGTGGAGCTGGCTGGTACTGGCTTTGCCAATCAACTGAAGCCGATGTTGGCCAGGCTGCCAATCATGCCGTCGCAGAAGCCCGTTTGGATAACGGTTGGGATAAACCTGGTGCTTCTGTTGGGGCTTTGCCTGTTCCTGTTTTCCTGAAGCTGACTGGGGCTTTCAGCGCGCGAAGTGGAGTTTGCTGCGGAGCGGTTCGGGAATGGCCTCGCCATAGGTACCGAAGGCCTTCACGAAGACGCCTTTGACGCCACTGGTGCTTTCGATAGCATAGAGGACAGACTCGTCGGACGGATTGGTGGCGCCTTCAAAGCGGTATTGTTCACGCACATCGAATTCATCGTGTTGCAGGATGACGTCCTGGGCGGGGCACTCAAGGCAATCGCCATTCAGGTTGAAGTCGTGCAGGAAGCCGCGCTTGCGCAGGTCCGTCAGGGCTTCAGAGAGAGTATCATAGCTATACATGGCACAAATAGAAAAGGGAATACAAAGTATGTATTCCCTTGGCAATGTGTAAGATTCCGCCTTAGCGGCCTTTCCACTCGGGTTTGCGCTTCTCAATAAAAGCGGCCATGCCTTCTTTTTGGTCTTCGGTGGCGAAAAGGCTGTAGAAGTTGCGGCGCTCGGTGTCCATGCCCTGGCTCAGGACAGGCTCGAATGCCTGGTTTACTGCCTCTTTGCCCATTCGCACGGCCAGTGGCGCCTGCTGTGCCACCTCGGCAGCCAGCTTCAGAGCTTCGGTTAGGTAAATTTCGACAGGTACTACGCGGTTGACCAGGCCAAAGCGGTAGGCTTCGTCGGCGGGCAGAAAACGGCCTGTCAGCACCAGTTCCATAGCACGGGCTTTGCCCAGGGCGTGGGTAAGGCGCTGTGTGCCACCGGCGCCGGGAATAACACCCAGTTTGATTTCGGGCTGGCCAAACTGCGCACTCTCAGACGCGACAATCATGTCGCAGAGCATGGTGAGTTCGCAGCCTCCCCCCAGTGCGAATCCGCTGACTGCGGCAATCAGCGGCTTGCGAACGGCCTTCAGCATGGCCCACTTATGAAACTGCTGGCGGTCGATCATCTCGACAAACGACTTTCCGGCCATTTCCTTGATGTCGGCGCCAGCGGCAAAGGCTTTCTCATTGCCTGTGATGACAATAGCCCGTATAGTGGCATCGGCATCCAGTTGGGTGCAGGCATCGGCCAACTCTGACATGACGCCCAGATTGAGGGCGTTGAGTTCTTTGGGGCGGTTGATGCGGAGGAGTGCAACGCCGGGATAGTCGTCAGGACGCTCAAACAGAATGAATTCGTAAGCCATGGTGGTCTCAGGTGTGAGTCTGGGAGCCCGAAACTACATAAAGCCGGGCAACCCACAAGCAGCCTAAGCGACGGCGGTTCCGTACCTTTGCAGCATGAATGCCAAGCGCAAAGTAGCCCTGTTGATTCTGGACGGGTGGGGGATAGCCGAGGACCCCAGCGTGAGTGCCATTGACGCCGCTCAGACGCCGTTTTATGACAGCATCCGTACCCGTTATCCTTTCACCCGGCTGCGCGCCAGTGAAGGCTGGGTGGGGCTGCCTGCGGGCCAGATGGGCAACAGCGAGGTGGGGCACATGCACCTGGGCGCAGGCCGCGTCATTTACCAGGAGTTGGTGCGGGTAACCAACACCATTCGCGATGGCGGGCTGGCACAGCTGAAAACCTGGACGGATACCGTTGCTTACTGTCAGGTAAACAACAAGCCCCTACACCTGATAGGTCTGGTGTCGGATGGCGGTGTTCACAGCCATATTGACCACCTGCTGGGCCTGCTGGATGCGGCTCAGAAAGCGGGTATCGCCCAAACTTATGTGCATGTCATCACCGATGGGCGCGACACCGCACCCGACAGTGGGCGGCGCTTTCTGATTCAGTTGGAGGCCCATCTTGCGGCCTCGGGCTATGGGCGGATTGCCACGATATGTGGCCGCTATTATGCCATGGACCGCGATAAGCGCTGGGAACGCACCCACCTGGCTTGGGACCTGCTGGTGAACGGCAAGGGCGAGGCTTTCGATACCGCAATGGCTGCATTGGAAGCCAGTTATGCCACCGGTGTGACGGATGAGTTTGTAAAGCCCGCAGTGATAGGGGCACCTGTAACCATCGCTGATGGCGATGCTGTGCTGTTCTTTAACTTCCGTACCGACCGTGGCCGCCAACTGACCTCGGCGCTGTCACAGAAGCCATACTCCGAGCAGCAGATGCACCCCCTCAGGCTGCACTATGTGACCATGACCCGCTACGATGAGACGTTTCAGGGGGTGGAGGTGCTGTTTGAGAAGGACGATGTAAGTCACACACTTGGTCAGGTGCTGGCCGAGAACGGCTGCACCCAGATACGCATTGCCGAGACTGAGAAGTATCCGCACGTCACTTTCTTCTTTAACGGTGGACGGGAGGAGCCCTTCACCGGCGAGCGGCGCATTCTGTGCCCAAGCCCCAAGGTGGCAACCTACGACCTGCAACCGCAGATGTCGGCTTTTGATATCCGAAATGCCATACTTCCGGAAGTGAAAGCGGGCGCAGCCGACTTCATCTGCCTGAACTTCGCCAACCCCGACATGGTAGGTCACACCGGTGTGTTTGAGGCCGCAGTGAAAGCCTGTGAGACCGTGGACCAGTGCGTGCAGGCCGTGGTGGAAGCAGGCCTTGACCACTACACGTTCATCATCCTGGCCGACCACGGCAATGCAGACCGCTTGCGCAACCCCGATGGAACGCCGCATACCGCACATACGCTGGCCGAAGTGCCCTGCATTCTGATTCCCCGCAAGGGCGACAGCAGTCACTTCACGCTGTCTCCCGGTGCCTTGGGTGATATCGCGCCTACCATTCTGCACCTGATGGGGCTGCCGATTCCGTCACAGATGACGGGCAAGGTACTGGCGACTGAAAGCTGATTTACAAGCTTTTCAGCTTCAGGTATATGAACGCGAACGCCCTTCCAATTGGAAGGGCGTTGCTCAAAACCCACTCAAAAACACTCACTAAAGTCGTATAAGCTGGAGGCGCTGGGTGTGCGTCCCGCTGGTAAGGACGAGGTAATAGCTGCCAGTGGGTGCCTGGCTGAGCCAATTGCGTATCTGGGTTGTGATGGATGTCAGTGAGCCTTTAGCGTTCAGTTGTACAGTACCGGAACTGGCAATGACTGTCAGTTGGTGGTCGTTGCTGTAGCTGACATCTGGAGACACCAGCGTGATGTCGAAAGAGGCCGCATCCAATACCGGATTGGGACTCAGTACCCAGACGGTATTGTTGGCGTCAACGGCACTGACAGTACGCTTGATTTCAATGATGGCGGAGTTGGTTGCAGTGCCATCAAAGTCTATCTGTCGTACACGATAGTAAGCAGACTGAGCACTGGCTGGCCAGGTGCGGTCAGTGAGGGAGTAGTTGTTTACTTGGGAAGAAGTACCTGCGCCAGCAACGGTGCCGACAACTTCAAATGCGTGGCCGTCCCAGGAGCGTTCTACTACAAACTCACGGTTATTGATTTCAGCGGCGGTAGCCCAGAGTACATGCGCGCCGCCTTGTACATACTGTCCCTGAACGGCGAGCCAGCGCACGGGGAGAGCGCCCCCGCCAAGGCCGCCAGTAGCTGAGGCCGATATGCCGAAATCGCTGAAGGTAGTAATCCCGTCAGAGGCAGCCCCAACGGTAGAACCCGACTTGGTGCTGGCTTTTTCATTGAGCGTACGGCCCCAAGGAGATGAACCGTTGTTACGCTTTACAATAGCAAAGCCAAGCATACCAGAGGTATTGGTAGAGCCGTTTAATATGGCCTGAGTGTTCACGTGTCCAGTTGTAAGTGGAAGGTTCGGCGCGACTGTCCAATAGCCGCCATCGAGCAGTTGGGTAGCAGGGCTGCCAGGAGCGCCGGGGTAGGGAATGGTAGCCGAGCCACCATTGGCGCCGAGATCTGCGGAAACGCCAGCGGTGAAAGTGCCTTCAAACCATTGAGGACCAGTTACATCAGCGGAAGGGCTCAGCGTGAAGGGCTGATAGTAGGTGCCATCGCCCAGCGGCAGGGTAGCGGTTGTGCCAGGGGCGATACGATAATGCACTTTGCCATTGATGTGACCGGTATTGCTGCCACCAGTATGACTGGCCAGGTCGATGTGCAGACCTGCGGGCACATTGAAAATGGAGGCGCCCAGGTCCAGTGTGGCGGCTGTTTCGCCTTTGTCGTCAATAACGATACTGTTGTCGGCAATGTTGATCGACGTAGGGCCAGTGGCAGTGGTAGTGATGTTGGCCACTGATGTTGCAGCCGAGGGCTTCAGGGTAAGTGCCGTGCCTGACTTGGGCTGTGCAGTACCACGGAACCAGCCGTTGTTGAGGGCGATGGTGCCGGGCATTGTGCCGTAATCAAAAGCCGTTTGCAGACAGCCATCACAATAATCGCCTTTGGTGCCATGGGTGTTGAAACCCACACCGTAAATGGCGGCTGTGATATTGCTTCTATCGCCCGTAAAGCCAAAGTCAGCGAGGTTCTGGTCTGTGGCGGCGTTGAGGTACGGGTTGATGGTTTTGTAGCGCAGAGGGGTGGTTCTGTTGATGCTGATTTTGCCGAGGATGGTGGCTTCATCCGTAGCGCCCCACCAATTGCCTGCGAGCAGAGACTGTTGGGCGCCAGTAAGGTTGGTTTCCTGGTAAGCCAAGCCTGGTGTTGCAAGGTTGTTGCCTACGATTTCATTCAGATGAACGACTGCGGCAGAAGTCGGTTTGGTGACTATGATGCCCTGCAGGTTGCCACTGAAGTGGGAGTTCTCAATGCGTTGATAGTAAGAACCCAATTGTGCTCCTATGCCAGTACCCTGTGTGGAGATAGCGAAGCCTGACACAAAGAGCGAGTCATTGGGGTTAGCCGGGGCCGAGGCAGGCCCCATGAGGGCACGTATGCCGATGCGGTTTGTTGCGGTACCAGGTTCGCTGCTGGCCACGATACGGCCTTTGTCGAATTGGGCGCGGATTACCCCCGCAGTTGCTGTTTCATGCAGGGTGTAGATGCCAGTAGGGAATTGACTGATGTCGGTATTGACAAACAGGACTTTGGTAGGCTGGTTGTTGGGGCTGCCTCCAATGCCCAAGCCCGTCGTAAGCATGACGCCAGCATAGGAAGTAGTGGCTGTGGCAGGAAGATCGGCGGGGCCAATCAGTGTGTTGCTCAGGAAGTACTGGGCGTTTGAGGGACTTTGGGATACCTGTATGCCAGCGATGGTCCCAACCGCAGACTTCGTAGCGGCAGGAATGTTTGAGATGTTTACTGTGTTGTCGCGGACATGAAGCCGTCGGTTGTTCAGCTGACTTTCGACCATGATGCCGTTCACGGCAGTAAGGCCAACGCCACCTGCATAGGTACCAGAAGCATAGCGGAGGGTGTTGTTTCTGACCACTAGGGAATCGGCTAGGCTGAAGTTGTTGTTTACGTAAATGCCTGCACGATAAAACTCTATCGTGTTATTGGCTATTTCGTTTTTGAATCCAGTGTTTACACCATAGTGGTTCTGGTACTGAATACCCAGGCGCACCCGCTGTAGAGAGTTGTCAGTGACATTGCCATAGGTATTGTCGAAGAGCATGATCCCAGCACCCGTCCCCGAGAGGCCAGCAACGTTGTAAATGAGGTTACCTCTAATGGAGAGATCCTTGCTGGTGAGCGAACCTGGGTCCAGATAAATGCCCTCTTCTCCAAAATGCCGGAGGATGTTGTTTATGAGGGTGAAGCCCGAGTTGTCGCGGCTGGAATAGCCGGAGGTGTAAGTGAAGTCTGTAATGCCGAGAGCGGCCTGTACGTTAACCCCATTCACGGAAGTGCCGGTAGGAGTGGCGGGGTTGTTGCCATCAAAGAGCAGGCCGTTGATTGTGGCATTGCGTACCCCATTCACGTGCATAAGGGTTGCGTTGTACGCTCCTGTGACCGAATAGTTGGGTTCGCTGACACCGGCAGGAAGGCAAATGACGGTTTCGTTGGCTGCGACACGCGAGGGGTCGGTGCCAGCTGTTCCTGCATAGAAGCCTGCGATCTGAATGCCATCCAGTGAGTTGTCGGGCCGATTGACGAGGTCAAGGAAGTAGGGGAATCGACCAGACGAGACGTTAATCACCGAGCCGGTGCCCGCAACTGATATGGCATCCTGCAACAGCACCCGACTGTTCTTGCCAGCCGAAATCGCGTTGGAGTTGACGGTGATGCTTTGGGCTGTAAGGCCCACCTGGGTGACACTGATATTATCGATGCTGCCGAGGAATGGAAGCACAGGGTCAAAGTGTAGTTTACCTCCGGTCAGATCGGTACGGAGGTAGAAGATGTAGCGGCCATTGCTTTGAATGATGGGGCTCTTCACAGCTCCAATGCCCACCTGAATAGAGCCCGGTGTGCCTGCCTGAAGGCCCTGTACTTCGAAGCGGACTTCATACAGAGTCAAAGGTTTAAAGGTAAAAGCTTGATATACAAGTGGCGATACCGGGAAAAAGGCAGGATGGGTCATACGGCGGGTTACTGCATCATACGCCCAGTCGGCTGGAACATTCCACTCCCCACCCCCATTGAAGGGCGCATTCAACTGCCCGTTGACTATCAGATTGATTTCGGGGAATTCAACCGATGCATGGTCTTCACCGAGGATAATGCCGTCGAATTGAGCCTGGGCATTGCTGGTAATAGTGAAGTTGGCATCAGTAAATATCTCAAACGCAATCTGTTTGTCGATGTAAACCGTTTCGGTGTAATAACTGGCCACCAGTCGAACGATGTCTCCATTGGCAGCCGTCATGATTGCTTTCGAGGCAGTCTTGAATGGTGAAGACATGTCGCCATAATTGGCATCGTCCCCATAGAAAGGATCAACATAAAAGGTCTGCTGCTGGGCAAACACACTTCCTGCCATCAGCAGTAAGCCCGACAGGAGCCAGCGTAGGCATAGAGTACCGAGTAGCTTCATGGATGAATAGTAGAGAGTTCGGGGCGAAGCTATTCCGGATGGCAATCTGACTTGGTTAAGCAGTTATTAATGACGGAATTAGACAGATGGTCTTTTGATTGGGTTTTTTAACAACTTGTTGGGTACTGGCTGTCGTAAGTCCTCCTTACTTTGTTAAAGAGTCTTACGCAACCCTCATTCCCTCTGTTATGACCCGTATAGGAGCTTTCTTGCTGGCAGCTGCCAGTGTAGTGGTATTGGCATTCGCCCCTGCTGGAGGCGACGAGCGCTATGGTTCCAAAATCAATGAAAAGGGAGCTGTGGCCGCCACACAGCTGCCTCAATTACTGCAAGGCAAGCAGACCGTGACGGCCAAAGTGCGCGGAGTCGTGGGGGCCGTGTGTCAGCAGAAAGGCTGCTGGATGACGATGGACCTGGGCAACGGCCAGACGATGCGTATCCGCTTCAAGGATTATGCCTTCTTTGTGCCAAAGGATTGCGCAGGCCGTGAAGCAGTCATCGAAGGCGAGGCAACCGTAGAGGTTACATCTGTGGAAGAGCAGCGGCATTACGCGCAGGACGCTGGCAAATCGCAGGCCGAGATAGATGCCATTACGCAGGAAAAACGCCAGATTACCTTTGAGGCGGTAGGTGTCATTCTCAAGAAGCGCGGTTGAGCATGAGGCGCTTTTTGAAGTTGCTGCCAGTGTTTCTGCTGGTGGGGAGCTTTTCTACTGCCTGGCTGCCAGTGGAGTCTTCAGAATTGGCGCTGTTGATGCGTGCCATGTATGAAGATGCCGCGGGCCTGCGCAGGAAAATAGAAGCAGGGAAAGTGAAACTGGGCAAGCTGCCCGAGGCCCACCGGAACATTACCAAGGCCAAACCGACCGATGCCAGTGACAGCGGTCCGGCATTCGAGGCGTTTGCTGCCAGTTACGTGAACCAACTGGAGCAGTTGTATAATCCTGCTGACGCCATGCCCAAGCGTGAGCGATGGAACCTGGTGGTGAGCCAGTGCATGAGTTGCCATAAAGTGCACTGCCCCGGCCCACTGAAGCGCATAGAGCGGCTGAAGCTGCCTTGAGCACTCACAGTATACAGGCAAAAAGCCCCGCATTCCAGCGGGGCTTTTTGTTACCACTGGACTTTGCCGCGGAGAATATCTCGGAACATGAGAAAGTCGCTGGCGAGGCTGAATGCCGGGTACTGAAAAGTGGCAGGTTTGTTTTTCTCGAAGAAAGCGTGGCCTACCCAGGCAAATCCATAACCAACAGCTGGAATGAGCAGAAGCCCCCACCAGGTTTGTGTAGCCAGCGCCCAGATGAGCACGAATGGTAATAGCCCTGTTCCAATGAAATGCAGTCGCCTGCTGGTAGCGTTGCGGTGTTCGTGCAGGTAGAAGGGATAGAACTCGGCCAGTGTACGAAAGCGGATTCCATCGGCGGGTTTGGGAGCGTCCATAGGTCACAAAAACAGGTTGCCCACTGAAGTTACGATTTTCAGTGGGCATGATCTTGCTGCTGATGCTGCGTTTTTACCGTATCACGCAGCCTGTTGTGTGGCTGTTTCTTCGCTCACGGCAGGCTGCACGATAGGCAGGCTTACGGTGAAGCGTGTACGGCCGGGTTGGCTTTCCACACGCATGTCGCCATAATGCTTGCGAACAATCTTGCGACAGATATCGAGGCCCAGGCCCGTACCTTCGCCACGGGGCTTGGTGGTGAAGAAGGGCTCGAAGATCTTCTCGATTTTGTCGGCGGGAATGCCTGAGCCACTGTCTGTGATGTGCACCTCGGCGAATTCGCCCACCCGCTCAACCTCTATAGCCAGCTTACCCACGCCGTTCATGGCCTGAATGGCATTCTGGATGATATTGGTCCAAACCTGGCTGAGTTCGTCGGCGTAGGCAGGAATCATGGGCAGGGTGTCATCGTACTTAGCCTCCACCTCAATGCCATACTTCAGTTGGTTGTTGTAAATGATGAGGACCGTCTCAATGTGCTCGCGCAGGTTGATGGGGGCAACCTCCTGCTTATCCTGAGTATGGGCATAACTCTTGAGGGCAAACACCACTTTCTTGGTCTTGTCGGCAGCCAGTGAAATGTTGTCGAGGTTCATTTTCAGCTGGCCCAGCGAGTAGAAGAGTTCGGAGAAGGGGGTGCCCTGTGGGTCGGCGAAAATGGTCAGATAGGGTGTGAGATCGCCGTAGAAACCAGCGTCTACGATTCGACGGGCCATGTCTTCGGCTTCCTCCTGAATGCCAGCTTCGCCGAGGGTTTCGGCAAACTGGCGGCGCAGTTTGCGCTCTTCCTTGGAGGAGAGGTGTTCGCGTTCCTGGTAAAGAATGACCTCAATGAACTTATATACCATGGCGCGTTTCTCTTCCGAGACACTGGCCAGCAGTTCGGGCAGACGGTTGAGCGCTGCAGGTAACAGGTCAATCATGTTGACGGCACTGGCCTTGATGGCACCCAGTGGGCTGTTCATCTCGTGGGCTACACCAGCTACCAGTTGGCCAAGTGCTGCCATTTTCTCGGACAGGACCAGCTGCTGCTGTGCACTTTGCAGGCCATTGAGGGCATTGGCCAATTCGGCCGTGCGTTCATCTACACGGGCTTCGAGCTGGTCGTTGGCGTCTTCGAGCTGCTGTTGGAACAGGCGCATCTGTTCCTGTGCGGTTTCCAGTTGGGAGATGTTCTGGCGCAATTCCTCTTCCTGAACTTCCAGAATGCGCGATTTCTCGTTGGCCTCTTCGTAAAGCTGCTGGATACGTCGTTGGCTGGCAACAGAAGCGAGTGCGCCGCCAAGCTGTTCACCCATGCGTTGCAGCAGGTTGCGGTCGGCTTCGGTCAGGGGGTGGAGGGTAGAGATTTCCAGAAGGCCTTCCACGCGGTCGTTGTGGATGAGCGGCACCATGAAGTTGGCCTTGGGAGCGATTGCTACCAGGCCCGCAGCTGCCATGCTCTTCAGTTGATTGGGATTGTCGATGTACCAGGTTCGGGCACTTTTAGCCACCTGCCCTGCCAGGCCCTGCCCCATGCGGATCTGTTTTGGGGTGTCTTTATGGAGTGCAAAGCCAGATACCAGAGTCAGGTGTGGGCCATCAAGCGGGTTTTCAGTAACCTGATACAAGGCCCCCTGCAACATTTTGAAGTCGGGAGCAATAGACCCCAGTAGCGCGCTGCCCCAGCGTTCCAGGCTTTGGCCAGGCTGCCAGCGGAGTAGACGCTCGAAATCGGCCATGCGCTCGCGTTCGCGCCGGCGGTTTTCAATCAACTCCATGGTGCGCCGAAGCTCTTCCTGGGAGGTTTCCAGTGCAGCATTCTTTTCTTCCATTTGGCGGCGCGAGGCTTCCACCACTGCCGCCGAGGCTTGGAGTTCGGCGGTGCTCTTCTCAATCTGCACCATCTGTTTCTTCAGCCGCGCTTCTGAAATCTTCATCAGCGAGTTCTGCTCACGGGCAGTATTAAGGAGCTTCTCATTCTCGAGAGCTGATGCCGCGAACTGCCGCTGAAGGTAGATAAGGCTTACAATGGCAAGCAGACAGCCAGAGGTTTCCAGCAATGCCTGCAACAGCGGACCTTCATTGGCAGTGGCATGTTCGGTCCGAATGAGGTCGAATGCCCCTGGCAGAAAGAATAGTACTACGTTGGCAACAAGACCTGAAATGAGCAGGGTGCGCTCTTTCTGCGTGAAGAGAATGAGCGGGAAGGAAATAATGCTGAACTGCAACACCCGTATGCCGGTGGGGTCTACATAGTTCAGCGATGAATAGCCGATGATGGCGGGAGGCACCACTGTCAGTAGAAACCTGCTAAGGACATGATAGCCCAGCCTGTTGAGCACCAGATAGCCGATGCAGCTGAAAAAGATGAGGAGCGTGGAGTAGATGTTCAGCCAATCCCAAGCAGCATAGGAGTAGACCATAAACACTACCGAAAGCAGCAGGCTGGTAACGGAGAGGACATTAGACGTCCGGATTTTCTGCCGGATGCCCAGGTCCTGGGTTTTCTGTGTGCCCAGCGACAGCAGCGGTTCTATCAGGGAGGTTAGTGTCATGATGCGTCAGGTAAGCGCAGTATTATTTTTTGTTACGGGCAGTAGCAACCTTTCTTTCAGCGCCGTTGGCTGCATCCATGCTGCGTTTCAGCGTTTCCAGCTCGGTGACGTTACGTGCAACTGCGGCCGCGCCCAGGATGGTTCCGTCGGTATGGCGAACAGGGAAGTAGCTGGTTTCAAAGTAAAAATCGAGGCTTTCCATGACATAATGAAGCGGCTCGATGAAGCTTTCGCCAGAGAGGGCACGGTCGTAAAGTCCTTTGTAGTAGTCGTGCTGTTCGGCGGGGAGCAGCTCGTAAACTGACATGCCGTAGGCCACTTCGCGGCCAATCTGACGGTAATTGGTGCGTACTACTTCGTTTACCATCTGCACGCGATAGTCGGTGTCGATGTAGACGATGGTGTCGGTGCTGCTGTTCAGGAAAGCAGAGAGCATCTGGAACTGGCGGTTGGCCTCGCGCTCCAGCTGCTTGCGATAGGAGATATCGCGCACTACCGCCTGAATGACGGTCTTCTCGCCCATGCTGATGAGCCCCAGCTGTACCTCTGCTTCAAACTCCTTGTGTGTGGTGTAATGCCAGTGGAGCCACTCAAACTGTTCTTTCCCGTTCGACATGGCCTGTTGAATGCGCATCATGGCAGCATCGCCCGATGACATGCCATCGGCCTGGTGCTCGGGCGAGAGGTGCACAGGTGTGAGTGTGCACATGGTGGCTACATCGGGTACACCAAAGAGTTTGAGAGCGGCGGTGTTGCAGTCGATAATAGCGGGGCCATCGATTATAAGGATGGCATCGAGAGAGCCTTCGAAGAGCGCGCGACTCTGTTTCAATGCATCGGCAAGCTGCTGCTGTGCACGTCGCATTTCTTCCTGCGTGGCTTCCAGCTCTTCCAGGTTCTGGCGCAACTCCTCCTGCTGGGCTTCCATTTCCTCATGCGCCTGCTTCAGGGCTATCTCCTGTTCTTTGCGCAGAGTGATGTCTCGGGTAAAGAGGGAGAAGGCAATGACTTTGCCATTGGCATCTCGGATAGGGTTGTAGGAGACATCGAAGAAAGTATGAACCCCGAGTGTATATGAATCAACCTCCAGGTTGAACTGCTCGCCTGACAAGGCACGGTTCCAGAGCACCTTGAAGGTATCGACTTCATTTGGGGGTACGATTTCGAGCAGCGACATACCCTGCCGCATTTCTATACCGGCGGAGCCGTATTCGCGAGTGGCAACATTGTTGAAATAGATGATCCGGTATTCCGAATCGATCACCATGATGGTGTCGGAAGTGGAGTTGATGATGCCGTTCAGCCTGGCTTCATTTTCCATGACAGCCAATTGCGCACGGCGCATTTCTTCCTGAGTGGCTTCCAGTTCTTCGAGGTTCTGGCGCAGCTCCTCCTGTTGGGCCTCCATTTCCTCGTGGGCCTGTCGCAATGCCTGCTCCTGCTCCTTACGAACGGTGATGTCGCGGGTGAAGAGGGAGAAGGCGGTTACGCGGCCCTGCGCATCGCGAATCGGGTTGTAGGTAACGTCGAAGTATTGGTGGCCACCAAACGACTTGGAGTCTACCTCCATGGTGAACTGTTCACCGGCAAGGGCTCGGTCCCAAAGGGCCTTAAAAGTTGGCAGTTCGTCCTGCGGCACAAAGTCAGGCAAGGGGGTGCCGTGCTTGAGTTCAACGCCCATGGCGCCATATGCCTTAATGGCCACGTCGTTGAAGAAAATGATCCGGTACCGGTGGTCGATTACCAGAATCATGTCGGTGGTAGAGTTCAGGATCCCCTGCAGCTGCGCCTCACTGTTTGCGATGGCCTGCTGTACACGGCGCATCTCCTCCTGTGTGGCTTCCAATTCTTCCATGTTCTGGCGCATCTCTTCTTCCTGCGCCATCAGGGCCTCTCGCTGGGCCTGTGCTTCCTGATACAGTTCCTGTATTCTTACTTGACTGCGTACGCTGGAGAGACTGGCGGCCAGACTTTCCGAGAGTGTGCGCAGCAGTTCGAGGTGTTGCGGTTCGAGGCTGCGGATGGCCGCAACTTCCAAGACGCCCTCTACGGTACTGTTATACAATAGGGGTTGCACCAGCAGTACCCGTGCTTCGATACGTGCCAGACTGGACTGTGTATGGGCCTTGAACTCGCTGTTGCCATCGAAGTAAAGCGTTTGCCCTGACAGCATGGCCTGGCCTGTAAGGCCTTCGCCCTCCATGATGGTGTCGATGGCATCGGCAGGGCAGGCATAACCACCTACCCGCTTGAGCAGGCGCTGGCCACTGTGATTGGTTTCGGCAATGTAGAGTGCTGCCTGCAGGCCATTAAGGTAGGGTACCAACTCCAGTAGCAGGGTGTCTGCCCAGGACTCCAGGGTGTGTTCCACTTTCCAGCGCATGAGCTCCGAGAAACGTGCCAGACTGGCATCGACAAACCGTTTCTGTTCCAGCTCGTGTTTGTTGCGGCTCAACTCCTCGATAGTACGTTGGAGTTGCTGAACATCGGCAGTATCAGGTGATGCAACAGACTGCTGGATTGGCGGTGTTTCCATTGTGGGAGGAGTTCAGTTATCAGGTGTGCTGGGCCAAAATAACGGCTTGTATCTGATACACTTAGCGGGTATTCTGAAAATACGCCTTTTGCGCAGTCCTTCAGGGCGGCGGGGTTTCGTCTGGCCCGTAGTGCCGCCTGCAAAAAGGCGTAGGCCAAGTTGTTTCTGCCGCGGCAAGATTGCCAGTAAAAATCGGTAAAAGCCCTTAGGGAATGCTTGTGAACGGCACATTCCAATCAGCCGAACGGCTGAAAATGAAGCAAATTGCCAGTTGGGTTTTTGGGGATGAACCAGCGTTAAGGAGGCGTCTGACTCATACCCCGAATAGGGTAGTCGGTTCAGGCGCCGAAATGCTGGGCCAGCGCCACAAAGTCGGTCAGCGTAAGTTGCTCGGCACGCTTGTCGGCGTAGGCTTCAGGAGCCTCACCCAATGACTTGAGGGCATTGCGCAGCGTTTTGCGCCGCTGCCCAAAGGCCGTTTTGACTACTGTGGCAAAACGGGCGAATTTGAGGCCCAGTGCAGGGCTTTCGGTTCGCCGTTCCAGCGAGATGACCGCACTCTGCACCTTTGGTGGTGGCCGGAAAACGCCGGGCGGAACGGTAAACTCGTATTTGATGTGGAAGTAGGCCCCGAGCAGAACGGAGAGGATACCATAGTCTTTGCCGCCGGGCTGTGCAGCCAATCGCAGGGCCACCTCGCGCTGAATCATACAGATAGCCCGGCGGCAATATTGCCGCTGTTCGATAAGCCGGAAGAAGATGGGCGAGGAGATGTTGTAGGGCAGGTTGCCTACTACCACGAAGGGTTGGGCGGGAAATTCATACTGGAGAATGTCGGCATGCACGATTTCCAGATGAGGGGCTAAGCCCCCCATCTGCTGCCACTCGCGGAGGAAGCCAATGGACTCGGTGTCAAAGTCGACAGCAAGCGTACGATGATTGGTATCGGTGAGGTACTTGGTAAGTACTCCCTGGCCGGGGCCTATCTCCAGCACTGTCTCGCCGGGGATTGGCTGCACCAGTCCCACGATTTTCCGGGCGATGTTTTCATCGGCCAGGAAGTGCTGTCCCAGGTGTTTCTTGGGCCGGAGTGGGGTGGGGGAATCGGCAGCCATAGGCGGGTTTCCGGGCGTTTTTGTGCATTTTTGCCCGGCCTGTGTGTTACAGGTTGCAAACCTACGCTAAATCGTCACGAATCGCATGAACGTAACAGTCGCCCGCCAACTGGATGCCGCCATACCGGTGGCCGTATTTGTGGCTGAAGGAGCCGAGGCCGCCATCACCCAGGCGTTGCCAGATGCCCTGCGAAGCCAGTTTCCGCTGTTGGCCGAATATGCCAAGGCAGATGAGACGGCACTGTTTCATACGCCAGGCGCCTCTGTGTGGTATTATGGCGTAGGCAACGCCAGCAAGCTGGCCGCCGAGAAGCTGCGCAAGGTAATGCATGGGGTTGTGGGCCGTGCCAATGGCCTGAAGCAGACACGTGTGCAGGTGCTGCTGACGGGCATGGGTTCGTCGGAACTGCTGCTTTCGGCTGTGGCAGAGGTGGCAGTACTCTCCAACTACCAGTTCCTGCCCTACAAGACCAAGGACACCGACAAGCAGCGCAACAAGCTGATGGAAGTGGCCATCGTGACGGATGTGCCCAATGCTGAGGCCATAGTAAGCCGTGCCGTGCAGACGGCCAAGGCGGCATGTGTAGCCCGTGACCTGGTAAACGAACCCCCGAACGTACTGACCCCTACCGAGTTGGCTGATCGTGCCGTGGCTTATGGCAAGGAGTATGGCTTTTCGGTAGAGGTATTCAACAAAGCAAAGATCGAGAGCCTGAAAATGGGTGGCCTGCTGGCCGTGAACCGTGGCAGCCAAGGCGAACCCCGTTTCTCTATTCTGGAGTGGAAGCCCGCTGACGCCCGCAACAGCAAGCCTGTGGTGCTGGTAGGCAAGGGCATCACCTTCGATACGGGCGGCCTGAGCCTGAAGCCAACGCCCGGCAGCATGGACAGCATGAAGAGCGACATGGCTGGCGCCGCCGCAGTGGTGGGCACGTTCATTTCGCTGGCGGCGAACAAGGTGCCCGTGCACGTGATTGGTCTGATTCCAAGCACCGACAACCGCCCCGGGGAGGATGCCTACACACCAAACGACGTCATCACGATGTACGACGGCAGCACGGTGGAAGTGCTGAACACAGATGCCGAAGGCCGTATGATTCTGGCCGACGCGCTGGCCTTTGCCAAGCAGTATGAGCCCCTGCTGGTGATAGACCTCGCGACTCTGACGGGGGCTGCCGTTGTTGCGGTAGGCACCCAGGCAACTGCCTTCTACAACACAGCGGATGAAAAACTGGGCCAACACATGCTGGCTACCGGTTTTGCTACACACGAGCGGCTGGTACAGATGCCGCTATGGGACGAGTATGGCGATCTGCTGAAGAGCGACATCGCCGATATGAAGAACATTGGCGGGCGCTATGCCGGCTCCATCACGGCGGCCAAGTTTCTGGAGCGTTTCACGGCCTATCCGTGGATGCACCTGGACATCGCAGGCCCGGCGTATCTGGATGGCGCTGACAGCTACCGTGGCAAGAATGGCACCGGTGTGGGCGTGCGGCTGTTGACCGAGTTTCTGCGTACGCTGCCCGTCTGAGGCGGCCCCACTGTTCCTCTCACTCACCTCAACTCTGATACTCCATGAAAGACGGCAAATTTGTAGTTGGCATCACAATGGGCGACCCGAACGGGATTGGCCCGGAGCTGGCGCTGAAGCTCTTCAGCGACGCCCGCATGTTCCGGACCTGCATACCCGTGGTATATGGCAGCGCCAAAGTGTTGGGCCAGTATAAAGAGCTGTATGGCATGGAGGAGCCAGTGTTGCAGACCCTGAAGCAGGCACAGCATGGCAACGACCGCAAGCTCAGCATCATTGAGACCTCACCGTGGCTGGAAGCGGCCACTCCCGGGGCGCCCAGTGAAGAGGGTGGCAAAGCCGCCTACGAGGCGTTGGAACGTGCCGTGCGCGACCTGAAAGCCGGTGAGATAGACGCCCTGCTGACGCTACCGATTGATAAAGCGACCATTCAGAGTGATGTCTTCAAGTTTGTGGGCCACACCGAGTATCTGGCACAGCAGGCCAGCGCACAGGATGTGCTGATGCTGATGGTGCACGACCACCTGCGTGTGGCAGTGGCGACTACCCACATACCTGTGGGCCAGGTGCCCAAGGCGCTTTCGGCCAATACCATTGCCAACAAGCTGAAGCTGATGGCTGCTTCCATCCGGCTTGACTTTGGTGTGGCCAAACCCAAGCTGGCAGTATTAGGCCTCAACCCCCATGCAGGCGACAACGGTGTCATCGGCACAGAGGACCGCGACATTGTGGTGCCTGGAATTGACAAAGCCCGCAACGAAGGCCTGCTGGCGTACGGCCCTTATCCGGCTGATGGCTTCTTTGCGATGGGCAACTGGCGCAAGTTCGATGGCATTCTCGCCATGTATCACGACCAAGGCCTGGTACCCTTCAAAACGCTGGCCGAGGGCTATGGAGTGAACTTCACTGCAGGTCTGCCGTTCATTCGTACGAGCCCCGATCATGGTACAGCCTACGACATTGCAGGCAAAAACCTGGCCGATGTGACCAGCACCCGGAATGCCCTGTATGTAGCCGTAGATACTGTGCGAATGCGTACTGAAAACCGTGATTTGCTACAGAACGCCCTGAAGCCAGCCCCTCTACCCGACTTCATGCGGAACGAAGTAGACGAGGTGCTGGGCGACGAAGCCTGATTGTATCAGAACAAACAAAAAGGGGCTTTGCCCCTTTTTTCATGCCTGTAAAATGGCAGCGGCATCCTTATAGGGATGCCGCCTGACCAATCATACCAACCTCTCTCTGCTTCTTTTAGAACGTGGGTTCGAAGCCCATGTTATACCAAGTGAAGGCGAAAATATCTGCACTTGTTTCGATATTCTTTTTGGTGTTGCTGGCACCGTGCCCGCTCTGTGTGTCGATGCGGATCAAAGTGGGATTTGGGCAGTTCTGGCATTCCTGTAGGCGTGCGGCAAACTTGAAAGAGTGCGCAGGTACTACACGGTCGTCGTGGTCGGCTGTGGTGACAAGTGTAGCCGGATAGCAGGTGCCGGGCTTCAGGTTGTGGTACGGCGAGTAGGCGTACAGATACTTGAAGCCGTCGGTGCTGTCAGAGCTGCCGTAGTCGGCAATCCAGTTCCAGCCGATGGTGAACTTGTGGAAGCGCAGCATGTCCATTACGCCTACTCCGGGCAGGGCCACGCGGGCCAGTTCGGGACGTTGGGTCATGAAGGCGCCTACCAGCAGGCCACCGTTGCTGCGGCCTTCAACGGCAAGGTGTGCACTGTCGGTATACTTCTGGGAGATGAGCCACTCAGCTGCGGCAATGAAGTCGTCGAACACATTCTGTTTCTTGTCCTTCATGCCCTGCTGGTGCCAGGCTTCGCCGTATTCGCCGCCGCCACGCAGGCAGGCTACTGCGTATACACCGCCCTGTTCCAGCCAGGCTATGCGCAGGGCGTTGAACGAGGGGTTCATGCTGATGTTGAATCCGCCATAGCCATAAAGAATGGTTGGGTTCTGGCCGTTTAGCTCCAGTCCTTTCTTGTAGATGATGAACATGGGCACACTTGTGCCATCCTTGCTCTTGTAGAAGACCTGTTTGGTCTCGAACTGCTTGGGGTCGAACTTCAGTTCGGGCTGGCGGAAGAGTTCACTCTTCTTGCTGGCGATGTCGTACTTGTAAATAGTGCCCGGTGTGGTATAGTCTGTGTAGGTGTAGAACACCACCTTCTCGTCTTCATGGCCACCAAAGCCACCCACAGTGCCAAGGCCAGGCAGGTCTACGTTGTTTTCCAACTGGCCCGCGGCTGAGTAAACAGCCACCTGGTGCACCACATCTTTCATGTAGGTGATGAAGAGCTTGCCGCCGACCCAGCTGGCATTGTCCATCACTTTGTCTTTGCTTTCAGCTACAAGGGTTTTCCAGGCCGCCTCCTGGGGCATGGCGGGGTCTACCAGCACTACCTTGCCGTTTGGGGCATTGCGGTTGGTAAACATGATGAGCTTGTCACCGAGGTTGCCCAGCACGCCGTACTGATAGTCAAAGTCTTGTATGACAGGGGTAAAGCTCTGCTGGTTCTTAGCGAGGTTGCGTACCCAGATGGCGTTGCCATCCTTGCCACGCCCACGGTCTGAGATGTTGAGGATCAGGTAACGCTCGTCTTCCGTAACATCCACGATGTGGAAACGCTCGGGGTTGGCTTTGTCTTCATACACCAGCACATCCTGTTCCTGAGGGGTGCCCAGCTTATGGTAAAACACCTGATGGTTTTCGTTTTTACCGCTCAGTGCCAGTTTTTCATCTTTTGGGGCAGGGTAGCGGCTGTAGAAAAAGCCGTCGTTGTACCAGCTTAGGCCCGATACTTTCACCCACTTCACGCGGTCGGTCATTTCTTTGCGGCCATCCAGCTGCATGACACGAATCTCCTGCCAGTCGGAGCCGCCTTCAGACAGACCGTAGGCGATATACTGCGCCCCTTTAGAGGGAACGAACATTGTCATGCGGGTTGTGCCGTCAGCAGAGAGCTTGTTGGGGTCCAGCACAAGTTCGGGCTGGCCGTCGAGGCCCTTCTGCACATACATGACAGACTGATTCTGCAGGCCATCGTTCTTGCCGAAGAAATAGAACTCGCCCTCGCGGAAAGGGGCGCCAATTTTGGGGTAGTTGTATAGTGCTTCCAGCCGCTGGCGCAGGGCCTCGCGGTACTTGATCTGATCCAGATAGGCGAAAGTCACCTTGTTCTGCTCGGTTACCCAGGCTTTTACATCGCTGGCGGTGTCAGCTTCCAGCCAGTGGTAGGGGTCTGCAACGGCGGTGCCGTGGTAGGTGTCGGTGTGCTCTATTTTGCGTGTCACAGGATATTGTACAGCGGCCTGTTGTGTTCCGTTGCCACATCCAGCAGCGGCAAAAGTACCAGCTGCTGCTACGCTGAGCAGCCATTTTTTTCCAAGGTGAATCATCGGAGAAACCTGTCTGTTTGGTTTCTCCGAAATTAAGGGTCTCGGATAGGAATGCAAGTTTTTTAACAACCCATGCCCAAAAAGGGGCTGTGGCGCAGGTTGGGTCAGCCTTCCCAGGCTGAGAGGCCTTCTGAGCAGTTGCGGCAGATATCGATGTTTCGGCGGCCCTTCAGAATCTGTCTGCGGAAGGTGTTATACGGCCTACTTCGCCAGATGGCTCTGATATCATGGGCTGGGAATTGCCCCATAACATATTGCGCGTCTTTGTCGAAACAGCAGGGCAGAACTTTGCCGTCCCAGGTCAGCTCGGTACCCTGCCACAGCTTCCAGCAGTGGTTGGGCAGTTGACTGTTAATCTGCCATTGACCTTTGGCATCCTGCCGGTAACGGCTGTATTGCGATAGCGTGGGAATGAGTGCGGCTCCTGGGCCGTTGTGGTCGTATACCTGGGCGGTTTTGATGGATACACGGTCTACCCCCAGCTCCCTGCCAAGCTTGCGCACGGCATCTATTTCGTGCTGGTTGTGCCGGAAGACAATGAACTGTAGGTCAATCAGGGGTGTCAGTGATTTCAATTGCCGTTTCCACTTCACAATGTTGCGCACGCCCGACAGCACCTTCTCGATGTCTCCCTCGATTCGGTATTGCGCGTAAGTTTCCTGAGTAGCGCCGTCCAGCGAAACAATCAGATGCGAGAGTCCGCTTTCCACGGTGCGTCGGGCGGTGTCGTCGTCGAGAAAGTGGGCGTTGGTGCTTGTCTGTACATACATATTGCGCTGTGCCGCTTCAGATACCAGATCCAGAAAGTGGGGGTTCAGGAAGGGCTCGCCTTGAAAGTACATTACCAGAAAGGTGGTGTCGGGTGCGATTTCGTCTATCAGCTGGGAAAACAGCCCAGGCAACAAACGACCAGTTGGCCGCGTGAAGCTTCGCAGGCCACTGGGGCACTGTGGGCAGCGCAGGTTGCAGGCGGTGGTGGGTTCTATGCCTATGCTTATCGGCATACCCCAATGCACGAGTCGGCCGGTAGCTCTACTTATATAATAGGAGACCAATACCAGCAGGTAGTTCCACAGGCGGCGCAGGGTCAGGGCCCGGAGTAGTATGCGCAGTTCCTGTGTCATCATGTGGTGGGCTCGAAAAAAGAAAAGGCTACCAGGCTGTAAGCGCGTGTGTCTACACAACCGGGCACGTGGGTGTAATTTTCAGATGCGGGGTGCTCCAGCACGATAACGCCTTCTGAGGCCACCCACCCCGCTGATGCGCGTGTTACCAGCTCCAGTTTGTTTGGCAGGGCATAAGGCGGGTCGAAGAAGAGCAGGTCAAACGAGCGGGGTGGCTGCTGGAGATATCGGAAGATGTCGGCCTGCACCACTTCCAGTTGGGGCAGGGGGAAGCTGGCGGCCAGGTCGCGGAGCCAGCGTGCTACCTTGGGGTGCTGGTCTACAGCAACGACCTTGGTGGCGCCACGGCTGATGCATTCAGCGGCTATGGCCCCAGAGCCAGCAAAACCATCCAGAACGTTGGCATTTTCCAGCGGATAGCGATGGGCCAGAATATTGAAGAGGGCCTCACGCGCGCGGTCGGTGGTGGGGCGAAACGGCAGGCCCGTTGGGGGCTCGATGCGCCGCCCGCGAAATTCTCCTCCAATTATCCTCATGCCTGACGGAAGAGCAGGTGGGCAAACTCGCTGTGAGAATAGCCCGCTGAGGCGAAAGCGGCCTGTTGAGGGAAGTGAGTAGTGACGTCGGTGTAGCCGGGCAGGTGGGTCTGCAACAGAGTGCGGGTAGCAGTCTGATGACTGGCACGACCCAGAACGAAGACTGCCGTTTTATTTGGTGTCAGCCCGAGTGTCTGCAGGGTAGAGGTTGCGTAGTAAAGAACGTCTTCGGCAGTTTCGGTTTCGTAGTCGTTGGCCAACAACAGGCCTGCCGGACCAAAAGCCAGTAGAATTGAGCGTTCGGCAACCAGCGCAATGCAGAGGGAGGCCTCTTTACCCAAGGCGGCATGAATGCGGTTGGCTTCCAGCAGATAGGGGGTAACGCCATGCTTCAGGACATACCGCTTGAAGTAGAACTGAAGGCGTTTGACGTAAAACTGCGTCAGGGCGTAAACGTTATTGATGCCGAGTGGGCGGATGAGATCGCGGTAGAAAGCGTCGTCGGTGTCTGAGACGGTGTGCTCGGTGGCAAGATACTTGCTCTCTGAACCATTGGGTGCGTATTCAGAAGGGACGAGCATCCAGCGGCGGGTGAGGGTATAGATTTCGACAGAGGAATAGCGCTGCTTCAGGGCTTCGTCTTCAAAGCATACTTTATCGAAGAGCTCGTATACCGGTATCCCTGTCGGGTTCTGATATTCGCGCAGCAGCATTACCTCATGTATGTCGTTAAGGACAGCAAATTGAATGGCCTCGCCCGCAATGGCCAGCACGAGGCGGTAAGAGGCACTGCTGCGGAGGTCGTAGACCTTGCTGAGGTATTGGGCCGTTGTTTGGCCAGACGTTGCCGGGGTGTTCGCGAGAGCCATGTGCAGGGAAGCGGGCCGAAAGTTCCGCTTGGGCGACAGGACGAATCTACGTAATCTTGCTTTCTGGACGACAGGAAGGCCAGTACCAGAAACTTTCTGAAAAAAGTTTGTCTCGGTTACAGGCACTTTATATCTTTGCGTCCTTCATTTGGAAAAAAGATGTTTGCCATAGTCGACATAGCTGGGCAGCAGTTCAAGGTGACGCAGGATCAGTACCTGTACGTACACCGTCTGCCGCACGAAGTTGGTACCACCGTAGAGCTGGAGCAGGTATTGCTTACGAGCAGCGATAAGGGTACCAAGGTAGGCGCGCCCACCGTGGCCGGCGCCAAGATTAGCGCCAAAGTTGTTGAGCACCTGAAGGACGACAAAGTCCTCGTGTTCAAGAAAAAGCGCCGCAAAGGCTACAAGAAGTCTATTGGCCACCGCCAATACCTGACCAAGATTCAAATCGAAAAACTCACCTTCTAAAGCTTCCGCTTCGTCATGGCACACAAGAAAGGCGCAGGTAGCTCCAAGAACGGCCGCGAATCAGAAAGTAAACGTCTCGGCGTTAAGCTGTTCGGCGGTCAGCTGGCTATTGCCGGTAACATCATCGTTCGCCAGCGTGGTACCAAGTTCCACCCCGGCAAAAACGTAGGCATTGGTAAGGATCACACCCTGTTTGCCCTGTCTGACGGCACGGTAGCCTTCAGCGAGAGCAAAACCAACGGCCGCAAGTACGTACACGTAGAGCCTCTGGTCTACGAGGCCTAAGACTTACATACGGATGAAGAGGAGCGTCGCCCCCGGGTGGCGCTTTTTGTTTTGGGGGGAATGCATGTTGCTGCCGCTTGCGTTATCCGTTCATGGCAGTAGTGATACGCAAGCAGAATAAGCAGGGTGCCTGGCGTTGCGCTGTAGATGAGGGGCAGCCTGAAGTGCTGCTGTTTCTCCACGGAACCCCGGGATGGGGTTGGGCACATCGCAACCTCTTTACAGGCGCACTTACGCAGAAGTATCAGGTCCTGGTACCCGACAGGCCCGGTTTTGGTGGCAGCAGTGGCGCTGGGTGCATTCCCTATCTGCGGGCACAGGCTGCCTGGCTGTGGCTGTTATTGAAAGCAGAAATCGGTGCCCGGCCAGTTGTAGTAGCTGGCCATTCTTATGGCGGGCCCTTGGCACTGCGTATGGCGTTGGACTATCCAGAGCGTATACGAGCGGCGATACTGATTTCTGCTGGCCTGGACCCCCGTTTGGAACCACAGGGCTGGAAACACCAGTGGTTTGACTTTCAGCGTAAACTGCCTGGATTTCTGGGGGTAAGTGGCGAAGAGATGTGGCAGTTGCCCGCCGAACTGAAGCAGCTGGCGCTGGACGCAGCATCGTTGCAGGTGCCCGTGACGCTGTTGCACGGCATGCAGGACGCCATCTGTCCGCCCGCCAACCTTCCTTTTGCAGAGCGTACGTTACCATCCCGTCTGCTGCACATAAAAACAGAGCCGCGCGCAGGTCACCAGTTGCCCTGGACCCACGCGCGGATTGTAGAAAAAGTACTGCTGGAGGCTTAGTTGCGGAAGGCCGCCTGTACCTCGCCTGCCGTTACGGTAACAGCATCTCCGTTGTCGTTCTCAGCAGTGAAGCTGAAGGTGCCACGGAAGATACCGTCTGCCTGATTGTTGATTTCCGTAATGGTAAAACTGCCGCTGACCGCATTGAAGGTTTGGCCTGTAGCCGCACCTCTTACAATGCTGGCACTGCCTTCGCTGGGGGATACGTTGAAGTCGTAAGTGCCAGGAGTAAGGCCCAGAATGGTCAATTGCAGTGTCGGGTAGGCTCCTGCGCCTGCGCCCTGAGGCAACGTAATGGTCACGGTGACACCGCTGGCCGAGCGTTGGGTGAAAGCACCGGAGAACTGGTAGAGGGTGTCGTTGAGACGCAACTGAGCGTAGTCGCCCGGAATGGGATTCGGTTTCTCAGTATCGCACCCGGCCAGCAGCACCAGAGCTGCCGTGCAAGCCAGAAACAGTGTAGAAAGGGTCTTGAGCATGGGGTTTATTCAGCTGATGTTTCAGAAGTGGATTCTGTTGAAGTATCTACCGCAGAATCAGTGCCAGAAGTTTCCATGTTTTCGTCAACTGGCTCTTCTTCTTCATGACTCAAACGGGCGATGGCGGCGATTCCGTCACTATCGCGGAGGCGTATGAGGCGGGTACCCTGTGAGTTGCGGCCCAGCAGGCGTGTGTCGGCTACGGCCATACGGATGGCAATGCCTTCTCGGGTGAAGATCATGAGGTCGTGCTCATCGCTGGCCTGTAGGATCTTGCAGAGAGGGCCTGTCTTGTCGGTGATATTCAGCGTCTTAACGCCCTGCGAGCCACGCTTGGTCTTGCGGTACTCGCTCACTTCGCTGCGCTTGCCGTAGCCTTTCTCTGACACAACCAGCAGGTGGGCGGTTTCGTCTTCCACCACCACCATACCGATGACGCGGGCGTTTTCCTCCTCGGCCAGGCGAATGCCACGGACGCCGGTGGCACCACGACCCATGTCGCGCACGTCGCTGATATCAAAGCGGTTGGCCATGCCATTGGTAGTGGCCATGATGACCTGGCTGCTCTCCGTGCAAAGGGCTGCGCCTATCAGTTTATCGCCATCGGTAATGTTGATGGCAATGATGCCCGCCTGACGTGGACGGCTGTAGGCCGCGAGTTCGGTTTTCTTCACCACCCCGCGCTCGGTGCACATGAGGATGGAGTGCTGGTTCAGGAAGCTCTCGTCGTTGAGCTTGGGCACGTTCAGTACGGTGCGGATGGAGTCGTCGCTCTCGATCTGCAGCAGGTTCTGGATGGCGCGGCCCTTGCTGGTGCGGGCACCTTCGGGAATGTTGAACACCTTGAGCCAGTAGCAACGTCCTTTCTCGGTGAAGAGCAGCAGGTAGTTGTGTGTAGTGGCAGTGAAGATGTGCTCTATGAAATCTTCTTCCTTGGTGGCCGACCCACGCGAGCCCGTGCCTCCGCGCTTCTGGCGGCGGTATTCGTCAACAGCGGTGCGCTTGATATAGCCCTGCTGCGAGATGGTGATGACCACCTCTTCGTTGGCGATCATGTCTTCCATGGTGAACTCCTCGGCGGAGTATTCGATGGTAGACCGACGCTTGTCACCATACTTCTTGGCTACCTCGGCCAGCTCTTCCTTGATGATGGCCATGCGGCGCTCTACTTTGGCGAGAATGTCGAGGAAGTCGCGGATACGGTCAAGGATTTCCTTGTATTCGGCCTTGATCTTCTCGATTTCCAGCCCGGTAAGACGCTGAAGGCGCATATCCAGAATGGCCTTGGCCTGCATTTCCAGACGGGTGTCAAGGTCCTGTTCGCTGAAGAGGTCCAGCAGTTCGGGGGCGTTGTAGGTGAGGTTGCCCGGGCGCAGTACCTTTTCGATGAGCCCCTTTCGAGCGTCTTCGGGCGTCTGTGCGCCGCGGATGATGGCGATTACTTCGTCCAGTGCGTCGAGGGCCACATTGAGACCGATCAGCAGCACCGCCCGCTGCTTGGCTTCCTGCAGCTCGAATTGTGTACGGCGCGTCACCACCTCGTGGCGGTGTTCTACGTAGTACTTGATGAGGTCCTTCAGGTTCAACAGCATGGGACGGCCATTGACCAGCGCCACGTTGTTTACGTTGAAGGCCAGCTGCAGGGCTGTGTACTTGTAGAGGTTGTTGAGTACGACGTTGGGCACGGCGTCGCGGCCCAGGTCGATGACGATGCGCATACCCTCGCGGTCCGACTCGTCGTTGACGCGCTGGATGCCTTCAATCTTGCGGTCGCGGGCCAGCTCGGCAATCTTTTCGATGAGCAGGGCCTTGTTGACCTGATAGGGGATTTCACGAACGATGATACGCTCGCGCTGCGCCGAGCCGGAACCTACGGTTTCGATTTCAGCTTTGGCGCGGATAACCACACGGCCACGGCCAGTGCGGAAGGCTTCGCGTACGCCCTCAACACCGTAGATGATGCCACCCGTTGGGAAGTCGGGGGCGGGTACGTGCTTGATGAGCTCGTCTATTTCAATGGCCGGGTTGTCGATGTAGGCGTTGATGCCGTCGATGACCTCGCGCAGGTTGTGGGGGGCCATGTTGGTGGCCATACCTACGGCGATACCACTGGCACCGTTGACCAGCAGGTTGGGAATCTTGGCGGGGAGAACGGAAGGCTCGGAGAGTGAGTCGTCGAAGTTGGGGACGAAGTTGACCGTTTCCTTGTCAATATCAGCCAGCATTTCCTCGGCCAAGCCACGGAGGCGGGCCTCGGTGTAACGCATGGCGGCTGCACTGTCGCCGTCTACCGAGCCAAAGTTACCCTGGCCATCGACCAGCGGATAGCGCAGGCTCCAGTCCTGGGCCATGCGCACCATGGTTTCGTACACGGAGGAGTCGCCGTGGGGGTGGTATTTACCCAGCACTTCTCCTACGATACGGGCCGACTTCTTGTGAGGGCGATTGCTGGCCAGGCCCAGGTCGCTCATGCCGAAGAGTACCCGGCGGTGAACCGGCTTCAGGCCGTCGCGCACATCGGGCAGTGCGCGCGATACGATGACGGACATCGAGTAGTCGATGTACGCCGCTTTCATTTCGTTCTCAATCTCCCGCAGGATAATGCGGGCATCAGGCTGTTGCTGTTCAGTGCTCATGCAGCGTTGTTAGTTCGTCGGGGCAAAGGCCACCTGCCTGCGTGGGGCTCACGTGCGTACGCATGCGTGCACGCGCGCGCGAGGCAAGGGTCTAAGATAGCGAGAAAAACCGCTGAAACAGCAGTTGGGACAGCCTATTGCTGTTCGCCGATGAAGATGTTCATTTCCTGCCGACGGGTTTCTACCTGGTGGCGGATGAGGTCGGCGGCCTGGTCGGGGTTGGCGATGGCCTGAAGGATGAAGTTGGGCGCATCGGCCTCGGATGTCACCAGTTCCACATGCCCCAGATTGAACATTCGCAGCAGCAGGGGCTCTACAATCTTGAAGTCCTTGATGCGATAAAGTTCGCAGTTGAGGCGCTGCCGCACCAGCACACCGTGTGTGACAAGTATGCGCGTGGGCGTCAGGGTATAGTGATAACTGGCAGTGATAAGCGCGGGAATGCCGGCCAGCGGAATGGGCGCCAGCAGCCCCCACCAAAAGCGGAAGTAAACAGCAGCGACCGTTGCCACCAAGGCCAAAAGAAACCAATGTAGATTGGTGAGCTGTGATGGCTGGCCGTACCAGAGAATGGGCTCCTGCTGGGGTGGGGTAGGGCGAACGGGCTGCTGCATGGCTGCAATATGCAGTGCGGCAGCCTGACGGGCAAATTCAGAGAGACTCAGACCAGCGATTCGGTGCGGAGTTTGGCTTCATAGCGCCTGCGGAACCAAGCGGAAAGCAGCACTCCCACAAGTGTGGGCCAGGTCCAACGCAGGAGGGTAGGCATGAAGGCCAGATTAACCGAAGAAAAGGCCGTGACGGTGGCAATGTAGGCAGCCATCATCTGTTGAATGTGGTAAAACAACCAGAAGTGCCGCGGCAGGCTCTGTTGGCGGAATAGACGAAGGTCGCGAACGGCCAACGTTACGGATATGCCACCAAAGAACAGCGAAAGCCAGCCGAAGTTATGGGAGAACTGTGAGCGGACAAGCAAGGTGGCACCCAGCCCAAAGAGCCCCAACCCTGCCAGCAGCAGAACCCCGGCCATGGCCCATTCCAGACGGCCAAAGCGCTGGGCTTCGTGCAGTTTCTTGTAGCCAAGAATGCGATAACCCATCGCCGAACTGTAGAAGCTGAGCACAGCAATGAGCATCAGGAAAGGATTGGGTTTCAGCAGTGTCATCAGCACGGCCGATACTGCCACCAGCGCCATAGCCCAGAAGTAGAGCTTGCCCATCAGGCGGTGAGCCCGTTGCCCTTTGCGTGATCCAATGGCCCAGGCACCTGTAACCAGTGCCGTGAAGCCAGCGGTAATGTGGAGTGCGAGAAGTGAAGCGTAGAGTGTCATGTGTTTGCACCAATGGCTGAGCCATCGTTGCAAACCTCATTCACCAAGCAGGGACAAGCCAGCGAAATGGGGCCAGCGTCCGGTGTTGGGGCAATCTGCGGGGCGAGTGGCGATGCGTTGGGGCGAACGGTAAAGCCTCACGGTCAGCATTTAGCCACTGACGGAAGTCATGGGTGCTACGTCACTGCCGTCGAAGTGGATGCGGTAGGTACGGTGCACCTTGCCGGGGCTGGCTCCTGTGCCGCTTTGCAGGGCTCGCGACAGTGGATTCCAGTCGCCCACCCATCCGAGTTCGATTTCCGTCAGGCCCAGTTCGCGGGTAATGGGGAAGGCATAGCCTACCATGCCCACGTCAAGCCCGTACTTCTGGAAGCGCGGCCGAACACCCACGATGATGGTGCGGCCACGGGTCAGGATGCCCTTTTTACGGTACCAGGCGTAGTTGTTGCGGCTGCGGAGCAGAAAGAGTAACTGCTTCCACAAGGGGAAGCGGCCGTTCAGCGGCTTGAAAATCTGGTTGAGGTCGGGCAGGGTGAGGAGCATACCGGCGGGCTCGTCGCCCACGTGTGAGAAGATCATCAGCTTCTCAAGCATAATCTGTTTCAGGTCTTTAGCCAGCGCCTGTGCCTGCTCGTCGGTGAGAGGCGTGAAATGGCGATGGTGCGCCCAGGCTTCGTTGTAGATGGTCTGGAAGCAGCGGACGTAGTGGTCGAAGTTTTTGCGCGTAGCGTGGTCAAATTTTACACCAGGCTTGCGGCTAACCCATTCGTACACTTTCTGGTAGCGCTCTGAAAACTCCTTGGCGTTGTCCAGGTGCATGGACACCTGATCGTAGTAGCGTTGCAGGCCATAGCCCTCCAGCAGTTCGCTGTAGTAGGGTGGGTTGTAGTTCATGCCGAAGGCCTGTTGCGTGAAGCCCTCGACGAGCAGGCCCGAATAGCGGTCGTTCTCGCCGAAGTTGGCGGGACCTTCCATGGCAGCCATGCCTTTGCTTTCCAGCCACTGGCGTGCGGTGTCGAGCAGCAGATGGGCGGCTTTGGGGTCGTTCACACATTCGAAAAAGCCGAAGGCGCCAACGGGGCGTTCGCTGCGGTCGGATTTGCTGCGCTGAAAGAATGCGGCAATACGACCACAGAGGTTGCCCTGAGCATCGGTAAGCAGCCAGCGCATGGCCTCGCCCGTGCGGAAGGCCTTGTTATGCTCGGGCTGGAAGATGCGGGTCAGTTCGGAGTCAAGTGGGGCTACCCAGTTGGGGTCCTGGCGGTACAGGGCCTTGGCTACATCAATGAACTGCCGATTATGGGCCGGTGTCAGCACCGGGAAAATCTGATAAGGCGTGTTGGGGGCAATTCCAGAAGCTGAGTTTGTGCGTATGGCTTCAGGAACAGCGTGCGTCGTCATACCTCTAAAATACGAACGCGCACCAGCGTTTTGCCGATGCGCGTCAGGATTTTTACAAACGAATGGCTCAGTTCAAAGCGGCAAGGCCGGGCAGAACTTTGCCTTCCAGATACTCCAGCAGGGCACCCCCGCCAGTTGATACGAAGCTCACCTTGCTTTCGAGGCCGGCTTTCTCAATGGCAGCGGCACTGTCGCCCCCGCCGATGAGGGTGTAGCAGCCTTTGGTGGTAGCATCGGCCAGCGCCTGTGCCACGCCAAAGGTGCCTTTAGAGAAGGCATCGAACTCGAACACGCCCATCGGCCCGTTCCACAGCACAGTTTTGGCAGCGTGAATGGCGGCGCTGGCGGCTTCTATGGACTTGGGTCCAATGTCCAGCCCCATCCAGCCGTCGGGGATGGCGTCGTTGGCTACGGTTTTATGAGCGGCGTCGGCGGCAAAGCGGTCGGCGATGACGCTGTCAGACGGCAACAGCAGGTTCACACCTTTGGCCTTGGCCTTCTCGATGAGGGCTTTGGCCAGCTCCAGCTTGTCGTCTTCGCAGAGCGACGAGCCGATGTTGAGACCCTGAGCCTTGAGGAAGGTGTAGGTCATGCCGCCACCGATGATGAGGGTATTGACGCGCTCGAGCAGGTTCTCGATTACGCCAATTTTGTCGCTCACCTTGGCGCCACCTACGATGGCCACATAAGGCTTCTGTGCCTGCTCCAGTACCTTCTTGGCATTCTCCACTTCGGCTTTCATCAGGAAGCCGGCGTAGCGGTCGGCGAAGAACTGGGCGATGACACTGACCGAAGCGTGGGCACGGTGAGCCGCACCGAAGGCGTCGTTCACGTAGATGTCGCCATGCTTGGCCAGCTTTTCAGCAAACGCCTTTTCGCCTGCTTCTTCCTCGGCGTAGAAGCGGAGGTTTTCCAGCAGCACGACATCGCCTTTGTCCAGATTGGAGGTAATCTGGTAGGCTTCTTCCGAGATGCAGTCACCGACGAAGAAAACGGGGCGATTGAGCATTTCGGCCAGGGCATTGTGCACCTGACGCAGGCTGTATTTGGCATTGGGCTTGCCTTTGGGGCGGCCCATGTGCGACATGATAACCACTGCACCTCCTTTGTCCAGAATGTGCTGGAGAGTGGGCAGGGCTTCGCGCATACGGCGGTCGTCGGTGATGTTACCGTTATCGTCGAGGGGCACGTTGAAGTCCACCCGTACGATGACGGTTTTACCGGCGAAATCCGCCTGGTCGATGTATTTGATCATGTTCGGGCGTCAGCGAAATCAGCCGAGGTTGGCCATGCGGGTCACGAGGTCGGCGGTGCGGCAGCTGTAGCCCCACTCGTTGTCGTACCAGCCTACTACTTTTACGAGGTTGCCGATTACCGAAGTGCTCTTGGCGTCGAAAATGCAGCTGTGACTGTTGCCGAGGATGTCGGTAGATACCAGCTCGTCTTCGCTGTATTCCAGAATGCCCTTCAGTGCACCTTCAGCGGCAGCCTTGACGGCAGCGTTGATTTCGGCGATGCTGGCTTCTTTCTTCAGGATGACGGTGAAGTCGGTCAGCGAACCATCGGGTACAGGCACGCGGGTAGACACGCCGTCGAGCTTGCCCTTGAGGTGGGGCAGCACTTCACCTACAGCCTTGGCAGCACCTGTGGTGGTGGGCACAATGTTGTTGGCGGCAGCACGTGCACGGCGAAGGTCCTTGTGTGGGGCGTCCTGCAGGTTCTGGTCGGCGGTGAAGGCGTGGATGGTGGTCATGAAGCCGCGGTCAATGCCGAAAGCTTCGTCCAGCACCTTGGCCATGGGGGCCAGGCAGTTGGTGGTGCAGCTTGCGTTTGACACGACGGTCATGCCGGGCTTTAGGATATGGTCGTTGACACCGAGCACGACAGTGGCGTCGATGCTGCCCTTGGCAGGGGCTGAGATGATGACCTTCTTGGCACCAGCAGCGAGGTGCTGACGCGCCTGGTCGCCATCGGTGAAACGGCCAGTAGATTCAATCACAATGTCCACACCGGCTTCGCCCCAGGCGAGGTTGGCGGGGTTCTTTTCGGCCGAGGCCAGGATACGCTTGCCGTCGACAGTGATGCTCTGGTCGTCGGCGGTGACTGTCAGTCCCAGGCGGCCATGCACGGTGTCGTACTTCAGCAGGTGTGCCAGGGTCTGGTTGTCGGTCAAGTCGTTGATCTTGACAACCTCTACATTCTCGTGCTTCAGGAGGGCACGGAATACCAGACGGCCAATGCGGCCGAAACCATTGATACCGACACGAATCTTGGACATTTCCGGGTGTGTGTTGGGTGGTTGAAAGGGAAAGTGGCTGCAAAAATAGTAAAATGATTGACCCTGCACCCGAAAACAAAAATCCCTTGGAATGAGGATTTTGGCGCTTCACCTCAAAATTTTTTCGGGCAAGCTCTTGCGCCGTTTCACCTGACCCTCTACCTTTGCTGCCCGATTCAACGCTGATGGCGACGCAAGTCAAGTACAGCTAGAGTTGAATTGACAATCTGCCCCGTTCGTCTAGGGGTCTAGGACATCGCCCTTTCACGGCGGTAACAGGGGTTCAAATCCCCTACGGGGTACGAACACTACACAGCCTCTCTGGATTCCAGAGAGGCTGTTGTGTTTTGGGGCGGCCTGTATCTGGTTTTCAACCGGCAGAGCCCCTCCGATTATGATGGTTTGATGATGGGAGTTGTAACGGGCGCTTTCCAGGCCCCCTTTGGCTTGATAGTTGTCTTCCTCACCGAAACCTTTCAAACATGAAACGACTCTCATTCCTCCTCCTGGTTCTGCTGACCAGCAGTTTTTCCCAGCGGGCATTTGCTCAGATTGAACTCGGTGCAGGCCTGGCGCTGGTAGCGCCTTCGGGCAGCTTCAGCAGCGTGGCTGGCGCCGGCTTCGGCGTCAACCTCCAAGGGCGCTACTCGCTCAATGACAAGATGCGCCTTGGCCTCAATACCGGCTACTGGAACTTCGGGGAGAAGGTTGTTGCGCTGAACGCCACAGCCAGCAATCCACGCGAGAATGCGTACTCAGCGTCTGCCGTGCCGCTGATCGGTACCTTTGAGTACAGCTTTGACCTCGGCCAGTTCGACCCCTATCTGATTGGTCAGGTGGGCATACTGTTCGTTTCTTCCGAACTCACCTACCGCGAGTACAAGAACAACGTGCTGGACTTCCAGTCTACCACCAAGGCTTCCAGCTCTGAAGCGGGCATTGGTCTGGGCGGCGGTGTGCGCGTAGCGCTGAGCGACAAGTTCGACCTCGATGCCAGCTTTGTCCTCGGCCTCTACGGCGACGCCCGTGTGGTGCCGTTCAACATCGGCTTTATGTACAAGCTGGGCAAGTAACACTCCGCAGCACTGACTCCAGCAGCCCTGCCATTCGGCGGGGTTGTTGTGTTTTGGTACGGGCTGCGCTAACTAGTGGGAAAATCCCCCATCGCCATGTCCACCGAACCCGTTTCCCGTGTTGTATTGCTGGCAGGAGCCACCGGATTGGTGGGCTCTGAGCTGCTAAACGGCCTGCTGGCCGATGTCACCGTCACTACTGTGCATGTGCTGGCCCGGCGTCCATTGGCATTGACCAACCCCAAGGCGGTGGTGCATGTGGTAGATTTCAAGCGGCTGCCCGAACTGCCACCGATAGAAGAGGTGTATCTGGCGCTGGGCACCACTATTCGGGTGGCAGGCAGCCAAGCGGCGTTCCGGGCGGTGGACTATGAGGCCAATCTGGCGGTGGCCCGCGCTGCCGAAGCCTCCGGCGCCCGCTGCTGCGGACTGGTGAGCGCGCTGGGCGCCGATGCTAAGTCGCGCATTTTTTACAACCGCGTGAAGGGCGAACTGGAAGACGCCCTGACTGAACTGCCGTTCGAAGGCCTCACCATAGCGCAGCCGTCGCTGCTGATGGGAAACCGCGAGCGGCTGGGGCAGCCGTTCCGCCCGATGGAGAAGCTGTCCATTATGCTGAGCCGCTTTCTGGCGCCGCTCATTCCCAAAACCTATCGTCCCATTCCTGCCGAGAAAGTGGCCCGCGCTCTGCTGGCCTGCACGCCCACCACACACGGCAAGCGGGTGCTGCCCTCAGCTGAGATGCAGGGGTATTGAGGGGCTGAGGTTTCTTAAGTATGGTTAAGCGCTTGGTCTTTTCAGACGCGGCTCCCATCTTTGTGCTCTGATGGCGAGCCCCTTACGTCAGGGGTAGTGTGAACCCAACCGATACTACAATGGAAATCAACGTGTCTGCTTCCGTCTGTTCCGATTGCATGACCTTGATTTCTACCTGTTTTGAGTATCGTACTTCACAACCTCGCCTATACCCACAGCGACCACACGCCGCTGTTCCACAACCTTAGTCTGGGCATATCCACTGGCAGCCACGTAAGCCTCATCGGCGATAATGGCGCTGGCAAGTCAACGCTGCTGCAACTGATGGCCGGGCGGCTGAAGCCCGTGTCCGGCTCTGTTGTTACCAGCAGTCGGCCGTGGTATGTGCCTCAGCTGACAACGCCGCCCGTGGGATACACCCTTGCTGATGCCCTCGGCATAGCTCAGATATTGGCGGCGCTAACTGCCGTATTGGCTGGGGACGTTACGCCGGAACTGCTGGACCTGCTGGATGGACAGTGGGAAGTGGAAGCCCGTGCACAGGAAGCATTGGCCCATTGGGGGCTGGAGGGGCGCGAGCTTCATCAGCCCCTGTGTGACCTGAGCGGTGGCGAGCAGACCCGGGTGGCGCTGGCTGCATTGCGCCTACACCAGCCCGAAATCATACTGCTGGATGAGCCCACCAACCACCTTGACTACCGTGGCCGCCGGCAACTGGCCGATTTTCTGGCACAGACCAAGGCCACGCTGGTGCTGGTGAGCCACGACCGTGCCCTGCTGGACCAAAACCACCTGACGGTAGAACTGGCGCGGGGGAGCATCACCACCTATGGGGGCAATTACAGTTTCTATAAGGCCGAGCGCGCTGCCATGCTGGACGCGCTTCAGCAGGACCTGCAGAACCAGGCCAAGGAACTGCGGCAGGCCAAGGCAACTGCCCAGCATGCCCGCGAGCGGCAGGAACGCCAGGCGCGCCAGGGGGAAAAGCAGACAGGCATGCCCAAGATTGTAAAGAACACCCTGCGCAATCAGGCAGAACGCAGCGCCGCCCGCTTGAAGGACGTGCACGCAGAAAAGCTGGACAGCCTGGCCGAGCATCTGACCGAACTGCGTAGCCAGTTGGGACGTGAAATGCCGCTGCTGCTGCGTTTACCTGACAGCCAACTGCCAGTGGGCAAGCGACTGATCAAAGCGGAGGGGCTGAACCATCAGTTTGGCGAAATGCCACTGTGGGGCAGTCCACTAGATTTTGAGTTGGCCAGCGGGGCGCGGGTGGCTATCAGCGGGCCCAATGGCGCGGGGAAAACCACGCTGCTGCACCTGCTGTTGGGGTTTCTTTCCCCAGTCATAGGCACAGTAGAGCGGGTGGGCTGCCGGTCGCTCTACCTTGACCAGCAGTACAGCCTGCTGGCCCCCCACCTGTCTGTAACAGAACTACTGGCCTCGTTCAATCAGCAGGGGCTGCAATCGCACGAGCTGAATACGCTGCTGCACCAGCACCGTCTGCACCGCGAGCTGTGGGACAAGCCAGTGGCCAGCCTCAGTGGCGGCGAAAAGCTGAAGCTGGCCCTGTGCTGCCTGTCGGTAAACAGCCAACCCATCGACCTGCTGGTGCTGGACGAGCCGACGAACAACCTGGATGTGTCGAGTCTGGAGGTATTGGTCGCGGCGCTTCAGGCGTACAGTGGTACCATATTGGTGATTTCGCACGATGCTTCCTTTCTGGAGGATATTGGCATTACAGAACGGCTGGAGCTGAGCGCCGGCCTCGCTTAACCGGGTGGTTCATCATCTTCCCATCATGTTGGGTGGTTAGGTTTGCTTTTGTTCAATCGACGTATTCAAAGTCCTTACTGTCCATTTCGATGAAAGCGAGCCTTTTGGTTTCATCCGTTCTGGCAACCGGTATGGTGGTGTTTGGGCAAACGCATGCCCAGACAATGTCTCCGGAAGGTGGTCTGGCCAAGGGTCCTGCCGCTAGTGCAGACCATGGTCAGGCGATACGTACAACAACTCAGGGCACCTTCTCCTCAGGTGCAGACAGGGGGGCGTCAGGCGAGCAATCGCGGCCGCATCCCGACAATCACGGGTTGGAGGTAAGTACCACCGCCCGCAACAGTGAATTGACAGGACAGGCGAAAGGCGCTGCTGTTAGTGCCATAGCTAGTGAAGGGCGTTCTGTCCAGCGAGGGAACAGCAGTGCAGGGCGTGCGCACCGACCGGCGCGTACCGCTCGCGCAAACCGAGCTGGCGAACGAAGTGTCTCCAACCGTTCCATCGGCCGCAGTTCTGCTGCCGCTGGTCGCAGGGGGCGCGCCCACTAACCGTTTAACAGATGGGTTTTATAAAGGTGGATAGGGATGCAGGTCACTGCATCCCTTCTGTTTTCTACCGTAACTTTCAGCCTGGATCTAAAACGGTTATGAAAACGCTATTCCTGTCGTGGCTGTGTTTGCTGGGGGCTACCACGCTCCTACAGGCGCAGGCACCTGCTCCGCCACCACAGACAGGCAGTGGTGAAGAGAAAAGCAATGCACAGGCTGCAACCCCTACGGCGGAGGTTGCCATTGGCACCAATGCAGCTGCCTCTCGGCCAGTAAAGGTGGTGCCTAATGCTACCCGTAAGCCCAAACCGGCGCGTGTACTGCCTGGCGCAGCGGGTGCAGGTCCTGATAATGCCCGTGCTGGCCGGACGGGCCAGGCGGGAAAATCTGCACGGGCTCCACGTGTTGGTGCGCGTGCGGGGCTGCCTTCTGGGGCAGGAAATTCCAATGCTGGCGGCCGCCGCCGCAGCAAGTAATCTGTTTCGCTTCTACCTGCTAATTCATGAAACAGTTACTTGCTGGCCTGCTGGCCACGGTTCTTTTTGTGCTGGGCATCAGTCCGTATGGCTATGCCCAGCTGATGGCCGATGCGGCACTGCCAGCCGTGCGCGACACTGTAGATGTTCAATTGTCTACTGTGACACCCCAGACCGGGAGCCTGGTCGCTGGTATCACACTGGGTAACAATGCCACCTTTTTTGGGCGTACACAGGAAACGCAATATCCTTATGTGGCGCTGGAGCTTACCTACACCACGCCATGGGGGCTCTGGGTCTCGGTGATGGGGCACGATCTATTTGCCACCACCGCCATAATAGACGAGACCGATCTGTCTATCGGCTGGGATTTCTTGCTGACGTCCCGCATGGATGCTTCGGTAAGCTACTCTCACTTCCTGTTTCCTAATAACAGCCCGCTGGTAGCCTCTACCGTCAACAACTCGCTGGACGGCTATCTTGGCTACGATTGGGGATATGTCTACACCCGTTTGAGTACTGCCTACGTTTTTGGCAAAACAAGCGATGTGTTCGTGGTGCTGGAAAACTCGCGCTATTTCGAGCTTGCAAGTGTATGGGGTGGAACGCTTGACGTGGAGCCACGCGTGAGTCTGACCTGGGGTACTCAGCGTTTCGCAGAGACAAGTATCGTTGAGCGTCAGAACCGAGCAGCCGCAGGCCAGGGAGTAGGCAACGGCAACGGTAATGGTGGCGGTAATGGCAACGGCAATGGCAATGGCAACGGCAATGGCAATGGGAACGGGAACGGCAATGGGAACGGTGGTGGCAGTGGTAACGGCAACAGCAACAGTGGCAGGGTCAATGTCATAGAGTCCACCATTGAGCGGTCGCAGTTTCGGCTTCTGAACTATGAGTTGCGCGTACCCGTCACCTACACCCGTGACCGGTACACCTTTCAGCTTTCCTGGCGCTATATTGTTCCGACGAACTTATTGCCGGGTGATGTCACCATTGCCCGCAGCTATCTGACGGCAGGGTTTTATGTATCCTTCTAACGGCAACCAATGACGGCCCTGATTGTTGAGGATGAGCGTACACTGGCACGTGAGTTGGGGCTGTTTCTGCACCAGCACAACTTTGCCGTTACCATCGCGCGAACAGCACAGGAGGCGCGCAAAGAATTGGCGGACAACGAGTATGACTTTCTGCTGCTGGATCTGGGGTTGCCCGACGGCGATGGCCTGGCGCTGCTTTCCGAGGCAAGGGAGAATGGCCTGACAGCTTCGGTTATCATTCTTACTGCCCGCAACGAGGTAGAGCATCGTATTCAGGGGCTGCATGTTGGAGCCGACGACTACCTGCCCAAGCCCTTTTCGTTACCCGAGCTGCTGGCTCGAATGCACGCCGTCAATCGCCGTCGCTTTGGCCTCAAGCGTTCTGTAATTGACTGCCACGGATTTCAGCTGGACTTACAGGCCCGCAAACTCACCTACCAGGAGCAGGAAGTTGCGCTCTCCACCAAGGAGTTTGAGGTGCTGAGTTATCTGGCCCTCAATCGTAACCGGGTGCTGACCCGACTACAGCTTACAGAGCACATCTGGGGCAATGTGTCGGACATCGGCTTCGAATCCAATTTTATCGACGGCCACATCAAAAACCTGCGCAAGAAACTGGGGCGTTACGCCGGCGTAGACTGGCTGGAGACCGTCCGCGGTATCGGTTACAGGGTAAGTATCTAACAGCGCAATTCTGTGAAACTGGCCGCCAAGTTCACGCTCTTCAATGGGCTTTCGCGCACACTGATTCTGGTGTTGTTCATCGGGTTGCTGCCGCCCGTGTTGCGGCGTGTGGCTGTATTCAGTACCGATGCCAAGCTGCGAAAGCAACAGGAACAGGTAGTGAACATGGTGCGCCAGAATGGCATTTCGGCTTTTCTGGATGCAGATGAGAACTCCTACGGCAGCTATAACCTGTTGAAAGACGAGTTTATCTCACTGGAGCAGATTCCACCAGGCCCTACAATTGACATAATAGAAGATTCACGCCGGGCGGTAGAAGAGGAGGTAATAGAGTACAGGGTGCTCAGCTATTCTTTCGATCTGGAAGGGAAGCAGTATCTGCTTGAAATCGGGCACAGTACTACCAGTATCGGTGAAGTGGAAGACACCTTCCGGCAGTATGCCTTCTATATTCTTCTGATAGGCATTCTGCTCACCATGGCCACCGATATTCTCTACTTTACCTATCTGCTGCGGCCATTAGAGCGGATTCGGCATGTCAGGCTGAAGGATGTGCGCAACCCTTCTGCCTTTGACTTTACACCCATAGCCACCACTACCGACGATTTCAGGGAGTTGGACCTTAGTCTGCAATCCATGATGCGGTCTATCCAGACGTCTTTTGCGCACGAGCGGCGGTTTATCGCCGATGCTTCGCACGAACTGCTCACACCGCTGGCGACCCTTCAGCACCGCTTTGAGAATATGCTGGTGGACGAATCGCTGTCGGAAGAAAATACCATTCGCGTCATGGATTCGCTGCGAACGGTGCATCGGCTGCGGGTCATCATCAAGTCGCTGATGCTGATCTCAAAGATCGAAAACGATCAGTTCCCTCGGCACGACCGTGTTTCGCTGGCCGAACTGGTGGAGGAAGTGACCGAGGAGCTGCAGGATCGACTGGCTCTTAGCGATCTCACCCTGCATGTGGAGATACCGGGAACGTTGGTGCTGGCCAATGTCAACCGTGGCCTCATCAGTACGCTGCTGATGAACCTGCTGCACAATGCCATCAAGTACAACCGCCCGAACGGTCGTATTGAGGTGGTGGGCAAAGCGTTGGCCGACGGCGCTGTGCAGCTGGAGGTGCGCGATACCGGCATCGGTATTGCCAAAGAGGAATTGCCACATCTGTTTGAGCCCTTCCACAAGGCAAGTAACTCCGACGCCGACTCCTATGGTCTGGGGCTGTCCATCGTCAAGACAATTGCCGACAAGCACGGCATGCGTCTGGAAGTCAACTCCATCGTGGGTATCGGCACTTCAATTGTGCTGGTGTTTCCAGCGGCCAGCTAAAGCTCAGCGGCTCTGGAGCCACTGGCGCAGCAGGGGCCAGCCGTAGACAATCATCGCGCCGACTGCCATGCCCAGCATCAGCATGGCGAAAGTGCGGGCGTTTTTCTGTGCAGGCGTCATGGGTGCGAAGATAGCGGGAAGTGATTGAGGACAGGTGGAAGTAGCTACTTTCACACATGCTTCCTCCCTTCTCTCCCGGTTTCCAGCAGTTGTCAGTTTTTGACCAAGCCAAAGGGGAGCATTTCCCTGTGCTGGCGTTTTATCCCTCGCAGGGTGCAGCCAGCGCCTTTCAGGCTGGCCCTTACACAGTGGAGGTGGGCCTGAACGCTCCCATTATGGAAGGGCGGCATCCGTTGGTGGTGCTGTCGCATGGCAGTGGCAGCTCGCCGTGGGTGTACCGTGGGCTGGCCATGGCGCTGGCGCAGCAGGGGTGTGTGGTGGCCCTGCCCGAGCACCCCGGCAACAACCGCAACGATAACTCGCGCCTCAATACCCTGCGGAATCTGAGCGATCGTCCACGGCATGTACAGTGCGTGTTGGATATGTTCAGAAGCGGCAATTGGGCGGCGCACACCACTGAGAAAGCTGTTTTATTCGGTCATTCGATGGGCGGCTATACAATGCTTGCATTGGCTGGCGGAAAAGTAACGGCATTGCCCCAGGAATCGTCTGAGCAAATCCCGGTAGATACAGTTACCGACACCCGGATTGCCGGCCTGTATCTGATGGCGCCCGCCACGCCGTGGTTCCGGCTGCCCGGGGCACTCTCGGACCTTCGGGTTCCGGTACGGGTAGTGACCGGGGAGGCTGATGCAGTCACCACTGCCATACACTATCAGATTTTGCAGGAGGCAATGCCCGCTGCTGTGGGAATGAAACATTCGTCTATCCCGAATGCTAATCACTACGCGTTTCTGACGCCCTTCCCGGATGCTCTCCGTTCGCCCGAGTTTGCCCCCTCGCAGGATATGCCTGGCTTTGACCGTGCAGCCTTTCAGGTGTGGTTAGCCAATGATGGCCTATCGTTTGTTCGAAATTGCAGTTAGCGCTTGAATTGTTAGGTTCCCACGGCGCCTACAGAGCGTGTAAGTAGGCTGAGAAATAGCTACTAAGGGCTAAGGGCTCTCTCTTTTAGGTTGTGAGATGGAGATGTTTTAATGTGAAGCAAGTGCGTAAGTGTTAATTCGCTATTGATTAACTTTTATTAGCAGGTATTAACCAAAGAAATGTATTTCCATATGTTAAGAATATGTCTATAACATTGATTATCATAGATTTAAGCCTGTTATATTATTTTAATTTTTGTTGGCAGTTGAGGGTGCAGCGAATTCCGAGTTTGCGTGTCTGTTTTTTGCAATTAAAAACACTCACGAATGCTTAGAAATTCTACCCTGGTAGGATTGGCTCTTCTTTCGCTGGGCGGCAGTGTGTATGCGCAGGACGTGCGCGACCGCGGCACCTCGGCTTCAGCGAGCCAACCCACAGCAGAACGCACCTTCACAGGCCGTGTTCTCGACAAGAGTGGACAGCCCATGGTTTCTGTAACCGTGATGCTGGTAACGCTCAATGGCCAAAGCGTCATGGGCACCTACACCGACATGGACGGTAACTACAAGATGACGACGACCCAGGAGGGACCTTTGCGCATCCGGGTTACAGCCGTCGGCTTCAAAACCTATGAGCAGAACGTTACTGGTGGCTCCAGCACGCTCAACATAGCACTGGAAGAAGAAGGCGTCGGCCTTGACGAAGTTGTGGTGGTAGGTTACCGTCCGCAGCGCGCCGAAGAAGTAACGGGTTCCGTGGCCCGCGTTAGCGGCGAGCGGATTGCCGCACTGCCAGTACAGTCGGCAGAGCAGGCCCTGGCAGGTCGCGTTTCGGGTGTGAATATTCAGCTGCCCAACGGCCGTCTGAACAACCCAAGCCGTGTACGTATCCGTGGCACCAACTCGATTACCCAAAGCGGCGAACCGCTGTATGTGATCGATGGTATTCCGTATGCGCAGGGCGACTTCTCGCAGGGGCAGTCGAGCGTGCAGAACCCCCTCTCGATTATCAACCCGGCTGATATTGAGACGATGACCGTACTGAAGGACGGTGCATCGGCAGCACAGTACGGTTCGCGTGCCTCCAACGGTGTAATCATGATTACCACCAAGCGTGGCAAGGCTGGTGCTACCCGTGTAAGCTACGACATGCAGGTCGGTTTCACCGAAACGCTCAAGCGTCTGGAGCTGCTGAACGCCTACCAGTATGTAGACATCAAGAACGAAATGCGTGCCAATGCAGGGCTTTCGCCCATTGCTAGCCTCTTCACCATGCCCGATGGCTCTATCGCCAATACCGACTGGCAGAACGAGGTGTATCAGCGCGGCCTTCAGCAGCAGCATACGCTTGCTGTTACAGGTGGTAACGAGCGTACCCAGTACTACCTTTCACTCGGCTTTACCGACCAGGAGGGTATTCTGAAGACGAACCGCTTCCGTCGCGGCAGCCTGAAAATGTCGGTAGACCATCAGGCGACCAAGTGGCTGAAGATGGGTGTGAACAGCACCATAAGCCGGGTATACTCTGATGGCCTGAACACAGGTACCAACAGTCTCAGCGGTTCGGTGCTTGCTGCCTACCGTTTGTGGCCCAACGTGCCTGCCCGTCTTAATGGCGATTACTACATCGACCTTGTTGGTAACCGCATTGGTCAGGGTAATAACACACTGGCCATTTCTAGCAACTGGCCCAACATCGCGTATGTACTTGACAAGAACAAGTCCATCACTGATGAGTGGATCATGCTCAGTACTGCCTATCTGGAAGTGAACCCCATTCAGTACCTGACGCTTCGTGGCGAAGTGAGTGTCAACTTCAACGGCATTGAGGATTATACCTACTGGAACCCCACTCACGGTGACGGCGTTGGTTTCCTGGGCTATGTAGAACAGTGGTGGCAACCCCGTTATCGGTACACCTCTCGCGTCACAGCCAATTACACCCGCGCTCTGGGCTCGGATCACAAGATTGGTATTCTGGTAGGCTGGGAAACCCAGCTCGACGATCGTAAAGGTTTCCGCGCACGTGGCACAGGTCTCTCAGATCCCGCCTATGATGATATCATCTCCGGTACTTTTACAACACCACTGGTACAGGGCTTCAAGCTGCGCAACAGCTTTGACTCTTACTTCGGAACGGTAGATTACAACTATCAGGGCAAGTACATTGTGGCTGCCAGCCTGCGTAACGACGGTCTGTCGAACCTGGCTCCCAGCGTGCGTCGTGGTACTTTCTACGGCTTCTCGGTAGGCTGGGTAGCATCCAATGAAAACTTCTTTCCCTTTAAGGACGTCATCAACCAGTTTAAACTGCGTGCCAGCTATGGTCGCAACGGTAATGCCCAGGGCCTTGGTACCTATGCATACCTCGGCAGCTTTGGTGCAGGCCAGTATGGCAGCAATAATGGCTCTGTCTACAATGCGGCAGGTAACAGCCAGCTGACATGGGAAACCAACGACAAGTACGATGTGGGCTTTGACATGGGACTGTTTGAAGACCGCGTACGTGTGACAGCCGACTATTTCCGCATCATCAACAGTGGCCTGATTCTGAACATTCCAGCTGCTCCGTCAGCGGGTCTGCCCTCCAGCATTGCCACGAACATTGGTGCCTCGATGTCGGAAGGCTTTGAACTCAGCATCAACGGAACTGTTTTCCAGAATGGCTCTTGGACTTATGACATGGGGCTGGACCTCACCTTTGTGGAGTCGTTCGTAACCAGCTATCCAGAGCTTGCCACACCCTTCCCTCAGTCGAACCTCTCGATCGTGCGGCCGGGTGAATACCTGGGTTCGTTCTATACTCTGCGATGGGGTGGTGTCAACCCTACCAACGGTTTCGGTACCTGGTACAACCGCTTTGGCCAGCAGATTCAGTACAACCAGTTGCAGAATCCTTCTGTTAACGGTGACGAATGGCTGTTCATGGACGGCACGGCCGCACCTGCCCCCAACCTGGGCCTCGGCGCTACCGACGACCGTGTATTGGCAGGCCAACCCAACCCCAAGTGGTTTGGTGGCTGGAACCACACCCTCCGTTATGGCAACTGGGACCTGTCGGCACTGCTCCGTTTCTCACTGGGCTTCCAGGTTTACAATGAGACTCTGCGCAGCAGCCTTCTGAACCTGAACAACAATAACAACGGTGCGGTGATTATGGGCCGCTGGACACCAGACAACCGGAATACCAACATCCCTCGTCTGTCGTTTGCTGACCCACAGACATTCCAGGCCTCAACCCGCTGGATTGAAAATGGCGACTTCCTGCGCATCCAGAACGTAACGCTGGGCTATACCCTGCCACAGCGCTGGGTAAGCAAGATGTCTATGACCAGCATGCGCCTCTATATCAGTGCCAATAACCTTGCCCTGTTTACCAGCTACTCAGGTATCGATCCTGAAGCCAACTCGCAGGGTCAGGCCAATACCGGCACAGGTCTGGATATCGTACAGGCCCCGCAGGCCCGGACTTTCCTTTTTGGTGCTTCTGTCCAATTCTAACCTCTAACTCACACCATTCCATGGTTTCCAAAACATTGAAAGGCGTTCTGCTGGCCTCGCTGCTGGCAACGGCCTCTGGCTGTGGGGAAGCATTCCTCGACGCAAATCCAGAAGACCGCATCACAGAAGAAGCGGCCTATAATACACCTGCTCGTGTAGAACTGGCCGCCAACGGTTTGTATCACGGCCTGCAAGGGGCCACCAATGCGGCTAACTTCCTTGGCGCGACAGTACAGATTGCGGGCGACGTGCGTGGCGAAGACATCATCACCAAGAGCTTCTTCACCACGATTGCCGAGAATGTGCAGACCCCCAATACGGCCGAGGTGGTTAACACCTGGACGCGCGGGTACTATGCCATCAACCTGGCTAACCTGATGCTGGATGCGCTGACGAATAAATTCCCCAATGTCGTATCGGGCACTGCCAAGAACGGATATCTGGGCGAAGCTTACTTCGTACGTGGCATATCGCATTTCTACCTCGTAAACCTGTATGCCCAACCCTACCAGTGGAATGGCGCAACAGGTATCGGCGGCACGGGCACCCATCAGGGTATTCCGCTGCGCCTGACGCCAATCATTGACCTTCAGGGTAACGATGCACCCCGCGCCACGGTAGCAGGTGTGTATGCACAGGTGCTGGCTGATCTTGACCAGGCTGAAGCACTTCTGCCCGGTGTGCGTGCTACGGCTTCACTTTCGAAGTCGCGTGCTACCAAGGCCGCAGCGATTGCAATGAAGGCCCGTGTGTATCTCTACATGGGTAACTATGCCAAGGTGATTGAGGAGTGCAACAAGCTCGTTCCGGCTGTTGCGCCCTATGCTTCCAGCGGCCCGCTGGGATCGTTGGCGCTCACGGCTACGCCGTCGGCAGTCTGGGTATTCCCTGCTGTTTCCTCCGAGTCCATCTTCTCAATTGCATTCGATTCGTCTGACCCTGCTGGTACGAACAACGCACTGGCTCAGTTCTACAACCAGCGCGAACTGCTGTTCATCAACCGCAGTCTGCGTAATGACTCGCGTTGGGTAGCAGGCGATCTTCGTCGCACCTCACCGATGATTCGCAAAGACTCGCTGGTGAACAAGTACACCCGCTCGTCTACACAGGATGACTGGGCCCCGGTAGTGCGCTACGCAGAAGTGCTGCTGAACCTTGCCGAAGCCGAAGCCCGCGTGGGCGATGAGACCCGTGCGCTGGCGCTGCTGAATGCGGTGCGCGACCGTTCAAAGCCGGCGGCTACCCCCTCTTACGGTGCATTTGTCACTCGTAATGACCTGGTAGATGCCATTCTCTTTGAACGCCGTATCGAGTTCATCGGTGAAGGACATCGCTCTTTCGACCTTATTCGTACCGGCCAGGGGTTGACCGACAAACGGCGTGAAGATTACTCGCTTATCAGTGACATTCCGTTCGGCAATAACCTCATCATCTGGCCGATTCCTTCCGGCGAACTGAACACCAACCGACTGATTGGTGGACAGAACCCCGGCTATTGATTCGTATCAGTACTGCTGAAAAGCCTGCCCGGTATAGGGCAGGCTTTTTTGTTTACTGCAATAGCTGGTTGAGCAGTACCACGCTGAAAATGCTAAGCAGAAACCAACCGAGAAAGCCCTCGATTACCGTGAGATAGCCAACCACACCGCCCACACGCAGTTCGCCAAAGCCCAGGGTTGAGAAGACATTCAGACTGAGGATGACGGAATCTACGGCCTTGCGCAGTGTGAAGTATAAGATGGAGAGGACAACGGCAACAGCCAGCAGCCAGAAGAGCCGACTCTGCTGACGAGGAGTCAGCTCACTCCAGGAGTGGCTTCCGTGCGGCATAAGCCGACGATACAGCCATCCCTCTGTGTGTAGGAAGAGGTTATAAAGAGGTATGCGAGGCAGGTGAAGTAGAGGGCGATAAACTGCCGGAAGCAACTGCCCATGCCGTCGGAGGCGCCGTCGGACATCATCAGCCCGGGCATGGTCATCGAACAGGATCAGGTGTTCCAGATACAGCCGGTATGGGCTGCGGGGCGAAGTCAGAAAGTGGGTGTAGAGGAGGTACTGTGTGCGCAGACTACGGTGCAACACGTCACCGTAGCGGAAGGGGGTAATGAAGTAGATTCCGGCGAAGCCGAGTATCACCCAGAAGGAGAAGAGCAGGGCACGATAGGTGTTGGTGCCATAGTCGGAGAAAACGTACATCAACCGGTTGAGGATATAGAGGACGTACTGTTCACGGCGGCCCTGCCGCTCATAATCGGCTAGATACTGGTTGGTCTCGATGTTCTTGAACTCGATGTAGGACGAGTCGGCGCTGAAGCGGTCTCCAAGTGCCCGATACGTTTGGTACAGGTTGGTGTAGGCGGCTACAAGTGCCGGATACAGCGTCTGGCGTGGATAGGCAGATATCTGATGGGCATTGGCTACGGTGGTGTCGCCCAGCAGTTCGCTGATCCGATGGTTTTTCAGCGAGGCCCACTCCACCTGGGTATTCAGCGGGTTGAGGCTCAGGCCGGTCAATACCACTCCTTTGGGTAGCGCCAGCTGTGTCAGCAGAAACATGTTGGAAACCGTACTGCGCCCAAGTAAAAGGGGCACCTGCAATTGACAGTGAGTAAGCCGCAGATTGGTGAAGGTAGATTGCGACAGGTTAACACTTAACGACGACACTGGCATACGGCGGGTGGAGTCGTGCGCCGAAAGGAAAAACCTGCAACGGTCGAGGGTAAAGTCCAGTGAGGCACTTCGTGCGTCGATAGTGAGCAGGCCATTCTTGGTGTTGTCAAAGGTTTCATTGAAGTGCGTCAGATCTGTGACGGTGAAGCTGCAGTCCCGGAACGATACATAGTCGGTGTAGGCTGCATTGCGGCGCAACACAACACCATTGAGAAAATGGCAGCGTTCGAAGCGCAAAAAGTCTAGGCTGGAGCCCTCGATGCGTACGGCCGACTTGAGGGTGCAGTCTTCAAACCAGATTTTCAGGCCGCTACAGTTAACGAAGTAGAATTCACCCTCAATGGTCGCATTCCGCAGTACCCACCAGTACTGTGGGTCAAACGTGCAGTTTTCAAAGCTGTAAGTGGCCGGAAACCGATGGCGCCGTGTCGTGTCGGCCCACCACGCATCCATGCCGGCTTCATCTTTCACTACGTCGAATCTGACGTTGAGGTTCTGGAACAGAATACGGCCGGGGCGGGCATTGCGCATTGCCTCCATCAGCTGGGTGAAGGTGACGGTGCGCCCGCTGAGATCAGAGGTGTAGATGTTCTGTTGGGCGTTGAGTGTGTGTGGCAAACCCAACAGCAGATAAACGGCCAAGAATCGAAGAATCAGTAGCACAGAGAGAGGAGGCCTGAAATGCAGCACAGCGAGTGTTTGACGGCGAACCTCAAGTTAGCCGATTCGGCTCTTCAGCTGAGCACAAGTCAGTTAGCCATTTTTGATGTATTTTACAGACGAACCTAAACTTATCAAGTAATGAAGCATTCGGTAGTTTTTCTGTTTTCGGTAGTCGCATTTCTGGTGATCCCCGCCGCACATGCACAAACCATGGGTCCTTTGGCCGTGCACTCGCGCAGTAATGTGTTTGTGGCTGGAAAGGTGCAGGATGGCGAAATGGGTGGTGTACTGCCAGTAGCTGTCCAATTGGTGCAGGGGGCCCAGGTTATCTCTTTCGAGGGTGTAACAGGCGAACTGGCCTGCGCTGATGATCAGTTTTTCTCGCCCGACGGAGGCGACTGTGCAGGTGGCAGCACGGATCTCAACAGCAAGGGCGCTATTGCAGGAATTGTCCACCGCCAGAAGTCGCTGTTTCTGGTAGGCGTGTTTCTCGGTGCTACCCAGCCAGCAGCAGCACCCGCACGTCTGGATTTCTCCGATGGCAAGGACAACGCAGAAACTTTCAGCCCGGGGCTGAATCAGGTGTTTTTCATTGGTGACGGGCAGACCGAAGCCGGAACAGCCCAGAAGTTCAAGGTGCCAGCTGGAGCCCGGACGCTGTATCTGGGTATTGCTGATGGCTATTCATTCCAAGGGGATCCTGGGGCCTACAACGATAACAAGGGTACGGTGTTTATCGAGGCCATTCATGTAAATCCGAAGTAAGGGACTTTGCTTCGCTAACTGGGTGGGGCCAGCGCCTCGCCCAGTTTTCTCAGTTCCAGAATGACAGGCAGCACCAGTCTGCCGCGCTCGCTGATGTTGTATTCTACCCGGGGTGGTACCTCGGGATACTGTGTGCGCTCGATGAAGCCGTCGAGTTCCAGTTCGCGCAGCTGCTGCGTCAGCATTTTGGGCGTGATGCCCTGAATCATTTTGCGCAGCTCGCCATAGCGACGTGTCCCGTCTTTCAGTCGCCAGAGGATGGGGAGTTTCCAGCGGCCACCGATTTTCTCCAGCGCCAGTTCTACGTGGCTGTGGTAGGTTCGGCCCTGATAATCGAAAGTTGGCATTTTTATTAGATTGTAAATCAACATTTAACACCAAAAGGTGCGTATGGTACCAAACAGTACATACTTGTTATAGGGAAATATAGAGGTCTAGTTTGCACATATACAACTTCTCGACCTGTATGAGTGCAAACCTTTCTATTCTGAATCCGTCGAAGCCCAAGCGTGTACTGCTGCTGGCTTCCAACGCAGCGGTGTCACCTGTTACCGGCTGGCCCGTGGGCCTGTGGATCGCCGAACTGGCGCACCCGTATCATGTATTTGCGGAGCAGGGCTATGAGATTACCATTGCCAGCCCGGAAGGGGGCAAGTTGGAAATTGACGGCTTCAGTGACCCGCGGCATGAGTCAGGCTATTCGGCCCATGATTTCCTGAGCCTGGGCTTTCTGGAAAGCAGCCAACATTCGGCTCTATTGGCCAATACACAGCGCATGGATACGCTGGACCCCGCCAGCTTTGATGCCGTGTTTATCTGCGGTGGTCAAGGTCCAATGGTTACTATGTATGATAATGCAGCCGTACACCAGTTCGTAGCCAAAGCCTATGAGGCTGGCAAGGCAGTGGCGGTAATCTGCCATGGTACCTGCGTGCTGCTGAAAACCCGACTTTCTACTGGGGAACTGCTGGTGCAGGGCAAAACGTGGACAGGCTTTGCCGACAGCGAGGAAGCCTATGCCGACAGCTTTGTAGGCATGCGCATCCAGCCGTTCTGGATTGAGACCGAAGCCCGAAAGTTGGCTGACTCCAACTTCATTACAGGTCCGCGCTTTGCGCCATTTGCTGTGCGCGATGGCCGCCTGATTACGGGTCAGCAGCAGTATTCCGGCGCGGCTGCGGCCAAGCTGGTAGTGGAGGCACTGGGTGTCTGATATCGCATGCTATGAAAGCGCAATCTCATTTTTCCGTTAGCCGCCTGGAGGCTTTCAGCGATGGGGTACTGGCCATCATCATCACGCTGATTGTTCTGGAGGTGAAGCTGCCGCACGATACGCCGGAAGCGGTGCTGGGGGAGGCTCTGCGGAGCCTTCTACCGAAGGTTGTTAGCTGGGTTATCAGCTTTGGCGTGCTGGGGGTTTTCTGGTTCAATCATCATCGGCTGTTTGCTCTGTTGAAGACCGTAGACGCAGGCCTCCTGTGGCTGAACCTGCTTACCCTTTTGATGCTGTCGCTATTGCCGTTCCCTACCAGCCTGATGGGCGAGTATCCTTCCAGTGCTTTGGCCGTCAGTCTATTCGGCATTACCATGGTGCTGGCCAGTCTGGCCTTTGCCTGTATGCGCTGGTATGCTACCCGCCATCCACTGCTGCTGAAGGATGGGGCGGATATGGCGGCGCATCGGCGGATGATTCGTCGGTCGTTTCTGCTGGGGCCAGCGGCTTGGTCTCTTGCCACTGCCATGGTGATGCTGCACCCTTTTGCCGCACTGGGATGTTATGCTTGTATCCCTCTGTTTTTTGTAACCTCGTACAGCCTGGTACAGCCAGGCACTGACCACTGATTCAACCTCACTTCACTTTCAGTTATGAATATCGCAATCATAGGTCATGGCCACGTGGGTGGCGCGCTCGCCAAGGGTTGGGCCAGCAAGGGCCACTCGGTGTGGGTAGGCGTCCGCGAGCAGCCAAATCCCAAAGCCGAAGCATTGGTAACGGCCGTCCCAGGGCTTAAAGTAACGGATATTGCCGCCGCCGCCGCCCATGCCGATGTAGTGGTAATAGCCGCCGTGCCCGCAGCTGTACACGACATTGCCAGCACCATCAAGCCGCATGTCAAGGGCAAAGTGGTAATTGAAACGATGAACAGCGTGTCGATGAAGCCGCAGGATTTTCATGACACCTACACCGCCTTGCGTACGCTGCTGCCTGAGGCTGATGTAGTAAAAGGTTTCAACAGTACTGGTTTTGAGAACATGGCAAACCCCCATTACAGCGATGCGCTTGCGGCCGACATGTTCATGGCCGGTGGCAGCGCCAAGGCCAAGGAGACGATGAAGCAGCTGGCGCTTGAGCTGGGCTTTGCCAACTGCTACGACTTTGGGGGCGAGGCGCAGGTGCCGCTGTTGGAGCAGTTTGCGCTGGCGTGGATCAACCTGGCCTTCAAACAGGGGCTGGGCCGCGACTTCATGCTGAAGCTGCACTTCAGGCCCAAAGGCCACTGAGGTGCAGCAACCCGCCTGCCGGCACCGCTACGAGCACCAGCCAGGCAGGGTTGAGTTTTGTGCGCCACAGCAATACCGCGCCGCACAGCAGTGCGAGGCCCAGTCGTAGGGGCTGGTGGTGCAGCGGCCAGGCCAACTGAACGATGGTGACTGCCAGTACACCAATGGCTGAGGCCGCTACATACTGCAGAAACTGTTGGAACCACCTGTTGCGCAAGAGGCGTGGCAGGTGGGGTGCCAACGCCGCAATGAGGACAAAGGCAGGCAGAAAGATGCCCGCTGTAGCCGCCAATGCGCCTTTCAGGCCCAGTAGCTTGTAGCCTATCCAGGTGGCTGTAGCGAACAGGGGGCCCGGCGTGATTTGCCCGGCCGCAATGGCATCCAGCAGTTCTACGGGAGTCATCCAGCCGTGCCGGGCTACAAGCTCTTCATTGAGGTAGGCCACCAGTAAGTAGCCACTGCCATAGAGTGTGCCACCTATTTTCAGGAAGATGCCGAAGAGTGTGGGTAGGGTAGGGGCCGCATAGGCACTGCTGCTGGCTCCTGCCGCGCCCAGTACCAGCAGGCTCCGGCTGTAGGGTGGACGGAAGGTGGGGAATAGTGCTGCTGTTGCCCACACTGCTGCCAGGCCCAGCAGGACAGGGGCTTCCGGCAGCCCCAACGCTACCAATAAGGCAGCAATCAGTGCAATGAGTATGCGGGGTGTGGTAGTAAGGGTGCTGCGCGAAAGCCGGTAGACGCCCGCCAATACGATGCCCACTGCGACAGGAGCGATGCCCCAGAGCCAAGGTTCTACTGCGGGCAGTTTTCCGTAGGCAGTGTGAAACCAGGCAAGGCCCAGCGTGATGCCTACCGCGGGCACAATGAAGGAAACCCCCGCCACGATGAGTCCGGCCCACCCTGCCCGGTGATAGCCAGTGTGGATGACCATCTCGGTGGAGTTGGGGCCGGGCAGAAGGTTGGTGAGGCCCAGCATTTCGGCAAAAGCATCGGCACTGAGCCATTTGCGCCGTTCCACTACCGCACGCTGCAACAGGGCGATGTGTGCCGCCGGCCCACCAAAAGCAGTGCAGCCCAGCACGAAACAGACCCAGAAGACTTCACGCAGACGGGAGGGCATGGCTGAAGGGAGACGCGGAAGATGCGATTGGGCGCAAGTTGGCGAGAGATTCCCCCACATCCAGAGCTCTCCACCAAAGGAAAGTACGCGCGTGCAGAGCAAATGTATGTGAAGTGGAAAACCCTTGGGCGGGTAGGGTGTGGACAACCCCGATGACTGTTGGGTTCAGCTGTTTGGTGAACGCAAAAATGCATGCACAGTAATGGGTTTTTCAGGCTGTGCAAGTTCTCCTTTCACAACCTCGCAGGTACCTAAAAGTGGCTGGGTGCATAACCCTCGACTTATCCACCTGGGGGTAAGTGTGACTAGTGTCTAGCGGCAATGCGACGTACCTTTATATCTGCATCCAAGGCGTTGGTTTGGCCGATTTGCAGCGACAGACTTTGGTTTGTAACTGCTTGAGGCTGATGAAAAAGGAATCAGGTGAGAAGCCTGAGCTGACGCGCAACCGTATGGGACGCCCAACTGTTCGTCCAGGCCTGACCCGCAAGGGAAAGGCGGGCAAAGTCACTGGCCCTGAGGCTGGGAAGACGAGACGAAACAGGTCCTGAGCCGGGAGACTTGCCCCACCTTGTGATGGAAGTGTCTGCGCGACTCAGACAGCTTTCCGGTGCTCTGGTAGTGGTGCCTTATATAAGGTACTGCGTCTGGGGTGTCGGCGGGCCATCGGCAGTGCAGCGCTCAGTTTGTTGGTACCTCTCATTTCCATCCTGCCGAATGGCCGAATCTTCTACCCCCTTGCCTACAGCCGCCGAGCGCGAACGGCTGTTGGCTGCCGAAACCCGCCAGTTCATGGCGGTGTTCCCCAATACCACGAATCATTACGATACGCTGTTTGGGGGCACTACGCTGAAGCACATGGACGAAGCTGCCTTCATCTGTGCCACCCGTTTCAGCCGAAAGAAGATGGTGACTGTTTCCTCCGACCGTGTGGATTTTCATCATCCCATTCCGGCAGGCACCTTGGTAGAGCTGGTGGCCAACGTGGTGCATGTAGGCCGCACAAGCCTGCGGGTGCGTGTAGAAGTTTTCGTGGAGGAGATGTACCGTGCACACCGCTACCAGGCAGTATCGGGCGACTTCACCATGGTAGCCATAGACGATACCCGCCGCCCCGTTCCCATCAACGACCTTCCGTCTGCCCACGCCTGATAACTCCTTCCCATGTCACAGTCCATCAACACCGCCAACGAGCCCCTGCTGCGCGACAACCCCAACCGGTTCGTGCTGTTTCCCATACAGAACGATGCCATCTGGAAAATGTACAAGAAGGCCGAGGCAAGCTTCTGGACAACGGAAGAGATTGACCTTACACCCGACCTCGTAGACTGGGAGAAGCTGACCGACGACGAGCGTCATTACATCAAGCACGTGCTGGCGTTCTTCGCCGCATCGGATGGCATCGTAAACGAGAACCTGGCAGTAAACTTCATTCAGGACGTGCAGGTACCTGAGGCCCGCTGTTTCTATGGCTTCCAGATTGCCATTGAGAACATCCACAGCGAGACCTACAGTCTGCTCATTGATACCTATATAAAAGATGGTGCAGAGAAGGACAAACTGTTCCGCGCCATCGAAACCGTGCCAGCTGTGCAGAAGAAAGCAGAGTGGGCAGTGCGCTGGATCACGAACGCAGAGTCGTTTGCCGAACGCCTGATTGCCTTTGCAGCGGTGGAGGGCATATTCTTCTCGGGCAGTTTCTGCGCCATCTTCTGGCTGAAGAAACGCGGCCTCATGCCTGGCCTGTGCTTCAGCAACGAGCTCATCAGCCGCGACGAAGGCCTGCATACCGACTTCGCCTGCCTGTTGTATTCCATGCTGCAGCAGCAATTGCCTACCGATCGTGTACGCTCCATCATCCTGGACGCCGTAACCATCGAGCAGGAGTTTATCCGCGAGGCGCTGCCCGTAAGCCTTATCGGCATGAACGCAGACCTGATGAGCCAGTACATCGCCTTCGTGGCCGACCGTCTGCTGGTGTCGCTGGGCTTGCCCAAGCACTACAACGTAGAAAATCCCTTCCCCTGGATGGAAATGATCTCGCTGGCTGGTAAAACCAACTTCTTCGAGAAGCGGGTTGGCGACTACCAGAAAGCAGGCGTCATGGCCAACAAGGAAGACCAGGTGTTCAGCCTCGATGCCGATTTCTGAGCACCCCTTCATTCACAGAACCAGAACTGACCGAACCCACTCCATATACCGCTCCGATTGTCATGTCAACGCATAAAGCACAACCCAACAATGAGACCCGTCCGCAGGAAGGCGTGGCTCCCCTGCATCCGTACGGCACCGACGGCATGTATGTAACCAAACGCAGCGGTCTGTCAGAGCCGATGGATGTGCGCAAGATTACCCAGCGTCTGGAGCGGCTGATGTGGAACCTGGATACCCGGCACGTGCATGTGACGGAAGTGGTGCGCCGCGTGCAGCAGGGCATGTACAGCGGTATCTCCTCGCGCGACCTCGACAACCTGGCTGCCGAAACCGCCGCCGCGCTCACCGTGCATCATCCCGACTATGCCATGCTGGCAGCGCGTATAGCCGTGAGCAACCTGCACAAGGAAACCCATGCCAGCTTCCGGCAGGTGGTGGAGGCGCTGTTCCGCTTCGTCAACCCAAAGAACAACGAACCGGCGCCTATGGTGTCGGAGCAGTTCTATCGGCTGGTGCAGGAGCACGCGGATGTGATTGATGCACACCTGGAGTTTCGGCGCGATTATGAGTTTGACTACTTCGGTTTCAAGACGCTTGAGAAGTCATACCTGATGCGGCTGGATGGCAAGGTAGTGGAGCGCCCGCAGCATCTCTTCATGCGTGTGGCACTGGGCATTCATCAGCACGACCTCGCCGCTGCGTTCGAAACCTATGATCTCATGAGCCAGAAGTGGTTTGTGCACGCCACGCCCACGCTGTTCAATGCCGGCACCCCCAAGCCGCAAATGTCTTCATGCTTCCTGCTGGCCATGAAGGATGACAGCATCGAAGGCATATACGATACACTGAAGCAGAGCGCTCTCATATCACAAAGTGCAGGCGGCGTTGGGATCTCTATCTCCAACATCCGCAGTTCAGGCGCCTACATCCGCGGCACTGGTGGCACCAGCAATGGCCTGGTTCCCATGCTTCGCGTGTTCAACGACACCGCTCGCTATGTGGATCAGGGTGGTGGAAAGCGCAAGGGCGCATTCGCTATGTACCTTGAACCCTGGCATCCAGATATCTTCCATTTCCTGGAGCTGAAGAAGAACCACGGCAAGGAAGAAATGCGCGCCCGCGACCTCTTCTATGGTCTGTGGATTCCCGACCTGTTCATGAAGCGGGTAAAGGAGAACAGCCACTGGAGCCTGTTCGACCCGCAGGAAGCGCCCGGTCTGGTAGATTGCTGGGGCAAGGAGTTTGAGGCACTGTATGCCCGCTATGAACAGGAAGGCCGTGCCCGTCAGGTGGTGAAGGCTCAGGATCTCTGGTTCCAGATTCTCGACAGTCAAATCGAGACCGGTACGCCCTACCTGCTCTATAAAGACCACGCGAACGGCAAGAGCAACCAGCAGAACCTCGGTACCATTCGCAGCAGCAACCTGTGCACGGAAATCATCGAGTACACCAGTCCCGACGAGGTAGCTGTGTGTAACCTGGCTTCCATTGCGCTGAACCGCTTCATTGTGTCCAACGAAGAAGCCGATGGCCGCTACGAGCTGTCGCGCTACGGCGATGGCTGGGTAGACCACAAGCGGCTGTTCGAGATTTCACGTGTAGCCACGAAGAACCTCAACAAGATTATCGATCTGAACTACTATCCGGTGCCCGAGGCCCAGCGCAGCAACATGCGTCACCGCCCGATTGGCATTGGGGTACAGGGCCTGGCCGATGCGTTTATTGCACTGCGTTTGCCCTTCGAGAGCGAAGAAGCCCGCCGTCTGAACCGCGACATGTTCGAAACCATCTACTTCGGTGCCCTCACCGCAAGTATGGAACTGGCGGCCGAGCATGGGCCCTATGAGACCTATGCGGGCAGCCCAGCCAGCAAAGGCCAACTGCAGTTTGACCTCTGGGGCGTACAGCCTACCGAGCGTTGGGACTGGGCAGACCTGAAGCAGAAGATTGCCGAGCATGGCCTCCGTAACAGCCTGCTGGTAGCGCCTATGCCCACGGCTTCCACCAGCCAGATTCTGGGCAACAACGAGTGCATCGAACCGTATACTTCCAACCTCTACACCCGGCGTGTACTCAGTGGCGAGTTCATCGTAGTGAACAAGCACCTGCTGCGCGACCTCGTGGAGCGTAACCTGTGGAACGAGCAGATGCGCCAGCGTATCATCGCGGGCAATGGCAGCATCCAGCACATTGCTGAAATTCCTGCCGAGCTGCGCGACCTTTACAAGACGGTGTGGGAGATCAAGCAGAAGGCGCTGATTGACCTGGCCGCCGACCGAGGTGCGTTCATCTGCCAAAGCCAGAGCATGAACCTCTTTGTGCAGGAGCCCAACTATGCCAAGCTTACCTCCATGCACTTTTATGGCTGGGAGCGCGGGCTGAAGACGGGCATGTACTATCTGCGCACCAAGGCGGCCACAGAGGCTATCAAGTTCACGGTTGATTCTGCCTATCTGCAGCCTGAACTGCCACTGGAGCTTCCTCCTGTTGACCCTGCCGCTGCCTATGAGGGGATGGCCTGTGCGCTGGATAACCCCGGTGCCTGCGAGGCCTGCGGTAGCTGACTTTTTTCTCCGATGATTGAGGCCCCATACCACGTATGGGGCTTTTTTATGATGGAGAAGGAGTTACCCACTTTTGGCCTTTTCGGTCCCCAGATTGGAAATGAGAGTTTGCTGTCTCGTGCGTATTAAGCCGATGATTCGTGGGCATGTCAGTATTTCCATCCTTTCCCCTCTTTTTGTTTTAGACATTTGGGCAACAAATGGATTTATTTAATGCGTTTATAGTTGTTTGTACATCGGTTTTTATGCGTATAAAAAGTGCCTTCTTGTAGCAGAGAATGGGTGTTCGGTCTGTATCAGAATGGGACGGAATCGATAGTTAATCGATTGTCACTGAAAATGGTGATGACAATAAAGGCTGATTTATGCAACCGAATTAATAGATTTGCATGTCGTCGTTCTACGGGTAATACTGTAGGCCGTAGACGCAGATTAGGCACACCACCTTTATGAAAAACCCTCTACCCAAGCAGTGGGGATGGCTCCTCGCATTCCTGCTGTTGATGATTTCCCCCGCGGCCCACGCCACGATTTACTATTCGGCGAATGGGGTTCCTAACGCCAACTGGAACAGCCCAGGCAGTTGGACGTTGAACGCCACTGGCGGCGGTTTCACACTGGCTTCCTCCGGCCTCATTACGGCTGGTCCAGGCTCAGGACAGGGAAACGGCACTGTCGCCGACTCAGTCGTGATTCTGGAAGGCGCCACCATTGTGATGAACACAGCCACCGCGCGCACGATCGCCTATTTGGAGATTCGTTCTGGTGGCAGGCTGATCATTACCAATAACATCGCCCACAACCTGGGTGTTGTGGTGGGTCAGGGTACCATGCGGTTCACAGTGAACCCTACGGCGGTTACTGCTGCCAACGCTACCGCATTTATGTCTGCTACGGGTGGTACCGTAGAACTGGCGGGTGCAAGTCACACGGTTAGCAACACACTTTTCGGGCAGACCTACAATAACCTGACCCTTACCGGTGGCACTGCCAACAACAAGACCATTACCAGTCTGGTAACGAAAGGTACTCTGCGAGTTGACAGTCTGGCAACGATGGTGATTGACCATGCGGCTGTACGTACGATTTCAATTGGGGGTGACTTCACCATCACCAGCACCCTGCCTGCGGGTCAGTTCTCTGTTAACAGTTCGGCCGATGCCGGTAACCGGGAGCATGATATTACTGTAGGTGGCAACGCAACTTTTGGTGGTGCTGCCACGGTGCGCCTCAGTGCCTCCGCCACAACTTACCGCGTGAATATCAACTTCACTGCGGGTGATAAGAACCAGACTTTCGGCGTTAATTGCCCTACTACTGTCTATCGTGTGGTGGTAGACAAGGGTACGGATGCTACCTACGAACTGCATCTGTTTGCCAACAACACCAGCAACCTGACCATTCAGGGCCCCACCAATGCTTGTGGTGGCACAACAGGCGCCGACCTGCCCACTACCTGTAACAACGGCCTGGCCTTGCGTGCAGGCATTCTGCGTATTGGTGCCAACATCAACCTGGCAATGGCGATCGGTGGCAACTACAACATCGACTTTGATGCCGAGCTGCAGATTGACGGTGGCACGCTCACCTTTACCGGCGCTACTGCGATTGTGCCTTATGGCATTCTGCGTGTAAAGAGCGGTACACTCAATGCTACCATGAACGATGGTATTGCCATCCGCTATGGTGGCCAGTGGATCACCGAAGGCGGTACTACCAACGTGAACGGTTTCCGCGTAGCCCTCGTCGGTGGTGTTAACAACAAGCCCACCATTCGCATCACGGGTGGCACCATCAACCTGGCAGCCAACGGCAGTACCACTGCTAACATGAGTCTGGACGATCCAAACACGGTGTTCCAGATGAGCGGTGGCCAGATCAACATCATTAATAATGCCAACCGTAACTTCTGGAATGTTACCTCTGCTTCTGAGAACATTTCAGTGACAGGTGGCCTGGTACGCGTGCGCACCAGCTCAAGTGCCGGTAACATCATTGCAAACAACCCCTTCTGGGACCTGGAAGTGGTGCGCTACGGCAACAACAACTCTGTAACTGCTGCGTCGGCAATTACGGTTCTCAACGACCTGACAATCATTGACTCCACCGCTGGTGCAGCCAACGTGCTGACCATGGGGGCCAACAACCTGAGCGTAGGCCGGAACTTTGTCATCAATGCCGGTGCCGAGTTTGCACCGGGTACGGGCAGCTCTGTGCTTTCGTTCATTGGTCGGAACGGCAGCCGTTTTGAAAACCGGAACACAACGGGAACCTATGCGCTGCAAAACCTGACGGTAGATAAAGATGCTGATACCAGCACAGTTCGCCTCGTGAGCACAGGCCGTGCCACCAACAGCGTGTTTGCGACGGTAGCCCAAACGTTGAGCATAGTGCGCGGGCGGCTCGATTACAACGCATTTGAATTGGGTATTGCCGGGACGGTTTCCATAACTTCCACCAATACCCGCATCGGCGGCAGCACTTCTGCTGGTCGCCTGCACCTGACCAGCGCTTCGGCTCAGACCATCACGGTGCCAGCATCTGCCAACTTCCGCATTGGCCGCCTGCGGCTCAGCGGTGGGGGCCTCAAAACCCTTTCGGGCAGCAGCATCGACACGCTGAATGTACTTCAACTGGCGGGTGCCATTTTTGACATTGGCCTGAATGGCGTGATGGTGCAGGACTCACTGGTGGCTGGTACGGCCTTCTCTGCCACAAACCACATTCGCACTGCCGGCGATGCGGGCAACTCAAGTCTGATCCGCTTCATCGGTGCCGACGGTACTTATACCTGGCCACTGGGTACGTTCGAGTCGGCCGCAACGCGTTATCGCCCGGTCACCGCTACTTTCACGGGTGTAGCTGCCGCAGCTAACCGCGGCTACCTGGCCATCAGTTTTGATGTAGACCGTTACGCTGGTCTTGGTGGCGCCGACCCCAACGCACTGCAGGCACATTGGTTCACCCGCGTGGTGTCGGGCTTTGCCACACCTCCGACGGTTCGCTATACCTTCCAGTCGGTTGCAATTGACTGGCCTTCCGGTGTGGTAAACAATCCCAATACGTGGTTCCCCGGTGAGGTAAACCTCTCGACAGCAGCCCGCACCTGGCAGAATGGTGCAGGTGCCAGCATTGACGGCACTGGCTTGCTGACCCTGCCTACCGCGGGCCTTCCCGTGCGCAACGCAATGTTTGCAGCTGGCACTGGTACTGCTGCGGGTGATGCCTTCTTCGGCACGGTAGCACGCTTCTGGTATCGTGATGCTGCTGCCAATGGCGACGCGCAGGATGGCCAGCCCTGGAGCAACAACACCATCTGGTCTACCGACGCAACGCTCACCTACGATGGTGCCGCCTGCGCCTGTACGCCTACGGCTGGCTCGATTATCTATCTGTCGCGCGACCCTGACATTGCCGACCGCGACGGTGCACACTGGTTGTATACAGAAGGTGTTGGTGTCAACCTGCCTCCGGCGCTTGCTGGTGTGGTCTTTGAAGACCGTGGTGGCTCTGGCTGGGCACCCCGCATCACCATTCGCCAGACATCAGGTAACGTAAACCTGGGTCTGCTTCGCAAGGTGAGCACAACCTTCACTACGGAGATTTTTGTGGAGGGCCAGCCTGGAACGCCTGATGTGATTCCGACACTGGTAGGTACTGACTTTACCGAGTACAACGCCTCGGCAAACGCCCGCTTTAACTTCCGTGTGATGGGTGCCGGCGAACTGAATGTACTTGCATCGAATGGCTTCCCGACCACTTACCCCGAGCTTCGCATCGAGGGTAACGGCAACAATACCGACCGTTTTGTTGTGTTCGAAGACAACATCAACGTAAACGAATCGATCCTGCTTGACTTCGGTGGTGGCCTGCGCCTCCACGATGGTGCCAATGGCGACATTACAGTTGCAGAAGGTGTTCGCGTAGGCGCTCCAGGTGGTGGTGAATATGGCCGCATCGAGTTCAAAGCATCGGGCGCTGTGGCCCGTCGCCTCGAAATCCTGGGCACCTTTGCCAACGTAGCTGCCAACCCCGGTCTCCAGATCTCCGGCTCCAACTCGGTGTTTACGGTTAACAATGTAACCAGCGGTCCGACTGGTGCCCCGGCGCATCAACTGATTGTACATCGTGGTATTACGCTGTTGGCTGGCAACGCTACGCTGGATCTCTTCAGCGATGCAGCCACCGATCCCCGGCATGTTGACCTGTACTTCCGTGGTACACGTTCGGCTGTGTTTACCAACACGGGCGCAATCACGCCTCAGTTCAACCGACTCGTGATGGACAAGGAGCTGGCGGATTCTACCTTCCGTATCAACTCCAACTTCACCATCAGCACTGCGGCAGCTGGCGCTACCACTACCAAGCCGGTGGAACTCCGTACCGGTGTGCTGATTCTGAATCCGACGAGCACCTTTGTTACGCTGAACCTTACAACCGGTACTACCGATTTCAATATCCCGAGCACGGCGGGTCTGCGCCTGTTGAACAACGTGCGGGCGGTAGTAAGCAACACCGGCACCGATGCTTTCGGTATCAACCTGGATGGCTCTCTGATGCTGCGCGGCAACGCTACGCTTACCATGAGTGGTGGCAACGGCGTGGTCAGCAACATTACCTACTCGGCTTCCGGTCGCTCTACACTCGACTTCGGCGGTGGTAACGTTTATATCGATGGTGGCATCCGTCGCTCGGCACTGTCCAGCGGTGGTGTACTGCGCTATCGCCAGAGCAACGGTACGATTTACCTGGGTGACAGCATCACAACGGCTGCCCAAACGATGGTGCCCACCAATCGCGGCATTTTCGATATCGAGAACAATTCCGGCAGTACCTTCTCTATGCTGGGTGGTACACTGGTGATTGTGCGTCAGCGTACGACTGGTACATTCCCCGAGTTCTATATGAACCTCGTGGTGCCCGATGATTCCATGGCAGTGGGTGCGCAACTGCAACTGGGTACGGCCGCTGTTACCAACCCCACTGGTGTGGGTGTGAACGTGGCTGCAACGCCAGTAGCTCAGAACGGTATTCGTGTACAGAGCCGTATCGTCGGTGGTCTGAACGTAGTAGCAGGTGCAGGTGCGCTTGTTGGCAGCCAGCAGGTGAACAACCTGACTGTGCGTGGCAATGTGACCATCAATGCCAACACCACCTTCAACACAGGTGCACTGAATCTGACTGTACGTGGTAATTTCACCAATGCGGGCACTTACACCAGCACGGGTACTACCATCTTCAGCAGCCCCACCGCAAACCAAACGGTTACGGCTACTGCCAACACGACCTTCGGCAACCTGCAAATCAGCAACACCTTCACTGGTGGAACCGTTACGCTCGCAGGTGCAGGAACGGTAGCTGTAACAAGCAATCTTGAAATCCTCTCCGGCACTTTTGCCGATGGTGGTAAAACCGTGAACGTCGGTGGTAACCTGACCATCAATACCACCCATTCCGGTGCTGGTGCCATTCGGATGACGAAGGCAACCCTGCCACAGGCGGAGATCAATGCAACTGGTGGCGGCGCCCGCCAGGTACAGAACCTGACGATTGCGACCAACTCGGGTGTACGAACACTGGCGGCCTTCAACATCAATGGCACGCTGACATTCGATAACACCTTCTCTCAGCCTACTCTCGACATCGGTAACAACCGTCTGACCTTCACTGCAAACGCAGGCTCGCCCGCAAATGCCAACGGCCAACGTTTCATTGTGATGTCAGGTGCAGTAGGTGCGGAGGGTGTAGCCAAACAGTTTGCAGCCGCACCAGTAGGTGTTACGTTCGACCTCCCCATTGGGGTAACGGGCAAGTATACTCCTGCCAGCTACACTATTTCTGGTACGGGCAGTCCCTTGCTTCGTGTGAAGGCTGTTAACAGCAAGAACCCCGCAACGCAGGGTGCTGGTCGTACGCCTACGCCGATCAACCGCGCGTTGAGCTACTACTGGAACGTTGCGCAGGCTTCTGGCAACATCACTTCTCTCCAGCAGCGTTACACCTACGCCCAAGCCGATGTTCCAGCAGGCGATGAGACAGATTATCGCGCTGGCTACATCAATGCCGGTCTCAATTCATGGATTGTAGAGACGGTGCCTGATACGATGTCGGTAAACACGACGACAAACGTCATCACGTTCAACAACCGTTCGAACATTGCTTCCGACTACACCGCGGGCCAGTATGTAAGCCCAGCGGATCCACGTGAGTTTGGTGATATCGCTGTGTATTACTCCAGCGGTGTTTCCAGCAACTTCAATGCGCTCACTTCATGGTGGACAACGCCCACGGGCCCAACCAACCCAACGGTGGCTCCGAGCCCCTCGGCTGCTGGTGGTGCTGCCCGTCTGGTTATTCAGAATGGCCACTCCATCATCGCCGACCAGGACAACCTGCAGGCATTTGCCGTCGACATCTGTCCCACCTGTACACTTGATGTACAGGGTAACATTGGCCAGGTCTACAACCGAGTTACGGGCTCCGGTTCGCTGCGTATGGCCCCCCTTACTGGTGCTTCGGTAGCCAACCTGCCTGATGCTGATTACAGCTCGTTCACTACGGCAACTGGCGGTACCTTCATTTTTGGTGGTACGGCGGTGAACTACACCATTCCTGCTTCATTGACTCAGGTGCGCAACATACGCCTCGAAGGAACGGGCAACCGTACCATCGGCAATAACATGACGGTGCTCGGAGACGTAGCAGTAGCTGGTGGTAACTTTGGCTTTGGCAGCAACACGCTGACTGTAGGTGGTAACTTCAGCCACACTGGTGGTACGGTTGCCAAGAGCGGTAGCGTAGTGTTCAATGGTACGGCTCAACAGACCTTTACCGGTATTACAGCTGGTACTAACTTCAACAACGTAACCATCAATAATGCGGCCGGTCTGGTAATTGCTCCTGCTGGCGGTAATCTGGTGGTAGACGGTGTGCTGACCTTTACCAATGGTATCATCACCGGTAACGTGAGCAACGCTACCAACCCTGATGCCGCGGGCAGCGTATACTTCACTGCCAACGGTTCGCATACTGGTGCCAGCATTACCAGCCACATTCGGGGCTGGATACAGAAGAAGTCGAACGGTGGTCTCACCTTCAGCTTCCCAACGGGCGACAATGGTGTGTATGTAGACTACCGCCCAATTGAAATTTCCTCGGCGTCAAACAACACCTGGCGCGCGCGCTTCTTCGGTGCGGGTTATCCCGACGTGGATGTAGTAGCCGCTGGTGTAGACCAGGTAGGTGCCACGCGTGAGTGGTGGCGTGTAAGCGATACCACCAACGGCGGCACAGCCTCGGTGCGGGTGTTCTGGGGTTCGGGCAGTTTGGTTGATCCTGCTGCTACTGTTTCCAACTTCCGCGTAGGTGTCTACAATGTTGGCACCGGCCGCTGGGAGCCCTCGCTGAGCTCACCCTCTGGTACCACTGCCGCTGGCAGCGTGCTTACCAACTCGCCTTTGACCTTCAGCGCCAAGGATATCTCGCTGTACTCACAGGGTTCGCCTCTGCCAGTAGAATGGCTGATGTTCCGTGGCTACATGGATCCGGCGGGCAAGGTGTACCTGAACTGGGCTACTGCATCTGAACTCAACAACAGCCACTTCATCGTAGAGCGCTCGGTAGACGCCCTCACTTTCACGCCGCTGGGCCGCGTGCAGGGCAATGGCACCACCAACGTAGTGTCTAACTACCAGATGATGGATGAAGCTGCACCCCAGGATCAGCCGTTCATCTACTACCGTCTGAAGCAGGTAGACTTCGACGGCCAGTCGAGCTACTCGCCGATTATCGAACTGGATGTACAGCAACGCCTCTCCGGCGACCAGCGTGACCGCAACAATCAGTGGACGCTGGCTCCCAACCCTGTAGTGGGCGAAGACCTGAACATCCTGCTGACTGGTTTCGATGTGAACCCTTACGATGCTCACCGTGTGACGCTCATCAGCCCTAATGGCAATGTTGCCTTCGTAGGCCGTGGCACACTGGCCCAAGTGGCTAACAGCCTGCGCCAGCAGATGAGTGCACTACAGGCAGGCATCTACAGCCTTGTAATCGAAAGCGGCAATGCCCGCCAGAACATCCGCCTTGTGAAGTTCTGAGTCGGCTGACGCTGGAAGCACAACAGGCACCCTTCATAGGGTGCCTGTTTCTTTTTGCTTGGATGTGAAAGGCATCACAAAAAAAGCCCCCGTCATATGGCGGGGGCTTTCGGTATCGTGGGGCTGGCTTAGCGGCTTAGATAAAGGTTGCGCTCGGAGTACAGCTTTTGGAAGAACTCATCTTCCAGCGAAGCAATGAAGCGGATTTCCTCGCCCGTAGACTTCATTTCGGGTCCCAGCTCCTTGTTCACGTTGGGGAATTTATTGAATGAGAAGACCGGAAGCTTTATGGCGAAGCCATCGAGATGGCCGGGCAGGTCAAAATCGGTCAGCTTATGCGTGCCCAGCATCAGCTTGGTGGCATAGTTGACGTATGGCTTGCCGTAGGCTTTGCAGATGAAAGGCATGGAGCGCGAAGCTCGTGGGTTGGCCTCAATGACGTACACCACCTCGTCTTTCACGGCAAACTGGATATTGATGAGGCCTTTCACTTTCAGGGCCACAGCAATTTTGCGGGTGTAGTCTTGTATCATCTCCTGCACCTTCGGGCTGAGGGTGAAGCAGGGCAATACCGCTGTGCTGTCGCCAGAGTGGATACCCGCGGGTTCGATGTGTTCCATCAGGCCGCAGACATACACGTCGTCTCCGTCACACAGGGCATCTACCTCACACTCAACGGCGCCGTCGAGAAAGTGGTCGATAAGGACCTGGTTGCCGGGCAGGTCGGCCAGGACGTCAATTACGTGCGACTCCAGCTCGTCGTCGTTGATGACAATGCGCATGCGCTGGCCACCCAATACATAGCTGGGACGCACCAGCACCGGGTAGCCGATGTCATTGGCTACATCTACGGCATCGCCAGCGTTGAGGGCTACGCCGAAAGGGGGGTAGGGAATCCCGAGGTCGCGAAGCAGGGTGGAGAAGCGGCCACGGTCTTCGGCCAGGTCAATGCTGTCGAACGAGGTGCCAATGACCGGGATGCCGTATTTGTGAATCTTCTCGGCCAGCTTGAGTGCTGTTTGGCCACCCAGCTGTACAATGACGCCTTCGGGTTGCTCGTGGCGAATGATGTCATAGACATGCTCCCAGAACACGGGCTCGAAGTAGAGCTTGTCGGCGATGTCGAAGTCGGTGGAGACGGTTTCGGGGTTGCAGTTGACCATGATGGTCTCGAAGCCGGCTTCCTTGGCCGAGAGTACCCCGTGCACGCAGGAGTAATCAAACTCGATGCCCTGACCAATCCTGTTGGGGCCACTGCCGAGAATCAGCACCTTGCGGCGGTCGCTGCGTATGCTTTCGTTCTGTCCGTCGAAGGTAGAGTAGAAGTAGGGGGTCTGGGCGTCAAATTCTGCGGCGCAGGTATCTACCATCTTAAAGACGCGTTCGATGCCCAGTTCTACGCGCCGGGCGTGGATTTCGCTTTCCAGGCAGCCAACGAGGTAAGCGATCTGGCGGTCGGCAAAGCCCATGCGCTTGGCTTCGCGCAACAGCTCTTCGGGCAGCGATTGCAGGTCGTGGCCGGCCAGCTCCTGCTCCACTACCGTCACACGCTTGATCTGGTGCAGGTACCACTTGTCGATGTGCGTGGCCTTCTCGATGGTCCGGGTAGGTACCCCCAGCATCAGGGCATCATGGATGCGGAAGAGGCGGTTCCAGGTGGGGGTGTGAATGTCGGCCATGAGCTTGTCATGGTCGCGCAGCTCCTTGCCGTCGGCGCCCAGGCCGTTGCGCTTGATCTCGAGGCTCTGGCAGGCTTTCTGCAGGGCCTCGGTAAAGCTGCGGCCTATCCCCATGACTTCGCCCACGGACTTCATCTGCAGGCCCAGCGTGCGGTCGGCCCCCACGAACTTGTCGAAGTTCCAGCGCGGAATCTTCACGATGACATAGTCGATGGCGGGTTCAAAGAACGCACTGGTGGTCTTGGTGATCTGGTTGCTGAGCTCGTGCAGCCGGTAGCCGATGGCCAGCTTTGCGGCAATCTTGGCGATGGGGTAGCCCGTGGCCTTGGAGGCCAGTGCCGATGAGCGGCTCACGCGCGGGTTCACTTCGATGACTACGATGCGCCCGGTTTCGGGTTGCATCGCAAATTGCACGTTGCAGCCGCCAGCAAAGTTGCCACCCTTGGTTACCAGTGCGTTTACCACCATGAGGGCTTGGTCGCGCATCTTCTGGTAGTGGGTATCGGCCAGCGTCAGTGCAGGGGCTACGGTAATGGAGTCGCCGGTGTGTACGCCGGTGGGGTCAAAATTCTCGATGGGGCAGATGACGATGAAGTTGCCATCAGCATCGCGCATCACTTCCAGTTCGTATTCCTTCCAGCCGAAAATGCTTTCCTCGATAAGTACTTCATGTACAGGGCTGGCGTGCAGGCCGTGATTGAGGGCGCCATCGAAATCTTCTTTGCGGTGTACAAAACCACCCCCTGTGCCGCCGAGCGTGAACGAAGCGCGGATGACCAACGGGAAGCCAATCTGTTGTGCCACTTCCTTGCCTTCGAGAAAGGAGCGGGCAATACGAGCCTTGGGCACGTCGATGCCGATTTCAGTCATGAGCTGACGGAACTTCTCGCGGTCTTCGGCAAGGTCGATGGCGCGGAAATCAGCGCCGATTACCTTGACATTGTGCTTTTTCCAGAGGCCAGCCTTCTCGCAGTCCATGCAGAGGTTAAGGGCCGTCTGACCGCCCATGGTCGGCAGTACAGTGTCAATATCGTTTTCCTCAAGTATCTGTGCGATACTCTGGCGGGTGAGCGGCTTCAGGTAAACACGGTCCGCGGTGAGCGGATCGGTCATGATGGTAGCCGGGTTGGAGTTGATGAGCGTCACCCTGATGCCTTCTTCGCGAAGCGCCCTCGCTGCCTGAGTTCCACTATAATCAAATTCACAGGCCTGGCCGATGATGATCGGACCACTGCCTATCAGCAGGATGTGGCGGATGGAAGTGTCGCGGGGCATAACGGAGAAGAAGAACGCAAAAACCGCGCAAAGTTAGGGCTTATTCCAAACGATGCCAGAGGCCTGCTGCGTTAAGTTCTTGTTGAAACACTTTTCGGTGCAAATCACGGCCGGGATTGGCATTTTTAACACCCTGCGGGCGGTAATGTTAAGCCTGTCTGCTTTTTTTGCATTAGCCTGATTCCTACAGACAAACAAACCCACGCTATGCAATCTGGTATGACCTCTCCTATGGCGGATTCACCGCCAGCGATGGAACAAGCTGAACTGAAGAAACTTCAATTAGAGCTGGCGCAGTTGCGGGCTTCGCGCGAGGAATTCGAGCGCCAGCGCTTTGTGGATACCAACCTCAACCACTTTCTGCAGCTGATGCGCTGGCAGACGGGCGACTCGCTCCAGACCTGGGCCGAGCGTCTGCTGGACTCGCTTATTCCATTCCTCAATGGGCTGCATGCGGCGCTGTATGTTGTGGATGAGAAGCGCTCCCAAACGCTCATACTTGCAGGTGGATATGCCTGCCCCGAAGACGTAATCCGCGAACTGACGTTCGGGCAAGGGCTGACTGGCCAGGTGGCCAAAAATAGAGAAGCCATTTACCTCGACGACCAGTCGAGCTTTCAGGCTTACACACACTCGTCACTGGCCAAGGTAGAGGCCCGGGTGTTCCTGGTGCAGCCACTCGTGTTTAATGACAAGGTGGAGGGCGTATTGGAAGTTGCGGCACTGGTGCCGCTGAAGCAGGAGATCATGGAACTGCTGCGGATGCTGAGCCAGGCCATTGCTGCAAATATGAACACCATCCGCAGCCAGATGCGGATTCAACTGCTGCTGGAACAGGCGCAGGAGCGAGAGCAGGCCCTGCGAGCGCAGGAAGAGGAGATGCGCCAGAATATGGAGGAGCTGGAGGCAACCCAGGAGGAAATGCGACGGGTGCAGAATGAACTGACCCGAAAGGAGAATAACCTCAACGCCATCATCAACCAGACGACCGACAGCATCACCCTGATTGATGCACAGTATAAGCTGATCGTAGACAACGATGTGGTAAAGGCGCGCCGCCGGGCAGTGTGGGGCGTGGCACTGGAGCCGGGACAGAGTGTGTTTGATGGCTTCCCGAAAGAGTACCACGAGACCTGGAAAAACTACTACGACAAAGCCCTGAGCGGCGAGGCGCAGAAGTTTGTAAACCAGCGTAAGGATGGCGATATAACCCGGTACATAGAGTACAACGTGTACCCTACGCGCGATGCGCAGGGGCAGGTCTTCGGGTGTGCCATCATTTCGCGCGACATCTCGGACCGCTATCACATGCAGGAGCAACTAGAACAGCTGCTACAGGATGCACAGTCGCGCAACGACGAACTGAACTCGCGGGAGGAAGAACTGCGCCAGAATCTGGAAGAGCTGCAGGCTACGCAGGAGCAGATGCGCCGCATGCAGGAAGAGCTGCGGGTGAGCGACGAGCGCCTGCGCAACCTGTCGAGTAATGCGCCAGTAACGCTGTACCAACTGCGGGTTAATCTGAACACAGACGACCGCCAATTCCTGTACGTGTCGGACAACGTGAAGTCGTTGCTGGGGTACACACCTGCCGAGTGGATGGCGCTGGGAAATATGGGTTTTGACGACGTGGTGCACCCAGAGGACCGCGAGGCCATGAGCCGCAGCTTTCTGGAAGCTATGCAGCATCGTACGCCCTTTGACCACACAGCGCGTATGCGCATGAAGAATGGGCGCTACCGTAAAGTGCTGATGCGAAGCAACATGCGTTTCCTTTCGGACGGCGTAGTAGAGAATGACGGATTCCTGCTGGAAGCCTGAAACGAGCCAGGCGGCTGATTGGCTATCTTGGCGCTGCGCTACTGTTCCCGTCTGGCGATTACATGGAATTCTCATACTCTCCCTGGCTGCTGTTGCCGGGCGCGCTATTGGCGCTGGCGGCAGCGGGCTGGGCTTACTGGCCTTACCTGCGCCCGCTTTTTCGGCGCGAGCATCCGGTGCTGCCCACTTATCAGGTAGCACTGCTGACGGGCCTGCGGTTGCTGGCACTATCACTGGTAGTGCTGCTGCTGGTAGGGCCTGTTGCGTCGCTGGTGCGCGAGCGGGTAGAGAAGCCGATAGTGGCCGTGGTGGTGGACAACAGCCAAAGCATGGTGGCCAGCCGCGATTCGGCATTTGTGCGCCGCCAGCTACCCGAGAATGTGAAAGCTCTGTCCCAGGCGTTGGCACGCCAGGATGCTGAGGTGTCGCTGCTTTCTTTCGATCTGGGCATACGGCCTCTGGGCTCGCCCGATTCGTTGCGCTTCGACCAGCAGGGCACCGATGTGGCCCGGGCACTGGATGATGTCACGACGCTGATGGCGCAGCGGAATCTGGCGGCGGTAGTGCTGGTGTCTGATGGCATTTCGACCGAAGGAGGAAACCCTGTTTTGGGTGCAGGGCAACTGTTGGCGCCAGTGTATTCCGTTTTGGTGGGCGACACATTGCAGCAAAAGGACCTTCGTGTCGAAAACATTCTGGCGAATGACATCGCATACAAGGGTGCTGAAACGCCCCTGCGGGCCTCGCTTCGCAGTTTTGGCTTTGCGGCACAACAGGTAGAGGTTCGCCTCTTGCAGGCAGGCAAGGTGCTGGAACGGCGTAGAGTGATGCTGCCTGCCGAAGGCAAGGCTGAAGTTGATTTCATTGTGAAGCCTGGGGTGGCAGGCATGGTGGAATATGAAGTGGCAGTGGAAGTGCTGCCGGGGGAGTTCACGGCCCGCAACAACCGCCAGCGGGCTTACATCAATGTGCTGGAGACGAAGCAGAAGATTGTGCTGCTGGCAGGTGGACCCCACCCTGACATTGGAGCGTTGGAGGCTGCCCTGGGACAGTTGGACCGCTACGAAGTGGTGACCCTGGCACGCAAGGACGAAAGCAGCTTCTACCGAAACCCGACGCCCGCCGACCTTGCCGCTGCTGGGCTCTTCATTCTGCACAACTTTCCTTCCAGTCTGGCCGACCGCGAGCTGCTGAAGCAGGTGCTGGCTCAGGTTGACAGTCGGCAGGTGCCCCTGTTCCACATCATCGGTACCCGAACGCTGACGCAGGTAATGCAGGGGAGCGGCAATTATCTGAGCATCGCCCTGCAGGGGCCAACGGTCCGTCGTGCTACAGAGACGCTCCTGCAACTCACGCCAGGTTATCGCTACCACTCCACCTTTACATTCGACGAGAATTTTTACGAATGGCTGGCCGATGCACCGCCACTGTTGCGGCCCGATGGCGACTGGCAGCCACGACCCGGTGCGGAAGTCTACGGCACTGCCAACATACGTGGCTTTGCACTGGCCGCCCCCATGTTCGCCATACAGGAAGCGCAGGGCCGCAAAACCGTTACGCTGCTGGGCGAGGGACTGTGGAAATACCGTGCCTACGACTTCTCGTCGGGTAAGAGCTTCGACCGCTTCGATACCTGGATGCAGAACCTGGTGCAGTGGCTGGTGGTGAAAGACGACCGCCGGAAGTTTAAAGTGCGGGCCGCGCGTCAGCTGTTTCAGGGCAACCAGCCTGTGCTGTTCAAGGGGCAGGCATACGACGACAGTTACCGCCCACTGGCCGATGCCGAAATCAAACTGGTGCTGACCGACAGCAACCGCCGCAAGCAGGAGTATTTCCTGCGGCAGGCTGCTCCAGGTAGCTACCTGCTGGAACTGCCGCCGCTGCCTGAAGGTGCCTATTCCTACGAAGCGACAGGCCGCAAGGATGGCCGGGACATTGGCCGCGATGCCGGGCGTTTTTCCGTAGGACGAAGTATGGCCGAATATGTGCGGCTACAGGCCGATGCCGGGCAGTTGCGCCAATTATCTGTGCGCACAGGTGGCCGCATGGTGCTGGCCCGCGATATGGCAGCCCTGGCCGATTCGGTTGTGGCTCAGGCTGCGTTCAGGCCCATGTTGCAGCAGGAGGTGCAGAGTACGGCTCTCCACGATCATCTGTGGCCGCTGTTGCTGCTGCTGATCTTCCTCTCGACAGAATGGGTGCTGCGCAAACGCTGGGGGCTGGCTTGAGGGCCGAACCTTTTTCCGCACTTTTGCCTTCCCAATGACAGTGCCAGTAATCGCTGGCCCGACAGCCTGTTTCTCCTGTTTACATGCGCTCAATCCTCTGGTTTCGTAACGACCTGCGCCTGCACGACCATCCAGCATTGCTGCATGCAATAGCCGATGGCGAGGTGCTGCCGGTGTACATTCACACGCCACGGCAGCAGGGCGGTACGCACTTTTACGGCTTCCCGCGGCTCACGGTGCACAAGGCCCGTTTTCTGTTGGAGTCGCTGGCCGAGCTGCGGCAAGCGCTTCAGAAGCGCGACAGTACCCTGCTGTACCGCGAAGGACGCCCGGAAGTTGTGCTGAAGCAGCTGGCCGAAACCTGGGGGGCTCAACAGATTGTCGTTCATGAAGAAGGCGGCACAGAAGAGGCGCAGGATGTGGCACGCGTGACACAGGCCGTAGCCCCGCTGGGCGTATCAGTGGTGAGTGTGTGGGGCTATTCGCTCTATCATCCTGATGACCTGCCGTTTGACCTGGCCCATCTGCCAGAGATGTTCACCGAGTTCAGGAAGCGGGTGGAGGCTGGCGCACTGGTACGCCGGCCCCTGCACACACCTACACGGCTGCTGACGCCCGATGCGCCCGCCGCTGGCAGCCTGCCAACCGTGGAGCAGCTGACAGATTATGCGCATCCGCTGGTAGCCGAGGCGATGGAAGACCGGGGGCGGCTCCCTGCGGGCAACGTGTATGCAGGTGGCGAAACCGCTGGTTTGGCCCGCGTGCAGCAGTACCTGTGGGATGCGGATCTGCTGCGCCGCTACAAGGACACCCGAAACGGCATGCTGGGATTGGATTACAGCAGTAAGTTTTCCCCTTGGCTGGCCGTGGGTGCGCTCTCCCCGCGGTATGTGTGGGAGCAGGTGCAACAGTATGAGCAGCAGCGCGTTCGCAACGACAGTACGTACTGGCTGGTGTTTGAACTGCTCTGGCGCGATTACTTCCGCATGATTCTGCACAAGCATGGGGCACGCCTGTTCTTTGCAGAAGGCATACAGCGGTTGCCATTTCCCTGGAGCGACGACGAAGACCTGTTCCGCGCCTGGGCGCTGGGCCAGACGGGCTATCCCATCATAGACGCGGCCATGCGCGAACTCATCGCCACAGGGTTTATGGGCAACCGCGCTCGCCAGCTGGTGGCCAGCTTCCTGACCAAGAACCTGGGGCTGGACTGGCGCATGGGCGCCGAGTGGTTTGAGGCCTGGCTGATGGACTATGACGTGAGCAGCAACTATGGCAACTGGCAGTATGCGGCAGGCGTGGGTAACGACGCCCGGGGCTTCCGGTACTTCCACATTCCCAAGCAGGCCGAGCAGTATGACCCGCAGGGAGCGTATGTGCGCTACTGGTTGCCCATGTTGGCCGAGATGCCCAACGCGCGGGTACATGCCCCTGGCAGCGTGGAAGGATACCCCGCGCCTGTGGTAGACCTGATGGCGAGCCTGAAGCGCAATGAGCGCCTCTATAGCGAAGCCCTGGCCGATCCGCGCCTGCACAAAGGCAACTTCCGGCTGCAGAAGTTCGTGCGCCGCAGCGCCCACGACCGCCGCCGCAACTAATTGATACAGTTTTGGGTTTTAGGGAAAGGTTTGCCGAACTTTGCGGCGCCAAAACACGCTGATATGGCCATTCACATCACAGAAGAGTGCATCAACTGCGGCGCCTGCGAGCCCGAGTGCCCCAATACTGCCATCTATGAAGGTGGTGCCAAATGGACGTTTGCCGACGGTACCAACCTGACTGGCAGCATTGATTTTGGTGGCGGCATCGTCATTGAAGCTGGCCAGAAGATGGATCCAATCTCGAACGAGATCTACTACATCGTACCCCAGAAGTGCACCGAGTGCCAGGGCTTCCACGAAGAACCCCAGTGCGCGGCCGTGTGCCCGGTAGACTGCTGCGTACCCGACCCCGAGAACGTTGACAGCAAGGACGACCTGCTGGCCCGCAAGGCCTGGCTGCACGCCTGACGGTTACCCAACTGATACAAATGAAAGGGCACCCATTGGGTGCCCTTTCTGCTGGTACAGGGTAGTTGAAGCCTACCAGACCCGGAAATCGTTGCGGAGGTTCTCGGCACGGCTGGTGGGGGTTTGGCGGCCCTCGGTGAGGCGCGGTACCTTGGAGATGACAAACCGCTGAAGCTCGGACAGCGCCACCTTGCCATCGGTGTTGTAGTCGGCCTTGCGGTCTTTCAGGCCCGAAAGCACACAGTAGGTGAACACGCCGTTGTTCCATACGGCGCTTTCCAGCGCAAACTCATTGCCCCCGGCTGAGGAGATGACGACAGTGCCAGTGCCCTGGCGCATGTCGGTAAATAGCACACGGGCCAGTTCGGCAGCATTGTTGGTGCCAAAGGCTTTTTTGCGGCGGCGCATGACACCGCCGGCACGGGCCGTAACGCGCTCGCCGGGCAGTGTTTCAGATGTGGTGACGGGGTGTATGCCGGGTGCGGCTCCCGCTGCGGAGGCATCGTCTACCTCGCCCGAGTGGCAGGTGTCCATGAGCAGGAGTTTGCGCAGGGGCTTCAGGCCGTCGAGCAGGCTCTCTAGGTCATCGTAGCTGAGGCCACGGCCGGCGGGGTTGGCAAAGTCAATGTCGTGCGTGGCAAAGTAGTAGTCATAGTTCTCTGCCAGCAGCCCGTGCCCTGCAATGAACACCACAATCTGGTCGTCGATGCCTGCCGGGCTCAGAAAACTCTGTTTGGCTGCCAGAATGGCCTCGCGGGTGGCTTCGGCGTCGCCAATGAACTTCACCTTCACTTCGCTGTACAGTTCGGGTGTCAGCTTCAGGGTAGCGATGAGGTCGTTGGCGTCCTTGTTGGCGTAAGTGAGGTTAAACTCCGACTGCTGGTAAGCCGATACGCCCACTGCCAGCACATACAGTACGGGCTTGCGCTTGCTGGGGTTGTCGTAGTTGACTTCCACATACTGGGGTATGCTGGCTACGCCTCGCTCGTTGTAGGCCACTACGACAATCTCGTTGGTGCCGCTGCCCAGAGGCACATCAATAGTGCCGTTGAAGCTGTCTCCCGACAGCGCAAAGCCCGTTTTGCCATTGACGGGTACGTCGTTCACCAGCACTTCCAGCCGGCGCAGTTGGTAGCGCGGGTCGTGTATTGCAAGGGGCAGTTTCAGTACAGGCTGCTGCACCAGCAGTGGGATGGAGGTATGTGGTAGCTCCACTACCGGCTGTTCCAACTCGGTTTCCAGATCTTCGGGCTTGTAGCCCAGGCGCTTCAGGCGGTTCTGATACGCCCGTTGGTACGACTGTATGAGCGTTGGGGGTGTGAGGCCGATACGGGCCAGCACCAGGTCGGGACGGTTGTACTTGAGGTCAAATGCCTCGAAGGGCAGCATCTGCTCGCCTTTGCGGAAGGCCAGTGCCCGCGCAGCGCCACGCGAGCAGGTGTAGTAGTTGCCTGGAATGCGGATGAGGTAATCGCCCTCGCCGGTGGTAAAAGCCTCGGCTTTCAGGTCGCCAGTGTTGGCGTCCCACAGGCGGATGGTACCGTCTTCGGTGGCAGTGGCAATGAGCGTGCCATCAGGTGAGAGGGTAGCGGCCACTACGGCTCCTGAATGCCCTGTGAGCTTGCGGATGACGGTGCCAGCGGTGGCATCCCACAGGAAGACTTCCTCATTCCCCGCAGCAGAGACAATGCGGCTGGCATCCTGCGAAATGGAGGCGAACAGCACTTCGGTGTTGTGGCCCTGCAGGCGCTTCAGCTCCTGGCCCGACTTGAAGTCAACCAGCTGAATATCGTTGCCCTGCGTTACGACGGCGGTGCGGTTGTCGCCCGCCATAGCGCCACGGAACAGGCGATTGGGGATTTTCTCCAGTATGGCACCTGTTTCGGCATCCCAGCGGATAAGCTGCTTGTCGCGCCCGCTGGAGATGATGACCTTGCCACCCTCGGCAAAATCCACAAACGTAACAGGCCCCAGGTGGCCCAGGAGCGTACGTTCCAGCGCACCGGTTTCCAGGTTCCAGACTTTGATTTCCTTGCTGAATTTGGTGTAGCTGAGGGCGCGTTTGCCGTCGGGCGACACCGCGGCATAGTCGGTGTCTTCCTTGCCGGAGAAGTTGATGCTCATGCGGCCATTCTCGAGGTCAAGCCGGAGCGACGACTGGAAGCGGCGGGCGATGAGCAGCTGTTTGCCGCCCTGCACAAAGGATAGAAAGAGCGGTTTGGAGAAGTTCTGGGTGCTTCGAAAGGTGCGGATTTCGCGGCCGGTGGCAATGTCCCACAGCTTCATGGTGTTATCGCGGCTGGCAGAGAGGGCCAGTCTGCCATCGGGTGAGGCCGCCAGTGCAATGACGCCACCTCGGTGGGCTTTCATGACGCGCCCTGTGGCTTTGGCCTGTTTGCCAGCACCAAGGGTCCGCATCGAGTCAATGTCCCAATACCGCAGCGTTTTGTCACGGCCGCCTGTGAGCAGGTGTTTCTGGTCGGGCATGAGGCGGGCAAATACGGGTCCGCCGCCATGGGCGCCTACGCCTACGCTTTCGATGGACTTGTCGCCCTCGAAGCTGCGGTACAGGACCACGCTGAAGGGGTTGGCGCTTTCATCTGAGGTACCATAAGCAGAGAGCAGGCACTTGTTGTCGTCAGACAGCTGGATGGAAAACACGTACACATCCAGAATGAACTTGGGCATGGCGGCCAGAAAGGTCCAGCGTTTGACCTCGGCACCGGTGCTGAGGTCGAACAGGATGCTTTCCTTGGGGTCTGACCCGGCCGAGGCTACATACAGGCCGTCTTTGGAGAACGTGACTGCGTTGATGGCAAACTTGTGGCCTTTGATTTCCTTCTGCAGTTTGCCAGTGGCTACGTCCCAGATGCGCACCAGCAGGTCGTCGCCACCAGTGGCCAGGAGTTTGCCGTCGGGAGAGAATGCCAACGTGTTGACCTTGCCCGTGTGGCCTGACAGGAGAGCTTTTTGCTGGCCGGAGCGGCGGTCCCAGAGGCGGACGGTGCCGTCTTCGCTGCCCGAGGCCAGGGTCTCGCCATTGGGATGAAAGGCGACGGCGCGCACATCGCCGGTATGGCCATAGTAGGTGCGGATTTCGTAGCCTGAGGCGATGGACCAGAGCTTAAGGGTGTTGTCGGCGCTGCCGGACAAGGCAAACTGGCCGTCAGGAGCATAGGCCAGTGCCAGAATACGGTCGAGGTGTCCGGTCTGGACAATCGGTTCAACGGCAGGTTCCTGCGCCAGCAGCCTTGTGGGCAGCCAGCACAGCCAAAGAAGGAGCAACAGACGGGGCATGAATGGCAGAGGTTTGCTGCCAAGCTAGCCAAGCCCACCGGAGGGTGTAGAAATCTGACAGTCAGGGACGGTGAAATTGCCGCGTATGGGTCAGCAGTCGCCGTCTACAGTACAAGCACTGCCATCGGCTGCTTCGGGCACATTCACTACGTGGGGCTCGTGCACCTTCTGCCAGGCTGATTGCAGTGCGTTTATGAACGCGAAGGTGTCCTGGGCCCCCTGCACCACAAACTGCTGGTTGAAGAGGAAGAAGGGCACGCCGCCTATGCCAATCTGTTGGGCCAGTTGGGCTTCGCTGCGCACGACATCAGCAAACGAGCCAGACGCCAGCGTACGGGTGGCTTCGGCTCCATCAATGCCCGCTTCCTGTGCCAGCTGCACCAGGGTGGGGTGGTCGCCAATGTTCTTGCCTTCGGAGAAATAGGCTTTCATCAAACGTTCTTTCATGACGTCGCCCCTGCCATGCTGCTTGGCAAGCTGCAACAGGCGGTGAGCATCGAAGGAGTTGGCCACGACGAGGCGGTCGAAGTCGTAGACGAGCCCCACTGAACGGGCCATAGTAGCTACCTGGCGGTGCATTGCGATAGACCAGTTGCGGCTCTGGCCCTTGCGGCGTGCCAGATAGTCGTAGATGTCTACTCCCGGCTGGGGCGCCATATCCGGATCCAGCAGAAAGCTGTGCCACACTACCTCAACTTGGTCTTTGAAGGAAACGGCTTCCAATGCAGCCTCGAGGCGGCGTTTGCCAATGTAGCAGAAGGGGCACAGTACATCTGACCAGATGTCGAGGCGGAGCGTGGGCGTCATAGCAGTATGATAGTGGCTGTAAAACGGAAAAGCGGTAGATGTTGGTACAAACATCACTGGCCGTGGGCCAGTTCATCCAGTGCCGCTTCCACTTCTGACAGCGGAAACTCAGACAGCAGGAAGTTGAGGCGTTCCTCTATGCGGTCATTCCCCAGGTTGCCAATGCTGCCCAGATGCGTGTGCTTCAGGGCGCGGTTGGGCGTGTAGGTGCCCGCTTCAATCTCTTTGGCTACCTCGCGGTAGGCCTGCCGGAAAGGCACGCCTTTGAGCACGCGCTCGTTGACCGCCTCCACGGTAAAGAGCAGGTCATACTGGCTGTTTTCCAGAATGCCCGTGCGGAAGGTGGCGGCCTCGAACATACGGTCAGTCATGTAAAGACAGCGGCACAGGGTATCGTGTGCCGGGAAGAGCATGTCTTTGGTCAGCTGCATGTCGCGATGGTAGCCAGCGGGCAGGCCATGTGACAGGAAAGCGGCTTCGGTGGGCAGTGCCTGCAACCGAGCGCAGTGGCCGCGTACCAGCTCCAGCACGTCGGGGTTTTTCTTGTGCGGCATGATGCTGCTGCCCGTGGTAAAGGCGTCGGGAAACTGGAGAAACCGGAATTCCTGACCGGCATAGAGGCAGGCATCATGGGCCAGCCGGCCTACGGTGTGCGCCACGGAAGCGAAGGCACTGGCAACCAGGCGCTCCATTTTGCCGCGGCCCATCTGGGCGTAGAGCGAGTTGACGACGGGGCCTTCGAAGCCCAACAGCCGGGCGGTAAGGTCGCGGTCGATGGGCAGGCTGGAGCCGTAACTGGCGGCCGAGCCCAGCGGGCTGCGGTTGAGCAGGCGGTACACGGCCAGCAGCTGTTCAAGATCGTCGGTCAGGCTTTCGGCATAGGCCCCCAGCCACAACCCCACCGAACTGGGCATAGCTACCTGCAAGTGCGTGTAGCCCGGCATGAGGATGTCGGCATGGCGGTCACTGAGGATGAGCAGCTGGTCAGCAAGGCGGTGCACATACAGTGCTGCATTGCCCACAGCCCAGCGGAGATACATGCGGACATCCAGCGCCGACTGGTCGTTGCGGCTGCGGGCGGTGTGAATGCGTTCGCCATCGGGGCCAAGGGCCTGGGTCAGCAGGTGTTCTACCTGGCTGTGCACGTCTTCCATCTGCTCAGCGATGACGAAGGTGCCATTCTGCGCCTGTTGGTATAGCTTGCGCAGCTCTGCCACCAGGCGGGTGCAGGCATCGGCAGGCAGCAGGCCCGTCTGCTCCAGCATGCACGCGTGGGCAATGGAGCCGAGTATGTCGAAACGGGCCATCCGCAGGTCCAGCTCGCGGTCGTTACCCACAGTGAAGGCGAAGACGTCGGCGTCGGTGTCCTGGCCTTTGTCCCACAGTTTCATGCCGTTTGAAAGAAAAGGTGATGGAGCAGGTGGATGTAGAACTCGATGCCTGCGCGGAGTTCGGAGAGGAGAATGTATTCGTTTGCAGTGTGGCTGCGGGCGCTGTCGCCGGGGCCTACCTTCAGCGCTGGAAAGGGCATCAGGGCTTTGTCGGAGAGGGTGGGGCTGCCGTAGGGCTTACTCCCCAGTGCCAGACCTGCCTGCACCAAGGGGTGCTCCAGCGCAATGGCCGTGGGCCGCAGACGCTGGCTGCGAGGCGTTACCTCGGCGCGGACGTGCTGGCGGATGACGTCCAGCACCTGTTCGGGCGTGTAGGCGTCGGTAAGGCGCACGTCCACCACAAAGGAACAGCGGTCGGGCACCACATTGTGCTGGCTACCTGCCTGTATCTGCGTGACGGCCATGTGCATGGGCCCCAGCCAGTCAGATGCTTTCGGGAACTGGTAGGTGCGGAACCACTCAATGTCGCTCAGAGCATGGTAGATGGCGTTGTCGCCCTCCTGCCGGGCGGCATGGCCTGCCACGCCGTGGCTCACGCAGTCCAGCACCATGAGGCCTTTTTCAGCGACGGCCAGTTGCAGCTGTGTAGGCTCACCGACAATGGCAGCGGTGATGGGGGGCAACTGGGGCAATAGCGCCTCAATGCCGTTGCGGCCCGAGATTTCTTCTTCAGCCGTTGCGGCCAGCACCAGATTCCACGGCAGGTCGGGGTGGGGCTGCCAGTAACGGAAGGCCGCGATGAGGCACACCAGACTGGCACCGGCATCGTTGCTGCCAAGGCCTGTCAGCCGGTCGCCCTCCACCTGTGGTGTAAAGGGATCGGTGGTCCAGCCCTGTGCAGGCTTCACGGTATCGTGGTGGCTGTTGAGCAGCAGGGTGGGGCGGTCGGGCCGGAAGGCAATGTTCTGTGCCCACACGTTGTTGCCACTACGCAGTGGTTCTGCACCCTGGTGGGTGAGGGTATCGAAGAGCAGGGCGGCGGTGGCGTCTTCCTCGCGGCTGAAGCTGGGCGTGGCAATCAACTGCTGAAGCAGGGCCACTGCATCGGCATATAGCGTGTCTATGGCAACAGGCGTGTGCATGTCAGGCGCTGGTCACGATTCGGGTTCCGGCTGGGGTAGGCTTGTTCACTTCCGTCCAGTGGCCCACCCACACTTCCGCAACACCTGCCTGTGCGGCTTCGGTTGCATTCTTCAGCTTGGGCAGCATTCCCTTGGCAATGATGCCCTGCTCGGTGAGCGTCGGAATCTCAGCGGCGGAGACGGTAGTGATGAGCGAACTGGCGTCGTTTACATCGCGCAGCACGCCGGCTTTCTCGAAGCAGAAGCGGAGATGTACGGTGTAATAGCGCGTGAGGGCAATGGCGACGGTAGCGGCCAGCGTATCGGCGTTGGTGTTGAGCAGGCTGCCCATGCCATCATGGGTCAAGGGTGCCAGTACAGGCACCAGCCCTGTGTTCATCCACTGTTGCAGGCGGAAGGTGTTGACCCCCTCGGGTGTGATGTCGCCCACAAAGCCGAAGTCGATGGGCAGGGGCGGGCGACGCGCGGCATGGATCAGGTTGGCGTCAGCCCCGGTGAGACCAATGGCATCGCAACCACGTGCCTGTAAACCAGCTACCAGTTCGCGGTTGGCCAGGCCGCCGTATACCATGATCACCACTTTCAGCATCTCGGCGTCGGTTACGCGTCGGCCATCAATCATAACGGGCGAGAGGCCCAACTGCTCGGCCAGTCGTGTGGCCAGTTTGCCGCCGCCATGAATCAGCACCTTGGGGCCTTCGAGGGCAGCAAAGCGGTCGAGAAACCGGGCGCAGTCAGTGGCATCGTCCAGCACGTTGCCGCCCACTTTTACGACTGTGAGTTGGGGTTTCATACAGCGAAGGAGGTAAGAATGCGGTGCAGAACGGCCTGCGCCGCAGGCACCCGATTGGCAGCCTGGGGCTGTACCAAGGAGGCAGGGCTATCGAGAATGGCAGCTGACAGCTCGAGGTCGCGGCGCACAGGCAGACAGTGCATCACTCGGGCATTGTGGGTGTGGCGCAGGTGATCGGGCGTCAGCATCCACTCGGGTGCAGATGGGTGTATTCGGCCATAGTCGTGGTAGCTGCTCCAGTTCTTGACGTAAACGAAGTCGGCGTCTTCCAGTGCTTCTTCCAGCGAATAGGCCAAGCGGGCGCCTTTGGTGAAGTCCTCGCTGAGTTCAAAGCCTTTGGGCTGGGCAATGGTGAGGCTGTGCCCAGCGGCCAGCGCCCATTCGGCAAAGGAGTTGCCTACGGCCTGCGGCAAGGCTTTTACGTGTGGTGCCCATGCCAGCACAATTTTTGGTCGTGGGCGGGTCTGGTGCTCCTGTATGGTAAGTAGGTCGGCGAGGCTTTGCAGCGGGTGGCGGGTGGCGCTTTCCAGACTGACGATGGGCCTTCCCGTGAGTGCCACGAAGCGCTCGAGGACGGTCTCGGCGTAGTCGGCGGTGCGGTCGGTGAGCGACGGAAAGCTGCGCAGGGCCAGTATGTCGCAGTAGCTGGCCAGCACGCCAGCTGCTTCGCGGATATGCTCCACCGTGGTGCCATTCATCACGGTGCCGTCGGTCATCTCCATGGCCCAGCCCTCGGTGCCTACGTTCATCACGATGACGTCGAGGCCCAGGCGTTTGGCGGCGATCTGCGTGCTGAGGCGTGTTCGCAGACTGGGGTTGAAGAAAAGCAGGCCCAGTGTTTTGCGGCGGCCCAGCGTTTCGGCCTGCCAGGGGTCGGCTTTGAGCGAAGCGGCCAGAGCCACCAGCGCGTGCATGTCGCCGGCGTCGGCGGCAGAGCGGAAATGAAGGAGGTCAGGCATGGCTGGCGAGTGCGGCTAGCTCCTGTTGCAGGGCGGTGAGGAAAACGTCCGCCTGGGCCTGCGTCAGCGACAGTGGGGGCAGCAGACGCAGGGTGTATTTGTCGCCACTGCTGCCAGTGAAGATGTAGTGCTGATACAGCAGGCGTTTGCGCAGCTCGGCAATGGGCTGTTCCAGCGTCATGCCTATCATCAGGCCCCGGCCCCGCACTTCTTTCACCCCCGGCAATTGGGCCAGTTTTTCCATGAGATACGTGCCCACGGTACGGGCGTTGTCCATCAGTTTCTCGGCTTCCAGTACATCCAGCACGGCCAGGGCGGCGGCGCATGCCAGATAAGCTCCACCGAACGTGGTGCCCAGCAGGCCATGCTTCGGCTGGATGTCCGGGTGAATGAGGACGCCTGCTACGGGGAAGCCGTTGCCCATGCCTTTGGCGATGGAGATGAGGTCAGGACGGATGCCAGCCTCCTGGTGTGCGAAAAACCACCCGCTGCGGCCATAGCCGCTCTGGATTTCGTCGAGAATGAGCAGTGCACCGTGCTTGCGAATGAGCGCATGTGCCTGTTGCAGGAAGCTGGCATCGGGCACATGGATGCCGCCCACACCCTGAATCCCCTCGATGATGACGGCGCAGACATCGCCCTTGGCAAGCTCGGTGCGCAGGGCATCGAGGTCGTTGAACGGAATGCGGGTAACGGCGTGCTGGCTGTTGATGGGAGCCAGAATGGGGGCGTCGTCAGTAACGGCTACGGCGGCGCTGGTGCGACCATGCCAGCCTTTGTCGAAGGCCACCACGCGGGTGCGGCCATTGGTGAAGCTGGCGAGCTTCAAGGCATTCTCGTTGGCTTCGGCGCCGCTGTTGCAAAGAAACAGCTGATAGTCGGGATAGCCGGAGATACGGCCCAGCTTCTCGGCCAGCTCCACTTGCAGGGGCATCTGCACGGCGTTGCTGTAGAAGGCGATGCGCTGCAATTGCTCCTGAATGCGCTGCACAAAAGTGGGGTGGCTGTGCCCAATGCTGATAACCGCGTGGCCGCCGTAGAGGTCGAGGTAGCGGGTGCCATCGGCGCCCCATACGTAGCAGCCTTCGGCCCGCACAGGCTCAATGGAGAAGAGGGGATAAACGTCGAAGGGTTTCATGGGGCTAGAAGGCAATGGATTTGAGGGTGAGGCCAGCGGTTTCAGGCCAGCCCATAAGGAGGTTGAGGTTCTGTACGGCCTGCCCGCTGGCGCCTTTCAGCAGGTTGTCGATGGCGGAGACGACTACCAACGTGCCATCTACGTATTCCAGTTGCAGGGCACACTGGTTGCTGCCTACTACCCGCTTCAGGTGGCTTTCCTGCCCGGCGGGCAGCACCTGCGTGAAGGGATGCTGGGCGTAATATTCCTCGTAGAGGCTGCGGAGCTGGGCTTCTGGGAGGGCCACCTCGGCGTGAACAGTAGCCAGAATGCCGCGCGTGAACGGCCCCCGGTAGGGGATGAAGGACAGGTTGCCACTCCAGTGGGTTTGCAGCGCCTTCAGGGTGTGGCGAATCTCGTTGAGGTGCTGGTGGGCCAGCGGCTTGTACACGCTGAGGTTGTTGCTGCGCCAGTTGAAATGGTTGGTCTCGGTGGGTTTGTGGCCTGCACCTGTAGCACCGGTTACACCACTGGCAAACACGGCCTCGGGCAGCAGGTGATGCTGTGCCAGCGGCAACAGCGCCAATTGCAGCGCAGTGGCAAAGCAGCCGGGGTTGGCTATCAGCCGAGCGGTGCGTGTGGCCTCGCGGTTACGCTCGGGTAGGCCATAGACAAACTGCTCACTGCCCCAATTGTTGGCTACCCTGAAATCCTGACTAAGGTCCACCACTTTACCCTGATAGTTGGCTAGTGGGCCGTCGAGCCATTTGCGTGCTTCACCGTGGCCTACACACAGCAGCAGGGCGTCGGCGGGGAGTGGTACGTCGGCGGTAAAGTGCAGACTTGTGGTGCCGTACAGATCGGCATGGGCCCCGTGGAGAGGATGGCCGGCGTGACTCTGGCTTACGGCCGTCAGCTGGCCCACATGTGGGTGGTTCAGCAAAATGCGCAGGGCTTCGCCGCCTGTGTAGCCCGCCGCGCCAATGACGCCTATGTGTGCTTTGCTGTTCATTGCAGCCACTCCTTTCCGGGGATTTCCATGCCGTTGGTATCGCGGTACAGGGCCAGGGCGTTGCCAAACATGCGCGTGAAGCCCTTCACGTCTTCGCCGCTCCAGGCGTTGTTCATCTCGCCATACTGGCCAAACTTCGACTGCATGAGGTCATGCGGGCTTTCAATGCCTATGAGTTCGAAGCGATAGGGCAGCAGGCGCACGGTTACAGTGCCCGTTACCTTCTGCTGTGTGCTGAGGAAAAACTGCTCCATGTCGCGCATGGCGGGGTCCAGAAACTGGCCTTCGTGCATCCATTGCCCATACCAGGCGGCCAGCTGGTCTTTCCAATAGAGCTGCCACTTGGTGAGGGTGTGCTTTTCCAGCAGGTGGTGTGCCTTGATGAGGATCAGGGGCGCAGCTGCCTCGAAACCCACACGGCCCTTGATGCCGATGATAGTGTCGCCTACGTGGATGTCGCGGCCAATGCCATACGGGGCCGCCAATGCTTCCAGCTGTTGAATCACGCCAACCGGGCCCAGCTGCTGGCCGTTGAGGTGGGTGGGCTCGCCTTGGGCAAAGGTGAGGGTCACTTCCTGCGGCTGGGCGGCAGTTGCCTGTACAGGCCAGGCGTCTTCGGGCAGCGTCAGGTGGCTGGTCAGGGTTTCCTTGCCGCCCACGCTGGTGCCCCAGAGCCCCTGATTGATGCTGTAGGCCGCTTTGGAGAAGTCCATCTCCACGCCTTCGGCTTTCAGGAAGTCGATTTCCTGCTGGCGCGAAAGGCGCTCGTCTCGGATGGGCGTGAGGATGGGCACACCGGGGAGCAGAACATTGAACACGAGGTCGAAGCGTACCTGGTCATTACCAGCACCCGTACTGCCGTGTGCCACGGCGTCGGCTTTCAGTTCACGGGCGTAGTTGGCTGCCAGCAGTGCCTGTGTACAGCGTTCGGCGCTTACGCTCAGCGGATAGGTGTTGTTTTTCAGTACGTTGCCGAAGAGCAGAAACCGCACACAGGTGTGGTAATAGTAGTCAACGGCGCGGATGGTTTTATGACTGGCTACGCCCAGCTGATGTGCCCGCGCCTCGATGGCCGCGAGTTGCTCTGGGCTGAAGCCGCCGGTATCAACGGTCAGCGTATGAACGGTATAACCTTTTTGGGCCAGGTACTTGACACAAAAGGAGGTGTCGAGGCCGCCCGAGAAGGCAAGCACTACGGTTTTCATATGCGGAAGAAAAGGAGAAGGTGGCTTGAATCAGGAAACGAAGGGGTTGCGGAAGAGCGAACGCCGGTTGGCGGCAGAAGCGCTGCCTCCATTGCGGCGGGTAAAGACGAATTGCTTGAGTCGCATCCAACGCTCGAACAAACGGAGGTGCGTGCGCAGATTTCGTCGCTTTTTCCGGCGGCGGGTGGCAGTGGCTGCCACAGTCGGGATGGGTGTTTCCTGAACAGGCGCTGGGGCGGCCTTCTCGGCAGGATCCCACAGCATGGCGGTGCAGAGGCAGTTCTTGCGCTGCTTGCTGGTCAGTATTTCAAAGTTGACACAGCTTCTGCATCCGGCCCAGAACTGTTCGTCCTGGGTTAGTTCCGAATAAGTGACGGGTTCGTACCCCAGGTCAGAGTTGATTTTCATTACCGCCAAACCCGTCGTGAGGCCAAAGAGCTTGGCGTTGGGGTACTTCAGGCGGCTGAGCTCAAAGGCTTTTTCCTTGATTTGGCGGGCCAGGCCATGCTTGCGAAAAGCAGGCGATACGATGAGGCCCGAGTTGGCTACGTAGTCGCCGTGGCCCCAGGTTTCGATGTAGCAGAAGCCTGCCCACCGGGTAGTGCCATCTGGGTGGTGCGCCAGAGCGATGATGGCTTTCCCTTCCCGCATCTTCTCTGCGAGGTACTCAGGGGTTCGCCTGGCAATGCCAGTGCCACGGGCTTTGGCCGATTCGGCCATTTCTTCACAGATGGCAGCAGCATAGACAATATGCTGCTCGGTGGCTACACAGACCTCGAATTCGGGTGTGGGCGTCATGGAACGGAGGCAGAGACAGGAGAGAAAATCAAAACGGCAACGGGTTGAATGGATACACCTGTGACGGGCATACACCACGAATGGGACGCCAGTCTTCGGAAGGATACACTACACCCAGTGAGGGAATGCAGGCGTTTCCGATTTATCAGATGTGGTGGAGGTGGGCCGCGTACTGGCTCAACGACGAATGTAGATCTGAGGCGTACGGTCGTCGAAGCCAAGCGGCAGGCGTCGTCGCAGGGCACGTGCTTCAAGGTGCATCCAGGCACCCAGCGTAAGGTCGTGGCCGTATGTGACGACTGCGTTCATGTGTTCGCAAAAGTATGTAACAGAGAAATCGTTGCAACACACGGGGGGGAATTCTCTCCAGATTGTCCCTAATCAATTTTATTTCAGCAATTTAAATTCGATTAAGGGCAACCCGGCGGGTCTGTAGTGCCTCATGCAGTTGCGGTAAAGCGCAGTTTTTATGCCAGCGCTTTAATCCAATACTCGGCTTTCAGTCGTATTATCCTACAAGAGAACTTTGCCGACCAACCAATCTTCTATTCCTGTGAACGGCACCAGCATCCATGTTTTTCATCTGCCGAATGCCGATCTGTTTCTGCGGCACTTCGCCGCAGTGGTCATTCCAGCCAAGTGGACAGCGCGCCAGCCAGAGCGGGTGGCTTTTCTGCAAGCCGGGGAAATCCGGAATGTCTACCACATAGGGGACCGTGCACTGCTGGCCAATGTAGAAGAACTGTTGAGTTCGCCTTGGCAGGGCATTTGCCAGTTGTATCAGGCCTTAGGCTTGCCCGACGATGGCAAACTGTGGATACTTCCGGCAGGGCAGCGAATGGAACTGCCCCAGCCCATACGCAATGACTTGCAGGACGATGAAGGCCAGCCACGGTCGCTGCCTTTTGGCCTGTTGCGTATTGCTACCATGGAAATGTTGGCACGCGTCACCAGCCTGAAGGAACTGGTGGCATTGGATCTGCTGGAGGAGCCCCCAGCCCAAGAGCCTGTCATCTCATATGTTGAACGTTTGAAGGCCAGCAAGCAACCTTTACGGGAAGACGAGGAAGACCGTCTTGCCGCACTATTGAAGCTGGACATACTGGATACCCCCTACGAAGCCCTGTTCGACGATCTGGTGCAGGTAGCCTCGCTCCTCTGCAATACACCCATCGCGCTCATTACGCTGGTGGATGCCAACCGGCAGTGGTTCAAGTCGAAACTGGGGATGGAGGATGCCCAGACGCCCCGCGAAATCAGCTTCTGCCAGCATGCGTTGCTGAAGCCCGAGCTGATGGAGGTGCAGGATGCCACGCAGGACGAGCGTTTTAGAGAAAATCCACTTGTGACCGGCAGCCCGGATATACGGTTTTATGCCGGGGCTCCACTGGTTACGCAGGATGGATTCCCACTGGGCACCCTGTGTGTGATAGACCGTTTTCCGCGGGCCCTTACAGTTCCCCAGCGGCAGGGGCTGGAGCGGCTGGCTAGGATAGCCAGTGGGCTGATGCAGGCCCGACGGCTGCGTCAGGAATACAACAGCCTGATGCAGAATCAGGCTGTTGGTTGAGGATTAAGCGTGAAAATCAGCGCGGGGTCTAGATTTCGGTACCCATCACAAGCACGTCATCGGTCTGTTTGTTGGGGCCCTTCCAGTCGTGGTAGAACCGGCGTATCAGTTCGTGGTGCTGATTGAACGGCATACCTTGTACCTGTTGCAGGAACTCGCGGAAGCGGGGTGGGGTAAGTTTGCGGCCACTGGCGCCTCCAAACTGGTCGGTTATGCCATCGGTAAAGATGTAGAGTCGGTCGCCTTTTTCGAGCTGAATCTCATTCTGCTCAAAGGGAATGTTCTCATGTATGCCGATTGAGCTGCGGGTTCCTTCGATGAGTTCCATGCCACGCTCTTTGTTGAACCAGATGAGCGGGCGGCGGGCACCTGCAAACTGCAACTTCAGCGTTTTGCGGTTGAGTTTGCAGAGGGCAATGTCCATGCCATCGGCAGGGTTGTTCACGTTCTGCCCGTACTCCTGATGTTGATGGTGCAGGGCGGCCACGAGCATCTTGCGGAGGCGCTCCAACATATTGGCGGGCTCCAGCACTTTTTCGAAGGAGACAACCTGGTTCAGCAGACTGTAACCGAGAACGGACATGAACGCACCCGGCACGCCATGACCTGTGCAGTCGATGGCAGCAAAGAACATTTCGTCATCGCGGTGGAAGAACCAGTAGAAATCGCCGGAGACGATGTCTTTGGCTTCATAAACCACGAAGAAATGCGGCACCAGCGCACGTATCTCCCCCGATGAAGGCAGAATGGAAAGCTGGATGCGACGTGCGTAGTTGATGCTGTCGAGAAGATCATTGTTGATGGTCTGCAGCTCTTCGTTGATTTCGCGAATCTCGGTAGTGCGCTTCTCCACAATCTTCTCAATGCGCATAATCTCTTTGTATGCGCGGAGGCCCCCTACGACCGAAGTGTACAGCTTTTGGGCTGTCATTTCCGTCTTGGCCTTGTAGTCATCGATATCGTAATTCTCGATGATGAACCTTTCGGGCGCCATGCCTGGCTGGCCTGTGCGCAGAATGAGGCGAATCTGACTATTCTGAAGGTCTTCGCGAATGAACTGTACCAGTTGCAGCCCGGCGTCATCCTTCTCCATCACAACGTCTACAAACGCCAGCGCAATGTCGTCGGCATTCAATAGCACCTTGCGGGCCTCTTCGGCCGAATAGGCACTGATAATCTCCAGACCGCGGCCATGGAAAGTGAAGTCCTGAAGGGCCAGACGGGTGACAGAATGAATCTGAGGTTCGTCGTCCACTATAAGAACTTTCCATGGCTCAGCCCCAGCCTGACCAGCTAAGTCTTCTTCAGCGAAGACCATCTGGTCGTCGGTATCAGAGGGAGCGAACATGGCCGAATCGTTCATACGTAAATATTGGCGTGTGGGAGTACGGTGTCAAGAGATAGCCTCGTTCGGGGCAAGAAATACCATTATGCAGGTATCGTAATACAGCGAATGAGGTAGTACACAACCGCGTAAACTTAGGTGGGTACTCATCTCGCCGCTAGTGCTATTTGGCTATAAAAGCTGACTCAGGAAAGGATTTTAGGTATCGTGAGTACGAACGTAGTACCTACACCAGGGGTACTATCTACCCGAAGCATACCCTTGAGGTTGCCAGTAGCCTGGTTGAACGCAATGTGTAGGCCCAGCCCGCTGCCGCCCCCACCACGGTTTGTAGTGAAGAAGGGGTCGAATACCTTTGCCAGGTTCTCCTGCGGAATGCCCTTTCCATTATCCGCAAAACGGATTTCTACTTTTCCTTCGGGAAGTTCAGCAAAGGTGATGTCAATGCGGCCCGTATCCTCAGGGCCAAACGCATGCACCAGCGCATTTACCACCATGTTGATGGAAATCTGTGACAGGGCGCTGGGCTGGGTAAACATCATAATGCCGCTGGGGCCGTGCAGGAAGACTTCGATAGCCGTCTTTTTGATGCGGGGACTGATGCTCATGAGCGTTTCAGACAGGTATTCCCGCAGATCAAACTCACGGAGGTCCTGTATCCCCTGATCTACCGCTACCTTTTTAAAGCTCTGGATGAGTTCGGCGGCGCGGTCAAGGTTCTTTAGAATGATCTGGCTGCTTTCCGAGGCAGTTTCAACGTATTTGTCGAAGTCAGAGCGTTTCATTTGCCCTGAGGTGATCAATTGCTTCAGCTCCTTGGTCTTCATGTCAAGGTGCGAGGCTGCCGTCACGCCAATGCCTACGGGTGTGTTGATTTCGTGTGCCATGCCTGCCACCAGCTGGCCCAGTGCAGCCATTTTCTCACTTTGCAGCAACTGCTCCTGTGTGTCTTTCAGTTCGTTGAGAGCGGTATCCAGGGCTTCATTCTTCTGGTGCAGAGCTTCAACCTGTTCCTCTATCTGTTTTTTCTGTTGAATAACTTCGCTGGTGCGCTCATGCACAATGAGTTCCAGCTTGTGCTTCTCCACTTCCACGCGGCGTGCATAGAGTTTGGCAAACAGGAAGGCGACCATCAGGGCTACGCCTGCATACAGAATGTAGGCAAAGGTAGACTGGTACCAGGGCGCAGGCAGGCTGAAGCTGAGCGCACTGACAGCCGACAGGCGACCAAAGGCGTCGCGGGCCTGTACCTCCAGGGTGTAACTGCCTGCCGGGAGCGAGGAAAACGAAGCAGCTGCAACATTTCCCCAAGCTGACCAGTCGCTGCCATCAAGCCGAGTGCGGTATTGCGTACCTTCTGCATTGAAGAAACTGGGGGCCCCAAATAGCACTTCCAGGTTTCGGAGGCCATCGGGCATGCGCACGTTATCTACTTCGCCAGTGAGCAGATACAAGCCATCCTGCGTGCCCGACTGCCAACCGCCGTACATGAGGGAATCCTGATTGGGCACTGCTACAGCACGGAAAAGCGCAGGTGCCGGAGGTTGCAGTGTAATCGCTTCGGCGCCAAAAGCGAATACCTGACTGAAGGTGGCAAGGTAAACACGGCCATTTGCGAGCGAGGCAGCATTGACGGGCTGGCTGATCAGTGAAGTCAGCCGAACGGTATCTGCTGCGAAGCGGCTGCCCGTGCGGGTGAAGAGTTTTATGCCTTGTTCGGTGCCGATACAGAGACGATTTCCCTGCATGGCCAGCAGAAAGCTGTTATTACCAGCATTGCGCGTCAGCTCGGGGTCCAACGAGGCCTTGTCGTCTTCAATATGATAATACCCTTGTTTGGTGCGGGCAACGATATGGCCCTGTGCACCCAGAATCTGGACCGTGCCTTTTTCGGGCAGGCCCTGAATACGTACTGGGGTGTCGCGCAACAGGAATGCGCCATGGCTTTTGGTGCCATATACGACTTCTCCTGAGGGATCTTCGGCCAGGGCAATCACTTCAGAGGGGGTTTCGGCCCCAGCGGGTTCGCTTTTCCAGGTAGTGCCTTGGCGCTCAAGTTTCAGTATGCCTTTGGAATGGCCGACCCATACGATAGCAGGGTTTACGGCCGACTGCATCAGACGGTAGCAAAGCGGCTGGTCAGATACACGTTTGGCAGCGGTGCCGCTGATCTGATACACCCCTTCGTTGGAGGCCACCAACACCGACCCATCGGCTAGTGGCAGGGCATCCCAGGTTTCCGTACTGATGCCAGAAACCGGCGAGAGCGTTTCATTGCCAGCCAGGACGCCCTGAATGGTAGTAGCGTAGGTTTTACCGTTGGCATGTACTACCTGTGTGATTCTGCTGCTGGCCCCACCGGGTATCATCAGCCGAACAGGAACCTGAACGAGCGCCTGTGAAAGACCACGGGCATGCCCAATCCAGAGACTGCCTTCCTTGTCGACAAACAGCGAATACAGATTGTTGTCGGGCAGACCTGTAGTTTTATTGAGCTGGCCCAATACACTGCCGTCCATTCCAGCCAATATTACACCGCCATTGAGAGTGCCGATTGCCAGGGTTCGGTCGCTGGCAAAAGCGATTTCATAGCTCTGCGATTGCTTCAAGCGAGTGGTCAGTTCCGGGGCTATCTGCTGTGCTTGGCCATTGCGTAACGACCAGACCTCCTCTTTGTCTGAAATGAGCACGAATCCGCTGGCAGGGTTGGCCGCCATGCACACCACTGCTGTTTGGGCAAAGGTGCCTCCGCCGGCAATCACCTGGCTGCCAGCGGCGGTAAGCTCACAAAGTCCTTTTCCACCGATAACGGCATAGGCCTTGCCTTCCATTGATACGCCCGCCATCGCCATACCTCCCAGTTTCAACGGGCTCAGCTTGGGTAGCAGGGGGTCGGTGCCGTCCATCCAGTAGCCGCCATTGTCGGTGAGGAAAAACGCTCCACCTTTCACTGGAAGAATGCGCAGAACCTCTGTAAAAACCTCCTGACCCTTAGGCAGATATTGGCTGATGGATTGATACTTCAGGCTGCCATTGGGCTGCAGTTGCAGCAGCCCCAGGTCGCCTTCACCGCCTACCAGCAGTTGGCCTTCGGGTGTCCGGGCAATAGCCCTTACGGCCATTGGGGTTTCAATGAGTCTCCACCTTACGCCGTCGAAGGTAAGCACACCGTCATTGTTAGCCAGAAACAGCAATCCGCTGGGGTCTTGTACCATCGCCCATATCAGAGGATTAGCTCGATAGTCGGTGCCTTCGTAGTTGCGCAGGAAGTAATTGCCGCCAGCAGATTGGGCCATTACTGCCTGCTGCACCAGCAGGAGCAACAAAATGAGTAAACGGTGTTTCATCGAGGCTGAAGAAAGTAGGCAGAGGAAGGAAAAGACGAAGGAACAGTTGACGCTTAGCGTTTGAAAATCAGTGGATCAAACGTGAGCTGGAGGTAATAGACAGCCCCCACATTCGGGCCGAACGTTACTTCCACATGGCGGTGGTTAAGAATGTTGCTGCCGCCAAGTTTCAGTTGGAAGCCCGATCGTTGGAAGTCGTAGCTGACAGACGCATCAACCAGATTGTAAGCAGGTACAAAGCCAGTGAAGTTGGGGACGACATATTCAAAAGAATCAACCCAGCGATAAGTGAGTCCCACACTGGCTTTCTTCCAGAAGTGACGACCCGTAATGCCCAGGTTGGCTTTGTAGCGTGGCGTGTTGTAGGCATCCACCAGCCCGATATTGGAAGGGCGCCCCAGCTGCTCGAAGCGAATGAACGACATGTTGCCATTTGCCATCCACACATCTGAGATGTCCAACTGCAAACCCAGAGAGTAGCCAAAGCTTACGTAGTTGTCGGGAATGTTGGCCCATACCTGGTAGTTCTCTACACGGGTGATGTCCAGTACGTCGGTTGGCGAAAGCTGTAGGGGTGTCTGTCCTGGAGTATAGCGCGGCCCCACCAGTGGAATCAAGCCAATAAAGTCCTGGTAATCATTGTAAAAGAGGGCGATATCCAGATATGTATTACCAGGCCGCATGGTGGTGCGGAAGCCCAGCTCCCAAGAGGTAATGGTCTCTGAACGTAAAGGTTGGAACACGAAGGTCTGAAGCAGACTGGGGTTCTGATCGCCCTCCTGAAAGGTGTTTGTAAACGCTTTTACTGAAGTGAGCGTGAAGTTGTTGTTCTGCAGACCATAGCGGTTGTAGGTCTCGGGTAGCGTATTGGTTTGGCGATAGATGCCCAGGTTAAGATCCTGAAACTGCTGAACCAGGTTGGGTAGGCGCTTGGTGCGCTGGAAAGACGCCCGAATGAAACCCTTACGGGCATCGTCGGCAGCGAAGGTAAGTGCAATGCGGGGGCTGAAAACAGGGCCGATGTAGCGGGCGCCATCCATGCGGCCCGAAACCTGAATATTGAAGCGGTCATCTGCCAGTTTCTTGCTCAGGTTTACATACGCGCCGTAGTCATAGGCGTACAGGCTTTGTCCAGGCTGGTCTATGTAGAACGAGCCATTCGAGTTTACCAGAAATGAGCGCATACTGCCGCCCACCTGCGCTGTCATCCATTTGATGGACTTGGACAGGTCGTACTGGCCTTCCAGCTGCATCTGGCCCGTGTAGTCTTCTACCTTGCCGCCAGAGCCAGAGTTTGAGTTGGTGCTCCGTGCGGTGGCCAGCGCCTGTGAGAACTCAGCCGAACCTGGCAGGAGCCGGTTGCCACCGACGAAATAGGTAGCCAGAGGGTTGCCCGCTGATTGCAGCGCATTGAAGATGTAGCTGTTGTCGCTTTCGGCGAAAGCGCGCGCAGCTGCATCGCTGCCAGTTGGAATAGGTGGGAGGCCATTCTGCTGACGAATGGCATTGATGTCGCCATTCAGCGATGAATAGAATACGGAGAGATACTGGATGAACCAGTTGATATCGCTTTTGTATGCGCGGTTGATGGCATTGCCCGTAGCCACAAGGTCTACCATGCGCGAGTTTCGCTGAAAGCTGCCATAGCCACGAAGGAAGAATCGCGGGCCGGTGAGCTCCAGCCGGTGCTGGTGAAAGAGGTAGTCGTTCAGCTGGTTGCGTTGAATCAGCGGGGTCATGGCATTGATGAATGCCACGTTAGTCGACATGATGAGTTCGTTGTTCCCAAATCGATGGTGGAGCGATGCGCCAAACTTGTAATTCGAAAACTGGTTGTCGGTGATGGCCTGTTCGGTGTAACCGCTGCGGGCTACACGCAGCACCACGTTGGGGTCTTCAATAGGGCGCTTCCCTGGAAAGTTCAGGAAGTTGAGGAACGAAAAAGTGTAGGACAGCGCATCGCCATAGAGGTTCGTGCCATCATATCCAGGGTTGCCGGGTCCTGGGCGATATTGAAGGTCGTTGGTGGTGCCAGAGTAGTTGGCGCCGTCGGTAGTGTTGGTGCCAATCCAGTCGTCGGCACGGAAACCACTGAGGACAATCTTGTACGCCCATTTGTCGCTGACTTTGCGAGCATAACGGACGGCGGCCTCAAAGAGTGGTGCGGCAGCCTGATCGGCCCGGCCAACATGCGACACGCCGGTGCGAACAGAATAACTGAGCCCGGTATAATCAAATGGGGAGCGGGTGCGAAGATTCAGAAGACCGTTGATGGCATTGGACCCGTACAGTACGGAGGCAGAGCCCACCAGAATTTCGGCATTTTCAATGTCAAGATCTGGGGGGCCCAGAAGGTTGCCCACGCTCGCATTGTTACCCGGGATGGTAGACTCAATGCCATCAAACCGCTGAGAGAAGCGGTTGTTGATTACCGCGAGAAACCCCCGGGCGTTATACACTTTGTATCCAATGCCAACGCTCACGCCTTCCAGCTCCTTACTGATGTTGAGAGCCTCATAGAAGTTGAGTGAGGATGAACTCTGTAACTGGGACAGCGAGAGTTTGGAGATGGAAACTGAGGTCTCTTTGACCTGTTGTGGCATACGGGACGCCGAAATCACAATTTCCTCAGCCGACAGATTGCCCTCGGTAAGGGCAATGCGTACGGTATCCAGGCCGGGCTTTACGGTGAGAATGCGGTTGTTATAGCCAATGTAGCTGACAATGACCGACTGGAAGCCGGTTGTGGGCAGGCGTAGAATGAAAGTCCCGTTGTAATCAGCAAGGGCTCCCCCACTGTTGAAGTTGTCTTTCAGCCGGAGGGTGGCTCCGGGTAGAGGCTCTCCGGTAGCAGCGTCAACAATCTTCCCGATAACCATATAGTTAGGGAAGATTTCTCCCATAGATGCCCGGCCAGTATCCACCGTATCGGAGGTGCGGGTGTTCGCAGCAGGATCGGTGGGGATTCTGCGTCGTCGGGCGTCAGGAATCACCTGTGCTATTGCTGATGCCGAGCAACAGAACAGTAACAGTAGTAGCGATAGACGTTGCACAGAGGAAGAAGAGAGGAGAGTAGTAGTAGTAAGGGCTGGGCGGTGGAAAGGCGCTATCAATACTTCAGGAAACCCCAGCCGTGCTGTTGGCGTCCAATGGTCAGATAAAGAACATAATAGCCGGGGGGCACTGCGGTCAGGTCTATCGGAATCTCGAGGTCGCCATTGAAGGGCGGTAGAGATTGAGTGTACACCACCGCGCCATTTACCGACATCACCTCAATCAGGATGCTGTTGGAGCTGGGGACCGGCTTTCCCTTGAGCACAATGAGACCTGTCGTGGGGTTTGGCGAGATAGAGAAGAGATCTTCGATCTCAAGCTGACTGCGGGGTGTTTCGCCGATCACCCGGAAACGATCGGCGCTGTTGGTGAATGCCGAGATACCTGCATCAATTTGTATCGGGTTAAAACCAACGGAAGCATTCTGCGGTACTTGAAAGCTGATACTGGTCGGAGATATATAACGCAGGTTGGTCACGGGTACCAAACCCAGATACACTTTGATGGAATCATTGAAGTTCTGCCCATTGACGGTAATAGTCGTTCCTTTTTCACCCTCGGCTGGGGAGAAGCTGGAGATAATGGGCTGAGGTATGAGTGTGAAAGGTGTCGGGTAAGTAACATCACCACCTCGGCTCAATACCTTAATTATCCCACCGGTAGTATATCGGTTCGATATGGTAATGAACATAGAGGTGCCAAAACCCGTGATGGAAGGTGTATCAACCACCGTACCGATCATTACGGTACGTACTGAATCGAAATTGGTACCACGAATGGTGAGCGTTGTGCCGATACCGCCAGAGAGTGGCGTCACTGAAGAAATTACCGGAGGACGTACGAAGACAAAGTCTGGAATGGTATCCGTACCGCCAGGAGTCGTGACGATGATATCGCCAGAAGCACCGTTTGCAAGTGTTGCAGTGATTTGCGTAGGACTGTCTACTGTGTAGCTGGCTGGCAGGCTGCCCCCAATTGTGAAACCTGAGACCGAGTAGAAGTCTGCGCCTGCGAAGGTCAGTGTCTCACCAGTTGCGCCGACAAGGCTGCTGGCAGTTAGAAGTGAAGGCTTCCGGAAACCAAATGTTACGTCTTCGCTGCTGGGAGCGATACCACCTGACGTGGCAACTATGACCTTGCCAGAGGATTGGTGGTTGGTGCCGACTCGTATCTGTATGCTGGTGGCAGAGGAAGACACAATCTCAGCTTGGGCACCATTCAGACTAACACTGATGATTTCGTTGAAATTGGTGCCATTGATGGTGATAGTAGAGCCCGGCCAAACATTAGTGGTGGAAAGAGACGAAATAACTGGCGGCGGCAGGTATTCGAAACTTCCGAAGGAGAAAGTCCCCCCCGAGGTGGTAACCTGTATTGGCCCAGTACTGCCAGCACCAACAACTGCTGCAATGGTAAAGCTGTCGACAACTGTGAAGGAGGCGGCGTTAGAGGCTCCAATCCGTACGGTAGTAACACGACCTGCTTCAAATACTCGTCCATTAATACGAACTACCGTACCAGTCGGACCACGGGCTGGGCTGAAACTGTTGATTTCTGGGGAAGGATAAAGCCAGGTGAATGGCCTGGTGACCGTCCCCCCTGGAGTTGTAACACGTATGAAGAGAGAATCGGGGTTTGTAGTAGCCGGAACGGTAAATCGTATGATTCTCGAGTTTACAACCGTAAACTGTGAAGGGGTCAGGGCGATACCGCCAACTCTCACGCGAACATTTCCCAGAAAGCGTGTTCCGTTAACAGTAATCTCAGTGCCAGGGCGGCCAGAAGTAGCGGATATAGATCCGATTGCTGGGGCTTTGTAAAAATAGTTGTAGTTGGGGATGGTGTCACTTCCGTTCAGCAGGTTGATGATGAGTGGGCCATCCTGTCCGATAGTGGCGCGAATCAGAAGCGTTCCAGTTGGTGCCGCAACAGTTGAAGCAGTAAAGGCGAGCACAGTCGCATTAACCCCTCCAATTGTCGCAGAAACGTTGGCTGGTGTTCCAAAGAACTTAAGGCCTCTGATTGTAATGGGATCATCCTCGCCAGCAGAATCGGGCGTTACGGAAGTGATTTCCGGCACGTCATAATACGTGAGTGTTGCTACCGTAAGACTCGAAGAATCTTTTATCCCATTGAAGCGGAAGTAGAGACGTGCTCTGCCGGTAGCACCATTCCCAACGATCACACGTAACGAATCGTTAGAGATACGTTGAATCGGCAATTGGCAGACAACACCCCCAAACTTTACGGAATCAACAATACCAAGATTTACTCCCCGGATGAGTACAGGGCTCCCCAAGCCGATGGTGACAGTAGATACTGAATTGATAGAAGGTCTGGTGGAGTTGAAGGTAAATGTATTGAAGCAGGTAGTAGCGCTCAGCCGATTGGTTACACAGACCTGATTGCCTGAAGCTGAGTCAGGCTTTGCAATGATCAGGGTGTCATTGACAATCCGGAAAGAGAATGCCGACTTGGAGCCAAACTGTACACTGGTGACAGAGCCAAGGTTGGTGCCACGAATCTGTACGGGCTGTAGTGCAACAGCAGTAGCTGGGGTTACTGATAGAATGGTTGGCGGCAGGTTCAGGAATGTGAAACCGTTAAAGACGGCCTGTCCACCCGTAGTATTGACTGTAACAGCCCCTGCAGCCCCGGCGCCCAGCACTACAGTAAGCTGAGTGGAACTGTTGAAAGTGACCCGACGTGCAGGTGTGCCTCCAAAGCTTACTCGTGAGTTCGCTGTGAAGTTCGTGCCAGTGATGACAACGGTTGCTGCTTCCCCAGCCGAAGTGGGCGAAATTGCAGATATGGTGGGTGCCGGTACGTAGGTAAAAGTGTTTCGGCAGGTAGTGCCACCCAGTGTGGTCACGCAAATAGCGCCAGTAGGCGTACTGATTCCGGCAGGAACGGTAACTACTATGGAATCGGAAGTAACGCGGATGAAATTGGTTACACTTACTCCGTTAATGGTAACGGAAGGAGCAGTTTCGTTCAGCTGACGACCCCTGATAACCACTACAGAATCAGTGCCCGCCGTTGCTGGCGAGAAAGAATTAATCTGGGGAGCCGGGTAGGTAAGTGTAAACGCGTTGGTCAGTGTATTGGAGCCACCAGGGGTGGTCACAGTGATGTCGCGCCCTGCGTTTGGGGGCACTGTGACCTGTAAAGAGTTACCAGTTGCCGACACAATAGTGGCAGTGACACCCCCGAATGTGATGGTTGTGTTACCAGGCCTGAAATTGGTGCCGTTAATTGTAATCGTCTGCAATGCAAATGCAGAGTTTGGTGTAGCACTGATTACCTGGGGAGCGGGAATAAAGCGGAAGGTTTTGGCAAGGTAGGTGTATTGCGTGCCAGCGGATGTAACAGAGATGTTGCCAGTTTCACCAGAGCCTACAGTTGCTGTAATTGTAGTGGCATTTTGACTGGTAATGGTGCCTGTAACCGTGCCAAAACGCACTACGGTGGTGTTCTGTAGGTTATTGCCAGTGATGGTTACCGACTGGTCCTGGCCCACTGAGTCGGGGCTGAACCCAGTAATCTCGGCAGGCGGAATAAATTGAAATCCTGCAAGCGAAAAGCTGCCATTGCAAAAGGTGTTCAACACCACGTTTGTCGATCCAAGTGGGACTCCGGAAGGGAGCGTCACTGCCACCGCATTGTTGTTGAGTACGTTGAAGCTGGCGTTGACGCCGCCCACGGTGATTGACTGTGTGTTGGTGAGCGAGATGCCGGATAACGTGATGGTCTGGTTGGCGCCGCCGGTTTTCGGACTGAAATCGGAGAAAGTAGGCAGCGCTCCAAAGCTCCAGACTGCACCTCTATTTCCATTGTCGCCGTAGCCAGCAGAGACAATCAGACTGCCATCCGTTGCAATGGCTGCAGCAAAGCCCTGGCGTGCAGACACTGAGCTGTTACTGCCAAATAGCTTGGTAGGGGCTGAGATAGAGCCTCCGGAACGCGTGTAGAGCCAAACAGAACCACGGCTCACATCGTCGGCGTCACCTCCGATAATCAGGGTGCTGCCGTCGGCGCTAAGGTCTACGCTGATACCAACGCTGGCTTTGGCACTTGTCGGCTCCAGTTTGGTTCCGGAGGCCGACCATACACCACTGGTGCGGGTGTAAACCCAGCCAGCGCCAGTGCCGGCATCATTGCCAGGTGCGCCTAAAATAAGGACGTTGCCACGGGCACTGAGCGATACAGAAGCACCAATGCGGGGAGAAACAAGCCCTCCGATGTAGTCGGTGGGTTTGATTTTGTTTTGGTAAACGAATGTGCCGGAATTGTTGGTGTAAATCCACACAGCTCCAATGGTGATTGCCCCCACGATTTCATCTTCGGGGCCACCTACTGCCAGTGTGCTGCCATCCGCTGCAAATGCAACAGCAGCGCCAAACAAAGGGCGACCCAATGCAGCACCAGCACCGGTAGCCGGTGGTGTGATTTGTACGGGCGCAGCCCATGTTCCACTGCTGAAACGGTAGATGTAAACAGATCCGGTATTAGTGTTTTCAGCCGGAGCTCCTACTGCCAAAGTATTGCCATCTGCCGTAAACGAGAGCGATGCGCCAAGTTGGACGGCCGGAGAGCCTGTGAGCGCCAGCCGCGTTTCATAGCTCCAGATGTTAAGGTCAATCTGGCGTCGAAAGATATAAACAGCACCCGAACCAGAATTTTCACCTGGGGCACTTACAGCAGCGGTTCGACCATCAGCTGAAATGGCAACCTTGGAGCCAAATCGACTGCCTGAGGTCAGCAGCCCCCCACTAACCAGAGAAGCCAATGCTACTGTGCTGTCTACTGTCCAGCCGCAGTTGCCTCGCTTGACTACCCATGCGGCGCCTGTCGCTGAATTTTCCGCTGGTGCGCCAATGATCATGTAACGGGCACTTGCCGACACATCTACAGCCCGGCCTGCTTCTCCGTTGGTGCCAAAAAAAGCAGAGCGGTCATAAACGAGGTCTCGCGGGAAATCGGAGGGGAGGATATCGAAGTTGGTAACCGACTGTACTGTTCCTCCAGAGGTAGAAAGGCTGATACGACCCGAGACAGTGTTGGATAGAATGTAAAGCCTGACCTGATTGGCGTCATTGTATACAACAGGAACGGCTACCGATCCGATGGTAGCCGCTGTAATATTCGATAGGTTGGTGCCTCGTATGGTAACTACCGAGCCAATGGCGCCGTAGTTAGGATTCACCGCCGTAATTGTGGGCGCCTGGGCGTGGCTTTGGGTGATCCCAACCAGCACAAGAAGCAATGTCAGGAGGCCTGCCAGCTTGAGGTGCGAGATTCCCTTAGGGAAGCCTGACTGATTGGGCTTAAGAACTAGACTGACCAGACGCATAATACAAATCCGATTTTTCCCGATGTGTAAAAGTATAGTCGATTGGACAATTAAGGTGACCAATGCGGGGGATTTACCTATCAATAGCGACGATTTTACCACATTAGGGTGACACACAAACACGTCAGTACAGAATGTGCCGTAGTGTAGAATAGACACAGCCCTTAAGTTCGGAATGGCATTTTTTTTAATCGTTCACCATTTGGTTCGAAATTTATACGTAAGCTTTTTAACAGATCCATTATTCGTTATTGGAGTGTTGGATTAGCCAACTCTTCTTGAAATTCAGAAACGACAAAATCGCCTTCGCTGCGGGCTATGACCAAAGTGGCTACGGTATTGCCGACGAGATTGGTAATAGCGCGGGCTTCAGACATGAAGCGATCGATTCCCAAAAGGAGAGCAACCCCCTCTACAGGGATGGTTCCATGTGCGGCAAGTGTGGTGGTAAGGACGATAAACCCGCTGCCCGTGATGCCCGCAGCCCCTTTGCTGGTAAGCATCAGCAGCCCCAACAGACTCATCAGCTGCCAAAAGGGGAGTTCGATACCATACACTTGTGCAAGGAAAATACAGGCCATGCTTAGGTAGATGGAGGTGCCGTCCAAATTGAAGGAATAGCCTGTAGGGATTACGAGGCCCACCACTTTTCGGCCACAGCCTGCTTTCTCCAGTTTCTCAATCAGCCGTGGCAGGGCCGATTCGCTCGACGACGTGCCCAGTACCAGCAGAATCTCTGCCCGAATAAGCCGCAGAATATCCCAGATACGGAAGCCATACCGCCAGGCTATGAGGCCCAGCACCACAAAAACAAACAGCGCCATCGTAAGGTACACGCAGATCATCAACTTCATAAGTGGCAGCAGTGACCCTACGCCAAACTTCCCGATCGTGTACGCCATCCCTCCAAAGGCGCCAATCGGGGCCACCTTCATGATGACCTCTAGGAGTTTAAAGAACGCCGCATTCCACTGCTCCAGCGTGCTGAGGAAAGGGGTTTTCAGGTGCGTTGGCAGGTGGGTAAGACCGACAGCGAACAGGATGGAGAACAACAGCACCTGTAGGATGTTGCCTTCCGCAAATGCCCCCAGTACATTCTCTGGCACCAATGCCAGAAGGGTTTCGCCCCAGCCAGAAGGATGGTCTTCCTGAATGCCCGGTATGGATCTGGCGGCAGTGGCCGCCAGATCGGCAGGTACGGTTACGCCAGCTCCAGGCTGTACCAGCAGGGCAACAGCAATACCAATGGCCAGTGCTGCGGTAGTCACCAGCTCGAAGTACAAAAGCGCCTTGCCGCCGATACGTCCTACCTGTTTCAAATCGCCAACTGCACCAATTCCCAGCACGATGGTGAGGAATATTACTGGGGCAATAACCATCTTGATGAGCCGAATGAAGAGCTTGCCCAGCACCTCCAGTTGTACGGCAACCTCAGGGGCCATGACGCCTACCAGTACGCCTAATGAGATGGCCGTGAGCACCTGGAAGGTGAGGTTGCGGTATAGGGGTTTGGAAGCGGAGGGCGCAGACGAAAGAGCCATGCCTCAACCTACGGCTTGAAGGTGTATCGACAGCAGTTTTATATGCGGACTGGCATTGATTCTATTTTTTATGCTTTGAAAATCACTTTATTATAAAATTGTTCTTGACAGTCTGGAAAATGTGCCGGTAGCTTTGTCCCGTCGTTCTTTTACACTGCTTATCCAGAAAGACTGAGGGAAAGGCCCTATGACGTCTTAGCAACCCCCGGGGGATTCTTAAGCGGAGAATCCAGCGGAACGGTGCTAATTCCTGCCCCACGAGGGGACAGATAAGCCAGAAGAGTTTACCTGCTGCACGATACGGCGTCGTGCTTCCGCTCGCAAATCTCTTCCGGCTGTCCCGGAACGAGATTTTTTCGTTTCAGGCCAGCCAGCTTTGGCCTGCCGTACACTTCCATTTCGGTTGTTTTTGAGGATAATCAGTGCAAAGGCGATGTGTTACATCACCCCTTTTTGCACCACACCCCATGCATCATACAACCGAATGGCTGCACGCTTTGCAGCCCGATCCACTGACTGGCGCCGTTACCACGCCAATCTACCAGACAAGCACGTTTGCTCAGGAAGCCCCTGGCGTTCACAAGGGCTATGACTACAGCCGCACCAACAATCCCACCCGGGCAGTGCTGGAAAACCTGTTGGCCAAACTGGAGCACGGGGCTGCCGGGTTTGCCTTTGCCAGTGGCCTGGCGGCCATTGATGCCGTACTGAAACTGCTGGAAGCTGGCGACGAGATACTGGCTGTTGACGATGTCTACGGTGGCGCCTTCCGCATTTTCACGCATGTGTACCAGAAGTTTGGGGTGACGGTGCGCTATGTTGACACTACACTGGTGGGCAATGTGAAGGCAGCACTGACGCCCCGCACCAAGCTGGTATGGCTGGAGTCGCCGACGAATCCGACGCTCAAGATTTCCGACATAGCAGCCATAGCCGAGGTGGCCCATGCCAACGGCTCGCTGTTGGTAGTAGACAACACGTTTGCCAGCCCAGCACTTCAACAACCCATCCTGCTGGGGGCAGACGTTGTGATACACAGTGCCACCAAATACCTTGGGGGGCATGCCGATCTGATTGCCGGAGCTGTAGTTACACGCAGCGAGGAACTCGGTGCCCGCATCAAGTTCATTCAGAACAGCAGCGGCACCATTCTGGGGCCATGGGACAGCTGGCTTGTAATCCGAGGTATTGAAACCCTGCCCCTGCGGGTGGCTCGGCAGAGCGATAACGCCCTGCGGATAGCCCAATGGCTGGAGCGCCGGCCCGAAGTAAGGCAGGTATTTTATCCTGGCCTGGAAAGTCACGTGAACCATGAGGTGGCCACACGTCAGCAGAAAGGTGGCTTTGGAGGCGTGGTGAGTTTTGTGCTGGTGGAAGACACTGAGGCAGCTGCAGTGGAGTTCTGTAAGAGCACCCGCCTGTTTACGCTGGCCGAGAGCTTGGGCGGCGTTAAAAGTCTGGCCTGCCATCCAGCCTCGATGACGCACAAGAGCATCCCGGTAGCACAGCGCCGCACCGCTGGCATCAGCGATGGACTCATCCGCCTGAGTGTAGGCATCGAATATGCAGAAGACCTCATACACGATCTGGAGCAGGCTTTTGAGCGCGTACCCGAGGCCAATTATTTCACTTCGCTCGCTGTCTGATCGCCATGGCAAACGTTGTGAAATTGGGCATCATTGGCTTTGGCTGTGTGGGCCAAGGACTGTACGAGGTGCTGAAACAAACCGAAGGGGTGCGTGCCGAGATTGTCCGCATCTGTGTGAAGAACCGCGAGAAAGAGCGCCCTCTGCCCGCACACTATTTCCAGTATGACCCCTGGGATCTGATCCTGGACCCAGAGGTGGATGTAGTGGTAGAGTTGACGAACGATCCCGTAAGTGCCTATGAGTGGGTACGTGGGGCGCTCAGAGCGGGTAAGGCTGTGGTTACAGCCAACAAGAAGATGGTGGCAGAGCATTTTGAAAAGCTTCATCGGTTGCAGGAAGAAACCGGTGCCCCTCTACTGTACGAGGGTGCGGTATGCGCGGCCATCCCCATCCTGCGAAACCTGGAAGAGTATTACGACAACGACCTGCTGTCGGCAGTCTCGGGCATCTTCAATGGCAGTACCAACTACATTCTGACACGGATGCTGACCGAAGGGCAATCGTATGCGGATGCTTTGCGTGAGGCGCAACAGTTGGGTTACGCTGAAACCGACCCGCTGCTGGACGTCGGGGGTTTTGACCCAAAGTTCAAGTTGGCAATTGTGTTGGCACATGCCTTCGGCCTGTTCGTAAGGCCGGCGGAGCTACCCAACATCGGCATTGACCGGCTCAGTAGTTTCGATGCTGCCTATGCCCGCGAAAAGGGCTGGAAACTGAAGCTCCTGGCTTTCTGCCGCCGAAACCGCGACCAGATTCTGGCAGGGGTGCTGCCCAGCTTTGTGGAGCCTGACAACCGGCTCTATGGGGTAGATGGCGTGTACAATGCCGTGGTGGTGGAAAGCGCCTTTGCCGAAACGCAATGCTTTACCGGGAAGGGTGCAGGGGCCTATCCTACAGGCAGCGCAGTGCTCAGCGACATCAGTGCCCTGACATACCGCTACAAGTATGAATACAAGAAGTGGCAGCAACGGCAGAAGCGGCACAGCCATCTGGAGATTTCCAATCATGCACTGGTGCATGTATACCTGCGATACCCTACACAGGCCCCGCCTGCTTTCAGCAGCTTCCGGCAGATAGAAGAAGCCTATGCCAACACCGAGGAAGCCTATGTGACGGGCTGGGCTGTATTGGACGAACTACTGGCAGCCACAGGGCCGCGTACCGATTGCAGTGTCGTCCTGCTGCCCGATGCCTTCGTACGCGCGCTCAGTAAAGTGCCTGACGTGTCAGAACACAGTGCGCTGGTACCTGCCTGAGCAGAACAGACTATATGGAGAACCGGCTGTCGCTCCGGCGGAAAGCAAACGTCAGGGGAGGACGTCCGTCAGCGGCAGTCCGGCGCTCCATAGTAACTGAAAGCGCGTCTGAGCGTATTTCGACTGAAACTCTACCAGCTTTACTCTTGCGTCGATTTCAGCACGCTCTCGGGTGTTAACAAGAAAGAGCGAGCTTTCGCCATTGCCAAACCGTTCCACTTCTCCAGCACGAAGACGGGCGGCGTTCTCGGTGAAGGATTGCTGAGAAGCTGTCAGCTGGCGCAATGCATTGGTCTGGTTGAAGAGCTGGGCTACTCCGTTCACGATTTCCCTTTCCAACGACAGCTGCTCCAATTGCACATCGCGTACTTTCAGCTTGGTAGCTTGCAGCTTGCCGCGTTCCTTACGCAGGAACAACGGCATGTAGAAAGAAATGCCGAGCGAATAGTTGTTCTGGATGTAGCGCTCACTGAACTCATTGGTGCCGTTGGGTACCAGTAGCGGCTTGAACTCCAGATTCAGCTGTGGCAGCAGATTCTGGCTTTGCAGGCGACGTTCTATTTCCAGTTGGCGCAGTTTGGTGCGCACCTTCACCAGCTCAGGATGTTCGGCAAAGGCTGCGGCCTCGAGACTGTCGAGGGCAGGTATCCGCACAAAAGCGGTGGCCAGCGAAAGCGTGTCCGGTAACAGCTGCGGGGGCACTTCCAAGGGGTTGCCATTTCCGTCCCAAAGGTGGTTGGAGAGCTGCAGGCGAGCGTTGTCGTAGGCTACCTGCGCTTCGGCCAGCGCAATCTCACGGCGCTGCACCTCCATACGGGCCTCTACGGTGTCGATAGCGGCGGCATCCCCGTTAACCACCCCTGCTGATATACCTTCCAGACGGAAGCGGGCAGCCTCAATCGCCTGCTCCTGCAAGCGCATTTTCAGCCAGTTCTCTACCCAACCATAGTAGTCTTTGATGGCGGTGAGCAACAGTTTGTTCAGCAGCTTGGTCTGTTCGGCGGCATTGAGCTGGCGCAGCAGGCGGGCCTGTTGCAGGGTTGCACGGCGTTCGTCCAGCAGCATGCCACGGCCGATGGAAACTGAGATGCCTGCCGACAACAGCCCGGCGTTGTCGGTATTGTCTTCCGGGTTGATTTTGGGTCCCAAGGCCCGGTCATATCCCAATTTGAAGTCAGCTGCCCACCAGATGGGAATCTTCAGCGAGGTGAAGAGATCACTGTAATTGAGCTGGTCTTTTAAGGTCTTCTCGCGGAAGGTAGTTGCCAGAACAGGGTCGAAGGCCCCACGCGCCATGCGAATTTCGGCCTTGGCCTGTTCGGGCAATAGGCGCGCCTGCTGTGCCAATGGGTGATATTCTATTACCATGGCATAGTAGGCTCCCAATGGGAATAGCGTACTGTCTTTCAGCTGGGCATGGGCGTTGGCCGGAACCAATACTGCCATCAGCAACAGGAGACGGATCAGGAGCTGGCTCATTCTTCCTCCTTAGCAGCTTTGGCCTTGCCTTTGTCTCCGGCCTTTTCGGTGGGCGGTGCTGACAGGGAAGGGGGGAAGCCATTGAGCTGGCGCCAGATCTCAAACCAGACGGGCACTTCATCCAGCATAGCCCAGCCGCGCACGCCGCTGCCTACGCGCAGGCGGTTGGCTGGTGGCCAGGGGTCATCACTTTCATCGGGCACCACCAGAATGCGATAGCGACCATCAACGCTGTTGACGAAATCTACTACCTGCACTTCGCCACCAAACGTGCCTACCGAGATGGAAGGCCAGCCAGAGAACTGGATAACCGGCCAGCCGTCGAACTCAAGGCGAACTTTTCGCCCCGGAGTGATAAGCGGTACATCAGTTGCCGTCACATACAGTTCCACGGCGCGTTGGGGTGCCAGTGGCGTGACGGTGACAACAGGCTCCTGGGCCGCAACCTGTTCGCCAATCCCTTCTTTCAGGGCACGCACTACAATGCCATCTATTGGTGCCCGCAGAATGTAAAAGCCACTGCGGATTTCAATGTTGGCTACCTCATTCTGCATTTTGGCTACCTCGGCTTCAGTCTCCGATGCGTCGGCCAAGGTTGCGCTCAGGTCACTTTGGGCTTTTGCGATTTTCTCCTGGTACTCAGCCTGCACGCCATTGATTTCTATGCGGGCATTGATGAGTTCGTTTCTGGAAAGCAGAAGTTTGTTTTCAGCAGATTGGAGTTTGGCGGTGGCTTCCTGTAGTTTGCCTCGGCGCTGTTCCAGATCGGTCAGCGACTTCAGCCCTTTGTCATACAGGGCTTTCTGGCCCTGAAACTGGCGCTCGGCTATTTCCATGGCCACACGGGCGTTGGCCAACTCGGCGCTGTCAATGGCTACTTTGTTCTGGGCCTGCAATACCTTGTTGCGGGTTTGTGACAGCTTCAGGCGCAGACTTTCCTGCAGCGTGGCAATCTGCCGTTGCAGCGCTTCGGCCTTTTGACGTTTGGCCTTGTAAGCTTCAGTCTTGCTGTCGGTTTGTTCCTGGATGCGTTGCAGGGTTTTAGGATCAAAGTATTTGTCTTTGACTTCGGCAATGCGCACCAGCGGTTGCCCGGCTTTCACGGTATCGCCCTCCTGCACATACCACTGCATAATTTGGCCAGGAATTACGCTGGGTACTTCCTGCGGGCGATCCTGTGGCCGCAGAGCTGTGAGGCGACCTGTGCCAGTAACGTTCTGCTGCCAGGGGAGGAAGAGAATGAGGAGGGTCAGGATCCCGAGTCCAATCATTACCCTGGCGACGTTGCGCCCGCTCTTGGGACTCTTGAGCAGTTCCAGCGAGTAGTAACGCTCTTTGAGACTGCGTTCGGGGAGCGGCTGAGGCGAGAGGCTGAGCGTAGGCCGAACCTCCTCGTGGACGTGGGGTTGGGGTTGGGTGGCCATGCTTACTGACGGGTGGAGGTGAGCGGATGATTCAGCAATGCCTGTACCTCGGCTTTTTCAAGTAACTGCGCAGGCGCACCCTGAAGTACAATATTGCCTTTCACAATGACGACAAGATGGTCCAGTTGGCGTAACAGGTCTGGATCGCGGCTGTATGCCAGGAATGACCATGGGCCTGCTACCATCTGTTGGTACAGTTGATTTCGGATAGGACGGCTGAGGTTACCGAAGGTGTCTTGCACAATCATCATCCGAGGCTGCTCGGCCAGTGCACGGGCAAGTAGTATGCGTGCGCGCGTGGCAGGGTCAATGCCGCGGCCAGTAGCCATCATTTCGGTTTGAATTCCATTGGACTGCTGCTCCAGCCAAGGCTGAAGGCCCGCCACCCGAGCTGCTTGCAGCACCTGCAGGGTTGAGAGGTTGTGGCGGCCAATGGCGATGTTTTCCTCGACGGTGCCTTCGAAAATGTCGTCTGAGCGGAGCAGATGGCCAATGCTGGCCTGGAGATTCGCCAGATTGAGGTCGCGTAGATGGAAGTTGTTGTACGACACAACTCCCTTGCAACGCTCTTCCATTCCCAGAATGGCCTGTATGAGGCGGTCGGCGGAACGGGTGTCATCGGTAATAATGCCCAGCCGTTTCCCAGGTTCAAGGGTGAAGGTCACCTGATTCAACAGCGTGGGGTCGTCGGCTACCGTAAGATCCTTGACTGACAACTGGAAGGCCCCGGTTTCCTCGCCAGCATCAAGATTGCCGCCGCGTGGCATTACGACCGGCAGGTCTGTCACCTGGCCTACCTTCTCAACAGCCGTTAGGAGGTCGTAGATGGTGTCCAGTGCCAGGAAGATTTTTTCGATTGAAGCCAGAATGGTAACAATGACGATTTCAGAAGCAACAAACTGGCCAAGGGTAATCTGGCGATTTACCACCAGTACGCTACCCAGAATGAGCAAGCCACCCGTCACAGCGGTTTTGAATGCAAACATGGCGCCATACTGTGCCACGAGAACTGCAAACTTCTTTTTGCGCTTCTGCAGGTAGCCGCCAACGAGATAGTCCATCTTGTCAACGGGCAGGCGGCTGTCGGGTGCCAGATGAAAAGTGGCATGGTTGCGGGCCAGCTCCTCTGTCCAGTGGGCGACGCGGTACTTGTACTTGCTCTCTTCCAGACTTGCCTTGAGTCCTTTTTTGCCGGTCAGGTAGAAGATGAGGATGAGAATGGCTACCAGCACCACCGAGAAAAAGATGAAGTAGGGGTGGTAGAAGGTGAGCAGCAGCAGGCCGAAGAGAATCTGCAATACGGCGGTGATGAGCTCCAGCAGCAATTTCTTGAAGCCCTTCTGAATGTTCAGGACGTCGAAAAAGCGGTTGAGCAGTTCTGGAGGATAGTAAGGTCGGAGAGCTTCGAGCTTCAGGCGGGGGATACGTACGGCCAATTCAAAGCCAGCCCTGGCAAAAACTCGCTGTTGCAGGGTTTCAACAATATGTGCCTGCAATATCATCAGGACACCTGACAACGCGGTGCCCAGGATAACGAAGCCAATGAGGAGAATAACCGGGTTGAGGATGAGGCCACCAGATACCAGCCCCATGATTGCCTGAATGCCCAGTGGCAGTGTGAGAGAGAGTATGCCAATGGCGATGGCATACACATAGATGTAGAAAATGTCCTTGCGTTCCGACGAAAGGAGGTGCCAGAGTCGCTGCCAGGGCGTGAACTGGACTTCGGGATCTGGGGGCGTAACGAGAGAATGGATCGCCAGCGCAGTGAGAAAGTAGCGTTTGCTGCCCGGCGCTGGTTTTTCGGGGAGTGTCCCGTCGGCCTCACTGTATGCATCCAGCGCGGCATAGGAGAGCAGGCTTTCGTAAAGCTCGTTCACAGGAAGGGCCAGGCTTTCCTCGGTTTCGAGGTCCAGGGCCTGGGCTTCTTTGCGGTGTACGGACAACACCACCAGAGGCTGGATTCGGTTTTCTGACGGATGCCGGCGGAAGACCAGCATCGGCAGCAGCGATTCGTCTACCAGTCGGCTGAGTTCCTGTTCTGTAACCTCATTTTCAAAGAACGTCAGCTGCATGCTGCGGCAGGCCTCGTTCAGTTGCAGCAGAAAAGCAGCCGGCGGGAGCTTCGGGTTGGCGGCTGCGAGGAGTGCTTCCTGTTCCTTGCGCAGCCGTATGGCATCGAAGTCCAGCTTGCTGGCCCTGGCAAAGGCGTCAATTGCGCGTGCGATCCAGATAGGTTTCATGCGAGTGAATGATGGGGCCTGCTGCAAGATGAAACAGGCATTCCACTATCCCCAAAAAAACAACCGGGGAAAATCGTTTCCCCGGGTTTATGAAGATTTTGTGAATGAGCCAATTATAGCTCGTTACCAAGGGAAAAGCTTCTCAAGCGTGGGGTTTTTGCACCAAACCAGCCACGCCACCCATATGGCAAACCCAATGAATACCCAGCCGATGACTTTGTTGACCAGCACCCGGGTTTCACGCTTTAGGGCGGTTTTTTTGCGCATGGTGATGATACTGATGAGGTTCAGCAGCAGGAATGTGCCCACGGCAACCCCCAGTGAAAAGACAATGAGCGGCTCGCGATAGTCAGACAACAAATCGAAACGGCGCAACTGCGTCGCCACCGACATCCACCAGGGCAGCAGGGTGGGGTTGAGGATGTTGAGGCTGATGCCGAGCCAGAAGAACCCACGTGCACGCTTGAGTGGCACTTCCGGTTCGGTCTCTGGTATTTCTTTTCGAAGGGTGAGGATGCCGATAAGCAGCAGGACCGGGATGCTGACAAGTTGGATTAGCGTGACAATGTGGTCGTTATCCACCACCAGTTCAGACCCCAAAACACCCAAAAGGCAGTAGAAAAGCTCTACAGCGGCACTGCCAAGCGCAATCATGACTGCTGACCGGCGGCCTTCGTTGAGCGTGGCTTTGATGACCGCGAAGTTGACTGGCCCAGTGGGCAGTGACGCAAGGAAAGACGCAACGACACCGATCAGAAAATGCGAAATGTATGTCATCAGGCGGGCAAAGCGGTGGCGTAAACGGTTTCCAGTTTGGTACGGATGTAGCGCAGGAAGTGCGCAGGATTCAGGCCCTCGCCTGTTGCCTGCTGGCACAACTGCTCAGAGTTGTAAAGACGGCCCTTATTCCAGATATGTTGCTTGAGCCAGCGGTTGAGGCTGGAAAAATCGCCAGAGGCAAAGGCTTTTTCCATGTCGGGATTGGCCTTAAGTGCGGCGTCGTAGAACTGTGCGGCATAAAAGCTGCCGAGCGAGTAAGTGGGGAAGTAGCCGAAGCTGCCATGGCTCCAGTGCACGTCCTGCAACACTCCGCGCGCGGCATCGGGTACATCTAGCCCTAGATATTCTTTCACTTTGGCATTCCAGGCTTCGGGCAGTTCTGCTACTTTCAGCTTTCCAGCAATCATGTCGCGTTCCAGTTCGTAGCGCAGAATGATATGCTGGTGGTAAGTGAGCTCATCGGACGAAATGCGGATGAGGTTGGGCTGCACTTTATTGACGGCACGGTACAGGTCCTCAACGGTTTTGCCAGTCAGTTTATCGGCAAACAGCTGGCGGAAGTCGTTGAACCAATACTGGCAGAAGGCCATGCTGCGGGCTACGTTGTTTTCCCAGATACGGCTCTGGCTTTCGTGTATACTGAGCGAGCAGGCTTCTGCACCGGGCATGCCATACCATTCGGGGTTGAGGCCCTGCTCATATAGTGCATGACCACACTCGTGGATGGTGGAGTAAAGCATGTCCTGTATGTCATGCTCGTCCAGCCGGGTAGTGATACGCACATCCTCCATGCCGAAACTGGTGGAGAAGGGGTGCGTGCTGCGGTCCTGTCGGCCACGGTCGAAGTTGAAGCCAAGGGCACGCAGTACTTTCAGCGAGAAATTCCACTGGTCCTGCTCCGATACACGCTGGCGTATCAGTTGGTCGTCTACCTGGCGGGCAGCCGCAACCTGATCGATGAGTTTGCGTAAGGGGGTACGCAGCGGGTTGAAGACGCTGTCCACCATTGCGCAGGTCGCCTCGGGCTCATAGTTGTCCAGCAGGGCATCGTAAGGGTGGGCCGAGAAGCCGTAATAGTTGGCTTCCTGCTGCTGTAGAGCCACCAGCTTTTCAAGATGGGGACGGAAGTGACTGAAGTCGGCGGTGCGCTTGGCGTGTTCCCAGGCAGGCTGCGCTGCTGAGGTCGCACGGGTCATGGTCTCCACGAACTCAGTGGGCAGTTTGGTGGCTTTTTCTACTGCCTTCCATAACTGCTGCACGTTCAGTTGTGCTTCCGGGGGTAACGAAGACACCCCTGCCAGCGCACGCTCGGCCAACGGCTTCAATTTCTCCAGTAGTCGGCTGTGTCGGAGCCCAGCGAGGGTGGCCATCTGGGTGGCCCGACGCTCGCCACTGCCTGGTGCCATGTTTACCTCCAGATCCCAGGACATTATGCCCAGGGCGGCGTTGATGTCGGCCAATACTGCGGCCTCGGTTCGTAATGCTTGAATGTCTGTCATGCGCCCTAAAAGAAAAAAGCGGTCGTCCATCGGGCCGCTTCAGGTGCGTTTGGCACTACAAATTACGAGGAAAAACCAACCAGCGAATACCAGCAGGCCCCCAACGGGCGGAACTGGCTTGAACAACGCCACGCCGCCGATGCGATGCAGATAGATGCTGCCGCAGAACAGCAGCACACCTGCCAGTGTAGACAGTATGCTGAGTCGCAGCCATTGTAAAGGCCAGCTCTGGCGCACCAGCGCTGCAAGTGCCACCAGAAACAGACCATGGATCAGCTGGAACTGCGCTGCCAGCTTTACAGCCTCCAGGGCATCGTGCCCCAGATGTTGCAGTGCGTGCGAGCCAACAGCAGAAAGGATGACGCCCGTGAAGCCCAAGAGGGCACCGGAAAGGAGGGCCAGGCGGCTGAGCGATTCGGCGGTCTTCATGCTGCAATATCCAACATGCGTGGCTTTGCTGGGCAATGAAATAACTTGCATCCATGTGCACCCTTCTTTTTGGCTGGCGCGTACACGCACAGGCGCCGCTGGTGCTGGCCGCCAACCGTGACGAGTTTCTGGAGCGCCCCACTGAGCCCGTGCAGGTGTGGGCGCAGGATACCAATGTGCTAGCCGGACGAGACTTGAGTGCAGGCGGTACGTGGTTGGGTGTTACCCGTACGGGCCGTTGGGCCGCCATCACCAACGTGCGCGAACCCCATAACATTAGAAAGGATGCGCCTTCCCGGGGTGCACTGGTAGCTGATTTTCTGCTGGGGACACAAGCTCCCGGCGACTACCTGGCGGGTCTGGTGCCCACGGCCCACCAGTATAACGGCTTCAACCTGCTGGTGGGGACGATGGAAGAACTGTGGTACTACGGCAATCGCGTGGAGGCGCCCCGGCAGCTGCCCCCTGGCATCTATGGGCTGAGTAATGCCACGCTGGATGTGCCCTGGCCCAAGGTGCAGAGAGGCAAGCAGTGGCTGGCGGAGCTGTTGGAGGCAGAGTCTCTGCCAGGTCCGGAAGTATTGCTGGAGCAGTTGGGCAATCCAACCATCTACCCCGACGAGCAGTTGCCATCCACCGGTGTGCCGATGGAGTGGGAGCGAGGGCTTTCAGCATTATGCATCACGCTGCCCAACTACGGGACCCGTTGTAGCACGACACTGTACCTGCGGGCTGATGGAACACTGCATCTGGCCGAGCAGGTGCGCAAACCCCAGCCCTCCTACACCGAGGTCTGCGCGCCGATGGTTCAGTAGGCATCATTCACCCATTCTTGACAGTTTGATAGAAGCAAAAAGAGCGGGCCATCAGCCCGCTCTTTTTGGTATGCTGATGTTAAAGAACTATCAGTAGGGTGTAACCTGACGGTCTTTCGGATACTTCACTTCGAAGGAGAAGGAGAGTTTCCGGCTTTCGCCAGGCTTCAGTTCCAGTGTCCAGGTAATGCGGCCAGTGAAAGGATTGTACTGCCCGCCATGGCCTTCGGCCAGCTTCACTTCTACCGCCGAATTCTGCGAGACAGGGACGTTGTCTTCAACGGTGATGCGCACGGTTTCCTTCTTGGCATTGCGTACCTCGATGGTGTAGCCACGGGTTTCGCGAATCTGGCTGCCGAGGGTCTTGCGGCTGGTGAAGTCCCGTACCTGCTCACGCTTCACGGGCACACGGGCATCGCGGCCCAGGCCGATGTTAAGGGTGTCGCGGGTGTCTGGCGAAATGGAAGTCTCGGCAATGAAGGCTCCTTCAAAATAAACATTGGCGGTGCCGGGCAGAAGGCCCAGTTGTTCCCAGCCACCAATACGTGCCAGCAGGAAGGCGTCACCATCGTTGCGGGGGTAGGTGTAGTAGCCGTAGTCGGCCTGGGCTTGCAGTTGGCGCACATCTACCTGCCGAGCCTTGCCGTCGGCAGGCAGGTCATAGGGCAGTGAAATATCATACTCTACACTCAACGAGGTCTCGATGGCCGTGACGTAGTCGGTGCTGGTAGTGGCTTCAGGGGCCTCTTCTTCTTCTTCGCCCGACCCAGCCACGGTTACTTCACGCAGTTCCATGGCGTCTTGGGTTGCAGCTGGTGCAGCCTGGGCTTTGGCCGCCCGCATCCGCATGCTGGAACCATAGTTGTTGGGGCTGTAAATGGCGATGTACTGAGGTTCCCATTCAGGCGGTGTACCCCCCTGTGCAGGATTGGCAGTAGAAAGCGAAAGGCGCACCTTGTCCCAATCGCGGCCAGTGTTGTTCAGGACATCCGCTTTCATCAGAATGGTAACAGGCTGTCCCAATGCTGAAACCCGAAGGTCATACCGAGGGGCCCAGGCCGCCCCAGTTGCCAGATACTTAAGCTCCAGGGTCACCTTGGTGGCGGCGGCGGCTTTGAAGGTTACCACTACTTCCTTGGTGGGTTGGTCACGGCCAGCGCGCAGTTGGTTCAGTTCTGCCCGCACGCGACTCATCCGCTTACTGGCTTCGCGCAGCATGCTGGCGTTCTGCATTTTTCCCATGCGCACTTCTGCCAGGCGCTTGCGGTAGATGTCGGCCAGCTTCACGAGGTTATCCACGTTGAGGCCGGTCTCGTCGCCTTTCAACTCGCTGTTCTTGAGCAGCAGTTTTTCTTCTTCCTCCAGCACAAACTGGCGGTCGTTGAGCGCCTGAATGGCTTCAGAAAGATTCTGCACGCTGTCTTCCAGTGCAGTGATGCGGGCGGTGCTGGCGCTGCGGTTCAGGTAGCTGATGCGTTCACTGACCGACTGGATGGTGCCACTGCCGGTGCCAGATACCGTGATGCTGCCTGGAACAAGCGACTGCGGCAGTTTGGTGAAAACCAGCAGGTGAGTACCTGGTTGCACCATTTGGCTGGCGGTTTCGGTGATGGCGGCACGGTCGGGATACACCCGCACCGACTGGATACGGGCATCCAGCAACTTTTCAGCCGGGTCGTTTTGGGCAGATGCCACCAGCGGAAGCAGGCAGCACAGCCAGAGGAGTAGTTTTTTCATGGTTCTTGTTGGAAGAAGAAACAGGGTAGTGCAAGGGGAAGTTAGCAAGAGAACCCGCCTTCAATATCACTGAAAGTAGGTGCTCACCAGAAGCGGTTCATCTGGCGGATGCGTTGTTCGTCGCGGCCAATCTGAATCATGGATACGATCATCAGTACCCAGGCCAGCGCCAGAACGTAGAAACTGACCCCCAGGTGCAAAAAAGGATTGGAGGCCGTGAGCGCAGTATCGGCTTCAGCCAGGCTTTCATGCAGGCGGATGGTATGGAATACCCGCCCTCCAATAAGGAGCGCCACTACCAAGGCGCCAAACTTGGCCAGTGAGCCCTGCCGAGGGCGGTTTTCGTACTGCGAAAGTGCGGCTATTACCAGCAGCAGGCCAACGGCGGTAACAATCAGCAGAAACCAGCCGGTGCCGCTGAGGGGCGGATTGGCAGCCGGGGTTTCCACGAAACGGATAGCGTGAACCAGCAACTCTACTGTGCCACGGTCGGCCGAGAGAGACCATGATGCCAGTGGCAGAAAGAAGCCCAGTGACAACAGCGTGCCAGCCAGTAAGAGCAGCCAGGTTTGCGGACGGAAGAACTCGGGGTTCTGGTAGAAGGGGATACGGGGTTTGCTTTCGGTAGCCGACATCTTTTTCGGTAGGTTTGCGATGAGGGCAAAGTACGTCATTACGCTGCGCCCTGCACCTATCAACTCGTTGAATTCTTCCTGTATGACTGAAGTGTTTCTGGTGGACGCCTGTCGCACCCCATTTGGCAAGTATGGTGGAACACTGGGCTCTGTGCGGCCCGATGATCTGCTGGCCCACGTGCTGAAGGCGCTGATGGCCCGCAACCCCAGCGTGTCGCCTGCTGAGATTGAAGACGTAGTGGCTGGTGCCGCCAATCAGGCTGGAGAAGACAACCGTAACGTGGCCCGTATGGCTGCACTTTTGGCAGGGCTCCCTTTAACAGTGCCTGGCACCACTGTCAATCGCCTGTGTTCCTCCGGTCTTCAGGCTGCAATAGATGCTACCCGTGCCATTCGTAGCGGTGAGGGTGAGATATACATTGCAGGTGGCGTGGAGAGCATGACGCGGGCACCTTTTGTGATGGCGAAGTCAGATGCGGCCTGGAACCGCACGCCGGAGATTTATGATACCACCATCGGCTGGCGATTCACCAATCCGAAACTGGCCGAATTGTACCACCCATACACTATGGGTGAAACAGCCGAAAACGTAGCTGAGCGCTGGAAAATCAGTCGGGAGGAGCAGGACGCTTTCGCTGTAAACTCTCAGCAGAAGTGGGCTGCGGCACACAAAGCGGGCAAGTTTGCCGCAGAACTGGTGCCAGTGAGCATTCCGCAGAAGAAAGGTGACCCTCTGATGTTCCAGACCGACGAGCAGCCCCGTCCGGATACCACGATGGAGACGCTCGGTAAGCTGAAGCCCGCCTTTAAGGCTGGTGGCACGGTGACAGCTGGTAATGCATCAGGCGTAAACGATGGCGCCGCAGCCATGATTCTGGCTTCGGGCGATGCCGTGAAGCGCTTGGGCCTGAAGCCGCTGGCCCGCATTGTCTCTGCGGCAGTGGCAGGTGTAGACCCGGCCATCATGGGCATTGGACCTGTGTTCTCAACCCAGAAGGCACTGCAACGCGCGGGCCTCTCCATTGGCGACATTGACCTGGCCGAACTGAACGAGGCGTTTGCCGCCCAAAGCCTGGCCTGCATCCGCGATATGGGTATTGACCCTGCCCGTGTGAATGTAAACGGCGGTGCCATTGCCATCGGCCACCCGTTAGGTGCCTCAGGTGCACGCATTCTGGGTGCATTGGCACACGAGCTTGTGCGCCAGCAGAAACGCTATGGCCTGGCTACGCTCTGCGTAGGGGTCGGTCAGGGTGTTTCGGTCATCATCGAGCGGGCCTAACTCGCTGGAAATCTACACTCCATGCCCGGCCCTTGGCTGGGCATGTGCGTTTTTACAGCGGCTGTTTCCGGGTATTTGGCCGGGTATGTTGGATTTTTGATGATGGGCAGGTGCATTCTGCCGCCTGACCTCACTGGCATGAAGCAATTTCTTCTCTCTCTGCTGCTGCTCGTCGGCACGTGTATCCCCTATACAGTATCTGCGGCCGACACTCCCGCACAGTATGCCGACAAGCTGAACGAGTTTGTTGAGTCCTACACAGGGGCCACGCTCAAAGACCCTTCCAACAAGGGCGCGCGGCGGCTTTCCATCAAGCTGACCAACCTGCATTCAGACCTGAAAGCCTACAGCCAGGGAAAGCTGGCCAAGAGCAAGCTGCTGGAGCGCCTGACGGAAGCCAGTACAGAAACCAAACGCTACAAAACCCCAACAGCCAAAAAACTGGCTGCACTGCTCGCCGAAATCAAAAAGGAAAGCGCCAAGTGGCCGAGCCGTATGAAGGCGGAGGACAAGCCCGCGGAAAGCAGCAGTGAGGCTACACCCACCGAAGCCTCCTCCACATCAACTGCCACGGAGGAAGCAGGCAGCCAGGAAGAAGCCGCAACTGAAACTACAGTTGCCGAAGAAAATGCTGCCGCCGCTGCCCCTGCTGCCGAAGATGCCTCAGCCAATGAAACCGATGCAGCACCCCAGCCTGTGGCGCAGGCGGGCACTCCCCTCTGGGTTGGGCTTGCCATGCTGCTGATTGTGCTGCTGACAGGAGGTGCTATTTTCCTGCAGCACCGCCAGATTACCGAGCTCAAGCACCAGGTAGAACACCTCTCCATCAGCATGGGCACTGGCGACCCTACATTTGCCGTAAACCGCATGCGCGACAGCCAGATGGAGGAGAGTGCTGCCGCGCTCGAAGCCTTCCGCCAGCAGACCGAAGCCCGCCTGGCAGGCCTGGAAGACCTGGGGCACAAAACCGCCACCAACATGGCCCAGCTTACCGAGCGCATCGCCACGCTGGAAACCACCCTGAAAGTGCAGCACGACAAACTGCACACGCTGGAAGTAAGCTCGCTGGGTGGGGGTGTGGTAGTAGCGCAGACAGCCAACGGAAATGGTGCTGTTGCCACTGCTACCGCAACGGCAACGCTTGTGGCCGATGCGCCTATTCACACTACCGAGGATGTAGAAGTGATGGTGCAGATACTGCGGGGCATTGCCTCCACGACTGGTATTCCCCAGCTTACCGACATCAGCAACCGGCTGATGGGTAAATATTCTCAGATGCTGGCCGGTGAGCAGGTTCAGCCGACCAAAGGTGAAATATCGAGCCTCATCCAGTTTGCCTACATCTCTTCGCAGCTGGAAGAAGCGGTAGAACCCTATCTGTTCCTGACTTCTTTCTATCGCAAAGAGAACATCGTAGCAGAAGACCGCATGGTAGGCCGCATGGCCTTCAGCGAGCACTATGCCGACAATGTTACCTTTGATGACTTCCTCTCAGTCGCTGGGAATCCGACTGCCGAAGGGCCCGACTTTCAGTTGATCCGTCGGACGGTAGAGAACAGTCCGCTCTTGCAGGAGGCGGTGAAGCATACCGTGCTTTACACCCGTTGGCCCACGATTCTGCAGCAGAAAGACGGCGTTAAAACCGTGCTCCAGAAAGGCCGTTACATTGTAAAAGGCTGAGCCACACTATGCCCTATACCTTACAGACCCAACCCTTCCGTGTGCCTACCGACGATGGCAAGGTGATTGAAGAACACTTTGGCCACGCCAGTACGCAGGACGGCCGCTTCAGTATTGCGCACATGATAGCGCCAGCAGGCTGGAGCGAGCCATTCCAGGCGCCCGAGTTCGACGAGGTAACCTACGTCATTCAGGGCCGCAAGCTCATAGAAGTGGCCGAGGGCGAAAAAGTCGAGAAGGTAATTCTGGTGTCTGGGCAGTCGATACTCATTCACGGCGGCACGCGTGTGCGCTACAGCAATCCGTTCGACGAGCCTACTGAGTATCTCTCAGTGTGCGTGCCGGCGTTCTCGCCTGCTACAGTCAACCGCGAGGGCTGAGGCGCTTTCAGCCGCGCTTGCGGATGTACGTCTCGAAAGTATAGGAGTGTGGGTTGCGGCTGTCGGGCATGAAGGGCCGCTCGGCTACCTTCTCCCAGTGGTCTGCTCTCAGCGGATCGAAGAACACATCGGCCTCAAATGTTTCGTGAATGCGTGTCAGGTACACGATGTCTACGATGTCCTTCTCCAGTGCTTCGCTGTAGATCTGTTGTCCGCCGATGATGAAAATCTGGCTGCTGTTTCCTGCTGCGGCCAGGGCTTCTTTCAGGCTGTGCACTACGGTAGCGCCTTCGGCCTGATAATCGCGCTTGTTGGTAATAACAATATTCTGCCGGCCTTTCAGGGGTTTGCCCAGGCTTTCGAAAGTCTTTCGCCCCATTACTACAGGGAAGTCCATCGTCAGCTCCTTGAAGTTTTTCAGGTCGGCAGGCATGTGCCAGGGCATCTTGTTGTCCTTGCCAATGGCCCAGTCATCGGCCACCGCCACAACAATGGCAATGGTTTGGGGTGCAGACATGTCAGTTCAGTTAGTGGGTACGGTGGGTGGTTCGGTTCTACACGGCCACCGGCGCTTTAATGGCCGGGTGCGGGTCGTAGTTCAGCAGTTCTATGTCAGCGTAGGTAAAGTCAAAGACAGAGCGGATGGCTGGGTTAAGGCGCACCTGAGGCAAGGGGCGGTGTTCGCGGGTCAGTTGCAGCTTCGCCTGCTCAAAGTGGTTGGTGTAAAGGTGCACGTCACCCAGCGTCATCACCAGGTCGCCGGACAGCAGCTGCGCGTCCTGTGCTACCATCATCAACAGCAGGCCGTAAGAGGCAATGTTGAACGGCAGCCCCAGAAACACATCGGCACTGCGCTGATACATCTGTAGTGACAACTTGCCGTTGGCCACGTAGAACTGAAACATCATGTGGCAGGGCGGCAGCGCCATTTTGCTGATTTCCCCTGGGTTCCAGGCATTCACAATCAGGCGGCGCGAGTCGGGGTTGCGCTTGATTTCGTTCACTACCCAAGCCAACTGATCCACTTCCTGGCCATCGGTGGTTTGCCAGTGGCGCCACTGCGAGCCATACACTGGTCCCAGATTGCCCTCGGCATCGGCCCATTCATCCCAAATGGACACGCCATTCTCTTTAAGGTAAGCGATGTTGGTTTCGCCTTTGATGAACCACAGCAGTTCGTGCACGATGCTTTTCCAGTGGACCTTCTTGGTGGTGAGCAAGGGAAAGCCGGGGCCTTCGGGCGAAAGGTCATAGCGCAACTGATAGCCGAAGAGGCTGCGGGTGCCTGTGCCGGTACGGTCGGTTTTATCTGCGCCTTTGGCCAGGATTTCTTCCAGCAGTTGGTGATAGTTCTGCATGGTTACTTGCCTTTCTTGGGTGGCTGGGGAGTGTTGTTGGCGGCTGGTGCTGGTGCGGCGCAGTAACGCTTGATGAGCCCTTCGGCCTGTTGCAGGCCCAGTTCCTTGGCTTTGTTCAGGTCGGCGCAGGCGATGTTGGGCAGGTTCAGTTGCAGGTGAGTAAGTGCGCGCAGCAGGTAAGCTGGCCCGTAGAGGCCGTCCATCTGAATGGCATTGTTGAGGTCAGGCAACGACTCCTGGTAGCGTTTCAGGTTGTAATAGGCATTGGCTCTGTTGGTATACATCTCGGCGGTGGGGTTCAGCTCCAGTGCGCGGGTAGCATCGTTGATGGTCACCTCATATTCTTTCATCTGCAACGAGCACTGGGCACGCAGGGCATAGGCATTGCCCGAGATGGCGTTGTATTTGAGTACGCTATCGCACAGTGCACGCGCATCGGTATAGCGCATGGCATCGTAGCGCAGGCCGGCCAGTGCAAAGTAGGCCGCGGGGTTTTCCCGCTGTGTGGCCAGCGACTGCTGAAAGGCAGCTTCGGCACCTTCTACATCTTTCAGCAGCAGGCGGGCGGTGCCCAGGTGCACATAGGCTTCGCTGTTTTTGGGGTCAATTTGAATGGCGCGCTCAAGGTCCGTGCGAGCGGGCAGCAGTTTGTCTTCAGCCATGAAGCAGAGGCCGCGCAGTACCATCACTTCGGCATCATCAGGCTTCTGGCTGATGACGCGGTCGAAGTCGGCTCTGGCTTTGGCATATTCGCCGCGGGCATACAGGAGGTTGCCGCGGTTGAAGAAGTGGTCTGGGTTATTGGGTTGCAATTGAATCAGCCGATCGTACTCTGCAATGGCGGCTATTTTGCTGTAAAATTGTCCGTAAAGTGCAGCCCGGAAGGACAGCGCATCAACGTTGTTGGAATCAAGAGACAGGGCTTTATTAGCAGAGGCTATTGCGTACTGCATGCCTCCCGGCGAATTGACAAGTACCTGCGCCAACTCTACATAAATTTTCGGGTTGGTGCTGTCAGCTTTCAGCACCTCGGCATACAGCTTTACGGCTTCGTTGAACTGGAAAGCTTTGGCAGCGGCGCGTGCTTTTTCCAGGTTTTCCGCAGTACTCTGGGCATGGGCAAAAAGCGCTGAAAACACGAGCAAGCCCGTGACCGCCAGTCGAATGAGAGTGGTATTACGCATCATAGTATCCTGACAAATCTACGCAAAAGCCCGACTGGCAGCGGCACTGCCGGTGGAGGAGGGGAATGGTGTAGTTTTGCGGCATGAAAGCCAAAACTCCGAGTCAGAGCCTGGCGCAGATGACCGAAATGGTCATGCCAAACGACACCAATACCCTTGGCAAGTTGCTGGGGGGGCGTCTGCTGCACTGGATGGACATCGTTGCTGCCATTGCGGCGGGCCGACACGCCAACCGGGTAGTGGTCACTGCCGCGGTGGACTTCGTGGACTTCAAGTCGCCCATCGAACTGGCTGAAGTGGTGGTAATGAATGCCCAGGTAACCCGTGCATTCACCACCTCTATGGAGATCAAGGTGACGGTGTATGCCGAAAACCATATTGCCGATCAGCGGCGCCTGACCCACCATGCCTATTTCACTTTTGTGGCAGTAGACCAACTGGGCCGCCCTATCCCCATCAATCCGCTTACTCCGGAGACTGAAGAGGAAAAGCAGGAGTACGAGCAGGCCGCCAAGCGTCGTGAACTGCGTTTGATTTTGGCGGGCAAAATGAAGCCCGAAGAGGCACAGTATCCCCACCAACCCCTAACCAGCATTAAGTAACCGAAATGGATGTGCAACAACTAACCGCGCTGCAACAGCGCGTGGAGGCCGCCTGGAACGACCGCTCGCTGCTACAGGCTGACAACTACCGCGGTGCTGTGGAAACCGTGCTGGACCTGCTGGACAATGGCACTCTGCGTGTAGCTAGCCCGCCTGCTGTCCCCGAAGGTGAATGGACAGTGCATGCTTGGGTGAAGCAGGCGGTGCTGTTGTATTTCGGCATACGTCAGATGGCAGTGGCCGAAGCTGGCCCAATGGAGTTTCACGACAAGATTCCGTTGAAGCGCAACCACGCCAAGTCGGGCATCCGGGTAGTGCCACCGGCTGTGGCCCGCCACGGCAGCTACATTGCGCCAGGTGTCATTCTGATGCCGGGCTACGTCAACATTGGTGCCTATGTAGACAGCGGCACCATGGTAGATACCTGGGCTACTGTAGGCTCCTGCGCCCAGATTGGCAAGAATGTTCACCTGAGTGGTGGGGTAGGCATCGGTGGCGTACTGGAACCGCCACAGGCTGCGCCAGTCATAATTGAGGATGGCGCATTTATCGGCAGCCGCTGTATTGTGGTAGAGGGCGTGCGTGTGGGCGCCGAAGCCGTACTGGGGGCTGGCGTGGTACTGACAGCGAGTACGCACATCATTGATGTTACTGGCCCGCAGCCAGTCATCCTGAGGGGGCATGTGCCCGCCCGCAGTGTCGTGATTCCAGGCAGCTACCCCAAGGAGTTCCCTGCCGGTACTTACCACGTGCCCTGTGCCCTGATCATTGGCCAGCGCAAACCAAGCACCGACCTCAAGACCAGCCTGAACGACGCACTGCGCGAGTTCAGCGTTGCCGTCTGATCCTCGTGCAGTACAGTCTTCAGTCTTCACCGTCACCTCAGCCCGCGTATTGCAGGCTGAGGATGGCGATGTCGTCTGTTTGTGGTAGAATGGGGCCTTTCCAGTCTTCCAGCGCTTTGGCCAGAAGGCCGGGGTGTTCTTCGGCAGGATGACGGGCAATGGCTGCCAGCAGCTCACGCACAGCTGCACGACCCAGCTTGCGGGGCGGATGCTCTTTGCCGCCGTGCTGGTCGCTGAAACCGTCGGACATCAGGTAGAGTGTATCGCCGGGCAGCACTTCAAAGTGCTCGCTGGTAAAGGCTGTATTGCCGTGCAGAGTGCCACCTATGGGCCTGCGGGTGGCAGTCTTCTCAATCAATTCGCCGTTACGCACGAGAATGGCTGAGCGCATGGCCGAGCCGACAGTGACGGTATTGCGCCCCTCAGTCAGTGCGATGATAGACATCTCGATGGAGTCCTGCGTACTGCCCGTCTGGTCCTGGTGCAGGGTGCGGCGCACTTCGGCATCCAGTTCGTCCAGTAGGGAGGCGGGCTCTATCATGCCGCGGTCTTCTACCAGTTTGGTGAGCGTCGTAAGGCCAATGATGGACATGAACGCGCCGGGCACACCGTGGCCCGAGCCATCGCCAAGTGACAGCAACAGCTTGTTTTTCCATTTGCCCAGCCACACGAAGTCACCTGAGACCTTGTCTTTCGGGCGGAAGAAGACACCGGCCTTCCAGCCCGTGGGCAGGTTCAGATTGACGGTAGCCTGATCAGGAATCATGGCCTCCTGGATACGCTGGGCATAGTCTACGGAGTCCTGCAGCTCGTGTTTCTTCTCTTCCACCTGGTTCTCCAGGGCTTCACGGGCATTTTCCAGTTGTGCCTGCAGGGCTTTCTGCTCGGTGATGTCGAAACGCACACCGATGTACTTCACGGGCTTGCCCTCTGGCCCCAGTACGGGTGTAATAGTAGCAGCAACCCAGTAGTAACTGCCGTCTTTGGCGCGGTTCTTTACCTCACCGCGCCAGTATTCGCCCCGGCTGATGGTCTTCCACAGGTTCTGGAACACTTCATCGGGCTGGTGACCACTTTTCAGCATGCGGTGGTTTTGCCCCAGCAGTTCCAGCCGATGATATTTTGCGGTGGCACAGAACGTGTCGTTGACATAGGTGATGGTGCCCTGCAGGTCGGTTTCCGACACGATGGCGGCGTTATTGAGCGCAGTGATCTGGCCACGGAGTTCCAGCTGCGTTTTGTCCAGTTCTTCGGCGGTAGCAGCTACTTCTTCAAGGGTCTGTTGCAGTTCTTCCTCATGCATCTGAAGCTCCTCATAGGCCTGCTTCAGCTCTTCTTCCTGCTGTTTCTGCTCAGTGATGTCGTAGCGTACCGACACATATTTTACTGGCTTGCCAGTGGTGATGTCCAGTATAGGCGTGATAGTGGCGGCTACCCAGTAGTAAGTGCCATCTTTGGCTTTGTTCTTCACAATGCCCTTCCACATTTTGCCCTTAGAGATGGTTTTCCAGAGTTCGACAAAGATTTCGTCGGGCTGGTGGCCGCTCTTCAGGATTCGGTGGTTCTGTCCCAGTAGCTCGTCCAGACTGTATTTGGCTACCCGGCAGAAGGTCTCGTTGGCGAAGGTGATGTTCCCTTCGAGGTCAGTCTCTGATACGATAGCGGAATTATGCAGGGCACTGAGTTGACCCATCAACTCCTGTTGCAGCTTCTGGTAGAGGGCGGCTTCGTTGGCGGCCAGCACCTGCGCATGGTTAGGCTCGCTGTTGCTGAGTTGTTCTTTTTCGGCGGTTGTGGCACTGCGGTCGGTGGCAGGGCCCCGGAACCAAGAGAACAGGGTTTTTACGTCCATGGCGATGCTTGTGAGGAGTTGTTTGTTTGACCGCACAAACATGAACCCCTCCACAGGGCAAAACCCTGATTTCCATCAGGAAAAAGGATGATTGCCTAACCAATAGGCCAAATTCAGTGTAAATACCGGACGCTCTTAGGCTATTTTAACTACCAAGTTGCCCTTACTCTTGTACGGTAGATACTAGTAGAAAGGTGTTACTTAAGGTCTTTCAGGTATTCGAAAATACCAGCCGGGTTCAGAAATTCACCCACACGGTCGGGCCGCGAAGTGTAACGAACAGTGCCGGTTTTGTCTACCAGGAACGAAGCGGGTAGTGGCATTGGGGCAACACCAGGGCGTTTGGCTGGCTTGTAGCGCGAGGAAAAGAAATTACGGTAGTCATCGATTTCCACGCCGTAAGTGGCCGCCATGCGTAGTTTGTCATCGGAAAGCAGACGGTAATCGAGTCCAAGCTTCAGCACCATGGTTTTGTTTACTCCGACAGGATCAGGGCCCACGGCAATGAGCAGGATGTCTTTTTCCTGAAACCGCTGATTGAACTTCTCATAGGTACGGAGCATCATATGGCAGTGTGGGCACCAGTCGCCACGCACGAAAAGCAGCAGGATGTTGCGCTGGCCACGAAAGCTGCTCAGTCGAACAGGATTGCCGTTTTCATCTGGCAACTCAAAGTCTGGCGCCAGGTCACCGGGGTTCACCTGGTAGCCTCTGCGGGTAAACCGAAGCAGTTGCAGCCCTTCGTCTACATACTGGAACGTCATGATGCCCGCAAAGAAGAAATTCACAAGCGGCAACAGCAGGGCGACTACTTTGAGCCCCCAGCCGGGCGCAGCCACAATGGCCATGACCCAGCAGGCAAACATGAAGAACGACAGCCCAAGCTCAAAGAAAATAAAGCGGGTGTGGGTGAAGAATCGAAAGAAGTAAAGCCGCGCCAGGTAAATAACTGCCGTAAGGGCCAGTGTCCATGACATCCAGTGCTGTGTGACGCCTGACAGCCGAAGTGCCCGTTCGAACAGGACAGCCGCAATGAGGGTTGCCAGCAAAACACCTGCAAACTGTGCGTCCTTTGTAATGCGGCGGAGTGCCAGTGCCAGCTTCCAATAGCCGTACTGACAGGGAATAAGCGCGATTAGCACAGCCACCAGCGACTGTTGGCCGATTACGCCTATTGCGAAGGAAAGCAGCATCAGCCCGTAGCCAATGTAGGTGTCTCGGTAGGTATGCTCGCCTTCCAGCTGCGGCGTTTGAGCAAGGGTGGTGTCGGTAGTCATTGGGGAGGTTGAGGCATCTGAATTTACGGAATTGTTCAGGCTTTGGTTTTCCCCGGTTCATGCCGTGGAAGAAGTGCTATTTTTGTCGCTTCCGTAGCGAACTGATATTCTGTTCAGATGAAGTATAGACTAGCGAACAACCTTGCCGGATGGGGCGTTTTCCTCGTGGCAATGGTTGCTTATCTGCTGACAGTAGCACCTACTGCCAGTTTCTGGGACTGTGGCGAGTTTATCGCTACCGCCAACGAATTGGAAGTCCCACACCCGCCAGGAGCACCACTCTTTCTGATGATGGGCCGCTTCTTCGCCATGTTTGCACCAGACCCCACCCAAGTGGCGCTGATGGTGAACCTGGTGTCGGTGGTGATGAGCGCCCTGCTGGCACTTTTCATCTGCTGGACGACGACCATGCTGGCCAAGAAGATTCTGGCCCCCGATACAGCCGAGCCCGAAGGCACTGCCAAGCTTACCATTCTGCTGTCAGGTATTGTGGCAGGCCTTACCTGTACGTTTCTGGATACGGTGTGGTTCAATGCGGTAGAGGCCGAAGTATACGCGGCCAGCTCGGCTTTCACGGCCTGCACCTTCTGGCTGATGATGAAGTGGGAAGCCCGCGCCGATGAGCCCGATAACCTTAAATGGATTGTGCTGGTGGCATTTGTCATTGGGTTGTCTGTAGGTGTGCATCTGCTGCCCCTGCTTACCATCCCAGCGCTGGTGCTCATTTACTACTTCCGTAAGTACGAGTACAGCTTCTGGAGCATGGTGCTGGCCCTGGGCATCAGCGTAGTGATTCTGGTGGTGGTCCAGTATGGCGTGGTGCAGAAGAGCTGGGACGTTGCCTGGGCCTTTGAGCGGTTCTTCACTGGCTCTGAAGCCTACGATGGTTCGAACAAGAAGGGCTTGGGTATGCCGTACGGTACTGGCACGTTCATTTTTGCCCTGCTATTGCTTGGTGGTTTGGGCTTTGGCATCTGGTACAGCCACAAAAAGGGCAACGCCCTGCTCAACGTATCGCTGATGTCGGTGCTGATGATTTACATCGGCTTCTCTTCCTATGCGGTCATTGCCATTCGCTCCAATGCCAATCCGCCAATCGACCAGAACCACCCAGGTAACCTCATCAACTTCCTGAGCTATCTGAAACGCGAGCAGTACGGGAACACCCCGCTGCTGTACGGGCAGATGTACAACAGTGAGCCCATCGGCACAGTAAATCTGGAGCCGCTCTACTTCAAACTCTCCACCCGCGACCGCTACATTCAGGAGGGACAGAAGCAGGACTATAAGTATGAGCCCAGCACGCTGCGCTTTTTCCCGCGCATGCATAACCGCGAGCATTATGCCAGCGGTCCTTTCGGCTACAGCACCTTCGTGAAGAACAAAGGCGCTGACCCCAACAACCCAATGGACGATAAGCCTACTGGCCGCGAAAACCTGGCGTTCTTCTTCCAGTATCAGGTGTATCACATGTATTTCCGCTACCTGCTGTGGAACTACGTGGGCCGCGAAAGCGACATTCAACACGCAGATTGGGAATCGGGCCTGAACTTCCAGGAACTCCGCGATATGCCCAAGGAGATGCGCGAAAGCCGCACCCGCAACCACTACTTCTTCCTGCCGCTCATCATCGCGCTGCTGGGCTTCCTCTGGCACATGCAGTATGACTCCAAGCGGTTCTTCGCCGTTTTTATGCTTTTCCTGTTCACGGGTTTAATGATTGTGCTGTACCTGAATCAGGTGGCACAGGAGCCCCGTGAGCGTGATTATGCTTTCGTTGGTTCTTATCACACCCTGGCCATCTGGTCTGGGCTGGGGGTAGCAGCCATCGCAACCCTTCTACATCGTGCAGGTCGAATGGCACCGGTCATTGCAGGCGTGGTGTGTCTTGCCGGTTCGCCTGCGATTCTGCTGGCCGAAAACTGGGACGACCATAACCGTACTGGCGTGTATGTGCCCCCGGACAGCGCCTACAACCTGCTGAACAGCTGCGACCCTAACGCCATTCTTTTCACCAATGGCGACAACGATACCTTCCCGCTCTGGTACTTACAGGAAGTAGAAGGCGTGCGTACAGACGTTCGGGTGGTAAACCTCTCGCTGTTGAACACCGACTGGTATATTCACCAGCTGAAGCACCAGAAGTGGAACGAGTCGGAGCCGCTGCCCATCAGTGTGGACGAGAACTTCTACATGGGTGAGCGCAATGCGGCGGTGCCCTTCCCTGCGCGTTCGTTCAACGTTCCTTTCGAAACCGAGCAACTCGTGAAGGCGGGTGTTCTCAGTGCAGAGCAGGCCGCACGGTCTACTGGCTTCATGTCTTTTGAAGTACGCCCCCGCGGCTCGAAAGACAACCCTTACTTGATGAAGCAGGATCTGATGGTGTTGGACATGCTGCTTACCAACGCCAAGAATGGCTGGAACCGTCCTATCTACTTCGCCAATACCGTGGGGCGCTCCAGCTTTATCGGGCTGGAAGGCTACTTCGAGATGCACTCGCTGGCCTACCGCATTCTGCCTGTGAAGCCAGCTGCTGTAGACCCAATGATGGGCTATGGTGGCATCAACCTTCCCAAGACCTACGACCGTCTGGTGACCAATGGCAAGTACCGGGGGCTCAACGACCCCAACATTTTCTTCGGCGAAAACATCGACCGAATGGTAGGCAACTACCGCGCCAGCCTGATGCGGCTGTCCAGTGCCCTGCTCGACGAGGCCGAACGCCTGGAGGATCAGCATCCCGTTGCTGCTTCCAGCGCAGGTCGCTCGGAGCAGAAGCGTAATCCTGAGATCCAGTCGCGTATTGATTCGCTGAAGACGAAGTCGAAGGAAGTCATCGCCTTTACCGAAAACACCATCACTGAGCAGGCTATTCCTGTTACCCCTTCGTCGCGCCTGTACTCAGCCGTGATGTATGACCGCATGGGCAACCGTGCACAGGCCCTCGCCGAGCTGCAGAAGCTGGAAGAGGAGTGTGCACCGCGTCTGCAATACCTGCTGAAGTACTACACGCTGATCGAGAGCCGCGACGATATGTCGTATTTCCTCGATCAGGCCCTGGGCTTCTATGTCCGTGCGGGTGAGTACGACAAGGCCAAGGCACTGGCCACGCGCATGTTCCAGATTACCGGTAACACTGTGTATAGCGACCTCATCAAGCAGATTGAGAATCCACAGGCTGCACCAGGTCAGCAGGCTCCACAGGGCCGCTGATACAGTTAGTTGTGCTTCCATACCCGAAAGGCCAGCTTAAAGCTGGCCTTTCGTTTTGCGGGCGTATGCCTGTTCAGGCTGTGGTAGTCGTTTCGCGCTGCCGCAATCTGAGGCGGAGGCGATGAAACATTACGCTGAGGGCAAACAATACGCCGGCCACAGTAGCCATGGCACCTGCGATGGATCCATCGATTTCAGCGGCGAGGTAGTAGCCGCCTGCTGAACTTGCAATGCCTGCAACAACAGCCAGCAATAGCATGATAGACAGTCGCTTAGCCAGTAGCTGGGCGGTGGCGGCTGGTACAATCAGCAATGCCACCACCAGAATGGCGCCCACACTCTCAAAGGCTGCCACTGTTACCAGCGACACCAGCGCCATCAGGCTGTAATGCCACACCTGCGTGCGGAGCCCCAGTGTATGAGCAAAGCCAGGATCGAAGGTGGTGAGTTGCAGTTGCTTGAAGAACACCGCAACAAACAGGGCCACCAGCAGCAGCACTCCGCTGCCTATCCATACGGCACGCGGGCCCAGGTCTGTTCCAGCGGGTGTGAGAATGCGGTCCAGTGGTACGTAGGCGATTTCGCCGTAGAGCACGCACTCCTGGTCCAGGTCTACGTTGCCTGCAAACACCGTGAGCAGCACCACACCCACCGCAAACAGTGCAGTGAACGACAGCCCAATGCTGGCGTCGGCAGGCAGGCGTCCGGTGCGTTGGAGAAATTCGATGAGCAGGGTAGTGGCTACTCCTACGGCTGCGGCACCTGCCAGCATGGTGAAGGGCTCGCGGCTGCCACTGGCCAAAAAGGCCAGTACAATGCCCGGCAGCACTGCATGGCTGATGGCATCGCCTACCAGGGCCATACGTCTCAACACCAGAAAGCAGCCCAGCAGTGCGCAACTGCTTGCCACCAACATGCCAGTGAGGATAATCCAGAACGTATCCATGTGTCAGTAGGGGATGGTACGGTCGTGTGGGTCGGCTGTCGGCTTGTTGAGAATCTGTTCCAGTTCCGCTTCCAGCTCCGGGGTAATCAGGTGTTCAAGTGTCTCTGCATCATCGTGCACGTGGTCGGCAGGAATACGCAGGGCGTGCATCAGGTAGGCTTCCCACAGGCGATGCAGTTTCACAACCCGGCGTGCCCGTTGCATACCTTCAGCTGTCAGTTGGTAGCCCTCGGTATGAAAACTTACCAGGCCTTCGGCTTTCAGCTGCCGCAGACCTTTCATGAGGCTGTCAGGCTCCAGGCCTGTATGGCGGCGCAGTACATCCACGAAGGCAAAGCGCGTGTTCCCTGTCGGCGTTTCTCCCAGGTGATACAGCGTTTTCAGGATGTTTTCGCCAAGGATCTGTCGCCGATTGGCGCGTTGTTTCTGCCAGCGGGCCAGTATGCCACGATTTGGCGCAAAAATCAGCACCACTCCGGCAATAAGCGTAAGGAACAGCACTACCCAAGGCCCTGTCGGCATTTGCGGAAACTGATATGACACATAAGTGCCGGCAATGCCCGAGACTACACCGAACAGCCCTGCCAGAAACAGCAGTTTACCCAGATGATGGGTCAACTGGCGGGCTGCTACGCCAGGTGTTATCAATACGGCCGCCATCAACACAACACCCACGGCCTGAATACCTACTACTACGGCCAGCACGCTCAGGGTAGTAAGCAGCAGTTCCAGCAGGCGCACGGGCAGCCCCAGCGAGCGGGCATAGTCGGCGTCAAAGCAGAGTAGTGTCAGTTCTTTCCGGAAGGCCATTACGGTAATCAAGAGCAGGGCGGCCACCATACCGAAGGTCAGTACGTCGTCGGCTGTGAGGGTAGCTGCCTTGCCGAACAGGAACTTATCGAGGCCACTTTGGGCAGCGTTGCCCGCGCGTTGGATGTACGTCAGCAACAGTATGCCTAACCCAAAGCCTACGCTCAGCACAATGCCGATAGCTGTGTCGGGCTTGATGGGCGTGTGGTTGCTGAGATAATCGACAATGACGATACTAATCCAGCCGGCAATGAAAGCCCCCAGCAGCAGGGCCCAGGGGCTTTTGTCGCCCTGAAGGAGAAACGCCACACAGATGCCAGGCAGGATGGCGTGTGCCACGGCATCGCCCAGCAAGGCACGGCCCCGCAGCAGCGTGAACGTGCCCACCACCGACGCACTGCCGCACAGCAGCAGAATGCCAATCACCACATAGCGGGTATTGGGCTCGGCCAGTGAGAGAAAGCGCAGCAGGTCTTCCATATGCTAGAAGTCTTTACCACTTTCGCGCCGTGGGAACTGCCGCGCCTCAAAGAGCTCGCCCAGGTTGGAGAGTAGGGTAAGGCGGCCCCCATAGGTTTCCTGCAGCAGGTCCTCGGTAAAGGCTTCTGGGGTGGGCGAGCTGGCCACCAGGCGTTGGTTCAGCAGGATGAGCCAGTCGAAGTAGTCGGCGGCGCTGCGCAGGTCGTGGTGCACTACAATAAGCGTCTTGCCCTGGCTTCGCAGCAGGCGCAAGAGGTCCATGATGGCGGCCTCAGTGGCCATGTCTACACCGGCGAAGGGCTCGTCGAGAAAGTAGAGGTCGGCCCGCTGTGCCAGCGCCCGCGCCAAGAACACGCGTTGCTGTTGCCCGCCCGACAACTGTGCGATCTGGCGGTCGCTAAACGCCTGCATGCCTACCTGGTCCAGACAGTGCAGTGCCCATTCCCTTTCGGCTTTGCCCGGGCGGCGGAACAGGCCCAGCTTGCCGTAAGTGCCCATGAGTACGGTATCCAGAACGCTGGCAGGGAAATCCCAGTCGACGCTGCTGCGTTGGGGTACATACGCAATGCGGCCGCGGATGGCTTCCAGCGTCTGGCCAAAGAACTTGGCATAACCGCTGCTGGCAGGCGTAAGGCCCAGCGCCGCTTTGATAAGGGTGCTTTTCCCGGCACCGTTGGGTCCGATGATGCCCGCCAGTACGCCGCCCGGCACCGTCAGGTCTACGTTCCACAACACCGGCCGGCCCGTGTAGCTAACCGTCAGATCGTGGATTTCAAAGGCAGGGTTGTCGACGATGCGGTTCATTTGAGCGCGCCTACAATGGTGTTGACGTTGGCCGTGACCATGCCGATGTATGTGCCTTCGGGTGTGCCATCTGCGCCCATGGCATCGCTGTAGAGCGTGCCGCCGATACGGACCTGATGGCCGCGTGCCGCACAGCCTTCCACTACAGCTTCTATTGCCTTGGCTGGTACCGAGCTCTCGATGAAAATGGCCTTGATTTTCCGCTTCACGATGAAATCCACCAGCTCGTTCACGTCCCGCAGACCCGACTCGGCCACGGTACTGATGCCCTGCAGGCCGCGGACCTCTATGCCGTAGGCCCGGCCAAAATAGCCGAAGGCATCGTGGGCTGTGATGAGCACGCGCTGCTCCTTGGGGATGGATGCAATCTGCACCCGTACCCAGCGGTCAAGTGAATCCAGCCGGTTGACGTACGCTACGGTATGCTCGGCGTAGGTGCTGGCATTGGCCGAGTCCAGTATGGCCAGATGCGCGCCCATTTCGTCCACCGTTCTGCGCCAGAGGGCTACGTCGAACCAGATGTGGGGGTCGTGTGCACCGCCAAACGCGGCTGTCTCGCGCAACTGGGTTTTCAACGCCTCTGCCTCGCCAACAGCAATCACAGGCTTGGAGCGCGCCAGTTTGCTGAGTACATCGCCCATTTTGCCTTCCAGGTGCAGGCCGTTGTAAAAGACGGCATTGGCGCTGGTCAGTCGGCCGAGGTCGCTCTGAGTAGCCTTGTACAGGTGTGGGTCTACGCCCGGCCCCATCAGGGCATGCACTTCTACAAGCGTATCACCAAGGTTGTGCAGGGCATCGGCAATCATGCCCGTAGTAGCTGTGAGAATCAGCTTGTTGTTTTTTGCAGGAGTTTCGGTGGCTTTGCTGCACCCGGCCAAAAGGCTTATAAGGAGAAGTCCGGCAGCGAGAAGCCCGCCCACCAGTCTGAAAGTCGGTCTCATATAAAGCAAAGCTAAATATTATTTTTCGTATGGTCTAAAATTAATTGCTTTTCGCTTTAGTTACTGTCATTTGGCAGCAACTGGCTCAGCTGTTCCTGAAAGGCCATGAGGCTGGTTCCGCCACCTGAATGAATAAGGAGCGCATGGCCCTGCAGCACCTGCTGACTAGCGAGTGTGCGGGCAGTGGCAAACAGCTTGGCGTTGTAAAGTGGGTCGGTGAAGATGCCTTCCTCCCGGGCAGTCTGCAGGATTTCGGCCAGTAGGGCAGGGTTTACGCGGCCGAACTGAGGGGCCACTGACGGGCTATGCAGCTGAACACAGTGGGTCGGATTGCCGTGGAGTGTCTGGCCCAGTACGGGCTCAAGCCAGTGTTTGACACGCGCCAGCTGCTCGTGAAAATAGGCTGGAGTACCTGCCATCTGTACTACGTGCAGGTGTTTAGGATTGGGTAGCAGGCTGTTAAGCCAGGCTGTCACACAGGCCATCAACCCGGTGCCTGCGTCCATCAGAAGGCTGTCGAACCGGATGTGGTGCTCCTGTTCGTTATCCAGTATATCCAGCAACAGGGTGCAGGCTCCGGCCACCGTTTCGGCCTGTGCCCCTCCTTCCAGCACCAGAAACACCTTGCGGCCATCCTGTACTTTGGCTATGGCATAGGCTCCTGCGGTGGCTTCCACCTCATTCCATTCGGGGCGGGGAATCCACCGTATCTGGCTGTCGGGCACTACCATACGGGTTAGCAGTGCATTGCCTCGCTTGGCTGGTTCGCCTCTCAGCCATAGCTGGAAAGGAATCTGTTCTTCGGTCAGCAGCTGGGCCATCCCCAGCGCGTGGTTGGAGCCTGCTCCGCCTATCACGACTACTTCGTCGGGCTTGCGCTGCTGAATCAATGGCAGCAGGCTGGCGTACTTACGCACCTTGCCGCCGCTGATGCCGAAGCCGGTTTCGTCATCGCGCTTTACCCAGAGAGGCCCTTTGGGGGTGTGGATACGGTTGAGTGGATGAATACGGCTGTGCAGTGCCCAGCGTGTATCGAGGCGCTGGGCCAGCCGGGCGCGTAATTCCTGTACATCCAGCATCGGCTCAGCCTTTGAGCGTAACAAGGCAGAGTGCTTCCAGCGTACGCCCTTCGTTCAGCAGGGCCTGCGCTTTCAGGTGCACCTGATCGGGCCCGTGCAGGTGGTCCAGCATACCCATGTGGCGCTCCTTGAAGTGCTCCAGCTCTTCGGGGGTGGGCAGGTGGGTACTGGTAGCCAGCATGCCCAGATCGTTGCCTGTGAGAGTACGGCTCAGACGCACGCTATCAGGCAGGGCATCTACCCCGATACTATGGCCTGGGGGCTTGGGCAATTCGAACAACGCTTCATCGTTGGCCCGGCAGTAGTAATTGGCACCCATGCGTGCCACCAGGTCCAGCTTGCGGGTATCAATACGGCCATTTGCATCCAGTACGTTCTGGTTCACATGCATGCGTACCACCTCGCAGATGATGAGGTTGCCTGCGCCGGGATTGTCGCCCAGCTCCACAATCTGACGTACGGTACACTCCAGCTGTACCGGGCTTTCGGCCACACGGGGTGGCTTCACCAGTTCGCTTGGCAAGGCAGTGAGGCCCGCTTTCGTGAACTCATTGACCCCTTTGGCATATTCGGTACTGGCTACATTGGCCTGGTGCACCAGCGCGTGGTTGACAATGTTGATGACGACCTCGCCTGTAACCTTGGCATTGTGGTAAGTGTCTTTTTGTGCCCCTGTTCTTCCACTGCGGTTGGGTGAGAAGATGACAATCGGCGGGTGCGTGCTGAAGACATTGAAATAGCTGAACGGCGAGAGGTTGGGTGTGCCGTCTTCATCTACTGTGCTGGCAAAGGCAATGGGACGGGGCGCAACAGCGGCCAGCAACAGGCCGTGGGCGCGCGGGTTTTCCAGTGCGCGGAGGTCGAAAGACTGAAACTGCGTATTCACGGCTGCAAATTGTTGAATTGCACGTTCCTAATAACGTTGACGTCAGCGGAATTGCACGTGCTGGCCTGCTACTGTATTGGGCTTTTGCACATTTCCGGTGTAAGTGCTTAAGGATGTTTGGAATAAACAGGAGGCACTGTTACCTTTGCCCTCCCCCGAAAGGAGATTTGTCTAAATGTCTAAAACTCAAACCAAAAACGAGGAGCAGCGCCTCGGTAAACCCGTTGCAGCGTCTACCGATTTCAACTGGGAAGACGAATTCGACTATTCTGCCGACCAGCGGAACAAACTGGCGCAGATGTACGAAGGCACGCTGACGGAAGTCAACGAGCAGCAAATCATCAAAGGCTCCGTGGTATCGGTAAGCGACCGCGAAGTCATCGTAAACATCGGTTTCAAGAGCGAGGGTATCATCCCCCGCACGGAATTCCGCGACACCGACGTGAAAGTTGGTGACTCTGTGGAAGTGTACCTTGAGACGATTGAGAACAAGCTGGGCCAGATGGTCCTCTCGCGCAAGGCTGCCAACAGCATGCGTACCTGGGAGCGTATCAACATGGCGCTGGACAACGACGAAGTGGTTACTGGTGTAATCAAGCGTCGCACCAAGGGTGGTTTCGTAGTAGATCTGGAAGGCATCGAGGCATTCCTGCCCGGCTCGCAGATCGACGTGAAGCCCATCCGTGACTACGACAGCTACGTAGGCCAGAAGATGGAATTCAAAGTGGTTAAAATCAACCACGTACAGCATAACGTTGTTATCTCTCACAAGGCCCTCATCGAGAAAGAGGTGGAAGCCCAAAAGGCCGAAATCATCAACAACCTCGAGCGCGGCCAGGTGCTGGAAGGTACCGTCAAGAACATCACCAACTTCGGTGTCTTCATCGACCTTGGTGGCGTAGACGGTCTGCTCCACATCACCGACATCAGCTGGGGCCGTATCAACAGCCCCGAAGAGGTGCTGAAGCTGGACCAGAAGATCAACATCGTTGTACTGGACTTCGACGACGAGAAGAAGCGTATCTCTCTCGGCCTGAAGCAGCTGGAGCCCCATCCGTGGGAAAACATTGCCGACCGCATACAGGTAGGCCAGAAGGTGAAAGGCAAAATCGTGACCATCGCCGACTACGGCATCTTCGTAGAAGTAATGCCGGGCGTAGAAGGTCTGATCCACGTAAGCGAAATGTCGTGGAGCCAGCACCCCAAGAACCCAGGCGAAATGTTCAAGCTGCATGACGAAATCGAGGCCGTCGTTCTGACCCTCGATACCGAAGAGCGCAAGATGTCGCTGGGTATCAAGCAACTGGGTGAAGATCCCTGGAAGCACGCTGCCGACAAGTACCCCGTAGGCAGCCGCCACATGAGCACCGTTCGTAATATCACCAACTTCGGCCTCTTTGTTGAGCTTGAAGAAGGTATCGACGGCCTCATCCACGTGCAGGACCTCGCCTGGAACAAGAAGATTAACCACCCCTCTGAGTTCACCAAGCGTGACGAGAAGCTGGAAGTTGTGGTACTCGAACTCGACGTTGAGAACCGCAAGCTCCGCCTCGGCCACAAGCAACTCACCGAGGATCCCTGGGAGACCTTCGAAACCGTATTCCCGATTGACTCTGTACACAGTGGTACCATCGTTCGTCTGAACGACAAAGGCGCCAATGTGGAACTGCCCTATGGTGTAGAAGGCTTTGTGCCCGTGAAGCACCTGAAGGTAGAAGACGGCAAGGACGCCCTGAAAGAAGGCGACACCGCTGACTTCAAAGTTCTGGAGTTCAATAAGGACAGCAAGAAGATTCTGCTCAGCCACACCCGCACCTGGCAGGAAGCCTCTCCCGAGGAAGAAGCCGAGCGCAAGAAGGCTGATGGCAAGAAAGCCGCAGGCAAGAAAACTGCCAAGGCTGGCGAAGGTGCCGACGTGAAGGACACCCTGGGTGACCACGGCGCACTGGCCGACCTGAAGGCAATGATGTCGGGCGAGCCCGCTGGCAAGGCCAAGGCTCCTGCCAAGAAGAAAGCCAAGAAGGACGACGAAGCCGAAGGCGAAAGCGAAGAGGCGTAATCTCCGGATTGCATAAGTAACAAACGGGCCGCTCATCAGCGGCCCGTTTGCTTTTTAGATGCTTACGTAAAGAATAGCCTGTTTGTCAAGAGTTGAAGCAGGGTGGGGTTCTCCTATTTTTGGGGCTTCTACATCAACTGCATGAAAACAGCTTACGTATTCCCTGGGCAAGGGTCCCAGGCTCCGGGCATGGGCAAGGCGCTCTTTGATGCCAGCCCCATTGCACGCCGCCGGTTCGACGAGGCCAAGGAAGTGCTTGGCTTCGACATTGCGCAGGTAATGTTCAGTGGCACTGCCGAAGACCTGCAACGCACCTCCGTGACGCAACCGGCCATCTTCGTGCACAGCGTTATTCTGGCCGAGGTAATCAGCGTGCAAAGCCAGGCAGCCATGATGGCTGGCCACTCCCTGGGCGAGTTCTCTGCTCTTACAGCCGCTGGGGCACTGTCATTTGCCGACGGCCTAAGGCTGGTTTCGATTCGCGCAAACGCCATGCAGAAAGCCTGCGACATCACTCCTTCTACGATGGCTGCCATCGTGGGGCTGGACGATGCGCTCGTAGAAGCCGTGTGCGCCGAAGTGGCCGATGTGGTGCCCGCCAACTACAATTCCCCCGGTCAGCTGGTCATCTCGGGTAGCGTTGAGGGTATTGCCAAAGCCATTGAGCTTGCCAAGGCCAAGGGCGCCAAACTGGCTAAGCAACTGGCAGTAAATGGGGCCTTCCACAGTCCCTTCATGGCCCCTGCGGCTGAAGAGCTGGCCAAGGGCATTTCGGAGGCTAAATTCAGCGTTCCCTTCTGTCCGGTTTATCAGAACGTAGACGCCAAGCCGTACACCGACCCTGCTCTGATCCGCGAGAATCTGGTGACTCAGCTTACCAGTGCTGTCCGCTGGACGCAGTCGGTGCAGGCAATGGTGGCCGACGGCGCTACCGAGTTCAAGGAACTGGGCCCTGGCAAAGTACTGGCTGGCCTTGTAAAGCGGATTGCTACTGGCGTAACGGCTGACAGCCAGGACGCGCTCTGAGCCTATGACCTTTGAGTTGCGGGCCGGGATGCACATGGCGCTGGAGATTCTGGCGTTCACCCTGGCCTATCAGCTGTTTCGATGGCAGCGTAAGCGCCGCCCCGATAATCTGGTTGGAGACCAACGCCTGCAGGTGTTGGTCTTCACTGCTTTGGGAGCATTGCTGGGCTCGCGCCTGCTGGGTGCGCTGGAAAATCCCGCCGAGTGGTGGGCCAGCGAGCATTTCTGGCTGTATCTCTACAGCAACAAGACCGTGGCTGGGGGCTTTCTCGGCGGGCTCGTTGGCGCAGAGCTTAGCAAAAAAGTGCTGGGTATCACCCGCTCCAGTGGCGACCTGCTCGTGGAGCCCATCCTGCTGGGGCTGGTAATCGGCCGTATTGGCTGCTGGATTGGCGGGGTGGCCGACAACACCCACGGTCTGCCGTCAGATCTGCCCTGGGCAATGGATCTGGGCGACGGCATTCCGCGGCATCCGGCCCAGTTGTACGAGATTCTGTTCTGCATTGCGCTTTGGCTGCTGATTCGCTGGCTGGGACAGAAATGGCAGTTTGCCGAGGGCGGCAAGTTCCGTCTGTTTCTTGCAGCCTATCTCGCCTGGCGTCTCTTGGCCGACATCTGGAAGCCACATGTAGCCGTTTTGGGGCTGCTTGGCAGCATTCAGATTGCCTCCTTTCTGGGAATGCTGTACTATTGGAAAGTGTTTCTGCGTCCTTCCTCCCTTTTCCGCGCAGAGGCCCCCTCTGAATGCCCAACAGATCCTACACCTACTACGACTTCACCCTGAGCCTGTGCCCTGAGTGCCTGCGCCGGGTGGAAGCAAAGATTGTTTTTGAAGATGGCAACGTGTACATGATGAAGCGTTGCCCAGAGCATGGGCGCCAAACTGTGCTCATCGCTACGGACATCCAGTATTACAAGCAGATACGCAACTACAACAAGCCGAGCGAGACGCCGCTGCGCTTCAATGCGCAGACGCACTTCGGCTGCCCTTACGACTGTGGCCTGTGCCCCGACCACGAGCAGCACTCCTGTCTGACGCTGGTGGAAGTGACCGACCGATGCAACCTCACCTGCCCCACCTGCTACGCCGAGTCCTCGCCCCACCATGGACGGCACCGCACGCTGGAGGAAATCAACGGCATGCTGGACCTCATCGTTGCCAACGAAGGTACACCGGATGTGGTGCAGCTGAGTGGCGGCGAACCTACGGTGCATCCGCAGTTTTTTGAGATACTGGACCTGGCCAAAACCAAGCCCATTCGCCACCTGATGGTGAATACCAACGGTATTCGCATTGCCCAGGACGAGGCCTTTGTGGAGCGCTTGGCCTCGTACATGCCCGACTTCGAAATCTATCTGCAGTTTGACTCTTTCCGCCCCGAGGTGCTGCAGAAACTCCGCGGCAAAGACCTCACCGATGTGCGGCGCAAGGCGCTGGAGAACCTGAACAAGTACAACCTCTCCACCACGCTCGTCGTAACGCTGCAGAAGGACCTCAACACCGACGAGATTGGCCCCATCATCGACTACGCGCTGAAACAGCGATGTGTACGCGGTGTTACGTTCCAGCCTACGCAGATAGCCGGCCGTCTGGAGAACTTTGACCCCAAGACCGACCGCTATACCCTCACCGAGGTGAGGCAGGCCATTCTGGACCAGACCTCGGTGTTTACCCCTGCCGATCTGATTCCGGTGCCCTGCAACCCCGATGCGCTGGCGATGGGCTATGCGCTGAAACTGGGCGGTGAGGTCTTCCCGCTTACCCGGTTTGTAGACCCGGAAGAGCTGCTCGACAACTCGCGTAACACCATTGTGTACGAGCAGGACGAGAAACTGAAGGAGCACATGTTACAGCTCTTCAGTACCGGCAACTCGGTAGACCGCGTTTCTGAGCAGCTGCATACCCTGCTCTGCTGCCTGCCAAGTATTCAAGCCCCGCAGCTCTCTTACGAGAATCTGTTCCGGATTATCATCATGCGGTTTGTAGATGCCTACGACTTCGATGTCCGCTCCATCAAGAAGTCGTGTGTACACATTGCCACACCCGAAGGCGAGCTGATCCCCTTCGAGACGATGAACCTCTTCTACCGCGACCCTGCCAAGCGTGCACGCCTGGCCGAGCTGCGAAAAGAGCAGATTAAAGCCTGATTTGAACTTCATGAACAGGATGACGGTCCTTTTCAGCGGGTGGCTTCTGGTTCTTGCCACATCTCTCGCTAGCTTGCAGGATGGCGCGTAAATGGACTCCCCTGCTGGCATACCTCCTGCTGGCGTTGGTGATTGTCGTATTCTCGTTTCTGGGCGATGACAAGCCCAGAAACACCTCGGGCATCCTGTTGCTGATGGGCGGGGGCTTTACGCTGCCGTTCGCGCTGCTGCTGCTGATCGGAGGAGCCATTGCGAAGAATGCCAATGTTAAAAGAGCGGCGCTGCAACTGCTACTGGGCGGAGTCATTGCCCTGTTGTTGGGCTTTGGCTTTTGCGCCAACGGCGAGGGTATGGGCAGCTTCAACTGATGCAAGAGGTATGAAGAACTGGAAGGGCTGGCTTACATTGGTGTTGCAGCAGGTGCTGGGGCTGGCCGTATGGGCATTTGTCATCTGGCTGGCCATTCTGGAGTGGAACGATGACCCCACCTGGGCCAAGTGGCGTCCCTGGCTGGGATGGAGCATCATGGGCCTGGTGGCACTGGTGGTGCTGAGTATCGTGATCAGCGAAGGGCGCCGCAAGGGCTGGAAGACAGCCTTGAACATTCTGTGGCTGCTGCTGGTTGGTGTCTCGCTCTGCGGAGGCATACCATGGGGGCTGTTTGAGGCTGCCAAAGCATTGTTTGGCTGATTGCCGCAAACCAAAAGTTGGGGGGTATGTCGTAAAGGCTTAACTTCGTGCGGCAAGTGGGGGAGTGTGCATACGCTGCCAATGCTTGCCTTCGTTACGCTGACGAACGGCCTTCCGTATGCCTGAATCCACAGTCGAACAGACCCAGAAAATCGAGGAAGTAAAGCGCATCTTCAGCGCCTATCTCGACAAGCGCGGTCAGCGCAAGACGCCCGAACGCTTTGCCATTCTCGAAGAGATCTACAGCCGCAACGACCACTTCGATGTCGAGTCGCTGTACATCCACATGAAGAATAAGAATTACCGTGTGAGCCGCGCCACGGTGTATAACACGCTGGACCTGCTGGTAGAGTGCGACCTCGTCATTAAGCACCAGTTTGGCAGTAACCAGGCCGTGTATGAAAAGTCCTATGGCTACCGCCAGCACGACCACCTCATCTGCCTCGACTGCGGCAAAGTGTTCGAGTTCTGCGACCCCCGTGTCTCTGATATCCAGAAGATGGTGGGTGGCCTGCTCAACTTTGAGGTGAAGCACCACTCGCTGCTGCTGTATGGCAACTGCCAGAACGCCAACTGCGACCGCATGAATACCGACGCCTGAGGCGCTTACTCCCGCGACAAACCCATTCCAATCCTCTTTTTCCGATGTCTGTAGATGTACTCCTCGGCCTCCAGTGGGGCGACGAGGGCAAGGGCAAAATTGTGGACGTGCTGGGCCACCAGTACGACATTGTTGCACGCTTTCAGGGTGGTCCCAACGCAGGCCATACCCTCGTGATTGACGGCAAGAAGTATGTGCTCCACCAGATTCCCTCGGGCATCTTTCATGCAGGCACCGTGTGCCTCATCGGTAACGGGGTTGTGCTCAACCCGGTGATTCTGCAACAGGAACTCGATGGGCTGAAGGCCGCCGGTGTTGATCTCGGTACGCGTCTGCTGCTCTCGCGCCGCATCCACCTCATTCTGCCTACGCACCGCCTGCTGGACAAAGCCTATGAGGCAGCCAAAGGCACAGCCAAAATCGGCAGTACGCTGCGCGGCATCGGCCCGGTGTATCAGGACAAGATGGCCCGTCGGGGCATTCGTCTGGGCGACATTTCCGCCGCCGACTTCCAGCAGCGTTATGACGAAATCAAGCGCCACCACCTGCAACTGCTCGCCATGCTGGGCCTGACAGAGGCCGAGTACAGCGCCGACCTCAAAGAGTGGGAAGACCTCTTCTTCCATACCCTGCCTGCCCTGCGCAGTCTCACGCTGGTAGACAGCGAATATTATCTCAACGAGGCCTGCCTGGCTGGCAAGCGCATTCTGGCCGAAGGCGCACAGGGCGCCCTGCTGGATATTGACTTTGGCTCCTATCCGTTCGTTACCAGCAGCAATACCACAACCGGTGGTGCTTGCTCAGGTCTGGGAGTTCCGCCCAAGCACTTTGCCAGTGTCTTTGGTGTGTTCAAAGCCTACTGCACCCGAGTTGGGAGTGGCCCATTCCCAACCGAACTCTCTGGCGATTTTGCTGAAAAGCTGCGCCAAATGGGTGGCGAATACGGTGCTACCACTGGCCGCCCGCGCCGCGTAGGCTGGCTGGACCTCCCCGCCCTCAAGTACACCTGCATGCTCAACGGCGTGACAGAGCTGGTGATGACCAAAGCCGACGTCCTGTCAGGGATGGACAGCATTGACGTGTGCACCGCTTACAAGGTAGATGGCGTAGTTACCGACAAGGTCCCCTACGACACCTATGCCCAGATTACGCCTGTGTACGAGACCGTGCCCGGCTGGACGGTAGATCCTGATGCTCCAGGCGAATTGCCAGAAGCGCTCCGGGCCTACCTCGACCGTATCGAGAAGTACCTGGGCCTGCCGGTTCGATACGTGTCATTGGGCGCAGACCGCAAGTACATGGTGGAGCGCCATAAGGCTTTGCACGTCTGAGGCCAATAGACTCAACGAAGAACAAGGGGGCATATGCCCCCTTGTTTGTCGCAATCCCGATTGCTGGTTACAGGAATGGCATGCGCAGTGGCTTGTCCAGCTTTCGCATGTAGAGCGTGACCTCGGCGCGGAAACACACTTCGCCGTCTTTGTCGCGCCCTTCGATGGGGTGTGTCCTGATGAACTTCTCGCCGCGTTCGAAAGCGGCAACACAGTCGGTGATGTCCTGCTCTGCCAGCGTACAGGTAAAAGTAAGCGAGGTGCGTGCTGTGCGAATAAACTCAGCTTTTACTTCCGTGCTGGCCACCTTGGCGTCTATGCCCAGCATATTCAGGCACACGTAATACATCATGCCATGCCAGGGATCGGCGGCAGCCAGCATGGCACCACCCCAGATGCCGCCGTTGAAGTTGGTGTTGATCTTCTGTTTGGCAATACGCACGGTTACCGTCCGGAAGTCGGGCGAGACATGCGTTGCGCGGATGCCGTTAGCCAGCAGTGGGGGCCACATCCGCATGAACCAGCGGAACTGCCAGGGGGTAGGAACGTAACGTTTGCTCATGACCCACGTTGAAGAGTTGCTCAGCCGAACTCTACTGCAACGTCGGCAGTCAGCGGGTGGCTCTGGCAGGTGAGGATGAAGCCTGCTTCCAGCTCTTCGTCGCTGAGGCCTTCGCGTTCGTTCATCTGCACCAGCCCACTCAGCAGTTTGGCACGGCAGGTACAGCATACACCCTCCTCGCATGCATAGGGTGGGTCCATACCCGCATCTACCGCAGCATGCAGAATGGAGCGGTCGGGGTTCACGGTGATAACGCGCTCTTCGCCATCCAGCTTCACCACCACATCCTGTGTTACAATCTCGTAGGTTTCTTCCTCTTCTTCCGAGGCTTCGTCTTCATCGGCCACAGGGGCAGAGTAGTACTCGGTGAAGACGGCACTGTCGGCTATGCCCAGATCGCGCAGGGCATGCTTGCCGCCATTCATCATGGCGTCGGGGCCGCAGAGGTAGAAGCCTGTGTCTGCTTTTCCGTTCTTCAGAATCTCTACCAGCAGTTCGCGCAGCACATTGCCTTCTACCCTGCCTGTGCGACCTGTCCACTGGTGGCTGGGTTGGCTCAATACGTGGTGTACGGCCAGGCGGCCGCCCGCTTGGGCTACCAGTTGCTCCAGTTTGCGCCGGAAGATGATGGAGCCCTCGTTGCGGTTGCCATAAATCAGTGTCACGCGGCTTGCAGGTTCGGCTTCCAGCACAGAGATGAGCATGGAGTACAGCGGCGTAATGCCCGACCCCGCACCAATCAGCACGTAGTGGCGGCCGTTGTCTCCATCAAGGTTGATGAAGAATTTGCCCATTGGCGGTAATGCGTCCACCATGTCGCCCGGCATAAGGTTGTCGCGCAGGTAGTTGGATACCTTTCCGCCAGGAATTGCCTTGATGGTAACCGACAGGTGGTCGTCGCTGATAGGGCTGCTGCTCAGCGAAAAAGCCCGCCTCAGGGTTTCGTTGCCTACGGCTACTTTCAGCGTCAGATACTGACCGGGTTTATAATCAAAGCCTTCCGGTTTTTTGAAGGAGACGGTGTAAGCGTCGGGTGTCTCGTTGGTGAGGCCAAGGACTTCCAGCGGGTGAAACGAAAGAGCCATGTTGGGCAGTAAGTGGGCGGTTGTTTGACGGGCAACAAAGTTAACGCCTGTTTGGTTTGGTGGGGGCGAAAACAAAAGGCCCAACCGCGGAAAAGCAGTTGGGCCTTCAAAGCGTTTGTCAGCGAATTAGATATCGAATTTGATACCCTGTGCCAGCGGCAGCTCGCGGCCATAGTTGACGGTGATGGTCTGGCGGCGCATGTAGGCCTTCCAGGCATCGGAGCCACTTTCGCGGCCACCGCCGGTTTCTTTCTCGCCACCAAAGGCGCCACCGATCTCAGCACCAGAGGTGCCGATGTTGACGTTGGCAATGCCGCAGTCAGAGCCTGCGTGGCTGATGAAATACTCGGCTTCGCGCACGTCGGTAGTGAAGATGGCGCTGCTGAGGCCCTGGGGCACATTGTTCTGGATTTCCAGAGCCTGCTCCAGCGAAGTGTACTTCAGCAGATACAGGATGGGGGCAAAAGTCTCGTGCTGGGCGCAGGGAGCCATCGGGGTGGTCTCCACAATGCGGGGTACCACATAGGTGCCGATGGCGGTGAGCTCGGCGGGCAGCTGTACATCGTCGCCGAAGATTACTTTGCCCTGGCCGCCACGTACGTCGTCGAGGGTGCGGTTCATCATGGTGACGGCATCCTTGTCGATTAGTGGCCCAATGAGTACGCCATCTTTCAGCGGGTTGCCAATGCGGCTGGGCAACTGGCTGTAGATGCTCAGTAGCTGGGCCTTCACCTGCTCGTAAATGCTTTCATGGATGATGAGGCGGCGGGTGGTGGTGCAGCGCTGACCAGCGGTGCCAACGGCGCCAAACACAACGGCCGTCATGGCCATCTTGAGGTCGGCGCTGGGGGTGATGATGATGGCGTTGTTGCCGCCAAGCTCCAGCAGCGACTTGCCCATTCGCTTGGCCACGGTTTCGCCTACTGCCTTGCCCATGCGGGTGCTGCCGGTAGCAGATACCAGTGCCACGCGGGTGTCTTCGGCCATGGCCTTGCCCACTTCGGGGCCACCAACCACCAGGCTGAATACGCCTTCTGGAATGCCATTGCGGCGCAGTACGTCAGCGATGATGTTGATACAGCATACGGCGGTGATGGGGGTCTTCTCGCTGGGCTTCCAGATGGTGACGTCGCCACATACTGCTGCCAGCATGGAGTTCCAGCTCCATACAGCCACTGGGAAGTTGAAAGCGGAGATGATGCCAACAACGCCCAGCGGGTGCCAACGCTCCTGCATGCGGTGGTTGGGGCGCTCGCTCGGCATGGTGAGGCCATACAACTGGCGTGAGATGCCACAGGCAAAGTCGCAGATGTCAATGATCTCCTGTACCTCGCCCAGACCTTCCTGATAGCTCTTGCCCATTTCGTAGCTCACGAGCAGGCCCAGGTGCTCTTTGTGCATGCGGAAGGCTTCGCCCATCTGGCGTACGATCTCACCACGCTTGGGGGCTGGTACGTCGCGCCATACTTTAAAGGCGGCTTCAGCCTTGGCAGCTACTTCATTGTACTCGGCAACAGTGGCCATTCTGGCTACACCCAGTTGTTCGCCGTCGGTGGGCGAAACGATGGTGCGGGTGCCGGCGCTGCCAGCTTTCCAGTCAAGGCCAGTAGAGATGGCATGGGTTTCGGCCCCAATGCCCAAGGCGCGCAGGGCCTCGTTCACACGGGTGCGGATATCAGTGGTTTGAGCGGTTGCGGTAGACATGCGGCAAAGGTAAGAATCCCCGGTAATGGGTGGACTGTCTGCCTAACGATGCCCGCCGGGCACTTCGTGCATTTCCATTTTGTTAGATGTCCGTGACTTTGCCCGCACCGCTGTTTGTTGTCTGGCTGAAACGCGATTTGCGGTTGCATGACCATGCACCATTGATGGCGGCCATTCAGGCAGCTTCTGCGGCCGAAGGGAGAGTCGTGCTGCTCTACTGTTTCGAACCCAGTATCACTGCCGCGGAAGATGCCAGTCCGCGACACTGGCGGTTCGTGTGGCAAAGCCTGTCCGACATCGAAGCCCAGCTACAGACCCCGGGTGCAGTGTGGGTAGCGCAGGAAGAAATGCTGGACGTTCTGGAGCAACTGCGCCTGATGGGGCGCCTGCACAGCCTGTTTGCACATGAGGAGGTGGGCAATGCGCTTACGTTTGCCCGCGACCGTAAAGTATCGACCTGGTGTCGAAAACATGGGGTTACGTTTAGCGAAAGCCCTTTCAGTGCCGTACGCCGGCCGTTATGGCATCGGCAAGACTGGACCTCCCACTGGAATACAGTGATGTCGGCGCCGGTGGTTGCAACGCCGCTGGACCTGCTGCGGACACTCCTGCTGCCATCGCCAGCATCTGCTGAATTGCCCACAAAGTGGACCGGCCAAGATGCCACTTTCCAGCCTGGTGGCGAACGTTATGCCTGGCGCTATCTACGCAGTTTCTTTCAGGAGCGCGTGAAAGGATACGCACGGGCCATCTCAAAGCCTGAGGCCAGCCGCCGCGGGTGCAGCCGGTTGAGTGTTTATCTGGCATGGGGAAACCTGAGTGTGCGGCAGGTGTATCAGCAGTTGGTGGCTGCTCGTCAGGCGGGACAGTCGCGGTTCGACCTCCGCGCCTTCGAGTCACGCATCCGCTGGCGCGACCACTTCATCCAGAAGTTTGAGTCGGAATGCCGGATGGAAACCGAAAACCATAACCGGGCCTATGATTCGCTGCGTACCGAATGGAACGAGGAACTGTATTTGGCCTGGGAAGAGGGCCGGACTGGCTACCCCTTGGTAGATGCCTGCATGCGCTGTGTGGTGCAGACCGGCTACCTGAACTTTCGCATGCGGGCCATGCTGGTGAGTTTTCTTACGCACAGCCTGTGGCTGGACTGGCGCCGGGGTTCACGCCATCTGGCCCGTGCCTTTCTCGATTATGAGCCGGGTATTCATTACCCGCAGTTTCAGATGCAGGCGGGCACTGTGGGCACGCATATCATACGGACGTATAACCCCGTGAAGCAGGCGCAGGAGCATGACCCTGAGGCTGTCTTCATCAAGCAATGGGTGCCTGAACTGGCGTCGTTGCCAGCTGCACTTGCCCACCAGCCCTGGCGCATGACGGCTATGGAGCAACAACTGTACGGCGTGCAATTGGGCCTTCAGTACCCTGCACCCATTGTGCGTCATGAGGATACAGCCAGACGTGCGCAGAAGCTGCTGTGGGACCACCGCAAGAGCCAAGAAGCATTGCAGGAGTCGCGCAGAATACTTCGACAGCACTCAGCACCTGACCCCAAAGCGCAGTAGGCGATACGTGTCAGTCGGGTTTGCGGGTACGCTTGCTTCGAGGCGTCTGCTTTTCCTCCTGCTTTGGCTTGGAGGTAGTGGCTTGAGAGTCGTCCTCGTCGGCCATTTTATCCAGCATCTCAGCCAGTGGCGAGGCTGTCACAAGCGTTACGTTGAAGAAAAGCTCAAAAGTGGTAGGAGATGTAGCGCCGCGTGGTCGCACCTGCACAATCTCGTAAGTAGTATCATCTTCCGTTACCTGCTTGCGGCCCATTACCTCCAGTTGCATCTCGGTCACAATGCGGGTGACATCAGCGGTGGAAATGGCATGAATAGCAAAGTCTTTAGAGCGGCCAGTACCGGTGCCAAAGATGGCTTTCATCAGTTTCACATAGCGGTCACCATAGCGATCGGCCTCCAGTTTGTTCTGGAGTTCCTGATAGCTGAGCGACACAATCAGCATGGCGGTGAGGTTTACTGGGTTACGCGAAAGTACTGCCCGTCCCAGTTCTACGGCTTTTGCATACTGCCGGGCATTGTAGGCCTGTATGGCAATGCGCTCGGGTTCCTCGGTAGGCTGATAGGAAGGCTGGCTGGCAAAGCCCAGATACACACGCATAAGCTCGCTGGGCAGCAGGTAGGGGTCATCCTTTTCAAGGCGGATGCGTAGCCGAGAGTAGTAGTACTCGCTGGTAGGATTGGTGGCATCAGCCAGAATACGGTCTACATCTTCACCCGTAACCTGCGCCGAAGCAGCAGCCGGAAGAAGCAGAGACAGCAGAACAGGGAAGAGCAGCCGCTTCATGTATTGTTTGTTATACTGTAATATACTAACGAAACAAAACCGCCGAAGGTGCATTTCCTTCGGCGGTTAATCCATCAGCGGTTTGGCTTGGTTTATTTGCCTGCAAGCAACTGCGCCAGCTTGGCTTCCAGCGCTTCGCCACGGAGGTTCTTGGCAATGATTTTGCCCTCAGGACTCACAAGGACAGTATATGGAATGGCCTTCACACGATAGGCGGCCGCACCAGCGCTCTGCCAGTATTGGAGGTCGCTGACGTGTACCCAGGTGAGGCCGTCTTTCTTGATGGCCTCCAGCCAGGAAGCACGGTCGCGGTCAAGGCTCACGCCATAAATTTCGAAGCCTTTGGCTTTGTACTGGTTGTAAACCCGCACCACATTTGGATTTTCGGCACGGCAAGGGCCACACCAGCTTGCCCAGAAGTCGATGAGGACATACTTGCCACGCAGTGACGACAGCTTGATGGTTTTGCCATCCGGGGCCGGCAGTTCTATTTCCGGGGCCATACCACCGACGGCGGTATTCTTGCTGGCCTTCACAGCTTCTGCGTATTCCTGAGCTGCCTGTGTGCCAGGGAAACGCTGCACATAGCGGTCAGCGAATGAAAGGAAGAGTTGCTCTTCCTGAACTGCCTGTGACACATCCAGTACAGCGGCCAGCACAGCGCGTTCTGTTCGGCTGCCAGCGGGGGTACGGTTGGCCAGGCGCTCAAGTACCTTCACAGCTGAGTCAGAGGGCAACCCCTGCAGTGCTACCTGCACGTATACGGCCGCTTTCTCGTAGAAAGCAGGCACATAGCCCATCATTGGATCGTTCAGTTCGACGTCGGTAAAGAAGCCGCGGAGAATGTAATCCTGCTGGTTGGCGTAGCCATGACCAGCGGGTAGTTTGTTGAAGGGGATGAAGGTGTAAACCCCAGCCATTTTGCCAACGATACCTGGTTTCGCCTGATAGGTCTTTGCCAGGTTGTTCTGGACGTCAGTCAGAGAATCAATCTGGCGTTCGGCTTTTGCCAGTGCCATAGGATCGCCCCCAGACAGCTGGCGAATCTGAGAAAGGCGGCCCATTTCCGATTGTATGGCTGAGAACTCGCGGGCAAAGCTCCGCAGGTTTGTGTTCATCTCATCCTGCGGAAAACTGGCCTGCTGCTGCAGGTTGGCGAGGTCGCTTTTTACTTCCACTTTGTCTGAGTGGCCAAGGGCAACGTTCAGGTTGTTCTCGCTGTCATTGCCAATCACCAGCGTGTATATGCCGGGGCCTGGGACGTCTACCGTCATATTGAACTTCAGTACAGTGCCTTCGACCTTCACCGGTGCAGCGGCAATGACGCTGGCATCCTGACCAACAATGTCATAGAGCCTGACGCTGTCCTGTTGCAGGTTGGGCCGTGCGTTTGAGAGTTCGCCTACCAGCGTGACAGTCCGTTTGCCTGGATTGGTTTCGGCGGTGGCGGTGCCGCAGGCAGCGAGTGTAGCAGCAGCAGCTACCACGAGCAGGCCATTCAGGGCCTTGGCTTTGAGGTTCATGTTAGTGTAACGTACGGAGAAACAGAAGCGTATGCAGGTCAGCTTTTGCGGGCTTCCAGGGCCTCGCGGGTAAACTGGTTTACAACTTTGGGGTCCATTTTGCCGCCTGAGGCGCGCATCACCTTCCCCACCAGAAAGCCCAGCAGACCTTCCTTGCCGCCCAGGTATTGGGCCACTTGGTCGGGGTGAGCGTCCAGGACCTCGGCTATCTGCTGCTTCAGGGCATCATCGTTGCGCTCAAGCAGCAGGTTTTCCTGGCGGGCCAGTGCCTCTACGTCCAGTACAGTGCCAGCGGCAGCAGCCGACTGTTGAAGCAGCACCGGGAACAGGCCATCGCGAGCTGCCGTGTGGCTGATCTTGCCATCATCAATCAGCTGCACCAGCCGTGCCAGTGTGCCTGGTGCCACCGGGAATTCGGTGATGTCAACTGCGTTCTCGTTCAGGTAGCTCTTCACTGCGCCATTCATCCAGTTGGAGACGCCTTTGTGGTTGGCATGCAGGCGGGTTGCATCCAGGTAGTAATGGGCAAACTCGCGCTGCTCGGTCAGCAGGGTGGCATCGTGCTCAGGCAGGCCATGCTCCTGGGTAAACTGCACGAAAAGCGTTTCGGGCAGCGGAGGCATGCTCTCGCGCAGACGCGCTATGTGGTCCTGTGTTACGCGCAGCGGTTGCAGGTCGGGTTCGGGGAAGTAGCGGTAATCGTCGGCGTTCTCTTTGTCGCGCATGGGCAGCGTAATACCCTGCGTGGCATCCCAGGTGCGTGTCTCGCGGGCTACGGTTCCGCCGCTTTCAATGAGGTTGATCTGGCGTTCGATCTCAAAATTAATGGCGCGGCCTACGTTCGAGATCGAGTTCATGTTTTTCACCTCGGCGCGGGTACCAAACTCGGTGGCATCAATCTTCATCACCGATACGTTGGCATCGCATCGCAGCGAGCCCTCTTCCATGTTGCCGTCGCAGATGTCGAGGTAGCGGACAATCTTCCGAATCTCGGTCAGATAGGCCATGGCCTGCTCGGCAGTGGACATATCCGGGTGTGACACAATCTCGATGAGCCCCACTGAAGCACGGTTCAGGTCAATGAGGGTGTCGTACAGATCCTGGTCGTGGAGGCTTTTGCCGGCGTCTTCCTCCATGTGTATACGCTGGATGCGTACCAGATGCTTGGCCCCGTCTTTCAGGCGAAGCTCAATATGACCTTCTACACAGATAGGGGTTTTGTCCTGCGAAATTTGGTAGCCTTTGGGCAGGTCAGGGTAGAAATAGTTCTTGCGTGCGAAGTAGCAGGTATCGGCAATCTGACAGCCGGTGGCCAGCCCCATCTTGATGGCGAGGTCCAGGCAGGCGGCGTTGAACGTAGGCAACGTACCCGGGTGCCCCAGCGAAATGGGCGATATGCGGGTATTGGCACGTCCACCGAACTCTACGGGGTCAGGGCAATAGATTTTGCTCTTGGACGCGAGCTGTGCGTGTATTTCCAGGCCAATGACAGCCTTGTATCCCTTGTGCATAACAGGTACAGACATAACGAATCAGGCCAGAAACCGGCTCTGAGAATCAGGCGCACAAGTTACCCAATTTGCCCAAGAAAAAGGCCCGATGCAGGGGAATGCAGCGGGCCATAATCTGTAGTTGGCAGTTCCTACTTGCCAGCTTTGGCAGCAGGAGCACTCGCCGAACCAGCTGCAGGTTTACTTACCATAGCAGCACTGCCCATTTTCTTGGCAGCTGGCTTGGCGGTAGTCTTTGCAGCAGCCTTGGGTGCAGCTTTTGCGGCAGGTTTTGCAGCGGGCTTAGCGGCTGTTTTTGCAGCTGCTTTTGGGGCAGCCTTCGCGGCGGGCTTGGCTGCAGTTTTTGCAGCGGGCTTAGCGGCAGCTTTTGCGGCAGGCTTAGCACTGGTTTTCGCAGCAGGCTTAGCGGTGGTTTTCGCAGCTGGCTTTGCGGCTGCTTTGGCAGCAGGTTTGGCAGCCGCTTTAGCAGCGGGCTTCGCGGCAGCCTTGGTTGCAGGCTTCGCAGCGGGCTTTGCGGCCGCTTTAGCGGCAGGTTTGGCAGCTGCTTTAGCGGCAGGCTTTGCCGCTGCCTTGGGGGCAGCCTTCGTTGCTGGTTTCGCAGCAGCTTTGGCGGCCGGCTTGGCAGCGGGTTTTGCTGCTGCTTTGGCAGCAGGTTTGGTAGCGGCCTTGGCAGACGTACCTGCTTTGGCTGCTGGCTTGGATGAAGTTGCTTTTGCCATGACGGTAGAGGTTTGGGTATGATGAATTTGCGTCAAAAATTCTGAACTCACCGCAATGGTTTTCAACGATAATCAATGGGTTTCCTCTCTTGTGTATAAGTAGGGTGTGAATGAGCGGGTTGATTTGTTGTATCACTCAAGTGATACACGTCTAAAAACTGCATTCTCTCGCATGTTGTGCCTGTTTCCTGGTTCTGTATTACTTCGGTGATACGTATGCGATATGGCTGTAATTCACGCTACGATTTGGTCATGCTGTGATGGTGTGGATTAATCGTTGGTGAATCGGCCCTGTTTCAGGCGGATTGTCCTGCCATTCAACGACAAAGAATCGCCCGCAAGTGGCTGTCGGGGTGCGCTGAATTCCAGATCCTCTTCTACACTATGCAGACTGCCACCGGTCTCCCAGGCAATACGCAGCAGGTCAGGATTGACTGGGCTGTTGCGTAATCCGCAGAGCAGGATGTGAACCGGTTTTTTCAGGCGTGGCAACAACGCCATATCCCGCACTGGCGACTTGTTATCGGCAATCAGCACAATGCCATCGTAGTCGCGGTATTTATTTACGGCATACAGCAAGGCCTCAAGGTTGTTCTCAGGTGTGTCGCCTCCGTCACCAGCTTTCATAGCCAGTTCCAGATTCAGCATCACATCTTCCAGATCATCGGGGTCGCAGTCATAAAATCCACCAGTGCGCCCTACATACTTGGGGTCGGTGCCGCGGCCGTTTTTGCTCCGCAGCATATCGTCGCCATCGTTGAACAGCACCAAATGCCGGATGATTCTTTTTTCGAGATGCTTCTGGTGCCACGCGATGATTTCGGCTCCATAGGGATACATGCTGGCGGTCCAGTCCATTACCACCAGCAGATTCTTCCACTCGGGTTTCCGTCGGAAGACGCGGTGGCCGATTGAGTCAGGCGGGGGCTGTATTCCTCGGATGATACGCTGGGCTTCCTGTAAGTGAAACTCTATGAGACCTTCCAGGCTGCCCCCTCTGGTAATGTCAATGCGGTATTTCACCACGAATCCATGGAACATGAGCCGCGCCTCTTCATCACTGGTGCAGCCTGTCTGTGCGATCATGTTCCATCGGATGTCCGGGTTGTCGAAACGCCGGTCCAGTTTTCTAAGCGCCTGTATGCGGGCTGCCATGAGGCCCCGATAGGGGGTCAGCCACTTGTTGGTATCGGCAGGGTAGGCGCTGAATACCAGGTCTACTTCATACGGCACACGGTCTTTGCGGGTGCTGTCCCACGACGTCGGATTCAATATGACAGCCTGCGCGTAGTCGAACGCCAGCATGGCCTGGCTCTGTACCGGGCTGGGGCGCAGGCGGTCGATGGTTCGCACATAGAATTCTTTCCCCGCTATCAAACGGCGAACGGGTGTGCCGGTCGCTGGTTTCTGCGCCCACACACCCGTTACCATCAGGCTCAGCAAGAGCCCCAGTGCTACGCCAAAGGGCTTACACCTTGACAAATGCCCAGCGGAAGAACTCCTTGATGGATACTTTCTTGCCATACATCAATACGCCGACGCGATAGATGCGGCCAGCCAGCCAAGCCATACCTACAACGCCACCAGCAAGTAACACAATAGAAAGGAGAACCTGATAAAGTGGTACTTCGCCACCTGCCAATCGCACCATCATGAGTGTTGGCGAGAAGAGCGGGAACATGGACGTCCAGATGGCCAGCTGACTGTTCGGGTTGCTGATTACAACGTTGGCCAGCATCATGGCCACGATAATAGGCACGATGGCAACCGTAGCAAGCTGCTGGGCATCCTGCGGCTGATCTACCGCCGACCCTATGGCTGCATACAGCGAACCATATATGAGGAAGCCCCCCAGGAAGAATATGATGAAGTAGGCTACAAGACTGAAGTCGAAGCTGCCGATCATCTCGGCGTAGCGTGCAGCGTCAGCAGCCTTGGCGGCTTGGTCGCCGCCCATCGCAGCCAGTTTTTCAGCCCTGCTGGCCATAAAGGCGCCCAGGCCGGTGCCAATACCAGTCATCAGCACAAGCCAAAGCAGAATCTGTGTGAGGCCCACCATGCCAATGCCAATGAGTTTGCCAAGCATGAGGTAAACGGGCTTCACGCTGCTGATTACCACCTCCATAATGCGGTTGGTTTTTTCTTCCATAACAGCCTGCATCACCAGGTTGCCGTACATCAGCATCATGAAATAGGTGAGGAAAGCCATTACAAGGCCTGTGATATATGCCAGCTCAGCACTTTTGTTTTCGGCTTTGCCATCGGCAGTGATTTTGCGCGTCGTGAGCGTGATGTCGACGCTCAGTTTGTCGATTGCTTCCTGCGACAGACCAGCATCCGACAGCCGCGAGGTACGGATGGCATCACTCAGCGCCCGCCGTATCTTGGACTTCACCGTGAGATTGGGGCTGGAGGCTCCGAACACTTCCGCCTCTACGTCGGCTTGGTTCAGATCGGCTGGCAGCACCATCAGCAGTGTCTTTGGCTGTTTCAGTACAGCCTGCTTCAGGGCTTCCACCTCGCCGGTAACGGGGGTGTAGCTGAGGTTCTCGTCGCTTTTGAGGCGAGCAGTCATTTTGCCACTGGGGTCCAGCACCTGCACGGTGTAGCTCTCCCCATCGCTCATAAGGCCTGAAAGTGTGCCAACTGCCATGATGCCGACAAAAAACATTGGCACCAGAAAGGTGGTCAGCAGGAAAGATTTTTGCCGAACGCGAAACAGAAATTCGCGTTGGGCAATTAACCAGAGTTTATCCATAATAGGAGTGGAAGGTGTCAGATGGGAGGAATGGGTTACCGTGTGGCGGGCTGTTGTGCGTTGGACGCAGCCACGGCCTCGATGAAAATCTGGCGCAGATCAGGCAGGTCCAGTTCGAAGCGTACGATGTCGTACTGATCATTGGCCCAGCTGAGGAAAGCCTTGGGCGAAAGCTCGCTGCCCAGGTCTACCTTCATCCGGTGGCCATTCTTTTCCAGCAGACGGGCACCCGCAGGCAGATTGCCAGCAGACAGGTCGCTTTCGGTTTCCAGAATGTAGTGCGGCTTGCGATACTTCATGCGCACTGCTTTCACATCGTCGTCCAGAATGAGCTTGCCATTGTTCACCAGCGCAATGCGGCTGCAGAACTTCTCGACCTGCTCCATACGGTGAGTAGAAAAGATGACAGTGCTGCCCTCGGCTGCCAATTGCTGGATGGTTTCTTCCAGCAGTTGGGCATTGATGGGGTCAAGGCCCGACATCGGCTCGTCCAGAATCAGTACGGGCGGCTTGTGGGCTACCGTAGCAATGAACTGCACTTTCTGCTGCATGCCTTTCGACAGCTCATTTACTTTCTGGTTTCGGGTATGCCAGAGATCAAACTTTTGCAGCCAGTCGCGGGCAGCAGTTCGGGCATCATTGCTCGATTGGCCCTTCAGGCGCAGTAGAAACTCCAACTGCTCAAACACTTTCATTTTAGGGTAGAGCCCGCGTTCTTCTGGCATATACCCAATCAGATGCTGGTGTCGTTCCGACAACTCTTCGTTGCGGAACAGGATGGATCCCTCATCAGGCATGGTGATGTGGGTAATCATGCGGATGAGCGAGGTTTTGCCAGCGCCATTAGGCCCTAACAGCCCCAAAACGGAGCCTTCCGGTATGTCCAGACTGATGTGGTCGACGGCAAGTTTGGTATCGTACCGTTTCACCACTTCCCGGACGGATAAGATGGTTGACATGGAGGAAAGAATGGGAGTCTTGTTTAAGTAAAAAGACCTACGTGCGGCAGAAAAAGATGCACCGCTTACCGCTTATTTTTCAAATATCGGCGTCTTTTTTCGACTAGCCGACCTCATTTTGCTTCTGGCATGCGTTTTGGTCCGTAGTGTTCAGGTGCCTGCGGCGCCAGACTTTGTACATTTGCCAAACTTTCAAACCCTGTTCGTCCATACGATGCGTTCACTCCTTCTGACCCTGCTGGTAGTGGTGTTGGCTGCTGGGAGCCTTCAGGCCCAAAAGCAGAAAATCAACGCTGGCATTGCTGCCGCAAAAGTCCCCACCAAGTACACCGAGGCCATTCAGTTGCTGGAAGAAGGCCTGAAGAACACCGAAGGCATGAAGCCCAAGGAAGTAGCCAAGGCCTGGCTGGAACTTGCCAAGACCTACATGAATGGTGATGAAAGCTATCAGCCACTCAAGAACTTCCGCGATCCGGTGCTGGCTGCCCACCCAGATTATGCCCTGAAGGCCTACAAGGCAATCCTGAGTGCTCGCAAGGCCGATACGGAAGGGGCTGTGTCTGCTGACATCGCTACCATTTACAGCCAAATCGCTGTCAGCCTGTACCAGCTTGCTTACAGTGCCTACTCCAACAAGAATGGCCCACTCGCCGTTGAGGCCATCACTGGGGCCATCACCATCTTCGAAGAGCAGAAGTCGAACGAAAACCTCTTCAATGCTTCAAATCTGGCTGCCTACAGCGCGCTGATGGTACCTGATACTGCCGCATGCGTCCGTTTCCTGGAAAAGGGCGTAAATGTTTACAAAGCCATTCAGAAGCCCGAGTTTCGCGAGTCTGCTATCCAGATGTATCGTACACTCGCTGAACTTGCCATCTTCAGCACTCGCGACTTTGAACGCGCCGAAAAACTCCTCACTGAGTCACGCCAGATGTTTCCAGAAAGTCAGGAGCTGATCGAAACCGAGGTGCGTCTCTACACTCAGCCGGCCATGGCCGACAAGGCGCTGCCCAAAATCAAAGCCGCTTTTGATGCGAATCCCACCAATGAGATTGTCGCGCTGATTTATGCCAATCTCCTCGAGAAGACCGATAAGGACAAGGCACTCGAAATCTACGCCCAGGTAATCTCTCTCAACCCCAACCGGTGGGAAGCCTACATGAATACCGGTGTTATTTATTACAACAACGCCGCCAACCTCAACGACGAGGCCGCCAACATTGAGAAGAAGGACCCCAAGAAGGCAGACGAAATGCGCCGTCAGGCCATGGAACTCTTGAAAAAGTCAGAGCCTTTCTTCGCAAAGGTTTATGCCCTCGACAGTAAAAACTACGACGCTGTTTCTACACTCGTAAACATCTATACCTACCTCAATAACGAGGCGAAGATGAACGAGATGCTGGAAGCTAAGAAGCGCCTGAGCGGTAACTGATTTGCTCAGTCCTGAAAAAGCAAGAGCCCCGTTTTCACGGGGCTCTTGCTTTTTCTCAGCTGTCTGGTTCGCCTCGCAGTTTACGAATGCGCTTCCGGGCCTCTACTTTATAAAGGCTTGCAGGGTAGCGGGTGAGGAGGTCCAGATAATACTGCTGTGCCTGCTCGGGCTGCTGAAGGGTATACTGATATAGTTCAGCTTTCAGAAACAGCGCGTCGTCGGCCAGCACATCGTCTGGAAATTGGGTCAGAATGGCATCCAGCTGCTGAACACACTCGACAGTACGGCCCAGTGCCAGCAGCACATTGGCCTTTTCCCACATTGCTTCATCTGTGATGGGGTGGCGCGGAAAGAGTGCCACAAGACTGTCAAGTACAGGCAGCGAAGGTTTGTAGCTCCGTTGGTAGATCATCAGTTGTGCCTGTGCCAGCAGTTGCAGAGCAGTGGTGGCGCTGTCCAGTCCCAAATTATCCTGTATCACCAGAAACAACTTGATGGCGTCGTTCGAAATGTCGTCGCTTGTGTTGTCTTTGAGAGTCTTCAAACGCGCCTTTGCCAGTTCGAAGTCGCCTTTGAAGTAGCTGAGACGGGCGCTGCGGAATTTTGCTTTGGCACCTGTCTGGCCTTCCAGCATTTCATTCTCTACACGGGCATACAGCTCGGCAGCTTCGTTGTACTCGCCACGCAACAGATGAATATCGCCCAGCAGCAACAGGGCTTCAGCACGGTCGGTTTCGTTGGCCCGCAATTGCACCACCTCGCGCAGTTCGCGTTCGGCGTTGGGCAGCTGGCCCAGATAGAAGATACAGAGCCGGGCTTTGTTCAGCATAGCCTCCTGCAAGGTCTCGTTCCGGCCATAGGTGTCAAACAGCTTGTCGTAATTGGCCACCGCCTGCCGCACTGCGGTGGTGTCAAGTGGGCGTGCAGCAAATGCCTTAAGCTCAAAGTTGCGCGCCTGCTGGGCCAATGCTTCCAATGCATATGGGCTGTCGGGGATGCGAGTGGCAATATGGTCCAGCGCCTCGTTCGACAGCTCATATTGCCCGGCCCGTTGCAGCATCAGGGCCAGCTTGTAAAGCCGTGTACCGCCCTCGCGGCGCTGTCGGTCCAGGGCTTTTGCTTGCAGCAGCGCTTCGCCATAGTTCTCGGTCTGTAGGTAGAAAGCAAGTAACAGTTCGCGCAGGTACAGGTTGTTTGGGGCCTTCTGTGCGCTTTGTAGTAGTTGCTTTTCAATGGCAGCTGCACTACTGGGGCTCGTAAGCAGCGAGATAGAACGCTGAATGGCCGAAAAACTCTGTCGGTTTCCTTCCAGGACGGTCAGCCATTCGGCAGTGGCTTTGTCATATTGGCCCAATGCTGCGTAAACGTTTGCCAGCTCCTCACAGTAAGCTTCGGGCATATTCAGTTTGCGTCGGCCTTCTTGATACAGTGTTTCTGCCCGGGCATAGGCTTTGGCACGGACAAATCCGGCACCTGCGAGTTCAAAGTCGCCAGGCTCCAAAAGGCGGCTTTTCAGCAGACCCACGAAAGCATTGTCTGCCTCAGTTTTGCGGGTGGGGTCCTGGTCAAGTAGTACAATCTGCAACGCCGCATACTGAGGCCGATCGGGGTTTTGTTTCTGCACTTTCTGCAGAAAAACCGTTGCTTCATTGCTGCGCTTCAGTTGCACGTAGCATTCTACCATCCGCTCGATGTAAAGATCAGTCCGGGGCTCCTGCCGGTGCAGCTGCTCATACATTGCAAGGGCCTGCTCCCATTCGCGGTCTATGAAATAGGCGTTGGCCAGGCCCGCTTCCGCCGACCCGTTTTCTTCCTGCGCCTGAAGTTGATATGCCGTCCCCCCAAAAAGGAAGAAGCAGATTGCCAGAATTTTACTCATCATTCCCATTACTACCTCAAGATAACGCTTGGCACTGCTGTGCCAACATAGAACCGGATGGTAATTACATCTGATACTCAGGGTAGGAATGAATCAGAGAAAAAGCGTAGATAAACAAGTGCTGGATGCGGCAGTGGCGTGGTATTGAATGTGCGGTACGGTTTTTAACAGCGCAATTACCGCAGGTATACAGAGTGAACATACGGAGAACCCGGTACGCCTTCCCTGCATTGCAAAATACAGGCATTACTGTATTGAATTGCCTCAGTATCAGCACCACCTTTGTAAAACCGAGAACACAAACCGACAGGAAAGGAGCCCAGCCATGGAAAAGCATTTGAACAAGCACAGTTACCTGCACGGGAATCGTTCCCATCTGACCACACTCCTGGTGGCCTATGTGGTTCTCTTCTCGTTCCTGCTTATTGCCAGCCTCGTAGCCAACTGAGTGCTGGTGCTGCTGACTTGCAAAAGTCTACTACTTACCGCAAACAACACAGACAGACGAAACGCAAACGCCCCATTGGGGCGTTTGTGCTTATATGCGGTTTCTCCTTGCTTTATTGCTGTTCACTGTTCCTGCCTTGTCCGTGCTAGCACAAGGCAAGCTGACCATTACCATTACGGGCCTGCGCTCTTCGCAGGGGCAGGTGCTGGTCAAACTCTGTAACAAAGCCGACGGCTTCCCCAACGATGCGCCCCCTGTAAAGGCGCTCAAACTGGCCATTCAGAACAACTCCGCCTCCGCTGTTGTGGAAGGGCTGCCACCTGGTAACTATGCTGTGGTATTCTTCCATGACGAGAACAGCAATGGAAAGCTGGATACCAACTTCATGGGAATTCCCAAGGAGGGGTATGGTGCGTCGAACAATGCGAAGGGCACTCTGGGACCTCCCAAGTTTCATGACGCCCGCTTTCAGCTGACGGCTCAGCCGCTGGAAGTAACAATGCAGCCCAGTTACTGAGTGGCTATACTTTCATCACGCGGGTGGGGCGTATGCGCGATACGGCCCATGTAGGCAGAATCATCAGGGCTGTGCAGATGATAACCACCGCTGCATTTACCTGAAGAAACTTCATCCAGGGCCAGCTCACAGGCACCTCGCGTACAAAATACGACTCGGGGTTCAGTTGCACCAGTCCGGTAAGGTCCTGCAATGCCAGAAGGCCTAAGCCCAATGCATTGCCTGCCAGTACGCCGATGGCTGCCAGGGCCAGCGACTGCCACAGAAATACCTGCTGCACCTGCGCCACTCGTGCCCCCAGTGCCCGCAACAGCCCAATGGTACGAGCGCGCTCCGTAATTAGAATCAGGATGGCGCACGCCAGATTGACCACTGCTACGCCTGTCATCAGTACCAGAATGAACTGCACATTTTGGTATTGCAGTCCCAGCCAGTTGAATAGGTCGGCATGGCGGTCCAGCACCGAGGTGGCACGTTGAGTGCGGAGCACGGTTTTGTCTATCCGCTCGGTCAGCAATGGGAGAGAGTCCAGTTGTGCATCGGCGCTGAGATGCAGTTCGATGCCCTGTACCTGGTCGGCCTCCCAACCCAGAATGCGCTGCGGCAGCGAGAGGTCGCAGTACACCATCACGGCGTCGAACTCAGCGAAACCCGTTTCATAAATGCCTGTTACAGTGACTCTGCGTGCCCTGACCCGATTCTTGAGGAAGAAAATGGATGCTCGGTCGCCTACCTTCAGTTTCAGCAACTGCGCCAGCTTGCGCGAAATCAATACTTCTTCAGCGGCTTCTGTGGTGCCGAAGCGGGGAATGCGCCCTTCGAGTAGCGCTGCGGCAAACGGAGCAGCATTCCACAGGCTGTCTACACCCTTCAGCACGATGCCTTCCAGTCCTTCCTTAGTTTGCAGAATCGAGGCCTGCTGTAGATAGGGGCTTGCTGCCACCAGATTAGGAACCTTTCGTTGCAGGCTGGCGAGATATTTGGGATTGCGGGGCTGTGGGCGCAGCGAATCGTCGGCCTCGGGCAGATAGGATGTAATCTGTATGTCTCCGACAAATCCGATGAGTTTGCGCTGCACCGCCTGGTCGAAGCCGCCTACAACCCCCAGCGCCACTTCCATTACAGCTACGGCCAGTGCAATGCTGATAAGCGCAAGCAAAACGCCCAGGCGCGTTACCTGGCGGGGATTGTCGAACAGCAGGCGGGCAGCAACGTAGCGGGAAAAGGACACCAGAGCAGGGCGATTGGGCATGCAAAATACACAACCTGCCGCCCATTGGGACGGTAAGCTGCTGGCACTAACTTTGTACCTCTGCCGCCGACCCCCCCCGGAACTACCGAATGAAGGAAATACTGGCGCGTGTGCGCGAAATCGAAATCAAGGTACGCCGCAAGGTTGTCAGCACCTTTGCCGGTGCCTATCGCTCGGCATTTCGCGGCAGTGGGCTGGAGTTTGAGGAGGTGCGGGCCTACCAGTATGGCGACGACGTACGCTCCATCGATTGGAATGTGTCGGCCAAGAACCCTGCAGGCCAACTGTTCGTGAAGGTGTTCCGCGAAGAGCGCGAGCTCAACGTGTTCCTGCTGCTCGACGTATCGGGGTCGCAGGAGTTTGGCCCTGCCCACGAGCGGAAAATGCAGATAGCCACCGAGCTGGCAGCCGTCCTTGCGTTCTCCGCCCAGACCAACAATGACAAGTTTGGCCTTGTGGCTTTCTCCGACAGGGTAGAGCTGTACTGCCGTCCTGCCAAAGGGCGCAGACAGGTGCTCAGTCTAATCTCGCGTATTCTGCGCCTGACCCAACCGGGTGCGCACCGCCAGAGAGGCACCAACCTGCGCGCCGCGCTGGAGTTTTTTCGCCGCACGCAGAAGCGCCGCTCGGTGCTGTTTGTCCTGTCCGACTTCATAGACGATAACTACGAGAAGCAACTGGTGCTGCTTTCGCGCAAGCACGAGGTGACACTCATCCGGCTCTTCCACCCCGAAGAGCGCATCACTGCCAATCTGGGTATCGTGCCCGTGCAGGACGCAGAGACAGGTGGGGTGTCGTGGGTGTTCAGCAGCAACCCACAGTTTCGCCAGCAGCTGTCCAATGCTTTTGACCGAATCGAAGGGCGCATGCTCTTCCTCAACCGGAAGTATGGCATCGGCTACCTGCCCATCAACACTACCGAAGACCATCTGGAGGCTTTGGAGCGCTATTTCTTCAGCCGTTCTGCAGGAGGGCGCCGTGCGGGTTAAGCTGTTGCTGCTTTCTTTTCTGCTGGGGGCAAACCCACTGTTGGCGCAGCAGGTGCCACAGGCAGGGCGCTTGGAGTTCGACTCCGACACCACTGCCGTCGGCAAGCATTTCCATGCCACCGTCGTGCTGCGCTATCCGCTGGGCGCCAAACTGGTTCCGCTGGATTCGGCCAAGGTGTTTGACCCCTTCGAGCTGGTGGCCGTAGAACGCATGGGTGAAACCCGAACTGTTGGCAATGAGCAGGTAGACTCGCTTTGGGTCACGCTCCGCACCTTCCACCTCAACCGCACGCAGGGCACCGCGCTTGAGTATGCCTGGTTCGACGGCACAGACACACTGCGCCGTGTTACGCCGTCCGACTCCATCCGCCTCAACCTCCGCATCGATCCTTATTCCGAGGCCCTGCAACCCAAGCCCGATCTGGACCTCATCCACATCGAGCGGCCGTTCAACTTTCAGCTGCTGCTGGCATTTCTTTCTTTTCTGGGTTTTCTGGGGGTATTGGGCTACGTTTTCCTTCGGAAGCCAGTGTTGCTGTGGTTCCGCCGCCGTCAGCTGACAAAGAGGTACGAGAAACTTCAACTGGCACTTGCCAGCCTGCAAGCCCAGAAGACCGATGCACTGTTGTTCGTTAACGCACTGAATGTGCTGTGGAAAGACTGGCTCGACGAACGCCGGAACCTGCATCTTCGCAGCCTTACCCCGAAAGAATTACGCGAGCAGCTCAATGCCCATCCCTTCCTGGCACCCGAGCACATTCAGCTGCTGGAAGCCTGGTGCAAGGTGGAAGAGCAGCTCAACTATGCCCGTGCAGCTGTAGCACAGGAAGAGCTGGACCGCCTCTATGACCCGCTCGTACAGCTGCTGGAAAATGACTATCAACGCCGAATGGACGCCCTGCGATGATCACTGACTTTGCCGCGCCGTTCTGGCTGCTTTTCCTCTGGGCCATCCCGCTGTTTCTGGTGTGGTACTTCGGTATCTACAAACACCGCCGCCTGCGCATTCAGCTCAGTTATGATCCAAACCGCCTCGTCAAGCGCCGCTTTACCTGGGCCTGGATCCGCTTTCTGCCGCTGACGCTTTTCGTCACGGCTGCGGTGCTCATGATCATTGCACTGGCGCGGCCCCAGAAAGCCAATGATGTTTCGCTGAAGCAGTCTTCCGGAATCGATATTCTGCTGGCGCTGGATGTGTCAGAGTCTATGCAGACGCCCGACTTCGACCCTTCGCGGCTGGAAGTGGCCAAGGAAACCGCCATTCAGTTCATCAACGGCCGCAAGGACGACCGCATCGGGCTGGTGCTCTTCGCAGAGGATGCTTTCTCCTACTCGCCCCTCACCCTGGACTATGACCTCCTCAAAACGCTCATCCGCCAGATGAACCCTACGGTAATTCCGCGACAGGGTACAGCCATGGGCGACGCAGTGGCCATTGGCATCAATCGTCTGAAAGCGGTATCGGGCAAGAGCCGGGTGCTCATTGTACTCACCGACGGTGTCAGCAATAACGACCGGGTAGACCCGGTGTCGGCAGCGCGTTTGGCCGCTGAGTACGGAATCAAGATCTACACCATTGGTGTGGGCAAGCCGTCTTACATCGACGGCAAGGGGAAGCTGGTGAAGACCGATCTGGACGAGGAAAGCCTGAAACAGATGGCCGAGGTGACGGGTGGGGGTTTTTACCGAGCCACCGACGAGCGCAGCCTCTCGGTCATCTTTGCCCGCATCAGCACCATGGAACGCACCGCCGTCAACGAGCGCGTCATTCGTGAGGTAGTGGATCTCTATCCGCTGTATCTACAGTGGGCAGTTATCTGCATGGCACTGGCCATTCTGCTCACGTATCTGGGCATACAGAACGGTCTGGAGGAATAAGCAGGCACCCGGGCCCTCAGTCAATGATTCGACGGGCGTGCAGGTAGCGTTTGGCCCAATACTCCTGCGCCAGATCATCTATGCGTACGCCTTTGCTGGTACTGGAGTGAATGAACTTCACCACGCCCTTCTCGTGGCTTATGACCAGGCCACTGTGACTCACGCGACCGGGGCGGCCCGTCGCAAAGAAAATGAGGTCGCCGGGGCGCAGGTCGGCTTTCTTTACCAGTTTGCCTCGCTGGGCTTGATCGCCACTGGTGCGGGGCAGGGTAACACCTGCTTCCTCAAAGCTCTTCATCATCAGGCCAGAGCAGTCGATGCCGCTGCGGCTGGTGCCGCCAAAACGGTAAGGAGTGCCCATGTAGCTGCGGGCCGCTTTCAGCACCTGTTCTACTTTGGGTGCTGGGCGGGCAGAGGCACGATCGCCTGCAGGGGGGCGGGTGGTAGAAGGGGTGGAGGTGGGGGCTTTGGCGCCGGGCTTCTGCTGCCCATAACTGGGGCCGCCATAGCGTTCAATGAGCGATGGACGGGGCAGGTTCTTGCCTTTCTTGCTGCGTGTGGGCGTGGTCACGCGGCGCCCGTCGGCCGTTTTTTGGCTGTGCTTGCTGCTGCCGCAGCCTGCAACCGCTACGGCCAGAATCATCGCTGCTGTGTAAGAAACCCACTTCATCAGTGGCAAAGTGCACAATTGCCTGTACATCAAATGTCTAACGCCTGAATTCGCTTTCTACATCCCAGTGTCGGACGCCGGGGTAGCCTGTCAGTAAGCAACTGCGTACCTTTAAGGTCTGGTTGCTCCATGCGTATACCTCGCCACATAGTCGATAAAATCTACGCCTCCGCCGACATTGTGGAGGTAGTGGGCGACTACGTGCCGCTGAAGAAGCGCGGCCAGAACTTCTGGGGCCTCTCGCCCTTCAAGGCCGAGCGAACTCCCAGTTTCTCCGTCTCGCCGGTCAAACAGATCTACAAGGACTTCGCCTCTGGTAAAGGTGGCAACGTCATCTCCTTCCTCATGGAGCTGGAGGGCTACACCTATGTGGAAGCCCTGCAACACCTGGCCCGGAAGTACAACATAGAACTGGAGATGGAGGATGGGCCCTCTGCCGAGCAGACCGACCGCCGCGCCAGTCTGCTGGCCCTCAACAAGTGGGCAGCGCAATGGTTTGCCGACCAGCTGAACACCGAAGAGGGGCAGATGGCGGGTCTGTCGTATTTCCGCGAACGTGGCTTTCCGCCCAAGACGCTGGAAGAGTTTCAGCTGGGCTACAGCCCAGAAGCCTGGACCGCCCTCACCGAGGCGGCCATGAAGCACCAGTTTACAATTGAAACGCTGCTTGAAACCGGCCTGACGCTGGAGAACGAAGACCGGACCCGCCGTTACGACCGTTTCCGCGGGCGCGTCATCTTCCCGCTGCACGACGTAACGGGTAGGGTAGTGGGCTTCGCTGGCCGCATCCTCCGTTCCGATGCCAAAGCTGCCAAGTACGTCAACAGCCCCGAGAGCATTGTCTACAACAAGTCAGCCCTGCTGTATGGCCTCTATTTCGGGCGACAGGCCATCCGCGAGGCGGGCGAATGTCTGCTGGTAGAGGGCTACACCGATGTCATATCCCTGCATCAGGCGGGTGTGCGCAACGCCGTGGCCAGCAGCGGCACCAGTCTTACCGAGCAGCAGGTACAGCTCATCAGCCGCTATGCCAAGAATGTACTGATTGTCTATGATGGCGACACTGCCGGTGTCAACGCGGCCAGCCGTGCCGTTGACCTCCTGCTGGCTGGAGGACTCACGCCCAAGGTGCTGTGGCTGCCCGACAACCACGACCCCGACAGCTATGTGCGGCAGTTCGGGCCCTCGCAGTTCCAGGCCTATGCCAAGGAGCAGGGCATGGACTTCGTGGCCTTCCGCATCCGGGTGTTCAATGGCGGTGCCGCCGGCTTGCCCTCTGATCCCGCACGGCACACTGCACTGGTGAGTGCTGTTGCCGAAACCATCGCCCGCATTCCCGACGAACTGGCCCGAAGCCTGTATTGCCGTCACGCCGCCAGCCAGTTGGCTGTAGATGAGCAGATACTCATTTCCACGGTCAACAAGGCCGCACGAGAGCAGTACAAAGCGCAACGGCCACCCCGCGAGCGGAACCCCAACACGGCGCAGCAACCCAGCGACGGCCAGCCGACCTTCAACCCCGATTTGCCGCCCCTGCCCTTCGACGAAGACATGCAGGGCGTGGTCATCATCGGCGAGGACATGCCGCCCCTACACGGCGACCCTGTTTCAGGTAATGGGAATGCCGCTGTGCGTGAGCCTGAGGTTGCAGGTATCGTAGATACCTATCACCAGGAACGCGAGCTGGTGCGGCTGATGCTCAACCACCCTGAGGGCATCGTCTCCCCGCCGGATGGTGCTGGCCCCGTACACCTGTACGACTACCTGATGACCGAGATTGGCGACGTACCCTTTGCACACCCGCCCTTCGAGACGCTCCGCCGCCGCCTCGAAGCCCTGCGGGAAGCCCAGGAGGTCATCAAGCCCGCTCACCTGCTGCACGAACTTCCAGAGATCGAAGCACAGCTGGTGGCCGAGCTTCTGAGCTTTCCCTATGAGCTGTCGGAAAACTGGCTTGCCCGCGAAATCGTGGTGCCCCCCATGGACGCCAACCTGTGGGAGGCTGCCGAAGGTGCCGTCCTGCACTTCATGCACAAGAAAATGCGCGACCTCATACGCCAGAACCAGCAGGAGCTTGCCTCCGCCACCGATGAGGCCGACCTCTTCCGCATCATTTCGCGGAAAAAGCGCCTCGACAAAACCCGTGTAGAGCTTGCCGCCAAGCTGGGTATTGTTATTACACTCTAGTGTAGCCCCAGCCGCTATCTTTGCGCAGCGCCGCCCAACCCCGGCGCCTTTGCTGTGAATCCCACCTGGGTTATTTTCCGGAAAGAAGTCGCCAGCTTCTTCAACTCCCTCATTGCCTACGTGGTGCTGACGGTGTTCCTCGTCGGCATCGGCCTGTTCTTCTGGGTGTTTGCCGGCAACGTGCTCGAGTCAGGTCTGGCCGATATGTCGGCACTGTTTGTTTTCGCGCCCTGGTTCTTCCTGCTGCTCATCCCGGCCATCACCATGCGCGCCTTCGCCGAGGAGTTCCGTACGGGCACATTCGAGTGGCTCTCCACCCAGCCTGTCACCGACTGGCAGATGGTGTTGGGCAAATACTTCGCCGCGGTGGGGCTGGTGGTGTTTGCGCTGGTGCCCACGCTGCTCTATTACTTCACCCTGCAATACCTTGGCAACCCTGCCTGGAACCTTGATTCCGGTGCCATCTGGGGCTCGTACCTGGGCCTCATCGGCATTGGGGCCACCTTTGCGGCCATCGGCATCTTCACTTCCACTCTCACCGATAACCAGATCGTCTCCTTCATCCTCGCGGCCTTCTTTTCCTTCCTCCTTTTCCAGGGGCTGGAGATGCTGGCCAACCTTACCTCGCTGGCCGAGGTAAATGAGTTTGTCTCGGGGTTGGGCCTTCAGGCGCACTATGAGAGCATCTCCCGTGGGGTGGTCGACAGCCGCGACGTCGTGTACTTCCTCTCCGTTATTGGTTTCTTTCTGGCCCTCAGCCGTCTTTCCCTGCAAGCCCGCAAACGATGAGCACTCCTGTTACTTCTGCTGCTGCACGTCCGCGCCCATTCTGGCTGCAGGCACTGGTCGTTTTGGCCATCGCGCTGGTTGTCAATGTGCTGGCCGGGCAGTTTTTCTTCCGGGCAGACCTCACTGAAGACGACCGCTACACGTTGTCAGAAACCACCCTCGCCACGCTCGACAGTATCAAGGCACCGCTGGTGGTGCGTGTGTATGTAGAGGGCGCTTCGTTTCCGCCCACCATCAAGCGTTTCCAGCAGTCTATCCGCACGCTGCTGGAAGAAATGCGCGCACAGGCCGGCAGTAACCTGCAAGTCCGTTTTGTCAACCCGCTGGAAGACACCAGTGCGCTGCGCCGCTTCCGCGAAATGGGCATTCAGCCTGTGCCTGTCCGTGTTTCCGAAAACGAACTGGCTACCCAACAACTGGTCATGTTCCCTGTAGCCGAGGTGGTTTACGGATCTGACCTTGAGGTTATTGACCTGATGAAAGGCACGGCGGCCGAGAAAGACCTCGGCGCGCTGATGCTGGCCGAGCAGCAGTTGGAATACAAGTTCGTTTCCACTTTCCGTCGGCTCATTCTGTCCAGCAGGCCCACCATTGGTCTGTTGCAGGGGCATGGCGAACATGGGCCCGAGGACCTCGGCTATTTCCTGTCCGAAGCCAGCCGTTCGTTCCAGATTGTGCCGGTGGATTTCGCCAAGGGCACTCCGCTCATTCCGCGTGTACTGCCGCCGGATGTACAGCCGATTCCAGGTGCTGCGGCCGTGGATGTGCTGATGATTGCGCAGCCCCAGCGGGCCCTCTCCGAAGCCGACAAGTTTCTCATAGACCAGTATGTGCTGCGCGGCGGAAAAGTACTGTGGGTGCTCGATAACGAGGAGTACTCCCAGATTGATCTGGAACAGCAGGGGCGTACGCTTGCTCAACCACGCCGCCTCAACCTCGACGACCTTTTCTTCAAGTATGGTTTCAAAGTCAACGCCGACCTGGTGCAGGACCGCTACTGCGGCTTCATCGATGCCATACAGACCATCAATGGCCGCGATGTTACATCGCCTCAGAAGTATGTGTTCTTCCCCCGTGTGCTGGTGACGGAGAAGCATCCGTTGCTGCGCAATGTCGATGAAGTGCTTTTCCGTTACGCCAGCACCATCGACACGCTGTCCCGTTCAGGCCTGCGCCACACCGTGCTGCTGAAGAGTTCGCCGCTATCACGCATACAGGCAGGCACTGTCGCCATCGATTTCAACCTGGTGCTGGAAGAAAGCATGGCCAAGCTGCCTCCTCGTCAGGCGTTTATCGACGCTGGGCGGAACGATGGTCTGCTGATGGGGCTGCTCACCGAAGGCACCTTCAGCCCGCTGTTCGCCGGGCGCGGCAGGCCAGAGAACTCAGGCACCTTCCCCCAGTTGGAGAAAGCCGCCGCACCTTCCGCAATGATTGTGCTGTCGGATGGCGCCCTGCCGCTGGGCAACCACTCGCGCGTGGGCAGCCCCATGCCGCCGCTGGATAACACGACGCTGTTGCTCAACTCGGTAGAGTATCTGGCCGGTGACGAAGCACTTACTGCCATCCGGGGGCGCCAGGTGCGCATCCGCGTGCTCGATGCCGTCAAGGCCCGCAGCGCAGCACTGGAGTGGCAGTTGCTCAACATGTTGGGTCCTGTACTGCTGGTGGTGGGCTTCGGAGTGGGGCGGTACTGGCTCCGTCGGCGCCGGAATGCCCGCTGAGGCTCTTCCTCCCGAATTATCCACACATGTGGGCGACTGCGTTTCTCGCGCCCCCCTGCCTGCTAATTTTGACCCTCCCGCAAATCGCGGACCCTGCTACTGATTCATTCTCCTATCGATAGTCTATTGTACCGATGAGCTTCGTCGTATCGTCCTCCGAACTGCAGAAACACCTCTCAGTCATCAACGGGGTGGTGCCCTCCAAGTCGGTGCTCCCCATTATCCAGAACATCCACTTCAAGCTGCAGGGCCCGACGCTCACGCTGTCGGCTACCGACCTCGACAATGCCATGCAGACTGCCCTTACCGTAGAGCCCACTGGCAACGGTAAGATGGACATTGCCCTGCCCGCCAAGCTGCTGATGGATACCCTGAAGGCCCTGCCCGAACAGCCGGTCACTTTTCAGGTAGACAATGAGACTTTCGCCGTAAAGCTCACCACCGACAACGGTGAGTACGAGCTCACAGGTGCCAACGGTGCCGACTTCCCGTCGCTGCCTGCGCCAGATAACACCAGCAGCATCGAAATGCCCCTGGCAGCTCTCACCAAGGCCATTTCCAAAACCCTCTTCGCCAGCAGCAACGACGAACTGAAGCCGGCTCTCAATGGCATGTACTTCGACTTCCGTCAGGGTGGTGCCACCTTCGTTGCTACCGATGCCCACCGCTTGGTGCGCTACCGTCGCCTCGACGTTGCCGTGAGTAACGAAGTAGCCTTCATCCTGCCACAGAAGGCCCTGAAGCTGCTTATGTCTGCCGCCGCTGGCCTGATGGAGACTACCACCATCGAGTACAACCAGAGCAACGCGTTCTTCTCGTTCGGTACCACCCAGCTGGTCTGCCGCCTGATTGACGCCCGTTTCCCCGACTACGAGAACGTAATCCCCAAGAGCAGCAGCAGCAAGCTGGTACTCAACAAGAAGGAGCTGCTGGGCTCGATGCGCCGCCTCGATATCTACTCCAACAAGACCACGCACCTGGGCCGTTTCAAGCTGGACAACAACCTGCTGGAAGTTTCTGCCGAGGATCCCGATTTCTCCAACCGCGCCAAGGAAACCCTCCATTGCCTCTACGAAGGCACCAACATGGAGATTGGCTTCAACGTGTCGCTCATGACAGATCTCATTTCCAACGTTGAGACCGACGACCTGGTGGTAGAACTGGAAAGCCCCAGCCGCGCTGCGGTAGTGCTGCCCAGCAGCCAGGAGCAGGGCGAACACATTCTGATGCTCCTCATGCCTGTGATGCTTAGCGCCACTGTCTAAGCTGTTGATAACCCGTCTAGGAAGGGGACTTTTCTTCCCAAAGCCGGAAGAGGTTCCCTTTTGTATTAAGCCAAGGTTAAATACCTAGGAGAAAACGCGTTAGATAGTTGCACCGAACAGTCTAACCTTCTATTTTGCGTCCGCCTGAATAGAACCATACCGCATGTAGGGTAGACCAACTGCTGAACCGCCAACTGAACCTAGATGAATAGACCGCTATACCGCTTTAATCCTGAGACATTTACCTATGAGCGAGTCCGCGTAGAAGTACGTGCGATCATGCGCAATCTGGGTATCGCTTTTGTGGTGGGCGTTGTGGTAGCTTCTGCTTTCATTGGCTACAGTTTTTATACCGACCATCACGTAGAAGATCAGTACCTCGCTGAGCGCAATCTGGTGCTTGCTGCGTCACTCAAGTCGGTTAATCAGCGCTATGGTACCCTGCAGGCCAGTCTCGATAAGCTGCATCAGAACGACAACTCTTTCTACCGCAGCATCCTGGCACTCGACCGCATTGAGGATGGTGTTTGGAACGGCGGTACGGGTGGTTCAGACAAGTATGAGGCTATTTCGCCGGCAGTGCTTCGCGAGGCGGTGCTCAACAACGATCAGATGCAGTATCGTTTGCTGTTGATGGCAGAAAGCTATGCCATGCTGGAGAAAGCTGCTGCTGAGAAAACAGAATATCTCTCTCACGTTCCTGTTATCCGGCCAGTTCCGGGACGGGTGGTTGGTGGCTTTGGCTACCGCCGCGATCCCTTCCACGGGCATCACCAGTTTCACGCGGGCATCGACTTCGACGCCGATATGGGCACGCCCATCAAGGCTACGGGCGCTGGCATCATCATTACCTCGGGTCTCAACGGCGAAAGTGGCTACGGTATTCAGGTGGAAATTGACCACGGCTTTGGCTTCATCACCAAGTATGCCCACCTGTCGCGTACCAAGCTGAAGATTGGCGATGCTGTGAAGCGTGGCGACGTCATCGGCTACTCTGGTAACACTGGCTACAGCACGGGCCCACACCTGCACTACGAGGTAATCGTACGCGGCAAGAAGACCAACCCCAACGAGTACTTCATCGGCAACTGATTACCCGTTTTCCCACAGTATAAAGACAAAGCCCCGGTATCGCCGGGGCTTTTCATTTGTAGGGGTTGCTGTAAGGCGTTATTCGCTTTCGTCCTTGCCCTGATTACTCTTCATCTCGGCTTTGCGGCGCTGCCAGGCTTCTTCGGTCTCGTCTACGGCTACACGCTCCACACGCAGGGCTTTGCCTGTGGCCAGTTCTATCTCTACCACTGCGCCACGCAGCGCGATAGGCCCGTCAGCCAGTTCGTATTTGTGTGGCGTCTGCAACAGGAAGCGCTGAATGGCCACCTGCGCCTGCATGCCAATCACACTGTGGCTGGCGGCAGTGCAGCCGGCATCGGTCAGGAAGCCGGTGCCGGCGGGTAGAATGCGCTCGTCGGCAGTCTGGACATGCGTATGGGTGCCTACTATGGCGCTGACGCGGCCATCAAGGTAATGGCCCAGTGCAATCTTCTCGGCAGTGGCTTCGGCATGAAGATCTACAAAGAGGAGATTGGTCTCCTTGCGGATTTCACCGATGGCCCAGTCGGCCGTACGAAACGGGCACTGGATAGGGTTATTGAAGAACACCTGTCCCCGCAGGTTGAGCACGCCAATCTTAACACCCAGTGCCTCCAGCGCATACACGCCAAAGCCAAAGCCCGGCACACCGCGCGGATAGTTCATTGGGCGCAAAAGCCGGGGCTCACGGGCCATGTAAGGGAATATCAGGTGCTTGTCGAAGCTGTGGTCGCCGCCAGTCAGTACATCGGCACCAGCTTTGAACAGCCGCTTGGCAATCACTTCATTCAGGCCCTTGCCCTGGTGGGCGTTTTCGGCATTCACTACCACGAAGTCGGCGCCGTAGCGCTGAATCAGGCCCGGTAGCTCGGCACAGGTGAAGGCTACAGCGCTTTCGCCTACTTGGTCGCCGATAAACAGCAGGTTCAGGCTTGTTTTGGTCATGGCAGTAAAGTCCTGGGATCCGCGGGCATCAGTCGTGCTGGGGGCCCCAGTTGTCGAGGTCCTCGCCTTGGTAGTCGAAGTCGGGCATCAGTTCTTCCATCACATGGTCCATTACGTCCAACAGACCGTTGCGGAACTTCAGGAAGTCCTCTTTGTAGAGGAAAATTTTCTGCTTCTGTACCGACTCGTCGTCCAGGTTGCGCTTCCGCTCGGTGATGGTGATATAGAAGTCGTTGTTGCGGGTGGCGCGTACATCGAAAATATACGTGCGCTTGCCAGCCTTTACCTTGTGGGTATACACCTCGCGGGGTTCACGGTACGATTCCACTTCTGCAGTTGGGTTAGATTGCGGGCCAAAGATAGGCACGGGCCTGTCATTATTAGGTATGACGCTTGAGGAAATGCCAATAGAAAGGTTGCGTATAAGCGCCTAGAGGCCTGTGTCTTGAATGGGCTTCTTATCGAAAGGCTGTGCTTTTTCTTCGCTACACAAACGAATCAGCCCTGCCCGGCGTTATTATAGCGGCAATTGGACTTTGACCCCAAGCTGCAATTTCCATGAACATTTACACCGAGGTTACTCCCAATCCAGCGAGTCTCAAGTTTGTAGTAGACCGCACCATTCTGCCCAGTGGCACTGCCGAGTTCCAGACCCGCGAAGCAGCGGAGGAAGGCAGCGTGCTGGCAGCCAAAATATTCCAGTATCCCTTCGTGCAAGGGGTATTCATTGGCCGCAACTTCGTAACTGTTACCAAGACGGAGACCGCCCGCTGGGAAGACATCATCCCTGCCGTGAAGGACGAAGTAAAGAAAGTGCTGGCCGAGCACCAGCAGGTGGTGAAGAATGCCGAATATGTAGCTCCTGCTACCGCTGGCGACGAAGTAGAACAGAAGATCATCAGCCTCATTGAAGAGCAGGTGCGCCCTGCCGTGGCTATGGACGGCGGCGACATCGTATACGAAGGCTTTGAGGACGGTGTAGTAAAGTTGCGGCTGCGCGGCAGCTGTGCTGGGTGCCCCAGCAGCATGATGACACTCAAGAGTGGTATCCAGGCCCTGCTCACCCGCATGGTGCCTGAAGTGCAGGCCGTTGAGGCCGTATAAACCAGCAGGGTACAGCCCCGCTGTTCTCTCACTTGCGGAATTCGAAATCCTGCGACACCCCGGCAACACCGGGGTGTTTGCATGTTAGCCCCTCATGAAACGACAATACCCCGCCGGGGCGGGGTATTGAAGGGATTACAACTCTTCGGGCCTGACTTGGCCTGCCAGCTGCTTAGAAGTTGATGCCGTAGACAGCCTCGCTGCCATCTGGGTAGCGGCCTTCCACCAGCGCACTGTTGCGGCCTGATTTCTTGCGGGTATCCAGAATACGCTGGATGTCTTCTGCCGACTTCACAGGCTGGTCAGAAACGTGCGTGATGATAAACCCTTCGCGAATACCGGCAGAGCGGAGAATGCCAGGCTGCACACGGCTTACCTGTACACCCGCACTCAGGTTCAGCTTTTTCATTACCTCGACTTTGGGGCTGGTAAACTCAGCACCCAGTGTGCGGGCAGCACCCGTTACCTCGCGGGCTGCTACCTTGGTTTCACCAGCGCGCGAGCGAAGGGTTACCTCAACGGTCTGGCTGTTTGATCCGCGCAGGAAGGTCACTTTTACCTTCTCGCCAGGTCGATGCCGGGCTACAATCTCCTGAAGTTCAGAGCTGTTTTTTACCTTCTGGCCATCCAGTGCCACAATCACGTCGCCAGCTTTGATGCCCGCGGCGCCCGCAGCACTGTTGTCACTGGTGCCACCTACATATACACCCTGCTGGGTGCTCAGGCCTTCGCGGGCTACGAGTTCGGGAGAAACATCAGCGATGCTGATGCCCAATACTGCGCGCTGCACCGAGCCAAAATTCAGCAGGTCATCCATCACCTTCTTCACAAGGTTGGACGGGATGGCGAAAGAATAACCGGCATAGGTGCCCGATACACTGCCTGCAATGGCAGTGTTGATGCCTACCAGTTCGCCTTGCGTGTTCACAAGTGCGCCACCCGAGTTGCCAGGGTTAACGGCAGCGTCCGTTTGGATGAAACTTTCGATACGGAGGCTGTCCTGCAGAATGCCAAGTGCACGGCCTTTGGCACTGACAATGCCTGCGGTTACTGTGCCTGTGAGACTGAAGGGGTTGCCTACAGCCAGTACCCATTCGCCTACTTTCACGGCATCGGAGTTGCCCAGTTTCAGGGCTGGGAGGTTGCTTTCCTTGATCTTCAGCAGGGCCAGGTCAGTCTGTGGGTCTGTGCCAACGATGGTGGCCTTGTAGCTTCGGTTATCCGACAGTACTACCTCAATGTTGTCGGCTTCGGCGATCACGTGGTTGTTGGTAACGATGTAACCGTCGGCACTGACGATAACTCCTGAGCCGCTGGCTGCACGTGGGCCGCCTCGGTAGCGTCCGCCTTCTTCGCCAAAGAACTCCCGGAAGAAATCGCGCTCTTCGTTGCGGCGGAGGTCGTTGGCCACTACCTGCTGGGTGGCTTTGATGTGCACCACTGAGGGTAGGGTTATCTGCGCCGCTGATGTGAAATCTACCGCGCCCTCTGGGGCGTAGCGGGCATAGCGGGCGTCGATGCCCTCGGCAGCCTGCTTGGCATCGAACGTAAGCACCTGCCGTGGGGCCAGCAATGAATAGGCACCCAGCGAAACCAGGCCGCCAGTCACTGCAACGGCCAGGTATTTGAGCATTTCAGCAGAACGTTTCATAAGATCGGTTTCGAGTGTGTTTGATGTCCTCGGGTAGAAAGGCTCAATAGGAACAAGCGAGTTCGTTTACCCAAATAAACGCAACTCCTACGAAAGTTGTCGTAGCTTTAGAATCTTTTAACAAGCAGGCTGCCGGTGGGTTTTCTACAAACCCAACATGCCCCAATGGGGCATGCGGGTCTCTTGGCAGCGCTTGGCTGCTCTCACTCCTGTCAGTTTACGGCAATCTGGTTCACTAGGGTGCGGGCTTCATCCTTGGGCAGCGTTACCGTCAGGATGCCGTCCACATAGCTTGCCGCGATGCTTTCCTTCTTCAGGTTGTCGGGCAGGCGGAACACCCGGCTGAACACGCCATACTGGCTTTCCAGTACATGGTACTTGCGGCCGTCGCCCTCGCTCTTTTCAAACTTGCGTTCGCCACTGATTACCAGCTTGCGGTCCTGCACTTCGATCTTGAAGTCTTCTTTCTTCATGCCCGGTGCGGTTACATGAATCAGGTAGCTGTCTTTTTCCTCTACCACGTCCACCCGAGGCTTGAAACTCGTCACCTCAGGGGTGGCTTCCAGTTCGTTGAACAGCCGGTCCAGCATCCAGGAAAAGGAAGTGGGGTAGAGGGCGGGGTTTTGAAACTTGGTCAGCGTCATGGCTTGAAAGATTTTGTGTGGGGTGTGATGTGATTACACCCTTGATGCCTCACAGCCCGTGCCACTGCATTTTGCCTGACATAATGTTTTGATAAGCAGGTAATTGTGGCATACGTTGCTGTCTTTTTTGCAGGCTTTGCAGACAGTTTGGCTTGGGTGGGCCTGTAAAAATGACAACCTTGCCTTGGCGCATCCTTTGCGGTTTGCGTTGTATCCCTAGCTAAACCGTTATGCAGTATCAGGATTATTACCGCGTGCTTGGGGTAGACCGCGCTGCCTCGCAGGACGATATCAAGAAGGCGTACCACAAGCTGGCACGGCAGTATCACCCCGATGTGAAGCCCGGCGACAAAGTTGCCGAGGAGAAATTCAAGCAGATTACAGAAGCCTACGAGGTGCTCGGTAGTGCCGAGAACCGCAAGCGATACGACGAGATGGGCTCCAACTGGAAGCAGTATGAGCAGTATAAGGCGTATCAGGACCAAATGCGGCGTGCGCGTTCGCAGCGGAGCACCGCTGGGTCAGCAGGTGGCTACGGCGCTGAAGAAGGCGCTGGTGGCTTTTCCGATTTCTTTGGCGGCGGCTTTTCCGATTTCTTTCGCACTTTCTTTGGCGGCAGCGACGAAGAACCCATGCAGCGCACCTCAGGGCTGGACCAGCGCGCCGACGTCACGCTGACCCTCGAAGATGCATTCCAGGGTGGCACAAAGCTGTTGGGCGTGGCCGATCGCACCTTGCGGCTGAACCTGAAACCGGGTATTGCCGATGGTCAAAAGCTGCGACTCAAAGGCAAAGGCCGGGTGGCCAGCGATGGAACCGCAGGAGACCTTTATCTTACTATCCACATACAGCGTCATGCCCGTTTCGAGCGGAAAGGCGACGACCTGCACCTTGACGTGCCCGTGGACATCTACACTCTGCTGCTGGGAGGTGAAATCACCGTTCAGACATTGTCTGGAACCGTAAAAGTGCCAGTTGCGGCGGGGGCACAGCCCGATGCCATACTGCGACTGAAAGGCAAAGGTATGCCTGTCTACAATCGTCCGGGGGAATACGGGGCTCTTTATCTCAAGCTTAAGGTCCAGATGCCCAGTTCGCTCTCTGCCAAGGAGAGGGAGTTGCTGGAACAGGCACGAGCCCAGCGTAAGGCCTGAATCTCTCCCCCTTTTGGGTGAATTCTGCTCCGATCGTCTGTTAGGTGGGGTAACGCACATCCAGTTAAAACCCCATTCTGTATCTTTTAGGAACTAACAGACAAGGTGAGGCGCGTAATCCTTCTTCTCACAGGTATGCTGGCTTTGCTGCCTGTTTCGCTTGTGGCCATCGACTGGTCTACAGCCCTGACCACGCGCAAAGCAGAGATTACTGTTTATTACATACAGGAGGACCCTTACATCATCGAGGAGCCCGATGGTCATCATCGAGGCATCGAGATGGAAATACTCTGGGGCCTACAGCGCTACCTGGCCCAGAAGTACGGGGTTGAGATAACCTATCGCTTCGTCAAATGCCGGAATATCGATGAGACGCTGCGCCGCATACAGGCTGCCAAAACGGATGCATATCTGGGCTTGGCGGCCCTCAGCATCACAGATGAGCGACGCAAGCGTATGGGGTTCACTGTCCCCTACCTGATGGACGTAGAGCTGCTGGTGACCACCGCAGACGTGCCTCAGGCTACCTCACAGGATTTCCGGCAGGTGCTGGCAGGCGTCAAAGCCCTGGCAGGGCCCAACACCACCTTCGAGGAGAACTTCCTCAAGTTGCGCGAGCGGTATTTCCCACGACTGGTAATTGATACCTCTTACGCCAGCATGGCCGATGTCCGGGTGGCTATGCGCACAGGCGCGCGAATGGCTACCTATTGTCCGTTGCCCATCTATCTGCAATCCTTCAGCAAAGAATCAAACCTGCGCCGACAGCCCCTGTTCCGCACCACCCGCCAGGGTCTGGCCTTCGGCCTGCCACTGGGCAGCAGTTGGCAAAGCCCCATAGACCGTTACCTCTCTGACCCCGAAACCCGTCAGGAAATCCAGAAAATACTCTCGCGCTATCTGGGCTCTGACATCGGCGCTCTTCTGCAGGAACTGGCACGCGAAGACAGCAGTTCGCACTCTGAATTACAATTGCTGTTGCAGGAGAATACCTTACAATTCAACGCCATTCAGGAAAGCCAGGCCATTATATCACGCCAGACAAATTGGTTGGTGGCACTGATTTCGGGGGTTAGCCTCCTGGGGCTGCTGACCTTTCTGTTGGTGCGGGCTAACAGTCAGACGCGCCGGGCCAATCGGCAGTTGGAGGAAAAGAGCGCAGAAATTGCCCGACAGAATGGGCAGATCGCTGCACAGAATGGCCAGTTGACCGATGCGCTGGAAGAATTGCAGCGAACGCAGGAGCAGCTGATTCTGTCAGAGAAAATGGCAACCGTAGGTCGTTTTGTCCGCAACCTGGCCCACGAGTTGAATACACCGCTGGGGGCAGTGCGGGCGTCGGCCAATCTGCTACAGGAAATGGGTCCCCTGCTAGTGCGCGATCTGCCCGACTTCCTGCAGTCACTGACGCCGGAAGACCGCGAGCAGTTGGCGCAGCTGATCCTTGAGCCAGGACGCCCCGCAGGCGAACTCGCCCTCAGTACCCGTGAAGAGCGCCTCCTTCGCCGCCAACTGGAAGTACAGTTGGCGGGCATCACAGATGGTGCTGAGGTTGCTGCATTGCTGGCTCGGATGGGGATAACCGACGTTGCAGACAAGCTGGAGTGGCTGGCCCGACCTGGGGCCCGGCATAAGCTCGAACAGGCCATTCGCTTTCAGTTCTTTCAGCGTTCTACCCAGAATATTCTCAAGGCCATTGACAAAACCAGCAGGCTCATCACTACCCTTAAGACCTTCTCCGGTGATTATGACAGCCGGAAACCCGAGGTGGTTTCGCTTGCAGATTCACTCGAGATGGCCTTGGCGGAATTTCAGGCACACTTCAATTACGGCTTGGTGCTTACGCGCGATTATCAGCCCCAGCTGAAAGTATGGGCGTTGGCGTCAGACCTTCACATAATCTGGACAAGCCTGCTGATGAACGCCCTTCAGGCTATGCAGGCGGTGGGCACCCTGGAGGTTCGCACCTGGGCCGACGAAGAATGGGCTTACACCACGGTTGCCGACAGTGGCCCAGGCATACCGGAGGATGTGCTGCAACGATTGTTCGAGCCCTTTTTCACCACCAAGCCCAGTGGCGAAGGGAGCGGGTTGGGGCTTTACTCCAGCCGGCGGCTGGCCGAGCGCTGGTCGGGAAACGTGAGTGTGAAAACAGGGCCTAGCGGCACCATGGTGCAAGTGCGCTTGCCGCTAGTTCACTGATTCCTAAGCCTTCGCGCGGCAATGCCGTTTAGGCTGCCGGTTACTCCGCCCTTTTTTGTAGTTTAGCGGCGCACAGCAACCCGCCCTTGGGTTGTTGTAACAGAAACTGCCATACGGACATGAGTATCCTGGTCAATAAGCACTCCAAGGTTATGGTGCAGGGCTACACCGGTAGCGAAGGCACCTTTCACGCCTCTCAGATGATCGAGTACGGAACCAATATTGTTGGCGGTGTGACCCCCGGCAAAGGTGGCTCCAAGCACCTCGAGCGGCCCGTGTTCAACACCGTAAAGGAGTGCGTTGACACCACCGGCGCCAATGTTTCCATCATCTATGTGCCCCCGGCATTTGCTGCCGACGCCATCATGGAAGCCGCCGATGCTGGCATCCCCCTCATCATCACCATCACCGAGGGCATCCCGACCCGCGACATGATTTACGCCAAGGCGTATCTGGAAGAGCGTGGTGTGCGCATGGTTGGCCCCAACTGCCCTGGCGTTATCACCCCCGGTGAAGCCAAGGTTGGCATCATGCCCGGCTTCATCCACCGCCCCGGCAAAATCGGTATCGTAAGCCGTTCTGGCACGCTCACCTATGAGTCTGTAGACCAGGTTACCAAGCTCGGCATGGGCCAGAGCACCTGTGTTGGCATCGGTGGCGACCCCATCATCGGCTCTACCCACCGCGATATCATCGAGCTCTTCAACAACGACCCCGACACCGAAGCCATCGTTATGATTGGCGAAATCGGTGGCAGCAACGAGGAAATCGCTGCGGAGTGGATTAAGCACAACGTGAAGAAGCCCGTTATCGGCTTCATCGCAGGTCAGACTGCGCCTCCCGGCCGCCGTATGGGCCACGCTGGTGCCATCATCTCTGGCGGCAAAGGCACTGCCAAGGAGAAAATGGCTGTGATGGCCGCTTGCGGCATCCATGTTGTGGAAAGCCCCGCCGAAATAGGTGCTACGGTAGCCAAGGCACTCGGCAAGTAATCTTCGATCTCTGCTGACAGATGCGGGCTGGTATCTGGGCGTTGCTGCTAGGCTGCGCACTTCCGCTCGCTTGTCAGGCACAGTATTTTCCGCGGCTGCTCTGGCAGCGCTTTTACGGCACTCAGGGTCACGACGAGCCAACACGGCTGGTTGCTGGCCCTGATTCTGTTTTGTACCTGGCCTTCAATTCCCGCTCTGCGGTCTCTGGGCGTAACGTTGCTACAGTCGTAAAGCTCAATGTCACGGGCAAAGAGCTTTGGCGCCGCCGTTTTGCTTCGGCTAATGCCCGTGTCACCACATTGGCATTGCGCGATACCGTAGTAGCAGCTGGCGGGCAACTGGCCGCACAATCCGCTGAGGAAGAAGGAGGGAGTCAGTACGGCAGCGATGCCTGGTGGGGTGGTCTCTCGGCCCGAACTGGTCAGGAACGCTGGTTTCAGGGTGCCCGCTCGCCTGGCGGCGACTACACCGCAGCTGTAGCCTTCGACCGCTATGGTGGCTGCATGGCTGCGGGCACAGCTGGGGCCATCAGCACCGACTTTCCTGCCGACCGCGGGCAGGTTGCGCCCAATCTCTGGTTTCATCTGATGAATCGGAAAGGGCAGGGGCTGCGTACCCAAGTGATGGGAGAGGGGCTGGCAGAATACCTGATAGACATGGTAGCAGTGCCCTCCGGCGACTACTTCGTGCTGGTGGAGAAACACCTGCCCAGCAGCAGTGGGGGCCTCCCCATAGCTGCCTGGTTCCTCTTGCGGCTCGACTTCGCAGGGTCGCTCCAATGGGAACGTCAGCTCACCGATCTGCCTTTGGGAGCATTGCCCATGCGGCTGGCACCTTCGCGCAGTAAAGGTGTATGGATTGCCGGAACAGATGGCGAGGGCGGTAGCAGGCAGTTTTGGGTCTCGCGTTTGAATGAACAGGGAGTGCAGTTGTTCTCGGCTTCCTGGGGCGACTTTGGCCACGAAGTGCTCACTGCCCTGCAGGAAATGCCCGATGGCGGTGCCATAGCCACTGGCTGGAGCCAGTATGACGACTGGAAGGATCCTCGCTTCAAGGGCCGCGAAGACCTGTGGGTCTGGCGGCTGGATGCCAATGGCAACCGTTTGTGGGGGCAGACGTACGGCGGCCCGGCCAATGAACGGGGTGTAGACGTTGCCGTGCTGGATGCCAATACGGTGGCAGTGTTGGGCCAGAAAGTTAACGTGTTCGACAGGGCCAATCCCGGTGGCTCGGGAGAAGATGCCTGGGTGCTGCTGTTGCAGGAATCGCCATGCCCCTCACAGCCCGTGCAGATAGGTTGGGCCGCAACCGAGTCGGGTGTTGCACAGCCGGGCAGGCCAGTTCAGTTCCTGAACCAGACGCCTGCTATCGGCGGCGAGCTCTGGCACTGGGATTTTGGCGATGGCACCGAGAGTACAGAGCGTCAGCCCACCAAGACCTATGCCCGCCCCGGAGCCTATCGTGTGCAGGTCAGCCGTTGGCTTAGCGAGGGGTGTGTGGATACAGTGATGCTTGACAGGTCCATCATTGTTCGCTGAAAAGGAAAAGGGCGGCCCACAGGCCGCCCTTCTGATGTACTGATACAGACAACTGGTCAATTGGTCAGTAGCCTGCTGCATGCCCGTCTTTGCGGCTTTCGCTGGCTCCAAAGTAAACAGGCCTTCCATCGGGCTCCCAGCGTACGCCAATGCCTTGGTAGCCACCATACGCGCTGATGCTGAAGCCCAGCTTGTGGCCGCGCCGCAAAAGATCGCGCACTACCTGGTGCGTCATCAGACCGGTTTCCATCTGCACTTCGCCGCCATCAGTCATTGGCGTCACAAGACCAGTAGGCTCCGTGCTGCCTTCGTGGTTGATACGCGGGGCATCCCCTGCTTCTTGAAAGTTCATTCCGAAGTCCACGATGTTCATCAGTACCTGAACATGCCCAAGTGGCTGAAAGCCACCACCCATCACACCGAACGAGAGGAAGGGCTTGCCATCTTTCGTCACAAAGCCGGGAATGATGGTGTGGAAGGGGCGCTTGCCGGGTGCATACACGTTATTGTGGCCTTCTACAAAGCTGAACATCTCGCCACGGTCCTGTAGAATGAAGCCCAGGTCGTCGGGCGTCATACCCGATCCCATGCCGCGGTAGTTGCTTTGAATCAACGATACCATGTTACCCTCGCCATCGGCTACGGTCATATAGATGGTGTCGCCTTCGCGCAGGACTTCGGGGTCGCCTGCGGTGGGCTTGCGGGCCGCACCGTTCTTGATGAGCTTGCGCCGCTCTGCTGCATACTCCTTGGAAATCAGCTTGGTCACAGGTACCTGTGTAAAGGCTGGATCGGCGTAGTACTTGGCGCGGTCTTCAAACACCAGCTTCTTGGCCTCCACAAAGTGGTGGATATGCTCAGCCGAGCCAAAGCCCATCGCCTTCATGTCATAACCTTCCAGAATGTTCAGCATCTGTAGCGCCGCAATGCCTTGGCCGTTCGGGGGCAGCTCCCACAGGGTATAGCCACGGTAATCGGTACTCACGGGTTCCACCCAGGTGCTGGTGTGGCTGGCCAGGTCTTCGTAGCTCAGGTAGCCACCATTACGTTGCACATAGGCTGCGATGGTGCGCGCAATGTCGCCTCGGTAAAAGGCATCACGGCCACCCTTGGCAATCTTCTCCAGCGTGTTGGCCAGATAGGGATTGCGGAAGATCTCGCCTTTCTGGGGCGCCCGGCCATTGGGCATGTAGATTTTGGAAAAGTTCTCAAACTGCGCGAGTGCGCGGCTGTTGCTCTGCCAGTAATAGGCGATGAGCTCGCTTACCGGGAAGCCCTCACGTGCATACTTGATGGCGGGCGCCAGAATCTGCTGCATCTTCAGCCGGCCAAACCTGCCATGCAGTTCAAACCAGCCGTCTACCGCACCGGGTACGGTTACGGGCAGTGGCCCCAGTGCCGGAAATTCGGTCAGGCCTTTGGCTTTCAGCATTTCCAGGGTTAGGCCTTTGGGGCTACGGCCACTAGCATTCAGGCCGTAGAGCTTCTGGGTTTTTGCGTCCCAGACGATGGCGTAAAGGTCGCCCCCGATGCCATTACCAGTAGGCTCTACCAGGCCCAGCACAGCGTTGGCGGCGATGGCAGCGTCAATGGCAGTGCCCCCCGCTTTCAGTATATCGAGGGCGGCTTGCGTTGCCAAGGGCTGGCTGGTGCAGGCCATACCGTTGCGGGCAATGACCTCGCTGCGGGTGGCAAAGCTCTGCCCTGTAATGCGGTCTTGCGCCCCAGCCATTAGGTGTGTGGCCAGCAGACACAGCAGTAGGTATACTCGTTTCATGCGGGGATGGATTTGTTTGTTCATACAAGTTACTGGTCACAACCATAATCCCAATGCCAGAGTGCCACTTCTGGCACGTCTTTGGGTAGCTTTGCAGCCGATGAAAGCATTCATTTTTCTGCTGATGTTGCTGGGGGCTGCACTGACCGCAATGGGCCAGGGACCCAAGCCACCGACGAAGGCATTTCAGGGCCGGGTGGAGTACCGTGTTACCCTTACAGGACCCGAGGCCCAGGCCTTTCAGGGGCTCACGGCTCAACAGCAGACCGTATGGATAGGCGATAGTGCCATGCGCTTCGAGCAGAAGGGTGGGGTACAGTCACAGGTGCTGCTGTTGGACGCCCGCCAGAAGCAGGCCTATGTACTGGACACTGCCGCTGCCATGGCCTGGACGATGGTCGATTCGCTGGAGCATGACACGCTGCTGCCCAAGGTTATCCCCACCGCCGAGCGCTCCACCATCGCTGGCTACAGCTGCGTGAAGTACAAGGTAGAAGTTCGCCACCCCCGCACCCACCAGAAGCAGGTGCAGTATGTGTGGGCTGCCGCGGCATTGCCACTTTCGTCGGGGCTGCGTACAGTGCTGGGTAAAAGTCCTTGGCTGTTCGGCCCCAAGGGCAAAATTCAGGGGACCCCTCTTCGCATCGTCACGGAAAAGCCGCTGGGCAACAAGCTGACGCTCACTTTTGAAGCCGTGAAAGTGGTGCGCGAAGCACCCGCATCGGCACTGCTGGCCCTCCCCAGTCACTACCAGGTGCGGCCCTTCGATCGTCTCAAGTCGTTGCCGCCAGCCGATGAAGCCCGCTGAGACTGTAAGTTCCGCGACCCCCAAAAGACTTAGCCCCGACCATCTGGCCGGGGCTTATGCTGTTGAGCCTTAGGGCAATTACTTGCCTTTCAGTGCGTCTTGGGCTTGCTCGGTCGGAACGATCTCTTCCTTGAAGGAGTACGAACCGGTGTCGGCATTCTTCACCGCACGGATGATTTTCACCATTGCGGCGCCCTTGGTCTTGTCGCGCAGGGTAGCAACTACTTTCTTAGCCATTTCGCTGAAGGATTAGCGGTGTGCGAATTACTTGATTTCCTTGTGCACGGTTACGCGCTTGAGGATGGGGTTGAATTTCTTCAGCTCCATGCGCTCGGGGGTGTTCTTGCGGTTCTTCACGGTGATGTACCGGGAAGTGCCAGGCATGCCGCTCTTGGCATGTTCGGTACATTCCAGAATCACCTGTACCCGGTTGCCTCTTTTCTTAGCCATGACGGTCGATCCTTTGTTGGGACGGCAAAGGTATAAAACACTCTGGGTTTCTACAATGCCGAAGCAGAAATTTTAGACCTGGGCTCAAAGAGCGGAGAGCGGGAACAGGTCGCCACTGCCGAATTTGCCGCGCTCGTCCTTTGCAACCGTGCCGCACGACCACACGGGGTCGTGTTCATAGTAGAGCACCACCTGGTTCTGCACCAGCCAGTCTAGAATGCCTTCTCGCTCGGCCAATGTTACCAGCGGCTGCACATCATAGCCCATCACATAGGGTAGGGGCAGGTGGCCGTGCGTCGGGAAGAGGTCGGCTGCATACAGTAACATCCGGCCCTTGTACTCAATGATGGGCAGCTGCATGCCAGCTGTGTGGCCATCAAAGGTGCGCACCTTGATTCCCGGTATCAACTCTTCGGTAGCACCGGCGGGGGTGTCCACCAATTTCAGCTGGCCAGCATCTGCAATGGGCTGAATGTTTTCGCGGAAGAAAGAGGCTACCTCGCGGGCATTGGGGTGGGTGGCCGTTTCCAGGTGCCGCTTCTGTACCCAGATCTGTGCATTGGGGAAGGCCAGCACAGGCTTGCCTTCGCTGTTCAGTTCGGTTGTGCCGCCGCAATGGTCAAAGTGCAGGTGGGTGAGCAGCACGTCGGTGATGTCGCTTTTGCTGTAGCCCGCGGCGTTCAGCGATTTCTCCAGCGTCTGGCTTTCGTCAAGGCCGTACAGCAGTTTGAACTTCTCGTTCTGTTTCGTGCCCAGGCCATTGTCTATGAGCACCAGGCGGTTGCCTGTGTTTACAAGCAGACAGCGCATGGCCAGCTCTATCCGGTTGCGGCTGTCGGCGGGGTTGGTTTTTTCCCAGATGGGCTTGGGCACCACGCCGAACATAGCACCACCGTCCAGCCGGAAAATGCCTGTGTCAATGGTATGTAGTTGCATGAGAATGAGCGCGGAAGGTGGAGGGAAATAGGATGTCTAATTAGGCACACGCATGCCTGTATATGCACTTTGGCGTGTTGGCAAACATACCCTTTTGGCGAGTTTATTTTTCAACAGACAGGCGTTAAAAAGTCGTGAATTATCCCTCTCCAAATGGCAATCGCCCGCGCCCTTTCGTGCCGTATTATTGTCTCCCCTTCGGCACCGAACGGTTGGCTTCTGGACCTGGGATACAAACCCGGAACGCGCCAACCGCCCGGTCATCGAAGCCCTCTCGAACCTACGCTGAATCCCTGACTCTAGACTGTTTTTGCAGCTGATGACCGACATGCCACAAGGACGGCCGGCCGGAACCGCGTCCCGTCTCCGCAAGCCCCAACAAACGCCCATCCTCACGCAGTTGGGCCGTGTGCCACCTCAGGCGCCCGACCTCGAACAGGCCGTACTGGGTGCCCTCATGCTGGAGAAAGATGCCCTCACCAAGGTGATTGACATCCTGTCGCCCGACGTTTTCTACAAGGACAGCCACCGCGCCATTTTCGAGGCCATACACCAGCTGTTCCAGAACTCAGAGCCCATTGATATTCTCACCGTCACCCAGCAGCTGCGCAAGACAGGTTCGCTGGAGATTGCTGGTGGCGCTTTCTACATCACTGACCTTACTTCCAAGGTTGCCTCGGCCGCGAACATCGAGTTCCATGCCCGCATCATCGCTCAGAAGCACCTGCAACGTGAGCTCATCCGTATCTGCTCGGAAGTGCAGCGCGATGCCTTCGAGGATACCCACGATGTGTTTGACCTTCTGGACCAGGCCGAGAGCGAGCTCTTCAAGCTGTCGGAGAACAACCTTCGCCGCGACAACGTCTCCGTAGGGGACCTCATGACCCAGACCATCAAGCAGCTGGAGGAACTGAAAACCCGCGAGGATGGCATCACGGGGGTCTCTACAGGCTTCCGCAAGCTCGATGAGTTGACCTCGGGCTGGCAGCCCTCTGACCTGATTATCGTGGCCGCCCGTCCTGCAATGGGTAAAACGGCTTTCACGCTATCGCTGGCCCGCAACGCCGCTGTCAAGAACAATGTGCCGGTGGCCTTCTTCTCGCTCGAAATGGCCGCGCCACAGATTGCCCAGCGTCTGCTGTCTGCTGAAGCCGAACTGGACCTCAACCGTCTGCGTACCGGCAAGCTTGAGCCCTACGAATGGGAACAGCTTACATACCGTAGTTCGGCCCTGGCATCCGCTCCGCTCTACATCAACGATACCCCGGCCATTTCCATCTACGACCTTCGGGCCAAGTGCCGTCGTTTAAAGGCTGAGAAGGACATCAAGCTGGTGATCATTGACTACCTGCAGCTGATGAGTGCCGGTGGCACCAAGGCCGGTAACCGCGAACAGGAAATCGCCACCATCTCGCGGGGGCTCAAGGAACTGGCCAAGGAACTCAACGTTGCCATTATTGCGCTGTCGCAGCTGTCGCGTATGGTGGAGCAGCGTGGCGGCGACAAACGGCCTCAGCTCTCCGACCTTCGCGAATCGGGCTCTATCGAGCAGGACGCCGATATGGTGTGCTTCCTTTACCGGCCTGAGTATTACGGCATGGAAACCGACGAGGACGGCAACAGCACACGCGGCATTGCCGAGGTTATCATTGGCAAGCAACGTAACGGCCCAGTGGATACCGTGAAGCTGAATTTCGTTGGCCGCTTCGCCAAATTCGCTGATCTGCACGAAGCTGCTGGCAGTGGAGGAGGCTTTGTGCCTTACGACGGCGGCGGAAGTGGGGGCGGCAGCAGCTACATGCCTCCCGTCAACGACGATCCCGGTCCGAAGTTCAAAACCTTCCCCTCGCGTATGAATGACGACACGACGTTCGAGGGTGGTTACGAGCCTGCCCCTTTCTGACGCGTCGTCGCTGAAAGCAAAAGGCCTCCGCAAGGAGGCCTTTCTATTTTCTGAGCATTTAAGGCGTCTAGATTAAATCAGCTTCAGCCAGCGCAGGAACAGCAGGCCCAGGCCAATGAGCAACACAAACTTCAGAATGCCGAACACAAACTTCAGTACAGTGACGGCTAACACCAGAAGCACCACCAGCAGGAGGACGGTTTTGAGCGTTTTCATCTTCTATTCGATACAGCGGAGATAGTGGCGCTGTTCAGTGTAATGACGCAGCCTCGCAGGGGAAGTTGCATCGCATCGGGTTCTTAACATTTGATAACCGTCAGAAAGGCTTCTCTCCGCGGATAATTCTTAAGAGCACGGCAATCACGGCCAGCACCAGCAGTAGGTGAATGAGGCCCCCAATATTGAAGGCCAGAAAGCCCAGAAGCCATAGAATGATCAGGATAACAGCGAAGAGGTAGAGCATGTGTTGCGGAGAGTAGCTGTCCAGGTTAGGCAAGTTAAATGCCAGATGACCGAAACGCACAGCCATAAAGTGGCACGGGCTACCAATAGCCTACGGTGTCTTGTTTTGTAGACAAACTGGCATGGGCAGCGGCGCATCGTCCACCTAAAGCGAAGACGGATAGCAATACGTTGGGTCTGTCTAACACTTCGTGGAAGGTTTTTAACGCCTTTGAGTTTAAAGTTTGGAACCATTCGGAATCTCAACTACTTTTGCAGCCTGATTTTGCAAACCCGCACAATCGTATTCAAAGGCTTCAGATAATGAGCAGCAACGCCGCTACGAACGTGGGCAAAATTGCCCAGATCATCGGCCCGGTCGTCGACGTCGACTTCAGTGCCGACAGTGCCTCCATCCCCCAGATCTACGATGCACTGGTGGTAACGCAGGCCGACGGTACAGACCTGTACCTGGAGGTACAGAAGCACCTTGGCGAAAACCGTGTTCGCACCATCGCTATGGACAGCACGGATGGTCTGAAGCGTGGCACCGAGGTCAAGCACACGGGCCGTGCCATTTCCGTACCTGTAGGCGCTGCTATTCGTGGCCGTCTGTTCAACGTAGTAGGCCGTGCAATTGACGGTCTGCCTCAGCCCGCCGCCGACGACTACTACCCCATTCACCGTCAGGCCCCCAAGTTCGAAGACCTCGCTACCGAACCCGAAGTACTCTTCACTGGTATCAAGGTTATCGACCTGCTGGCTCCTTACCTCAAGGGTGGTAAAATCGGTCTCTTCGGTGGTGCTGGTGTAGGTAAAACCGTACTCATCCAGGAGCTCATCAACAACATCGCCAAAGCGTATTCCGGTCTGTCCGTATTCGCTGGGGTAGGTGAGCGTACCCGTGAAGGTAATGACCTGATGCGGGAAATGATTGAAGCCAACGTTATCAAGTACGGTAACAAGTTCAAAGAAGGTCTGCACCATAACAACTGGGACCTCGGCTCGGTTGACCTGAACGAACTGAAGGAGAGCACCCTATCCCTCGTGTTCGGCCAGATGAACGAACCCCCCGGAGCCCGCGCCCGTGTAGCCCTCACCGGTCTGTCCATCGCAGAATACTTCCGCGACGCACCTGGCGAAGCCAAAGGCCGCGACATCCTCTTCTTCATTGACAACATCTTCCGTTTCACCCAGGCGGGTTCGGAAATGTCGGCGCTGCTGGGCCGTATGCCTTCGGCCGTAGGTTACCAGCCCACGCTGTCGACGGAAATGGGTGCCCTGCAGGAGCGTATCACCTCCACCAGCCGTGGCTCCATCACTTCTATCCAGGCCGTATACGTACCTGCGGATGACTACACCGATCCCGCTCCGGCTACGACCTTCGCGCACCTGGATGCCACTACCGAACTTTCCCGCGACATCTCGAACCTCGGTATCTACCCTGCCGTAGATCCCCTGACTTCGTCCAGCCGCATCCTGACCCCCACCATCGTTGGTGAAGCCCATTACACTGCTGCCATGCGTGTGAAGGTAATTCTCCAGAAGTACAAGGAACTTCAGGACATCATCGCGATTCTGGGTATGGAAGAACTCTCCGACGAGGATAAGCTGACCGTAGCCCGCGCCCGTAAGGTGCAGCGATTCCTGTCGCAGCCCTTCCACGTTGCCGAGCAGTTCACCGGTATGCCTGGTAAGTTCGTAAGCATCGAAGACACCATCCGTGGCTTCAACGCCATCATCGACGGTGAAGGTGATGCTTACCCCGAAGCTGCATTCCTCTACGTAGGTACCTTCGAAGAGGCTGTAGAGAAGGGCAAGAAACTGCTGGCAGAAGTAGGTGCCTAATCTCTTTCCTCCGCTCCCATGAAAGCACTGAACGTAGAAGTAGTGACCCCCGCAGGCCGCGTTTTCGCAGGCGAGGCCATTGCTGTGCAGCTGCCCGGCTCGGAAGGGAGCTTTCAGGTACTGTACAACCACGCCCCCATCATCAGCACCCTCGGCAAGGGTACGGTGACAGTGCGCATCGCCAAGGGTGAAGAGAAAGTCTTCAACATCGAGGGGGGTGTCGCCGAGGTGGCCAATAACCAGATTTCGGTGCTCGCCAACAGCGCGTCCGAGGCCTGAGCTACAACATCTATCACGGAAAAGCCCCTGCAAAGGGGCTTTTCGCATTTGCTATAGTTGTTAAAACGAAAGATGAATTTTCTTATAATCGTTTTGAACGAATAGTGTTTGAACATGGTTTTGCTTCTGTACTCACATCTGAAGCAATGTCAAACTCTAGCGTACTCTTTTCTCCTGCCCGTATGGGCGCTCTGGAGCTCCCCAACCGTGTGCTCATGGCCCCCATGACGCGCAGCCGTGCCACAGATGAGGGCGTGCCAACGCCTGTAATGGCAACCTACTACGCGCAGCGGGCCAGTGCTGGGCTTATCCTCACCGAGGCTACCGCGGTATCGCAACAAGGTATTGGCTACACCAACATTCCTGGCATGTACTCGGAAGACCAGGTGGCAGGCTGGCGCCAGGTGACTGATGCAGTGCACGCAGCTGGTGGCCGCATCTTCATTCAGCTCTTCCATATGGGCCGAATCTCACACCAGAACTTCCAGCCCAATGGCGAGCTGCCCGTAGCACCCTCTGCCATTGCCGCCGAAGGCCAGCTCTATTCGTATCAGGGGCCTGTAGACATGCCTACACCCCGTGCACTGGAAACCAGCGAAATCCCGGGTATTGTAGCCCAGTTTGCACATGCTGCCCGCATGGCCAAGCTGGCGGGTTTTGACGGCGTGGAGGTACACGGTGCCAACGGCTATCTGCTCGACCAGTTCCTCCGCGACGGATCCAACCAGCGTACTGACAATTATGGCGGCTCCAAGGAGAATCGTGCCCGTCTGCTGCTGGAAGTGACCCGCGCCATCGTGGAAGTGTGGGGTGCCGATCGCGTTGGGGTGCGACTGTCGCCTACCAACCCCTTCAACAGCATGAGCGACAGCAATCCTGAAGAAACCTTTGGTTATGCCGCCGCTGAGCTTGCCAAACTGAACCTGGCTTATCTGCACGTCATCACCCCGATGTCGGCCGATGTGAAGCCCGAAGCGCAGCCCATGCTCAACGTCATCCGAAGCAACTACAAAGGCACTCTCATCGCCAACGGTAGTTTCGGCAAAGAAGCAGCTGAGGCAGTCATTGCCACTGGCAAAGCCGACTTCGTAGCGTTTGGCGCGCCCTTCATCTCGAACCCCGACCTGCCGTATCGCCTGCTGGTGAATGCCGAGCTGGCCCAGCCTGATGTCAACACCTTCTATCAGGGCGGCGAGAAAGGTTATACCGACTACCCAGCCTTGGCCGTGGCTTCTGCCACCCTCTGATTGCGCTTTGTACTTAACAGGAGAGGGCAGCCCGAAAGGACTGCCCTTTTCCATTGGCATGGCCAAAAGAAATCAGAACTTGCACTACGTTTCCGTTACATACCCGCTATGCGTATAGACATCATCACCTGCCTGCCCCAACTGTGCGACAGCCCCTTGACGGCCAGTATCGTGCACCGTGCCCGGCAGAAGGGGATTGTCGAGATTCAGGTGCACGATCTGAAAGAGTATAGCCCCGACCTCCGGCACCGTAAAACCGACGACTATCCTTACGGCGGAGGGGCAGGCATGGTCATGACGGTTCAGCCCATTGCCAATTGCATCCGCAAGCTTCAGGAAACCCACACCTACGACGAGGTCATTTACCTCACGCCTGATGGTGAAACCCTGACTCAGGAAATCTGCAATGAACTTTCGTTGAGCAAGAACCTCATTCTGCTGGCCGGCCACTACAAGGGCGTGGACCAGCGGGTCCGCGATGTCTTCGTCACACGCGAAATTTCCATCGGCGATTACGTCCTGTCTGGCGGCGAGCTCCCCGCGCTGGTTCTCACCGACGCCATCGTTCGGCTGCTGCCCGGGGCCATCTCTGACGAGACCTCGGCCCTGTCCGACTCTTTTCAGGGGGACCTGCTGGATGCCCCGGTCTACACCCGTCCGGCCGACTGGGAGGGCCACAAGGTGCCCGATGTGCTGCTTTCCGGCCACGACGCCAACATCGCAGCCTGGCGCGATGCCCAGTCGCTGGAGAAGACCCGCCTGCGCCGCCCCGATCTCCTGGCCCGCCTGGGTGTCGATGCCATCGAAAATGCCGAGCCCCGCGTAAAAAAATGATAGACAGGTCTAACTGTCTCAGAATTTTTCTATTTTTGCCGTCCGCTAAGTAAAGCCGCCATGCAAGAGCTTGTTAAACTGCTGCACGCTGAAACACTGCGCAGCGACATCCCGGAATTCAAAGCTGGGGATACCATCAACGTTCACGTTCGTATCCGCGAGGGTAACAAAGAACGTATCCAGCAATACCAGGGCGTAGTGATCCAGCGCCGTGGCACTGGCGCTACCGAAACCATGACCGTTCGCAAAATCAGCAACGGTGTTGGTGTAGAGCGCGTGCTCCCCATTCACAGCCCCGCTATCGAAAAGATCGAGGTGATGAAGCAGGGTGCCGTACGCCGCGCCCGCATCTTCTACCTGCGTAACCTCGCTGGTAAAGCTGCCCGTATCAAGGAAAAACTGTCGCCCGAAAAGGCTGCCAAGAAAAACTAAGGCTTCGCTGAAGTTGAACAAGCATCCGGTATCCCCGGATGCTTTTTTGTTTTACTCCCTGCCCATCTGTTGAATTCGGCACTTCACTATCAGCAGTTGTGCCTCATGGCACTCCTGGCCGTTGAGGGGGTGGGGGCATTGCGGGCGCGTAACCTCATTCGTTTTTGCGGTTCACCGGCGGCAGTGCTTGAAACGCCACCTGCAAGGCTGGCATTGGTGCCGGAAGTGTCGCCCAAACTGGCGCAGGCCATTCATGCACCGGGTCTCCGCGCCAAAGCCGAGCAGGAGTGGGAATATTGCCAGCAGCGTGGCATCCGTATTCTGTCCTATCTCACGGCCGATTTCCCGCCACTCCTCCGTGTTGAGCCAGGACTGCCGCTGCTCATCTATGTAGAAGGTACACTGCCTCTGCATGCGGTGAATGGAGTAGGCGTTGTGGGCACACGCCGGCCATCGGAGTATGGCCGCCGGCAGGCCCAGCGCTTTGCCAGTTTCTTTGCCCAGAACAACCTCAATGTGGTGTCGGGGCTGGCGTATGGAATTGATGCTGAAGCCCACCTGGCTGTGCTTGAAGCTGGCGGAGTTACCACTGCTGTGCTGGGGCATGGGCTTGGCAGTCTGTACCCTGCTGCACATAGACCCTTGGCGCGGCGCATTGTAGAATCGGGCGGCGCACTGGTATCTGAGTATCCCTCCTGGGTAGAACCCAGTCACTCGCAGTTTCCCGAACGTAACCGGATCATTGCGGCGCTGTGCCGGGCAACGGTGGTGGTGGAAGCGGCCGAGACGGGCGGGGCGCTCATTACGGCGCGGCAGGCCTTTGAGATGAACCGCGAAGTCTTTGCAATCCCCGGCGCACTGGACAGCCCCACCAGTGCCGGCTGCCACGCGCTGATCCAACAGAACATTGCCCGGTTGGTAGCCACGCCAGAAGAAGTGCTCACAGAGATAGAACCACTGTTCGAGCAGCCTATCTTGGCCCTGCGCCCACCCCGTTCATCGGTGCAGGAGAAGGCACAAGAGGCGCTAACCCTTTTTGCTTTGCCGCAGGATTTGGCCACTACCATCTCCACAGCTCCTGTTGCGGTGTCATTACCTGGAGAGGCCCAGATAGTCCCTACCGAAGCCTCTCTGCCGCCCATATTGCAGACGGTGGTGGCGGCACTTACACCTCAGGGTGTGCATCTGGACCTCCTTTCCACCAGCTTGAGCATCCCCCCGGCCAAGCTGTTGGCACACCTCCTTGAACTGGAGATGATGGGGTTGGTGCAGCCCCTCCCAGGTGGGCGTTATTCCATCGTCAGTGCTTAGCGGCGGTAATCAATGCCGTCCAGTTTGAAGCCCTTCGGTACGGCAAATGACTCCGCAGGCAGTGATTTACGCACGACCTTTGTCGCCACGTTGGTAGTGGTGAGGGTGGGAGTGCGCACGATGGTCTTCAGTGGAATACAGCCATTCAGTCCATCGATCAGGAAGAATGCCTGGCTCTTGTCCTTGTTGGCGAAATAACCCATGTCTACACGAATCTCGGGCGTGATATACACGGTGATCTTCTTTTCAGGGTCGCGCCCTACGGCTGGCCGCACAAAGCTGTAGGCATAGCACGTGTAGGTCTTGCGCTCTTGTCCATTGCCTGTCGAAACGGTGATTTTCAGGCTGTCGCCAGTGGCCACGGCTTTGGGCGCCTGCTTGATGCGTTCGCGGTAGGGCTCGCTCTTGAACAGACGCCTGTTTTTCATGTCCACTACAAAGACATGGTCATACTTATTCAGATACAGCAGTGTCTTGGGGAATGCGCCCTCATACATGTTGATGATGAAGTCGCCCTGGCGATAGTGCTGGTCCATCTTCTGGGGCACCTTGGCTTCCTGCAGCTGCATGGCATCCGGACCTGTGAAGCTGTTCTGGTAGGTAATCGAACCCTCAAACGGCTCGCCAGCCGTCAGGGTACTTTGGGCGTTGGCCTGTATGCAGAGAATTGCCGAAACGGCCAGCAGGAGAAATTTCTTCATGGCAGAGTAGAGTGCCACAAAGATAGTGCCCTTCCTCAGCCGTTGGCGATGATGGTGCCCAGTTGGCTGGCCGAAAGATGGATTTCCACGCAGCGGTTGCCTGAGATGAGCAGTTCGTATGAGAGTGGACTGCCGCTGTTCCGGAATGGGAAGACATCGCCGTCCAGTGCCCGCACGTCAGATTCACTGCGGCCAGTGCTGCCATTTACATCATTCAGGCTGATGCTCACCGAGCCACAGAGGCCAGCGCCCTGATTCAGGTGAAAGTGCGCTGGGTGCTGTGCCCCGGATGCGGTACCTGCAAGCTGTACGGTCACTTTGGCGTAGCCATTTTTCCTGCGGGCAATGGTGACCGTGCCCGAAACGCCCTCACCAGTGGGGGCTGCCAGAGTTCGGGTCAGTTGCTCTCCTGTCAGTTCATTGCCGCCGATGTCAGTACCGGCCAGCCTGGTGCCATTGCGGCGCACCAGCACATGGCCATCCATTGTCAGCAGTTGGTCATATCGTATGTTCTCAGAAGAGGCCAGCCGGGCTACATCTGTAACGCTGGAGCCCGCCTGTAAGGCATTCAGCAGCAGGGCATCGTTGCCGGGATCGGCGAGCGAGCCAAATCGTAGCGCTACCTCAGCACCGTCGGGCAGGCCGGGGGCCGACAGTTCCAATGTAGTGGTGCCATCGGTCCGCTCGCGCAACAATAGGGTCGCAGGGGAAGAGGTACCGGTTTCCTCCAGTGTATAGCGCTTCTCCCGGCCGGTAAAGCCTAGAGTGGGGGTCGGACCTTCATTTCCCGTGCAGGCTCCCAGCAGTGAGCCCGCCAATACCAACATGCGCAACAGCTTCATACCTGTAAGTTAGCCAGTTCAGGGGATGACTCTATGGGTTACAGCGTTTTTCCAGTGCTCTTAGTTCCGGTTGTGTCAATGCGCCCAGTTGGTTATCCCAACTGTTGCCCACATACACCATGATACTTACCAGTTCCATATCCGAGAGCGTAGTGTGGGCAGGCATTGCCTGATTGTAGGTCTTGCCATTCACCAGTATGCTGTCTTTCAGGCCCAGTTTCAGGGCGCAGAGAAACCCCTGATAGCCCTCTTCGCGCAGCCACGAACTGTTGGCTACTGGTGGGTACAGCCCCCCAACGCCCTCTCCCTTGTCGCCGTGGCAGTTGGCACACTGCTCCTTGTACAGCTCGAGGCCATTGGCGTAATACTGCTGCTGTTCGGTGGTGGCACCAGGCGCACACCCTTCCTGCAATAGCAACAGGCCCAACAGCAGCAATGGAAGCGCGAGAAAAGTAAGTTTCATTTGTGCTCGTATTCAGCCAGAAGTACGGGGATGTCCGCAATGAGACGATCTACGTCGGCAGGGTCGGTGCCGTTGTAGAGGCCACGGATTCGTTTCTGCCGGTCGATCAGGATGAAGTGTCCACTGTGGGTGATGTCGTCTGGCCGCTCGCTTTTGCTCACTGCCGGTACCAGATACGAGGCGGCCATGGCATAGATGCTGTCACGCTTGCCGGTCACCATGTGCCATTGGCTGGCTTCTATGCCCAGTTTTGCGGCATAGGCTTTCAGCACCGCCACAGTGTCATATTCCGGATTGATACTGTGGCTGAGAATCTTCACTCGGCGGTCACCCTTATAGGCTTCATATACCCTGAGCATCTGCGCTTTCATGCGAGGACAGATGGTGGGGCAGGTGGTGAAGAAAAAGTCGGCCACGTAGATGCTGCCCTCAAAGGTACGGTCGGTAACGATGGCGCTGTCCTGGTTTACAAACTCAAACGGCTTGATGGTGTGGTACAGGGTATCGGCTGGGGTGCCCGGTGCTTGAGGAATGGCTTCGCGCTCGCCATAGATTGGCAGTCGCCGCGCTTCATCTTGGCACGATAGGCCCATCAGGCCCACGAGTAGTAATAACCAGTATCGCATGGAATGGAGATGTTTCAGTCGTAATATTCAGCTATCAGTCGAAAAGTGTTGCAGTTGGCATCTACGCTGTGACGGATGTCGCGGCTGTAGCCACCCCCCATTACTACCACGCAAGGTATGCCCAGCCGGTGCAACAGCCGTAGGATGCGGTCGTCGCGGTCGGCGGCGCCTTGTTGGGTCAGCGCCAGTTTTCCCAGCCGATCTGTGGCCAACACGTCGCTGCCTGCGATATAGTACACCATGTCGGGCTTGTGGCGGTCTACCACCAGCGGTAACTGCTGGTTCAGAACAGACAGATAGGCGGCATCATCCGTGCCCGTCGGCAGATCAATATCCAGAGTCGATTGCTCTTTTGGTATCGGATAGTTGTCACGCGCGTGCATCGAGAAAGTGAAGGCTTCTGGTACATCGCGCAGCATGACGGCGGTGCCATTGCCCTGGTGTACATCCAGATCAATCACCATGGGCCGACGGATGCGGCCTTCGCGCAACAGGTGCCTTACACTGATAGCCACATCGTTCAGAAGACAGTAGCCCTCTGCGCGGTCGGCATAGGCATGGTGGGTGCCGCCACCCAGATGCGCGGAAACACCGTCCTCCAGCGCATAGAGTGCCGCATGAAACGAGTTGGTGGCACTGGAATGTGCCCGCCGGACCAGTTTGTCGGTGAGTGGGAGGCCAATGCGTCGAACCTCCTTGTCGGTCAGCGACAGTGTTTTCAGCCGATGCCAATAGGTAGCATCGTGTGCACCCAGAAGAACGTCGTCAGGCAGCAGTTCGTCAGGCTCAAAGAACTGCTCGGGTCGTGCGATGCCCAGATATTCCAGCTGGTCGCGCAGCAGTTCGTATTTCCGGTAGGGGAAGGGGTGTTCCGGTGGCAGGTCCAGCAGGTAGCGGTTACTGTAAGCCAGGCGCACCATGGTCAGCGGATTTCCTCAAAGTCTACTTCTTCGGCAATCTCGCGCAGGTCGCGTTTGGGGCTGCTGGCTGGCGTTTTCACTTTGGCCTTCATGCGGCCATCTATTACAATTTCCTGTTCAAAAGCCTGCGTGTGGCTATTGCGCACGTTCTGCTGCCGCCGCACCTCATCCTGCATTTTTCGGGTCAGGCGTCGCAGCATCCATTTCAGTATAACTGGCCCCATGAACGACCATAACAGCCGCAGGGCCAGGTAGCCAACCAAACAATAGAGCAGGAACTTGATGAACATGCGCCGTGGGAAGAACTCAGGCAGAGTGGAACTCGCGGATCACCCGCTCATAGTACGCTTCATAGTCCGGTACGATGGCATCGGCTGTGTAGCGCTTGGCAGTTTGATACGCGTTTTCCGAGTAACGCTGGTAAGTGGCTTCGTCTGATAGAATGGTGTAGGCATTTTCTGCCAGTGTGTCTACATCGCCAACGTCGCTCAGCAGGCCACTCACGCCATGCTCCACCACCTCGGGCAGACCGCCGGCATTGGTACACACTACTGGCAGCCCACAGGCCATGGCCTCCAATGCCGCCAGACCAAAACTCTCCGTCTCGCTGGGCATCACGAAGAGGTCGGCCATGGGCAGAATCTGCTCTATCACATCCTGCTTGCCCAGAAACACCACGCGGTCGGTCAGGTTGTTTTCGCGTACACTGCGCTCGATGGGCGAACGTTCGGGGCCGTCGCCTACCAGCAGCAGTTTCACGTCCAGTCGCTTGCTCACGCGGCAGAACGCCTGATACACATCCTGCACACGCTTCACGCGCCGGAAGTTCGACACGTGAATCATCAGCTTTTCTCCTTTGGGCGTTATCAGCTTGCGCAGCCCTTCCTTTGGAATGCGTTTAAAGCGCGTCAGGTCCACAAAGTTGGGAATCACTTCAATCTCGCGCCGGATGCGGAAGTTCTCGAACGTGGCCTTCCGCAGGTAGTCCGAAACTGCCGTTACGCCATTCGAGTGGTTGATCGAAAAGGTTACCACCGGTTCGTAAGCTGCTTCCTTGCCTACAAGGGTAATATCAGTGCCGTGCAGGGTAGTAACGAATGGCAGGTTCAGCCCCATGTCCTTAAGAATCTGCTGGGCCAGGTAGGCAGACGACGCATGCGGAATGGCGTAATGCACATGCAGAATGTCCAGCTTATGGTACCCCACGGTTTCCACCACCTTGCTGGCCAGTGCCGACTCGTATGGCACGTGGTCAAACAGCGGGTACCCATGTGGGTCTACCTGATGGTAGTAGATATTCTGGGCGAAGGTGTCCAGCCGGACAGGGCGGTCGTAGGTGATGAAGTGTACCGTGTGTCCTCGCTGCGCCAACGATTTGCCCAGCTCCGTTGCTACCACGCCGCTGCCACCAAACGTGGGGTAGCAGACGATGCCGATGTTCATAGGAGTGCTTGCTGAATGAGTGGAGTGAGCCGCAAGGTACGCACCGGGCGTTTGACAACCGGTTAATAATATGTTATTGACGAACTCCAACGCATTCGCGGTATTTAAGGTTCGGTGGGATACTTTTTTGCCTTTCCTGCGTTAATAATCCCGACTTTCAACCAGCAATCCACAACAAGATGAATTCCCCGCTGCCGCGTCTTGCCCGTCGCATGTTCCGGCATTCCGGCGCCGCGCTGGGAATGGGCATTCTCCTGCTGGCCGAGTCGCCCTGCGCGAAGGCACAGACGCCACCCCAGAAAATTGCGGTGGCTCACAACCCTACTGATTCTTCCCGCTTCCGTTCTACTCGGGCGCGTGCGCTGCCCAGCACCCGCCGGCCCGTGGTGGTTACCACCTGGCAGCAGAGCATCGAGATGGCCAACGATGCCTATGCCGAGAAAGCCTACAACCTGTATCTCGAGCGCCTGATGCAGGCACAGCAGTTGGGCCTGGCGCACCCGCGGCTGCTCCTCTCGCTGGCCAGAGCCTATGCCCTGCTTGACCGCCCTGCCGAAGCTTTTCGTGAATTGGATAGGCTCGCTGCTACCGGAGTTTCGGTGCAGCTGGCCGAAGAACCTGATTTTGCGGCCTTGCTTCGCACGCCTGAGGGCATCGCTGCATCGCTGCGCCTGAAGGCCAATGCCAGCCCCATGAACACCAGTGTGGAAACGGGTGCCGTGTGGGAATCGGGGCTGGGCACATCTGCACTGTTGCGCGATTCCCAAACGGGCAAGTGGATCATTGCAGCGAGCCGTAAGCGCAAGGTCATGCTCTATGCTCCTGTGCAGCGCAAGGCTGCCAGCCTTGTAGATGGGCCTCGTGCCCAGTTGGACGGCCTGCGCGCGCCACTTGACCTGGCCCTCGACGAAACCCGCCGCGAACTCTGGGCCGTTTCCGCCGATTACTCCACGCCCATCCCGACAACCGCTCTCCTCCAATACGACCTCGGCACGGGATTGCTGGTGCGCAGCTACAGCCTGCCTGGCAGCACCCCCAGTGCGCTTACGGCACTCGCAGTAGGTGCCACACAACGCTTTGTTCTCGATGCGCTCAACAGTGCCGTCTGGTCGCTGGATATGGCGAATGGTTCATTGACGCAGGTTCAGGGCCTCGCGCACCTCTCACGGCTGGAAGCGCTCGCCCTTTCCGCTGACGAACGGTTTCTCTACCTCGCCGACCACGACATGGGGCTTTTCCGCCTCGACCTCCGCACTGCCCAACTGGTGCGTCTGCAGGCCGCCCAGCCCTTTGGGTTGGCTGGCATCACCGACTTGCTTTACTACCAGAACAGCCTCATTGCGGTGCAGGGCGGGCTCACGCCTCAGCGGATTGTGCGTTTCTTCCTGTCTACCAGCACTACGGCTGCCCAGCAGGTCGTGAGCCAACAGGTACTCGATTCCGGGAATCCCCTTTTTCGCAATCCGGCGCTCGGCTTCGTGCAGGGTGGCAAACTTTACTATCTGGCTGCCAACGTACAGGAACCCCCTATCGATGCCAGTGCTATCGCTACCGATACCAAAGCTGTTATATTGGCCGTGCCTTTAGGCACTCGAAAATGACACAGCCAGCCACTGCTACACTTACTCTGGTTCAGCAACTCATTGTACAGGAGCTTGGCAATAGTGTTGTTGCGACAGACGACTCCAATACCACTGCCGGGCAGCCCTGGCTAGCCATTGCCCCGCAGCACTTCCGCACAGTTATTGAGTTGCTGCGCACGCACCCTGATTGCTACTTCGATGTGCTGGCGTCGCTCTCGGGCGTAGACCTCGGCCCCGATGCCAACCGGATGTGCGTTGTCTACCACCTCCATAGTGTTACACGAGGTCATCGTCTGGCGCTGAAGGTATTCACCAACCGTCAGGCGCCCGCGGTGCCGAGCATCGCCGATCTCTTCCGTGCAGCCGACTGGCACGAGCGCGAAACCTGGGACCTGCTTGGCATTCACTTCGACGGCCACCCCGACCTCCGTCGTATCCTCCTGCCGGAAGACTGGGAAGGCCATCCTCTCCGTAAGGATTACAAGGCCGCCGACGAATACCACGGCATCAAAATTGACTACTATACCTCCTAGACCGCCCGACAGCGGTCTTTTTTGTTTCCTGACCATGACACACGCAGACCGAACCCAGCTCATTGCTTCCTATGCCGCTGCTCCCGACATGCTGGAGCAGGCGCTGCCTCACTTTCCCCGCGAAATGTGGCAGTATCGTTACGCCCACGACCAGTGGACTGTTCATGAGATTCTTGTGCACCTGACCGACTCGGAGACCAACAGCTACGTGCGGTTGCGACGCCTGTTGGCCGAACCCGGCAGCCCCGTGTTGGGCTACGACCAGAATGGCTGGGCCGTGGCACTGAAGTACCACGCACAGGACGCCGATCTCTATGTCCGCCTGTTCCGTCTGCTGCGCGAAGCCTCCGCCCAATTGCTGCAACTGGCAGACCCCGCTGCATTCGATACTGCAACCATCGTCCATTCAGAGCGCGGCGTCATGACCTTTGACCAGTGGCTGCACGATTACGAGCGCCACACGCCTGGGCATATCCAGCAGATGCAGCGCGTGTACGACCACTGGGTGGCTGCCGGCAAACCAGCTGCACGGTAGTTACTTGGGCGCTACCCGCACAAGAAACACCGCCAGTCCCAGAAAAAGCGCATTGGGCAGCCATACTGCTACCCAAATGGGGGCACTGTCGCCTATGATGAGCGAGGCCGTGTTGAGAATGAGAATGTAGAGAAAGCAGAGCACCAGCCCCAATCCCAGTTGCATGGAAATGCCACCCCGGCGTTTGGTGGTGCTCAGTGCTACACCTATCACTGTGAGAATAATGGCTGCGAACGGGTAGGCATACCGCTCCTGTTGGGTCCTTATCAGTTGCGGCAAAAAGTTCGATCCCCGGTCACGCTCTACTTCTATATAATCTTCCAGCTCGCTCAGGGTCATGGTTTCGGCCTGGTTCTCGCGCTGGAAAATATCCTCTGGCTTCAGCTTCAGCGTTGTGTCGGCTTCGCCCCGCTCGCGGTAGGTGTGGGTGCCATCGGGCCGGAAGAAGAATTCCTTCATGCCTACCATCTTCCAGCTGCGGGTGCTGTCTACCCAATTCAGGGTAGCTACGTCCAGGCGCCGAACAATCCGCCGTGCCGAGTCGCGCTCCAGCAACGATACGTTGTTGCCGCGGTACTCATTCTTTTGGTAGCTCTGCATGAAGAAAAACGACTGGTTGTCGATCTTCTTCGCGATGTTTACCAGGGTAGCGTTGTGGTAAGGGTTGTCGGTCCGGCGTTGCTCGAAGGCCAGCCACCGTTGCGTGGCATGGGGCACAATGTAGGCGTTGAGGTAGAACGACGCTGCCGCCAGAACGGTTGCAATTACCAGATAGGGCCGCAACAGCCGATAAAAGCTGATGCCCCCACTCAGTATGGCCACTATCTCGCTCTGGGTGGTCATTTTACTGGTGAAGAAGATGACCGCCAGGAAAATGCAGATGGGGCTCAGCTTGTTCACCATGAAGGGCAGGAAGTTGGCGTAATACTCAGAGAGTATCTCGCTGAAGGGCAGCTTCTTCTCCACGAAGTCGCCCAGCTTCTCGGCCAGGTCCATCACGAAAATGATGACCGTCACCGCCAACACAATGAAAATGAACGTCGTCAGAAACTTCTTGACGATATAGCCATCGATTTTCCGCAGGTACAGCTTCATGGGGAGGGTCAGTCGGCGGCGCGGCGATTCAGTTGGGGTACCAGGTCGTTTTTCCAGGCCACAAAGGTTCCGTCTTCAATCCGCTGTCGGGCTTCACGCACCAGTGCGAGGTAGAAGTGCAGGTTGTGCAGGGTGGCAATTTCCCAGGCCAGCGCTTCACCTGCCACAAACAGGTGGCGCAGATACGACTTGCTGTACACGAGGTCAATCTCACAGGTGGAGGTTGGGTCCAGCGGTGAGTGGTCGTTGCGATAGCGGGCGTTTTTCAGGTTACGGATGCCGTCGCGGAAAAACAGCAGGCCGTGGCGGGCGTTACGGCTGGGCATCACGCAGTCCATCATATCTATGCCGCGGGCAATGGATTCCAGCAGGTCGGCTGGGGTGCCTACACCCATCAGGTAGCGGGGTTTGTGGGCGGGCAGTACGCCACAGCACAGCTCGGTAATGTCGTACATCACCTGGTTTTCCTCGCCTACGGCCAGGCCGCCAATGGCGTTGCCCTCAAAGTCCATTTCGGCAATGGCCTCGCACGAGGCTTTGCGCAGGTCATGATAGGTACTGCCCTGTACAATGCCGAACTGTGCCTGCCGATGGCCATACTTTGGCGGCACCGACTTGAAATAGCTCCGGGCTTCACGCGCCCAGCGGTGCGTCAGGTCCAGGCTTTTACGCGCATAGCCATACTCGCACGGATTGGCCGGGCACTCGTCCAGCACCATCAGTATGTCCGAGCCGATGCTCCGCTGCATGTCCACCACGCTCTGCGGCGTGAACAGGTGCTTCGAGCCATCAATGTGGCTGGCGAAACGCACGCCTTCTTCCAGAATCTTGCGGCGGTGGGCCAGACTGTACACCTGATAGCCGCCGCTGTCGGTCAGGATAGGCCGGTCCCAGGCCATGAAACGATGCAGGCCGCCTGCCGCTTCCAGTACCTCGGCCCCGGGCCGCAGATACATGTGGTAGGTGTTGGCCAGGATGATGTCGGGGTTCACGTGTTGCACCAGCGCCTGCTGCAACACCGCCTTGATAGTGCCCTGCGTGCCAACCGGCATGAAAATTGGCGTGCGGATGGTGCCGTGCGCCGTCTCGATACGGCCCGTACGGGCCGCACCCAGCGTCTTTTCCAGTGTGAAGAACGAAGGGGTTGTCACGCCTGCTTCTCCTTCTTCGTCAGGAAGCCAACCTTGCTCTCGTTGCCAGCCCGTATGCGCTGGATGTTGCTGCGGTGGGTAAACATCACCAGCAGCGGCACCAGAATGGCAGCACCAAGCAGCACATGGTCGCCGATAGGTTGTTGGGTGTATAGATAACCCACGTAGGCAGGCATTACCCATGCAGCGCCCATGCTGGAGAGCGATACCATCTTGCTCACCAGCAGCAGTACAATGAACACGCCAAGCGCAATGAGCGCAGCCCACGGAAAGATGGTCAGCATCATACCGAGCAGCGTATTCATGCCCTTGCCACCCCGAAAGCCCGCCAGCACCGGCCAGATGTGGCCTATAACTGCCAACAGGCCGCACAGGCACTGCACCGTGGCGTAGTCCAAAGCCGTTGCCCCCGCCAGGCTGTCGTCAGACAAAAAGGCTACTGGCAGCAGTGCAGCTGCCACACCTTTGAGGATGTCCACCACCTGTACCGTCATACCGGGCCAGAAGCCCAGGTTCCGGTAGGTATTGGTGCTGCCTGCATTGCCGCTGCCCATCTCACGGATGTCTTTGCCCGATACCAGTTTGCTCACCCACACGGCTGTAGGTACACTGCCAATGAGATAAGCCACGGCGAGCATGGCCCAGAAGGGTAGGGGCGCGGCCGAATAAAGTTGTCCCAGCGTCAGCAGGTTCATATGTTGTTTGTCAGGGAAGTCACGAAACTACGAAAACCCCGCCAAGCACCTGCTGGCCCTGTAACGCAACAGGGGCCCGAAGGCCCCTGTGCAGTAGTAGAAACAGTGTTCTGCTTACTTCAGCACATGCACCCGTATGGCACTGGGGGCCTCGGTGTTGTGGTAAATTCGGATGTTGGCCGGCTTATAGTCTTCCGGCTTGGCGCGGTAGATGTTGATGAACTGTTGCGGGTTGCGGTCTACCAGCGGAAACATCGAGCTCTGGATCTGGATCTGGATGCGGTGGCCCTTGCGGAAGGTGTGCATCACGTCGGGCAGCGTCACCTTCACGTCGGTCACCTGGCCGGGCACAAAGGCTTCTGGTTTTTCCCAGCTGTTGCGGTAGCGGCCGCGCAGCACTTCCCAGCGTACCATTTCCTGATAGCCGCCCATTACCACGGGGGCACGGCCTGGGCGTGGGGCAGGGCTGGCTTCGCTGTTGGGGTGTACGTCCACCAGTTTCACCACAAAATCGGCATCGGTGCCAGTCATGGCCGCTTTCAGCAGGGCTTCGATGGGCCCGGCAAGCGTCACGTCTTCTGTCAGCACCTCGGTTTCAAACACCACTACGTCCGGGCGTCGGCTGGCGAATCGCTGGTCCTGGATCATGTAGTCGGTCGAGCGATTCCACTCAATACGCCCTTGGTAGGGAACCGGGTTCGCTGGGTCCGAAACGTACTCTGAGTAAGCACCGGCAACCGTGGGGCGCTGGGTGAAGGAAAGGCCACCACCGGGCAACAGGTTCAGGTCCTGCGCTACTACGTTACGGGGCGGCCAGGTCTCAAACTTGCGCCAGCGGTTGGTACCACCTTCAAATACAGTGGCCTCGGCGATGGACGGTGCCGGACCTTTGTCCTTCAGGTGGTAATTCATGAAGGGCATGAACAGGCTGTCGAGGTAGTAGTCGCCAGTGCGCTGGCCAAAGGAGATGTCGCCCAGCGACTCGCCCGTGCCCCACCAGCAGCCATGACACCAGGGGCCCATCACCAGTTGGTTGCTGGTGCCGGGGTTTTGTGCTTCGATGGCTGCGTAGGTTTTCAGGGCGCCGTACAAGTCTTCGGCGTCATACCAGCCACCAACGGTCAGAATGGCGGGCTTCACCTGCTTGGCGTGGCGCAGCGGGTTGCGTTCCTGCCAGTAGCTGTCATAGTCTGGGTGGTCCATTATGTCACGCCAGAAGGCAATGGTGTCCTTCAGAAAACGCTCATTTGCCAGTGAGGGGGTTTGCACCTCGCGAAGGAAGAAGTCGTAGCTGTCGGGGTTGCCATAGTCGTTATAATCGCCACCCGAAGCTTTTGGATTGTCGCGCTGGAACCAGGGCAGGAAGTTGAAGAAGTCCATCCAGAAGAAGGCACCACCGTGGTGTACGTCGTCACCGATGAACCACTCAGTCACAGGAGCTTGCGGCGATACGGCTTTCAAGCCTGGGTGGGCCGAGAGTGCGCCTACTGTGCTGTAGAAGCCGGGGTACGAAACACCGTGGATACCCACACGGCCATTATTGCCCACGATATTCTTGATCAGCCACTCAATGGTGTCGTAGGTGTCGGTGCTTTCGTCTATCTGCTTCTGTTTCTTCTTGTCGAGGTTGGCTACCTGCGGGCGCACATGTACGAAGTCGCCCTCAGAGCCCCAGCGGCCGCGCACATCCTGCCGCACAATGATGTAGCCCTCTTTCAGCAGCTTCAGTTGCGACTGCGATACGAACCGCGGCCAGGCCTCTTCGCCATAGGGCGCGCAGCTGTAGGGCGTCCGCGTCATCAGGAAAGGATACTTCTTGTCCTTGCTGGCATCTTTCGGGATGTACAGCGAGGTGAACAGCTTTACGCCATCACGCATCGGTACCATGATTTCCCGCTTGATGTAGTTGTCTTTCAGATACTGGACGGCCGCCTGGGCTTCCGTAGCCTGGGCTGGCTGCTGTGCCAGCACTGCGCCAGCTGGTACCGACAGGGCACCCACCGCCAGCGCTGTCGCCGTCAGCAGACTGCGTAAACGGGTCAGTTGCATGTGATAAAGGGTTGTTGAAGTGTGGACGGGTTTATTCAGGGAGCCCCAAGTTAGCAAAAGCCGTTTCCGCTCCATTCGCGCTTTGACGCCTGTAAAAGGAAACAGCCCGGCTTTCGCTGGGCTGTTGTGTATCTGTGGAGGCAGGACCTGCTACTTGTCCGCTTCGCCCATTACAGGGTCAATCGAGCCAATCAGTACCACGGTGTCGGCCACCATCGAGCCTTCCATCATACGCTCCAGTACCTGGAGGTTGGCAAAACTGGGGCTCTTCATCTTCATACGCCAGGGGCTGCCGGTTCCATCGCTGTAGATGTAGAAGCCGAGCTCGCCTTTCGGCGCTTCGATGGCGTGGTAGGCTTCAGCGCCTTTGGGCGGGCAGGTGCCTACATCGGTCATCATGAAGTCGTGAATCATGCCTTCCATCGAGTAGTACACTTCCTGCTTCGAGGGGTACGACTTCTTGGCGTCGTCGGCACGGACAATGCCCTTCGGCATTTTGTCGAGGCACTGCTCAATAATGCGCAGGCTCTGGCGCATCTCTTCGAAGCGTACGAAGTAGCGGGCCAGGCTGTCACCTTCGGTGCGCACCGGAATGTCAAAGTCCAGCTGATCGTAAATCAGGTAAGGCTCTGAAATCCGAATGTCATGAGCAACACCGCTGCCACGCAGGTTGGGGCCCGTAAAACCATAGGCAATAGCCTCTTCCTTCGTCACCAGGCCTACACCAATGGCGCGGTTCAGCCAGATAGGGTTCTTATCCAGGAACTTGTGCCAGCCGGTGAGTTCTTTGTGCAGGTTGGCAACAAAGCGACGGATTTCGCCAATAACTTCCTCGGTAATGTCAAACTGTACACCACCAATACGACAGTGGCTCACCGTGAAGCGAACACCAGCCAGTTTGTCGAAGATGTTGTAGATGTTCTCACGCTCACGGAAGGTGTACATGAACATGGAGATGGCGCCGGCATCCATCAGCATGGTGCCAAGCCACAGCAGGTGCGCAGAGACACGGGCCAGTTCGCAGGCTACTGTACGGATGTACTGGGCACGCTCAGGGGCTTCAATGCCAGCTACTTTCTCAACTGCCAGACAGAAGGCTACGTTGTTGGAGTAGGGCGAGAGGTAGTCCATGCGGTCCGTGTAGGGCATGAACTCCTGGAAAGTCTTGTACTCGGCCAGCTTTTCGATACCGCGGTGCAGGTAGCCAATGTCCAGCACGCACTTGGCAATGCGCTCACCGTCGAGGTGTGTTACAACGCGCAGTACACCGTGGGTGGCTGGGTGCTGAGGCCCGATGTTCAGGATCATCTCCGTGCCCAGCGGATCGCTCTCGTCTATCTGTACCGAGCTGTGCTTGGTTTCCAGGCGGTGGTAAATGGCGCGTTGGTGTTTCGGGAAGAACGTAGGATTTACCTTCTCCTCGAGTTTCACAAGATCGTTGCTCATATCGCGGGCCGTCGGCAAGTGATGTCTGTTGTTGCGGGGAAGAACATTCTTCTCCAGCGTGCGGTAAAATTAACCCTAATTTCGGAACACCGTACGCTCTGGAAAGTTTCACTTTCCACCAACCCCCCGCAGAATCCGGCATTTAGGTTGATTCTACCGAAACCCCTATCCAAATGGCAATTATTTCTCTCCGGGAAATGGAGTTCCAGGCCTTCCATGGTGTCTATTCGGCCGAGCGCCAGCAGGGCAACCGCTTCCGGGTGACGGTGCAACTGGAGGTGCCCGATGCTGTAGTGCGGCAGGCCGCCGCCTCCGACGACCTTGCCGATACCCTCGACTATGCAGCAGTCTATGACATTGTAGCCAATGGCATGCAGGCGCCTGTCAACCTGCTGGAAAAGCTGGCCGTCAGCTACGCCGACCAGATGCTGGCCCTCCAGCCCTATATCGAGCGCGTTTCAGTGACTGTCGAAAAAATGGCTCCACCGCTGGGCGGAGCGTGTGTCTCCTCGGCGGTAACCTACACGGCCAGTCGGGCGTTTGTCTGAGGTTTATGATGTCGCACCCTCACTGAAACACCCAGTAGCGGCCGATGTCTTCAAAGCCGAGCCTTCGGTAAATCCCCACGCCCATATCCGACGCCTGCAACACCACCCGCTGGCAGCCGTGTTGTTGGGCATGGTAAATCAGGTGTTCTGTCATGGCGCTGCCATAACCCGCACCACGATGGCTGGGCCGTGTCGCAATCCAGTACAGTCCGGCTGTGCCCTGGTCGTCCAATACCACCTCACCCGAGCAAACAGGTAAGTCGTTCAGGTAGCCGACAAAATAGTGCAGTGGACAGGCGGGAGAAAGAATGGCAGGGGCGGCCTTCATGTAGAAGGTGTGAATGATGGGGTTGGGCGGTTCCCACAGCAGGCCCGATATCGATATCAGGTCAGAGAGCGTTGCAGGCGTCGCCACCCGCTCAATCCTGAAGCCTTTGAGATACAGGGCTGGCAATGCCGAAATGGACTTCAGGTCCAGTACCATGCTGGGCAGCAGTTCAGTACGGTGCAGTCGTTGGCTCATCAGTTCAATACCCCATTCGGCCTGGTGTTCATCTGGGGGCACCCACCACGAGAAGCCCTGTCCTGTTGTGGCAAAATGCTCCAGTTCGCGTTCAAAGCCCGGACAGTAGGCTGGCAGTACGCCCGCTGACGTTGTTATAAGATTGAAAGTGTCATCGGTCAGGCCGCTGTCCATTATCCACAGAGGGCCACAGTGTCTCACCATCATGCCTGTGGTGTGGGCGTGCAGCCAGGAAAAGTGCAGCATGAGATTACGTGCCGTGGCACTGACCAATGAAATCCGATCCATTTCGATGGGCTTAAAGCGGGCGTTCGACTGGGTAAAAAAAGTAAAAATGAGCCTTGGTTCAGGGTCTTGCCTGTCTATCTTCGCGCACTCTTACTCCTCCTTATGCGGTATATCCTGATATCTATTTCCCTGATAGTGTTCGGATTGATGCAGACGGCTGAGGCCCAGCAGCAGGCCGATTCCGCACGTGTCGACTCCCTGAATCTAAACGAAATCATCATCACGGCGGGGCGTATACCGGGCCGCTACAGTGAAGTCACCCGCAGCCTCACGGTGCTTTCCCGCACCCAACTGGTGCAGTTGCCCGCCACTAGTGTACAGGAGGCCCTGGCTTTTGTACCCGGTATAGACATCACCCAGCGCGGGCCATTGGGTGGGCAGGCTGACATCTCCGTTCGGGGGGGGACCTTCAACCAGACCGCCGTCCTCCTCGACGGCATTCCCGTAAACGACCCTCAGACGGGCCACTTCAGCCTCAACCTGCCCATCATGGCGCAGGACATCGAGCGCATAGAGGTACTGCGGGGGCAGGCGTCTACAGCTTTTGGCGCCAATGCCTTTGCCGGAGCTGTCAACGTCGTGACCCGCGCCTATGATCGCCGGATGGTGCGCGTGGGGCTGGTAGGTGGCTACTACGGCTACCGGGAGGCCAGCCTGACCGCCGCTTTTCCTGCTGGTCGTTTCCGCCAGCTCATTTCATTGGCGCACAAGGGCCACGATGGCTACATGGTAGATACCGACCTGCGCCAGAACAACCTCTATTACAATGCCCGGCTCACCACCAGCCGCGGCGAATTGCGCCTTACAGCTGGCTATAACCAGCGCGAGCTTGGGGCTTACAAGTATTATCAGGCTACCCCGCCCAACCAGTGGGAGGAAAACGAGGCCGTATATGCTGCCATCACCTGGCAGGCCAATGGCAAATGGAATTTCCGGCCCGAGGCGTTCTTCCGCCGGCATTACGACGACTATCGTCTTTTCCGCGAGCGGACCGACACCGCCCGCAACCTGCACCGCACCCATGTGGCAGGTTTTCAGTTCAACACCCACCGCGAGTGGAGCCTCGGCACTACGGCCATCGGCGGCGACTTCCGGCAGGAATACCTCGCCTCCACCAACCTTGGCGACAACCAGCGTACCAACGCCGGGGTATATATCGAACATGCGTTTGTGTTGCTAGGTCAGCGTCTCACCATCAAGCCCGGCCTGTACGGCAACTGGTTCAGCCCGGTTGGCTGGAATGCCTTTCCCGGTCTGGACCTCGGTTTTGTAGCCTCGGGCTCCCTGCGTTTCTACGCCAATGCGGGCCGCGCCTATCGAGTGCCCAATTACACCGACCTCTATCTCAACCGATTCGTGCCGGGGGCGCGGGTCAAAGGCAACGCCGACCTGCAGCCCGAGGATGGCTGGAGCTACGAGGTGGGTTCTGTATATCAGCGCGGCGCACTCCGTACCTCTTTTGCAGCCTATCAGCGTTACGCCGAGCGTGTAATTGACTTCTCGAAGTTCGACGGCAACAATGCCGCCGAGCCGCTGGTCTCCCGCAATGTAAACAACGTCACGGCTACAGGCTATGAGCTCACGGCTGCACTGGATGTTCGCCAGTTGTGGCCCACAGGACCTCTTACTAGAGTGCAGGCTGGCTATAATTATCTCACCCTCACCAACAACCCCGGCCTCTTCAGCCGCTATGCGTTTAACTACCTCCGCAACCAGCTGTCCGTGCTGGCTACCGCCCAGATTGTCCGCAATCTCACGCTGACTGTTACCTGGCGCTGGAACGACCGCCGCACGCAGCCAACCCCTTACAGTCTGCTTGATGCCCGTCTGCTGTGGCAGCAGAAGAAGGTACAGGCGTGGGTAGAAGGCAGCAACCTCACCACTACGGTTTACTTCGAGAACCTGCTGGCGCCCTCGCAGGGGCCCCCACCCATGCCCGGTTTCTGGCTGCGCGCAGGCATTGCGGTAGAAATCTGGTAACCGCCGTCACACGACACGAAAAAGGGAGGCATTGCCTCCCTTTTTGCATCTGTTCTGTTCGTGCAGTCAGCGTACTTCCGGTGCCAGTACGTAGTTCTTGCTGTTGAGCCCGCGGTGGTACTGGCCGGTGCCGTCCCACTTGCGGCGGCGGGGCGAGGCCAGGCACGCATCGCTGCAACAGCCTTCCATCTTGTCGCCACAGTCGGGGCACAGCAGTACCTGGTCGTTGCAGGCGGCGTTGGCACAGTTTACCATCTTCTCGGTGGCGGTGCCACAGCACACACACGCGCCAATCACCTTTGGGTTTACGGTGTTCACTGGCACTACAATGCGCTGGTCAAACACATAGCACTGGCCCTCAAAGTCTTCGCCGCCAGTCTCATGCCCATAGCGGATAATGCCGCCGTGCAGTTGGTACAGCTTTTCTTTCGGAAAACCGTGGCGCAGCAGCAGCGAGGTCACTTTCTCGCAGCGGATGCCGCCAGTGCAGTAAGTCACCAGCTTTTTGTCGCGCAGCTCTTCTATCCGGTCCATGAACTGCTGCAGGTCGCGGAAGTGGTCTATGTCAAAGGCCACTGCCCCTTTGAAGCGGCCTACTTCATACTCGTAATTCGACCGCGTGTCCAGTATCACCACATCCTCGGGTGTGTTCCGCAGCAGCTCCTGCATTTCCTGCGGTTCTATGTAGTTGCCGGTCTCTTCGGCCGGGTCGTAGGCTTCTTCAATGCCCAGGTTCACCAGCTCTTTCTTCACCCGCACATTCAGTTTGCGGAAGGCATGGGTATCGTAAGGGTCTACCTTGAACTCGGTGCCGTGGAAGAGGGGGTGTGCGTTCATGGCTTCCCGGTAGGCCTGGCAGGCTTCGGGTGTGCCCGAGAGTGTGCCGTTGATGCCTTCCTTGGCAATGAGAATGCGGCCCAGCAAGCCCAGCGATTTGCACAGTGCTTCGTGCTCGGCGCGGGTGGCGACAGGGTCGGGCACGTGTACAAACTTGTAATACAGAAGAACCTCGTAGGCGGGGCGGTCAGTCATCTTGTCTATCCGGGAAATCGAAACGTCAACGCAAAAATACGGCACTCAGTGTACGAACAACGGAAAATGATGTAAATCAGCTTGTCGGCTGAGCCGCGACAAACCGTATACTTGAGTACCGTTTTCCACTCTTTCGGCAACTACCATGGACATTCCAATTGGCATTTTTCTGGGGCTGGGGCTCATTGGGTTTTTCCTCTTCCTCTACTTCGTGCCCCTGGGCATCTATTTCCGCGCTTTGTTTTCAGGCGTTCATGTGGGTCTGTTTACGCTTGTCGGTATGCGTCTGCGTAACATCGCACCCGCACTCATCGTCGACAATCTCATCAAGTCTCGCAAGGCAGGGCTGGCAATCAGCACCAGCGACCTTGAGACACACTACATGACCCGCGGCAATGTCAACAACGTGGTCAATGCGCTGATCTCGGCCGACAAAGCCAGCATCGACCTTACTTTCAAGCAGGCTGCGGCCATTGACCTCGCTGGCCGCGATGTGTTCCAGGCCGTGCACGACTCCGTCAACCCCAAGGTTATTGAGTCGCCGCCAGTTACTGCTGTTGCCAAAGACGGTATTCAGCTGGTAGTGCGCAGCCGCGTTACCGTTCGCGCCAACATCCACAAGCTGGTGGGTGGCGCTGGCGAGCAGACCATCCTGGCGCGTATCGGCGAGGGTATCGTCAGCACCATTGGCTCTGATGAAAGTCATAAGCACGTACTCGAGAACCCCGACCGCATCTCCAAGGCCGTACTGGAAAAGGGCCTAGACAGCGGCACCGCCTACACCATCATTTCAATCGACATCGCCGATATCGACATCGGAGCCAACGTCGGTGCCAAGCTGATGGCCGATCAGGCCGAAGCCGACCTCAAGGTGGCCCGTGCCAAAGCCGAAGAACGCCGCGCCATGGCTGTGGCCGAAGAGCAGGAGTTCATTGCCCGTGGACAGGAAGCCCGCGCGAAGGTTATCGAGGCCGAAGCCCAGGTCCCCCTTGCCATAGCTGAGGCCTTGCGCTCTGGCAACCTTGGTATCATGGATTACCAGCGTCTGCGTAACCTTCAGGCCGACACCGATATGCGACAGTCTATCGCCAAACCCCAGTTGGGTCAGGGCTCCTGATGCCGCTTTCTCCGCTATATTCGCCCGGCTGATTTTCTCGGTCGGGCTTTTTTATCCCTTGTCTGCTTGTATGGGTGTTTCTGAAATGCTGTTTTCGTTTTTGGCCGCTTCCATCTGGATCTGGATTGCCTATCGCATGTGGAGCCGACGAAAGGAAAGCCGTGCCCTGGATACGCTCAAAGACATAGAGTTTCACCTGGCAACGGGCAATGTTGAGCGCGCCGCAACATTGCTCTCCCAGCTTGATGGAATGGCTGTGCAGGACATTGGCGTGCAGATTCTTAAGGGCAAAGTCTTTGTGCAGGTAAAGCGCTGGCAGGATGCCATCAATGCTTTCGAGATTGCCCTGCAACTGTGGCCGGAAGAAGTGCGCGGTACTGAAAATTTCAAACTCAAGGCCGATCTGCATTTCAACAAGGGCCTGGCAGAATTCTTCCTAAACCGAACCGAAGAAGCTCGCGCCGACTATCTCAGCGCCATCAACAACGACCTGACGATGGGGCCGGCCTATCTGGCACTTGCAGAAGTAAGTCTGGCCTTGGGCGACTTCAACGAAGCCAATATCATTGGCCAGTCCAAAACACATCTGGCGGTAGACGCCAGACAGGTGACGGTGTTCCGCTACATGCAGGCCGTGGCACAGCACGCGCTGGGGCAAAGCACTGCCGAGGCCGAAGACCTCATGCGTCGCGAGCTCACCAATGTGCGCCTGGCCAATCTTGAATTCAAGTGGGAAGGACTTCACAGTACAACGCTGGCTGCACTGCCCGAAGCCACCCGCAGTTATGCCGTTCTGCTGAAGCAGAACTGGTAACTCCGGCTCAGGTCTTCTGCTTTTTCTTCTTGCTGGCCGGGAACAGAATGTTGTTCAGGATCAGCCGGTAACCAGGTGAGTTCTTGTGGTTCTTAAGGTCGGTTGGCTCTTCGTTCACAAGGTGCTGGTAGTCCTCGGGGTCGTGCCCGCCATAGAACGTCCACATTCCGCGCCCAAGGTTGCCGTGAATGTAGCGGGCCTCATTGGCAGCGGCCAGCTCGCCCAACACCATGGCACTGGGTTTCAGCTTTTCCTTGCGAAAGGCCGTGGTCTGCCCCATGAAGCCTTTGATCAGCGTCGTGTGGTTCTGGCACAGCATGGTAGGCACTGGGTCCCACTTGGCCGAGAACTCAAACAGCGTGAAATAGTCGGTCTCCTGCGATATGTTGCGGTACTGCGTGGCGTCAATGTCTGAGAACTCTACAAACGTGGGGTCTTCTTCCAGTTGAAAGTTCTGAAAGGCAAACGTGCGGCTGAAGTCCAGCTTGCGTTGTGCATCCGGGTCGGCAGCGTCGCCATCGTACATGGCCTCGCAGATGTCGGTATTGGCCGACGCCAGCGCAATGTCGTAGGTATCGGTGGCGGTGCACATGGCAAACAGGAATCCGCCTTTCTCCACAAACTCGTAGATGCGCGTGGCTACGGCCAGCTTCAGTTGCGACACTTTGCCATAACCATATCGCTGTGCCAGGTTCTCGTTTTCTTCTACCTGCTGCCGATACCATTGTGCCGCCGAGAAGTTGCGCCAGAACTTGCCATACTGCCCCGTAAAGTCTTCGTGGTGCAGGTGCAGCCAGTCGTAGTCGGTCAGCTTTCCGTCCATCACCTCGCCGTCGTATATCACGTCGTACGGTATCTCGGCGTAGGTGAGCACCAAAGTCACGGCGTCGTCCCAGGGCTGTGCGGTCTTGGGCGAGTACACGGCAATCTTGGGCGCTTTCTCCAGCTTCACCGCATCCATGTTTGTAGACTCGCTCGAGATCTGTGCCAGCAGATTCAGCTGTTGCCCATCACTCAGCAGCTCATATGAGATGCCCCGGATGCGTAGCTCCGCCTCCAGTCGGCCAATCTGCGGGATCAGAAAACTGCCGCCACGGTAGTTCAGCAGCCATTCCACAGTCTGGCCCTGAGCCAACAGCCAGTATGCTATACCATAGGCTTTCAGGTGGTCGCTTTGGCGGCTGTCCATTGGAATCAGCACGTAGGTTGCATTGGCCCGGAACACCACCGAGCAGAGCAGAAACAGGAATACGAGGCGCCGCATGCAGGAAAGTTTGTCTACGAGTGTAACGAATCTACAGCCGCAATGTGCATCCTGTGCGCTTTTTCCCGATTTTTAACCTCTCTCCGCTCTTACCCACCCGAATGTTCATACCCGAACTCGCCTACCAACACCTACTGCGGCCCCTGCTCTTTCGCATGGAGGCCGAAAATGCGCACAGGCTCACGTTCCGTCTTGCTTCTCTCCCTGGCTTTGCGGCATTGGCAGGCTTGGGCAAGCCTCCAGTGAATCTTCAGCGCAAGGTGTTTGGGCTGCCGTTCCAGAGCCCTGTAGGACTTGCCGCCGGGATGGATAAAAACGCCGAGTTGCTTGAAACCTGGCAAAAGTTGGGCCTCGGATTTGTGGAAATCGGTACCGTAACACCCCGGCCACAGGCAGGTAATCCCCGGCCACGCCTGTTTCGACTTCCTGCCGACGAAGCCCTGATGAACCGTATGGGCTTCAATAACGAGGGCATGCTGGCCATCGCCCGCCGCCTCGAGAAGCGCCCTTCGGGCCTCATTGTGGGCGCTAACATTGGCCGTAACAAAGACACCCCCAACGAGCTTGCCGCTGAAGATTATCTGGCCTGCCTTCGGCATCTGCATGGTCTGGCCGACTACTTCGTCGTCAACGTCTCTTCGCCCAATACCCCGGGTCTTCGTTCTCTCCAAGACCGTGAGCCTCTTACGCGGCTGCTCGCTGCCCTCCAGCACTTCAACCAAGGCCAGCGTGTTGCCAAACCGCTCCTTCTTAAAATCGCACCTGACCTGGAAGACTCCCAGCTCGACGACGTCATTGCCGTTGCTGCCGACACCCAGCTGGCGGGTATTGTCGCCACCAACACCACGCTTAGCCGTGCGGGCCTCCAGACCCCCCCCGAAGTGGTAGCCGCACTGGAGCCAGGTGGCCTCAGTGGGCGTCCGCTGGCCTCCCGTAGCCGCGATGTCGTTCGCTACCTGCGGTCCAGTGCGCCCGAACTGCCCATCATTGGGGTGGGGGGTATCTTCAGCGGTGCCGATGCCCGCTCCATGCTATCAGCTGGGGCAAGTCTGGTGCAGGTATATTCGGGGCTGGTATATCGTGGCCCTCGCCTCCTTCGTGATATCTATTCGGTGCTAGCCGCATGACCAATCTGATTCCGCAGCTTTTCAGGGTTGTCGTGCCCGTTCGCAACATTGACCAGGCCGTGGCCTTCTATACTGCACTGCTGGGCTTCCCGGGCAAGCGCGTCAGCAAGGGGCGCCACTATTTCCACTGTGGTCCCACCATTCTTGCCTGTTACGACGCTGTGGCTGAAGGGGATGCCGATGATCATGCCGACTTCCGTCGCAACCCCCACTATCTCTTCTTCTCCGTTCTGGACCTCAACCGGGCGCTGCTGGCGGCGGAAACCGCTGGCGCCTTTGTGATGGAAGGTGTAGCAACACAGCCTTCTGGCGAGCAGACCCTCTATCTCACCGATCCATTCGGCAACCCACTCTGCCTGGTCCGTCAGGGTACAGAATTCACCGGGCTTTCCTAAAAAAGGTAAAGGCCCGCATCTGCTTGAACTGGCATATCAATACCTGCTAATTTGTGGGTATGGCTACCAACCGTCTGCAACGCAGCCTCCTGCAATTGAATCGTGTTCCGGCGTTTCTCCGGCCCTGGCTGCAGGACCGGCTGATAGGTCGTGCTGTGCCCTTCACGGGTACGGCAAGCATTCACTTTGAGTTGATGTCGCCCGAGCGCGTTGTGTTGTCACTGGCCAATCGTCGCCCTGTGCAGAACCACATCCGGCAGGTACATGCCTGTGCCACCGCGCTGCTGGGCGAAACCGCAACGGGCATGGTATTGGGCATGAACATTCCCGACCACCGCCTCCCGCTACTCAAGTCGCAGAGTATAGAGTATGTCCGCCGCTCGGAAGGGGCCCTGCGTGCCGAGGCCACCCTGCCAGCCGGAACGCTGGAGCGCATGGAGGCCGACGACAAGGGCGAAGTGGAAATCCCTGTCCGCATTACCGACTCCACTGGCACCGAAATTGTCCAGTGTCGTTACGTCTGGGCCTGGATTACCAAGACACCCAAAGCCTGATACCCATGGCACACGTACCACGCATGCAGGGCCAGAAGTGCTGGCTCACGCCGCTCACCCAGGCCGACACTGAGACGCTATACCGCTGGTTCAACGACCCCGAGGTTTCCATTGGCACCCGCGCCTATGAACGTTACCAGACCCTGGTTTTCCAGCAGAAATGGATGGAGAATCTCCTGTCAGGTGCAACCGACCAGCGATGGTTCGGCATTGTGTCTGAAGAACTCGGCAGCATGGTTGGTACCGTTGGCCTCATGGGAATCGAACCCAGTAATCGAACCTGCGAGTACGGCATTGCTATCGGCGATCCCGCCGCCCGAGGCAAAGGTCTAGCCTACGAAGCTACCCGTCTTATTCTGGACTATGCGTTTGGGGTGCTCAACATGAACAGTGTCTACCTCTGGGTGTACGAGTATAACCAGAAGGGCGTGAAGCTTTACGAGCAGCTGGGCTTTCAACATGCAGGCCGTCGGCGGCAGGCACGTCTGTTGGGGCCGAACGCCTACGATTCCCTGCTCATGGACCTCCTCGCCAGCGAGTACACCTTCTACACCGAAGGGCTGTTTCCGGCCAGGCCCTGACGCCGCCCCCGCTTCACCGGGGGCTCCAGCAGCTTGATGAGTTTCCGCGCCCGGGCCGCAACCGACGGTTTGGGGTACCCCAGAGCTTCCTTCACCAGTCGTGTTGCCATTTCCCTCACATCTGCGTGTCGCAGGCCCAGTTCGGCCAGTGCAGTAAGTGCCGTTGCTTTGGCAAAAGTTAGCGTGCTGGGGCTGTAATACCAGTCGTGCAGGGTGGTTGCTATTTCCAGCACTTCGTCGTCACTCCATTCCATGCGGCCCAGTACAGGCGCAAACTGCAGCCGCATCCAGCCGTCAGCACCCAGCGCAGGCAGGTGTTCCAGTATATAGGTGCGGTATGGGGCCAGCCATTCGGGGTGGTTGCGGGTGGCGGTTTCTATGGCATCCGCTGCCCGCATGCGCACTTCGGGCAGGGCATTGTGCATCAGTTCCAGTGCTTCGCGCAGGGTTTCAGGCCGCCGAGCTATTTCCGCTGCCAGTTCGCCTGAACGGCCATGCGCAGCCAGCCTTCCCCCAGACAGAATTTCTTCCCAGTTCGCCATGAGCGAAAGATAGGGAGGGGCGGGCTTCTTCCCTTTCCCGTAGCTTTGGGGGCGCTATGATGGAAATCCTGTTTTTGCTGGTGGCCCTGCTGTCAGAAGTACTGGGCACCATAGGAGGCTTTGGGTCTTCCATGTTTCTCGTCTCCCTGGGCCAGTTTCTTTTTCCGCTGCAGGTGGTGCTGGCGCTCACAGCCTTGCTGCATGTGTTCAGCAATACCTCCAAGCTCATTCTCTTCAGAAAGGCTGTGGACCTCAGGCTGCTGGCTTGGATGGGCATCCCCAGTCTGCTGATGGTGCTGCTGGGTTCCTGGCTGGGCACACAGCTGGCCTTCGCCTGGGCCGATCTGCTGCTGGCCCTCTTTCTCATTTGCTTTTCCATTTTCATGCTCACCAACCCCGATTATGCGGTTTCGCCAACACCAGCCAGTGCCATTTTGGGTGGCGGTGTGGCAGGCTTTCTGGCAGGTATGGTAGGCACCGGCGGCGCCATCCGCGGTGCTGTAATGGCAGGCTTCAACCTCGAGAAGAACGTCTTCGTGGCCACCTCGGCTGCCATAGACTGGGCCGTTGACGCCAGCCGACTGGGCGTCTACCTTTCGGCAGATTATCTCCCCAAAGCCTACCTCTGGATGATAGCCCCGCTGGCTGTTACGGCTTTTGTGGGCTCCTGGCTGGGCAAGCGCCTCCTTGATACCCTGCCGCAGCAGACGTTCCGCATTATTGTGCTGGTGCTTATTCTGCTGGTGGGCTTCGCCACCCTGACGCGCCTGTACCTGGAGGCAACCGACTACGCCCTTTTACAGGCGTTCGTCGGCTGACAGCAGTACCTTTACGATGGCATCGGCAGTCCGATAGTAGAATGCTGGCATCAGGCGCTCAAACGTGTCGGTTGGCTTATGATAATCGGGGTGGTCTTCTACCCCGAGGTATAGAAAGGGGATGCCCGCTGTGTGAAACGGCCCATGATCCGACGACTGTATCCAGGAGTCCTTCCCGTCTTCTCCGTCGTGCCCATGAGGCAGTTTGATCTGCGTCTGGGCTTTTACGGCATCCACCACGGGTTTCAGAAAGGGGTAGGGTTTTGTCCCGCACACATACAGTTCGCCCTGTGTGTTGCGGCCTACCATATCCAGGTTCAGGTTAAGCTTGATGGCTTTCAGGGGCACAGGGGCGGCTGCAACAAATGCTTTGGCGCCCAGCAGGCCATGCTCCTCGCCGTCGAAAAGTGCAATGATGACGCTGTGACGGGGAGGATGCTGTTTCAGCCAGGTGGCAGCAGCCAGCACGGCTCCCACACCCGACGCGTTGTCGTCGGCCCCGGGGTACAGCTCGCCTTTCATGATGCCCATGTGGTCGTAGTGGGCAGAGATGACAATGAAACTGTCAGGCTTTGCGGTGCCACGTATTACGCCAATCAGGTTGACCCCTTGCTTCTTGCCATCAAACGTTTGCTCAAATCCGTTGCCCAGCGGGGCAATGCCAATGGCCATCAGCCGTTCTATAAGATAACGCCGCGCTTTGGCGCCACCAGCCGTATTGACGCCTCGGCCTTCCAGGCTGTCTGACGTCAGAATCCGAACGTCGGTCAGCAGTTGGGTGCTGTCCACTTTTGGGTCGGCCAGCGGGGCATAGGTCAACATCTGTACGGGAGCCTCGGTCTGGGCGGGGGTCTCTTTGCAGCCCAGCAGGCAGACAAAAAGAGCGGCGGCAAATGGCAGCACATATCGCTGCCGGGTAGTAAACTGCATCACGTTTGAAAGTTACGCGGAGATGTCGATCAAAGAAACCATTCAGCGCCTGTCGCGCGAACTCCATCCTACGGTTGTGGCCTGCCGCCGCGACCTTCACGCCAACCCCGAGCTCTCCTTCGAGGAATACCGCACCGCCGAGGTTGTGGCCAAGCGTCTCACCGAGCTCGGCATTCCCTTCACGCCCGGCGTGGCCAAAACGGGTGTGGTAGGCATAATTGAAGGAAAGGCAGGCGATGGCCCCACACTGGCCCTCCGCGCGGATATGGATGCTCTGCCCATTCTGGAGGCCAACGACACTCCCTACACCAGCCGCAACCCCGGCGTAATGCATGCCTGCGGCCACGATGCCCACACCAGCAGTCTGCTCGGCACGGCCGCCATCCTCAAGCAGCTGGAACCCCAGCTCAAGGGCCGCGTGAAACTCATCTTCCAGCCCTCTGAGGAGAAAATCCCCGGCGGTGCCAGCGTCATGGTGAAGGAAGGCGTACTGAAAAACCCCGAGGTGAAGCAGATCTTCGGACAGCACGTCATGCCCTACCTGCCGGCGGGCAAAGTCGGCATACGATCGGGCACCTATATGGCCAGCACCGACGAAATTTACATGACCATCCATGGCAAAGGTGGCCACGGTGCGCATCCCCACACTACCATCGACCCAGTGCTTATTTCCTCGCATATGGTGGTGGCCCTGCAGCAGGTTATCTCGCGCATCAACGATCCCCGTCGTCCATCCGTCCTCACCATTGGGCGCTTCATTGCGGAGGGTGCTACCAACATTATTCCGGAGAAAGTAACTATCGAAGGCACCTTCCGCGCTTTCGACGAGCAGTGGCGCAACGAGGCCCATCGTCGCATCGAGCAGATTGCCCGTGGCGTGGTGGAAGGCATGGGGGCCAAGCTGGACCTCAATATCATGCGCGGCTACCCCGTGCTGGTCAACGACCCCGCTACCACCGAGGCGGCCCGTCGCCACATTGTAGACTACGTAGGTGCCGAGAATGTCGTAGACCTCGACCTCTGGATGGCGGCCGAAGACTTCTCGTTCTACACCCACGAGGTACCCGGCTGTTTCTACCGCATTGGCACACGCAACGAAGCCCGTGGCATTGTGCACGGCCTGCATACCCCTCAGTTCGACATCGAGGAAAGTGCACTGGAAACCAGCGTTGGCCTCATGGCCTGGCTCACCGTACAGATGCTCAACGGCCAGAACTGACCAGCGTCTGCTTCCTCATTGATTCGCCAGCCCGAGCCTCAGTAGGTTCGGGCTTTTCCTTCTGCGATAATGGCCTTGATGAAGCCCAGCGGCGAGTAGCCGGCAAGTGCGCATTGGTGAAAAATGCACGTGGCGGGCGTCATGGCGGGCAGGCTGTTAGCCTCTATGAAGATGGTTTTCACCTCGCCGCTTGGCTTGATTTTGACGAAGGCGTCAATCCGGGCGTAGCCTTCGATGCCCAGCGTGCGTGCCCCTTGTTCGATGGTGGCGCGTACTGCCGTGCTGATACGCTGTTGTTCGGCGGCATCGCGGCTGAAGCGCGCGGGCGTGATGTTCTGCCCTTCGCCTGCCAGAAACTTCTCTTCCAGCGACAGCACCTCGCCCGTCGCCAGCGTTTCACTCGGCTCAAACACCTGATAGCGGAGGCTGCCATCGGCTTCGTGGTGTGTCAGCATACCCACGGTTACTTCCATGAACCGCTCGCCCGGCTCCATGTCTATCAGTGCCTCCAATAGCGCGACCGGCTTGCTCGGAAACTCATCCTTCGGCCCCACCTTCAGCAGGTCGGCATCAGTAGGCGTCAGCCAGGTGCTGCGGTCACGGAAGGCCGAGCGCAGGTACGCAGCCAGCGCCTCCCGCGTCTTGATCTTCTTTACCGCGCTCGAGCAGCCATCGTCGGCAGGCTTCGCTATCAGCGGATAGGGCAACTGGCCCTCCACCTGCTGCAACACCGCATCGGGGTTCTGCAAAAAGGCTTCTTTCTGCACCAGCAGATGCGCCGGTATGGTCAGGCCCTGCGCTTGCAGGCGCTCGTTGGTCTCATACTTCTGTATGGTCACCTGGCTGGAGGCCGGGCCACTGCCGTTGTACGGTATGCCCAGTTGGGTCATTACGGTCTGCATCTGGCCGTCTTCGCCGGGGCGGCCATGCACCGTAATGAAAGCAAAGTCTATGTGTTGTTTCAGCTCGGCAAAGGGCAGGTGCCTGGGGTGGCGCAGCGCCTGGCCCGCATACAACTGCGTGATGCCACTGGCCCGCTGTTGTATTTCGGCCACCACCGGGTGCGTGGCGGGTGCGCCCTGTTGCATGGTTTGTGCCACGGTCTTGGCAATCTTCTCGGCTATGTCGTCGGCGTTGTCCTTCAGCAGCACGTTCACCGGCAGTTGCCAGAAGCTGAAAGGCGGTTCGGCCGTCAGTCCCAGAAAAGCCTGCTCTTCGGCGCTCAGAAAGCTGTGGTGCAGTACAAAGAGGGGCTTGGCCTCGTACGCCGGGTCCGACGACAGCTTCTCGTACACGTTCCGACCCGACTCCACCGCGATATGGCGTTCGGTGGAGTAGCCGCCCAGAAATACCCCGATTTTCTCTGCCACCTGTGCGCTGCCGCCATGTTGTTCCAGCCGCGCGCGAATGTGCGCTGCCAGCGCATGGGCTTTGCGCTTCAACTTCCCTTCCGCCATGCGGGCCCGCAGCGATGTAAGAATGATGTAGCTGAGCAGTTGCGACGGGTTGAGGCCAATTTCCGCTGCCTGATGAAAGAAGAACGACCCCGGCAGCATGCCGCTGGTGGTGTTCGGGTCGTTGAAATACACCGTGCCGGGCTGTCCATCGGCAGTGGGCGGCGCAATAATGCCGTCTATGCGGGCATACACACGGAAGAACAGCGCCTGCATCAGCCGTTCGGCCTCGTTGCAGATCTTCCTGATCTGGTCGTCAGGCAGTTCGATGGGCGTCACCTTGCGGGCAAGCCCTGGCAGGTACTTGCTCCGATAGTCAAACAGCGCCTGTGGTTTCTTGATCTGTGTGGGGGGCAACGCCAGCGGGGTTCCGTCTGCGTTTTCCACCACTATCACCGAAAACTCCTCGCCTTCGATAAACTGCTCCACCAGCAGGGTTTCGGGCGCATCGGGCGCGCGCAGTTCGGCAGGTGCGGTCAGGCTGTCCAGTGCTTTCAGCAGCAGGTCGGGCTGGCGGAAGAGTTGCACGGGCTGGCCTGGCACATGCAGCTCCAGTGGTAGGCAAAGGGCTTCGCGCAGGTCGGTCAGCCGTTGGGCAAAGGCTATGCGCGCCTCGGCGTTCAACTGCTTCCATTCGCTGGGCACAATCGTTTCCGAGAAGCAGGCTTTGCGGATGCTGGCGGCAAGGTCGTTGCCCTTCTGCACAATCTGCACACCGATGCTGCTGCCCTGTGTAGGGTGCTTTACCACGCACGGTATGCCCACCTGGTCGTGTATCTGCTTCAGTACGGCATCGGGATGCTGGCGGAAAGCCTCTACCGAGATTTCGGTGCTGCGGGGTGTAGCAAAACCCAGCCCCGGCAGCAGGCGCCGTAGCGTGCTTTTGTCCATTCCCATCGTGCTGCCCAGTATGCCGCAGCCGCTGTAGGGTATGCCCAGCCACTCCAGCAAGCCCTGTATGGAGCCATCTTCGCCATATGCGCCGTGCAGCGTCAGAAAGGCAAAGTCCATCAGTTCGGGCAGCTCTTCCCAGCGCAACTTGCGGCCCACCTGTGCTATGGCGGCGTCATGGGCTTCTGGCGTCAGCCCTTCGATGTGCTCCAGATACAGCTGCACCGGAAAGTCCAGCGTGGGCAATGAAGAGGCCGGCGGATAGAAGTCGCGGATGGTGCCCTTGTATACATACTGCCATTCCAGCAGAATGGGTGTGCCCAGGCTGTCGATGAAGATTGGCAGGGCCTCGAAGTGGCGCTTGTCCAGGTTGTCGTAGACAGTGCGGCCACCTGCAAAGCTGATTTCGCGCTCGCGGGAGGGGCCACCCATCAGGATGCCTACACGGGTCTTGGTTGCCATGTGCGTGGTACGGGGTCGGAGAGGGGAGACGCGGCTCAGCGCACCTCGAAGTCAAACATCTTGCGGCCTTCCAGGAAGCCTTCCAGCCGGTCGCCAATCTTCACTGGGCCTACACCTGCCGGGGTGCCTGTGTAAATCAGGTCGCCATTGCGCAGAGTGAAGTACTGGCTCACAAATTCCAGCAGGTATTCTACCTTGTACAGCATCTGCGCTGTGTGTCCTTGCTGGCGCGTCTTGCCGTTCACTTTCAGCTCGAAGTGTATGTTCTGCCAGTCGGGGTAGCCTTCAGGTGGTAGAATGTCTGAAATCACGGCCGAGTCATTGAACGCCTTCGACAGCTCCCAGGGTAGGCCTTTGGCTTTCAGCTGGGCTTGCAGGTCGCGGGCCGTGAAGTCTATGCCCAGCCCTATGCCGTCTACATAAGACCGCGCAAAACCTGGCTGTATGTGCTTGCCAATCTTGCCGATGCGGAACACCAGTTCGCACTCGAAGTGCACATCCTGCGAGAAAGCCGGAATGTAGAATGGATCATTGTTCCGCAGCAGGGCGGTGTCGGGCTTCAGAAAGATCACCGGCTGCTCGGGCACCGGGTTGCCCAGTTCAGAAGCGTGCGCAGCGTAGTTGCGCCCTACACAGATGATTTTCATATGGGCTGCAAGTTACATCCCCGCAGCCCATCTTCACAGGTCTTCGGAGTAGCGGCCTCTGCAACTACCCGACCCTTTACTTCTTCAGGGTGTTGATATAGGCCACCACTGCATTTACCTGGTCGTCGGTCAGGTAGTCGTAGGCTGGCATCCGGTTGTGGTCCAGCATTTTGCCAGAGCCAATCTTGATAATCTGCGCCTTGTAGCCGTTGTCCTTGTCGCTCTCGGCCAGCTTCTTGCTCTTGTAATAGTCGTGCATGCCTTCAGGACCGTGGCAGCGGGCGCAGGCTTCCGTGTAAATGGCTTTGCCAAGCGCTATCTGATCGCCAGCAGGTGCCGTAGTGATTGCCACAGTCACGCGGTCCTGCTCGCTTGTCAGCAGTGTACTGCGGGTTTTGGCAATACCATAGGCATATACCATACCCAGAAAAGCCATCCCCGTCAATACCAGATTAAAGCGCTTCACACCGACGGTGCCCAGCACAATCACTGCTAGGATAGTCGAGTACTTCGCTACCATGTAGGGCGCCGCGCTGTTGGGTGCCATGAATACAAGCGCCAGGCCAGTAAGTGTCATGCCAGCGGCCAGCACTATGTGCAGCACTTTGGTTTTACCATTGAGAGTAGCCAGCAGGCCGCGTTGGCCCATGCCAATGACAACCACTTTTGCCAGCAGGAGAATGGCGTAGAGCACCACCAGCAGATGGTGGGTATGTAGTAGACCTATTTCCACAGTATGGGGAGTTGAAAAGAGTGTTCCGAAAGATAACAGGCCCCGGCACATGGCCGGTCAGTCTCAGGAGGCAACCGCCGGAAATGCGCCCTGAAGAATCGCATTCCGTACTTCTTCCATCAGCCACATCGGCGTGGAAGTGGCTCCACAGATGCCTACGGTGGCAGCATCGTCAAACCACGAGGCGTCGAGTTCGGCAGCTGATGAAACAAAGTGTGTCCGCGGGTTCACGCTTTTGCATACCTCGTACAGCACCTTGCCATTCGAGCTCTTTTTGCCCGACACAAACACCACTACGTCATACTTAGGAGCAAACTCACGCAGTTGTGGTTCGCGGTTGCTCACCTGACGGCAGATGGTGTCGTTGGCTTTGAAAGCCTGCTGCTCTGCGTGGGCTGCGATACGGCGCTCAATTTCAGCCTTGAGCGTGTAGAACTTATCGGTGCTCTTCGTCGTCTGGCTGAACAGCTGAATCGGCCGGGAATAATCCAGCTTGTCCAGGTCTTCCATCCCGCTGATCACCAGTGCTTTTCCGCGGGTCTGGCCCACTAGACCATTCACTTCGGCATGGCCTTCCTTGCCATAAATGATAATCTGTGTTTCCTCGTCTACGGCGCCACGTACACGGTTCTGCAACTTCAGTACTACCGGGCACGAAGCATCCACCAGCGTAATGTTTCGCTCCAGCGCTGTCAGGTAGGTTTCGGGAGGCTCGCCGTGGGCACGAATCAGTACCGTCGTGTCGCGCAGTTGTCTCAGGTCATCGTGGTTGATAATCTGAAGGCCTTTTGCTTTCAGCCGTGCGACCTCCTCGTCGTTGTGAACAATGTCGCCCAGGCAATACAGTGTGTCATTCTCAGCCAGAAAATCCTCGGCCATTTCAATGGCATACACCACACCGAAGCAGAAGCCCGAGTTCTGGTCTATCTCTACGGTTAGTAGGCGAGGGGAGTCGGCTGTCATCATGCGTGAAAGGAATTACACAAAATACGCCTGAATAACGGAAAGAACGGTGAGAATGTTCGGCGTTCAGCGGTGGGCAGGCGTCAGTTCTATGATTTCCTGCGCCCATCGGCATACCAGGTCTATCTGCTGGTCTATGGTCATGTGGGTGGTGTCCAGCAGGCGGGCGTCTTCTGCACGGCGCAGCGGCGACTCCGCACGGGTCGTGTCTATCTCGTCGCGGTGTAACAGGTTGCGCTTCAGGTCTTCTTCGTTGGCAGGCTGCCCCAGGCGCTCAAGTTCTTCACGGCGGCGGCTCACGCGGGCATCCAGCGAGGCCGTCATAAACACCTTCAACTCGGCATCCGGAAACACTACGGTACCAATGTCGCGGCCATCCATCACTACGCCACGGTCTTCGCCCATCCGACGCTGCTGCTCCACCATTTTTACCCGTACTTCCTTAATCGCCGCTACTTCGCTCACCAGCGCCGATACTTCCATCGAGCGAATGGCCTCAGAAACATCTTCGCCGTTCAGCAGCGTGCGGCGCAGACCATCTTCCGACAGCCTGAAACTAATCTCGGTTTGAGCCAGGCCAGCAATTACCGCCGGAAGATCCTGATAGGAAATGTTTTGCCGGATACAGTAGAGCGTAAACGCCCGGTACATGGATCCTGTGTCGATGAAGATGTAGCCGAGACGGGCGGCTACTCCCTTGGCAGTGGTGCTTTTTCCGCAACCAGCGTAACCGTCCAGGGCAATGTTGATTCTACGCACGGGTTGGGGCCGCCGGACTTGGGGTGTACCTGCGGCCCCACAAAAATAAGCAGATGTTCCGCTCGGCAGCCCGGAGGGCACTGCTTTTTGTGGTGTGTGGATTAACTTGCCGTGGAACAATCCACATCTATGGAAAAAATATGAACACAGTGTTTCACGGCCTGTTTCATTTTTAGTTTAAATAATTGATATAAAATGATTTATGCAGTCAACATATAAGCTTTGGTTTAATTGTGTTTCACGTGGATAAATCACAAAGTTGTTCCATGGAGCACTTTTGTTAAGTGGATAAGCCTGTGCATATTGTGTGTATTACCCTTTCCGTCTGCCACAGAAATGAAGCTTCCTGACCGCGTCTATCTTATCGGATTGCCCGGCTCTGGAAAGTCTACCTTGGGCAAAGAACTGGCAGAGCGCTACGGGGCACCTTTCCTCGATACCGACACCCTCATCGAGCAGCAGGCGGGCAGCTCCATTCCCCAGCTTTTCCAGCAGGGCGAGTCAATTTTCCGCCAGTATGAACACGACACTCTGGTCAGCCTGGCTGCCAGCGCGGTCGGCATCATCTCCTGTGGTGGGGGGCTCCCCTGTTTCCACAACAACCTCGAGTTGCTGCGTGCGTCCGGCCTTGTGCTCTGGCTTGATGTCCCGCTGGCCGAGCTCACAGACCGGCTCATGGGGGCGGCTACTGTCAGGCCGTTACTGGCATCTGTTCAGCATGAACCAAACCCCCGCGAAGCATTGTATCAGAAACTCGCCGCCCTCAACACCGCCCGTCGCCCATTCTACAGCCAGGCTCACATACGGCTGCATGGCCGGCGCCTCTCTGCTGACGACCTCCAGCGGTCGGTCCGCGCTCATCTCCACCTTCAGGGGCACAAATGAAAAAGTGCCCCGCAGGGCACTTTCACACATTACTTTCCAGTAGCAGGGGCTGGTGTTTTTGTCAGCGTTGCCCCTTCGTCATACACCACTTGGGCTACAGTTTCACCCACAGCCTGTAGAACCGGCTTTCGTATCTGTTGCAGGTTGTCGCTGCTGCGGTGGTGATGGGGGAAAAAGTCGCCCGAAACCAGATCCCGGTGAATGATATCGATAGTCGGGATTCGCTGGTCGCGGTTCACGTACAGGTGGTCGTCGATGATTTCGGTGTCAGGTGCAAACACAAAGTATTGCCCATGACCAATGCGATGTGCCGTCTGCCACACGCGGTCCAGTACGTTCTGGGCAAACTGCTTGCTGATGCCTTCCTGTGTAAACTGGGCACCTTCGGCACCTACCATGTCCAGCAGAATGCCAAAACGGGCGGTATAGCCTGCTTGGTGGGGGTTTTTTGCCCAGTACTGAGATCCAATGCAGTAGCTGTTCTCCACATTCGATTCGCCCAGGTCTTCCATGTCCCAGAATACCAGGTCTATCCCAACACCTGGATCCTGGAGGGCAAAGCCACGGGCCAACTCTATCAACACGCCCACACCGCTGGCACCGTCATTGGCTCCATCGAAGGGTAGGCGTTGCTTGGCCGGGTCTGCATCGCGGTCGGCACGGGGGCGGGTGTCGTAGTGCGCGCTCAGCATCACTCGGTCCTTGCGCTCCGGGTGCCAGCTGGCAATAATGTTCCGCACGTTTACCACCCCAATGGCCGAAGGGGTCTTTACTTTCTGCTCCCTCACCGTCAGGCCATAGCTTTTCAGTTTGGCAATGAGCCAGTCACCCATTTTCAGGTGCGCGGCAGTGCCGGGTATGCGGGGGCCAAATGCCACCTGCTTTTCTACGAATGAGTAAGCCGAATCCGGATTGAAGGCCGGACGTGCTGCCAGTGGGGGTGGGGTATAGGCAGCAGTTGCGGGCTTTTGCCCGTTTTCACTGCACGCGCTGGCTGTCAGCAGCAGAGCTGCCACTGGCAGCAGTAAGGTTCTAATGTGCATAGTGTTCAGCAAACCAGTCCAGTGTCAAGCGCATTCCATCCTCCAGAGTGTAGGCGGGTGTCCAGCCAAGCTGATCCTTCGCCAGTTGGTTGTTCAGTACGCTTCGGCGCTGTTCCCCTGCTTTGGCGGGGCCATACACTTCCGCGCAACGGTTGCCATAACGGGCGTTCACGATCCGGAAAAGGGTGGTCACATCGGTTTCCTGCCCTGTCCCTACGTTGAATGCTCCAGACCCTGCAAAAGTCAGGGCTTTCAGGTTTGCTTCCACCACATCGGCTACAAAAACATAGTCGCGCGTCTGGCCGCCATCGCCGTTGATGACAGGCTGCTCACCTCTCAGCACCTTCTTGGCAAAAATGGCTATCACACCAGCCTCCCCGTGGGGGTTCTGACGCGGCCCATAAACATTGCCATATCGCAAAGCCACATATTCCAAGCCATATTCATGCTGGTAATAATATAGGTAGCGCTCTACAGTTACTTTGGTAATACCATATGGCGACAGGGGCCTGATTGGGTGGTTCTCGTCGGCAGGGAAGTAGTCTTGTTCGCCATAAGCTGCGCCACCGCTGCTCGCAAAGATGAACTTCTTTACTCCGGCTTTCCGGCAGGCTTCCAGCAGGTTAAGGCTGCCTATGATATTCAGGTTCGCGTCAAACCCAGGGTCTGTTACCGACTTACGCACATCTATCTGTGCGGCCAGGTGGTAGACTACATCGAATTTTTCCTGTTCGATGACTGACGCCGCCTCTGGTGATAGAATACTCAGTTGATGAAAAACAGCACCTGCCGGTAGGTTGTGAACAAAGCCAGAGCTTAGGTCATCCAACACATGCACCTGATGCCCTTGAGTGGTAAGCGCGGCGCTCAAATGAGAGCCTATGAAGCCTGCTCCCCCAGTGACTAGGATTTTCATGCCGAAAGATAGACACTACAGATGGAGTCTGCATTAACCGCAGTTGAACCTTTTGATGGTGACAGGGCTTCAGGCCGACTGAAGTGCCTGAAATTGAAGATGTAACCCGCCGTCCAGCACAATGGCGCCGCCCAGCAGTTTTACGCGGGCAATGGCGTCCGAAAGCTCATTGTGCATCAGGTCTTCCTCAGTGTAGGCATACAGCCCGGCGGGTGCTTTCACAGAGAGATGCACCTCCAGGTCGCCAGCAGCCTCGCTGTGCAGCGCAATGGTCAGCACTTTCCCTCGTAGGTGTACCAGCGCATGGCTCACAAATTCCTGTATCAGTTTGAACAGGTGAAATTCGGTGGCGGCTGGCAGACGGTCGGTCAGATGGGGGGGAACAAAGTGAATCTCTACCCCTGCTTCTTTCGCGGTCCGCTTCAGGTAGCCTTCCAGCGCAGGTATCAAGCCAAAGTCATTCAGCATCGCGGGCATCACGCTTTGCGTCAGTTTGCGCACGCGGCTCACAGCTTCATCCAACAGATTCTTGCTGATTTCCAGATTGGGCGCCGAATTCTGGTCCTGCAGGTTCAGGCTTTCGAGGTTCATCTTGGCTGCCGACAGCACCTGCCCCAATCCTTCGTGCAGGTTGTGTGCCAGTTCTTTCTGCGCCTTATGCTGCAACAGGAACAGGTCCGACACAATTTCAGATGACATCGTTGCCTGGCTTGGCTCAGTCTCGCGGAAGACGAATAGCATACCAGAAATCCCCGTCACGGTATCACCCACTGGTGTAAAAAAACCCTGTATCGGAACCACCCGTTCGCCTAGGTTTATCAGCGTCACGCCAGGGGGTAATTCCAGTTGCCGGCCAGTATTGAGTATGTGTGCGAGGGGGTCCAGTGGAGCCGTGCCAACTGGGTACTCCAGTTTGATAATCTGCTTGTAGGAAGTGCCCAGAAGTTGGTCGTGCGACGACGACAGCACCGCCTCTGCATTCGGGTTACAGAATGAAATCAGCCCATCGGGTTCCACTACCACCACCGCATCACCTACATAGCGCATGGCCTGCATCAGTTGCTGCTGACGCATCCGCTGTTGCTGCTCTACATTAAAACGGTACAGAGCCAACTCTATGTTTGTGCGCAGGTCATTCAGCTGAAAGGGCTTGATGATGTAGCCGTAGGGGCTGCAACGCTTCACCCGGGCTATCGTCTCATCGTCCGAGTAAGCCGTCACAAAAATCACAGGTACGTGCACCTGCTCTCTGATTTTTTCGGCCGTCTGAATCCCATCCAGATCGCCTGCCAGGCGTATGTCCATCAGAATCACGTCAGGACGCGCAACCCCTACAATCGACAAGGCCTCCTCGCCCGACATAGCCATGCCTGCGATCTGGTAGCCGAGTTTCAGGAGCTTGGTCCGGACGGTCTCGGCTATCAGCACCTCATCTTCTACAATCATGACTCGAGGCGACGACATAGCGGATTGGGGGAGGTGCGTACGTGCGTTGGGCGTTTGGCCCAATTGGATTGACTGAACCTAAACAAGGGTTTTTTGCACCTACTAGATAGCGAAATACTGTACCAGTTGGGTGTTACGCAGGTTTCTATTTCCGAAAAATACTGGCTTTACGTGAGGCTACTGCGTAAAAAGCCCTATGTATTTTTAGAAAAACTTAAAATACCGCGTACCCCTTTTTGGCTAGAGCCGGTTCCGGCGCATGCTGTTCGCCTCTCGGCCGGGACCTCGATATTTATTGTCAAAAGGTTGTATGTGCCGTCAAAGTCGCTAACTTTGCAGCCGTTACAGTAATAGGAAGCTAGGAAAATGTACCTCAACCCGCAAGTGAAGGCAGGCATTTTTAGCCAGTACAGCCCCAACAAAAACGCCAAGGACACGGGTTCGCCAGAGTCTCAGATCGCGCTGTTTTCTCATCGCATCAACCATCTGACCGAGCACCTCAAGGCCTCCCCAAAGGATAAGGCTACGCAGACCGGTCTGTTGCGTCTCGTTGGTAAGCGTCGCAAGCTGTTGGCTTATCTCGCCAAGACCGACATTGAGCGCTACCGCGCTATCATTAAGGAACTCGGCATCCGCCGCTAAGCCACTCCACTGCCATGACAGGAGTTCACACCGAAACCCTCCAATGGGAGGATGGCAGCGTATTGCATATTGAAACAGGCCGTCTTGCCCGCCAGGCAGACGGCTCTGTTGTTCTCAAGCAGGGCGATACAATGCTGCTGGCTACCGTTGTAGCCAAGAAAGAAATCGATCCTAAAGTCGATTTTCTCCCACTCACCGTTGACTACCAGGAGAAGTATGCTGCTACGGGTAAATTCCCCGGGGGCTTCTTCAAGCGCGACGGCCGACTTAACGAGTACGAAATCCTGACCTCCCGTCTGGTAGACCGTGCCCTGCGTCCACTCTTCCCGGAAGATTACCACGCAGACACCCAGGTTATTGTCTCGCTCATCAGCAGTGACCGCGATACCCAGGGTGATCACCTGGCTACCATCGCCGCCTCCTGCGCAATCATGTGCTCTGACCTCCCCTTCCCCGACCCCGTGTCTTCAGTGCGCGTCGGCTACAAGGACGGTAAGTACATCATCAACCCCAAGGTCTCTGACCTCGAAGGCACCCGAATGGACCTCATGATCTCCGGTACCATGACCAGCATCGTCATGGTCGAAGGGGAGATGCAGGAAGTGTCTGAAGAAGAATTCCTCGGCGCTATCAAGGTTGCGCACGAGTGGATCAAGAAAATCAATCAGGTACAGTTGAGTCTTCGCGCCAAAGTCGGCAAGAAGACCCGCGAGTACTCCAAGCCAGTCAAGGACGAGGCGCTCATTGCCCGCGTTCGTGAACTTGCTACCGCCCGTGTCAAGGAAATCACCTACACCCCTGCCGAGAAGCAGGTGCGCAGCGATGCCTTCAAGGCTCTCAAGGATGAAATCGTAGCCAAGCTGGCAGAAGAAAATCCTGAGTGGACAACCGAAGATAAAGTCCGTGCCATTAAGGCTGAGTACGATATGGTGCAGTACGATGTCATGCGCAGCATGATATTGGACGACGCCAAGCGCCTTGATGGTCGCCGTACCGACGAAATCCGCCCCATCTGGTGCGAAGTCGGCTACCTGCCCCGTGCACACGGCAGCGCAATCTTCACACGTGGCGAGACCCAGAGTCTCACTACCGTGACCCTTGGCTCCAAGCTCGATGAACAAACCATCGACTACGCTACCAATGAAGGCTCCAAGCGTTTCATGCTTCAGTACAACTTCCCCTCTTTCTCTACGGGTGAAGTGAAGCCGCAACGGGGTCCAAGCCGTCGCGAAATGGGCCACGGCAACCTTGCCGAGCGCGCGCTGAAGGTTCTCGTTCCCAGCGATGTAGAATATACCATTCGCGTGGTATCAGACATCCTTGAGAGCAACGGCTCCAGCTCAATGGCTACTGTGTGCGCAGGAACCATGGCACTGCTCGACGCCGGTATTCCTCTCAAGCGTCCCGCTTCCGGCATTGCGATGGGTCTCATCGTGGAAGGCGACAAGTACGCTATCCTCTCCGACATCCTCGGCGACGAAGACCACCTTGGCGACATGGACTTCAAGACCTGTGGCACCATCAATGGCCTCACCGCCTGCCAGATGGACATCAAGTTGCGGGGCCTGAACTTCGAGGTGCTCGAAAAAGCACTGATGCAAGCCAAGGCTGGCCGCGAGCATATCCTCAGCAAAATGATGGAAACCATCTCTGAGGCTCGTCCCGACATCAGCCAGTATGCCCCCCGCCTCCTTAAGTTCGATATTCCTTCCGACAAAATCGGTGCGGTTATCGGTTCTGGTGGTAAGGTCATCCAGGAAATCCAGCGCACCACCGGCACTACCATCACCATCGAAGAAGAAGGTGGCAAGGGGCTGGTTACCATCGCTTCTGCGAACAAGTCGGCGCTGGAGGCTGCTTACGCTCGTGTTCGTGGTATTGTAGAAGATCCTATCGAAGGCGAGACCTACATGGCTCGTGTCAAGTTCCTCAAGGAAGCGGGTGCAGTCATGGAGTTTATGGGGGGTAAGGAAGGCTGGCTCCACATCTCTGAAATCAGCTATGCCCGCATCGAGAAGATGGAAGGCACACTGGAAGTAGGCGAGGAGTTTCCTGTCCTGTACATTGGGCCCGATCCCAAGAACGGTCGTCTTCGCCTCAGCCGCAAGGCACTTTTGCCCAAGCCTGAGGGTTACGAAGAGCGTCCGCCCCGCCCCCCGCGCGACTGGGGTGACCGTGGCGATCGTGGTGATCGTGGCGGCTTCCGTGGACGTCGATAGTCTCTCTTTCTGATCAACCTGCTCTAAATCACCCACTTACTTCGCATGAACGTACTTGTTACGGGAGGTGCTGGCTTTATCGGCTCCAATCTGGTAGCCAAACTGTTGGAGCGTGGCGATAAAGTTGTGGTCGTCGATACCCTGGTGACGGGCAGTATCGACAACGTGAAGTTGTTCGAATCGAACCCCAACTACACGTTCCACAAACACACCGTTACCGACAAAGCTTTTCTCGAGCCCCACATTCAGTGGGCCGACCATGTGTATCATCTCGCTGCACCCGTCGGCGTGAAGTACATCATGGATAATCCCGTCATTACCATTCTGGACAATATCCGGGGGATTGATGTAGTGCTCGAATTGTCCAATAAGTACCGTAAGCGGGTGATGGTAGCATCTACCAGTGAAGTCTACGGTAAAAGCCTTGACCTCCTGGATCCTACCGGAGTGCGGAAGCTCAAGGAAGAAGACTACCGCGTCGAAGGTTCTACCATGAACCACCGTTGGGCCTATGCCAACACCAAGGCGATGGACGAGTTTCTCAGCCTCGCTTATCACAAGGAGTTTGGTACCGAAGTAGTTGTCGTGCGTTTCTTCAACACGGTTGGTCCTCGCCAGTTGTCGCTTTATGGCATGGTGATCCCCAACTTTGTGCAGAAAGCCGTCCGCAACGAAGACATCGTCATCTTCGGTAGTGGCAAGCAGAAACGCTCATTCATGCACGTGAATGATGTGCTGCGGGCTATCACGGCTTTGATGGATACAGGCAAGGGAATCGGTCAGGTTTTCAACGTGGGCAATCCTTTTGAAGTTACCATTGAGCAGTTAGCACAACGCGTCATCGCTCTTTCCGGCAGCACTTCCAACCTGAAGTATATCAGCTACGAAGAGGCATACGGTAAGGGATTTGAAGACATGGACCGTCGCACCGCCGATATTTCCAAGCTGAAGAACGCTGTAGGCTTCGAAATCGAGTACGACCTCGATATGATTCTCAATGATGTCATTGACTATCACCGCGCAAAGCTGGTGCAGTCATAACCATCAGATACAAACGGTTAGTACGGAAAAGCCCTCAGATGAGGGCTTTTCTCATTTGATACGATCAGGATTCTGATCCGCAAAGGCTGCCCAGCTCCCTTGTTTGCCCCCCCTTTTACTACTGGAGACAAAAGCCGATTTTGGCAGGCTGGGGTTTCCCTGTAGATAATGGCACATCGCCACTGCCAGCGCGTCAGTTGCATCCAGCGGCTTGTCGTTGGGTAGGGCTTTGAGTTCTGGCAACAGACTGGCCAACATGGCCGCCACCTGCTGCTTGCTTGCAGCTCCGTTGCCGGTAACGGCTTGTTTCACTTTACTGGGCGCGTATTCTGTTACAGGCAGATCGCGCAGCATGGCCGCCGCCATGATTACTCCTTGTGCTCGTCCCAGTTTCAGCATCGACTGTACATTCTCTCCATGAAACGGGGCTTCTACAGCCACTTCGTCTGGCTTGAACTCATCGATAAGGCCCAGCGTTCCAAGCAGAATTTTCTTCAGCCTCAGTGGATGTGATAACCCTGTTTTCTGCAATTGGATTACCCCATGCGCTAGCAGTGCCAACCCTTTCCCTGTGTGGTGTATGAGGCCATAGCCGGTTACCGCTGTTCCAGGGTCTATCCCCAGGATAATACGGTCGGTTTCTGCTGTCGTTTTGCCCATCACCGCTGCTGCTGGTTGGCAGCCATTGCTTCTACTGCATCTTTTGCAGTCTTCAGGTCGCAGTCGGTCAATTCGCGATACATCTTGATGGCGTCAATCAAGCGGTTTTGCTGTATCAGCACTTCCACTTGTGACATGCTGGCAGTATCTGCAGTTGCAGAAGGATAAACAGTGCTTGCGGTCGCAGGCAATTGCCAGTTATTCTTCATCAGATAGTTCAAAGCATCTCGGCTTTCCTTCAAGCCCTGACCGCTTGCATCTTTGTACAGCTTCAGGGCCTCTATATACTGGTGCCTCTCCATCGCCGACCGTATTTCCAGCATTTTGGAGGGCGCTATTGCCGCTATCGGCGGCGGAACTTTGATAGGGGAGGCGCTCCCGCTTTTATTGCGCAGCCACCTCCGTAGCAGAACGAGGCCCAGAAGACCCGCTGCGACCCATATAACGATGGTGATCAGGCTTTCCAGGCTGGTGTTCATGGGAGTTATCAGCTGGGGTATGATTCTTCGATGCGCATACCGAACACTGTAACGTCGTCCAGCTGCTCGCGGTCATCTTTCCACTCTTTCCACTCCAGGTTTACGAGCGCACGCTGGGTTGCCATGCTTTCGTGCTGGGTACGCAGTACAAGGTCGCGGAAGCGTCGTGTCGAGAAGCGTTTCTCATCAGGGCCGCCCAGCTGATCTACAAAGCCGTCGGTGTACAGATAAATACCGTCGCCCGGCTTCAGTTGTATCTCGTGGTTGGTGAACACACGCTCTTCCTCCATCTGCTCGCCACCAATCGAATACTTGTCCGGCTTGATAACATGCAGTTCCCAATCCTGATAGTAGTTGAACGGCAGGTTCGCGCCAGCAAACTGGGCCATGTTGGTGGCGGTATCCAGTGTCACGATGGTAACGTCCATACCATCACGGCTCTCGCTGCCCTCTTCATCCTGCTTCAGGGCCGTACGTACGCCAATGTGCAGGTGATAAAGGATGTCAGCAGGCCGTGTAATCCCCTTCTCGTTCACAATCTGGTTCAGCAACAGATACCCAATCAGTGTCAGGAAGGCCCCGGGTACGCCGTGGCCTGTACCGTCGGCTACAACAATGACCTTCTTGCTGCCTTGTGCCGCAAACCAGTAGAAGTCGCCACCGACGATATCCCTTGGGCGGTAGACAATGAAGAAGTTCGGGATGTGCGCTTCTATGAATTCCTTGGCCGGTAGGATGTTCGTCTGAATACGCTTGGCGTACTTGATCGACTCCGTCAGGAACTGTGCTTGCTCTTCAATAGCCGCTTTCTGCTGTTGTACTTCCAGCGATTTCTCTTCCAGCTGCGTGTAAGCCAGTTTCAGCTTATCGGTCAGCAGGCGCTCCTTCTGTTCCAGTACCAGACTTACGGTGTCGGCCAGTGATGTCGCGAACGACTGCTCATCCAGCGTCCAGATACGCGCTGTTTCGCGGTGCTCAAAGCTGATAACGCCCACTGTTTTGCCGCCCTGTCGGATGGAGGCATCCAGCACCGCTGAAATGCCATTGGCGCTCAGCAGCGACTGTGCCAGCTCGCGTGTTCGTGGGTCGATGGCCGCATCGTTGGCTGCGATGATGCGGTCGCGCTCCAGGGTGCGGAAATAGACCGGGAACAGTTCTTTGTCCAGCGTGGTGCCAACTGTATGAGGGTGGCCCTCAGTTGGATAGGTGGCAACACACCGGATGGTGGTGCCGCCGTCTTCATACAGCCAGATGGCGGCACGGCTGGTATGCAGCGTGTCTGAGCCAACCCGCGTTATCAGTTCAAAGGCCTCTTCCACCCGGCCTTCTTTCACCGACTCATTCGACGTCAGTTCCAATAGCGACGACTGCTGCTTCTTCAGGCGGAATTCCTGCAACTTCTGCGCCGTCACGTCGAACATCACGTTGATCGACTTGATGGGCTCACCACTGCTGTCCAACACCGGGGTATTGGTCACCATCACCCAGATGTATTCGCCTTTCTTGTTCTTCTTCTCCAGCTCGCCACGCCAGATTTTGCCATTCAGCACGGTGCGCCACTGCTCCTGATAGAGCGAGTCGGGCTGTCGGCCCGATTTGATGATCGTGTACCGGTGCCCAATCAAGTCCTCGCGGCTGAAGCCCGTCACTTCCAGCAACTCTTCATTCACATACGTGATGTTGCCTTCCATGTCCGTCTCATATACCATCGAGCTGTTGTTCAGCGCGTTGATTTGGCCCGCCAGTTCTATCTGGGTACGACGCATCTCGTCGTTGGCATACTCCAGCTCTTCGGCGTTCTGGCGCAGCATATCCTGCTGTTGCTGGGCTACGTCCAGTGCTGCTTTTATCTGCTCTTCCTGTAGCTTCTGCGCCGTGATGTTGAAACCTACCCCAATGAACTTGTAGGGCTTGCCATCAATGCCCATTACTGGCGTAATGGTGAGCAGTACCCACAGGTCGCTGCCGTTGCGTGCTTTGTTCTTGATTTCGCCTTTCCACACCTTGCCCGCCGAAATGGCCGTCCACAGGTGGTGGAAGAAGGCAGGCGGGTGGTGGCCCGATTTCAGTATGCTGTGGTTTTGGCCCAGCACCTCAGCCTTTTCATACCCATATAGTTTGGCAAACTCAGCATTGGCATAGGTGATGAGCCCCGCGGGGTTCGTTTCCGACACAATGGCGGCGTTATTCAGCGCCGATATCTGGCCACGAAGCTCGGCCTGTGTGCGCCGCATCTCCTCATTGGTAGCCTCGATTTCTTCCGCATTCTGGCGCAACTCTTCTTCCAGTGCCTGGCTTTCTTCCAGCGTCATCCGCAGCTCTTCCTCCATCACGCGGCGGTTGCCCTGCTCCAGCGCCAGCGACACCACATCCGCTACCGACATCACAAAATTCTGCTCATCCAGTGTCCATGAGCGGGGTTCGCCCACACGTTCCACCATCAATGCGCCCACTATGCCACCACCCAGGTGAATCGGCGCTGAAAGCAGCGATTGCACACCAGCAGGTTTCAGATACGGATCGGCCAGCACATCGGTGCGGCCATCGGTCAGGGCCTGTTCCACTGCCAGCACGCCTTCTTGATCTATGGCCGTGAAGAAAGGCGTGTAGGCGTCGCGGCGCAGTTCGGTGCTGTCATAGTGACGCAGTGTAGTGCGCTCATACAGGTCGAGGCAGCGTAGGCGGCCACCGTTTTCGATAAACAGCCACAGGCCTACACGTTCTTCGTCCAGGGCATAGGCGGTCGTTTCGGTTACGCTGCGCAGGGCCTCGCGGACATTGCCCTCTTTCAGGTCGGCATTGCGGGTCAGTTCCTGCAGAGCGCTCTGCTGCTGCATCAGGCGATACTCCAGCTGCTTCTGGCTCTGGAAGTTCGTTACCAGACTTTGCTGCTCGTTCTGCAAGCGGCTGATGCTGGTTTTGTACTTCTCCAGGTCGTCCGATACCGTTTGCAGGCTGCGGCGCAGTTCGCTTTCCTGGTGCTTCAGCGTCGATATCTCATAACCAGCCAGCAGGTACTTCTGTTTGCCATCTCCGTTGGTTGCTAACGGCGTGATGGCGCTGGCCAGCCAGAAAGTGCCGCCCTGTTTGTTCTGGTTCTGCATCACCCCATACCAGGTTTTGCCCCCGCGCACCGAGCTCAGAATGCTCGAAAGCATTTCTCCTTCATGGCTGCCTGTTGCCAGTAAGGCATAGTCACGCCCTTTCAGTTCGTCTGAGGTGTAACCAGTTAACTGACTGAACACACGGTCGGCATAGACCAGCTTCCCGCTGTCGTCCAGTTCAGCAATTGCCAGGGTGCTCTCTACAGCCGATAGCTTGGCTTTGGCGTGTGATAGCTCCGAGGCTGCCAATGCAGCTTTTTTCTCTGCTTCACTGGCCAGTTGTTTCTGCCGGTTTACGTCCGACTCCAAATGGCGCTTGCTCTCGCTCAGCTCATCCAGTTTTCGGGTGATGGTTGCCAACGCAATGGCAACCGATTCCTCATACTGTGTCTTATCGAAGTTGGGCAGCAGATCGCCTTCGGCTATGCGCTCCAGTGTATGGCGCAGGCGTGCGTCGCGCTGCTGTACATAATTCAGATGACTGCCAATCTGCCCCAGTTCACTGTCGCTCTCCGGATGGGGTTGGCCGTCTTGAATGCGTTCCACCATTCGGCTCAGGGGCTGCGCCAGTGTCGATTTCAGACTCAACAGCGATATTACTGTGAACAGCACCCCAACCAATGTCAGAATCCCGATAACTATTACCCCTGGAAGGTTGAAGCCATTGACCCGGCTGCGTACAGTCTGTGCGGTCTGTGCGTGGGGTTTGGCCAGCATGTTGGTCAGTTGCGTGACGCCTTTGGTCAGCTTATCCAATGCCGTGGCATCTTTCAGGCGGGCTTCCAGCGCAGCCTCCGGCTCCTGCTTGGGGCCACTCAGGCGGGTAGTGATGGCTACGCTCAGGCGGTCCAGTTCGTCCAGTGTCAGTGCCAGTTCATCCAGGTCGGCACGTTCGTTGGCGGCCGCCAGGTAATTTTCCCGGTACTGCTTGAAATAATACTGTGGAGAAAGCTCTGCGGTGTCGGTACCTGGTTGCTCGGGTAGCGTGTCCTGTAGCAGCGCCGTCTGCAGCCGTGCAATCCGGATATCGGCGGCATGCGCCAACTCCTGCAGCGTTTGCTGTGCCGTAACGGCCCGCTCCAGTTCCTGACGGTCCTGTTTTCCCGCCAGCGCCGACCAGTAAATACCCGCCGCGCCTCCCAGCAACAGGGCCAGCAGTACTGGTATCAGCAGCAAATTAAGTTTTCCGCTTAGCTTCATGTGCACAGATTGGACAGGGCAGAAATGCCCACCCTCCAATTAGGCGAAAATACGTAAATCCAGCCCGTTTCCGCGCGCCATGCAGGCCAGTTTTCAAGAGGCTGGTGTTGCGCAGAACGAGGCATGTTAACCACCTGACTTCAACTGCCAGCCGCCCCACCGTATATTTGGCCAATGAGATATGCCAACGCCTTGCGCCAGGCCTACCGTGCCGTTTCCCAACGATGGGTGTGGCCTTTTCGTCTGGCGGTCTCGGTGTTGTTGCTTGCCTTCGCATACCACGAGCTCGCCAGCCACACTTACAACTGGCACTCGCTGTTCCCCATAGATACTGCCGGCCCGCTTTGGTTTGCTCTGTTGGCTATCCTGTTGGTTATCCCCAATCTAGGGCTCGAAACTGTCAAGTGGCGTTATATATTGGCTCCGCATTTGGCGGTTTCTATCAAGACTGCTTGGCGGTCTATTCTAGTGGGACAAACCCTCGGTTTCATCACTCCCAGTCGTCTGGGGGAATACGCTGGCCGTCTTTGGCCAGTGCCGGCTCAGTTTCATGCCACGGCGGGCTGGGCCACTTTCGTCTGTCGGCTTGCACAGTTGTCTGGGGCGCTATTTGGAGCGGCAATGGCCTCTTTTTCTTTGGCCTTAGAGAAAACGTCATTTCCATTCGGTCTGGAAAGCCCCGCCTATTGGACACTTCTGGGCAGTGTCTTGCTGGTAGCTACAGCCATCGTCGTTCTCCTGGGTACGCATCCGGGTATCATCGCGGGTGTGCTGCGCTTTACTGTTGGGCGCCTGCTGCGGTTCGTCAACCCATATCTGGAGGCAGCCAGCACGTTTCAGCTGCGGCGGCTATACGGCCTCCAACTGCTCGGCTTTGTGCGCTACCTGGTGTTTGTGCTACAGTTCTGGGTGCTTCTCAAGGCTTATGACAACGCCTCTTCTCCTGCGTTGGCTTTACAGTTTTGCGGTCTGCTCTTTCTTCTCAAGAGCCTCATCCCCTCCATTGCTCTGGCCGAGCTCGGTATACGCGAAACCCTGGCTTTGGCTGTAGCTGGATGGCTGCTGGTGCCGCCAGTGCTGGCCTTCAACGCAACGCTTGGGCTTTTCATCGTCAATCTCCTGATTCCCGCGTTGTTGGGGCTGTTTTTGCTGGGCCGGCAGGCCGATGTCCCAACTGAGGAGGTGGCCGCATGATGCCTTCCTTCTGGCTGTGGCTGTTTGCCGGGCTCTCGCTTCCTATGTTGGGCTACGCCACTTACCTGTTGTGGCATGCCATTCTATTCCGGTATGGGCGCAGAAGCGTAGGGCAAACCACCGAATGGCGCCCTCGTGTTGCCGTCATTGTACCTGCCCGCAACGAAGCTGCCACCATCGGCAAGTGTTTGCGCAGTGTGCTCTACCAAGACTATCCCTCCGATCTCCTCGACATCGTTATGGTCGACGACCAGAGCTACGACGGCACCCGCAATGTGGTAGATGGCATTAGCAGACAGCACCCGGGCCGCATCCAATACGTCAAGCTGCCGTACGACCCACAGTCTGTCGCTCACAAGAAGCGCGCTCTTGCATTGGGCATGGAACAGGCACCTGATGCCGAAGTCATTTTCACCCTCGACGCAGACTGCTGGGCCGAGCCTGGCTGGCTGCTGGCCATGCTGGCACAGATGAAGCCTGGAATCGCTGCCGTAGCGGGGCCCATCCGCAAGGTCACCCGGCGCAATTCCACTTTCGAGAATCTTCAGGCCGTTGAGTCGGCAGGCATGGTTGCACTTGCCGCTGGGGCCATCCTTGCCGGCACCCCTACCATGGCCAATGGTGGTAACCTGGCCTTTCGGCGCAGTGCGTTTGGGGCTGTCGATGGATACAAGGGTATCGACCATGTGGCCTCTGGCGATGACGAACTGCTGCTGCATCGCATGCATCGCATCCTTCGTGGTAAGCAAGGTTTTGCTCCCCGGCCCATCAACTGTGCCCTGCTCCCCGACGCCATCGTCGAAACCCAGGCGCTTCGTATTTGGGAAGACCTTCGTGCCCAGCGTATCAGGTGGGTCAGCAAGGCCAGCGCCTATCGGAATTGGCCCATGACGCTTGCGCAGGTCAACACCTACCTCGCGATGGTCTGCTGGGTAGTAACCCTGTTACTCATTCCATTTTCCCCTGTGTGGGGTGGCATCGCTTTTGGGGTGCAGGCCCTCCTGAAAATCATTGCTGATACCGCCATACTGGCCCCAGCCCTGTCCTTCCTCGGTCAGGGCCGCTATCTGTACTATGCTGTACTCGGACAGCCCATACACGCGGCCTATGTTCTGTGGGTCGGCATTGCGGGCACCTTCAGCAAAGGCTATGAGTGGAAGGGCCGGAAAGTGCGCTGAGGCAGTTATTGATCAGCTTTTGAACCACTTGCGCAGCACCTGGCGATCAAAGCGCTCCCACTCAAACTTCAGGCTTTCATACACGCTGTCCAGCAGGTTGTAGCCCATCAATTCCAGTGGCAGTTTGCTTTTCACTTCTATCGCGCGCTCCGTTTCTACAAACTGCTCGCTGGTGTCGTCCAGCCAGAAACAGATCAGGTCTTCGTGCAGCTTCCACAGCAGGGTGGGGTAGTAGCTCGAGAGCGACAACCGTTCCTTCAGTTCGTCCATTGCGATGCCTTCCATCACCAGGTCGTTGTGGAAGTGCAGGAAGTCTTCCTTGTATAGCGCCACCGCATTTGTATCGTGCGTCGCAGCGATGAAAGAACGTTTGGCTACTGCCAGCTCAAAAAAGGTGAACTGATACGCCAGCACCCGTTCGCGTGCACCATAGCCCTGATAGGCCTGCGAGGCCATCAGGCGCTGCTGGATTTCCTGTCCCAGCCCTTTCCATATCTGTTTGCCAATGGCCTCGGGCGAAGAGAAATGAGTGTAGAATTCACTTTCGGCAATGCCTGTGTCTGTGCACAGGTCGGTTACACTGGGCCTTTCTCCTGCTGCCACACGGCGCTCATAGGCGGCCTGCAGGCGGCTGGTTACATCCTGATTCTTGTCGCCGCTCTCGGGCGTGGTGTATTCAGTTTGTTCAGACATGGTTGCTCGGTTACACTGTTACTAACACAGTTTCCTGAGGAAAGATTACGAATTGGCCGGGGTGTTGCACAAAAAGAAACAGCCGGGCTGGAAAGCCCGGCTGTTGTCTTATGGAAACGGTTCGTATTAGAACTTGCCGCGCAGGCGCAGGCCGCGGGCTACGCGGTCTACAGCTACCACGTAAGCACCGATACGCATCGAAACCTTGTGCAGAACAGAGGCCTGGTAGGTTTCTTCGAAGGCGGCAGCGATGATCTGGTCAACGCGCTCGTTCACTTCGTTCTCGGTGTAATAGTGGCCGCGACGGTTCTGTACCCACTCGAAGTAAGAGCAGGTTACGCCACCGGCGTTGGCTACGATATCGGGTACAGCCAGAATGCCTTTCGACTCAAGGATGGCATCGGCTTCGGCGGCAACGGGGCCGTTGGCACCTTCTACGATGATCTTGGCCTTGATGTTGGGGGCGTTTTGGGCAGTGATTACGTTCTCCAGCGCACAGGGGGCCAGGATGTCGCACTCAAGCTCCAGCAGTTGGGCGTTGGTGATTTCCTCACCGCCCTTGAAGCCTTTCAGTACGCCACCATTCTGGTCTTTCCACTGGATAGCCTGGTGAATCAGGATGCCTTCTTTGTTGTAGTAAGCGCCAGTGTGGTCGCTGATGGCTACAATCTTGATGCCCTGCTGGCTCATCAGCTTGGCGGCATTGCTGCCTACGTTGCCAAAGCCCTGTACCACTGCCGTGCACTTTTCAGGCTGCATGTTCAGCTTGCGCAGTGCGGCCAGTGCGGTGGTCATGACAGAACGGCCAGTGGCTTCTACGCGGCCTTTCGAGCCACCCAGTTCCAGCGGCTTGCCGGTTACCACGGCAGGAATGTATTTGCCGCTCATGAGCTTGGAAAACTCGCTCACAATCCACGCCATTTCGCGCGGGCCAGTGCCCATGTCAGGAGCCGGGATGTCCAGGTCTGGGCCGAATACTTCAATCATCTGGTCGGTGTAGGCGCGGGTCAGACGCTCCAGTTCACCAGCCGACATCGTGCGGGGGTCGCACTGGATACCGCCTTTGGCACCGCCGTAAGGAATGTTCACGGCGCCGCACTTCCACGTCATCCAGGCCGACAGAGCCTTCACTTCGTCCAGGTTCACTTCCATCGCGTAGCGGATACCGCCTTTCGAGGGGCCCAGTACCGTGCTATGGATGACGCGATAGCCTTCGAATACCTTCGTCGTCCCGTTGTCCATCGCGATGGGCAGGTGCACCATCACGATTTTTTGAGGTTGCGAGAGCACATCGCGCTCGTGTTGACCCAGCTTCAGGATGTCGGCCGCAAGGTTGAAGCGGCTCAGCATCGACTCGTAGGGGTTCAGCTCGTGATTGGCAGTGTTTTTTGTGGCGCTCATATGCGTGAGTTTAGGTTGCCCGTCAGGCCAAAGGTGATTTAGGTTATAAGTCTTCGCCTAACGGACGTTTGGTAGTGGTGCGTATGAATCGGGACGCAAGTTAGCAAAGTTGTTTATCGCAAATACGTGTGCTGGAGGTACACATAAATCACTGGCATCGCCAGCAGAAACCCGTCGAAGCGGTCCAGCAGCCCGCCGTGGCCCGGCAGCAGTCCGCCCGAGTCCTTCAGCCCCAGCCCTCGCTTCAGCATCGATTCCACCAGGTCGCCGAGTGTCCCCACCACCGTAGCAATGATTGCCATCACCCACCAGTGGGGCGCAAGTTCGCCCGAGGCATAGAACAGCGCTGTCCAGGCTGCCCCAGCGCCAATTGCCAGCAGCAGGCTTCCGGCCAGCCCCTCCCAGGTCTTTTTGGGGCTCACGCGGGGAAAAAGCGGATGCTTGCCAAACAGCTTGCCGCCGAAGTAGCCCCCCACATCCGACGCCCAGATCAGCACCAGCAGGCCCATTGGCAGTCGCCAGTCATAGCCGCTCGGCAACAGGTAGCCCGCCTGAAACAGCAGCAGAAACGGCACCGCCACATAGGCTATACCAAACACCAGCAGCGCCGCCTGTCGGAAGCCCTCTTCCGGCGTGTTGCGGAACAGTGTCAGGATTAACAGCACAGGCAGCCCCAGCAGTATGAAATGCCAGGCAGGTGGTGGCGGCAGCATCGGCAATACCACCGAGGTCGCATAGCTCCACCCTGTCAGGATGAACAGGAAGCACAGCAGCGAATACGACGCATTCCACTGCACGCCTACTATACGTACAAACTCGGCGTAGGCCAGCAGTGAGAGCGCTATGCACAGAATCAGCAGGCCCAGCCCGCTCCACGTCACCAGCCCTACAACAGCACCAGCCGCTATTACGGCCGTTATTATTCGTGGTACCAGATCTTTGCGGTCAAACCGCGAGGTTGCTTCACGCATGTGGGGTCGAAGTGGGGATAGGGCTTGGGGTTTCTTTAAACTGCTGAATCCGCCATATAAGAAAGCCGGTCATCACTGCCGAGGCAAACGCCACAGCAGCCGGCAGGCTGTCGGGAGAGGTGGCCAGGCCAGCTGGCAGCTGCCCCTTTTCGCTCAGGTACAGTACGGTTACGGCGAGTCCATTGTTTACAAAATGCGCCAAAACGGCGGGCCAAACGCTGCCACTCCAGTGCCGCAGGTAGCCGAACAGTACCCCCATGGCCATCCGTGCCGGAAAGCCCAGAAACTGTAGGTGAATCGCGCTGAACAGTACGCCCTGCACCCAGATGGCCCAGTGGGTGGGCATCACGCGTTGCAGCGTCCGTTGCAACCAGCCTCTGAACAGCAGTTCTTCAGTTACGGCTGGTACAAGGGCAATGACAAGCAGGTCTATCAGCAGGTTGTGGGGTATCAACTGCATCAGCCGTTCGCTCAGGTCGCCTTCCGTCGATTCCACCCATTGCTCAAGCCCTTTCATGGATTCCGGCAGTACAAACTGCTCGGGCGTCAGCGTCAGGCGTTCCAGCAGCGGAAGTGAGATAATGGTAACGGCAAATGCCAGGCCCAGCCAGCGCGGTTGGGGTGGGGCCTGCAAGCCCAGTTCGTCCTTGGTATTACCTGCCAGGTGGCCCAGCAGAACTGCTGCCAGCCCCATGCCAATTACCTGAAAGCAGGCCTGCATCAACAGAATGCCTTGTGCTCCTGCCGGACTCAGCGCCTCCGTGCCTGCCAGTGCAGCTACGGTGTCAATGCCCAATAGAGTATTGGCCAGCGCAAGCCCCATGAAAGCTCCCAGAAGACAAAGCACGAAAGTGGCACACACGCCCCAGATCAGGGCAACCAGTGGTTGGGCGCCTGCGCGGTAAAACAGGCTCGCCGACGGATAATGAAGCATCTCCCAAAAATAAAGGGATGTTTCGCTCTTGCCCGTTTTTTCTTCTCCAGTGGGCGTATTGCGCGCTAAATCCTGCTGCATTTCCGTTAAAGCCCCGTATCAGCCTTCGGATGAACATAGCTCAGATTACCCTGCCAGAGTTTCCACTCCTCCTCGCGCCGATGGAGGATGTGTCTGACCCGCCTTTCCGCGCCGTCTGCAAGGAGCTCGGGGCCGATCTTATGTACACCGAGTTCATCAGCAGCGAAGGCCTCATCCGCGACGCATGGAAAAGCCGACAGAAGCTCGACATCTTCGACTATGAGCGGCCAATTGGTATACAGCTCTTTGGCGGCGATACCGATTCCATGGTCGAAGCCGCGCGTATTGCAGCCAGTGTTGGCCCCGACCTCATCGACATCAACTACGGCTGCCCCGTCAAGAAGGTTGTCTGCAAGGGCGCAGGTGCAGGCATCTTGAAGGATGTTCCCAAGATGGTCGAGATGACCGCCCAGATTGTCCGTGTGGTGGGCGTGGAGTTCGGCCTGCCCGTCACCGTCAAGACCCGCCTCGGCTGGGACGAAGACTCCATCAACATCCTCGAAACAGCCCTGCGCCTTCAGGATGTCGGCATCAAAGCCCTCAGCATTCATGCCCGCACCCGTGCCCAGCTCTACAAAGGTTCGGCCGACTGGTCCTGGATTCACAAGGTCAAGTCGCACCCCGACATCGAGATTCCCATCTTCGGCAATGGCGACGTAGACAGCCCGGAAAAGGCCGTTTTCAACCGTCAGACGTACGGCGTGGATGGCATCATGATAGGTCGTGCCGCCATCGGCTATCCTTGGATTTTCCGCGACATAAAGCACTACATGGCCACCGGCGAGCTGCTGCCACTGCCCACGGTCGAAGAGCGCGTGCGCATCTGCCGCCGCCACCTCGAGGAATCGGTCAAGTGGAAGGGTGACTTCAAGGGCATTGTCGAAATGCGCCGCCACTACGCCAACTACTTCAAGGGCTTGGCTGGCTTCAAGCCCTACCGCATGCAGTTGGTCATGGCAGATACACTGGTGGAGGCCAACGCCCATCTCGACGAAATCCTGGCCAAAGCCGACACCTTCGAGCTGGCCCACCCCGACGAGCGTCCTGTCGTGCAGGTTTATGAAGGCCTTGACGGCTGAGCCCCTAACAGGCGCACAGAAGTTTACAGCAGCCCCTTTTCTTTCAGCAGGGTTCGCAGGGCCTCGACATCGGCAGTATTGGCAAATGCGCTGTCTGGAACCAGTGTAAACGAGTCGCGGTTGAAGTACAGCACCGTGAACCCTGCCAGTCGCTGGGCTTTCATCAGGTTGTTCCACTGGTGCTTGGAGGTTTTACCGTTTGTGAGCTGGGTCTGAAACCCTGCTTCTGTAAACACATGGCGTCGCGGCAGCAGCGCTTCCTGAAACGACGCCTGCCGTGGGTAGCGGTAGTAGCCCGTAAACGTAAGGCCCAGGTACATCAGCAGCACCACCGGGCCCACGATCAGTACAACGGGCGCTTTATAAAGGTAATACCCCACCACGCTGATGGTCAGCAGCACCAGTGACAGCATCACCGTATACATCTGCGACTTCAGCAGCAGAATGCGGGTATAATCGTTCGCTGTGGGCGCAAACGCTTTCGTTTCCAGTGTCATGAGTGGAGTGGGGGAGTGTGGGTGTGTCAAGGAATGCGGTGCAGGCAGGTGTTGCGGCAGGTTTGCAGGTGTTCGCCCGCGTCGTTGTAAAAATCCCAGCGCCATACCACTACTGCCTGCCGTTTCTCGGGGTTGTGCTTCACTTCTTCCATCGTTAAATCGGCGGTGTAGGGCTGGTCGGCAAACAGTGGCTTGTGAAAGGTAACGTCCATCCGAATGCCGCATACCAGGGTATGCACATTGGCGGGCAGCCAATACTTCATGTGCATGCGGTTGCCGGGGTGCAGGCCACTGGAAATCAGTTTGCCAAAGCGGGTGGTCTTGGCAAATTCCGGGTCAGTATGGACAGGCAGGGGGTCTACAGTCTGCCCAAAAGCGATGATATCGGCTTCGGTCAGCACTTCTGGCCCCAGGCGAAAGGTTAGCCCCTGCTCAAAGTGGTGTATGGGTTCCATGCTTGTCGTTCGTGCGGCGCAAAGCTAGCGGAGAAACCCGATCAGTCGTCGCCACTCTGCATACTGTGTTTCTGGTTCTGGATCAGGCGGTCCTGCGTCCAGTCCAGGTGGGCAGCAAAGGGTGCCGTACGGACCGGGCAGTCGGGCTGCTCGCAGGTCGGGCAACAGGCTGGCAGACAGGGGTCAGCGTGAATGAAAATCTCCAGTCTGCGGCCTGCCCCGGCCAGTTGGTCGCGCAGCAGGTGCTCCACGGCTTTCACCTCGTCATGGATAGGGTCCAATGCCAGATAGCGAGGTAGGGTAATGTGGCAGTCGATGTGTATGTCGGCACCATGCCGCACGATACGCAGGTTGTGCAGGTCCACCCACGCTTTACGCCGCGCCGCCGACAGGATTGTCGCGGTCTGCTTCAACAACGCATCGTCCGACTCATCCAGCAGCCCTCCCAGCGCTTCGCGTATCAGTTTGATTCCGTGCCAGATGACCCAGCCGCCCAGTAGCGCCGCAATGACGGGGTCGGCCCAGGTCCAGCCCGTGAAGTAGATGAGAATCAGACCCGCCAGCAGTCCTCCGCTGCTCGCGCTGTCCACCACCAGGTGGCGTCCATCGGCTTCTACCGCTGCCGAGTGGTGCTTTTTGCCAGCACGTATCAGCGCCCAGCCCATTACCAGATTGGCCACCAGCGTCAGGCCAATGATGCCCATGCCATAGTCCAGGCTTTCCAGTTGCTCATGGGCCTCAATGGCCCGCCACGCCTGAAACCAGATGCCAGCCCCTGCCATCAGTATAAGCCCCCCCTCAAAGCCTGCCGCCAGAAACTCTACTTTGCCATGGCCATAGGGGTGTTGGGCGTCGGGCTCCTGCGCACTCACACGCACCGCCCACAGGCCAAAGCCTGCGGCACACACGTTCACAATGCTCTCCAGCGCGTCGGAGAAAATGGCCGCAGACCCCGTCAGTTCATACGCCAGAAACTTCGCCCCCATCAGCACGATGCCCACTATCAGGGCCAGCAACATGTAGCGGGCGCGCAGTTGTTGCGTCAGTTGGGTTTCGGTCATGGAAATGAGGGCCAGATTGGAAGAGGAAAGTTAGCAGAAACTCCAGCCTTTGCCTGAAGGAAAAAAGTACGCCCCGGCCGATGCCAGGGCGTGTATACGGTGCGACAGGCCTGTAAGCCGGATTCTGTACCACTTGCGCGGTTGCCATCATTTATCTGGTGCGACCTACCCCCCGACGCAGTCTTGGACGGGCAGCCCTCGTCCCGGCCCTTGCAGGCTGGAAACGCCGGTGTATGTGGTCTTGCAGCCCCCGGGGTTTACCCAACACGGATGTCACCATCCGCCCGCGTGCGCTCTTACCGCACGGTTTCACCCTTACCAGAGTCGCCTCTGGCGGTTTGCTTTCTGTTGCACTTTCCGTCCAGCAGACCTTCCGGCCTGCCAGCCTGTCGTTTCGACAGCAGGGTGCCCTGCGCTGTCCGGACTTTCCTCCCTTTTTGCAAAGAGCGATGGCACGTCCTGTCGCGGTGCAAACTTCGCATTTTTTCGCCCCCATCCGGCATTTGCATTCCGTTTGTTGTGTTCTGTCGCTGCGGGCAGTAACGTTGTGCCCCATCTGTCTGCTTATGAATACCCTTGCCTCGGCCCTCTTCCGTCTGCACCAGGGTAAGGCCGCCGCCCCCGAAGCTCCACATGTGCAGCGCTTTGTTTTCGAGGCGCTTCGCATTCTTTTCCCTCAGTTCAGGGCGCAGCCCGTTCTCGATGCCAATGCCCTGGAAGTAGATCTCCGCCGTCTCCAGATCGACCTCGTCGAACTGCTGCACCCCCTCGCCAGCCGCCTCCCTCGCTCCTGCGATCTACTCTCAGCCGACTTCCTCTCCGCTCTGCCACAGCTGCAACAGGCACTCCTCGAAGATGCCAGCGCCATTGCCGCTGGCGACCCCGCCGCCGAGGGTATCGACGAAGTCATCGCCGCATATCCCGGCTTCTATGCCATTGCCGTCTATCGCATGGCCAACTGGCTTTATCGGCAGCAGGTACCGCTACTCCCCCGCATGCTCTCCGAGCAGGCCCACATGCGCACCGGCATCGACATCCACCCTGGCGCCACCATCGGCAGTCACTTCTGCATTGACCACGGCACCGGCATTGTCGTCGGCCAGACGGCCCACATCGGCAACCATGTCAAGCTCTATCAAGGCGTTACCCTGGGTGCGCTAAGCGTAGAGAAAGACCTTGCCGGCCAGAAACGACACCCAACCCTCGAAGACAATGTCGTCATCTATGCTGGCGCCACCATCCTGGGTGGCTCGGTGGTGGTGGGGGCGCACAGTATCATCGGTGGCAATGTCTGGCTCACCGAGAGTGTGCCCGCCCACAGCAAAGTCTACCACCGCGGCCAGATCCGTATCAACGCTGGCGTAGCCGAGTACCTCGAGTTTCACATTTAGCAAACTGTTTATGATCCGGCGGTTGCGCGTATGCAATCCGGTAGTTACTTAGACCACTGTATTTAGTCTAATTCGCAACATGCGAGCCCATTCCATTCTCGAAACCATTGGCAATACGCCACACGTACGCCTGAACAAGCTGTTCGACCAGCGGGTGCAGGTATGGGTCAAGCTTGAGCGCGCCAATCCCGGTGGCAGCATCAAGGACCGCATCGCCCTCGCCATGATCGAGGACGCAGAGAAAAAAGGCCTGCTGGCCCCTGGGGCAACCATCGTTGAGCCCACCAGTGGCAACACCGGTGTCGGCCTCGCTATGGTAGCCGCGGTCAAGGGCTATCGCCTCATACTTGTCATGCCTGAGAGTATGTCGGTAGAGCGCCGCCGACTCATGAAGGCCTACGGCGCCGAATTCGTCCTCACACCCCGCGAGAAGGGCATGAAGGGCGCCATCGAGAAAGCCAACGAGCTTCTCACCCAGATTCCCGGTGCCTGGATGCCCCAGCAGTTCGACAACCCCGCCAACATCGATGTCCACGTCCGTACCACAGCCGAAGAAATCCTTCGGGACTTTCCCGAAGGGCTCGATTACCTCATCACCGGCGTAGGTACTGGTGGCCACATCACTGGCTGTGCCCGTGTGCTTAAGCAGCACTTTCCCAATCTCAAGGTCTTGGCTGTCGAGCCCGAGCTCTCGCCTGTTATCAGCGGCGGGACCCCCTCGCCACACCCCTTGCAGGGCATTGGTGCGGGGTTCATTCCCGGCAACCTCGACAAGTCTACCCTCGATGGCGTGGTGACGGTGGCCAAGGAGGAGGCATTCTCCTATGCCGCCCGCGCTGCCCGTGAAGAGGGCATCTTCCTGGGCATCAGCTCCGGCGCATCCCTGGCCGCTGTTGCCAAAACCATCCCGCAGATGGCCCAGGGGGCTCGTGTTCTCACCTTCTGCTACGACACCGGCGAGCGGTATCTCTCCATCGACGGCCTGTTTCCCGCCGAGCAGTAACTGTCAGACCTTTGGTACAAAAGAAAAGCGGGCCACCTCATCAGGTGGCCCGCTTTCATTCAGCTTCTTATCGAAGGCTTACTGTACAGGCTTACCGTCGCTGTTCAGTTCAATCACTTCGTAGCCAAGGCGCTTCAGGCCTTCGCCCACTTTGGCTTTGTCGCCTACTACCACAATCACCATCTGATCGGGGTTGAGGTATTTCTTCGCCAGTGCATTCACTTCATCCACCGTCAGGCGCTGCAGAAGGGCGTTCTGCTGCTCCGTGAAGTTGGTCGGAAGGCCGAAGCGGACCAGGCGCGTCAGGAAGGCCGCCTTCTGGAAGTTGGCCTCGTAGCGCAGGGCATCCTGCTGGCCTACAGAGCGGCGCATGAAGTCGATTTCGTCCTGGCGCACGCCTTTTTCGCGGTACTCCCGGATTTCGCGCATGAACTCATATACCGAGCTGTCAGTCGCCGTTACCAGCACACCTGCGTTAGCTACCCACACGCCTTTCAGCTTGCCAGCGCCATTCAGGCCAAAGCGGGCACCATATGTCCAGCCTTTGTCTTCGCGCAGGTTCATGTTGATGCGCGAGTTGAAGTTCGTGCCCAGCGGATACACCATCAGCGTGCTGCGGTAGTAATCGCCAGTAGCATCGAAAGGCATACCCATCTGGCCAATACGGATTTCGCTCTGTGCGGCACCCGGCTTGTCAATCAGGTAAATGCGTGTCTTCTCGATTTTCGGTACTTCGGGCAGCGTGGCCAGTTGCAGAGCAGGGCCCTTCCAGTCGCGCAGGAAGCCCAGTTTCGTCGCAATGGTCTTCTGCTCTACATCGCCTACAATCGTCAGTACGGCTTGTTGCGGGCTGAAGTACTTCGCGTAGAAGTTCTTCACGTCGTCCAGCGTCAGTGTGCCTACCGAAGCGGCAGTGCCCAGCTGAGATACGCCCAACACATTGCCTTCGCCGGCCAGCAGCATGCTGAATACATTGTTGGCAATGACCGTGGGCTGGGTGGCCTGGTTGGCGATGAACGCCAACTGTTGCTGCTTCAGGCGGTCGAAGTCAGCCTGGTCAAAACGGGGATGAAGCAGGCGCTCGGCGGCCAACGCCAGCGTAGCATCCAGATTCTTCACCTGGGCATTGATCGCCAGCGTGAAGGTCTCGTCGTCCATGCCTATGTTGATGCTGCCACCCAGGCGGCGCAGTTCATCCTGGAACTGTTCTGCCGTGTAGCGCTCTGTGCCTTCGTTCAACAGGCTCATCGCCAGTTGGGCCAGGCCAGCCTTGTCTGGCGTCAGCTGCTCTTGGCGGCGGCCACCTTCCATCGTCAGTACAATCGATACAGTCGGCACTTCCGAGTTGCGGGTGCCTACTACCGAAATGCCGTTACCAAACTTCTCAGTCCAGAAGCTGGGCACCTTGATCACCGGGTTGGGGCCGGCACCGGGCTGCTTGCTGCGGTCAAAGTTGTCCTTCGGCTTGTTGTATTTCAGGCCTGTGTAGTCCACCTGCGGGAACGCATTGCGCGAGCTGTCCGGGCGGAATACTTCGTTCGCTTTGGCGGCCAGTTGACCTGCATTCTCGCCTTTGGGGACCACGCTCACGATAACAGCAGGCTTGCCCAGAATATACTGGCGGAACACGCGCAGTACGTCTTCGCGTGTCAGCGCGTTGATCTCGGCCAGTTCTTCAGCTGTACGGTCGGGGCGGCCAAAGAAGGTCTGGTTGTAAGCCATGGTCACACCTTTTGCCTGTACCGATGACAGGCTCTGGATCAGGCCAGCTTCAGCCGAAGCCTTGTAGCTCTTGATGTCGTCTTCGGTGATGCCGCGTTGCTCCATTTCGGTCAGGGCTTCACGAAGCATTTTCTCAGCTTCGGCTAGCGGCAGGTTCGGCAGGGCACGAACCAGCAGGTTGAACTCGCCCGACAGCTCGCTGCCATTGTTGAAAGCCTGTGCCGCCAGCGCTTTGCGCGACTTCACGAACTTCTGGAACAGAATCGAGCTCTTGCCTTGGCCCAAAATCTGTGCAAGGCAGTCCAGTGCCTGCTCATCCTTGTGGCCGGCAGGAACCGTCGGCCAGGTCATGGATACCTGCGGGAAGCGGATGGCATCAGCGTAGTAGGCATACCGGTCGCTGGTAAGTTGTACTGCCGGCAGGCTCATCTTGTCTACTTTCGGACCAGTCGGAATCGGGCCGAAGTACTTCTCTGCCCACGCAATGATCTGCTTGGGATCTACATCGCCGGAAATGGTCAGGACGGCATTGTTCGGGCCATACCAGCGAAGGAAGAAGTTCTTCAGGTCATTTACGTTCACCCGATCAAGATCCTCCACATAGCCAATGGTCAGCCAGCTGTAGGGGTGGCCATAGGGGTAAAGCGTACGCGCCTGCACCTCAAACGACAGGCCGTACGGAGCATTGTCCACACGCTGGCCGCGTTCGTTCTTCACAGTTGCACGCTGAATCTCAAACTTTTGCTGTGTCACCGCATCCAGCAGAAAGCCCATACGGTCGGCTTCCAGCCACAGCATGGTTTCTACCTGATTGGAAGGTACGGTCTCAAAGTAGTTCGTGCGGTCACGGTTGGTGGTGCCGTTCAGTGTGCCACCCGAGGCCGTTACAATTTTGAAGTGCTGGTCGTCACCTACGTTGTCCGAGCCCTGAAACATCATGTGCTCGAAGAAGTGGGCAAAGCCGCTCTTGCCAATCTCTTCCCGGGCCGAGCCTACGTGGTACGTCACGTCCACATACGCAACCGGATCAGAGTGGTCTTCGTGAATCACAACCGTCAGGCCGTTGGGCAGAAGCCACTTCTCATAGGGAATACCCAGTTGGCCCGCCTTGGGCGTAAACTTCTCCAGCAACTTGGCTTTGCCCGAGGCGGCCGCTGCTGTCGCTGCACCCTGGCTCCGCTGGGCCAGCACGCCTGTGGGCACACTCAGTGCCAGGCCTGCCATTGCCAGCACACCCAGTGCTTTGCGCATGCTTGTAAATGTGTTCATGGATGGATTTGAATGGGTTGGAATAACCTTCCTCAAGATAGGACTACCCCTAGTGGGGTAGGTAAGGTATTGTCGGCTCGTTAAGAATCCTTAACATTTTACTCAGTTTGCTCCCGCTGTCTGGCTCCCCTTCAGGCTGGAGCGCAACAGCAGCGAACCCACTATGCCGCTCAATAGGGTCCCAAGCAGAATGCCCATTTTGGCAATGGTCAGGTGCTGCGAAGGACCATATGCCAGCTCGGCTACAAACAACGACATCGTAAAGCCTATACCCGCCAGGACACTCAGGCCAAATACCATCCGCCAGTTGGCACCTTCAGGCATCTGCGCCCACCCCAGCCGGATGGTCAGCCAGGCCGCGGCCATAATGCCAATGGGTTTGCCCAGCAGCAGGCCCAGTGCCGCGCCCAATGCAATGGGGTCGGCCATGTCACTTGCCTGCACTACTGCCAGCGACACTCCTGCATTTGCCAGCGCAAAAACTGGCATCACGGCATAGGCCACAAAGTTCTTTAGGCTGTGCTCCAGCCGTTGCAGCGGCGGCTGCACGTCTACCGCCAGCCCATCCAGGTATTCCACGGCACTCAACTGCGTGTCGTTCAGCAGCACCTCATCTTTCTTGTGCCGCGCATCCTTGAATGTAGTCAGTGCTTTCTGCACCTGCGCCTGAAACTCATCGGCGTTGAACCGCGCCCGCACCGGTATGGTCAAGGCCAGCAGCACCCCGCCTATCGTCGCATGCACGCCCGACTTCAGCAGCGCCAGCCACAGCAGAAAGCCTACCGCCAGATACGGCCACAGGCTCCGCACATTCATTCGGTTGAGTATGACCAGCACGCCGAAGGCCAGGCCTGCCAGTGCCAACATATTTACCTGTAGGTCGGCTGTGTAGAAAACAGCAATCACCACCACTGAGCCCAGGTCGTCTACGATGGCCAGTGCCGTCAGCATCACTTTCAGTCCAAGCGGCACACCACTGCCTGCCAGCATCAGTATGCCCAGCGCAAAAGCTATGTCTGTCGCCATCGGAATGCCCCAGCCGTGGGCCGCAGGCGTCCCAGCGTTGAACAGCGTGAAAATCAGAGCAGGAGCTACCATGCCCCCCAACGCCGTCGCAATCGGCAGCATCGACTTCCGTGGCGAACTCAGTTCGCCTATCACCACCTCTCGTTTGATCTCCAGCCCCACCACCAGGAAGAAAATCGCCATCAGGCCATCGTTGATCCAGTGCAGCAGGGTTTTGGTCAGGGCAAACTTTCCCACCTGTAGCGTGAACGGCGTATCCCACGTTTCGGTGTAGGTATTTCCCCACGGGCTGTTGGCCCACACAATGGCTAGTATCGCCATGCCAAGTAGAATGATACCACTGGCACTTTCGGTAGCGATGAAGCGCTGAAAAGTCGATACGATGCGAAAAGGAGCAGCCTGCAGCCGCGCTCCCAGGGTCTTCGGTTGTTTCGTCATGTCGTTTCAATAACAGGCCAGCCCCCAGATGGGTGCCCGTTGGCGTTGGGTCAGTTGTGGCGGCAAGATAGCCACCCGCTTCTTAACGCAGCTGCTTCAGCGACGCCCGCAGCCGGCTGAGCATGGCTTCCAGTGCAGGCACACTCACAGCTCCTACGCTGCATCGGCACCAACCCGTCGTCTCCTTCACACCAAAGGCATGAAACGGCACCACTGCCAACCGGGCATCCTCCAGCAGATACAGATAGAGGTCAGTGCTGGTGGTCAGGGTACGGCCCTGTAGGGTGCTTTTGCCCAGTATGTCAAACTGCACCGACAGATACAGCCCTCCCTGTGGCGGCAGCGCGGTTACAGGCAGCCCCTCGGCTTTCAGCTCCATCAGGCCGTTGTACAAAACGTTCAGGCGTTCCACCACTTTGGCGTCCATCGTGGCGCGGAATGCCTGACGCTGGGCATCAGGAAGGCTCAGGTACTCGGCAAGCCCCAACTGTTCTGCTTTCGGGCTCCACGCACCAATCACGCCTAGTATGGCACCTGCCTTTCGAATCAGGTCTTCCGGCGCGGTCATCCAACCTACCCGCAGGCCTGTCGCAGCCAGGCTTTTGGTGGCCCCATCTACGTAAATGGTGTAGTCGCGAAGGCCCGGCACCAGGTGTAGCGGATGGTGATGCTGCTGGCTGTAGCGCAGTTCCTGGTATATCTGGTCATACATCAGGTAAACGGGCTTGGCGCCACGCGGGGCCCGTCGCTGGTTTTCGGCCAGTATCATCTCGCAGATGGTGCGCAGTTCGCTTTCCTCATACATGGTGCCGCTGGGGTTGCCGGGGCTGGTCAGCACCACCAGCACTGCCCGCGACAGATACGGCTCCAGCTCCTGGGCCGTCAGCAGAAATCGGTTTTCGGGTAGCGTGGCAATCTCCACCGGCCGTCCACCCACTATGTGCGTGAACAGGCTGTTGTTCCAGCTCGGCACCGGGTACACCACCGTGTCGCCGGGGTCTACCACTGCGGCATACACCGCATAGAGCAGCGGCCTTGCCCCGCCTCCCACCAATATCTCCTGTATGCTGTAGTCAAGCCCGAAGCGGCTGCTCATGTAGCTGCTCAGGGCTTTGCGAAGGGCCAGTTCGCCCACGGCGGGAGGGTAGTTGGTGGCGCCCGCCCGATACTGGGCTATCACCATTTCGGTCAGCTCGGCTGGTATCGGAAAAAGCTTCGGGTCAAAGTCGCCTACGGTCAGGTCGGCAATGTCCTGCCCTTCGGCTTTTCGCGCCCGCACCTCACCGGCTATCTGAATGATTTCACTGCCCTTCATGTCCTGCGCCAGGGCGCTGAAGCGTTCGGTGGTGTGCGGCATATGTCAAATGGCGGTTGTTTGGAATTTTGTTAACCGTGGTCCAATATCTAGCAAATTCTCAAACAGACAATAACCGTCGTTTAAAAATGGAAAACGATTAACATTCTGCCTGATATGTTGATATTTTATGTCGTTTATGGGCTGTTTGTTGATGCATTCGAAAGAATTTGGGTGGTTATTTATGCAGAGAGGGAAGTGCAGTACTCTGGCGTTCCGTCACAAAAGCTGCACGGCCTGCGTTATACCCCACCATGAAGCAGAAACTCGTCGAGGGCGAAGACTTCTACTACAACGAGCAGGGCCTCATCGTCTTCACGGCCAAATACCTCCGCGACCGTGGCTATTGCTGCGGCTCGCGCTGCCGTCACTGTCCCTATTCCCCCGAGGAGTTCGAGCAGGCGCAGGCGCGCAAGCGCCGTAACCGCCTGGGTTTCTGATTGCGCCGGGTTACTTCGCCAGCGGTGGCCGCCGCTTGTGCCAGTCGGTGCTCTGCTGATAAGCGCGTGCCACTGCCATCAGCGTCCCTTCGTCAAACAGCCGGCCCGTGAACGTGATGCTGCTCGGCGTCCCATTCCTCCGGAAGCCATTGGGCACTACCACGGCTGGGTGGCCGGTCAGGTTGGTCAGCAGCAGGTTGTCGGCCCATGAAGGCGCCAGGTATACATCGACCTGTTCCATCACCAGCGCCATCTCGGCTATCAGTTGGCTGCGCAGGCGCTGGGCTTGCAGGTATTCTACCGCTGGTATCAGCCGTGCCGACCGGAACAGGCTGGGCCAGGCGTCCTTGTGTTGCTGTTTCAGCCGGTCGTCGCCATTCCGCAGGGTCAGCGTGTCAAAGGCTGCGGCAGCTTCCACCATCAGAATGATGGACAGCGGTTCGTAGGCCATCTTCGGCAGTTCTATCGGCACCAGCGTGGCACCCAGTTTGCGCATCTGTTCCAGTGTCGCGCTGTCCTGCGCAGCAAAGCCAATCTTCCGGTCAAAGTCGGCTTTCACGTAGCCGATACGCAGTCCTTTGAGTGGCAGCAGGGCGTCGTAGTTCAGCCCTGCGGCGATGGTGCTGTTGTCCTTGGGGTCTGGCCCCTGAATGGCCCGCAGCACAATGGCGCAGTCGTCCACATCGCGGCAGATGGGGCCAATCTTGTCCATGCTCCACGACAGCGCCATGGCACCGGCCCGGCTCACCCGCCCGAAGGTGGGGCGCAGGCCCGTTACGCCACATACAGTGCTGGGGCTCACGATGCTGCCCCACGTTTCGCTGCCAATGGCAAACGGCAGCAGGCCCGCTGATACCGCTGCCGCACTGCCCGCGCTGCTGCCGCTGCTCCCTTGCTCGGGGTTCCAGGGGTTGCGCGTCTTCCCGCCAAACCACTCGTCGCCGTTCGCCAGTTCACCCAGTGTCAGCTTGGCGCACAGCACAGCCCCGGCTGCGGCCAGTTTCTTCACTACCGTGGCGTCTTCCATCAGATACTGGTTCCGGTATGGGGTCGCACCCCAGGTGGTTGGGTAGCCTCGGGCAGCCAGCAGGTCTTTGGCACCATAGGGGATGCCATGCAGCGGGCCTCTGTAGCGGCCGCGGCGTATCTCGTCATCGGCGCGGCGGGCTTGTGCCAGCGCGGTGTCTTCGGTCAGGGTAATCACGCATTCCAGCTTGGGCCCCAGTCGCTTCAGGCGATGCAGGTAAAAGCGTGTCAGTGCCTCGGACGTAATCTGCCGCGTCCGAAGCAACTCGCCCAGCTCCCGGATGGTCAGGTAAGCAAGGTCGGTGCTGTCGGTGGGCAGGCTTACATGATCTGCTGACGGCATGCGCCACGTCACAGAAGCAAGGGTTGGCGTGAATCCTGCCGGCAGCGGATTGAACACCATCGCTGGGGCCACGGCATTTGGAGGCGACTGCGCCCGGATGGCTGCATAGTAGGCGCGGTATTCCCCCAATCCCTTCAGCATCGAGTCGCGCTCCGCTGGGGTAAATTCCAGCCCCGCAATTGCCTCCGCCGCTTCCACTCGGCCAGTGGTTATCGGCGCTGGCTCAGCAGGTTGGCTGTATCTTCCAGCAACGAAGGCCCCACCCAACAGCAGTGCCAGAACGGCCATCCAGAATAGTTGGTTAAACTTTTTTAACATAACCGAGGGTTGGAATCGCTTTAGTCCCTACTTTCTTGTCTGTCCAAACTTAACTCTATATGCACAAACCCATGTACTCCCGCTTCCTTTTGGGGCTGGTGACGATGATGGTCGTTGGCATTGCGGGCATTCAGGCACAGCAGCTGGACCTCAGCCGCCTCAAGGCCATGAAAGCCCGTGCAGTAGGCCCCGCCGGCATGAGTGGCCGGGTCACAGCCATCGACGTTGTCCGCAACCGTCCCGAAATCATTTACGTCGGCAGCGCCTCGGGCGGCCTCTGGAAGTCTGAGAGTGGCGGCATCCGTTGGGAGCCCCTCTTCGACAGCCAGCGCGTAGCCAGCATCGGCGCCATTGCCATCTTCCAGAAGAATCCCAGCATCATCTGGGTAGGCACTGGCGAGGGCAACCCCCGCAACAGCCAAACCTCTGGCCGCGGCGTATACCGCTCTATCGACGCCGGCAAGACCTGGCAGTTCATGGGCCTCGAGAAGTCCTATAATATCCACCGCATCATCGTCCACCCAGACAATCCCGATGTCGTGTACGTTGGTGTGCACGGCTCCTCCTGGGGCGACCATCCCGACCGCGGCGTCTTCCGCACCACCGACGGCGGCAAAACCTGGAACAAGGTCCTCTTCACCAACGAGCGCTCCGGTGTCGCCGATATGGTCATGGACCCTTCCAACCCCAACAAGATTTTCGCTGCTATGTGGGAGTTTCACCGCGACCCCTGGTTCTTCAAGTCGGGTGGCAAAGGCTCTGGCCTCTATGTCACCATGGACGGCGGCAACACCTGGGAGCAGCGTACCAACCGCGACTCACTCCCTGCTGGCGACCTCGGCCGTATCGGCCTGGCAATCGCCCGCAACAACCCCAACGTGGTCTACGCCAATGTTGAAGCCAAAAAGAACGCTCTGTATCGTTCAAACGATGGCGGCAAAACCTGGCGCAAGGTCAACGACACCCAGGTTGGCGAACGTCCTTTCTACTACAACGAAATCTACGTTGACCCTTCCAACGAAAACCGTCTTTATGAACTCACCAGTCTTGTCAAGATGAGTGAGGACGGGGGGCGTACCTGGCGCGTCATTCTGCCATACTCAGGCGTCCACCCCGACCACCATGCCTGGTATATCCACCCCGACAATCCCAGCTACCTCATCGAGGGCAACGACGGGGGCCTCAACATTTCCCATGATATGGGCCGCAGTTGGCGCTTTATCGACAATCTGCCGCTGGGCCAGTTTTACCACGTTCGTGTAGACAACGACGTGCCCTACAACCTTTATGGGGGCATGCAGGACAACGGGTCGTGGGTAGGCCCCAGCGCTGTTTGGCGTACCGCCGGCATCCGAAACTCCTACTGGCAGGAGCTCCTCTTCGGCGACGGCTTTGACGTTCTGCCTGATCGCGCCAACTCCCGTTACGGCTGGGCCATGAGCCAGGGCGGCAACGTCTCTCGCTACGATCGCCTTACCGGCTATACCAAGCCCGTAAAACCGGCACATCCCAACGGAACCAAGCTTCGCTTTAACTGGAATGCGGCCATTGCCGAAGATCCCTTCGAGCCCGGCACCATCTATTTCGGCAGTCAGTTCCTCCACAGGAGTGCCAACCGTGGCGATACTTGGGACATCATCTCGCCCGACCTCACCACCAACGATTCTACCAAGCAGAAGCAGAGCGAGTCGGGCGGCCTCACCTACGATGCCACCGGTGCCGAGAACTATTGCACCATCATCGCCATTGCTCCCAGCCCTAAGGACCGCAATGTCATCTGGGTTGGCACCGACGACGGCAATGTGCAGCTCACCCGCGATGGCGGTAAAACCTGGACCAACCTGGTTTCACGCATGCCCGGTGTGCCAAAAGGTGGCTGGGTGCCCGTCATCGTAGCGTCCAACCACAACCCCGGCGAGGCCTTCGTCGTAGTCAACAATTACCGCCAGAACAACGACTGGCGCCCCTTCCTCTACCACACCCGCGACTACGGCCAGACCTGGACCAACCTCGTGGATGAGAAGAAGGTTGACGGCTACATGCTCTCCGTAGTACAGGATCCCATCGAGCCCAAACTGCTCTTTGCCGGCAGCGAATTTGCCCTTTACGTCTCCATCGACTACGGCAAAACCTGGACCCGCTGGACAAACGGATACCCCACCGTCTCTACCTACGACCTCGCCATTCACCCCCGCGACCACGATCTCGTCGTCGCAACCTTTGGCCGGGCCTTCTACGTGCTCGACGACATCCGCCCGCTCCGTGCACTCGCTCAGCAGGGTACGGCCGTTCTCGACCGCACCGTGTCGCTCTTCCCCATTCCCGATGCCTACCGCGCCGAAATCCAGCAGTCCGAAGGGCTGCGCTTTGAGGCCGATGGTGTTTTCAATGGACAGAACCGCCCCTTCGGTGCCATGATCTCCTTCTCGGTGAAGGAAGGCAAGAAAGAGGGTGGTGCAGGCATGGGTGCTGGTCGTCCGGGCGCTGGCGCTCCGGCCGCGGCTCCTGCGGGTAAGCCTGCTGAAAAACCCGCTGCTAAGCCTGCGGGTAAGCCCGGCGCTCCTGCCGCGGCTGATACCACCAAGCCTAAGGCTCCGGCAATCCCAACGGCCAACAACGACACCCTGAAAATGGAAATCCTCGACGGTACCAACGCCGTCATTCGCACCCTCAAGTTCGTTCCAGAAACCGGCCTCAACCGTGTGCAGTGGAACCTTGACCGTGCAGGGGTTCGCGGTTTCGGCGGTGGCTTTGGCCGCGGCAATGCCGAGCCCGGTGGCAACACCGTGCTGCCCGGTCGCTACAAGGTGCGGGTCACCTACCGCGATGGCCGCGACAGCCAGTATGTTGAAGTGAAGATGGACCCCCGCACCAACTTCTCCCCCGAGAAGCTGAAGGAGACCGACGACATGCTTCGGCGCATCGAGGTAATGGTGCCTGCTGGTGCCTCTGCCATCGAACGCATCACCGAAATGCGTGCTGCCATCAACGCCACCAACGCCCAACTGCCCACTGGCAGCAAGGAAGAGCAGGCCCACAAGGATGCCAAGAAGCGTGGAGCCGAGTTGCTCGACTCGCTCAAGACCCTTCGCGAACTGTTCCTGGCCCGTGAAGGCGGAACGCAGGGCATTCAGCGTTCAGAGGAACACGTATCGGCAAAGTTCCAGGCTGCCTACTACTCCATTGCCTCCAGCAATGAAGGCGTCGATGCCACCCATCAGATTCTCTTCCGCGACTTTGAGGCCCGCCTCAAGGCCGCTGTGGCGCGCGTCAACTTCTTCATGGCCAACAGCTGGGTCCAGTACAAAGCCCAGATCGACGCCCTGAAGCTCTCGCCCTTCAAGCCTACCGATCCCATCGAGATCAAGAACTGACGGGCACCATAACCGCCGTAAACACACAGGGCTCCCATTTCGGGGGCCCTGTCTTTTTTAGGATCGTGATTGTCAGCGTAGGCCGTGCTGCTGTACCCAGTTGCGTATCATCATCTCGCCATCTTCCGTCAGAATGCTCTCTGGATGAAACTGTACGCACTCTATTGGTAGTTCGCGATGGCGTATGGCCATCAGTTCTGTGGGTTCCGCCGCAGTTTCTGGCACAGTCCAGGCCGTCCGCAGCCAAGTACGGGGCAGTGTGTCCGGTGCTACTACCAGCGAGTGGTACCGCATCACGGTCAGCGTCTCCGGCAGTCCAGCAAACACACCTTGGCTGTCTGTCCTTATCACCGAGGTCTTGCCGTGTACAGGCTTGTGGGCCCGCACCACCTGCGCGCCGTCAAGCCAGCCTGCCAGCTGCTGCCCCAGACAGATGCCCAGAAGGGGTACACGTCCCCAATAGTGCCGCATCAGCGCCTGCGAAAGGGCGGCATCTGCGGGTGCTCCCGGCCCTGGCGATACCACCACGCCCGTTACTTCCAGTTCTTGGGCTTGCGCCAGTGCATTCGCTTCTGGTCGCAGTGTGTGCACGGCTAAGCCACACACCTCCAACAACGCCACCAGATTGTAGGTGAACGAGTCGTAGTTGTCGATCATCAACACCATGGGGCGGCAGCGGCTTTGCAGGCCGTGTTACTTCGTCAACAGGCGCTTGGCCGTCTCACTGATGGCTTTGCCGTCGGCTTTGCCGGCCAGTGCAGCGCTGGCGGCTTTCATCACCTTGCCCAGGTCGGCCGCGCTGACCGCGCCCACTTCGGCTATCACCTGCTTCACGGCGGCTTCCAGTTCGGCGGCATCCAGCTGTTTGGGCAGCAGGGTTTCTATCACGGCCAGCTCTTCCTGCTCGGTTGCGGCCAGGTCTTCCCGTCCGTTCGCCCGGAACTGCTCTATGCTGTCGCGGCGCTGCTTGGCCTGTTTTTGCAGTATCTGCATTTCCTCGGCCTCGGTCAGGGGGGCGTCGGGGTTGCGGCCCTCGGCTGTTTCGGCCAGCAGTACAGCTGCTTTCAGGGCGCGCAGTGCCCGCAGCTGACCCTGTTCCTTGGCCTTCATGGCCGCTTTTATGCCTTCGTCAAGGCGTGCTTTCAGTGACATATTGTTATAGAGAGAAAAAGGTGGAGTGGGGTGGCGGGGTTACTTCAGGGCATTCACCAGTTCATCCACGCCCACCTCGTTGCTGTAGGCTTTCTTCAGCTTGCCAGTGGCGTCGTACACCAGCACCGTTGGTGCTACAGAGTAGCCGAACACGTCGTCGAACACATACTTCGTGTCGCGCACCCAGTAGGCGGGCAGCGTGGTTTTCGGCAGGTACGTCTTCTGGAACTGCTGCACGTCGGCTGCTTCGCTGATGGTCACCCACAGCAGCTGGGTTTTGCCCAGTTTGGCGCCATCTGCCGCCAGCCATTTGGCCTGTGCCTGGCAGTGGTCGCAGAAGGGGTCGTAGTAGATTACGATGGTCGCGTAGCCAGGCTTCAGCTGCTGGCGTGTCAGCTGTTCCTGTTCCTTCCCTGCTTCAGCACGCTGGAAGCTGAAGGCGGGCAGCTGTGCCGCATGGGGCTTGCGCTGCTGGGCCACGGTGGTGCCAGCCATCAGCAGGATGGCCATCAGCAGAAACAGTGCAGTACGAATCATCTGGTTCTTGTTTGTGTTACGCATGCAAAACTAGGGCCGAATTCCTTCCCTCCTTAGCTTTGCACGCAAATTCAAACCCGTGGAATCTACAAACATCCTGACTCCCGAAGCCAAGTCGGCGCTCTTCGCCGATATCTATGTCCGCCTCGAGGAAGTGTTCCATTCCTCCATGCCCGCCGACGAGAAGCTCCATTTCCTCTGCAACATGCTCCGCAACGACGTCCCACACTACGACTGGGTGGGTTTCTACATGGTGGATCCCAACGCACACCGCGAGCTCGTTCTGGGCCCCTACGCCGGCGACGAAACCGACCACGTACGCATCGGCTTCGGCCAGGGCATCTGCGGCCAGGCTGCCGAAACCCATAAGAACTTCGTCATTCAGGACGTCAACGCCGAGAGTAACTACCTCTCCTGCTCCATCCATGTCAAGAGCGAAATCGTGCTGCCAGTGTTCCTCAACGCTGAGTTCATCGGCGAGCTCGACATCGACTCCCACATCGTTGGCCCCTTCTCGCCCGAAGACGAGCGGTTCCTCGAGAAGGTCTGCACCCTCTGCGCCGCTGCCGTCGAGGCCGTGCGCATGGCCTGATGCCCTGAGCGTCAGTTGCGGGCGTCCACGCCCCAGTTCAGCCGGTTGCGCAGCGTACTGAAGTAGCTCCGCGATTGCAACTTCACCAGATTGGCCGTGAACGGACACCGTTTCACGGCCAGTTCGGTGCTGTCGGCTATCAGTTCGGTGCGGTTGTCAAGCGCCACCAGTGCCTGCCCGCTCCGGCTCTCTATCTCAAAGGAAATCACGCTGTTGTCCGGTATCACCATCGGCCGCACAGTCAATGAATGTGGCGCTATCGGTGTTATCACAAAGCTGGCCGTCTGCGGCGAAAGAATGGGCCCGCCACACGCCAGGTTGTAGGCCGTACTGCCCGTCGGCGTGCTGATAATCAGCCCGTCTGTCCAGTAAGAATTCAGGAACTCCCCGTTGATGAACGTGTGCACCACTATCATCTCATTGGTGTTCGCTTTGTGTATCGTCACCTCGTTCAGGCCAAAGTTATGGCCCTCGAAAATGGCATGTGGCCGGCTCTCGATAGTCAGCATCGCGCGGGCATCCAGTTTCCAGCCGTTGCGCAACAGGTCGGCGGTGGCCTGCTTCAGTTCAAACTGGCTCACGCTGGCCAGAAATCCCAGTCGTCCGGCGTTCACACCCAGTATCGGCACCTGAAGCTCGCCTATGAAGCGCGCAGCATCCAATATCGTTCCGTCGCCGCCCACCGAGTACAGAAAGTGGCAGTCGCGTATCTCCTCCCGCCGCTCAAAGGTCTCAATAGCGTCGCTGGGCAGCGCCCCCAGTTCATGCAGGCTTTTCGCATAGTCGGCGTGGATTATCACCCCCAGTCCCTCGGCCCGCAGATACAGCAAAAAGTCGCGAAGGGCTTCGTAGTTGGTGGTTTTCGTCACCCGGCCGAACAGGGCTATTTTCATCGGAGCGCTACAGAGAGGTTCAGGAGGAAGCCAAATCGGCCGAAGTTGTTCTGCACAGCCTCGATCCGCAGTACGTTGTCGTAAAAGTAAGGAACGTCCAGCCCAACGCCATACCCGATCAGCGCACGGTTTTTGTACGTCGGGTCCAGGTTGTTGTACGTGTGGTCCTGGGCTATGCCAATGTCCAGAAAGGCAAAAGGATAGATGCCGAAAGGAAAGTCGCGGAACTGGCGTGGCAGCTTCTGCCAACTTACAATCTTTCGCTCCACCACGGCGTACCGCAGTTCGCTGCGCGCCGTCGCCACAAACGAGGCATCCACCACATAGGTGTCGAAGCCGCGCACATTGGCCTGGTTCAGGTAAAACTTTTCGGGGTAGGGCACGTTGCGTCCTGCCAACCACAACACCTGCGCCCCAAAGGCCGAATACCACCGCGTACGCTGTCCCAGCGGGTGGTACCGGAAGTATTTCGCTTGGAATGTCAGAAACCGTGTGGTTGACAGCCCTTCATAGCCGTTCAGCCCCATAATCGCCTGAAACCGTCGCCCCCGCAATGGAAACGCCCGTACGTCGCGCGAGTCATACCAGAACTCCACTTCCAGGCTTGCATACTGGTCGTACGTCCGTCCAGGCGATGAAAGATATACCGCTGTGCTGTCAAGCACTCCGTCACGTATCCGCAAAGAGTGCCAGCCCGCCGTCACCACTATCCCGTGGTTCTGCGAGAAGCGCTTTTCAAGTCCCGCTTCCACCACCAGTGTGCGTTGCAGGGCAGCTCCTGTCTCTCGGATCCGCAGAGGTACTCCCTCGCGGGTAGAATAGATCAGTTCATCGTTTTCGCCATAGGCAAGCCCGGTTCGCAGCCCTATCAGCTTCTCCGGAATAAGGAAGGGCCGTACATAGCCAAAGCTGTAACGCCGCGAGAAGCCCGCCGTGATACGCAGGCCCAGTTTGTCGTTTCGGCCGGTAAAGTTGTTGAAGGTTACCCCACCTCCATAGGTTGTTCGGTTCAGGCTTGGCCGTTGCAACCACTCAATGATGGTCCGCTCTTCGGTCTTCAGGTACAGCTCTGGCCAGATATACCACCGCTCGGCTACCACAAACCGCAGTTTCAGGCGGGTCCCCTCCAGCTCATAACTCAGCTCTACTTTGTTGAACAGATTGGTGTTGTATACCAACTGCTGATTGCGTTCCAGTACTTTGGGCAGGTCGACCAGGCGTATGCTGTCGCCAATACGCACGTTCAGCTCGCGTATCAGATACCGCTCCCGGGTGCGCTCCAACCCAGTGAACAACACCGAATCCAGCACTACCTGTCGGCTGCTGTCGCTGACAAAGAGATGAGCCTGGGCCTCCGCATTGGGTAGGCTATTCTGTGCGTTAAGTCCAGCGGGCAGCCACAGCAGTAGCATCCACCAGAGCCTGCAGGTCGCGTGCAGCCTGCTCAGGGTCTTCTGCACAGCAGAACGCCGACAGAACCGCCACTCCATAGGCTCCAGCTTCCAGTACCGATACAAGTGTTGATGCGTCAATAGAGCCGATGGCAATTACCGGGAAAGGACTCAAGTTACACAGCCGTGCCAGCCCGTCCAAGCCCAGCGGCGGCAGGCCGGTATCTTTGCTTTTTGTCCCAAACACCGGGCCAACGCCTATGTAGCTCAGTGGCAGGTGCCGCACGGCCTCCAGTTCGGCTTCATTGTGTACGGTAGCGCCAACAACAGCATCGGCTCCCAGCAGTTCCAGTGCCAGCGCGGGGCTCGCGTCGCCCTGACCCACATGTAAACCCCGAGCGCCGATTTCTAAGGCTACATCCAAATAGTCGTTGATAATCAGCCGCGTTGTCCCGTGGGCCAGTAGGCATTTGATGTCTTTCAGTTCTGCCAGATGTTGCCCCCGGTCAAAGCGCTTTTCCCGGTACTGAATGGCATTGGCACCTGCGGCTTGGGCGGCTGTCGCCAGTTGCAGATGACTGTGCCGGGTTTGTATATGGGTGTCGGTCAGCAGGTGCAGACGCGGCAGGGCGGACAGGTTCATCAGCCTCAGACGTTCAGGAAGCGCATCAGCCCCTCGTAGCGGTCATCATTCCCATCTGACTGGCGGGTGTCGGTGAAAGTGTAGGACACCGTGTAGCCGTAGCGCTCGAAACTCATCAGTATCTGCGTCACTTCTGTCACCGAGAGTTTCAGCGTCACATACAGCGCCGTTGTCTCCGGCACGTTTGAAATATTCAGACTCAGAATGGCCGCGCCATTACTCTCAACGATGTCTGCAATCTGCCGTAGCTGATAGGCATGTCGTGGGACTTCCAACACCAAAATGGCACCAGGCTCACTGGCGGCAGCAAGTTCGCCAATGAACTTCAGCAATTCTTTCCGGCCAATGGATCCCTGGTACTGCTGGTCAAGGTTCAGCACCGGTACCACGGCATTGCCTGTTTGGGCGGCAAGGCTCACCGCATCCAGCGCATGCTGGGTATTGTACACAAACGAACCAGCTGCAGGGTACATGAATGCGTCAATAACCACTGCGGCGTCATTCAGCGTGACAGCTCGTTGCAAAGCCTCCGCCGATACCAGGCCCAGTAGTTCACGCTCTTCTACCACAGGCAGCTGTTCTGTGAAATGCTCGCGCATCAGCGCCAGCACCTGGGTGCCTGCGTCCTGGGGCCGGGCCTCCGGCAGCGTAGGGCTGATAAGCGTTTCTGCTAGCATCTTGTGGTTACGACGTAACGAATCGGTCGAAGGTTTAGTTTGTTAACCCATGTTGGCGGTCCAGAAATTCCCGCGCAATCACATTGAACACACTCGGTTGCTCCATCATCGCAGCGTGCCCGCAGTGGTCTATGAAGTGCAGTTCGGCGTGCGGAATCAGCTTTCTGAATTCATGCGCAACATATGGCGGCGTGATATTGTCGTTCAGCCCCCAAATGAGGCAGGTCTTCATCTTCAGCTTTGGCATCTGGTGCGCCATGTTCATCCGCTGGGCTTCCCGCGCAATGTTCAGAATGCGCATGGCCGCCAGCCGGTTGTTCACGATGTCAAACACCTCGTTCACCAGATCTTCCGAGGCCGTCTTGGGATCCCAGAAGGTAAATTCTATCCGCTCGCGGATGAAACTCCGGTCGCCACGCCGTACGAAGCCAACTCCCATACCTGCTTCAAACAAGCCCGAGCTGCCCGTCAACAGTAGCGACTTCACTTTGTCGGGGTGTGCCAGTGCATACATCATGGCCAGGTGCCCACCCAGCGAGTTGCCCACTACGGTCATGTCGCTCAGTTTCATGTGCTCTACAAACTCGTGCACAAATTGCACCAGGCCATCCAGCGTCGCATCTCGGCGCGTCGGCGTGTAGATGGGCAGCAGCGGTATCAGCACTGTGTAACGGTCCGAGAATGCGTCCAGCATGTCGTTCCAGTTGCTCAGCGCACCAAAAAGACCATGCAGCAGCAGCAGGTTGGGGCCAGTGCCCTCCCGGATGTAGTCAAACCCGCCATCATGCCGTATTGTGAGTTCCATCGGGTGCAAAGTTCGCAATTTCCGGCTTGGTCTGCCTAGACTTTTGTCGGCCACTCAAGCGAAAACAGCCAGTCTCCTTGCGGGCTGGCTGTTTATGTTGTGTTAAGGGCAGTATCAGAGCAGCATCCGCATTGGATTTTCCAGCAGGTACTTAAGCGTCTGCAGGAATTCCGATCCTACGGCGCCGTCTACTACGCGGTGGTCGCACGAAAGCGTTACGCGCATTACCTGGCCCACACGGATGGCGCCATCCACAACTACCGGCTGTTCGATGATGGCTCCTACAGCCAGAATGCATGCATCCGGCGGATTGATGATGGCCGTGAACTCCTCAATGCCATACATCCCCAAATTGCTGATCGTGAAGGTGTTGCCTTCCCAGTCGCTGGGCTGCAGCTGTTTGTTGCGTGCTTTGCCAGCCAGGTCGCGGGTTTCCAGTGAAATCTCCTTCAGGCCCTTGGCATCGGCGTTACGAATAACTGGCACCAGCAAGCCTTCTTCTACGGCAACGGCTACACCCACGTTCACCTGCTTGTGGAAACGGATGGTGTCGCCGAGCCAGCTCGAATTAACCTTTGGGTGCTTGCGCAGCGCTACGGCACAGGCTTTTACCACGATGTCGTTGAAGGAGATCTTTACGTCCTTTTCTTCCTCGTTCAGCATTTTGCGGAACGCGGCGGCCTTGTCCATATGGATCGGCATCGTCAGGTAGAAGTGCGGCGCACTGAACTTGCTCTCACCCAGGCGGCGGGCAATCGTCTTGCGCATCTGCGACACTACTACTTCCTCATACTGGGCAGCGACGGGTGCTGTTGCGCCTTTGGCAGCGGGTGCGGCCTTGGCGTTTTCCAGGTCCTTCTTTACGATGCGGCCGTTTTCGCCAGTGCCCTGCACCTGCTTCAGGTCTATACCTTTCTCGGCTGCAATCACTCGGGCCAGCGGTGAGGCCGATACCTTGCTCGTTGTTACCGCATCGAGAATAGGAGCATAACCCGACCGCGGCGAAAGCGCACCCGGAGCCAGATTCGTAGGCTCGGGCATCCGAACAGGGGCAGCAGGGGTACTCGTCGCCACAGGAGCCGTCACCACGGGCGTTGCAACGGGTTCAGCTGCGGGCGCCACTGCGGGTGCAGCCCCAGCGCCTTTGTTCTTGTATTGGGCAATAATGCCGGATACATCTTCGCCGGGCTTGCCTACGATGGCAATCAGCGCGCCTACGGGCACAGAACTGCCAGCGGCTGCGGCAATATGGAGAAGGGTGCCGTTGAAGTACGACTCCAGCTCCATCGTGGCCTTGTCGGTTTCCACCTCGGCCAATATCTCGCCAGATTTTACCGCGTCGCCTTCCTTCTTGAGCCAGTTTACGAGGACACCTTCGGTCATCGTGTCGCTCATCTTCGGCATTTCAATGATCTCTGCCATGCGGGTGAGTTGATGCGTTGGATGGTACAGCCAGAAACCCCGGCTGGTTGATGAGCCGCAAATCTAACAGAAAAGCCGCTATCCAGCGGCATCTTTCCCTCTACTAGTTCTTTCTCCCTGTGTCCATTTGTTACTTATTTTATCGCTTGTATGAAATAGACTTTTTTGCTGATTTTGAATACTTAACAATCTGTTGGTTCAATTTTGGAGTCTTAATTAACGCTTCACATCGCCTATGAGAAGACTATTTACAACTCTCGTGGTGTGCTCGTTGGTTTCTCCAAGTCTATTCGCGCAAAGCGATTACAGAAACAGGGACCAACAGGCTACAACCCAGACTGATCCTGTTCGACAGATTTCCGGTAAGGTGCTCGACTCTGATGGTCAGCCGCTCATCGGAGCTTCTGTTTCAGTGGTCAACAAAGCTAGCGGACAGATTGTTGGGGGCACTTACACCAATTCGGAGGGCGCATTTGCAGTCTCTGTCGACAATCCCGCACAGTATCTGCTCCGCTTCAGCTACGTCAACTATAAAGACGTTAACGTCGCGGCAACGGCCAATTCCTTCAACATCACACTCCAGATGGATGACAACCAGTTGGAGACTGTGATTGTAACAGGCTATCTCACCACTGAGAAGAAACTGTCTACAGGCTCAGGCGCGCTCGTCAGCGGGTCTGCCATCCGCAACCAGCCCGTTCAAAGCTTCGACCAGGCCCTCGCAGGACGCGCCTCCGGCGTCATGATTTCTGCCGCTCCGGGTCTTAACTCACCTCCGGTTATTCGTATCCGCGGTACGGCTTCCGTTAACGGTGGGGTAGGCCCACTCATCGTTGTTGACGGCGTAATCATCGAAAACGGTAACATTTCCGGTAACCGCTTCCTCCCCAATAATGCACTGGGTGGAATCAACCCCGCGGATATCGAGACCATCTACTTCGTGAAAGATGGCGCTGAGGCGGCCCAGTACGGTTCTCGTGCTGCCAACGGGGTGGTGGTAATCACCACCAAGCGTGGTAAAGAGGGGGCTGCTCAGGTCTCCTTTGAAAGCTGGTTCTCTACCGAGCGGATTGCACGCAAAATGGAAGTCCTCAATGCCGAGCAATACATGCGCATTACCAACCAGCGCTGGAAAAACACGCCGGGTGCCGTGACGGAGCCTGCTAAGCCTTCTTACGACATCAACGGCCGTCTTGTAGACACCGACTGGTCTAAAGAGTTTTTCCAGAACGGCTTCGGACAGAACCACACCCTCACCATTTCGGGCGCAGCCAAGGGCGGTAACACCACTTACTATGCGGCCTTTACAACAGGCGAACAGTCTGGCATTATTCAGACGACCCTCTTTCGCCGTAACGCAGCCCGTTTGAACCTCGACCACAAGCTGAACAATTGGCTCAAAACGGGTTTCGCTGCCAGTTATGCCAGCATCTACAACCAGGGTAATTTCATTGCTATATCCCCCGGTACGGTTACTGCTACCGCCAATGCGGCGCGTATGGCTTGGGCGATCCAACCCAACGTGCCCGCTTACAACAGCGACGGAACCCCGCATGTCAGCTCAAATGGTCTTAATGTGGGAAATGGCAACAACGTCCTCCCGGCTCTCAACCAGCCATGGACGCACCCATACTATGACCGGAATTTCAACCGATACAACACCCGCGATGCCCGCATTGTGGCGAATGGCTATCTGGAAATAACCCCTCTTCCAGGGCTTTCCATTCGCTCGCAGTACGGCCTCGATCAGAATACGGTGCTGTCTGATGAATACAACAACCCATATCACGGCGTTTTCAAATTCCTCAATGGCTACATTATCAGCCGTAGCTCGTTGTTTGATACCTGGCAGTGGACTAACTCAATCCGCTATGGGCGTATCATTGCTGAAAAACACCGGGTTGACATTGGCTTCTTTTCAGAACATTACCAACGCACTTATGCTCAGGTTAACGCCTCCGGCTCTGACGTAACAGATCCTTTCTACGTCAACCTCGGCTCAAGTGCCTTCCGTACGCCTGCCGCTACCAGTTCCAATTCCCGCCAGGCTGTTGTATCGTATTTCGGTACGCTCAACTACACATACGCCGATAAATACATCCTTGCAGCTTCACTCCGTCGAGACGGACTTTCTAACCTCCCCGTGAACTCACGTTGGGGTACCTTCTTCGGTGTATCTGGTGGCTGGCGTGTAGGCGAAGAGGCCTTCTGGAAGAATGCTTCGTTCTCCAGTTGGTTCAACGAGTTTAAACTCCGTGGCAGCTATAGCCGTGTCGGTAACGCTTCGCTACCTGGAGGGGCCTACACTTCATTTTCACAGTGGGGGAGTGTGCTGTACAACACGTATGGTGGTCTCGCTCCACTCCAGCTGGCAAACGGCACCCTCAAATGGGAAACCTCATTTGTTACCGATTTTGGTATCAACATGGGCTTCCTCGGCGATCGCTTTTCGCTCAGTTTCGACTGGTATCGCAAAGAGAGTGATGAGCTGGTGCTCGCCAACCTCATGCCTCCCTCGGCAGGTATCCCCAGCAATGTTATTTTCCAGAACATCGGTAAAATCCGCAACCAGGGAATCGAGCTCGAAATCACTGGGACCATTCTCGAAAGGGGCAAGTTCTCCTGGGTGTCTACCCTCAACTACTCGACCCTCCAGACGCTGGTGGTTAACCTGAATGAAAAGAATGATGACATCTTTTCTTCCAGTACGTCTGCGGTTGGGCCCTTTATACTGCGGGCTGGTGGGGAGTTTTCCCAGTTCTTCCTCGTGCCTTACGAAGGCGTGAATCCCGAAAACGGCAACCCCATCTACCGCCGCGCCAATGACCAGCTCGTCCAGTGGGATACCTACACCGCTACATGGCGCGATATGAATGGTAATCTGGCAGCCGCCATCAACGCTGCCGACCGCCGTGTAATGGGCCGTACCCAGCCTACCTATTTCGGCGGCTGGCAGAACACCGTAAAGTATGGCAGCTTCGATCTTTCCTTCCTTATCCGTTTCAGCGGGGGTAACTATGTTTTCAATGGCTCGCGCCAGACCCTCATGAACAACAGCGGGTGGAACAACGGCACAGACGTGCTCAATGCCTGGTCTCCCGACAACAAAGGTGGCTCTGAGCCCCGTCTGGTTGCCGGGGCCTATGCCACAAACGTCCTCTCTGCTGGCGGTCAGTCTACCTCTCGTTTCCTTGAGAAAGGCGACTACGTCCGCATGCAGAATCTTACCCTCGGCTATACCCTGCCTACTGCATTCGTACAGAAGGTCAAGCTGTCCAGCGTACGCTTCTACTTCATGGCGCAGAATCTCTTCCTCATCACTGGCTACCGGGGCGTAGACCCCGAAGCCGAGCGAAATGGCGACGTCGCCATCGAAAGAGGTCTGGACCAGAACTCGATGCCGCTCTCTCGTTCTTTCACTCTTGGCTTTAACGTCACCTTCTGAGTTCTATGGCTATCAAGAACATAATCAAAAGCACACTCTGGGCGGTGCTCGTGGCTGCTACCGTTACCGGCTGTGATGGCATATTGGACCAGGCACCCATCAACGCGCTCAATGACAAAGTCATTTTTCAGGATGCGACCCGCGCCGAGTCCGCCCTCATCAGCGTATATGACGGCGTGCAGAACAACCAGTTCTACGCTGGTCGTGTACAGCTTTATGGTGACATCATGTCGGATGTTTTTGAGAACGTCACCAACAACGGCTCAACCGCGCTGTCGGTTTACCGTTTCACCAGTGTCTCCAACAGCAGCGAGGTAGAAAACGTGTGGACTGCCGCCTACCAGGCAATTGGCCGGGCGAATGTGGTCATTACCGGGCTGGATAACAGCGCTGGGGTTCCCGCGGATAAGTCTACCCAGTTCCGTGCGGAGGCACGCTTCCTCCGGGCGCTGTCCTACTTCACCCTGATGACCTTCTACACTAAGCCGTATAACCTTGCGGCCGATGTTAACACCGAGCTTGGCGTTATTCTTTACACCAAACCCGAAAATGGTGTGCCTCAGCCACGGTCCAGAAGCTCTATCAAGGCTTGCTATGACATGATCCTTGACGACTTGAATTTCGCCGTAGCGAACCTGCCCATGAGTCATGGGAGCGCCAGCGCCAGTGCACAGCGTGCTACCACAGATGCCGCACGCGCACTCCGCATGCGTGTCTACATGAGCATGAATCGCTGGGACGATGTGATTGCTGACGGCCAGATTTTGGCTCCCGCTGGTCTGGTTACGCCCGGTGGCCGTAGGCTTGTAGCTGCCATTACAACCCTGCCGACGTTCAACTCGGAAACTCTGTTTTCGATTCCCCACGCCAGCAACGATGGGCCAAACACCCAGAACCACCTGCCAGGTTTCTACAACCCTCCTGCACTGGGTGGTGCTGGCGACTACTTTGTCGCCGATACACTCGTGAATGATGCCCGTTGGTTGGCTGGAGATGCTCGTCGCACCACGCTGCTCACCACATCGGGTGGTCTTACCTGGCTCATTAAGTACCCCAGCGTCAACCCTCCCATTAACTGGGCTCCGGTTCTTCGCTATCCGGAGGTGCTCCTGAACTATGCCGAAGCACTTGCTCGTAAGTCTGGCACCATTGATGCTACCGCGCTAACCCTGCTCAATGCAGTACGTGGTCGGGCGGTTAATCCTCCTCATCCAGCCCCACCATTGGATTATACTGCTGCCGACTTCGCTACCCAGGACGACTTCTACGATGCAATCCTCCTGGAAAAGAAGATTGAGCACCTGGGCGAAGGCCTCCAGATCTACGACATCCGTCGCCTGGGGCTGTCTTTCCAACCCAAGGATGATCCTATCGGTGGCTTTACGCCACTGGTGGCCCCTACAGATACGCGTTACATCTGGCCAATTGCCAACTCCGAGATTACCCGCAATCCTGCCTGTCAGCAGAATCCGCAGTAATCAGGTGCAGGCAGTCTACGCATGCCAACAGGGCCACTCTATGAGTGGCCCTGTTTTGTTTTCAGCAGCACAAAATCCGCCAGCACCAGCGCCGTCATTGCCTCTACGATGGGCACGGCCCGCGGCAGCACACACGGGTCGTGGCGGCCTTTTCCCGCCAATTCCACTGCATTCCCTTCGGCGTCCACACTCAGTTGCGGGCGCAGTATTGTTGCTACTGGCTTGAAGGCTGCTGCAAAGCGCAGTGCTTCGCCATTGCTGATGCCGCCAAGCACACCGCCTGCGTGATTGGTCTGGGTGCGTATGAGCCCTGCATCGTTGTACAAGAGGTCGTTGTGCTGGCTGCCCAGCCACTGGCTGCCCTCAAACCCACTGCCGATCTCGAAGCCCTTACAGGCATTGATTCCCAGCATGGCCGCGCCGAGACGTGCGTGTAATTTGTCGAAAACAGGCTCTCCAAGCCCATTGGGCATTCCCGTCACCAGGCAACGCACTATTCCGCCAATCGTGTTGCCGGCTTTGCGCACTTCCTCTATCCGGGCAATCATGGCTGCGGCCTGTGTAAGGTCTGGGCAACGAACAGGTGTGGCCTCAATATCGGCTTCTGCTACAACATTGGGCCATTCGCTCGGCATGGAAATAGTGCCCACGCTGTGCACCCACGCTCGGATGTCAATCTCAGTCCGGCTGCGCAGAAATAGTTGTGCCACAGCCCCGCCTGCTACGCGCGCCAGCGTTTCCCGCGCACTTGAGCGGCCGCCACCGCGGTAGTCGCGGTGGCCATACTTTACATGATATGTATAGTCAGCATGCGACGGCCGAAAGGCTTTGGCCAGGTGGCTGTAGTCTTGGCTGCGGGCATCGGTGTTGCGCACCATCAGCGCAATAGGCATGCCCGTTGTCAGACCTTCGAATACCCCGCTCAATACTTCCACCTGGTCAGCTTCATCGCGCCGTGTGGTAATATGGCTTTGGCCAGGGCGACGCCGTGCCATCTGCGTCTGGATGAACTCCAGGTCAAATGCTACGCCTGCCGGGCAGCCATCTACCACAACGCCCACAGCTGGGCCATGGCTTTCGCCGAAGGTGGTTATGCGGAAGTGCCGCCCAAAAGTGTTCGACATCGTCCTTAGAGGGGAGTTTCGGAAAGTTCCAACAGCACTTTTGCCTGCGCTTCTGTGAGACCCATTACGGAAAGTCGTCCCTGTTTAATCAGGCCAATCTCATTCAGGCGGCTATCCGCTTTCATTTGAGCCAGGGTAACAGATTTCGTCAGCGGCTTTTCCGGCACCAGCTCCACACACACCCAGCGCGAATCGTCGGTGGTGGGGTCGGGGAAAGCGGGCTTCGTCACACGCGCAATGCCTACTACCTCCAAACCTATGTTTGAGTGATAGTAGAACACCAGGTCGCCAACTTGCATGGCCTGTAGATTGTTACGTGCCTGATAGTTCCGCACCCCGGTCCAATCGGTGGCGCCATCCTTCACAAATTGATCCCAACTGTATGAATCGGGCTCCTGTTTAACCAGCCAGAATGCCATGTGGTATAATCCCTAGTTTGTAAGTCAACGCGTTAGCCAGTATATAGGTGCCCCGAGGTGGGCTATTTGGCTCTTTCCAAAAACCCACGCCCGCCCCTTTGTAACTCCGGCCAAAACCCTAAATTTGTGCCCTCAAATTACGTAAAAACCGAGGAAGTCAACCCGCTACTGGGTTCAGGGTCATTGCAACGCACGCATGAAAAGCAACAAGAATTTTTTCCTAACGCTGCTGGTCATATTCAGCTTGATCTGCGGCTACAACATCTACTGGTCGGTCAACCGCCTGTCGATGGACGCCGAGCTCTCGGCCATGACGCCCGAGCAGCGCAGCAAGTGGCTGCAGGACGACGCCAACAACAAGACCTATCAGTCCGCCGTAGATAACTCCTTCTCTCTGGGCCTCGACCTCCAGGGTGGGATGTTCATCACCATGGAAGTAGGAGTGGAGTCTGTCGTTTCAGGCCTTGCCCAGAATCCGCAGGACAGCACCCTCCAGCGGGCCCTGCGTATGGCGGTGCAGAAGAAGGCTTCCAGCCAGGACAACTTTGTGGACCTCTTCATTGCGTCCCTCAAGGAAATCAACCCCAACGCCCGACTGGCATCTTTCTTTGCTGGCAAGAACAAAATCGGCTATAATGCCTCCGACAGCGAAGTTGCCGACCTCCTCCGCAAAGAGACCGAAGATGCCATCGATCGCACCTTCAAGATCCTTCGCCTCCGTATCGACCAGTTCGGTGTTGCCAGCCCCAACCTCCAGCTTCAGCCTGGAACCGGCCGCATCCTCATTGAGCTTCCCGGTGTCAAAGACCCCGAGCGTGTACGTCGTCTCCTCCGTGGCACTGCCCGTCTGGAGTTCTGGCCTACTTACACCGCGCAGGAGGCTTCTGCTTACCTCGGTCGTATCAACGAAATCTCCAAGCGCCTGGCAGGTGCTGCGCCTGTAATGGCAGCGGATACCGCCAAGCCAGCCGTCAAGCCCGGTGAAAACGCAGACAGCGCCAAAGCTGCGGCTACCCTCGCCGAAGTCCTTGGTGCCGATTCCAACAAAGCCCAGACCGACTCCAGCATCGCTAACCAGCGGGCTAAAGTCCGTCGCGAGAATCCTTTCTTCGGTACGTTCGCTTCATTTAACGAACAGCAGCCCAATTCGCCCCTTATCGGCGCCGTCTCTGTAGTAGATACGGCCGCGATGAACCGCATCCTGGAAAACCCCCAGGTGCGTGCGTCTCTGCCTGCTGACATGAAGTTCCTCTGGACGGCTAAGCCTGAAGGTGACGGCGCCAAGACCCTTGCGCTGATTGTCATCAAGTCCAATCGCGAAGGCAAAGCCCCCCTCACAGGTGATGTTATTGCCGATGCTGAGCAGGACTTTGACCAGCAGAATGGCAAAGAGCCCATCGTTTCCATGAAGATGAACCCCGAAGGGGCACAAATCTGGAAGCGGCTGACCGAGCAGTACATCGGTAAGTCTATTGCTGTCGTACTCGATAACCTCGTTTATACCTATCCGACTGTTAACGGTGTCATCCCCACAGGGTCCTCTACCATCTCGGGCAACTTCACCGTAGACGAAGCCCGCGACCTTGCCAATATCCTCAAGGCTGGTAAGCTGCCCGCACCTGCTCGTATTGCTGGTGAAGAAACCGTTGGTTCTTCCCTCGGTGCCGATACCATCAGCAAGGGTCTGCTCAGCTTTGTGCTAGGCTTCCTCGCCGTAATGGTGTTCATGGTTGCATACTACCGCGGCTCGGGCTTTGTGGCTGTGCTTGCGCTGGTGGCCAACCTCTTCATGCTCCTCGGCGTGATGGGTGCCTTCAATGTGGTACTTACCCTGCCTGGTATCGCCGGTATCGTACTTACCATGGCAATGGCAGTAGATGCCAACGTACTGATCTACGAACGTGTTCGCGAAGAGATGGAAGCAGGCCGGAACTTCCGCACGGCCCTGGAAACAGGCTTCTCCAACGCGCTTTCCGCTATCGTTGATGGCAACATCACCACGTTCCTTACGGGTGTTATTCTCTTCGTTTTTGGTAGCGGCCCCATTCGTGGCTTCGCTGTGACCCTGATGATTGGTATCGCTACCACGCTGATCTGCGCCCTGGTGATTACCCGTCTCATCATGGAGTACTACGCCAACCGCTCCGACAATCCCACCATGGACTTCGGGTCGCACAAGGTGTCTGCGTACTTCCGTCACATGAAGGTCCCCTTCATCACCAATCGCAAGCGCTACTACGTGGTCTTCACTGTTGCTACGGTGCTCTCGATCGGTGCAATCGCTGCCTTCAACTTTAAACTCGGTGTCGACTTCCTCGGTGGTCGTCAGTACGTAGTTGAGTTCCAGGGGCAGGCGCCAATCGACGAAGTGCGTGCATCGCTTACGACAGCCTTCGATGGCGAACAGCCTGTTGTGAAGACACTCGGTGCCAACAACCAGCTGATGGTTACCACTGGCTTCATGGCCGCAAACGCCGAAGCCGGTGAAGAGGTACAGGGCCGCCTTGAGAAAGGCCTGGCCAAGTTCTCTGGTGCCAAAGTGCTCCGCAGCACAACCGTAGGACCGGCTGTCGCTTCCGATATCCAGACCGGTGCTACGTACGCCGTAGTCTTCTCGCTCATCGCCATCTTCCTCTACATCCTGCTGCGTTTCCGCAACACGGCAATGTCTACGGGTGCTGTTATCGCGCTGGCGCTGAACGTACTCTTTGTACTTGGCCTCTTTGCCCTGCTCGGTCAGGTAGAGTCTCTGCCGTTCTCGGTTGAAGTGAACCAGGACCTTATCGCTGCTCTCCTCACCATCGTGGGTTACACCATCAACGATACCGTGGTTGTGTTTGACCGTATCCGCGAGAACACCGAAGGCCATAAGGAAACAGCTGAGACACTCCCTGCACATTACAACAAGGCCCTCAACGACACCCTGTCGCGTACCATCATCACCCCCACGACGGTCATCATCACTACTGTGGTAATGTTCTTCTTCGGTGGCGATGTACTCAAGGGCTTCATGCTGGCGCTGTTCTTCGGTGTAGTGGTAGGTACGCTTACCTCTATCCTCTTGGCTGCGCCTATCTCGCTCGACATGCTCCTCGCCCGCTTCCGCAAGGGCGCCAAGACTACCGTCTGATAGGCGGCTGTCCGTATCGGCATGCCGCGGCACACACCCTGCCGCGGCATGTTCTGTTTAGTAGGGTGCCGTTTCTCGTCGTATGTTTGTGTTACATCATGCAGGTTAACGTTTCGGAAATCCAGATTACGCTGCCCGACGGCAGCAAGCGTATGGTGCCTTCTGGCACTACGCCCCTCCAGGTTGCTGAGTCCATCAGTGCTGGCTTGGCACGCAATTGCCTCGCCGCCAAAGTCAACGGCACCACCGTTGAGCTCGGCCGACCCATCACCACCGATGCCACCCTGCAGCTCCTCACCTGGGACGACGCCGACGGCAAAAACACCTTCTGGCATAGCTCGGCTCACATTCTCGCCGAAGCCATCGAGTTCTATTACCCCGAAGCCAAGCTCACCATCGGCCCCCCCATCGAGAATGGCTTCTACTACGACATCGATTTCGGCGCTACTACGTTCTCGCAGCCCGACTTCGCCAAGATCGAGCAGAAGTTTCTTGAGCTCGCCCGCTCCGGCGAAACCTTCGAGCGCCGCTCGGTCTCGAAGGCCGAAGCCATCCAGTTCTACTCCGAGCGTAAGAACCCCTATAAGCTTGAGCTCATCGAGAACCTCCAGGATGGCGACATTACCTTCTACTATTCTGGCAACTTCGTTGACCTCTGCCGTGGGCCCCACGTGGCCAACAGCAAGGTCATCAAGGCCATGAAAATCATGAACACCGCAGGGGCCTACTGGCGCGGCGATGAAAACCGCCCCATGCTCACGCGTGTGTACGCCATCAGTTTCCCCAAGCAGAGCGAACTGGAAGAGTATCTCCAGCGCCTCGAAGAAGCCAAGAAGCGCGACCACCGCAAGCTCGGCAAGGAGATGGAGCTTTTCACCTTCTCCGAGAAAGTCGGCATGGGCCTGCCTCTCTGGCTGCCCAAAGGCACCGCCCTGCGCGAAGAACTCGAGCAGTTCCTTCGCCTGACTCAGAAACGTGCTGGCTACCAGCCCGTCGTAACGCCGCACATCGCCAAGAAGGACCTCTACATCACTTCGGGCCACTTCGCCAAGTACGGCAAGGACAGCTTCCAGCCCATCAGCACTCCTGAGGCCGAGGGCGAGTTCATGCTCAAGCCCATGAACTGCCCCCACCACTGCGAGATCTACAAGAGCAAGCCCCGCAGTTACCGCGATCTGCCCCTGCGGCTCGCCGAGTTCGGTACCGTGTATCGCTATGAGCAGAGTGGGGAACTCCATGGCCTCACCCGCGTCCGTGGCTTCACCCAGGACGACGCCCATATTTTCTGTACCCACGAGCAGGTGAAGGCCGAGTTTCTCTCCGTCATCGATATCGTGCTGCACATCTTCAAGCTGTTCGACTTCAAGGATTTCACCGCCCAGATTTCGCTCCACGATCCCGCCAACCGCGAGAAGTATCTTGGCACGGATGAAATGTGGCGCACCGCCGAGAATGCCATTCGCGAAGCCTGCAAGGAAAAAGGTTTGCCAGCGGTGGAAGAGGAAGGGGAAGCTGCATTCTATGGCCCTAAGCTGGATTTCATGGTCCGCGATGCCTTGGGCCGCAAGTGGCAGCTTGGCACCGTGCAGATAGACTACAACCTGCCCGAACGTTTCGAGCTCGAGTACACCGGTGCCGACAACCAGAAGCATCGCCCCGTGATGATTCACCGTGCGCCTTTCGGATCCCTCGAGCGGTTCATCGCCGTGCTGCTCGAACACACTGGTGGCGAATTGCCCCTCTGGCTTGCACCCGTACAGGCCACCGTGCTCCCCATCTCCGATAAGTTCCTCGACTACGCCCGCGAACTCCGCCTCAAGCTCGAACTCGAGGGCATCCGCAGCGAACTCGACGAACGTTCCGAGAAGATTTCCCGCAAGATCCGCGACGCCGAGGTCCGTAAGCTTCCCTTCATGCTCGTCGTCGGCGAGAAGGAGCAGGAGCAGGGTGGGGCCAGCCTCCGACGCCACGGTGGCGAAGACCATGGCATCCTTCCTGCCGAAAACGCCGTGGCAACTATTCGCGCGGCAATACTTGATAGCAAAACTTTGCGTTAATTCGCTTATTAATCCCCTGGAGTTTCAAAGTGAGTCTACCCCCCCGTTATCCCCGTCGTCCACCTGTCAAGCAGAACCCCCACCGTACCAACCGGGAAATCACTGCCGACCCTGTCCGTTTGGTCGGGGAAGAAGAAGAAGCCGCTAATGGCGTGGTATCGCTCGCCAGTGCGCTGGCAATGGCAGAACAGCGCGGGGTAGACCTTGTTGAAATCGCGCCCCAGGCCGTTCCCCCGGTCTGCCGCATTATCGAGTATTCCAAGTTCCGCTACGAGCAGAAGAAGAAAGAGAAGGAGTCCAAGGCAAAGGCGCATGTCACAGTCGTCAAGGAAATCCGCTTTGGTCCCAACACCGACGACCACGATTTCAACTTCAAGCTCCGCCATGCCGAGGAATTCCTCAAAGAAGGCAACAAGGTGAAAGCATACGTTGTGTTCCACGGCCGTTCCATCGTACACAAGGAACGCGGCGAAAAGCTCCTTCGCGCCTTTGCAGAAGCCCTCGCTGAACTCGCCAAAATCGAACTTGAACCCAAGCTCGAAGGAAAGCGCATGTTCCTCATCCTCATTCCGAAAAAGTAATCGGACAACTTTTTTAAAAAACATCCTGGCGGTTTTGGTACCTCCGGGATGTTTCCTATCTTTGCCCTCCCATTTATACGGATTACAAGGCCATGCCGAAAGTAAAAACGCATTCGGGCGCCAAGAAGCGCTTCAAGGTAACCGCATCGGGCATGTTCAAGCACAAGCGCACTGGCATGCGTCACATCCTTACCAAGAAGGGCACCAAGCGCAAGCGTCACTTGAACATCGACTCTGTTGTAGGTCCTCAGAACTTCGAACAGGTTCGCACCATGATGAAGACCCGTCGCCCCAAGCGCGGTCCCATCGTTATCTATCTGGACATGGCTGAGTTCGAAGCCCTGCAAGCTGAAATCGCAGCGGCCGAAGCCAAGTAACCCCACTCACCAATCGCTTAAGCCGAAAACGCCATGCGCTCCGTTAACAACGTCGCTTCCCGCGCCCGCCGCAAAAAGGTGCTCAAGCTTGCCAAAGGCTACTGGGGCAAGAAAAAGAATGTCTGGACCGTCGCCAAAAACCAGGTTGAGAAAGGTCTGGCTTACGCTTACGTTGGCCGTAAGGTCAAGAAGCGCGATTACCGCTCACTCTGGATTCAGCGTATCAACGCTGCCTGCCGCATGAACGGTATCAGCTATTCTGTCTTCATCAGCGGCCTTCACCGCGCCGGCATCACCCTTAACCGCAAGGCTCTCGCCGATATGGCCATGAATGCTCCCGAGGCTTTCAACGCTGTAGTCGCCCAAGCCAAAGCGGCTGTTGCAAAGGCTGCCTAAGGGTTAGTCCCTTCGGTACGATCTACGAGAAAGGCTCCGCTATGCGGAGCCTTTCTCGTTTTCATGGGTCTGATTTCCTCAAGCACGGCCCATTGCCCAGGCAATCAGGGCCGTATCCGTGAACTGCTCAAAGCGGGTCACTTTGCCATCGTGCACTTCATACAGGTGGGCAAATCGCGCCGAAATCGTACGGCCTGTTGTGGCGTAAGTGCCATTGTAGGCCCCAAGGGCTATCACTTTGTGTCCTTGCGTCACATAGCTGTCCACATCGGCGCGCCAGGCACTCCAGTGTTCCCGGAAGCCTTGAAATACGCCCTCGAAAATGGCGTCAGCTCCGTGGTATACTCCACCGTTCGGAAAGCCTTCCATCTGTTTCCACACGATGTCATTGGCAAACAGTGCGCGTATGGCTTCGTTGTCTCGGGCAGCAAAGCGCTGATATAGCGCTTCAATAGTCTCTTGCGGTGTCATGGTTGGTTTGGTTGTGGTTCAAAGGTATCGATCTGTAAGCGCCCCAGCTACTTTTCGGGCAAAAGGCACTACAGTCCATGCTACCGGGAAGGCCACCACAAAACCCAGGGCCCAAGCTTTCGGCCACAACATCAGCGTCGGCAGCGACACGCCGTTCCGAATCATCAGGTTCGCCAGTGATATCGCCCCGCTCATGATCAAGCACATCAGCAGCACAAAAAACAGCCGGAACAGCACGTCTCTGTCCCGGATTCCCATAAAACCCTTCTTCGGGCTCGTGACTTCATTCATGGTTGTGTGAGTAAGAATCGACTTTCACAACCTGCCCTCCAGGCAAAAAGTTTGGCCCCTGCCCAGTGAACCGTTTACTTTCGGCCACAGTTAACACGAATTATACTTTCATCTCACTATGGCACTTTCCATCGGCGATCTCGCCCCCGACTTCACCCTCGTTTCTGACGAGAAGAAGGAAATGAAGCTTAGCGACTTCCGCGGCAAGCCCGTCACCCTGCTGTTCTTCCCCCTCGCGTTTACCAGCGTCTGCACCGCCGAGCTCTGCTCTGTTCGTGACAGCCTCGCTGCCTACAACGCCGCTGGCGGCCAGGTGATTGGCATCAGTGTAGACAGCCCCTTCACCCTCGCCAAGTTCAAAGAAGAGCAGAAGCTGAACTTCCCCCTCCTGTCCGACTTCAACCGCACCGTCTCCGACCAGTACGGCGCCCTCTACACCGACTTCGTCCTCGGCCTCAAGGGTGTCAGCAAACGCGCAGCCTTCGTCGTAGATAAAGACGGTAAGATCGCGCATGCCGAAGTACTTGAGAATGCTGGTAATATGCCCGACCTCGACGCCGTGAAGGCCACCGTCGCCAAAATGTCCTGAGTCTTTTTTACGAAACCTCTGCGAGGGTTCGTTCTTGGTGCGACATCCGTCACCATGTATCTCCTATCGACACCTCCTGCCGCCGGATCGCGGGGCAACGCATGAAACGTAATACGTTCTTCGGCGTCGCTGCCCTCGGTACGGCGGCGGTTTTGTTTGCTGGCACCACCGTTTTCGCCAAGCTCGCCAACCACTCCGGGGTCGATTCCCTCCAGGTGGCCTTCCTCCGTTTCTTTGCCGGCCTCATCTGGATCTCGGCAACCGTCCTTTTCGCCAACGACGGCCACTCCCTCGCCCAGCGCCTACGCCCGGTCAACCTCCGCTATACGCTGCTCCGCGCGTTCTTCAACATCATGGCCTCGGTGTTCTTCTTTCTGGGGGTTCAGCACACCACCATCACCAACGCCAACCTCCTCAACATGACCAGCCCGGTCTATATTTTCCTGCTGGCCCCTTTCTTCCCGGGCTATCAAGGAAGTAGTCGGCTGCAGTATCTTTTCCTGCTCCTTACTATGGTAGGCATGTACCTCGTCGCCGTGCCCGACTTCTCCTCTGTCCGCCTTGGTGATTTCTACGCCGCGCTCAGTGGCCTCATTGCGGGCATTGCCATTACCATGCTGCACCAGGCCCGTAAGTACGACAGTTCCCGCATCATTCTCTTTTACCAGTTCGCCCTAGGCTCGCTAATGGTCGGTATCCTGGCGTGGCCTACCTTCCGGTTCGACGCCTCTGCTATCACCTGGCTGTGGCTGGCGGGTTCGTCTGTTTTGGGTGTGGCGGCTCAGGCACTGCTCACCGTTGGCTACCGATACATCGACGCACCCCGCGGCTCCATCATCTCTGCCAGTCAGATTCTACACGCCACCCTCATGGGTGTCATCATCTTCGCCGAACACCTCACATGGCGCGAGGTTCTGGGCGCATCCCTCATTTTCATCTCGCTCGTGGGCGTCAGTGGGGTAGTGCAGTTTACCCTGCGCCGTGTGCGCCACGTGATGTAGGTTCCTCGCGTCCGCAAGTGTATCTTGTTATTGCATCTGCTTCCGCTCCACCCCCATGTTTCAGGAGAAAGCCTTTTTTCGGAACCTGCCCCTGCTGGAAACCCCGCGGCTCTTTCTCCGTAAGCTGGTGCTGGAAGACGCCCACGATATGTTCCGCTATGCCCAGGATCCCGAGGTCGCCCGTTACGTCCTATGGTCTCGTCATCTCACCCTCAGCGACAGCGTTGAGCATATCCGCGCGGTTCTCGCCAATTACCGCGATGGAAAAGTGTCTGAGTGGGGCGTTATCGAGAAACACTCCAATCGTCTCATGGGTACCTGTGGGTTTGTAGCGGTCGATGCCGAGAACGACCGTGCCGAAATTGGCTATGCCCTGGGCCAGCAGTGGTGGGGCAAAGGCTTCATGACCGAAGCGGTGCAGACTGTCATGCGCCTCGCCTTCCGACAGCTTCGCCTCAACCGCCTCGAGGCCCGTTGTGTTATCAGCAACCTCGCCTCCCAGCGCCTGCTTGAAAAAGTCGGCATGAAGTACGAGGGTCTGCAACGCCAGCTCGTCAAAATCGACGGCCATTACCATGATGTCAAACTGTATGGAATGCTGTACGCTGACTATCAGGCTGCTATGCAGGCAGGGCTAAACCCTGCGGCCATTACGGCATCCAAACCCTAACTGCCAAACGAGGCATGTTTTTTGCTAGAATCTTCTGTGTTATGAAAGCGCGTCTTGTTGCCCCCCGCCTGCTCTTCCTGATGCTTACCGTGGGTGGCGCCAGTATGGTGCCTGTGCAGCGGCAAACTCCGCTCACCGACTCCCTCGTTACGCCTACCCCTGACAGGCCCGCACGCAAGTTCCCTGTCGTGCGCAACGAAAGCTTCAACCTGGGCGAGAAGGTCACCTACCGCCTGCGCTATGGCTGGCTCAACGCCGGAGAGGCCGTATTTAGCGTCTCCGGCCAGATGGCGGCTATCAATGGCCGCAGTTGCTACTATTTCAAGGGCACTGGTCGGTCAATGGGGCTCGTCGAAACCTTCTTCACCGTCCGCGACGAGTTCGACACCTGGGTTGACGCCGAGACCATGCTGCCACAGCGTTACATCCGCAAAGTCCACGAGGGTAAAATCCGCTTCACCGACGAAGTCTATTTCAATCATGAGGCAGGCACCATTCGCGGCGGCAAAGGCGAGTTCTCGACCATCGGCCACACCCGCGATATCCTCTCTGCTTTCTATTACGCCCGCACCCTCGACTTCGGCACCATCCCTGCTGGCCAGTTTGTTGAGGTCCCTATTTTTCTCGACGACAAAGTCTACCGCCTTGGCTTCAAAGTAATCGGCCGCGAAGACGTTGAGGTATCCGCAGGTACCTTCCGCTGCCTCAAAATCACCCCACGTGTGGTTGCAGGCACTGTTTTCAAGGACGAGGACAACATGATCATCTGGGTCACGGATGATGCCAACCACTTGCCTGTCAAAATCTACAGCCCGCTTGTAGTAGGCAACATCAACGCCGAGATTCGCGATATGCAGAATCTCCGCCACCCCCTTACCAGCCGCATCGACGACTAACCGCCGCCACCTGCTGGTTTTCTGCGCGCAGTGGTGCAACTTTGCGCCACTCTACAGCTCCTTCATCTCCACATGACCCTCGCTGCTATCATCAGTCTCTTGTCGCTGGTGGCAATGGAAATTGCCCTCGGTATCGACAACGTCATCTTTGTAGCCATTCTGGCGGGTAAGCTGCCCCCCGAACTTCGGGCCAAGGCACGCCGCTATTGGGCTGTTATTGGCCTCATCATCAGGGTCATTCTGCTCTCGCTGCTTACTGTTCTCATCCGCGAACTGCAAACCCCCATTTTCTCAATCGACTTCGACGCCGCCAACTACCATCATCAGGTTACTGGCAAGCACATCATTCTCTTTGTGGGTGGCCTCTTCCTGCTGGTTAAAGCGGTGAAGGAGATTGACGATAAGCTCGAAGGCCCTGCCGACGAAAACGATGGCTCTGCCAACCTTTCCGGAAAGTCCTTCTGGAGCGTCATGTCACAGATTATCCTCATTGATCTCGTATTCTCTGTTGACAGCATTGTTACCGCCATCGGCCTGGCCGAGCAGCTCTGGGTAATGGTTACTGCGGTGGTCATTGCGCTGGCTGGCATGCTCATCTTTGCCAAGCCCATTGGTAAGTTCGTCGAGCGGCACCCCACCTTCAAGATGCTGGCGCTCTGCTTCCTGCTGCTGGTGGGTATCGTGCTGGTATCCGAGGGCATCGGCCAGCACATCAGCAAGGGCTATATCTACTTCGCGATGGTCTTTGCATTGGGAGTGGAGGTTCTGAATATCCGAATCCGACACGCCCGCGGCCACACCGTCCGCATCAACATGCCCGACCCCGACAAGCTCAACGGCGACAGCGCCGTCTAGAACGCTATTCCGAGTATCGAAATACAGAAGGGCAGCTTCATCGGCTGCCCTTCGTCGTTTTTTCAGGTAATGGCCCTTCCGGCTACATCTGCTCCGGCGAGAAGGCCCTGCCCCCGGCCAGCAGGTACAGCACGGCCATGCGCGTGGCTACGCCGTTCAGCACCTGGTCCAGGATGATGGCATGGTCGCCGTCGGCGACTTCGCTGGTCAGTTCCACCCCCCGGTTGATGGGGCCAGGGTGCAGAATCACCAGCGGCTCGGCGCGGTGGTGGTTCAGGTCTTCCAGCGTGGGCAGCGTCAGGCCATAGTGCCGTGCATACTCCCGCACACTCGGGAAATAGCGGATATCCTGCCGTTCGTGCTGCACACGCAGCATGTTGGCGGCGTCGGCCCACAGCAGGGTTTCCCGCAGGTCATACGACACCTCTACGCCCAACTCGGCTATGTGCCGCGGCAGCAGGGTGGGCGGGCCGCATACCCGCACTTTGGCACCCAGTTTGTTCAGGGCAAAGATGTTGCTCAGCGCCACGCGGCTGTGCAGAATGTCGCCCACGATGGCCACTTTCAGGTCCTCCACGCGGCCAAACTTCTCCCGCAGGCTGTACGCGTCCAGCAGGGCCTGCGTGGGGTGCTCGTGTGTACCGTCACCCGCGTTCACGATCTGCGCATCCACGTGCCGCGACAGGAAGTGCGGCGCACCCGGTTTCGAGTGGCGCATCACCACCAGGTCCACCTTCATCGCCAGTATGTTCTGCACGGTGTCTACCAGTGTTTCGCCCTTGCTCACGCTGCTTCCGCTGGAGGAGAAGTTGATTACGTCGGCACTCAGGCGCTTGGCTGCCAGCTCAAAGCTGATGCGTGTGCGCGTGCTGTTCTCGAAGAAAATGTTCGCGATGGTGATCTCCCGCAGGCTCGGCACCTTCTTGATCGGCCGGTCCAGAACCGACTTGAAGCCGTCCGCCGTCTGAAAAATCTTCAGAATGTCTTCGCGCGTAATGTCCTTGATGCCCAGCAGGTGGCGGGTCGATAGCTGGCTCTGGCGGTGGGGAGCGGTGGGCTGCACGGCGTCGGACATGGCTCGGGGGATATCAGAAGGGGGCTCAGGCGTTCGGGGTGGGGGTGCGCTGCTGTATGTACACCGAGTCGGCGCCGTGGGTCTCTTCCCACTCCACCAGCACTTTCTCGTGGTCCAGCGTGTCTACGGCTATTCCGCGGTAGAACGGCTCTACGGGCAGCTCGCGCATGCGCTGCCGGTCTATCAGCACCAGCAGCTCTACCGACTTCGGCCGGCCATAGCTCAGCATGGCGTCCATGGCGGCGCGCACCGTGCGTCCGGTAAACAGCACGTCGTCTACCAGCACCACGTCGCGGCCCTCCAGGTCAAAGGTGATGTCGGTGGCTTCGGGCAGCAGCGGCGAGTCGCCACACCGGAAGTCGTCGCGGTGGAACGTGATGTCCAGCTCCCCGTAGTAGATCTTCGCCTCGGGCCGCAGGGCTTTCAGCAGCGCAATGAACCGCCGCGAGAGGCGCGCGCCTCGGGGCTGTATGCCTATCACGCACAGGTTTTCCAGCTTCGGGTGGTGCTCCAGCACCTGCCGCGCCAGGCGTTGCAGGGTTACGTGCAGGCGGGCTTTGTCGAACAGCAGGCGGGTGCTCATGGCCGGGACGGGCTTGGGGTCAGGTGGAGACAGGCCTTACGGCCGAACCGGGTACGAAGCTACGCCTTTTGCCCCATTCCGCCCGCACCTTCGCTCAGCAGAATCAGCGCAAACACCGCGTAGTTGATCATGTCAATGTAGTTCGACCCAATCCCCTCCGAAACCTTTGTCTGCCCGGCGTTGTCTTCAATCTGCTTGATTCTTACCAGCCGCACCAGCAGCATGTCCGTCATCGACGTCAGCCGCATTTCCCGCCACACTTCGCCGTAGTCATGGTTCTTCGCCAGCATCGTCGTTTCGGCCTCTTTCGCCCAGCGGTCATACTCCTGCATCAGTTCGGCCAGATTGGGGCGGTAGTTGGCCGCTTCGAAGCGCGCCCGCAGCGCAGGGTCCAGCAGCATCAGCGCAATGATGCAGTAGTTCACGATGCCGATGTACTCGCTCTCGATGCTGTCGCCCACACGGTTCTCGCCCGTCTCTTCCAGCGTGCGGATGCGCCGCGCCTTGATGAACAGCTGGTCCGTGGCCGACGACGGCCGTTGGATGCTCCACGACGCGCCATAGTCCTGCGCTTTGGCGGCAAACAGGGCGCGGCACTGGGCCAGCACCCCTTGGTATTGGGTCAGGGTATCTGCCATAACGAATGGGCCCACGAATATCCGCTAATTTTGTCGCATTGATGACGCCCCTCCCCCGAATTGCGCACGCCCTCAACTGCCGGGGCCACCTCCTGACGCTCGACCGCCCGCGCATCATGGGCATCCTCAACGTCACGCCCGACAGCTTCTCCGACGGCGGCCGCTACAACACCCCCGACGCCGCCCTGCGCCACGCCGCCCAGCTGCTGGCTGACGGCGCCGACGTCCTCGACATCGGCGGCTACAGCACCCGCCCCGGTGCCCCCGACGTCGCCCCCGAAGAAGAACTGCGCCGCGTGGTGCCCGTCATCGAAGCCCTGGCGAAGGAGTTTCCCCACGCCCTTCTCAGCGTCGACACCTTCCGCGCCAGCGTAGCCCAGGCCGCCATCGAGGCCGGCGCCCACATCGTCAACGACGTCTCCGCCGGTAGCCTTGACGCCGATCTCCTGCCTACCGTTGCCCGCCTGCGCGTGCCCTACATCCTCATGCACATGCAGGGCACACCCGCCACCATGCAGCAGAACCCCTTCTACGTCAACGTAGTGGCCGAGGTGTTCGCCTTCCTCGCCGGCAAGGTGATGCAGCTGCGCCAGCTTGGCGTGCACGACGTCGTGCTTGACCCCGGTTTCGGCTTCGGCAAAACGCTCGACCACAACCTCACGCTCCTCCGCGGCCTCTCGCACCTCCAGCTGCTGGGCCTGCCCCTGCTCGTCGGCATCTCGCGCAAGCGCATGTTACGCCAGCTCGCCCACGCCCCCGACGGCCTCGACCTCCCTGCTCTCGACGCCCACCTGGCCCCCACTTCCACCGCCCTCCACTGGGAGGCCCTCCGCGCTGGGGCTCGCCTGTTGAGAGTTCACGACGTCCGCGCCGCCCGTCAGGCCACCGATTTGTTTAGCTTGCTGTATGGAGCTCTTTAGGGTCGGTTTCCTCTCCGTTCGCCTCATCGACGTGCTCGACGTCCTCCTGGTGGCGTTCATCATCTACCGCCTCCACAAGCTGTTCCAGCGCACCATCGTCGTGCAGCTGTTCGTCATCCTCATGGGCATGGTCTTCGCCTGGCAGCTGAGCGAGTACCTCGACCTCGCCCTGCTCAAAACCCTGCTCAACCAGCTCGTCCAGATTGGCGCCATCCTCGTCGTGGTGGTCTTCGCCCCGGAAATCCGCCGCTTCCTCATCACGCTGTCGCAGAATTCCTCGCTGAGGGCCCTGCGCAAGCAGTTTGGCGGCGAAAGCGCCAGCGACCAGCACATGCGCGAAATCATCGAGGCCTGCGAGGCCCTCTCCGCCACCCGCACCGGCGCCATCATCGTCATCGAGGGCAACAACAACCTCTCCAGCATAGAGCAAACCGGCGACACCATCAATGCCGAAATCTCCAAGCGCCTGCTGCTCAGTATCTTCAACCGCACCAGTCCGCTGCACGACGGCGCGGTGCTGGTACGGGGCACGCTCATTGTGGCGGCGCGCTGCGTGCTCCCCATCTCCGACGACCCCGACATCCCCGCCGAACTGGGCATGCGCCACCGCGCCGCCCTGGGCATCACGGAGGTATCAGACGCCGCCGCCATCGTCGTCAGCGAGGAGACGGGCAAAATCTCCGTCACCCAAAGCGGCCGCATCAAGCGCAGCCTCTCCTCCGACGAACTCTTCAGTTTTCTAAGCAACTACCAAAGCCAGAGACTGGGGTAGGGGGGGCTGATGAAGTTTTTTAAGGGAATCGGCTTGATGGCCTAGTTTTTCTGTTTATTTTCGGAAAAAAGTTGCCATGATTCTGGGTATTTTAGCTCGAAACTACAAGACTTACGCTAGTGATGTCTTTATTCCTTTGTTTAGTAAATCTGGAGAACAACTGGCAATCTTTGTTGGGGACAATGGTGTTGGCAAGAGTACTATCTTGGAAATTTTAGATTCATTTTTTAATAATCGAGCTTGGAATATCACAAAAGGAAAGAGCTCTGCTGATTGTTATATATGCCTATTTTGTATAGTACCTATTGAAGGGCTGAAGTCGTGCCGCCAACCACTTAGGAATGCTATTGATGTAATCGACTCTGTTTTACGAAATATACCTGAGCAGATTAGTCTTGATGATTTTGCAAATAATGCTACTAATGGGTTAATCAATTTGTATGAAAATTTAAAAAGAATTAATTTAGTTGATGATTTTTCTAGGAAATCGCACAGGCTTGTTTTTATTGGTATTCGAAATTCTGCTTCTGATGACATATTTTTTGGCAATGAGCTTAGTAATTTCTTTAATGGAGAGATGAAAAAGAATAAGATTAGTAAAAATGATTTAGAGGATGTTCTTTTTTTTATAAGAGGGTATTATAGTTATATACATATACCCATTGAACTTAATGCATTTGATGCTTTGCAATTAGAAGGAGATTTAGTTCAGAAGCTTGTAAGTAATAAACTGGAAATGCAAGTTGCGAGATATTTGAATGAAAAACGTATTCCTTTTGATGGAAAGAATAAAAAATCAGTTCTGGATATTATGAATCAAAGATTGTCTGAGTACATCAATGATCTAAATGAGAAGGTAAAGGCAATTGATCCTAAGTATGAGTTTAAGGTGAAATACGCAAAGAAAGAAATTGTCAATTCTGGTGATCTGACCGACCTTATAATTAAAGCATACTTTTCTCAGAAGGACTTAAAATTTAATGAACGCGATGTTAATGAATTGAGTAGTGGAGAGCAAAGAGTTGCCTTATTGGATGTAATTAGCGCTTTGGTTACTAGGGATTCACGTGTTGAGAATCTGATAATTGGGATTGATGAGCCGGAGGCCTCATTGCATGCAAACAGGCGTTTAGGGCAACTTCAGCGTCTAACTAGCCTCGCAAGTGATAAATGCAGTATAATATTGACTACTCATTGGTATGGGGGGCTTCCTGTATTAGACAGGGGGACTTTGCATCACATTACTAGCAAGCAAATATTTACAAGTGCTGATTGTGCTAAGACATTTGCTAATGTTTCTCTTTTTCCTGAAGATGTTTCACTTAGATCATATTTTGAGCTCGCTATTTCAATTATATCTGCTATGCGCGTAGGAGTTAATTGGATTATTTGCGAAGGCGTTGATGATCTTTTTTATATCAAGAAATACTTGAGTGACAAAATTGAATCATTGCGAATACTACCAGTCGGAGGTTGTGGGAATGTTATAAAGCTATATAATATAATTTTTGGTGCATTATCTCATGGTGATATAGATATTTGCACTGGAAGAGCATTATTTTTGATCGACACTGATCAAGTCAGGGTAAAATTTGATGGACACTCAAGGTTGCCCGATTCAAAAAGAAAATGGGTTATTATGATTCGGCGTATTCAAATTGTTAAGAATCGTTATGAGTTAAAGCCTTTGGAAGCGGCAGGAGACTATGTTGAAACAGAAATTGAAGATTGTTTAGAGCCTGAATCTTTATTAAGTTCAATTAAGTACGCGGTAAATTTAAAAGGTGATGCTGAAGTAAAATCTAGCTTTAGAAGTTTAAATTTTTCAACTAATAATTATTTATATACGATTAAAGGGGGTGGGTTTATTGTTGGTTCTAAGAGTGATGATTTTTATGCAAGCCGAAATGCTCTGATTGATTTCGTATTTCGAAACGATGTTAAATATATAATTGCCGAGTTTTATTATAAGTTGCCTATTAAATTTATTCCGCCTTTGTTTTCATTACTTGAGGAAGAGTTTCAATCATAATTTGGCTACACTCACCCTCCCATCGGGACACTGACCCCGCAGCGGCGTGGATGCCTACGCGCAGGCCCAGCGTCAGGCGGCGGCGCGGCTGCCAAGGCGCTTTCCTCTCTCCTTCACACGTCATTTCGAAGGTTGCCGCAGGCTTCCTAAGAAATCTACTTTTGGCCTTCGCAGAAGGCCAGCCTCGGGTGGCGGGAGAAGGCGGCAAGCGCCTATAGGTAGATTTCTCACTTCGCTGCGCTCGTTCGAAATGACGTGAGTGGTGCGGTGCTGTGCCCCCCCTTTCACCCGCCCATACTCACCCTCATCACCCCCTCCCATCGGGGCGCTGACCCCGCAGCGGCGTGGACGCCCACGCAGGCCCAGCGTCAGGTGGCGGCTCGGCTTCCCAGGCGCTATCCTCTCTCCTTCACACGTCATTTCGAAGGTTGCCGCAGGCTTCCTGAGAAATCTACTTTTGGCCTTCGCAGAAGGCCAGCCTCGGGTGGCGGGAGAAGGCGGCAAGCCGCCTACAGGTAGATTTCTCACTTCGCTGCGCTCGTTAGAAATGACGTGAGTGGTGCGGTGCTGTGCCCCCCCCTTTCACCCGCCCATACTCACCCTCATCACCCCCTCCCATCGGGTCACTGACCCCGCAGTAGCGTGGACGCCCACGCGCAGACCCAGCGTCAGGCGGCGGGGCGGCTGCCCAGTCGTACCCTCTCTCGTCATTTCGAAGGTTGCCGCAGGCTTCCTGAGAAATCTACTTTTGGCCTTCGCAGAAGGCCAGCCTCGGGTGGCGGGAGAAGGCGGCAAGCCGCCTACAGGTAGATTTCTCACTTCGCTGCGCTCGTTCGAAATGACGTGAGTGGGTGCGGTGCTGTGCTTCCCCCCTTTCACCCGCCCACACTCACCCTCATCACCCCCTCCCATCGGGGCACTGACCCCGCAGTAGCGTGGACGCCCACACGCAGGCCCAGCGTCAGGCGGCGGCGCGGCTGCCAGTCGGTGAGGAGCACGCCCGCCACCCCGCGCCCGGTGTATTGTCCCAGTGTTTGCAGTCCGGCAAAGTCGCTGAGGGCGGCGTAGAGGCGCTCGGGCATTTGATGGGTCCACCATCCCACTACGTCTGAGCGCAGCAGCACACCCCGGTGCGGCTTCCACGCCATACTGCCCAGCAGCAGACCGCCGGTCAGCGGTTCGGTCTGGCGGTAGCGCAGCCCTTCGGCGCGCAGTTTCCAGCGCAGGAGGCCGCTGTGGGCATATTCCAGGCGCAGCCGCACGGTCTGCCACGGCACGGCGGACCGCAATATGGTGCTGCCGGTGTCGCGCTGGCCGCTTTCCCACACCACACGTAAGGTGAGGCTGCGCGTGCGGCTCGGCTGCCACTGCACCTGTAGGAAGGTCTCGCTGCCGGTGGAGGGCGCGCCCACGCCGTAGCGCGGGGCCGGGTGGCGAAACTGCTCGTGCCAGCCCTGTAGCACCCAGCCGCGCTGCGGGCGGTACGTCCATCCCAGATATACGGCCTGCTCGTTGGCGGGCGCGCCGGGTATGCGCCCCAGCGACTGTGCCCGCAGCCCCACATAGCCCGCCTCGAACCACCGGACGCCCACTGCCGCCTCGCTGCGGTCGCCCAGGATGGCCAGCACGCCCGCGTGTGCCGCATGACGGCCCCCCAGTTCGTAGCGGCTGCGCGCCACCTCGCCGAAGAAGTTGGCCCCCGGCAGGCGTATGTCCCAGTCCAGTTGCGTCCACCCGAAGGTGCTGCCGCTCAGGGGCTCACGGCGGTAGTAAGTGGCGGCCTGCTGCACGGGCACGGCGTAGTGCTGGAGGTGCTGACTCGCTCCCAGCCGCCATTCGCGGCCCCGCTGCTGACGCTGCCACTGCACCCGCAGGCCGCCCACGGCTTCACCCAGTGTGTTGCGGCGGGCCCATTCGCCTTCGGTGCGGTGCAGGCCACTCACGGCCATACTGCGGGCTTCGGTGTAGTCTCCGGTGCTGTCAGTCAGCAGGTTGGCGTCCAGCCACCGCCACGAGGCCCAGGCCATCGCCTGCCAGTTGCGCTCCAGCGACACCTGTGCCGCCGCTCCCCGCAGAAAGCCCGCTTCGCCACTGCTCCGCCACGGTTGCAGGCCCACGGCCAGCCGCCGCGCCGACAGCACGGCATCGCCACCGCGCTGCCAGCCCAGGCCGTTGCCCATCACCAGCCCCTGCCCCAGGTCTACGGCGAAGTCCCCCACCACAGCCTGCCAGCGCGGCTGGGTATATGCCACAAAGCCGGAAAGAAAGTCGGCTGGGCTGCGCTCGCCGGGGTCTTTGTCGGTGAGGACTCCTGCCGCCCACGGGCCCCGCTGCCACCGCAGCCGCTGTTGCAGGCGCAGGCCACTGCCGCGAAAGGTGCCCCTGGCCGCAGGTGCCCGCACCCCCACCAAACTCCGATACTGCCACCCTGCGGCTGTGGCCGTGGGCTCCAGCAGGACATCGCCGGGCACGTATACCAGCGGGCGCCAGCGTTCCAGCAGGGCGTCGGTCATGCCCGGCAGGGCCTGTAGCTCGTAGAAGGACGTGAGGCCGCCGGTGCTGTCGCGGTGTGCAGCGAGGCGCTGGGCCAGCAACAGATTACTGCCGGGCAGGCGCGCCAACTCGTCGGTAATGGCGGTGTTCAGGTTCAGCGGTCGTTCGGCCAGCTGCGCCCACCAGCCTGCCAGCTGCTCCAGATCGGCGTCGTCGGGCTGGGCGTTGCGGAAGGCCGCATCTTCCAGTTCGGTGGGGAAGAGCGCGGGCGTCTGGGCCTGTGCGGTCTGGGCCAGCACCGCCAGCAGCACGAGCAGCAGGTGTTTCATCGGGGCAGGCGGAAGTAGGTGAGGCCCACGGTGGTACTTACCCCCAGATGCACCTGCCAGGCGCTGGCAAACAGCAGTTGCCAGTGGTGCCACAGTACGGTTAAGCCCGCACTCAGCAGCGCTGGAGTAGGGGCATAGCCCGCCATCACTTCCAGGTCGCAGCTCAGGCGGTGGCGCAGGCCCATCCGGATGGTGGTGGTTTGCTCGGGCGTGGTAGGTTCCAGTGGCAGCAGAACGTCCAGTTGCGCGGTGGTGGCGCTGCCCAGCCGGTGCCAGCCGCTCAGTGTCAAGGTGCGCTGGCCGTGCAGTCGGGTGGTGTGCACGCCCACACTCAGACGGTCGCTGGCGTGGTACAGCAGCCCGGCGTCCAGTTGGTGGCCTGTACGGGTGGGGCCTTCGGGCCATTGCTCCAGCTGCCCCTGCCAGCGTATGCCCAGCACCCAGCGGCGCAGAAACGGGGTGGCGTAAGCAAGGGAGAGGCGGTTCTGCCGCCAGCCACCGAAACCAGTGGTTTCCAGCGCCAGTCCGGCGTGGTGCTGGCCGTGGCTGGCATGGGCGGCAAGGGTATATACGGCCAGTTCAGGCAGGCTGTAAGGGCGGCTGGCGGCGAGGCCCAGTTCATGCGACTGAAATTCGACCAGTGCCGCGCTGTGGCCCATTACGCTCCAGCTGCCCAAGCCCCGCAGCCAGGCGGTTTGTGCTGTGGCAGATGCGGGTCCTTGTGCATAGGCCTTTATGCTCAGGAGAACCAGAAGCCCCAGCAGTAGCAGTAATAGCAGCGAGCGCAGCATTGCCACAAATAAGAACAGCCGGCTGTTGAGGCCGGCTGTAGCTTTTTGACAATCTGCGCGATTGCTTACTTTTTCTTGTAGCGGTTGTAGAATTTGTCAACCCGACCAGCGGTGTCAACAAACTTCTGCTTCCCGGTGAAGAAGGGGTGCGAGGCGCTGGAAATATCCAGCTTCACCAGCGGATAGGTCTCGCCGTCTTCCCACTTCAGGGTGTCGGTCGTTTGGGCAGTCGACTTGCCCAGGAAAGCATAATCGCACGACATGTCCTTGAACACTACGGTGCGATAGTTCGGGTGGATATCTTTTTTCATCGCGAGCGGACTTTCGACTTGCAGGGCTGCAAAGATACAAACCCTCCGCAACTTTCCAAATGCTTTGGCAACTGTTTGTGCTGAAAGTCGTTGCTGCGCCCCCTGTAACGTGGTTTTGGTATGTTTCCGACTTTTTGCCGCCGCCTATTGTCCCTCCCAGAACCCCCTGGCATGCTGCGTTCCATATGCACAGCCTCACCGCCTGTATGTGCAGGTGCACTTTGGCCTGTTTGGCTGTGGCATGCCGTAAAAGGCAGGAGGCATCTTCGCCGCAAAATGTTACCAAGAGGTAAAATGGGCTACTCCACCACGGTCAGCTTCACCATGTTGGTGCGGCCCTGGTCCTGAAGGGGCATGCTGGCGGTGTTGATCACCACGTCGCCGGTGGTGACATAGCCGTCTTCCTTCAGCAGGTGGATGACGTCCTTGATGGTTTCGTTGGTGCCCACGAAGCGGTCGTAGTAGAAGGCGCGCACGCCCCATACCAGCGACAGCGTGTTCAGAATGGCCTTGTTGTCAGTGAAGATGAAGATGTTGGCCTTGGGGCGGTGGCGGCTCAGCTGAAAGGCGGTGTAGCCGCTGCGGGTCATGCTCACGAGGGCGCGGGCATCCACGCCGTTGGCCATTTTCACGGCCGTGTAGCAGATGGCGTCGGAGAGGAAGGTGGGCGAACTGCGGTCGGGCTTGGTGCCGCGGCGGTAGACGGTTTCCTCCTGCTCGGCCTTGGTCAGGATCTTCTGCATGGTCTTGATGACCTCCACGGGGTACTTGCCCATCGAGGTTTCGCCGGATACCATCACGCAGTCGGCGCCATCAAGCACGGCGTTGGCCACGTCGGTGGCTTCGGCGCGGGTGGGCCGCATGTTCTCGATCATGCTCTCGAGCATCTGCGTGGCGACGATGACCGGCCGGCCGGCGTCGTTGCACTTGCGCACGATGCGCTTCTGCCAGAAGGGCACTTCCTCGGTCGGGATTTCCACGCCGAGGTCGCCACGGGCCACCATGATGCCGTCGGCGGCGGCGATGATTTCGTCGATGTTGCTCAGGGCCTCCGGCTTCTCGATTTTGGCGATGACCCGCGCCTGACTGCCTTTCTCGCGCAGCATTTCGCGCAGCATGCGCACGTCGTCGGCGCGGCGCACGAACGAGAGCGCCACCCATTCCACCTTGTTGCGGATGCCGAAGTCGAGGTCGGCCAGGTCCTTGTCGGTCATGCTGGGCAGCGACACGTTGCTGTAGGGCAGGTTCACGCCCTTGCGCCGGGCTATCTCTGTGCCTGCAATGACCTCCAGCTTCACGGTGTGGATGCCGTCGGTGTGCAGCACGCGCAGAATGTGCTTGCCGTCCTCAATGAGGACGAGGTCGCCGGGGCGCACGTCGCGGGCGAAGGTGTCCATCTGAATGGGGATGACACCGTCGGTCAGCTTGGAGATGCCGTTGGAGATGGTGATCTGGTCGCCGGGACTGATGGGGATGGGCGCGTCTAGGTCGCCGATACGCAGCTTGGGGCCCTGAAGGTCCAGCAGAATGGGGATAGAGACCTTCTCGTCCTCGTTGATGCCGCGGATGAGGTCGATGATGCGTTGGTGGTCTTCATGGGTGCCGTGCGAGGCGTTGAGGCGGCACACGTCCACGCCCGAGCGGATCATCTCGGTGAGGATGGGGCGGGTGGTACACGCCGGGCCCATCGTGGCAATCATCTTGGTCCGGTTGAATACGGGTTCAATCATGGTATCGGGAGGAGCAACTACCCCAAAATAGGAGATTGTTGCCACAGTCACGGTTAGAAAGGCATTAGCGTTCCGCACAGTCTGCGTTACGTGTGGCACACAGGTGGATAACACGTGCAACCCGGTACGGATTCCCGGCAACCTGCCACGGGGTGTTTGTGCATAGGCGCGCCAGCCCGCAGGTTTGCACCATGACAGCCACCCAAGCCAACAGCCCCCGTCTCATCCTGCAGCACGACTGCTTCCGGAAGCTCCAGTATGTGTCCGACCTCTTCGACACGGCAATGGGCCAGCTCCAGGCCGACCTCGTGGAGGGCACGCCCTCGGCCAAGGGGCTGCTGACCACCCTGGGCAAGCTCACCAGCCTGTACAGCACGCTGGTGCGCACCGCCGCCGCGCTGGAACCCAAAGCCCCACGCTCCAAAGCCCAGCCCGAGCCCGAAAAGACTGCCGCACCGACTGCCTCCCCCGCGACTGCCGCCGACAGCAAGCCAGCCCCGCCGCAGCAGGCGTCTGCCCCTGCTGCCAGTCCGGCTGCCGCTACGCAGGCTCCTAAGCCCGCACACGCCGCCGCCCCACCGGTGCCGTCTGTCCATCGCTCCAGCGCCACCCAGATGCCCAGCGCCCCCGGCATGCCCCTGCCAGGAAGGTGAGACTGAAAACGCTTCGCAGACCCACCACGTCATTTCGTGACATCAAATCACCGCCATCCGCCTACACGTCATTTCGTAGCGTAGCGGAGAAATCTACCTGTGGGCGGCGTAGAGCCGCCCGACAAAATGCCAGAGAGGCCTTCTGCGAAGGCCAAAAGTAGATTTCTCAGGAAGCCCGGAGGGCAACCTTCGAAATGACGTGCTGTATGAAATGGCTAAGAGCTAGCCCCGATTTTTCTTGCCTTCTGTCAAGTCTTGTTGTATCTTCCAGCATGACACGCACCCATCTGTCGTATATACTTGCTGGTACCCTCGTTGCGCTGGGTATTGGCACCGCGCTCTTGCAGCAGGTGACAGAGGGCAGTGTAGCCTTCGTGCTTACGGGCACGGCCATGCTGATACTGCTGACCCTTCGCAGCCAGGTGCAGCGCTGGCGCGGCCTACCCACAGACTGGGGCCTTACGCCCCGCAGGCTGCTGTGGGCGCTGCTGCCATCGGCTTATTTCTGGAACTGGGGCAGCCAACACATGCAGCTGGTGCAGTTTCAGTACCTGGGCGGTGTGCTGCTGGCAGGGTTTATCCTTGCCGTCGCCGAGCATTTCTTTCCAGCCCGTGAAAGGGTGTAAGACGCGTAAACAGCCCGCGCCATTTCGAAAGCTGGCACCTTCAACAGCACTCCACATGAAGCCCCTCCTGCTGATGCTTTCTTTCTGCCTGCTGGCGCTGCCGGGGTGGGGGCAAGCCTTACGACCGGGGCATTACAAATGGTGGCCGCGTGGAGGTATGGGCAGCGTCATTGAGCTGACCCTGAATCCAGACTACACCGGAAGCATGTCCTTCTTTGGATGTATGGCTGAAGAAGACAATTCTCCAATGACCTGGCAGATAGTAGCCGATTCGCTTGTGGTAACGCTGGTAACCCCTTGGTTGCCAGATCAAAAGCCCTACAAATACGAAGTTAGAGGCAGGAAGCTCTTTTACGGAGATGGCAGTGTCTTCAGATTCCGAAAGCTGGAAGAGCCCCCTCTTACCCCGGAAACAGCCCCGAGTGGGTCTTGAACAGCTTCACGGCGATGGCCAGCAGCACCACGCCGAAGGCTTTGCGCAGAATGTCCATCCCGCCCTTGCCCAGCTTGCGCTCCAGATAGGGCACCGACTTCAGCACCACGTACACAATCAGCAGGTTGATGAGGATGGCGATGATGATGTTGAGGATGCCGTAGGACGCCCGCAGCGACAGCAGCGTGGTGAGCGTACCCGACCCCGCGATGAGCGGAAACGCAATGGGCACGATGCTGCTGCTGCTGCCCGCCCCGGGTTCAGACTTGAAGATGTCGATGCCTAGAATCATTTCCATCGCGATGATGAAAATCACGATGGCGCCTGCTGTGGCAAAGCTGGCGAGGTCTATGCCAATGAGCGCAAGAATCTCCTGCCCCAGAAACAGAAAGCCGATCATCAGCACACCTGCCGCCACAGTGGCCTTGCCAGCCTCGATTTCGTCGAACTTGGCCCGCAGGTTGATGATGACGGGCAGCGCCCCCACGATGTCGATGATCGCGAAGAGGATGAGCGTGATGGAGAGGATGTCGCGGAAGGCGATGGTGAAGTCCATGCGGCGGAGGAGTTTTCGGAGGGAATGGCCCTAAAATAAGCAGCCCCGACTGCCAGTAGACAGCCAGGGCTGGTATTTTCCTTCGGTCAGGGTCAGATGATGCGATTTTCGATGCCGAAGCGCACCAGTTCGGCGCCGTTCTTGCAGCCGCTTTTTACCAGCATGCGTTTGCGGTGGCTCACGACAGTGTCGGGGGCAATGTGCAGCTGCTCGGCGATGAGGCGGCTGCTGAGGCCCGAAGCCATGTGCTTCAGTACCTCGCGTTCGCGGTTGGTAAACAGGCCCTGCTGCACGCGTGGCAGGCGTTCGACGGTCCAGTTGCCGCCGTTGTCATGAAACTCGGCGGTGCCGCGTACGGCCGTTTCGGCCAGGTACAGGCTGAGGTCGTCGTAGATGCCAACGGTGATTTCGGGGTTGCCAGCAGCATCCAGCGAGGCCACCACACACTGTTGCAGAATCCAGCGGTAGCCGTGCTGCGGGTGGCGGAAGCGGAACACCAGGGTGCTGCGGAAGCCCAGACGGCGGTAGCTGGTCAGGGCCGAGTAGATGTCGTACATGTCCTGCTGTATCTGCATCACGTGGGGCAGATCGTCGGGGTGCAGGTGGCTGTAGAGCAGGGGCAGCCCGCCCTGAATGATGACGTCGGCGGCGATGCCGAAGACACGCTGGCTGTTGGCCCCGAACTGCAACAGGCTTTGCGAGGGCAGGTGGGCAGAGAAGATGACGCCCGACACGTAGCGTGACAGGTCGGTGGTAACCAGGGGGTGTTGCACCGAGCTCAGCAACTGACCTATGGCCGCCGGGCTGATGGGCTGGTGCGGCTTGGTGGTGTAGTGCGGCGCAAACAAATCCGACACCTCTCTTGGGGCGGCGGCTGGGGTTCGGCGGGAGATTCGGCTCAGCATCAGGCACAATCTACCGCCACTTGGCCCCCTAAACGATTAACCCGAAAGGGGAGCCCCTATTTTACCCCAAAAGCGTGAGGCCGCCGTACCGCGTTTGCGGTGGGCGGCCTCGGGCCAGATGAGAATTATGACTGTAACTTACAGATAATCCGCTTACAACAAACCCTGCTCGATCGCATAGCGCACCAATTCCATCGAATTGTTGCAGCCCGTCTTGCCCAGAAGTCGCTTGCGGTGGTTGTTGACTGTGTTGGGCGAAATCTTCAGCGACTCGGCAATCTGCTTGCTGCTCATGCCATCCATCAGCATGCGGATGATTTCGCGCTCGCGTTTCGTCAGCAGCTTCGAGAACTGCTCGTCCGACGGCAGGCGGATCAGTTCGTAGGTGTCGCGGCCAGTAGGATAGTGGAACGTGCCGAAGGTGACGTTGTCGTGCTTGTAGGGCGTGATGTCGGTGTAAATGTTCATCACGTACACGATGCTGCCATTGAAGTCGATGTACACCGGCTGGCTCTGCTGCAGAATCCACAGGAGGTCGCCGTTGGCGTGGCGCATGCGGTGTACGAACGAAAACTTGAGATACTGCCGCATGCTTGGCGCCAGGCTGTAGGTCAGCTGGAAGGCTTCACGCTGCACCTGCATGGTGCGGTCGCGGTCGTCGGCGTCGATCCGTTCCGACCAGAACTTCAGCCCCTCGCGCATCAGTAGGTCGGCGGGGTAGCCAAGGAGATCAACCACATTGCGCGACAGATGGCAGATGCGCTTTTTACGCAGGTCGGTTACCGATACCACGAATGGCCCAGCCGGTATCCAGGTCTGGTTCAGCAGATGAAAAAGTTGCAATTCGCTGAAGTCGGGTACATTCGGCGCATACGGCACGCTGTCCCACAGCTGGAAAATATCATCCAGTGTGGCGCGGCGCGAGGGGGCACGTTTGGTCAGCATGACAGAAAGGGTTTGGGACGGGTGGACGACTGTTGTAAACAGCAGGTGGAGAATGGCGCTTGAAATCTAGTCACTTTGGCTACCCTAATTTCTACAAATGACAGTCCATAATTAGCTATTGGGGGGCTGTTGGCAGGAATGCATCCGTGAAATGCGACAAATGGGTGACCAAATTGTACCAGTATGCGGAGGCCTCCCCCATTTGCTGCGGCCCCCGCTTGCGGCCCGGTCTCATTTTAGGCGTAATTTTCCCGTGCCGATACTGGCTGTTACTCCCCCGCATGAAGCTCCCATTCCTCAGCCGCTCTACCCAGGAGGCCGTTGCCCCTGTCGATCCTTTGGCTACTGACCCGCCATTCGTGCCACTTGGCTACTTCCTTGATACATTTTCCCAAGCCGGGAAGCGTTTGTTCTGGGGATTGCTGGCACTGCTGCTGCTGGCCTTGGGCGGCGTCCTCTGGGCTCATTACAACCCCACCACCGCTGTCATGCGTGTGGAGGCCATAGCCGATGCCACTCCTGTGGAAGTAGCTGTGGGCACGGCCACCCACGATTGGCTTGAGGTGCCACAGCAGGCCGTGGCGCACAAGGCGTTTGTCAACTACGCCACCACGCCCATCGAGGTGAGCAGTTGGCTGGTATTGGCTATGCTGGTGCTGCTGGCTGCAGGCTGGGCGGCGGTGTTGGCGGCCAGTTCGCGTATGGCGGGCATAGTCGGCTTCCTGCCTTATCTCGCATTTGCGGCATGGCTTATGTTCAGCGCCGTGCCCGACCTTCTGCTGGGCGAGACACCTCTCCGCCTCGGCGCACTGGCCGTCATCATGGTGTTTCTGCTGCCGGCTTTTGCGTTCAAGCAGAAATATCTGGTATGGGGGCAGCCTGCACAGTGGGCTCTGTTTCTGCTGATGTTGCTGGGGCTTTTCGCTATTGTGTACCGCAAGGACGGGTTGGCGGGGCTGCACCAGGTGGCTACTTTTCCTGTACTGCTGATGGGCCTGCTTACGCTGGGCTTCCTGCTGGTGATAAGCCGCGAGCTTGTGAATGCCTTGGCGGCTCTGGCTTTCCTCCACCGCGACCCCAGCCGTCGTCAGCCTCTGTGGGTGTTCCTTATTATGGCGGTGCTGTTGCTCATTGGCGAAGGCTTTGTTTTGGCTCAGCAGCTGCACTGGCTGCCGCCTTCTGGCTGGCTGCAGCCAGCGCATTTCTTTGTGGCGGCAGCGGCTGTAGCCGTCTTTACCATGCAGAACGTCTACCGTTCGGTCTCGGCCACTTTCCAGACACATCTCAGCTTTGTACTGGCCCTCCTCGGACTCGCCCTCCTGGCCGCCGCTACCGTGTTCTACTATTACGCTTCGGCCGAGTATATGTTCCGGGCGCAGTTTCAGCGCAACCTTATGCTGTACTTCACCACGGTACATTTCCTGTACCTGCTGTACCTGCTGCTTCACTTCACGCCCTACATCCAGAAGCGCTTCAACATTTACTTTGGCCTTTCCAAGCCGCCACGCCCCAGCAACATCAGTCTCATCACGGTGTGGTTCCTGTCCCTGTTTCTCTTTCTCTTTCTTGAGGGCACTGGCGAAGGCTCCTATTCCCTGCGCCTGCTGCGGGTGGTACAGGAAAACCAACTGGCCGACAACGAACTCCTGCGCGACCGCCCCGTCAGCGCACTGGCCCGCTACAACCAGGCCCTGCTGACCTCGCGCCGCGACCCCAAGGCCAACTACAACGCCGCGGGCCTCATGCTGTCGCAGAACGCCTCTATCGTGGATTTGGCACCCTACTATCGCGAGGCCGAGGCCTTTGTGCCCTTCCCCGCCGCACGTATTACCCACGCCAATCTGCTGCGAGCCCGCAGCCAGCCCTTCATGGCCATGCAAACCCTGCAGGAAGGGCTGGAAGAGCGCCTCGACCCCCACGTCCTGGCCAACCTCGCCGCCCTGTACCGCTACTACGACAAGCCCGACAACGCCATCGGCGCTTTGAAGAAGGCCATTCTGCTGGCCCCCGACAACGCCGCCCTTTACGCCAATATGGCGATGGTGTATCACGAGAACAACCGCCCCGACTACGCCCGCGACCTCTATGCCGCTGCGCTGGACTTGGATCCGCAGGACCCCTGGGCGTTGGCCGGTGCCGCCTGGTACGAGCTGACAAGCCCATCCCCCCAAAGCCTGCTGCCGGAAGTACCACAGACCCTGCTGACCGACACCCTCAGCCCTACGTCTTTCCGCAACAACCTGGCGCTGCTGGCCCTGCGCCGCGGCGACTTCGCCCAGGCCAATGCCCTTGCCGCCTCGCTCAACACCGAGGAATATGAACTGCCCGAGGCCCTGATCATCCGCCTCATTGCCAAAGCCCGGCAGGACTCGTTCGACAACGCCGTCAGCCGTTACGCCTACCTGTCCGACAGCTACGGTGGGGCCTATAAGGCGCTTGCCGCCCACAATCTGGGCACCGCCTATCACGGTGCCGGAGTGCCGGAAGTAGCTGCCGACTACTTTGCCGTGGCTGGCGAGAATGGCCGCTGGCGCGACTCGGTGTACCTGGCCCAGATGGTGGCGCTGCAGGGTGCACACGAGCCCGCCGCCCGGCTTCTGAGCCAGCTGCGGGCCTATCACCCCGACTTCTACGCCGAAGGTGGCCGCGAGATGGCCATGCTGCTCCGTGCCAACGGCCAGAGCGAACTGGCCCAGCTCGACTGGGACTTCCGCGACGTAACCCTGCCGCAGTATTACCGCATCGCCGTCTACGCCAATCAGGTGAACCAGATGCCTACTGCCATAGAGATGCTGGGGCTGGTGGCCGGAATCGACAGCACCACCACCCAACCGTACATACTGGCAGGTGAAATGCTGATAGCCCGTGGCGAGTATACCGAGGCCTACAACAACCTCACCGAAGGGCAAAAGCGCAAACCCGCCGATGCCGAGGTGCAGGCCCTGCGCGCGCTGGCGCTGCTGAAGCAGAACAAGACCACCGAGGCCGCCCAGCTGCTGGATCCGCTCCTGGCCGGTGCCGCCGCACAGAACACCACCGTGCGCCGTGTGCAGGCCGAGCGTCTGGCCCTCACAGGCAAGATGGACGCCGCCATTGAGACGCTGACCGAGCTGCACACCCGCCAGATCCTCCACACTGACATCACCCTTCGGCTGGGCCAGTTGCTGTTGCAGAAAAAGGACTTCACTGCGGTGGTCAGGCTGGCCGCCGAGGTTATGGCCCTCAACCGCCGCAACAGCCAACTGTGGGCCATGTATGCCCGCGCCGAGCAGCAGCTGGAGAACGTGACCGCCGCAGGCTATGCCGCCCGCGAGGCCCGCAAATACGCCCTCACGCCCGCCGCCCAGAAGGCCATCGAGCAGGAGTTTGCCGCCGTGCTGCCCTACGGCTCCGACTACAGCCCCACCTTCTAGGGGGGCTGTAGGGGCAAGGCTGCAATTGGCCTTTCCGTACGTAATTTCGAGCGCTGCGAAGAAATCTACTTCGCAGCGTCACTCGTAAAAGACACGTCATTTCGAAGGTTGTCCCATTGGGGCTTCCGAAAAAATCTACCTGTAGGCGGCGTTGAGCCGCCTTCTTTGTTGCAGAGTAATGGGCTGCTCCACACAGCCCACAAGTAGATTTCTCACTCACTTCGCGCGTTCGAAATGACGCAGGCTGAGGGGGACTGGCTGGGGAAGATGGATGCCGAGGATATGGAGAAGATTGACGCGGCGCTGAAGCTGGTGCTGCGCATTCGGTAGCCCCCCCCATATCCTGTAAACGCAAACAGCCCCTGTGCGGAGGCTGTGCGTGGTAGTAGCAATAGGGTTGTGCTGGCTCAGCAGCCGAACTGGCGCAGGTGGTGGTTGGTGTGGATGAAGACCTGGCGGCCCCAGTCCTTGGGCGTGAACTTCCCAAAAATGGGATGCCAGTCAGACAGCTGGGTTTTGTCCATGCGACCAAACACCTCCATCATCTCGATCAGCGCCTGCTGGTCGGCGGCAAAGTCGGCAGGCTTGGAGGCCTGGCCTGTGCCGCGCACCTGGTCTATTTCGGGCGCGGTTTTCACTTTTCCTTTGCTGATGGGCACCACATACAGGCCCAGCCACCGGAAAAACGCCGTGCGAAAAAGGGCCGGATAACCAGGGGCGCTGACCTTGCGCTGGCCCAGCAGCACTTCCAGCGAATCGCGCAGGTGCAGCAGCATCTGGTGGCTGTTCATTACACCCCACAGGGCGGGGCTGTCGGGTTTAACACTGGCAATGCGGGTACAGAGCTGCTTCAGTACGGCAGGATCAAGAGCATTGTGAGCCATGGGGATACGTGTGGTTGAGTGGTGCTGCAAAGGAACGGCGTGCGACAACTGCCGCCAACCCTGTTCGGTCTTTTTAACCGTTTTATTCTGCGGTCAGCGGGGAGGGTACGGCTGTTCGGCTCAAGTGTGCGACAGGAGGCTTGAAGCTGGCTGATGTTAACATAAACCGTGCGATTGCGCCGCCCAAGTGTGTTACTGAGGGGAGCGGATACTGATGAAAGTCATGTTTTCGCATGGGCTGCGGCAGGGTCGGGCAGGGTGGGGGCCTCTAGCTTTGCCACTGTACCCGAAAGTCTCACAACGCCATGTCGGTTCTCTTCTTTCTCATCGGATGCAGCCTGCTGGTAGCAGTGGCATTTCTGTGGCTGTTTGGCTGGGCGGTGCGCAGTGGCCAGTACGACGATACCGTCACGCCGGCTTACCGTGCCCTCTTCGACGCCCCAGCACCCGCTGAGCCCCATGAACCTCCGCACCCTGATACTGGCGGCCAGACTCCCACCTGATATTCCCACAACGCCTGGGCGATATACCAATCTCTCGCTGTCTTTCTCACGCCCAGGCTTTCTTCCTCACCCCCCCCTTGTCTCCTGGAACTCCCACCCCTGTTCAACATATGCAAACTGCCTCCGTCCCCGCCTCCGACCTGCCTGGCAGCTCGGGGCACACCGCCGCCCGCGGCCCGCTGGAGCATTTCGCCTACGACAACGCTATCGTGCGCAACTTCCTCGTTGCCTCGGTGGTGTTCGGCGTAATCGGGATGCTGGTGGGGCTGCTGATAGCGGTGCAGCTGTATGCCCCCGCCGCCAACTTTGGTATCCCCTACACCTCGTTCGGCCGCATTCGCCCGCTGCACACCAACGCCATCATCTTCGCGTTTGTGGGCAATGCCATTTTCGCCGGGGTGTACTACTCGCTTCAGCGCCTGCTGAAGGCCCGCATGTTCTCTGACCTCCTCAGTAAAATCCACTTCTGGGGGTGGCAGCTTATCATATTGGCGGCGGCCATTACGCTGCCCCTGGGTATCAGCACCAGCCACGAATACGCCGAGCTCGAGTGGCCCATCGACATCGCCATTGCGCTCATCTGGGTGGTGTTTGGCATCAACATGATCGGTACCATCGTAAAGCGGCGGGTGTCGCACATGTATGTGGCCGTGTGGTTCTACATCGCCACATTCGTGACGGTGGCGGTGCTGCACATCGTCAACAGCTTTGAGCTGCCCATCGGCTTCACAAAAAGCTATTATGTATATGCCGGGGTGCAGGACGCCCTTGTACAGTGGTGGTATGGCCACAATGCCGTGGCGTTCTTCCTCACTACGCCGTTCCTGGGCCTGATGTATTACTTCCTGCCCAAGGCCGCACAGCGCCCGGTGTACAGCTACCGGCTCTCGATTGTCCACTTCTGGTCGCTGATTTTCCTCTACATCTGGGCAGGCCCACACCACCTGCTGTATACCTCGCTGCCCGGCTGGGCACAGGCGCTGGGCGTGGTGTTCTCGGTGATGCTGATTGCCCCAAGCTGGGGTGGCATGCTCAACGGCCTGCTTACGCTCCGTGGCGCGTGGGACCGTGTACGTGACGACGCTGTGCTCAAGTTCATGGTGGTGGCAGTTACCTGCTATGGCATGGCCACCTTCGAAGGGCCGATGCTGTCACTGAAGAACGTCAACGCCATAGCCCACTACACCGACTGGATTCCGGCCCACGTACACGTAGGTACCCTCGGCTGGAATGGCTTCATGATTTTCGCGATGCTGTACTGGATGCTGCCTCGCATGTACAAAACCCAGCTGTTCAGCACCAAGCTGGCCAACTGGCACTTCTGGCTCGGCACGCTGGGCATTGTACTCTACGTAGTACCGATGTACTGGAGCGGCTTCACCCAGGGCCTGATGTGGAAGGAATTCCGGGAGGACGGCCTGCTGAAGTACGACTTCCTGGCTACGACACTTCAGATTCTGCCCATGCACGTGGTGCGCAGCATCGGTGCCAGTATCTACATCGTAGGCTTCTTCATCATGATCTACAACCTGTGGAAGACCGCAGCACAGGGTCAGCTGGTAGCCAACGAGGCCGATTCGCACCCCGCACTGCCCCAGAGCCTGGAAGGTACCGACGGCAAATACGCCTGGCACCGCATTCTGGAGCGCAAGCCCCTGCTGTTTACTGCCCTCAGTACCGTAGCCATCCTCATCGGCGGTATCGTGGAAATGATGCCTACGTTCCTCATCAAGAGCAACGTGCCGAGCATCGCCAGCGTAAAGCCCTATACGCCGCTGGAACTGGAAGGCCGCGATCTCTACATCCGCGAGGGCTGCAACGCCTGCCACAGCCAGATGGTACGCCCCTTCCGCTCGGAACAGGTGCGCTACGGCGAGTTCTCCAAAGGCGGTGAGTTTGTGTACGACCACCCCTTCCTGTGGGGCAGCAAGCGCACCGGGCCCGACCTGCACCGAGTGGGTGGCCGCTACAACGATGCCTGGCACTTTGGCCACATGCTGAAGCCTGACTCCATCTCCAAGGGCAGCATCATGCCGCCATATCCCTGGCTGCATGACAACGCCCTGGACCTGAGCCTGACCCAGAGCAAGGTGCGCGCCATGAAGCAACTGGGGGTGCCCTACACCGATGCCGACATCGAAGGGGCTGTAGCCAGCGCCCAGGCACAGGCCCAGCAGATTCAGGCAAACCTCAAGGGTACCGGTGTGGAAACCCCCGCTGACCGCGAGATCATCGCCATGATTGCCTATCTCCAGCGCCTGGGCACCGACATCAAGGTGAAGCCCGGCGTGGCAGCCCAGGCAGCAACCGCCACCGCGCACTAACCCCGTTCCTTTTCTTCCACGCAATCCCTGACCCTTATGCGCCAGTTTCTGGAAAACGCCACAGGGCTGAGTATCTACCCCCTGTTCTCGTTCGTCCTTTTCGGCTGCTTCTTTCTGGCAGTGCTGCTTTGGATGGCGCTGGAACGGAAGCGCTACTTCGAGGAAATGGCTGTCATGCCCCTCGACGAACCCCGCCCCGACGCCGTGACTCCCACCTCTGATACCCCCGCCAACCGATGAAACCGCTAAGACTGCTGACTATGCTGGCCGTGCTGGCCAGCGCCCCGGGCCTGGCTCTGGCCCAGCAGGCGGCGGCTGCCCCCGCTGCCGACGAATCCCTGTCGCCCCGCTTTTTCGTCATCGCGCTGGGAGTGATGGTGGGCATACTGGCCCTCTTGGTGCTGGTGCTGCTCTCTGTAGTGGCCGTGCTGGTAGACTTTTATACCAAAGAGAAGACGGGCTATTCTCCACTGGGGGCAGCTGGTGAGGCTCTCTCTGGCTGGCTGCCCGACCTCTCGTGGGACCGCATGGTGGCCCTGAAGCCCGCACAGGGCAAAGAGGCCTCTTTTGACCAGGATCTCGGCCACGACTACGACGGCATCACCGAGCTCGACAACGGCGCTCCGCCACTGTTCAACTACATCTTTTACGGCACCATTGCCTTTTCCATTGTCTATCTGGTAGGCTTTGCCGTGCTGGACTGGAAACACCTGGACCAGGATTGGGAGCTGGCCGAAGAAGAGCGCGTAGCTGCCGTACAAGCCGCCGAGTATGCCAAAACTGCCGCCAACGCCGTAGATGAGAACAACATCGTAGCCCTGACCGCGGCCAATGACCTGACGGCCGGTCAGGCTCTGTATACTGAACGTTGTGCAGCCTGCCACGGCCCCGAAGGCCAGGGCGGTATCGGCCCCAACCTCACCGACGAATACTGGATACACGGCGGCGGCATACAGAACGTGTTCCGCACCGTGAAGTACGGCGTGCCCGACAAAGGCATGATTGCCTGGAACACCCAGCTGTCGCCCGCACAGATGGCCCAGGTGTCCAGCTTCATCCTGACGCTGGAAGGCACCAAGCCTGCCAACCCCAAGCCCCCGCAGGGCGAGGTGTGGAAGGCTGCCACCGACAGCACCGCCGCTACGGCACACCCCGCTGGCCACAACCATCCGGGCATGCCAACCGACAGCACCACAACCGCGGGTAACTGATAACCATCAACTACCCTACCTGACTGTAACCGGGGCGTGGCCCACAACCCCACGCCCCTTTTCGGAAACCGAACTCACAGGAACATGTCTACACCGGTCAATACTCCTCCCTCCGCCCCGACCGGTGCCGCGCCTGGCGATGAAGCCTTCCGCGACACAATCGGCACGCTGACCGCCGACGGCAAACGCCGCTGGATCTTTGCCCGCAAGCCCGAAGGCAAATGGACCGACCGCCGCACCCTCGTCTCGGTGGTGCTGCTGACGGTGCTGTTCGCCGCCCCCTTTGTCCGCATCGATGGGCACCCCCTGCTGCTGCTGAACGTACTGGAGCGCCGCTTCGTGGTGTTTGGGCAGCCCTTCTGGCCACAGGATACCTTCCTGTTCGCCCTGCTGATGCTGGCGGGCCTGCTGTTCATTGCGCTGTTTACCGTGGCTTTCGGCCGCCTCTTCTGCGGCTGGGTCTGCCCCCAGACCATCTTCATGGAACATGTGTTCCGCCGCATCGAATACTGGATAGAAGGCGATGCCCCCGCCCAGAAGGCGCTGGCGCAAAGCCCCTGGACCAGCGAGAAAATCCGGAAGACGGTGCTGAAACACGGCATCTTCTACGCCATCTCGTTTCTCATCGGCAACGTTTTCCTGGCTTACATCATCGGCTCGGAGGCCGTCATCAAGCTGATAACCGACCCGCCCGCCCAGCATCTCACGGGCCTGTTTTTCATGCTGGCTTTCAGTGCGGTGTTCTACCTGGTGTTTGCCCGCCTGCGCGAGCAGGTGTGCATAGCTGCCTGCCCCTACGGCCGTTTGCAGGGAGTATTGCTGGACCGCGAGAGCGTGGTCATTTCCTACGACACCGAGCGCGGCGAGCCCCGTGGCAAAATCCGCAAGGGCGAAGAGCGCACCCACGGCGACTGTATCGACTGCCACCTCTGCGTGCAGGTGTGCCCCACCGGCATCGACATCCGCAACGGCACCCAGCTGGAGTGCATCAACTGCACGGCCTGCATAGACGCCTGCAACCCCGTGATGAAGAAAATCGGCAAGCCCGAGGGTCTCATCCGGTATGCCAGCGCTGCCGAGATACAGGACAAGCGGAAGTTCCGCTTCACAGGCCGCATGATGGGCTATACCGCCGTGCTGACAGTGCTGCTGGCGGGCATTGTGACGCTGCTGGCCACCCGCACCGACGTGGAAACCACGCTGTTGCGCATGAAAGGCACCACCTTCCAGAAGCTGGACGACGGCAGCGTGCAGAACCTGTATCAGCTGCAACTGGTGAACAAAACGTTTGACGCCCAGAGGCTCCGCGTGAAAATCGTGGGGCTGGACAGCCGCCTGACCCTGAACCCCGGCAACCCTGACGGGACGCTGGAGGTGCCGGGCACCAACGAGGGTGGCGTGAAAGACTGCATGCTGATCGTGTCGGCCACACCAGCCGCCCTGAAACAGCCCCACACCGACGCCCGACTGGAAATCTGGCGTACCCTGCCCAACGGCGAAGAAGAACGCCTGGCTTCGGAAACCCTCAACTTTATGGCACCCCAACAATGAGTACAAAACTGAACTGGGGCACGGGTCTGGCGCTGAGCCTGGGAGCATTCATGCTTTTCATCCTCAGCTTTCTGTGGCGGGCCATTACCTCTGACACCGTACGCGGCGACGAGCTGGTTAGCAGCCGCGCCTATGAAGACGGTCTGGACCACGAGCGCACACTGGTTGCCCTGCGCAATGCGGCAGCCCTGGACGAAGCGCTGCAGGTAGATACAAAGGCGATTGGAGGAGTTTCGCTGCGTATCGCGCCTGCGGCGCTTCGGCCACCTGTGCGCGGCCAGATCAAATGGGTGCGACCCGGCGACCCGGCTGCCAGCTTCGAACTGCCGCTGTCGGTTTCGGCCGAGGGCACGCAACTGATTCCGTGGGGGCTGTTACGCGATGGCGCCTGGCGCCTCACCGTCACCTGGGATGCCGCTGGCACCCCCTATCGCGTAGAACAGGAACTGTATTTGCCGCCTGCGCCTGCCGCTGCTGGACAGAAGAAAGGAGTTGCCAATGTGGGATTTCGTTAGCCCCGACCTGGCCTATGTGCTCTCGGCGCTGACGCTGGGACTGGCGGCCAGTCTGCACTGCGGGGCCATGTGTGGCCCGCTGGTGGCGCTGCTGGGCGGCCAGAGTATCCGTTCGGGCATCGTCTATCACGTAGGGCGCATTGGCACGTACACGGTGCTGGGGGTACTCTTTGGTACGCTGGGGCGGAATCTGGCGCAGATGGGGCTGCATCAGGGGCTCAGTATTGCGGCAGGTGTTGCCATGCTGGTGCTCATTGTGCTGCAATACGCCCCGGTGGGCAGCCGCTTCACGCCCGGCTGGATGGTACGGTTTCAAGAGGCGCTGCGGCATGCGGTGGCCCGGCTCATGGGCCGCGAGCCTGGCATGTTGCGCACACTGGGTATGGGCGCGCTGAATGGCCTGTTGCCTTGTGGCATGGTGTACGTGGCGCTGGCGGGTGCGTCGGCGGCGGGTACTGCTCCTATGGCGGCGCTCTTCATGGCGCTGTTTGGCCTGGGCACGCTGCCCCTGCTGGCCGCGCTGACGGCGGTGCACAAACGCGCACGACAATGGCTCTCGCCCTTCTGGGGGCGCAGGCTGGCCGTGGGGGCCGGGATAGTGGTGGGCCTGATGCTGGTAGTGCGCGGGCTGGACCTAAACGTGCCCTACCTGAGCCCGCACCTGGTGCCCACCCACGCCGAGGCGCTGGCAGGCACACCGGTGTGCCACTGAGGGGGGCGGTTCGCCATACATCCACGTCTCCCGATTTATCGGGACTACTTTTGGGATGCCAGTGGCATCCCAGCTCTACTGGCGGGGAAGGCGGCAAGCCGCCTATAGGTAGATTTCTCGCTGCGCTCGAAATGACGTGTAGAAGTGAAGCCTTCCGTCTTCAATGCGAAGTTGCCGTAAGGCGGCCAGTCATCGAATCACGTTTCGTTGTAGTTTGTGGGGAAGACGAATCCTCTTCCCTGCTACTGCCATGACCCGGAATCCTCTGCTCTGGTGGCTGGCCTTTACCATGCCGCTGGGCCTTCATCTGCTGATGCGTCTGATAGCCCTGGGCATGCCCGCCCAGCCTGTGTCCGAAGGTGCAGTGTATGTACACGAATGGAAGCTGGTGACGGCGCTGGTGTACGTGACCCTTCTGGGGTGGCTGCTGTGGCTGGGGTTTCGCACACGACAACAGGGCACACTGCCCGTGAAGCGCCTGTTTGTGTTGCTGGCCGGCATGCTGCTGCTGGACCTGAATATCGCCGAGACGGTGCTGCTGCTGATGGATGGGCAGGTGCAGTGGCCTGAGGGCTGGCCACACCTGGCGTTCCTTTTCTCCGATCTGGTGCCCCCGGCCGTGCTGCTGGCGGGTGGGCTGGAAGCTGGACGTGCATAGCTCGTTTTCACCCTGGTATCTGACCATTTCAAGGATGAAAAGGCCGTGGCTTGAGTCATTTGCCTAAATTGGCTCTGCACCCCTATCGTAACAAAGACCCCTTTTCCGTGAAACGATATATCCAAGAGGTCTTGGCACATCCTACACGCCGTCTAACTGCTATCTATCTCGCTGCAATGGGTGCCATTGTGGCGATTTCAATTGCAGGGATGTACCTGCTGGGGTGGGGGTTGGAGAAAATAGAGAACGACGCCTGGGCTGTAAACCACGCAGGCATGCAACGGATGCGCAGCCAGCGGGTGGTGGGGCTGATTTATCGGTTGGCAGAGGAGTGGGAAGAGAACGACACCAATGCGGTGGCAGAGAGCCGAGCCGAGCTGAAACTGCTGCTGGACCAGTGGGCCTCGGAAGAGGGTGAGCTGCTGCGCATGCTGAATGACCGTAATTCTTCGGCCAGTGGCGATGATACCCTGCGGATCCTTTACCAACGAATCACTCCCCTGCGGCAGCAGCTGACCGCCAAAGCCTGGGAGCTGCTTTCACTGTCGCAGCGCCCCTATACTCCCGGCGCATTTCAGGCAGCGCAGCGCCAGGAGTTGTCGCAGCTGAGCGACGATTTTCTGGCCCACATGAATGAGGCGACTTTCCGCTACGCCGCGCTCTCGTTACAGGAAATCAAGTTTATTGAGTTGCGGGGTATGCTGCTTCGGTTTCTGGTGATTGTGGTGGCGTTGTTGCAGGCGCTGCTGCTGTTCCGGCCAACAGTGCGGCGCATTCATCTGCTGATCAAAGACATACAAGCGGCAAATGCCCTGTTGCTGTCGCAGCAGGAAGAATTGCAGGCCTACAACGAGCAACTGGTGACCACCGAGGAGGAGCTGCGCAGCAACAGTGAGCAGCTGGAGAAAATCAACGAAGAGCTGCGGACCAACCGCGACAACCTGCGTCTGATGTTGGGCAGCGCGCCCATGACGCTGTTTTCGCTGGACATGGAAGGACAGATAATGATGATCGAAGGTACCATCAGCAAGCACCTGACAATGAAGCCCGACCAGCTGTTGGGGCAGAACTACTTTGAGCTGAACGCAGCCGATACCAAGGCAATAGCAGCCATGCGGCGGGCAATGACCGGAGAGCGCGTAACCAACCGGCGGGTGATTGGTGAGGTCCATTACCAGAGTGTGCTATACCCCATGTTGGGTGCCGATGGGCGGCAACGAGGAGTAGTAGGTGTTTCCATTGATATCAGTGACCTGGAAAAAGCCCAACTGGAACTGCGCGACCAGAAAGAGCAGCTGGAGCAGATGAACCGGGTGTTGGAAGACAACCAGGCGCGCTTGCGCACCGTGCTGGACAATGCCCCCATGGCGCTGATGGGCATGGACCTGGGAGGCAGACTGACCTTTATGGAGGGCAAGGCGCTGCCGCTGCTGGGCGCCGACAGCAGCCGCGAGTCGTCGGGGCGCAACATATTCGAGGTGTTTGCCCAGAACGCCGAGCTGCTGCTGAACCTTAAGCGGGCCGTTGCCGGTGAGCGGTTTCAGGCTGTGGGCCACTTCAACGACCGGGTGTTTGAGCATGCGTTTTCGCCGATCCGCGACGGCGAGGGGCAGTTGCAGGGATCTCTGTGTCTGTCCATCGACATTACCGATCGGTTCAAGGCACAGAAGCAACTTTCGGAAGTGAACGCCGAACTGATGGCCCAGCAGGAAGAACTGCGACAGAATGCCGAGATGCTGGAAACGGTGAACACGGAATTGCAGGCCTCTCGTCAGGAGGCACTGGAAGCACAGGGCCGTGCGGAATCGGCGTCGAAAGCCAAGAGCGAGTTTCTGGCCAACATGAGCCATGAGTTGCGCACTCCGCTCATTGGTGTCATCGGCTACGCACAACTGCTGCTGGATTACAGTGACCTGGCCGACGAGCACAAGGACAAACTGCGGGTGATAGCCCAGAGTGGCGAGCACCTGCTGGACCTTATCAACGACGTGCTGGACCTGGCGCGCATCGAAGCCGGGGCCGTGCAGCTGGAACTGCAACCCCTGGACCTGGAGGCATTGTGCGAGGAAATGCGGCAGGCGTTCAGGCTGCGCTGTGGCCAGAAGCTGCTCGGGCTGGAAGTGACGCTGGGAGCTGACGTTCCCAAGCGGGTGAAGGCCGACAGCCGCAAGCTGAAGCAGGTACTCATCAACCTGATGGGCAATGCCGTGAAGTTTACGCAGCAGGGCGAAGTGCGTCTCACAATTGAGCGGGAGGGACTGGGCCTGCGGTTCAGGGTATCGGACACTGGGCCCGGCATTCCGGCCGACCAGTTCGACCGCATTCTGCAGCCCTTTCAGCAGATACAGCAGGCCGATGGCCGCGTGGAAAGCGGCAGCGGGCTGGGGCTGGCCATCGTCAATAGCTTTCTACAGCTGATGGGCACCAAGCTAGAGTTGCAGAGCGCCATTGGTGTGGGCAGCCGATTCTCATTCTATCTGGAACTGGAAGTGCTGGAAGTGCCCGCCAAGCCCGAGCGCAAGGCCACCCGTGACCGAAAGGTGATGGGCTACAACCGCTCGAGCCCTGTTCGGGTGATGATTGTGGACGATGTGGAGCTGAACCGTCGCGTGGCCGCCAACGTGTTGCAGACCGTTGGCTTTGAGGTGGCAACTGTAAGCAGTGGCGAGGAGTTTCTGGCGGAAGTGATGGGCTTTGCACCCGAAGTGGTGCTGATGGACATCCGCATGGGCGGGATGTCGGGCGTGGAGGCGTTTCTGAAGATGCGGGAACTGCCACTGGCCCATGTGCCCAAGGTGCTGGCGGTGACGGCCAGTGTGCTGGACAAAGACCGGGAGCATGTGCTGGAGCAGGGCTTCGACGGGTTTGTGGGCAAGCCGTACCGCCCAGCCGACCTGCTGACGGTGATTGGCCAGCAGCTGGGGCTGGAGTACCGCTATGCGGAGTAGGGGTGGCCTTCACAAAAAGGTTGAGTGTGGTGGGCTGGATTGGGCGTAAGTCGCGCCAGCATGGCCGTGGACGCATTGCAGGAAGCCCAGGTGGAACCGTTGTAGTGGACGCCGGCAGCGAAGTTGAGGGTGGCAAGCCAGGTGTTGTCTCAGCTTTTGGCCAGCAGCACCGTAAGCTCAAAGGGCGTAAACGCCGGCGGAATGCAGAAGGCTATCCACCAGGTTGAGGTGATTGTCGCGCGGGTAAGTCGGGTTGCAGGCGGGTCTGGTTTCGGACGATGTGATTTTATTGTTTCGGGTGGAACTGATGCAGTTTCTGGGCAGTATGGTATTTTTGACACAGCAAACGGCCTGATGCAGAAACTCGGTGTATACCTGTTTATGGTCCTGTACCTCAACATCCTGTTTACACAGGGTAACGAGGCGGGCATGCCGTATGCTTCCAATGGCCCAGCTGATGCCATTAACGGGCTTTCCGAGTTTGTTTCGGAGGTGCTTCTAGGGTATGTAGACGACATGCCCGAAGACGAAGATGCTGACGAGAGCGCAAGTTTTGCCTCCAACAGTCTGCCTGAAATACTACTTCCAGGCATCTGTCGCTTGCAGGCTGTAGCTATGGCCTGCCGACTGGATTATGGGTTGTCCATTTTCGTGTCAACAGTGGCCGGCCCCGCACTGGAGATTGCAACTCCGCCCCCCAAGGAAGACTGACGGACGGTTTGCCTCCAGGCATTGGCCTGCCCACACAAGTGTGTAGGGCGGCTGTCACTGTTATTCTTCCAAAAACATGAAAACCCTTTTTTGGGGGGCTTTTAGCCTTCTATCGTTCTTTTTTGCGGGCTGCACTGCGCATCGGGAAAATACCGAGCAGCCGCTGGCCTATCCAGTAGGTCTGGTGCAGGCGTTGGATACTACCTATCAGACAGAATACGTAGCCGACATTCATTCGGTGCGGAAAGTGGATGTGCGCGCACGGCAGCGCGGTTATCTGGCGAAGGTGCACGTTGATGAAGGCCAGACTGTGTCGGCTGGGCAGCTGCTGTTCACGTTTGACAGCCGACTACAGGAGGAAGCCCTTGCCAAAGCGCGTGCGGCACTGAGCGAAGCGCAGGCGGCCTTGCGCGCCACAGAAGTGGAGCTGCAGAACACTGAGGCATTGCTGGCCAAGAAGATAGTGTCGAGGAGTGCACTGGAAAAAGTGCAGGCACAACGCGATGCTGCACAGGCGCAGGTAGAGGCGGCCCGGGCTGCCATTTCAGAAGCCCAACTGCTGCTGTCCTATTCGGCGGTGCGGGCGTCGTTTGCAGGCGAAATCAACCGATTGCCCTACAAGGCGGGTAGTTTGGTACAGGAGGACGAGATCCTTACCTCGCTTTCCGATAACAGCGAGGTGTTTGTGTATTTCCATGTCTCGGAAGTGGACTACCTGCAGCTGGGCAGGGAGCTGGTTGCACGCCGCGGATTGGAAGTGGCCCTCAAGCTGGCCGATGGGAGCGATTATCCGCTGAAGGGAACGATTGAGACCAACGATTCGGAGGTGGATGCAGCATCGGGGAACCTTGCGTTTCGGGCCCGTTTTGCCAATCCGCAGCGTTTGCTGAAGCATGGTTCGGCGGGTAAGGTGGTGTTGACGCACCGTATTCGCAATGCTTTCGTGATAGACCAGCGAGCTACGTTCGAGGTGCAGGATAAAGTGTGTGTCTACACAGTAGATACGGCCAACAGGGTTCAGCTGAGGTCATTCCAACCGTTGACGCGCATCAATGGCGCGTATCTGGTGTCAGAAGGTTTCCAGCCTGGAGAGCGAATAGTGCTGGAGGGTGTGCAACGGCTGCGGGGCGGTATGGTTATCGTGCCGGAAGCGCGTTCGACGGGGATAGTTGCCAACCGTAAGCCCTAAGCTGCACCGCGATGAAGTCCATATTTATCAGAAAGCCAGTGCTTTCGGCTGTGATCTCTATGATCATAGTGTTCCTGGGGCTGCTGTCGCTTGGCAATCTGCCAATGACCCAGTTCCCGAGTATTGCTCCGCCAGAGGTGAATGTGACGGTGGAGTACACGGGTGCGAATGCGGAGACGGTGACGAAAGCCGCGCTTGTTCCGCTGGAGCGTGCCATCAATGGAGTGCCTGGAATGAAGTATATGTCTTCCGATGCCGGGAATGACGGTGTGGGGGTGATTCAGGTGATTTTTGAGGTGGGGACAGACCCCGACATCGCCTCGGTGAATGTACAGAACCGGGTGGCGGCGGTGATGGGCGAGCTTCCGGCGGAGGTGATCCGTAACGGGGTGAAGATTGCGAAGGAAGAAAACGCCATGCTGATGTACCTGAACCTGTACAGCAGCGACACCACACTGGAGGAGAAGTTCCTGTACAACTTTGCCGACATCCAGGTGCTGGCCGAGCTGAAACGGATTAAAGGAGTTGGGTATGCAGATATACTGGGTGCGCGGGAGTATGCGATGCGGGTGTGGCTGAAGCCCGACCGGATGCTGGCCTACGGGATCTCGACGGCCGAGGTGGCGGAGGTGCTGCAGGCATTCAATGTAGAGGCTGCCCCGGGGAAGGTCGGCGAGAGCTCGGACCGAAAGGCCCAGTCGTTACAATATGTTATTCGCTACACTGGCCGCTATCAGACCCCGGAGGAGTATGGTGACATACCGGTGCGTTCGGAGGTTGGGGGGCGGATCATTCGTCTGCGCGACATTGCCGAGGTTGAGTTTGGCACCACGTATTTTGATGTGGAGTCCAAGCTGAATGGCAAGCCTGCCGCGGCCATCATGATCAAGCAGCTGCCGGGGTCGAATGCCAGTGAGGTCATTGCGGCCATCAAGCAGCGCATGGCCGAGTTGCAGGCCGAGGTATTTCTTCCGGGTATGTCCTATGAGTTCAGTTACGATGTCTCCCGTTTTCTGGATGCGTCGATACATGAAGTGGTGAAGACACTGATAGAGGCATTCATTCTGGTATCGCTGGTGGTGTTTGTGTTTCTGCAGGACTGGCGGTCGACGCTGATTCCGGCGCTTACGGTGCCTGTATCATTGGTTGGGGCATTTCTGTTCATGCACATGCTGGGCTTCTCGCTCAACCTGATCACGCTGTTTGCCTTGGTACTGGCAATCGGTATTGTGATAGATGACGCCATTGTGGTGGTGGAAGCGGTGCATGCGAAACTGGAAGAAGGCGAGACAGACGTGCGGAAAGCCACGGAAGCAGCACTGGAAGAAATCAGCGGTGCTATTGTGGCCATCACTCTGGTAATGGCGGCGGTGTTTCTGCCGACGACTTTCCTGTCGGGGCCTTCGGGCATCTTCTACAAGCAGTTTTCGGCAACCATGGCTTCCGCCATAGTGCTGTCAGGGGTTGGGGCTCTGACGCTGACGCCTGCCCTGTGTGCACTCTTTCTGCGTCCTATGGCTCACGGCCACCATCACAGTGGGTTTTTTGGGAAATTCAATCGGTGGTACGACCGCTCGGCGCACCGGTATCAGGGGCTTCTGCGCCATTTTATCACACGGCGGATGGTTACGTTCGGGGTGTTGGCTGCCTTTCTGGTATTTACCGGGATCCTGTCGCGGCTGCAGCCTTCCGGATTCATTCCGAATGAAGACCAGGGGACATTCTATGTGAGTATCACGACACCTGCGGGCGCCACACTTGAGCGGACAAAAGCTGTAGTGAATGAGGTGCAGCGAATTGGACAGTCGGTGCCTGAAATCGCATCGATTGCGACGCTGGCAGGCACCAACATACTCTCGGATGGTACTGGCGCAACGTATGGTACCTGCCTGGTGAATCTGGTAGACTGGGAGGCCCGTGGCCGTTCCTCAGTCGAAGTGATGGAAGCGCTGGAAGAGGCCACGCGCCATATCCGCGATGCCCGTCTGGAGTTTTTCCCGCCACCGCCAGTGCCAGGATATGGCAACGCAAGTGGTTTTGAGCTGCGCCTGCTGGACAAAACGGGCACAGGTGATCTGAAGCAGATGGAGCAGGTGGTTCAGCAGTTTATCGTGGATCTGAAACAGCGACCGGAGATTGCGTCAGCCTTCACGATTTTCGATGCCAGCTTTCCGCAGTATCTGCTGCACATAGACAAGGACAAAGCAGCCCAAAAGGGAGTGACAATTGCGGCGGCCATGGGCACACTGCAAACGCTGTTGGGCAGCGAGTACGCTACCAACTTCATCCGCTATGGGCAGATGTACAAAGTGATGGTTCAGGCTCTGCCGGAATACCGTTCGCGCCCGGAAGACATACTGTCGCTGTATGTGAAAAGCGAGCGAGGCGAGATGGTGCCACTGTCGAGCTTTGTACGACTGGAGAAGGTGTATGGCGTAGACCAGTTGACGCGCTACAACATGTATCCGTCGGCCGAGCTCAATGGCGAGCCTGCCGAGGGCTACAGCAGTGGCAGTGCCTTACGGGCCATTCAGGAAGTAGCGCAGTCGACACTGCCCAGAGGTTATAGCATAGACTGGGCGGGCATATCGCGAGACGAAGTACAGTCGGGCAATCAGGCGCTGTACATATTTCTCATCTGTCTGCTGTTTGTGTATCTGCTGCTGGCGGCACAATACAACAGCTTTCTGCTGCCGATGCCGGTGATTCTCTCACTGCCGACCGGGATTTTCGGTGCCTTCTTTCTGCTGTGGGCCATGGGCCTTGAGAATAACCTCTACGCACAGATAGCGATGGTCATGCTGATAGGCCTGCTGGGCAAGAATGCCATTCTGATAGTAGAGTTTGCCGTGCAGCAGCAGCGAGATGGCCTGCCGATTGTGGATGCGGCAATAGCGGGTGCCCGGATACGTCTGCGCCCCATTCTGATGACTTCATTCGCATTCATCGCCGGGCTGATTCCCTTGGTGATAGCAACAGGGGCAGGCGCCATAGGTAACAGAACAATTGGGGCAGCGGCAGCCGGGGGCATGCTGTTTGGTACACTGTTCGGTGTGCTGGTGGTGCCTGGGCTGTACGTGGTCTTTGTGCGTCTGGAGAAACGGCGTTCGGGGTCTTTGACCTCTTCGCAAACAGAAGGAGGTGCACAATGAACCACTGCCAGAACTTCGGATGCTGGTTGTTTGCCCTGGTACTGCTGTTGACGGGTTGCGGTATTCGGCCCCAGCAGACTCCCAGTACGCGGCTGTCACTTCCGACTGCTTATCCGGTTGACAGTCTGCCAGCCGCACCGGATACCATTCTGCCCAGCTGGCGGTCTTTCTTCAAAGACAGTATACTGGTGTCGTTGATTGACACCGCGCTGGAGCAGAACCTGGAGCTGTTGGCAAACGACCAGCAGGTGATGCAGCGCAGGGCGGAGGTATTGGCTGCCCGCGCACCCTTGGCTCCAACAGCAGAGGTGGGAGCCAGCGCAGGCCTCCGGCGCTTTGGTCTTTACACGATGGATGGGGCAGGCAACATCACTACCGACATACTTCCGGGCCAGACTGTGCCGATTCTGCTGCCCGATTACTTCCTGGGTTTCCAGTCTTCATGGGAGGTTGACCTGTGGGGCAAACTCAAGAACCGGAAGCGTGGGGCGGTAGCCCGTTATCTGGCCAGTGTGGAAGGGCGGAACCTGTTGGCAACCGACGTAGTGGCCCAGACGGCACTTGCCTATTACGATCTGCTGGGGCTGGATGCTGTGCGTGCCATAGCTGACAGCAGCCTGCGCCTGCAACGCCAGGCGTTGGAACTGGTGCGTATACAGAAGGAAGCTGGCAATGAAACCGAGCTGGGAGTGAAGCAGCTGGAGGCGCAGGTGTTTGAAGTGGAGGCCTTGCTGCGGGAAAACGCCCAGCAGACAGTGGAGGTGGAAGCGCAGCTGAACCAACTGCTAGGGCGCTTCCCAGGTGTGGTGAGCAGATCGGAGGCAGGTTTTACGCCTGCGTCGCTACAGGAATTGTGGGCTGGGCGGCCATTGCTCTTGCTGCATAACCGACCGGATCTGCGCCGGGCCGAGTTGGAAGTGCAGGCAGCAAAGGCTGAACAGTACGCTGCCGCCTCTCAGCTGTTGCCCTCGCTTCGGCTCGCTGGTGGTGTTGGTTTGCAGGCATTTCGTCCTGACCTGCTTTCGCGCACACCTGAGTCGGTCGCCTTGAACCTGCTAGGTGGGCTTACGGCGCCACTGCTGAACCGGCGCGCGCTCAAAGCTGCCTTGCAAACCGCCAATGCACAGCAGTTAGAGGCGGTATATGGCTATCACAATCAGATTGTTATCGCATACAGAGAGGTATATGTCGAGCTGAAGCGGCTTGAGAATCTGCAGGCAATCGCCGAGGCCAAAACACGGCAGGCGGATGCTGCATTGGATGCCGTACAGATTTCGACAGAGCTGTTCCAGACCGGCCGGGCAACCTACCTGGAGGTGTTGGTAGCCCAGCGGGCTGCTTTGGAGGCCAATCTGGAATTGGTGTTGGCCAAGACCGCGCAACTAAAAGCCAGGGTCACAATGTACCGGGTTTTGGGCGGCGGGTGGCAATGATTTTCAATGTTTTTATGGGAGGGGGTGGTTTTGATACTGCGTCCTCCCTTTACTGAATCAGCACTGGCATTATGTATTGGCGACAGTTTTTAAAACTAATCTACGGTCTTCTTTTCAGGTTGCTGAAGCGAATCCGTACGGTATGGGCCAAGAGGCGGGATTCATTGCCTCCAGGTGTTGATCGCCCTTAAACCGCTATTTTGGAGCGGCTATTTCCAGTTGAGAGCGTACTCCGCTGCTAGTGGAATAAGTGCGTTACCGCAGCGGTGGGGCTGGGCGGTTTTCAGTAGAGGGAGAGGTACAATTTTTGGAGTCGCCAAAGTGCCTCAACGGGCCCAGATTGTGGGTCTAAGCTAGGTTTCTCGGGCGTTTTTGAGGCAGGATTTTGAGAGATTTTTTGAGATGCGGCGGGAGGTGTGCTGGTAGGGCGGGGTGCCGTGGCGAGGTTGAAGGCGCCGATGAGCTGAAGCTCTTTGCCGTTGTACTGGTAGCGGTTTTGGTAGCCGGGGAGTTCAAATGTACCGCTGACGGCCCGATAGCCGAGGGGCATGTAAACGAAGCGGTGCACGATATCGGCGTCGCCATCGTTGTCGACGTCTGCAAAGCCGATGCGGGTGCTGCCGAGGTGGTCCTGAAGGGTGTAGACGTAGGTGAAGGAGCCGTCGGGGTTGGCGTCGAGGCTGTGGAAACGCTATTCATCCATATATTTGGAAAGCAGCGAAGGGTGCCCCCGGTATCTGTCCATCTTGTGTGACTTAAGGATCCTGTATAGTTTTTTGTCGTTAAAAATTTTACTGAAATTCTCACCATACATAATCTGCTCTATCAGTCCCCTTCTGAATAGAGCCTCGTTATCCTTTTCTTTTTGATTTAGTAATTCAAGAATTTTGTTTATTTTTTTAATGTACTTATCATCTAATGTTATTCTATAGCAGTATGCGCAAAGCTTTATGGTAAATGCTGGTGTATGTTCTTTTTTTAAAATTTCATTCATTATGTCTATAATATCAAGCCAATAGTACATTCCATACATATAGAACGTATAATCTATTATTGGAATATGTATTGATGATAAGTTCTCATTTTTAATTATTTTATAGTATTCCTTTATTTTGTTAAAATCAATAGAAATATCTTGATCTATGCATTCAAGCATGATATAGCTAGTGGAAGCCGAGCTCCCCATTTCTTTATGGATTTCAACAATTCTATTTGCTAAATAGGAGAGCAGTCTTTTAGATGTTATCTTCTTAGCGTCCAATAGCTCGAAGAACTCGTTGGGCGAGTTAATAGCAAGGTTGTAATAGAATTCGAATTCGCTTCGCTTCATAGTAGTGGCTGCTTAGTCATTGCCTTCTTTTCCGTCTCCCTGACGGTCACGCCATTCTTTGTCCACTTCCTCTCTTCGCCGTTCTTCTTCTTCTTTTCTGCGTTGTTTTTCTTCTTTGTCTTTCTTTTTTTCATCTTTGCTTTTTTGAGGTGGTGTTTTGTCTTCGCGATTTTGCCTTGATCGTCTTTCGCCATCTTCTTTTTCTTGTTTTTTTAGTTTTAATTTCTCTTCATTGGTTAGAGGCTCCCCTCTGGCTACTTTCTCTCGTAGCCTTTCGGCTTCTTCTGGTTCAAGCGCATGATTACCTATCGAGGCTCTCAAAATGCCTTTCTCATTGAGCTCTGTTCCAATAGTGATGTCCGCTATTGCAGACATTATTTGCGATAAACTTGCCCCACTTTCAAATATAGTATTGATGTCAAAAAGGAATGCCTCCAGTATTTCAATACCCGCCGCACTTAAATCGGCTTTGGTTAAGGGACGGCCTACACGCTGCCATATCTTGTAAGCTTTGTATGCGGCTCTTGCAATAGCTACGGCAGGGCCAGGGCCACGGCCATCTGGGTCAATGTAGGATAATGGATTGTTGTAAACATAGTTATATGGGCTGAAATCCCAAAACTTATCCGCCAGGGGATCAACGACATGCCAGCGGCCGAGGGCGGGGTCGTACTGGCGGGCGCCGTAGTCGAGCATGCCGAGGTTGAGGCTGCCGATGAGCTGAAGCTCTTTGCCGTTGTACTGGTAGCGGTTCTGATAGCCAGCGGTTTCGTAGGTGTGGGTGGGCGTGCGGTAGCCGAAAGGCAGGTACACGAAGCGGTGCACGATATCGGCGTCGCCATCGTTGTCCACGTCGGCAAAGCCGATGCGGGTGCTGCCGAGGTGGTCCTGAAGGAGCTTTTGAGGCTGTTTAAACTTGACTTTGGTTCCTAAAATTGAATTTTCTTGTTGTGCTCTTCAAGTTTTATGTAAATTCCTTTCACAAATTTCTCATATTTGCCTTCTTCTATTTCCCTGCTGAATTCTTTTATCGTCTCTTTGATATTTCCTTCGAAAAGAATACTGATATCTTCTATGTTTCCCGAGTATACATTATAGTCTTCTACGGTGAAGATAATGACAAAATTTATATTTTCATCAAACACCATATAATTAAATGAGTCGCACTCATCTGATACTTTTATTAAATCAATAGTGTTAACACTGAAACTCATTCTAATAGAGTTTACGTCATAAGTAATTGTGTCTAAATCGAATTCAGATTCATTAAATACGACAAACAGTTTTTCAGTTATATGCTTTTTGAATAATAATTCGTATTTATTCATTATGTCACTGGTTATATACCCCCAGAAGTTATTTTGAGGTACGCATATCCAGTTTCTTTTTTTGCACTCCTCTAAATTTAACAAATAGCCTGAATTAAAAAATAAATTTTGTATTTTTTTAACAAACACCGCATCCTCGGATGACAATGGCGAAAAGCTTGGATTGAGGCCATGAATAATCATTGGTTGTATCGGATTTTAATCTTTTTGTGGTTTGGACTCTGAATCTCAACTACAGGACGCTGTGCCTTGTCTGTTGATTCATTTCTTCGAATAACTGTACTGCCATTTGGGCCTGGTGCGATTAGAAATTTGGGGTTTTTATCAGCAGGATTTGTAGGACCTGTTCGAATTCTGTCATTGTCATTGTTTGCTTGGTCTTCGCCACCCTCTCGGCTACGAACCTCTGATTTATCTATCTTTTCTACTTCGCTATCCTCAAGTATTTCATCGAGAGCCTCCTGTGCTTTCTCTTCAGTATTAGGTGGTCCCTTTTCCGAATCCGCGCTGCTGGATGCCTTTGCCCTCTGAGAGCGTTTCATAACGCGCACTTCTGGGCGATGAGTGTCGCCTGACAAAAATAGTAAAGAGAGGAATACGGAACCACGGCTTGCTATCCCACTACCTGTTTTTACCGTAGCTCTTCCAATACTAGTGAATGTGCTTTTTGCCTCTTCCAGAAAACCTATGAGGGGAGCATTAAGATATGCATGTTGGGCTCTGGCTTTTGGAGATGTATCCGACGCCATTCCATCTTGGTCAATGAAAAGAAGCGGATTATCGAAGGCATAATTGTATGGACTGTGGCGGCGCATCTTATCCGCCAGCGGATCCACCACATGCCATCTTCCGAGGGCGGGGTCGTACTGGCGGGCGCCGTAGTCGAGGGAGTAGAGGTTGAAGGCACCGATGAGCTGGTATTCCTTGCCGTTGTACTGGTAGCGGTTTTCGTAGCCAGGCGTTTCGGCGGAGTGGTTGCTGATACGGTAGCCGAACGGCATGTAGGCGAAGCGGTGTACCTGAAACTAAGCCTAGTTTAATCGAGTACTTAAATAATAAAGTTTTATATTATTTAACAAGTCTGTAGTTTTTTATTTCTACTTCTTCATTGTAGAAATAAAATTCAATTTCGATATCGCGATCTTTCATATACATATAATGGATCTCTTGGTCTCTTTGGCGATTTTGTAGTATCTTGAATTCTAGCTCAACAGGTATTGTCCATATCAAATTTTGATTTGGGCATGGGCAATTATTATTTAATAAAGTAGAGTAATTTATATAAGTATTTGAGTTTTTTTGTATCCATTTTGCGAATGAGCTATCTGCTATCATAAATTTAATTGCAGGTTTTTTATTTGGTCCTGATAATTCTTCGATTCCTATTTTTACTGGGAGAAAATAAATGCCTGATAGGCAATCGCTGTAATTTCCTTGAAAAATAAGGTAACCTTTTTCTCTCTTGACTCCATTATTATTGCAAGAACTGATGAGAAAAAATGTTATAAATAACATTGAGGCAGAAAGAGCTTTCATTTGTGTAAATTGTTAGGGTCTATTTCGCGGTTTTCGTCAACTATGCGATAGCCTTCAATTACGCTTGCTTTCGGGTGCCTTCTGTTGAGGTCTTTGGTATATTCCCCATATGAATCATAGTGAAATTGACTAAAATTACCACCTCGGGCACCCATGAAGTCATTCTCAAAACCATCCATTGGGGCACTAAAATCTCCTTCATAATATCGATCTTTTAGACCAATTAAATGACCTGTTTCGTGAATAATCGTGCCATAATTTTGAGAGTCTTCTGAATATATCTCGCCATAATTACTTGTTAATAGTAGTTTTTCTTCTTTAGTTCTGCCGCGTGATTCTACATGAGATCTATCACGACCTTGAGAAGTTTTTTCATTAAAAACAAGTAGATTTTCTCCAGCCCTGAGCTCTGTTCTGTCCATATTTTCACGGTATTCGTATCTTATAGCGAAAGAAACTTTAACACCGTCTTTTGATTCCCCAGGCCTAAAGAAAGCTGCGGCTCGCTTATTCAGCGCCGCAGCTGTTTCGGCAGAGGCGTTTGGGCCTGTTATATATACAGTTGCGGACACTGTTACACCTGTTACTTTACCTTCTTTGTTTCTCTGAAGGGAATAAATCACATCCTTTCCTTCCCTCCCGTCAATGTCTTTAACGCGTAGAGGATTGTTGTAAACATAGTTGTATGGGCTGAAATCCCAAAATTTACCAGCCAATGGGTCGACGACATGCCATCTTCCGAGGGCGGGGTCGTACTGGCGGGCGCCGTAGTCGAGGGTGGCGAGGTTGAGGCTGCCGATGAGCTGGTATTCCTTTCCGTTGTACTGGTATCGGTTTTGGTAGCCGGGGGTTTCGGCGGTGTGGTTGCCGATGCGGAAGCCGAAGGGCATGTAAGCGAAGCGGTTCACCTGGTCGGCGTCGCCATCATTGTCGACGTCTGCAAAGCCGATGCGGGTGCTGCCGAGGTGGTCCTGAAGGGTGTAGACGTAGGTGAAGGAGCCGTCGGGATTGGCGTCGAGGCGGCCTTCGGCGGTCTGGATGAAGTCGAGCGTGGAGCCGTTGTAGTGGATGCCGCCAGCGTAGGTGATAGTGGCGAACTGGGTGTTGTTCCAGCTCTTGGCCTGTAGTTTACGGCCGGCAGCATCGTAGGTATAAACGACGTACTGATTGGTCGAAAACCGAAGACTATCCACCAGGTTGAGATGGTTGTAGCGCTGGTGAATCAGATTCCGGTTGAGGTTCTTGGTGAGGTTGCCGTTGGCGTCGTAAAAGTACTCCTGAGCCGTAGTGGTGCGGGCGTAGTCGAAGACGGAGTATGGGCTGTTGCCGGTGAGGTAGTTGTTATGGGTGTTCCAGAGGCGGTTGCCTTGGTAGGAATACGCCACGCTATCGCCTGTGGTGGGGTTCGGGCCCGTGCGGGTAAGACCAAGGATGTTGCCGTTGAGGTCGTAGGAGATGGAGCGCTCGTTGAAGAGGCCCGTGTATCCGGCTTGGGTCCAGCGGCCTTCCGCAATGCGGTTCATGCGGTCGTAGCGGTAGTTGTAACCATAAGGAACCGTATAAATGGTGTTGGCGAGGTATCGGAAGCGCTGTCCGCTGATGTTGCCGTTGTACTGGCGGAAGGTGGAATCGGGGTGGTTTTCGTAATAGAGGTCAAACTGCCAGAGGTCGAGAGGTTCGCCGGACTGGCGGGCGAGGGATGTCGGGTTTACCCCGGTGAGCCAGCCCCGGATGTTGTAGCGGAAATCGACCCACTGCTGATAGGTGCCGTTGGGGTAACGGTGGAGCTTCTTCTGGATGACCTGCCCCAATTCGTTGTAGGTGAGGGCGCTGAGTTGCTGGGCCGGCTTCTGGTTGATGCGGTGCCACTGCTCGGTGAGGCGGCCGGCGTGGTCGTAGCGGAGGGAGTCGGTGAGGAGGAGGGTGTAGGCGGTGTCAGGGAAGACGGCGGTGTGCTTGCGGGTGGTTTTGAGGACCCATCCGGCGAAACTGTAGCGGGTCCAGATGGAGTCGGCACCGCCGATATGGTTTTGAGCAGCGGAGAAGAGGACGCGGCCTTTGTCGTCGTAGAACTGACTGGAGCGCAGCCACTTGTTTGAGCGGAGAATGCGGACGCGGCCCCCGGTCTGGAGGCCGTGGGCACTGGGCCAGGGGGTGTCGGGGAAGTCGGGGCGGGGGGTGAAAGCGGCGTCGGGGGTGCCGTCGCGGTTGAAGTCGTAGTCGTCGTACCAGGTGACGGTGAGGAGGGTGGTGTCGGTGGCGGTGGGAAAGGCCTGCCAGGTGTAGCCTGTGGCGGTGGCAGCGCGGTTTTCGAAGAGAACGGCAGCTGGGGCGTCCACCAGTTTCTGCAGGCTGTCGCGGGAGAGCTGGGAGCGGAGGATGCCGGTAAGAATGGGCCGCTTGAGCTGGTCGTACTTGGTGAAGAGCCACTCGCGGGTGGTAAGGGAGCGCTGGTTTGCATCCTGCACGAGGACAGGGAGATCGGCGCGGTTGTAGACGGTGTGAAGCCATCCGCCGCCGGGCACCTTGGACTCAATGACGCGGCCGCGCCCGTCGTATTTATACTGGAAACACCACTTGTCGAGTAGGTCGGCGGAGAGGGTGACGGTGGTGGTTGGGTCGTTCCATTCGGGCAGGGCCTTCAGGGCTTTGACGCCCTCGGGCTGGATGACGAGAGCAAGGCGCCCGAAGACGTCGTAGAGGTAGTAGGTTTCGGCCCAGAGGGAGTCGGCGGCCTGCACACTGGCTAGGGTGCGTTTGAGGAGCATGCGGTCCTGAGGGTCGGTAAAGGACTGGACGAGGCTGCCCTGCTCGTCGCGGGCCTGCGTGAGAGCGAGTTTACCGGCAGGCCAGAAGGCGGTGCTGTGGGCGTCGGGTGCTACGGGTGGCAGTTGCCAACGGCGTACGGATTGCGCCGCATTGCCGAGATAGCGGGTCTGGGCAGTTCGGCCGGAGCCGGTGGATTGTCCGGCTGCATTTCGCTGAATCTGCCAGACGGTGCCGGGCGCGCCCGTTTCGATGCTGCGGGCCTTGGGCAGGCCTTCGAGAATGTGCTCGAGGAAGGGGTTGGGGTCGCGGATGATGCCAGCGGTGGTTTCATTGTCAGAAGTATAAAACTGCTGCTGGTCGGTTTGGGCGGTGGTGCTGTACAGGCCTTCATTGCCAGCTACATAGGCGAGGTATTCTTTCTCTACCCGGCTGTAGGGGTCGTAGACCTGAATCTGCCGTGTATCGTTTTTCCCGGGAGAAGCCTGCGGATTGACGGTCTGGGCGCTACGGCCAATGCCGTCGATGTATTGTATGGCAACAGAAGCGCTGTCGAAATGGACGGTAGCGGCGTCGGCGGCAGACCTGAGATTGGGGTAGAGTGCGGTAACCTGTGCAACGTAGTTCTGGGGCTGAGATGCAAGCGCCGATACGGTTTGCTTGACGGTGACCGTGACTGTGTTGGAGGTTTTAGGCACCCCCGCGATGGTCAGCACGGCGTAGTAGCTGCCGGCTTTGCTTGCAGTGTAAGCAGGTTGATTCCCTACCTGTTGTCCATCTCGGTACCAAGCGACAGACTGCCCGGTCTGGTTGAGACTGAGGGTAACAGACTGGCCGCGGTCGAGGGCAAGCGGCCCGGATGCCTGAATGACAGGCGATTGGCCCAAGGCTCCCAGACAGATGCAGGAGAGCAGCAACGTAAGCAGTGCGCGCATGGCAGTAGAGGAGGAGCTCAGGGCTTGTAGTGGTAGAAAATGGCCTTCAGTACGTTGGCGAACGGATCGGAAATAGCCTGTAGACGGGCGGCCTCGTCGTAGGTGTATCGGTTGAAGACCCCGTTGGGCTGCCCGATGAGAGAGAGCAGGCCCCGCTCGTTGTAGCCAAAGAATTGGAGCTGGCCATCGATGGGATAGATGCGGAGATCGTCGATCTGGGCATCTCCCAGGGTGCTGAACTGGATTTGGGTAGTGAGCGGCGTAACGATGCGGTACAGCTTCCAGCTATTGGTGAGCGTCTGGGTTGTTCCCAGGTTCAGTGTGCCTGTTCCCCGCGCCCAGCATTCGACGACATATCTGGCCTGGGGTAGCGTGTTGGAATTGAACTGTCCCTGTACAGAGCGGTTGCCACTGAAACCGTTGTTGACGAAGGCATACGACGAGGAGGTGCTGAAGAAGGTTGGAGCCATTTCTTCCGATTCGGCGCTCCAAAAGAGCCAGTTGGTAGCGGGCGGCCCAGCGTAGGCGGCAAGCAGATCGGTGCCATTGGCAGACCACAAAAACTGCTTGCTGGGACCGTCGGTGAGCTGAATATGCTCGGGCTTGAGCCAGCGGCTATAGGCGACGTTAGTGACTTTGCGCTCGTAACCGGTAGTGGCTTCCAGGCGGGGCAGCGAAGGGGCGAGCAGATTCTGCGGGTTGCTCAGCAGTTGTTGTGGCGACTGCCAGCGATCGGCGGTTGTGAGGAGCTGAAGGGTGGTATCGGGGCGAGAGATAGACGAATAGCCGAAGCGCCAGCCATCGAGACCATAGGCCTGACCATTGGGGAGTTGAACAAAGGAGTGCTGTTCAACGGGTTCTGCTACCCGGCCTTTTTCATAAAGTGCACGGAGGGGCTGCAATACCGTCGCGGTTGGGGTAGTCCAAAGCGCCTTGTAGTCGGAATTGAAGAGGGACACCTGATAGGTAGCAGCCCCCGGAGCGATGGAGGAAGAGGTTCGGACAACGGTGGGCAGGGTGTGCTCGGCGTTGTCGTAGCGGTACAGTGTAGTATCTGAGCGCGAGAGGCGTTCACCATTGGGGCCGTCGAAGAATTCAGTACGAACTTCAGCAACTTTGCGGACCCAGTCGGTGTGGTGAGTGTACCACTCTCCGTCCCAGCATAAAGTGTATGGATTAATTGAATGATATCTCATTCTAAGAGCAACTATTTTTTTGTCAATATATTCTGAATTATTATCTGAAATATATGGGTATTCGGCTCCAATGTGTAATCCATTGTTTCTTGATGAAAAATAAATATTATTAGTAATATATTTTACTTTTAAATCGCCATTTATGTTTTCAAACAGGGTATCAGAAATTGGTAACCCTCTAACATAATCATAGCTTGTTCTGGTAAATTCACCGAGCTTGTATTCGTCATCATGGAAATAAAATCTTGAAGACCGATACCCGTATTCCCTATTCAGTCCGTATGATGTGTAAACTACCGGGTAAACTATATGTGATGGTGCTGCTGCATCATTTAGTGGGGAGGAGGAGAGATTTGTAAAAAAACAAATTCCGTACGATTGGAGTTCTGCTTCTTCTCCTGCATCGCTTATTGGTTTATCTGTATGGCTAATCGATAAGCTTTCAAATTGTGGTTTGAATAGTAGTTGTACGTGACGTTGATCATATTCGAATGATGTATAACTTGAGGAGTCTATGCCAATCTGTGAGATTGATTTGATTCGTAACCCTCCTATTGGTATGACCTTATATTCTGTATTGAATTTATAGCGTTTTATAATTAATTGAGCCGATGCATGAATATCATTCGGACCGCTCACAATTGTAGCGTCTATTCTGTATTGGTGTCCAGGAATTAATTCAAGTTGTTTTTCGGAAAATTGTGGGATAGAGGATTGGTAAATTATGGAATTTGTTGTTAAGTCGGTAATTCTTCCGGTTCCATAGCCTTCATCTCCGCGTTCGTTTGTTAGCTGCGGCAGGTCTGTTAGGAATAAAACAACATCATTATTTCCATAAGCGGGCATGGTGAATGTTATCGATTTTGTTCCATATAAATTCTGGTAGTCTTTTATCTTTGTAACAATTGCAATGCTGTCATTTTGATAATTATGAGAATCTATTCCAAGCAGTGCATCGTTGGATTCGAATTCGTAATTTGTAATACCTCCAAGTGGATTTTTTATCGATCTGATTTGGGCAAAATTGCTGTATATTTTATTCAGTTCTCTATTCGCAAAAAAACTGCTGTTATTGCGGTAGGAATTTAGTAGAGGTGCGTCAATAATTGTCATAAATGGAGTTTTTGATTCCGGTAATTTGGGTAATAGAGTTGAATTTAGGTGTCCGTTGAAATATCCCCAATAATCTTGTGATAATGAAGTTGTTTTTGGTATTCTGGTCATCTGGTTGTATTTAATTGCATATGTTTCACCAGAAGAGAAAGATAATGAATCGATTTTCAATCTATAACGAACGTAATTTGGCTCCCATTCTTCAAGGTTATCATTACTAGTAAAATAGGACTGAGATAATACTACCTCTTCTATCGGTTGATCATTAAAACTGTAAAGGATTCTCTGGATTGGATAGGTTCCTGGAATATCTTTTCTAGCCGAGTCAGAATATACAAAATGAACTTTGTGCCCTCTGTTCGAGCTGATTTTTTTGATTGTTAACCCGTTAGAACTTAAGTGTGTTATTGTTCTGCTTATTGCACTACCTGTTCCACAGCCAGTTCCTCCATGCGTAAAGCTCCTCGAATCACTAATGTTAGTTATAATTTGGTATGGCATATACTGATACTCATACGTCAAGGTATCCCTTTCCGGTGTATATATTTTTGATAAATGCCAGTTTGCAGTATTTATGTCATATCTAGGTTTGGTGCCAGAATTGTATGCTGTGCTGCGGGTTAAAACAACTTCTGACTTATTGAATATGTAAACAATTCCTGTTGAGTTATCTTCAAGTTTGAATCCAATAATTCTTCCTATTTCATTCTTCATTAATGATATGTTATATGGTTTATTTTCAATTAAATGTGGTATTCCATTTCTGTCAAGAAGAAATTTTCCTGAAATTCCCGGAGCGCTAAATGTGATAATATCTGGCTCGGTATCGATGGCGCCACTACTGCTACTTAATACAAATAATCTCATTTCTTCGCTATTGATATAATAGCTCTCAAATAATGATACATAATACATTAAATCTGTTATTGTTAATGATTCTATAAGTATATCTGAAATATCTCTAAATGCATTAGCGGGTGGGATGTAAGTGTTTCCTACGGTCGGGTATCCACTTATTATGGAAGTATTTGTGGCCATTGATCCGGTATCATTGTATGCTAATGAAGTAGGTATAATATCTGGTAATCCTTTTACGTTGGGTGTTACTAATCCATCGCATGTCAATGACCAATTTAGTCCAATACTTGTTGCTAGTTGATTTACTTTAGTCCCTCCGGAATAATAGCGAATTCCAATTGGAATATCTAGGCGGCCTAATTTGATTGAGAAGAATGGTATTCCGATATCTAAACAACCTGTATAGAGATTTTCACTATTGTTGATAAGGTGTAAAAGAGTAGATGCTTGGGGTGTTTGGCTAGCTGGATCATATAAATAGGGATTTCGTTGGCAATGAGCCACTTTTATGAATGCGACAAGTGATATAATGATGAGGGTGGTGATGCGTTTCATATGCTATTCTTTGACAAAGAACTTCGGTTGGTAGGAATGGAAGAGGACGGAGGAGGCGAGCAGCAGGGACATGGGGACCCACTTGCGCTTCCAGAAGGGGGTGTGCGGTTCGGTTACTGCCAGTAGGGGATTGCTGGGAGGTGGCAAGACCTGATAGGTTTCAGTGAAGGAGCAGCCGCCTAGAGTGCGCTGTAGTGTGTATTGCCCTGGCTCCCAGACTTCCAGCTGTGGGGACTGATGGCCCGTGTTCCACTGGTACTGCCAGCCCTCCAGTCGGCCGGAGCCCAGGACAACGGGGCTGCCGGTTGTAGGCAACTGATGGGTTATGGTGGCGATAGGGGGGGCGAGGTCAGTCGCTGTGATTACCACATTGTGGCTGACGGTATCGCGCAGGCCGTCTTTCCACCGCACGATGAGCCGAGCATTGAAGACGCCGGGCGTGGGGTAGAGGTGTGTGGGATGCTGATCGGTACTGGTTGCGCCATCGCCGAAGGTCCAGTCATAGCTTTCGGCTTCACCGCTCTGGTTTTTTAATTGCGTGGGCATACCGAAACAGCCACTAAGCTGGGCAAAGCGGGCATGGCGGCGGTCGGTGTAATTGGCGATGCTGGCGGGCAGCCCGATGCCACTGTTGAGTCCAGGAGCATCCAGAATGTCGGGATTACCACCGGTCCAGACCAGCAGTTTCTCCTGCCCGCGGATGGCTCCGATTACCCAGCCGTTTGGTGCGAGTTGGAGTGCGCCTGTGCGGAGCCTGTCGGGCATATCATGTGTGTTGACGGCGCCGGAAGCAATCTCCAGCACATGCAGGCGCGGCATCTCCAGTTCCGAAATCAGCAACTGGCTGCCGTCGGCAGAGAATTCAAGGCCATAAGGCTGCCGCACAGTTGCTTTTCCGAAGCCTGCATTGCGCCCAATCAGCTGCTTCACACTCGATACTTTGCCGGAAGCTGCGTCGAAACTGGCTGCCTCTACAGTCCAGGTTCCAGTGATGGCAACGGCAATCTTGCGGCCATCGGCGCTGATTTTCATCTGGCCGAGTGTGCCGTTGTTGTACTGGGGATGGACACTCCCGACCGCACTTACTACAGGTTGTGTGGCAACGCCGGAGCGGCTGACGCGCCAGGCCAGAAACTGGTTGCTTTCGCTTGCGTGGGTTATGACCCACACCTGTTCGCCATCGGCGTGCATGACCGCAGCCATCTTCTCAGTCTGAGCTTTGGCAAGAGGGATATTCTTGCGGACTACGCCCCCGCGCCCAGCGTTCAGGCGGAGGTCAATGAGCGTATAAGTCAGCCCCTGTGTTTCGCCTTCGTAGCCGCCCTGGTCGAGCGTGAAGATGTAGTATTGGCTGTCGTGGCCGGGGGCCGGGACGATAAGGGCAGCCTGTGTAGTAGAGCTGTGTCCTGCCAGACCAGTGGCTCCGGGGATGATATCGTGAAAGCGGTTGAAGACGGTCTGACCGTCGGTGTAAAGCAGAAGATTACCTTCAGCGTCACAGATGCTGGACGTGCCTTCAAGCTGTGTCAGCTGGTTGCCCTGTAGCAGCTCGGGTAGGGGTGTATTGAAGTCGATGCCGGCGCCAGTTCCGAACTGCCATACATTGAAGCGGCGACTGGAAGCCGGGGTGCTTTTAGGGAGTTTTCCGGCAAGGTTCCGGCGCGCACTGGCGGATGCAGGCGCTGATTGCGTTGTGGGTGTAACAACGGCAACACCTGTTTTCGCAGCTGCAGTCGTTGGATTGACTGCGGCAAAAGCAGTAGGAAAGCGCGTCTTCCATTGCGTAAGAATGGCGGGTGCTTGGGACATCCACTCGCTAAGAGGCAGTTGTTTGCCCGAAGCGAACACAGCAGGCAGCTTGCCTTCCGAAAACAGGGATTGAATTTCGTCGGGCGATTTCAGTTCAGCAATCTTCTCGGTAGTTTCTGAGAGGCCAAAGACCTTGGCTTCGCTGGTCTCAGGGTTGAGGGCAACCAAACCTTTGCCATTTGCGAGAATAGCCCAGGAAGTGCTGGGCACCTTGAGCCAGTCGTGCGAGAAACGGATGACGCGACCGTTTTTGTGGAGGTCGTATGCGTAGAAGCTGCTGGCCTGACGTACCAGAAGCCAGCGGTCGCTGAGGTGAAACTCGATCTGGCTCAGCAGTTCGGGGCCCTGAAGAAGTATCTCAGGAGCGGCGACTGCGTTGTCTGTCAGTCGGAAAAGACGGCCATCCTGCACCTGTCCGCGGGCCAGCTGCAACTGAAACCAGTTGTGGCGAGAGCCCGGTACGGGCAGAAATACAACCTGCTGGCTGTCGTATAGCGCCTGCCAGGGGAGGTAGGCGTCGAGCACATTGCCCTCAGGCGTGTATACCCAGTTTCCGTCAGTGAAGGCAAGCTTCTGGCCCGTGCGATTACGCAAAGTATCAAGTTGGGCAGCGGCGAAGACCGGGAAGAGGAAGAAGGAGCACAGCAGGTATTGCCGCAAACTCCGCTTGATCTGGTGCGGCACGTGGTTGGCTGTAGTTGTGCATCAATGTTACAAGAATCATGATTATGCTTGCTAGTTAGGGTGGCTTTTTGTGGAAAAGTTGGGTGTTATTGGCAAGCAGGGTTTGTTTGTAGGCGAAAAAGCCCCACTGCAAAATGGGCAGTGGGGCTTTGAGGGCGGGAGATTGATAAGTCAGGCCCTCACTCGTGTATACTGGGGGCGGTGAAGAGGTCACGGGCAGTGTTGACCGTGCAAAAGTTGGCGTTGTTGAGGTCGGCAAAAGCCACAATGCGGGTGCTGTCGAGGTGGGCTGATGGATGTAGACGTAGGTGACGGAGCCGTCGGGGTTGGTTGAAAGGCGGCCCTCGGCGATAAGTGCGAGTGCAAGCACTTGGTCATAAAGCATTTGTGATGGCTTCCCGGCTTTTCCGTGGGGCGTTACGAACACCAGGGGTAAATGATACAGTAGATTTTATCGAAATTGACTTTCAGTAGTGCACGGGCTGGTGCGGATTGTTACGGGATTTGAGTGCTTGTTAAATTGCTCAAAATCAATATTCTAAATAACTATTTTCGATGAAAACTATTTCCTGCCACGGATATGAGAGTAAGTGTTACTATAAAAGACAACTAACTTTAATACTAACACGCAGAATTGCCACATGCGTGCTTCTTTTGACCTTAGGAGATGAAGATAATTGACAACATTAACACCTTGCTTGGAGACGATCTTAAGAAGTCACTTGCTCCGGGTGCCCGCTTGAAGATAGCGGCCTCATGCTTCTCCATATACGCTTTCGAGTCCCTTAAAGCCGAGTTGGAGAAGATAGACGGGCTCGACTTTATCTTCACCTCGCCCACGTTCGTTGCTAATGAGGTCGCGGACGCAATCCGCAAGGAGCGCAAGGAATTCCACATTCCTAGGCTAGACCGCGAGCGCAGCTTATACGGCAGCGAGTTTGAAATCCAGCTGCGCAATAAGCTGACCCAGCGAGCTGTGGCCAAGGAGTGTGCCGATTGGATACAGCGCAAGGCCAAGTTCAGGAGTAATCGCACAAAAGCGCCCATGCAGCAATTCGCATGCGTGAAGGCTGATGGCGCCGATACAGCATACATGCCATTGCATGGCTTCACTGCCGTCGATCTGGGCTATCAGCAAGGTAATGCAGTCTCCAACCTCGTCAACAAGATTGACGAGACGCACTTTGTGGCCACTTACCTGAGCTTGTTCGATCAGATATGGAATGATCCTGAAAAGCTGGAAGACGTGACCGCGCACCTCTGCGAGCACATCGCCTCGGTCTATCAGGAGAACACGCCGGAGAGCATTTATTTCCTGATGCTCTACAACATCTTTAAGGAGTTCCTTGAGGACATCAATGAGGATGTCTTGCCCAATGACCGCACCGGCTATCAGGACACTCTCATTTGGAACAAGCTTTTCAATTACCAAAAGGACGCGGCCACTGGCATTATAAACAAGCTTGAGAACTATAACGGTTGTATCCTTGCTGACAGTGTCGGCCTCGGCAAGACCTTCACTGCGCTTGCGGTCATCAAGTATTACGAGTTGCGTAACAAGTCCGTTCTGGTGTTGTGCCCGAAAAAGTTGGCGGACAACTGGCTTAACTATAACCGCAACCTCAAGACCAACATCTTCGCTCGCGACCGTTTCAGCTACGATGTCCTTGCGCACACCGACCTCTCCCGCACCAGCGGCGAATCGTTTGGCACGCCACTGAACCGCATTAACTGGGGCAATTACGACCTCGTCGTCTTGGACGAATCGCACAACTTCCGCAATAATGACGCCTCCAAAGACAAGGAAAGCCGCTACCAGAAACTCATGAACAAGGTCATCCGCGAAGGCGTGAAGACCAAAGTCCTGATGCTCTCGGCTACCCCGGTCAACAACCGGTTTACTGACCTGCGGAATCAGCTTGCACTTGCTTACGAAGGCGACTCAAACAACCTCAGTAAAAAGCTACGTACTAGCAAATCGATTGAGGAAATTTTCAGGAACGCGCAGGCAGCATTCAATGCTTGGTCGAAGTTACCGCCGGAGAAGCGCACGCCGCGCGCCATTCTGGATGCCCTGGAGTTCGATTTTTTTGAGTTGTTGGACAGCGTTACTATCGCGCGCTCGCGAAAACATATCCAAACCTTCTACGACACAAAGGACATTGGCCACTTCCCGGAACGTCGTAGGCCCTTGTCGTTCCATTGCGCTTTGACCACCCGCCCGGACGTCATGAGCTTCAACGAAATATTTAATCAATTGTCCCAGCTGAAGCTTTCTATCTATACTCCAGCGCACTATATTCTTGCTAGTAAGAGACAGCAATACATGAAACTCGACGGACTTCAGCCTGGGGAAGCGGGTAGCAACTTGAGCTTGGAAGGCCGTGAAACCGGATTGCAAGCTTTGATGACAACCAATCTACTCAAGCGGCTGGAAAGCTCAGTGCAGTCATTTCGGCTTACACTGCAATCCCTGCAAGCCAATCATCAGGGTGCGCTCGCCAAAATCGCCACCTTCAACCAAACAGGCAGTGGCAACAGCGTAAGCGACCTGACGGACGCGCTGGAAGACCTTGATTCTGATGATGATGATCTGCTTGATGAACTCGGCCGGGGCGACGACATCGGAGGCAAGGTTAAGATCAATTTGGCTGACATGGACTTGCCCTCATGGGAGCACGACCTCAAGGTCGATCTCGCCAACATCGAGGTGCTGCTGGCCTCAATGGCCAAGATCACGCCCGAGGACGATGCCAAGCTTCAGCACCTCAAGGGGCAGGTGCTGAGCAAGATTGCCAGTCCCATCAATCCTGACAACAAGAAGATTCTGATTTTCACCGCCTTCGCAGACACCGCTGACTACCTGTACGACAATCTGGCCCCTGTGCTGGAGGCCTTGAAGCTGCACTCCGCCAAGGTCACGGGCAGCGACCGACCTAAATCGACCTTGTCAAAGGCATATGACTTTCAGGAATTGCTGACGTTGTTTTCGCCACGCTCGAAGGAAAAGACTATCGTGCTGCCGGGTGAACAGGCGGAAATCGACCTACTCATCGGGACCGACTGCATATCCGAAGGCCAGAACCTTCAGGACTGCGACTATCTCATCAACTACGACATCCATTGGAATCCGGTGCGGATTATTCAGCGATTTGGACGTGTGGACCGCATCGGTTCGCCCAATAGCAGCATTCAGTTGGTAAATTATTGGCCCGATATCTCGCTGGATGAATACATCAATTTGAAGGAACGCGTCGAAAACCGGATGATGATTGTGGACGTCACAGCCACTGGCGACGATAACGTCATTTCGGCTCAAGCAAATGACATGTCCTACCGCAGGGAGCAACTGCGCCGTTTGCAAGAAGAGGTTATCGAGCTGGAAGATCTGAAGACAGGCATATCAATCACTGACTTGGGACTGAACGACTTCCGCATGGATCTGATCAATTATGTCAAATCCAATGGGGAACCCGGCAACATGCCTAACGGTATGCACGCTGTAGTACCCGCGCAACCTAAAATAGGTTTGCAGCCAGGTGTGATTTTTACATTGCGCAACCGCAATGCTGATGTCAACTTCAACCAACACAACCGGCTGCATCCGTACTATCTGGTTTATATAAATCAGCAAGGAGAGGTCATCCAAAACCACACCGAGGTTAAACGGCTGCTTGACTTTGTCCGCACCTGCTGCAAGGGTCTGGACCAACCTGTTACCCAACTGTGCCAGCGCTTCAACCAGGAAACAGACGACGGCCGCCGGATGAAGACTTATTCTGACCTGCTGGGCAAAGCCATTCGGTCGATTGTGAATGTGAAAGAAGAAAAAGATGTGGACAGCTTGTTCAGCGGTGGAAAAACGACGGCGCTCACCAATGTCATTTCGGGTTTGGACGACTTTGAACTGATTGCCTTTTTGGTGATAAGGGGGGAGGAATGAACCGAATTGTCCCAACATCCCGGCAGATGGTGCTCATGGCGTACCCACAGCAGGCGGCTGTTGGCCGCGTGGTGCCCAAAGCCAAGATCTACGAACGCAGCGGCGCAAAGACACGACTCAAGGACCTGTTTGCCAAACAGGTGGAGCAAATCGTATGGGCATATAAACTGGCCCCTGAAACCATTCGGTTGTCCGAGCGGCCAGGTGTTTCAGAAATACAAGTATTCAGCCTTCAGCTCAAAACAGCGGACCTTCACCCGGATGTGCTGCGGTGCATCGACAGCGCCATCCCATTCCCCATCCTGTTTGAGCTAACATCGAATAACCAAGTACAAGTGGTTGCTGCTTACAAACGCCCCTCGCTGTCGGGTGGCGAAGCAGATGCCAGCCGCTGGGTAATTTCTGACTATTTTGCAACGGACTGGTTGCCCATGACGACCGAGCGAACTGGAATGCCCGTTGCTCTACATCTGGGGGGGCTGTACGAACAGCTACTGTACCAGCTAATGCCGCTCGCAGCCCGGCCACAAGAAACACTGGACGAGCTCGTAGCACGTATCGCGTTGGTGCAGGCCAAGCAGCGTGAGCTGGACAGAACCATGTCCCGCTTAAGCCAGGAACGACAATTCAACCGCAAGGTAGAGATCAACGCAGCAGTGCGGCAGCTGACAGCAGAACTCGAACGCCTCAGCCAGTAACCCACAACAGCGGCCAACAACGATACCTGATAAGACCATGGATAAACTGAAGATGCACTCACCCAACCTGACCGAAGACAACATTGCGCGTATCCGTGAGTTGTTCCCCAGCTGTGTAACAGAGGCGCTGGGCGCAGATGGTAGTGTGAAGTTGGCCATTGATTTTGACCAGCTGCGGCAGGAGCTATCCGAGTCCATCGTAGAAGGCCCGCAGGAGCGCTACCACCTCAACTGGCCCGGCAAGCGCCAAGCACTTCTTACGGCCAATGCCCCGGTTGCTAAAACCCTGCGTCCGGTGCGTGAAGAGAGCGTGGACTTTGATACCACGAAGAACTTGTTCATTGAGGGTGACAACCTGGATGCCTTGAAGCTTTTGCAGGAAAACTACCTGGGCAAGGTGAAGATGATTTACATTGACCCCCCCTACAACACTCGCAATGATTTTATTTACGAGGATGATTTTGCTGAGAACGCAGCGGAATTTCTGAAAAGATCGAATCAGAAGGATGAAAAAGGTAATCGCCTAGTTCAGAATTCAGAGGCCGATGGGAGGCTTCATTCTGATTGGTTGTCTATGATGTATCCAAGACTGAAGCTGGGAAGGAATCTGCTAAAGGATGACGGGGTTATCTTTATTAGTGTTGACGATGGAGAGCAAGCAAACCTTAAGAAGTTGTGTGATGAAGTAATAGGGGCAGAAAATTTTAGAAACACAATTCTTGTAAGAAGAAGGGTAAAGAGTCTCAATTCGCAATTCGCAGATGATGGCCTTGTCAGCATGAATGTGGGTTTTGAATATATCTTAGTATATGCAAAAAGTACAAATTTTTTAATGCAGGCTTTGCAAATGCAAAAGAAAGATGCCCCAACAAAAGGAAAGTGGGATGTCTTTTGGAGCAATGCTGATAGGCCTACTATGCGATACGATATTTTAGGTTTTACACCACAGACAGGCCAATGGCGAACATCTAAAGAGAAGGCAGATATTGCAATTTCAAATTATCAGAATTTTTTAGATAATTTTGAACAAATAATGACCATAGAAGAGTATTCGTTAAAAAGTGGCATAACCAAGTTTATTCGCCGAATTCCAGGCGGAACTGGTAAAAATGGAGGAGTTCAACATTGGATAGCGCCATCATCAACAAGTTTACGTACAAGCAACTGGACTGATATTGAAGTATCTCAGATTAGTAAGGAAATTGATTTGCCGTTTGATAATCCCAAAAGCAAACAATTAATCATGGAGCTAATAAAATTAGCAAATCTTAAAAAAGATGACATTCTCATCGATTTCTTCGCTGGCTCCGCTACAACAGCTCATGCAGTTATGCAACTTAACGCGGAGGATGGCGGCAACCGACGCTTCATTATGGTGCAGCTGCCCGAGGTTTGTGCACCCGATACCGAAGCAGCCAAGGCGGGCTACAGAACGATAGCTGAAATTAGCAAGGAACGCATCCGCCGGGCGGGCAAAAAGATTCTAGAAGGGGATTGTCACGCGAATTGGAACAAGGACATCGGCTTCCGCGTCCTCAAGATTGACACCTCCAACATGGCTGATGTGTACTACGCGCCTGATGCGCTTGAGAAAGGGGCGCTCGACCTGTTCGTGGACAACATCAAGCCCGACCGCACGTCTGAGGACTTGCTCTTCCAGGTAATGCTGGACTGGGGGGTGGACCTGGCGCTGCCCATCACGCAGGCCACCATCCAGGGCAAGGCGGTGTATTTTGTAGATGGCAACGCCCTGGCTGCCTGCTTCGATGCCAAGGGCGGTGTGGACGAAGCCTTCGTCAAGGAACTGGCCACACACAAACCGTTGCGCGTGGTGTTCCGCGACAAAGGCTTTGCCTCCGATGCCGTGAAGATCAACGTGGCGCAGATCTTCAAGCTGCTTTCTCCCAGCACTGACATTAAAAGCATCTGAGGGGGCAGCCATGAAGCTCAAGTTCAAGACCCAAGCCTACCAAACCGCTGTCGTCCAAGCGGTGGTAGACTGCTTTGCCGGGCAGCCGCCAGCCACCCGCCAAGCCATCAGCTACCGCATTGACCCTGGCAAGGCCCAGAAGGGAGCTGAAAACCTGTTTACGGAAGTGGGGTTTAAAAATGCCGACCTTATGTTGTCGGATGCCGCGTTACTCGACAACATCCGCAAGGTGCAGCAACGGCAGAACCTGCCGGTGTCGGATGTGCTGGTTAAGACCAAAGTTGCGCGGGTGAATCTCGACATCGAGATGGAAACCGGCACCGGCAAGACCTACTGCTACATCAAGACGATTTTCGAGCTGAACAAGCAGTACGGCTGGAGCAAGTTCATCATCGTCGTGCCAAGCATTGCCATTCGAGAGGGCGTTGCCAAGTCTTTGGAAATTACTTCCGAGCACTTTCAGGAGAGTTACCAGAAGAAGCTGCGTCCTTTCATCTATAACTCCAAGGAGTTGCACGAGTTGGAGAGCTTTTCGTCGGATGCTGGCATCAACGTGATGGTGATCAACATGCAAGCATTTAATGCATCGGGCAAGGACAACCGGCGCATTTACGAGGAGTTGGACGACTTCCAGTCTCGCAAGCCTATCGACGTAATCAGTGCCAATCGGCCTATTCTGATTTTGGATGAGCCCCAGAAGATGGAGGGCGGTAAGACGCTGGATTCGCTTGCCAACTTCAAGCCGCTGATGGTGCTTCGCTACTCGGCCACCCACAAAACCACGCACCACAAGGTGTATCGGCTAGACGCGCTAGATGCCTACAATCAAAAGCTGGTAAAGAAGATCGCGGTTCGCGGTATTTCAGTGAAGGGGCTGGCAGGCACGGCGGGGTATCTGTATCTGCAATCTATCGAGATATCAACCACGAAACCGCCTGAGGCCCGCATTGAATTCGAACAGAGACTGGCTGGTGGGAGTATCAAGCGTGTGGTGCGCAAACTCGGCAAGGGCGACAACCTGTTCGAACTCTCAGGGGAGTTGGATCAGTACCGTGACGGCTATGTGGTGACGGATATCAACGCGAACACAGACACCCTGAGTTTCACCAACGGCGTTGAGCTTACAGTTGGGGATGCGATTGGCGATGTCTCCGAAGCTACGCTGCGCCGAATCCAAATCCGCGAGGCTATTAAGGCGCATTTCGAGAAGGAAGAGGCATTGTTCCAGCAGGGGGTGAAGGTGCTTACACTGTTTTTTATCGACGAAGTAGTTAAATACCGAGACTACAGCGCGCCAGATGAGAAAGGCGAGTACGCCCGCATCTTTGAAGAAGAATATCAGCGCTACCTGAACGAGGTACTGGGTCTGTTTGAGACGCCCTACGTCAAATACCTTAAAGGTATCCAGGTGAACAAGACCCACAACGGCTACTTCTCTATCGACAAAGGGAGCAAGCGGCAGGTGGATCCTGAAGTTGTGAGGCGCGGTGAGAACGCGGGGCAATCGGAAGACGTGGGCGCTTATGACCTGATCTTGAAGGATAAGGAGCGGCTGCTGTCATTGACTGAACCAGTGAGGTTCATCTTTTCGCACTCGGCCTTGCGCGAAGGCTGGGACAACCCGAACGTGTTTGTTATCTGTACGCTTAAGCACAGCGATAATACCATCTCTCGCCGCCAGGAAGTCGGGCGCGGCCTGCGTTTGTCTGTCAATCAGCAGGGCGACCGGATGGATAACCCGGCCACCGTTCACGACGTGAACGTGCTGACCGTGATTGCCAGCGAGAGCTACAAGGATTTCGTCAAGGCGTTACAGAGGGACATCAGCGAGTCGCTGTCCGCCCGCCCGCGTGTGGCAGACAAGGCATTCTTCACTGGCAAGATGGTGACTACCCCCACCGGACAGGTTGCCCTGACGGAGGACCAAGCGGCTGACATTGAGTTCTACCTTATTCAAAACGGCTACGTTGACAGGAAGCGTAACATTACTGAAAAGTACCACCAGGCTAAGAGGGATGGGATGCTTGCAGCGTTGCCAGCTGAGCTTTTGCCTTTGGCTGAGCAAGTGTTCAAGCTCGTGGATAGCGTCTTCAGTGAGAGCCTGTTGCCAGAAATCGGCGACGACCGGCGTTCGAAGAAGAACCCGTTAAACGCCAATTTCGAAAAGCAGGAGTTCAAGGAGTTGTGGAACCGCATCAACCGTAAGGCGGTCTACAGTGTCGATTTCGACTCAAATGAGCTGGTGCAGAAGGCAGTCAAAGAGCTGGACACCAGCTTGCGCGTAACGCCGCTTCAGTACACTATCGAGCACGGAGAGCAGTCAGAAGCTGTTACCTACGAGGGAATGACTAGCGGCAATGCCTTTGAGCTGAAAGACTCAGCAACCGAAACAAATCGAAACTCTATCCACTCTGCGGTCAAATACGACCTGATTGGCAAGCTTGCGGAGGGCACGCAATTAACCCGCCAGACGGTGGCGCAAGTGCTCAAAGGGATCAACAACGCTGTCTTTGCGCAGTTCAAAACCAACCCGGAAAATTTCATTGCCGAGGCGATTCGGCTCATTAATGAGCAGAAGGCGACAATCATCATCGAGCATCTGGCATACGACCCGATCGAAGAAAAGTTCGACCTTGACATCTTCACCGCCGGGCAGACCAAGCAGGACTTCAGCAATGCGGTTAAAACGTCTAAGCACCACATCTACGATTACGTATTACCGGATTCCGGAGTGAAGACGGAGCGTGAATTCGCAGATGCCCTGGAGGCCAGTACAGAAGTGGTCGTGTACGCCAAGTTGCCTCGAGGCTTCCTGATCCCGACGCCAGTTGGCGACTACAATCCTGACTGGGCCATTAGCTTCAAGGAAGGCAGTGTCAAGCACATCTACTTTGTTGCCGAGACCAAGGGCTCAATGTCATCGATGGATCTGCGCGAGATTGAGAAGACAAAAATCAAATGCGCCCGCAAGTTCTTTGAGGAGATGAATCGCCGCTTTGCTCCGGAGAACGTTAAGTATGACGTGGTGGATAGCTTCGTCAGGTTAATGGAAATTGTAGCAGGCAATAATTAGCAGATTACATCTAATCATGTTTTGGAAATGCAAAACGGAAGCATCTAGTTTTAGATGCTTCCGTTGTATTTATGCAAACATTATAAGTACTGCCTTGTGTTCTTCAAATCTTCGATCATAACGTTAGAAATTTGATGCATTAGTTCCACCAGTATCAAAAGCCCCGATCCTAGCTGGGACTTTTTGTTTGTGAAGAGAGAGTGGGCACTTACTGAATGATTATCTTTAAGCAATTTTGAGCTGCCTTGGTTTAAAATGCTATTGAAGTCTTAAGTGATTATTTGCATCTTAATATATTTCAATTCTAAAATAAACAATAATAGAAAATAAGAACTTGTAATAGTATTGTAAAAGATTGTGTGTCCGGGCTTATATGTATTTGCTAATACGAATTGAAAATCAAATGATGGCATAAGAATTTAAAGAACAGTCTTAGAGATTATTTGTGGCTAGTTTATTCGCTTTGCTTTATAACAAAATGGTTGTTCTATTTAAGCAGTATTAATGTATTTTCAGGATATGTTGACGACCGTGGAAACATCCCTCCCTACTGAGGGAAAATCGGGTTATAGTGAGGCGCAGACGGCACTACTGAGGGCCAGAAGGGCCTCAATCGAGGCGGGAAAGTATCATATGCACCTTGAAAACCTGTCGTAGAGATTTCAGGGGTATGGTCTGAGGCTCGTAGAGGTAGTTGTCGCTGATAAGGTCCACCTCTCCAGCTGTGTGGATACGGTTGCGGATGCGCTTTACCACCAGGTTGTCGCCGAAGCATACGAGATAGATCTTGCCAGTAGTAAGGTCTGCCCACTTGCCAGAGTCAACTGGAGAGACGACAATATGGTCGCGGGACTGTATGCGGGGCGTCATACTGTCGCCCACTACCTCAATTGCGAAGGCGTCCTCCGGCAGGCGCTGAATTTCCGGAATGCCAATGCGCTCCCAGTATTGGATATGCTCATGCGGGATTACTGCCTCCGTAAATCCGGCCTGCGCTTGGATGGAGGCGAACGGGAGATACCGTGTTCCAGCAGGAGACGCTGTAACCAATCCTCCACAGGCCCCGATTGTGGTCTTAAGCTAGTTTTTGGCGTTTTTAAGGCAGGATTTTGAGAGATTTTTTGAGAAGCGGCGGGAGGTGTGCTGTTTGTTCGCAATGCATGTCGAGCTCGAAGAGAGAAAAATTACTCGAATGTAGTCCGTACGGGAGACACCCGCATTGCAGTTATTTTTGCGGGTTACAACTAAATAGATAGGTGTCTAATACTAAGTTCGCTATGTTGAGACTGACCCTAACTGGTAATAGGCTTCCCATACTAGTTCTGTAGCAAACGATATGTACCATTTCCTCGCCATCGGACCCATAGCCAGTTCTTATTGCTTCGCTGAAGACTCTTTTTTTGCTTACTTTGTACATAAACTTTAGCAACATCTCTCTCTCTTCTTTAGGTATTATTGAATATGATTTTTCTTTATTACTGTAGAAAAGTAATAAATGATTGTCTAGCATTGAATATGAATAATAACAAGTATTAATTATTGAAAGGGATCCATTGTCTGAAAATATTGATATTAAATCCTCATTATTAACAATGATAATATAATGATCTTTCGGGGTTTTATTTTTCTTAATGTATGACCGTACAGCATACTTTAGCTTTTCGTCTAAAAGATTAGATAATGTCGGAGATATTTCCTGCGAAATATATTTTGGTTCTGGTTTTACTCGAAAAGAAGTGCTATCGCTATTTTCTTGCCCATAGGCAATTGAAAATGCGATGGATGCGATGAGTGCGGTTGAAAAAAAAGTTTTCATTAAAAAATCGGAAAGGGGTTAAATTGCCATTTCGGGTTACCGCAGTAGCGCCAATGTGTTAGGGTATCTTTGCAAGATAGTGTGTTACGATTGTTTGCATCCAGTGTCGTACTGATTAAAATTGGATTATATTTAATTAGTATGATGTAGTGTAGTGACTCTTGTGAGTACTGTGTTTATAAGTTATTAGTTGGTTTTTCATTTTCTGAGTTGGCAGGAATTATTCGATTTCATGAATCTGAAATCTAGATTATCTCAAAACAACCATGAGCTTTTAGGCCAAGGTTTCCAGTCATTAATGTAACTACTTCAAAATGGGGATTAGTAGATGGGGGCACACTCGGTGAGGGTTATTGCTGCTAAGCGAGTCATTGTTGACGCCAGTCAGATTTATCGAAGGTTCAGCTTGGTTCTTCTGTCAAGATAATGGCTGGATACTTAGCCTGACAACTTGCGGTCTGGAATCTGCCGGCCCCACAAAGAAAAACCGCCGCAGCGGTGTGGCTGGGCGGTTTTCAGTAGAGGGAGAGGGACAATTTTTGGAGTCGCCAAAGTGCCTCAACAAGCCCAGATTGTGGGTCTAAGCTAGGTTTTTCGAGCGTTTTTGAGGCAGGATTTTGAGAGATTTTTTGAGAAGCGGCGGGAGGTGTGCTGGTAGGGCAGGTGCGCCATAGTCGAGGGTGGCGAGGTTGAGGCTGCCGATGAGCTGGTATTCCTTGCCGTTGTACTGGTAGCGGTTTTCGTAGCCAGGGGTTTCGGCGGTGTGGTTGCCGATGCGGAAGCCAAAGGATATTGTCAAGTAAGCTAAGTATTTATACTTTTAGCTAAATTTTGTTGATAATTAGGCATGTTATTTTATATTTTTTTGCTTGACGTATTCCTTTGTTATTGTTTAAATGATCTAGTTTATTGCATATACTACTAATATCCTTGTAGAATGCGAATCTTAGAACGATTTTCTTTGTCTCATTTGTAATCTTTTGGTAGATGTATTTCTTTCGTAGTAGTATATTTTTTTCGGTTTGTGGAGGTAAGCAAATGAAATCATAAATAAAAAATTTTAATTTAATGCTAGGAAAAAAAATACGATGCCTATCTGTATTTAAATAATTGATCAATGGTGTGAAATTTACGAAAAGACTTTTTTTCTTTATTTGATATAATTCTTCGTTTTCTAGAGATCTGTTGTCTAAAAAAGATGAAAGAATAAATAATGTATCTTTGGAATAGTTTATGAACTTAACAATTATTAAGCTGTCTGTTGTATAATGTTCAATAATTAATTCATGATAGCTACTTTTTTTGAGAGTCTCTTCGCCTATAATATTAGCGCAGTAAGATCTGTTCCAATAGAAATTATCTTGAGCTTGAGAGCTGTTGTAATATAAAATGAGGGCCAATGTGGCTATTGTAATTATTTTCATTTTTTGTAGAGGTTGTGATTCTGATCATATGGACGTTTCTTTAAAGGAGTATTTTGATAAACTCCTTCAGAGTTTTGTGTTTTGTATATTGACCTAAACGCATTTTCATAGTCAATTACTCTGTCTTGTGATCTACCTTCATTAATTAAATGCCCAATTCCATGGAAAACATTGATGGTCGGGTTCGTTTGAACTTGAACATTGGGAGTGAAATTAAGGACTGGCTTTAGCTCGCCCATATTTTGGTAAAAAATCGCTGTTGGGACATTTACGTTTAAATTGGTTGGAGCATTCATGTCAATTAGAATAAAATTTTGATTTGTTGTGAATTGAGAGCCTGCCTTTTTTGCTTCAGAATTTAAAAATTCAGCGGTTGCGGAAGCCTCGCCTCCATGATCGGCTGTATTAAAATTCACGCTATTTCCATTTTCATCTGTTAACGTGGCTTCTGTTCCATATATTATATTTGTAGTTCTCGTTTCATCCATAAGTGTTGCGACTCCTTCAAAAACTGTTCTTTCTTTTCCTTTAAACTCATTTCTGTTTCCATGAAAAGTCAAAAAGCCTGACTGATTGAAAGTAAATTGGGATTTTTTTTCTCCAAAAGCCGCTCCTAATTGCGCTAGGAAAATTTCTCTATGCTCGGTGGCTATTTTAATGCTATCGCCGTTTATATCCATGTACAATACTGGATTATTTGCACCATAATGATATGGGCTCAAGTTATGATATTTCTCTGCAAATCTATCAATCACATGCCATCTTCCGAGGGCGGGGTCGTACTGGCGGGCGCCGTAGTCGAGGGTGGCGAGGTTGAGGCTGCCGATGAGCTGGTATTCCTTGCCGTTGTACTGGTAGCGGTTTTCAAGAAGCGTCAGACCAGCAGGCAGAAATCGGACTCACCACAAAGAAAAACCGCCGCAGCGGTGTGACTGGGCGGTTTTCAGTAGAGGGAGAGGGATTCGAACCCCCGGTACCTTTCGGCACAACTGTTTTCAAGACAGCCGCAATCGACCACTCTGCCATCCCTCTGTGCGGGCGTGTGTCGCAATCGCGATGCGAAGATATTACCCTTCCCGCTCCTGTGCAAGCGTTTTGTTGCCGTTTCTGTGCGCCGCCAGGTCAATGCTTGCATTGAGTTCGAAGCCCAGCAGCAGCACGATGGAATTGTAGTAGAACCACACCATCAGCACCATCACCGTGGCCAGAGTGCCGTAAACTTTGTTGTAGTCCACGAAGTTGATGAAGTACCAGCGCAGCAGCAACTGGGCCAGAAAGAGCAGCGTTCCGCCAAGAATGGAACCCGGCGAAAAGAAGCGCCAGCGCCGTCCGTGGGCTGGCACAAAGTAATAGAGGAACCCGGCCAGCGCGAACAGCAGTAGCAGGTTGACCAGCAGGCTGGACACGCTGAGCAGCACGTAGGACCAAGACTCAAGCAGGTGGAGGCGCTGGGAGAGGTAGAACAGCGTGATTTCGCCGCCAATGAGGATGGTAACTGCCAGCAGGGCCAGCACCGACAGGCCAATGAAGATGCCCAGACTTAGAATTAGAGACTCCCAGAAATAGCGTTGGCGAAAGGCGGTGCCCTCTGTTTTGTGGAAGGCGGCCAGGAGGCTGCGGACACCGCGGGTGGCGGCGAAGAGCACCAGCCCCAGGGAGATGAGTGTAACGCCGAGGCTGCCTTCGTTAAGGGTTTGACGGAGGGTGGGCTCGACGAGAGCGAAGGTGTCGGGCGGGAGGTATTCGCGGACGGCGGTGCGCACCTGGCCCTCCAGATCGTCTACCGGAATGTAGGGTAGGAGGGAGAAGAGGAAGATGAGAGCGGGGAAGAGGGCGAAGAAGAAATTATAGGCCATCGCGGCGGCGCGGATGGTGAAGTCGCTCTCGACGATGGCGTTATAGAAAATGCTGAGTACGCGAAAGGCGCTTTGGCCCTGAAAGCCGGGCAGGGTGGTGCGCATGAGGTAAATACGAAGGGCGCGCCACCAGCGCACGGCGGGCCGTACGACAGTCCAGGCCCAGCGCACGAGTTTCCACCGCTTGAGGCGGTCTTTCCATTTCCCCATGCCGTAAGATACTATGGAAGCGGGTTCGGCGCGTCCCAATTGCGCGCGACGGCGTCGGCGAAACGGGCAGGCGGGCGCACGGGCTTCATGTTATGGGCGGTGACAAACACCAGTGTGATGGTGCCTTCGACACAAAGCTCATCGGCCTGGTTGTAGACGCGGTGGTGGAACACGACCTTGAGCGAGGGCAGCTCGCGGAGCTCGGTGACGATGCGGAGGCGCTCGTCGTAACGAGCGGCCTTGTAGTAGCGGGTAAACATGTCTACCACCGGCATCATGAAGCCTTCGCGTTCGATTTCGGAGTATACGGCGCCGATTTCGCGGCAGAGCTCGGTGCGGCCAATCTCGAAGTAGCGGGCGTAGTTGCCGTAATAGACATAGCCCATCTGGTCGGTGTCGGCGTAGCGGACGCGCTCGAAGGTCTCGTTAACGATCATGTCAACTGCGTTTTGCCTTGGCCTGCTGCTGCTGGCGTGTGAGCTGGCGGCGGTATTTGTTGGCCTGGTTTACGTGGTTGCGGTAGTTGTCGAGGGTGTTGAAGTTGTGATAGCCGGAGCCGTCTGGGCGAGCCGCAAAGAAGTAGTAACTGTGGCTCTCGGGGTGCAGCACGGCCTCAATGGCCGAGAGGGAGGGGCAGTTGATGGGGCCGGGAGGCAGGCCAGTGTACTTGTAGGTGTTGTAGGGCGAGTCGGTCTCGAGGTGCGACTTGAGGACGCGGCGGATGGAGAAGTCGCCCACGGCAAAGATGACAGTGGGGTCGGCCTGGAGGGGCATGTTGATCTTCAGGCGGTTGAGATACACACCTGCCACACGGGGCCGCTCGTCGCTGCGGTAGGTTTCGGCCTGCACGATGGAGGCCAGTACCACTGCCTTGAGGGGGGTGAGGTTCTGGGCTTCGGCGAGCCGGACACGCTCGGCAGTCCAGAACTGCTCGTAAGCGGCATGCAGCTTTGTGATGAGGGCTTTGGGGCGGACGGTCCAGTACACCTCATAGCTGTTGGGGATGCAGAAGGCCATGGCCGTTTGCGGGGTAAAGCCGTCTCCGAGTCTGGCCAGAAAGGCTTCATCGCGGAAAGCAGCGAGGAAGGAGTCGGCTGGCAGTTCGAGTTGACTTGCGAGCTTGTTGGCGAGTGCCTGGGGCGTGCGGACGGTGGTGAAGCTGAGGGTCAGCGGATCCTGATTGCCGTTGCGGAGCTTACGGACAAGTTCGAGGTTGCCGATGTTGCGCTGGATGCGGTAGCGGCCGGGGCGCACGCGCTCGTCAAGGCCGAGGAGCTGGGCGGTGACATGGAAAGTGTGTTCAGACACCAGTACCTTCTCTTCTTTCATCTGGGCCAGCAGCTGGGGATAGGTAGTGCCGGTGTAGATATGGAGGTAGTAGGGCTGCTCGGGCGGGCGGGCGTTGGGCAGGAAGAAGTAAAAAAAGCTGAGGGCCGCGAGTACCACTGCCACCACGCTTCCTGCGAGAACGAGGCGTCCACGAGTACTGGAGAGAAAACGCCGGAAGGCACCTGGCTTTCCTGGCTTGGGATTACGCTTGGAGGGCATCCGAAGTAGGTTGCGGTCGGAGTGAATTGGAGCCGCAAAAATAGGGCTAAAGTGCGGTTATTGACCGTCGTCGATAGCGGCGGAGTCGGCAGCCGTGGGTTCGGGCGCAGGCTCCAGGGGCACAGGAATGGAGACAGAGGCCGATTCGGGGGCATTGGAGTCGGACTGAGCGTCGTCGTCTTTCTTCCGTTTTTTCTTTTTACTGCCTGAGATGGCTGCCTGTTCTGCTGTCTGCTCGGCCTGTTCGGCATCCAGGGCGTCCTCGGTGGCCTTCTGTTTCATGGCGCGGACAATCCAGGCGGCGCGGGTGCGTACGTATCCGTTGGGGGTGGCAGCACTCCATTTGCGTGGGGCGGGCAGAATGGCGGCCAGCAGGGCGCACTGCTGGCGTGAGAGCTTGATGGCAGGCTTGTCGAAATAGTTGCGGGCGGCCATTTCGGCACCATAGAAGCCGTCGCCCATTTCTGCGATGTTGAGGTAGACCTCCAGGATGCGTTCCTTGCTCCAGACGAGTTCGAGCAGGAGGGTGAAGTAGCTCTCGAGGCCTTTTCGCACCCAGTCGCGGCCCGACCAGAGGAAGAGGTTTTTGGCTACCTGCTGGGTGAGGGTGCTTGCCCCGCGTTTGGTTTTGCTGACGCGGTTGGAGGCAGCGGCTTTCTCGATGCTGCCGAAGTCGAAGCCCCAATGCTCGTAGAACAGCTGGTCTTCGGAAAGGAGAACGGCGAGTGGCAGCTCGGGGGGCATTTCGTCGAGAGAGACCCACTTGCTCCGGATGCTGATGGGTTTGCCTTCGTTGTACTGCTCGACGGCGCGCACGGCCTGCATCATGGTGATGGGCGGAGGCACAAAGCGGAAGACAATCACCGAGAGAATACTCAGGGCGAAGAGGGTGGAGAGGATGCGACCTCCCCATTTAAGCATCCATTGCAGCATGAGCAGAGCAGGCGGAATTCAGGAATACGACTGCATGTTAAGGAGTTGGCGGCGGGCGGCAGGTATGCAGCGGCTGAAAAAAATACACCCCTCTGTTTGCGGCAGAGGGGTGCAGGCTTGATAAGCCGTAGACAGAATCAGCGACCAGCAGGTACAGGGGCACTGGCAGGGGCCTGTGCAGCCTGTATGTCGGCACGAAAAGCCAGGCTGATAACAGGCTGGAGAGGGTCGTTGGTGATAACGGTAATGTATTTTTCAACGATGCCCATGGGCTGATGCTCGGAGTTGAAGGTGACCTTGATGTCGGCCGACTCACCGGGCTTCAGCAGGCTGCGGGTAGGCTCAGAAGCGGTGCAGCCGCAGGTGGGCTTTACCTTGCGAATGACAAGATCTGAGCGGCCGGTGTTGGTAACGGTGAAGGTGTAGGGCAGTACCTGGCCTTTGGTGATGGTGCCGAAGTTGTGCTGCATGGTGGCGAAAGAGGCCACGGGCGGGTTGTTGCGCTGCGCTTCGGTCAGCTGGGTGAAGTCTTCGGTGATGTTTGCCCCCACGTTGACGTATTTTTCAGGCTGCACAACGTCGTCGGTAGCAAGCAGCACCGAGTGGAAGACATAGCCCCAGTCGTTGGCGGCCTTGCTGTCGAAGGTGATGGGTACCACAAGGGTATCCTGAGCTTTAAGGACGGTGCCAGCGGCAATGCCCACCTGAACGAACGTGGGTGCAATGACCTGCTTGACGGTGATGGGGTTGGCACCCATATTCATTATCTTGATGACACCCTGCTTTTTCTGGCCAGCGAAGACATCGCCGAGGTTGACCATGCTGGAGCGGTCGGAGAAGGCGAGGTTGCCGGCGCGGCCGGGGTAGCGGTCGGCGAGCGTAGGTTTGCGGGGCGTGACGGTGCCCTTGATGACGAGCACTACCACACGCTCAGCCTCTTCGCCTTCCAGCTTCACGCGCACGAGGATGGACTTCTCAAACGGACCGGGACGGCCGATGGTGGAGTAGATGGCCTCGATCTGGCCGGTCTGGCCTGGGGCTACGGCCTCGGTAGACCATTTGGGCGTGGTACAGCCGCAGGAAGGCTTCACGTCCACAATTTTAACAGGGCGGGTGCCCTTGTTGGTGAAAATGAAGATGTGGGGTGCATTGCCCTGTTCCTCGGTGAGCGTACCGAAGTCGTGGGTGCGGTTCTGGAACTGAACTTCTGGGATGTCGGGCGTGGTTTGCGCCGAGACGGTAAGTGTGGTAGCCAGAAAGGCTGCCAATGCCAGAAGGGAGAAGCGGAAAGATTTCAGCATGCGGCGGACTGAAGGTTGATAAGCAAAGGTATAAGTGCGGAGGTTTCGACGGGCGAACGGTTTGTTAATGACGGAGGTCAACAAGGGGTTCGGTTGCGGGTGGCAATGTCATTGAGCATGCGGGCCACATCGGGTTTGCGGTCGCGGTCCATGCGTTCTTTTTTCTGAAGGCTGGTCTGGAGTGCGGTGCGGGCGTCGCAGAGTTGGCCTTTCTGGAGCAGCAGGATTCCCAGTTGTTCCCAGGCGTCGGCATAGGAGGGGTCGGCGTCGATGGCTGCGCGGAGGTCGGCGATGGCGCGGTCGGTATCGCCGAGGAGCGCCTGTGCCAGAGCGCGACGGTAGTAGGCGGTCCAGCGTTCGCGGGCGTCGAGGGTTGGAAGGTCGAGGGCGTGGTCGAAGCGGCCTTTGGCATCGGCATACTGCTTCTGGTCGAGGTAAAGCTCGCCGAGGCTGATGTGTGCCATGGCAAGGTTGGGATTGTCGGCGATGGCTGCGCGGAGGTCGGCAAGGGCGAGGTCGGGTCGCTTCATCTCGAAGTGGGTGAACCCACGGTTGTTGAGGAGCAGGCCTCGGTTGAGGATGCCTGGGATGGCCAGCGCGCGGTCGTAGGTTTTGAGGGCGAGGTCGCGGCGGCCGGTTTCGGAGTAGGCGAAGCCGAGGTTGACCCAGCCGTCCTTGGAGTCGGGGGCGAGGCGGAAGCAGCGCTCATAGGCCGTGATGGCTTCGGCATAGTTTCGGCTCTGCACCTGCAACTGACCTATAAGGCGCCAGGCTTCGGGCAGGTTGGGCAAGGCTTGAGAGGCCAGGTTGTAGTCGCCAAGCGCTGCGCTGTAATTCTTGAGCATGTAATGCGCATTGCCCCGGTTGAGGTAGATGTTGTAGAGCTTTTCGAGGTTGGCCTTGCGGTACTCGGGGTCCTGCGCCATGCGGGTTTCGAACATGCGGATGGCGCGGGCATGGTAGTCGATGGCGAGCTGATACTCGCTGTTGTTCTGGTAGATGACGCCGATGTTGGAAAGCGAGAGGGGGTCGTTGTCGGCGAATTGGGTGAGGCGGCGGGCCAGTTCGTATACCTCCTGCTGGCGGCCCAGGCGGTCGAGGATGACGAGCTTGCGTTGCAGCACCTGGGTGTTGCCGGGCAGCATGACGAGGGCGCGGTCGATGTCGGTGAGGGCATCGTCGTAGCGTTTGAGGCCCATGTTGGCGAAGGCGCGCCAGAAGGGGCCGTTGGCGTCCTGCGGCGAGAGGCGGAGATAGTTGTCGAGGACGGTGAGGGCCTGGTCGTAGCGCTGGAGGTTGATAAGCGCCTGCGCACGGAGGCCGAGGGGATAGGCGTAAGTGGGAGCCACGGCCAGGGCTTTGTCGGCGTAGACGATGGCATTGTCATACTCGCCACGCTGGAAAAAACCGCCTGACATTCCGGCATAGAACGAGGCTGGGTTTTCCTGTCCTGGGGCGGCGAGTCCCTTCCGGAAGTCCTCAAGTGCGGCGTCGGCATAGCCCTGTGAGAGGAAGGCATAGCCGCGGTGCAGGTAGGCGGTGGCGCTGGGGGCGTTCTGGATGGCACGGGTGAGCAGCTGCACTTTCGTGGCCAGATCGGTGGCCTTGATGCCCTCCTGAAGATAGTCGGTTTGGGCGTGGAGGGGCAGGGCCACCGCAAGCAGTGCGGGCACGAACAGTCCACGCAGGCAGTAGAGAGGATTCATGACAGGGTTTCCAACGCAAAAATCGCACCGAATTGGTGTGTTCCGCTAACTTAACGCCGTGGTATTCTTTTCCGTCGGTCCGTCGCAGCTGCACGCAAGCCTGCCCGGACATATAGATGCGGTGCTGCGCTCTGGTATGCTGAGCCGCTATCACCGCAGCGAGGCCTTCCGCACCCAGATGGCCCAACTGGCCCATGACCTGAAGCAACACCTGGCCGTACCGGACGACTACGCCGTGTGGCTGCTGCCCTCGGCTACGGCGTTCTGGGCGGCACTGGCTACCGACGCCACGCAGGGCCCCAGTGTGCACGTGGCGTCTGGCGCCTTTGGCACCAAGTGGCACCAGCATGCCGAAGCCGCAGGCTGCACCGCCCAGCTGATCAGCTTTTCGCCGGAGACAGCCGTGGAAGAGGTACTGAGCCAACTGCCAAGTGCCGTGGACGTGCTCTGCCTCACCGACAACGAGACCAGCAACGGCACCCGGCTGCCGCTGAGTGTATATGCCCAACTGCGGCGGGCACACCCCGAAGCCCTGATTGCGGTGGACGCCGTGAGCAGTCTGGCGGGCGTGGCGCACCCCTACGCCGAGGCTGACTTTTGGTTTGCGTCGGTGCAGAAGTGCCTGGGGCTGCCGGCAGGACTGGCGGTAGCGTTTGCCTCGCCGCGGATGGTGGCGCGGGTGGAGCAGCTGCGCAACACCGCGCGGTTCGACAGCCTGTACCACCTGCACCGCATGGCGCAGCAGCACCAGACGGTGTGCACGCCCAACATGCTGGGCATTGCGCTGCTGGCGCGGCGTGCCGCCGAACTGCCGCCCATCGCCAGTGTGGACGCCCACCTGCGGCAGCGGGCCGAGCATGCCTATGCCGTGCTGGACGGGCATCCGCTGCTGTCGGCGCTGGTGCAGCGCGAGGCCAGCCGGTCGGGGACGGTGGTGGCGGTGACGGGCCGGACGGAGGTGCTGAAGCAGCTGAAGGCGTCGGCGGGGGCACACGGCTTTGAGCTGAGCGGCGGCTACGGCCCGTGGAAAGACACCACGCTGCGGGTAGCCAACTTCCCGGCCATCGCCGACGCCGATTTCTACGCGCTCTGGGAGCTAGTGGAGCGGTTCAGGGGGTGAAAGGGGGATGATAGATTTCTCGCTGCACTGCGTTCCGCTCGAAATGACGTGGGACTGACGGTGCGTCATTTCGAAGGTTGGCGAAGCCTTTCTGAGAAATCTACTTGTGGGTTGTCGAAGGCAACCCTTCGTACTGTTGAGGTTTGAAGGCGGCAAGCCGCCTAAAAGTAGATTTCTCGCTGCGCTCGAAATGACGTGTTGGGGTGATAGTCCCGATGAATCGGGAGACGTAGGGGGAGGGGCCTCACTCCCACCAAACATCCGTTGGAAGATTGCTGCCGAAGGACACAGGCTGGCCGATGCGGGGTGTGGTGAGCGGCTGGGCCAGCGTGGCGGCGTGGGCGTGTACGCGGCGGATGGAGTCGTTCCAGGCGTGGGTGGAGAGCTTGAACTTGGCCCAGTGGACGGGCAGCAGCACACGGGCGCCGAGGTCGCGGGCGGCCTGTACGGTCTGCTCGGGCTGCATGTGGATGTAGGGCCAGTTGTCGCCGTACTGCCCGGCCTCGAGCAGGGCGAGGTCGAAGGGGCCGAACTGCTGGCCTACGCGGGCGAAGGTGGCATCGTAGCCGGAGTCGCCGCCGAGGTAGGCGCGGAAGTCGTGCAGCTGAAGCACATAGGCAGCCCAGAGCGTGCGGCCCCTTGCAAAGAGGCGGCCGGAGAAGTGGCGGGCAGGGGTGGCGGTGAGGGCGATGCCGGGTGCGGGCTCGAAGGTCTGCCACCAGTCGAGCTCGGTGATGCGGTCGGCGGGAATGCCCCAGTGGCGGAGGTGTGCGCCCACGCCCAGCGGGGTGAGGAAATGGCGCACGCGCGACTGTAGTGCCCGGAGGGTGCGGTAGTCGAGGTGGTCGTAGTGGTCGTGGGTGAGGACGAGGAGGTCGAGGGTGGGGAAGTCGGCAGGGGCCACGACGTCGGAGCCGGGGAAGGCTTTGGCGCCGAAGTTGAAAGGGGCTGCCCAGCCCGACAGCACGGGATCGACGAGGAGGCGGAAGCCACGGTGCTGGAGGTAGTAGGAGGAGTGGCCGAGCCAGAGGAGGGTGGGGCCGTCGGTGGGGAGGGCTGTGAAGTCGGGGCGGAGGCTGGGGAGCGGACCGGGCGGCAGGGTCTCGGGGCGGGGCTTGAGCCACTCGCCCATTAGTTTTATGTAAGAGGCTTCGGGCAGCAGGACGGGCGTGTCCTCCAGATTGTGGAAGATGCCATCGCGGAAGTGGGGCGACTGGCGCAATTGGGCCAGTTGTGTGCCGGTAGGGGCGGCACCGAATGTGCGGAACATGTGAGCGGAGGTGAGTTACCTACGCAAACACAGGCTCTGGGCGATGCGTTCGGCTGTTGGGGCGTATTACTGCGCGCCGTTTCGATACCACTGCTGCAGGCAGGTATCCGAGCAGAAGTCGGAATACTTGGCCGCGTCGTAAGGGGCAAGGTAGCGGCGGCCACAGCGGTAGCAGCATTTATGGGCGGTGTTACCGCGGGCCAGGTGGCGGCTGAGACGGTAGCAGAAAAAAGCGACAGCCAACAGGCCCAGCAGGGCGAGCACAATGGCGACGGCTGGTTTGAGGCCGAGCGCAGGTTTGAGTGCCCACCAGGCGATGGGGAATAGGGCCAGCCCGGTGGCCATGGTTATGCGGGCCGCATAGGCACCGGCGTCAGCGATTTTGCTTGTCATTGCAGTTTGTTAGGTTCCAATGCTAAGTACGATAGAGAGCTGCTGTTGGAACCAGACATCTTAATTTAAGAAAAAGTGAAACGACGAATGACGGATTTGGGGTGGTGAATGCTTAAAAAAGCTGTTTGAAGGCAGTTTGATGGCAAGAAATGGCTACCTCTTCTTCTCAGCAGAAGCGGCACTTACCTGTATTCTCCGTGCCACCGAATCGATTACGGTTTCAGAATAAGTCGTTGCTTTACTGGGAACGATACCGCAATGCCGAACATGAAATCGCAGCCAAGTAGGTCAAAAACGCTTTTTTGACATGTGCAGCCCCTGACTTTTAGACCTGCCTTTCTGCAAATGTTCTACAAAATGGGAGCTTCAGAGGCGATTCTTGGGACTTTTCTGTTTACAAAAAACCCCTCAACGTTGCCATTAAGGGGGTTTTGCTGTTTAAAAGTGGGCCCGGGGGGATTTGAACCCACGACCAACGGATTATGAGTCCGCTGCTCTAACCACTGAGCTACAGGCCCTTTTCGCAGGGCGAACTGCGAAAGTGGCGCAAAGGTAGCAAAATGTACTATTTGCTGCCAGTGGAATCTGCAGACTGACTGGTTTCTACCGGCAGAGTGGGCTGGCCTTCTACGAGTCCCTTCAGGTTCTTGAGGCCGGCTTCGAAGTCGGGGCCAATCATGCCGTCGAGGAAGGGACCCATAAGGCGGCCCATCGGGTAGGCGCACTCGCCGTCCATGCCCCAGGTAACGCGCGTGCCGTTGCCTTCAGATACGAGGGTGTAGGTGAGTTTGGCCTTGTCCTCCATCGGGCGGATGAAGTGCAGGTCCATCTCGATGCGGTCGGGGGCAATGCTGATGATGGACATTGAGCCTTCGCCTGCTTTGTCATTGCCCGTCCAGTAGAGGTTGGCACCTACTGTGTTGGCGGGGTTTGAGATCTTCTCGGCCATATTGGGATCGAGGTGCTGCCAGGGGCTCCACTTCTTGAACTGCGCCAGATCGGCCATGACGGCGTGGACCTGTGCGGCGGGGCGGTCGACGACGATGGAGCGCTCGGTGTGATAGGTGGCAGGCATGAAAATTGCCACTACCAGCAACAGCACTACCAGTGCTACCAGACCCAGGAGAATTTTCTTCAGGACTTTCATAGCGGTGTTACATCAGGGTGAATGTGTTGTATCCACCCGAAAGTAACACCTTCCTGTTCAGGACAAAAGCTTTAGCTCTACTAGGTCTGGATGACACCGGGGTTGAAGGGCCGAAACTCAGGATTGAGGTTTGCGGCCTCGATACCGGTGGAGATCATGCGGCGGGTTTCGCCGGGGTGGATGATGCCGTCGACCCAGAGGCGTGCAGCGGCATAGTAGGGCGAAGTCTGGCTTTCGTAGCGGGCCGAGATTTCGTCGAGCAACTGCTTTTCCTTGGCGGGGTCAATCTTCTCGCCCTTCTTTTCCAGCGCGGCCACCTGAATCTGCAGCAGGGTTTTGGCTGCCTGCATACCACCCATCACGGCAATCTGTGCGGTAGGCCAGGCGTAGATAAGGCGCGGGTCGTAGGCTTTGCCGCACATGGCATAGTTGCCAGCACCGTAGCTGTTGCCCATCACCACAGTGAACTTAGGCACTACGCTGTTGGCAACGGCATTCACCATCTTGGCTCCGTCCTTGATGATGCCCCCCTGCTCTGACCGTGAGCCGACCATGAAGCCAGTGACGTCCTGCAGGAAGACGAGCGGGATGCGCTTCTGGTTGCAGTTGAGGATGAAGCGGGTGGCTTTGTCGGCGCTGTCGGAATAGATGACGCCGCCGAACTGCATTTCGCCTTTCTTGCTCTTGACCACCGAACGCTGGTTGGCGACGATGCCCACGGCCCAGCCGTCGATGCGGGCATAGCCGCAGACGATGCTCTTGCCATAGCCTTCCTTGTACTCGTCCCAGCTGCTGGCGTCGATGAGGCACTTCAGCAGTTCGTGGGTGGAGTAGGGCTTGGCGCGGTCGGCAGGAAGAATTTCAAAGAGTTTGTCGAGGGCGTACTCGGGTGCGACAGGCGTGGCGCGGTCGAAGCCAGCGGTAGGCTTGTGGCCGAACTTGGATACCAGCGACTTGATTTTGTCGAGGCACTCCTGGTCGTTCTTCATCTGGTAGTCGGTGACGCCGGACACCTGGCTGTGCATTTCGGCACCGCCCAGTGCCTCGATGCCCACGTCTTCACCGATGGCACTCTTTACCAGATAAGGGCCTGCCAGAAACACGCTGCCCGTGCCTTCCACGATCAGGGCCTCGTCGGACATGATGGGCAAATAGGCCCCACCTGCCACGCAAGGGCCCATGATGGCGGCAATCTGCGGAATGCCCATGCTGGACATCTGGGCGTTGTTGCGGAAAATACGGCCGAAGTGCTCTTTATCGGGGAAGATGTCGGCCTGCATGGGTAGGTACACCCCGGCGCTGTCTACCAGATAAATGGTTGGCAGGTGGTTTTCCATTGCGATTTCCTGTGCCCGGAGGTTCTTCTTGCCGGTGAGGGGGAACCAGGCCCCAGCCTTTACGGTAGCGTCGTTGGCGACAATCATGCATAGACGGCCTGACACCCTGCCAATGCCACAGACCACGCCCGCCGAAGGGCAGCCACCCTCTTCCTCGTACATGCCCCAGGCGGCCAGTGCGCCCACTTCCACGAAGTCGTCGGGGTTGTCGAGCAGGTAGGCGATGCGCTCGCGGGCGGTCCATTTTCCTTTTTCCTTGTGCTTGGCAATGGCTTTGGCGCCACCGCCCAGCGCCACCTGTTTCAGGCGCTCTTCGAGTTCGGAAATGAGGGCGTTGAGGCCGTTGGCAGCGACGGTAGAGTTAGACATGAGCAGGATGCGTTTTCAGCGCAGCAAACATAACAGGAAAGGGCCATCGGCGGTTTCCGGGCGGTGCGGAAAGGGTGTAGCTTGCGGCATGCGCAAGGCATGGACATGGCTGCGGGCCCGCAAACGGCGGCTGGCAGGGGCGATACTGCTGTTGATGGGGGCGATTGGGCTGCTGTGGCCACACAGAGGTGTAGTGCCCGTGAGAGGTGCCACCCGTGGCAGCTGGCACCCACAGACATTCTGGTACTACCCCTGGGGGCCTTCTGTGACGCACAAGGGGCTGGACATATTTGCCAAGGAAGGCACACCTGTGCAGGCCATGAGCAGCGGGATGGTGGTGTACAAAGGTACCCTGAGCCGAGGCGGCAATGTGGTGGTGATACTGGGCGCCAAATGGCGGCTGCAGTACTATGCCCACCTACAGGACTTTGATACCCACCTGTTTGCATGGGCCAGCCGTGGCGAACAGATAGGCCGTGTAGGCACTACGGGAAATGCCAAGGGCAAGCCCGCGCACCTGCACTACAGCTACATGACACTGATTCCCTATCCGTGGGAGTGGCGCAGCGACCTGCCCCAGGGTTGGCAGCGCATGTTTTACCTGAACCCGGAGAGGTATTTCTCGCTTTAACAACTTGCCAATTCTGCTTGACTTTGCAGGATAAGTGTTAAAATGTGGTATGCTTCAAGTAACGGATTTGGGACTGCTACTGGGTGGGCGCGAGTTGCTGGCAGGTGTTTCGTTCTCGTTGCCACCGGGGCAGATGCTACAGGTGGCAGGCGTGAATGGGTCGGGCAAGACGGTGCTGCTGAAGTGTCTGTCGGGCCTGTATGCGCCGACCTCAGGTACGATGGCGCTTGACGGCCACGCGCTGGAAACTGCCGGGGTGGACATCGGTGTGCTGATCGAGCGGCCAGCGGTGTATCCTCACCTGACGCTGCTGGACAATCTGCGGGTATTTGCCCAGCATCTGGAACGGGATATGGAACCGGCACTGGCGCTGCTGGACCTCCTGGAACTGGATGTGCAGAATCCCAAGCCCGCACGCCTGCTGTCGTTGGGCATGCGGCAGAAACTGGGACTGGCCACCTGTTTCATGGGCAACCCGCGCCTGCTGCTGCTGGACGAGCCCTTCAATGCGTTGGACGCCAAATCGGTGGGCAAGCTCATTGCGTTTCTGAACGCCTATACAATCCGTGAGCAGGCCTATCTGATTGTGGCCTCGCACCAGGCGGAGACAACCGGACTGAACCTGGCCAGCCGGATGGAGCTGGTGGAAGGCCGTGTTGTAAGTGCCATCGCGCTGGAGCCGAAAGGAGTAGCCGTATGAGTACCTATCTGCTGAAAACTGCCGTAGCGAGCGAGTGGCTGAAATTCAGAGGCTCGCGGCTGATGCGTATGACCCTGCTGACGGCGGCGCTGTTTGCGGTGGCATTCGTAGTTGCCGACATCTTCATGGATTCTGCCAACTTCATGGAGCCCAAGCCTGAATGGGTGAAGGTGTTGCAAAACTGGGCGCTGCTGTGGATGGCCTTTGTGCTGCCGGTGCTGGTGTCGGTAGAGGCAGCTGCGGTGCTTCAGCTGGAGCAGGATGCCAACAGCTGGCCCCTGCTACTCTCGCGCAACCGCCCGCACAGCCAGTTGGCGTGGGCCAAGTTTCTGTTGCTGTGGGCCAATGCCGTGGTGGCTACGGGAATTTGCCTGCTGCTGCTGTGGGTGTGCTACAGCCTTCAGTCAGTGCTTTTTCCAGCGCATTTGATTGCCAAAGAGGAAAATCCGGTAGGGACAATTCTGCTGGTACTTCTCGGGGTGATTGGGTATCTGCCGTTTGTGGTGGCGCTGCACCTGTACCTGTCGTCCTACTTCCGCAATTTTGCTTTTGCCATTGTTACAGGCGTAGGCCTGGGATTGCTCAGCCTGGTGGCTGACAGCGAAGGTATAGTCAACCTGCTGTTTCCCTATCGTTACATGTTTCTGGTGGTCAGCACGCAGGTCAATCATCTGCTGAACCGAAGCCCCAGAGATTTCGAAAGCCTGTTGCCCCTGATGTTCGTGCTGGGCCTGGTGCTGGCGGTGCTGCTGGTGTGGCTGGCAGGTCGCCGAATGAAACAGCAGGTTTACTGACAGAACTGCGGGAAGAACTTCGCCTCGATGGCGGGCCACTCGTCGCCGACGTAGCTGTAGTTGACGGTGTCGCGGATGTGGCCGGTGGGCAGCACCATGTGGCGGCGGCTGGTGCCCTCGAAGTGGGCGCCCAGTTTCTCCATGGCGGCGCGTGAGCGCAGGTTGCGGCTGTCGGCGCGGAGCTCTACCCGCAGGCCGGGCAGTGTGCGCAGGGCGTAGTTGATCATCAGGTGCTTCATGGCCGGGTTGAGGCCCGAGCCCTGAAACTGGCGGCTGATCCACGTCCAGCCGATGTGTACGCGGCGGTGCAGCTGGTGTATGTCGCCGTAGCGCGTGCTGCCTGCCACCTTCCCGGTCTTTACGTCGATGATGGCAAAGGGCCAGGCAGTGCCCGCGGCGCGTTCCTTCAGGGCGTCGGCGATGTACTGGTCGAAGTCGGCACGGGAGTACATCGGCATGGTGGTGTAGGTCCACAGCTCGGGCTCGGTGCTGGCGATGGCCCAGAGGGCTTCCACATGGCTGAGTTGCAGGGCTTCAAGTCGGGCAGTGCCGTTTTCCAGTACGTCGGGGCCGAAGAAGAAGGGCGCGTTCATGGCGGGCAAGTTGCGCGCCGGATTCAGGAAGCCCAAGCCAAAAAGTGTAAAAAATAACGGCCTCCGGTTGGGGAGGCCGTTGTGTATCTGTGTATGCCAAAAGTATCAGAAGCCCTTGGACAACGAGATGTTGAGGGCAATAGGCCGGAGTTTACCTTCTTCGAGCGGGAAAGCGAGGTCTACGTGGGCAGGCAATCCCAGAATGCGGGTGCGAATGCCGGTGCCAAAGCTCTGGATGTAGGCTGGTTTGAGCGTCTGGACGGTGATAAGGAAGGGTGGGGCGGTGATAAGGCGCTCTTCTACCACCGAGCGGTCGCGAAGGGGGTTCCCTTCGCTCCAGGCCATACCGAGGTCATAGAAGAAGACCCAGCGGGTATTGTAAAGTGCCTTGGAAGGCAGTACGTTGTTGAACAGGCGCTTGAGCGGGAAGCGGAGTTCGAGGTTGGTGACGGTGTAGTTTCGGCCATAACGGGCGTTGTAGGCATAGCCACGCACGGGTGTCTGAATGCGCCAGAAGTAGAGGTCCTCGGGGTCGCCGATGAGTTTGTTTATGAACGTCAGCGGGTTGGCATAGGTGGTGTTGAACCAGTTGTCTACGCCGCCCACCAGAAACTCCTGGGTGCGGCCCCCGCCCATTCCTACGCCAGCGGCAAAGCGGCCTGCCAACACTACATCGCCAAATACGCGGCGGTAGCCACGGAAATCGGCGAGGGCGGCGGAGTAGTCCCAGGTGCCCCGGTCACGGGAGTAGTAGGTTTCGTAGGTGAAGTTTGCTTTGAAGCCCTGAACGGGGAAGTCGTCGCGGTAGCGGACATTGTCCCAGTCGGCACGGAGGCGCAGGGCCATGAGGTCGCGCTGTGCGCCCACTGGAAGGGGGTCGCGGGGGTTGAGGTCGCGCTGTGTGAGGCTGATGTACTCGCCCTCCACGCCTACGCGAGCCCACCGGTTGATGGGGTAGAAGAGTGCCAGCCGCGTGGTATTGGTGATGTAACGGCTGCGGAAGAGCGTGAGGACGGTGCGGCCACGGAGTTCACTGGGCAGGTATTCGTCGAGCAGGCCACTACCCAGCAGGCGGGTGCTGCGGCGCATGCCAAACTCGGCATAGGGCCGGAACTTGGAGTAGCGGTAGTTAAAGTAGAGATCGTTACTGGCGAAATCAAAGAAGATGGACGCCCCGGCTGTGAGGTTGTGGTAGTTCTTGAGGTCGGCGATACGCGCCTCGATTCCCGTGTTGATACCCAGAAGTCCCTGCCGGAAAATGGGATCGAGCGTGTTATCGTTGGTAATCTGCAGTAGGTTGAGGCCGGGTTTGGGGTTGCGCAGCTTGCTGACAGTAATGTTGTTGATATCGAATTGCTGTGCGGCGGCGCTCCGGCTGCGTAGGCGGCGGAGCAGGCGTGCAGAGGCAGAGATGCGCTTCTCAGACGAGTCCTCGGCTTCGTCGAACACATAGAAACGGCGCGAGGGCTTAGGCTGAAACTGGGCCTGCGCTCTGGCTTTGGCAATGGAATCGGCTGATGCTTTCTGAAGGCTGTCGGCTGCCAGCGAGTCGTTTACGGCCCGCAGGGAATCCTGCATGCGCTGCGCCTCGCGCTCGGCTTTCTCGATAAGGGCTTTGACATAGCGCGAATAACGCTGATTGGCCTCTGGCGTCTTGGCAACGTTGAGGTTTTGGAGGTAGTTGATGCGCGGAAGGGTCACTACCTGCTGGCGACCACCAATCCAGGTAGTGGAAATGGCTTCGGCGGCGGCGCCACGGCCCAGAATGCTGACGGGTCCAAGGCCAGTGTTGAAGTTGGAGATGGCGCGCTCTTCGGTGTTGTTGCTGTCGAGGTCGATGACGGCGATATTGGGCAGACCACTGAGGTCGGACAGGAAGACGAGTCTGCCGTTGTGATTGGTGAGGGCGTACTCGTCGGCGTAGGGGGTGAAGGTCATGCGCTGGGGCATGTTGGCACCAGGAGGGAAAGGGAGCGTGTAGATGTCATTCGCCAGCAGCGAGGTGTTGTAGTTCATTGCTACTCGCTTGACACCCAGTGAATCACCGCCATTGGAGGTGAAATAAAGGCGGCGGCTGTCCATGCTCCAGACGGGCCAAAGCTCATCGTAGGGCGTGGCTGTCACCTGCAGTAGACCTTCGGACTTGGTGGGCTGCACATACAGATCTGTTACGCCGTTTTTGGTGGCCGAAAGCACCATGTTGGCACCATTGGGGGCCCAGGAAATATGACGTATCCAGTCTACTTTGTCTTGCAGGTCAATGTTTTGTGCTTTTCGGGTAGTGACATCATAAACGATTAGCCTTGGCTTGCTTGCCAGCGGGCCGGCAGTAGCCAGTTGCATTCCGTCGGGGCTCCAGGCGAGAGGTAGCACGAGGTTACGGTTGGCGCCCAGGTCAGTCTCGAAACCGTATCGAATGCCCGTGCTGCGCAGTTTGTTGGTGGCGTATTCGTGCAGAAACACCTCATAGAGGCCAATGCGCTCGCCTACCATTGCCTGATACTTGCGGTCGGGGCTGGTGGCGGCGCTTACCAGACGCCACCCTTTGGGCAACTGTGCGCCAGTGCGTTGGGCCTCGGCCAGGGCCACCCGCTCCTGCGGAAACGCTACCGTAGTCCACTCGATCCAGCGGGCTGTCAGCGCATTCATATTCATTCCCAGCAGCGTGATGAAGGCGCTTTCCACACTGCGCGTCAGGCGCGTCATGTAGATGATTTCGAAGAGCTTTTTACGGCCGTACACCTGGTCTACGAAATAGAAAATGGATTTGCGCAGACGGGTAAGTTCAGGTGAGATTTTTTCCGAGATGACTTCGTCGGCAAAAGCTTCGGCGTTTTTGTCGAGGCTGCGCAGGAAGGCTTCGTCATCGGCGGTCCAGCCTTCGCCAATGTAGTTGCTGAGGCCGGCGATGTACCATTCGGGCACATAGAGAAACAGCTGGCTTTCGAAGGCGGAAAAGTCAGAGCCACCGAAGAAGAGCTCGCGCACCATGCCCTCAGCCACACGGCCACGTATCTGTCTGAAAAGTGCCTGCTGGCTGCCATCGAAGGCTACAGGAATGCGGCGCAGACTCAGCTGGCGGTCGAAGGGAACTTCTTCCTGGTTCATCTGAGCCTTGCTGTAATGCAGGGGGCTGGCGTAGACATACAGCTGGAAGCGGGCCTCATTGCGCATTTCCAGCTGACGGCGTATTTCGTTGTAGGCCTGCTCGGCGTAGCGGGCAGCGACATCGGCCAGAGGCCTGTTTTTGTCGTAGAAGTGAATTTCGAAGTGCTCGGAGTTGAGGTAATACCAGTTGCGCGAAGTAGGACGCAGGTCTGCAACAGGGTTTTTGCCAAAAGGCTGATACTGTTGGTTTTGGGCGTATGCGGCGACACCGGCAGTCGCGAGCAGTACTGTCAGCCCAAATGCGCCCAGGCGCTTAGAAAAGAGGCAGAACATTGCCAGCATGTAACAATGATACGATTTTGGCCTGAAGCCACAGTAGGCATTCTGGGTTATTAACACACCAGTGGGCCAGTACGTTTCCCCCGAAAGCACTACTTGTAGGTTGCGCGGTCTTCGCGGGTTTCGATGTGGGGGCGCTGACTGGCTGCGGCTACGGCGCGGGCTGCCAGTTCGGCCAGGCTGCCTGCCTCGGTTTCGGTGATGCGCCCACCCGGCAACTGCGCCCAGGTGGAACTGGCATCAGGGCCAATGTTCAGCACCAGCCAGTGGCTGTGTCGCTGGCTACCGCGGTTTTCCAGTTCCAGCAGAAAGCGCGTCTGGTGGGGTTCTTCGCGCACGCCGCTACGGAGACGGTTGGCCCCACGGGCCCTGCGCAACATTTGCCGCACCTGTTGCCACCGGGTCTGAAAGGAAGTATCTGACGACATGGGGTGAGATTTTTTGCGGTACTGAAAAAGGATTCTGGCAGGCTAAAAATTGCATTACTGTCAAAAAAGTGCCTTTGATAATGGCATTTGGTTAAAGCTCTGCAAAGATGGAGGGATTATAATGCATAAACACCACAGACTGGACGGTGTCACATACAACAAAGTGCGGGGGGCTGCGTTTGTTTTGGTGGATTGAAGAAAGAACCGAACGGTTGTTAGATTGTAACAGAAAACTTACAACTTTGCCGCGCTTGCGACAGTTATTCCTACATATCGCAGTATTGATATTGCTGCTTCAAGTGGCCCCTGCCACTGTTTATGCGCAGTGCGAGGGGTGTGTTACCCCGGCGGATGCGCCCGGAACCCCGTCATATTGCTTCAAGGCCAGTGTGGCCGATGCACGCTGTGCGCAGTTTTTTCAGTCTGACTCGCTGCGGTTCGCCTACTACTCTGGTAAGGGTAGTAAGGCCATTTGGCTGCCACTGCCTGCCTCTGCTTCGCTGGAGGCAGTGATGCCTGTGGTGAAAGCCAACAGCAAGCTGAAAGGACCTGACGCCCTCTTCGTGCAGGCCGCCATCGCTGCCTGGTATCAGGCCAAGCCCACGCTGGGCTTCACGTTCCGGCCTTCGGGGCTGGCCATCAAAATGATCAAATCTGGTACAGGTTCACCGGCTGCTGTTGGGCAGAAGGTGACGTGCCACTATAAAATGTACCTCCGTAATGGTAAGGTGATTCAGGACTCCCGTCAGGCGGGGGTTCCGGTTGCTGCCGTTATGGGTGCGGGACAGTTGCTGAAAGGCTGGGAAGAAGGGCTGATGCAGATGCCGCGCGGCAGTGTGGCGACGCTCCGGCTCCCGTCCGAACTGGCGTTTGGCAATAAACCGTACGGCGATCTGATCCCTGCCAACTCAGAGATCTGGATTGACCTGGAAGTGTTAAATATTGAATGACAACCCTTTTTTGACATGGTAGCTACTGACCTGAGCACCCCCGTCGACATTCGTCGCACCGCCGATTCCCGGCTGTCGAGTGTAGACCTGAACAACGTTGTATTTGGCAGCACCCTCGCTGACCACGTATTCTCCGTTGAATTCAGTGATGGTGCATGGCGACAACCCCGCATCATGCCTTATGGGCACATGGACCACGGTCATGCCATGTCGGCACTGCACTACGGCCAAGCCATTTTCGAAGGTATGAAAGCCTATCGTGGGGTTGATGGCAAGGTTCGCCTGTTCCGTGGCGAATCGCACTGGGAGCGCATGAACCGCTCGGCGGCCCGCATGTGCATGCCCAGCATTGGCCGTGAGCATTTTGTAGGCGGCATTCTGGAACTGCTCCGTGTAGACGAAGCATGGGTCCCCAGTGGCGAAGGCAGCTCGCTGTACCTGCGCCCGCTGATGTATGCCTGCGACGAGTTCATCGGCGTACGCCCCTCGGCTACCTACCGCATGACGGTAATGACCAGCCCCGCCAACCGCTATTACACCAAGGCTGTGAAGGCCCTGGCCAGCACCGAGCACATCCGTGCCGCTGAAGGCGGTGTAGGCGCTGCCAAGTGCGCTGGCAACTACGGCCTCTCCATGCTGGCCGGCAAGATTGCCCGCGAAGCTGGCTTCGACGTAGTGGTATGGCTGGATGCCAAGAACCGCAAGAACATCGAGGAGTTCAGCACCATGAATGCCTTCTTTGTAATTGACGGCAAAATCGTAACTCCTACCGCGGGCATTACCGTACTTGAAGGCATTACCCGCGACAGCGTTCTGACGCTGGCCCGCGAGGCAGGCATCCCGATTGATATCCGTCCTATCAGCATCGACGAAATCATCGAAGCCAGCCAGAAGGGCCGTCTGCAGGAGGCTTTTGGTACTGGCACCGCCGCTACCGTGGCACCGCTGGCCCAAATCCGCTACAAGGACACCGACATCATGCTGCCTGCGGTAGAAAACTGGAAGGTAGGCACCATGCTGGCCAAGAAGCTGGACGACATCAAGTACGGCATTGCACCCGATGTGCACGGCTGGATGACGGCCATCTGAGGCATAAGCAACTGAGAACAAAGGGGAGCCACGCTCCCCTTTTTCTTTGCCCCTTTGACAGTGTGGGCTAACGCTTATCTTACGCCATGCAAAAGCGCATTGTACTGTTCCCCGGCTCGTTTGACCCCATCACGCTGGGGCATATTGAGATGATAGACCGTGCACTGGAGATTTTCGATGAAGTACACGTGGGGGTGGGTGTCAACTCACAGAAGAGCACCATGTTCTCACCCGAACAGCGGGTCGGCTGGATTCGCCTGCACTTTGCTTCCGAGCCCCGTGTAAAAGTAGAGACGTTCTCGGGCCTGACAGTGAACTTCGCCCGTCAGATTGGTGCGCGCTTTCTGCTGCGGGGCCTGCGCTCGTCGCCCGACTTTGAGTACGAAAAGAACATTGACCTGCTGAACAAGCACCTCAATACGGGCATCGATACGATCTACATGATCAGTCGCCCCGAGAGCCAGCATATTTCCAGCTCGCTGGTGCGCGAGGTCATCCGGTTTCATGGCAACCTGCAGGGGCTGGTGCCCGATTCCATCATTTCGGAAATCTACGCAGATACCCCGTCAGCAGTTCGCGGATAGCGGCATAGGTGGGGCGCTCGGCATCCAGCAGCTGGGCTTTGGGCGTCCATTCCACCGCGGTAATGTCTTCAGACTCCTGTGGCACCAGCGTGCCCGGCTTCACTGCCTTCATGCGAAACCAGTGGGTGGTTTTGAAGACCCAGCGGTAATTGAGCTTGTAGATGTGGTAGGTGGGGTCGAGCGGCTCCAGCAGCAGCAGTTCGCCCAGGCCGGCTTCCTCCTGCACTTCGCGGATGGCGGCAGCGTCTACCGACTCGCCGTCGTCTATCTTGCCCTTGGGCAGGTCCCAGGTGCCAAGGCGGAAGATGGTGAGGACAGTTCCGTCCGGGTGTTCGACGATACCACCAGCGGCCTCGATGTGGGTGAAGACGTGGCGGAACTCGTCGAAGAAGTCGGCGAGGGCTTCCGGCGTGGGGAAGGTGAGCTGGCGGTGGTTGCGGTCGGTGTAGGATTGCAGCCAGTTGGCCGCATCGGCGGCTATGGGCTGTTTACCGGACGCGGACCCCACCTCGAGCTGCAAACATGCGTCGCGATGGAAGATTTTCATTTCTTTGCGGCCCTACGGCACTGCAAAGATGACACACGGCACGCAAATATCGGCGGACATCGCCCGGCATTTACTGAAGATAGAGGCGGTGCGCCTGCGCCCCGACCAGCCCTACACCTGGGCAAGTGGCTGGAAAAGCCCCATTTACTGCGACAACCGCATGACGCTTTCTTTTCTCGACGTCCGCGAGACGATTCGAAAAGGGTTTGTGGAGTTTGCCCGAGCGTTGTATCCACAGGCCGAGGTAGTATGTGGCGTGGCCACTGGGGGTATTCCGCACGGCATGCTGGCGGCCGATACCCTGGGGCTGCCGTTCATTTACGTGCGCCCCGCTCCCAAGAGCCACGGCCTGGGCAACCAGGTGGAAGGCGCCATCTGGCCGGGCAAGAAAGTGCTGGTAATTGAGGATCTGGTAAGTACCGGCGGCAGCAGCCTGAAAGCCGTACAGGCCCTGCGCGAGGTAGGCTACGATGTCTGCGGCATGCTCAGCGTGTTCAGCTATGGCTTCCCACAGGCGGTGCAGGCGTTCGAGCAGGCGGGGGTATCGTTCAGGCCCCTGTGTACGCTGGAAGACCTGTTGGGTGTGGCCCACGAACAGGGCGCACTCACCGAGGCGCAGATCGAACTGGTGCGGAGTTTCCAGCGCGACCCGGCCAACTGGGGCACCCAAAGCTGATGCGTTTCGTTTTACGGCTGCCGGTCGCTATCTTTACCACTCCAAACAACCCTGCCGACGCATGAACGCGCTGTTGGAAAAAGCTACCCAGGAGCTGCAGTCCAGCCTCCTCACCATCACCCAGTATCAGGGCGAAGTGTCGCTGCATACGTCAGTTGACAAACTGCATTCGCTGCTGAAGGCCCTGAAGGAAACCTACGGCTTCGACTACATGGTGGACATCGCCACCGTGGACCACTACACCGACGAAGGCCGTTTCGAGGTGAACTACAACCTCTTCAACCTGGAAGCCAAAGTGCGTGTGCGCGTAAAGGTGCGTGTGGAAGAAGACCACCCCGTAGTGCCTACCTGCACCGACCTCTGGCCCGGCGCCAACTGGCACGAGCGCGAAGCCTTCGATATGATGGGCATTGAGTTCAGTGGCCACCCCGACCCACGCCGCATCTTCATGCCCGAGGACTTCCAGTTCTACCCCCACCGCAAGGAGTTTCCGCTGATTGGCATTCCTGGCTCCATCCAGATGCCCGAGAAAGACGCGCCCAAGGGCTACAAATAATCGCTGTAGCTGTTACGATACACAACGCCCGCCTTTACAGGTGGGCGTTTCTGTTTTTTGCCAACTTTTTCAGCAGCACAGTGGTTATATGCCTGAACATAACCCTTGACGACAAGACTATGCCTCTGCTTGAACCCGGTATGCCCGCGCCCGCTTTCAGCGGCAAAGACCAGAACGGCAATGAAGTATCACTGGCCAGCCTGAAAGGCAGCAAGGTGGTGCTGTATTTCTACCCCAAGGACGATACCCCCGGCTGCACCAAGGAGGCCTGCAACCTGCGCGACAACCACGACGCCCTGCTGAAAGCTGGCTACAAAGTGGTGGGCGTAAGCGTAGACGATGAGGCCAGCCACCAGAAGTTCGCCAAGAAATTCAGTCTGCCCTTTCCGCTGCTGCCCGACACCGACCATGCCATTGTAGAAGCCTACGGTGTGTGGGGCGAGAAGTCGATGTACGGCAAGAAGTACATGGGTACCAACCGCGTAACCTATATCATTGACGAGCAGGGCAAAGTAGCCGAGGTGATTACCAAGGTGAAGACCGAAGCCCACGCCGAACAGATTCTGGGCAAGTAAGCCCCCTTCCGACGAACACACGCACAGCGCCCGGCCCATAGGCTGGGCGTTTGTGTTCAGCCGTTTTTCTGGCGGGCGTTGCGTTGCACGTATAGCTGGTCGTTCAGCATGCGCTCGATCATTTCCCACGAGCGTTTGATGCGGGTTTCTTCGCGTTTGGCACTGCGGATATAGTACATGAGCGAACGGCGTAACCCCAGCGTCAGGGCGTTGAATTTCTCGGCTGCTTCGGGGGCCTGTTCCAGTGCCAGGGCGAACTCTTCTGGGATGTCCAGCTCGGAGGGGTTGGGGTGGGGCCACATGGTGACGGTAACGACATCGCCAACGCGTACTTTGGCCGCCTGGCATAGCAGCCTGCCCATCGACAGAAAGTAACCTCCCGACTTCAGCGTACGGATGGCCAGCTCGAAGGGTGCACCATTGAGCGTGCCCAACATACGCATGCCAATGGGCTTCTCATATCGTGCGATAACCTCAGGCGGTATCTCGAGGCAATGAAAGGTCATGCCCATTTCAAAGCGGTCGATCCGGCTCTGGAAGGTGACAGGTTCCATGCCGAAAAGATAGTGCAGCGGCCAACGCAAAATGCAAACAGGCCCCCGAGAGGGCCTGCTGCACAGTAAAAGTACTGAGAGGTACGGTTAGTCGCGGAAGCGTCGCTTGCTGCCACCAAAGCTCTTGCGGCGGTTGCCACCGTAGAAGCCGTTGCGGCGGTTGCCACCACCCTGGCCGTTGCCTTGGCGGGGGCCGCGGTCTTCAAACACACGCAGTTCCTCGGGCGAGAGCATGAAGTCATGCTCGGCAACCACGGGGATTTTGTTCGCGATGAGCTTCTGGATGTCGCGGAGGAAGTTCTTCTCGTCGGTATCGCAGAAGGAGATGGCCACACCATTGGCGCCAGCACGGCCAGTACGGCCAATGCGGTGCACGTACGACTCGGCCTCGTTGGGGAGGTCGTAGTTGAAGACGTGGGTCAGCTCGGAGACATCGATGCCGCGGGCGGCAATGTCGGTAGCCACGAGTACCTGGGTGCGGCGGCGGCGGAAGTTGTTCAGGGCATCCTGGCGGGCACCTTGCGACTTGTCGCCGTGGATGGCCTGGGCACTGATACCGGCACGCTCAAGGTCGCGGCATACGTTGTCGGCGCCATACTTGGTGCGGGTGAACACCAGGGCACTGCCTACGCTCTCGTCCTGGAGGAGCTGGAGCAGCAGGGCCTTCTTGTTGTTCTTCGACACGTGGTACAGCTCCTGGCGGATGTTCTCCGAGGTAGATGCGACGGGCGTTACTTCTACATGCGCGGGGTTGCGCAGGATGTTGTTGGCCAGGCGCTGGATTTCTACGGGCATGGTAGCCGAGAAAAAGAGCGTTTGGCGTTCGGCGGGCATGGCATCTACGATACGGTTGATATCGTGGATGAAGCCCATGTCGAGCATACGGTCGGCTTCGTCGAGCACAAGCACTTCTACCTGGCTGAGGTTGACCCAGCGCTGGTTCATGAGGTCGAGCAGACGGCCAGGAGTAGCTACGAGGATATCAACACCGCGCTTGAGGGCCTGGGTCTGGGGATACTGCGACACACCGCCAAAAATGACAGAGTGATACAGGCCAGTGTTGCGGCTGTACTTGCGGAGGTTGTCGCCAATCTGGCTGGCGAGTTCGCGGGTCGGGGTCAGGATGAGCGCGCGGACCGGACGGGGGCCATTCCCTGAAATACGGTTCTGAAGGAGGCGCTGAATGACCGGCAGAGAGAAGGCAGCGGTTTTGCCAGTGCCAGTTTGGGCGCAACCGAAGAGGTCTTGCCCGGAGAGTGCCACGGGGATGGCCTGTTCCTGAATCGGGGTGGGCTGAGTGTAACCTTCAGCGTCAAGATTGCGGAGAATGGGCTCCGCGAGGTTCAATTGAGAAAATGACATGCTTCCTTATCGGAGGACTAAAAGTGTTTGCGGTCGAGAACCAGCACACAAACGACTCAATGACATGCCCGGGCGCGCACACAGAGTGAGAGCACGGAAACGTGACAGACAGAGGCTTGAAAGGGACAGCCGAACGGAGAAGGTGGCTGTAACAGGAAAGCGTGCTGGCAATGTAACGGAGAGGTTCGGTTGCTATCTCCGCCTATGCCAGAGCCAGAATGAGGGGTCGCACTGGGCGACGGGCTCCTTGAGGTGGTGATCCTAAACCGCACTGATAACGGTGCTTATTTCTGGATTATGCGGATTTCGTGATTTTTCCTGCAAAAAGTTTTTGAGTGTCTGTTTTGGGTACCAGACGGCTCACGAACGGATTGCCCTCTATATAGAAGCGGTAGGGCAGCAGCGCATCGTCACCAGCATAGTCTACGCCGATGCGCGTGGTGGTGACAATGCTGCCGGGCGCGGCACCGGGCGCTACCCACACGCCGCCCGACTGGTGCAGCAGGTGGCCGTTGTGCTGGCGTGTGATGCCCAGGGCACGGGTCAGCAGGCCAGGGCCGCCACTGAGGTTGCGCGGCAGGGCACCCGACGGCTTGCGGCTCAGGTTGCGGTTGTGCAGCTGCTGCTCTATGCCCAGCACAGGCTCCAGCCCACGGATGAGCACGGCACAGGGTTCGTCGGCCCGGTGTGTCACCACATTGAACAGCTCGTACATGCCGTAACACAGATATATGTAGGCAGCGCCACCAGGCAGGTACATGGTTTCGGTGCGGGCTGTGCGCCGGTGGCCATAGGCATGACAGGCACGGTCGTGTGGACCGTTATAGGCTTCGGTCTCTACGATGCGGCCAGCCAGTAACCCGTCGGGAGTATCGTGTACAAGGTAGCAGCCCAGTAGGGCCTGGGCTATCTGCACCACATCCTCTCCCTGGAAAAAGGGCTCGGGCAGGGGCTGGCGGAGCGATTCGGCAGTAGGCGTTTCCACAGAAAGCAGCTGTTGGCGACACCAAGGTCGGAGGTATTTCCGTTCTTGCAACATGCCACTGGTAGCCCCCAAATCCTATCGCCCGGTGCCGCTGCATATGGGCGGGCATTTACAGACCATTCTACCCAGCCTTTTCCGCAGGGTGAAAGGCATACAGTTTACCCGCGAGCGTATTGACACACCCGACGGCGACTTTCTGGACCTGGACTGGGTGCAGGCAACGCCGGGCAAGCCCAGCCGCCGCCTGCTGGTGGTGTCGCACGGGCTGGAGGGCGACACTCAGCGCCACTATGTGACTGGCATGGCACGGCTCTTCCTGAACGAAGGATGGGATGTATTGGCCTGGAACTGCCGCAGCTGCAGCGGCGAGATGAACCGCCTGCTGCGCCTGTACCACCACGGCGATACGCCCGACCTGGGGCTGGTGGTGCGTCATGGCATTGCGAAGCATGGCTACACGCAGGTGGGCCTGACGGGCATCAGCCTGGGCGGCAACCTGACCATGAAATACCTGGGGGAAGACGCCGCCAACCTGCCGAAGGAGGTGATAGGCGGGGTAGGGCTGTCGGTGCCCATTGACCTGCGCGGCTCGGAAGAAGTACTGGCGCTGCCGTCGCGTAAAATCTACTTTCAGCGGTTCATCAAAAAGCTGCACAAAAAGCTGCAATACAAGGCCGAGCGTTTCCCCGGCGCGGTAGACCTCACAGGCTTTGATCAGATCAAACGCTTTCGCGACTTCGATGCGCGTTACACAGCGCCTATCCACGGGTTTGCCAGCGCCGACGACTACTATGCACGCGCGGCCTCGGGCCCTTACCTACCTGGCATAGACCGGCCTGCACTCGTAATCAATGCGGCAAACGACCCCTTCCTTTCCGAAGGGTGCTTCCCTACCACATTTGCGGCAACTCACCCCTTTTTTCATCTGGAAATCCCGAACGAGGGAGGGCACGTTGGGTTCATGGAACGGGGTCAACGGGCCAGTTACGCGGAAAGGCGCGCTTTGGAGTTTCTGTTGGAAACTGCCAATTCGGTGAGTAAGAAAGGCTAATCCTTTCAGGGGAGGGCCTTTTTTCCGAACTTGCCTGTATAACGGAGTAGGCATCTCTGCCTGTTTCGGTCACCCTCTCTCTACTACCCCCACACGCCATGAACCGACTACTCTTCATGGCCCTCTTCGTCGCTGTACTGGCCGCGCCAGTGGTACAGGTGAAAGGGCAAGGACAGGAAGTAGCCGCTTTCCAGGAGCCGGGCGCTACGCCCCTCAGCCAGGAGAAACCCGCCTGGGTTGCCTTTGTCAACGTGCTCAACAGCGACAATGACGCCGACCTCGATGCGTTTCTGGCCGCACCGGATGTGAACATGCACCTGCGTAATGGCATTGGCCGCACCATGCTGCACATGGCTGTTATGGATGGTAACATCACTGCCGTGCGCAAACTGCTCCGCGCCGGGGCCGACCCCAATACCGTTGACAGCCTTTACGGTAATACCCCCCTGCACGAGGCTGCCCTGAAAGGGGTAGTGGAAATAGGCAAGCTGCTGCTGGAAGCGGGAGCCCGAGTATCGGTGCGAGACCGCCAGGGCGCTTCGGCCCTGCACATGGCCGCCGGCAATGACCAGGCAGACTTTGTGCGCCTGCTGTTGACGGCTGGCGCCAATGTCAATGCCCGCGACAAGGAAGAAGTAACGCCCCTGCACTGTGCGGTGCTGAGTGGCAACCTGCAAGTAACCGAAGCCCTGTTGGGTGGCGGTGCCTATCTGGAGGCTAAAACGCTGAGCGCCTGGGATATGCCCGGCCAAACCACGCCGCTGCATATAGCTGCCGAGCATGGCAACCTGGCAATTGTAGAACTGCTGATAGAGAAGGGTGCCCAACTGACCACCCAAAACGAAGACGGCCAGTCTGCGTTGAATCTGGCCTATGCCAACAAGCACACCGAAGTAGTGCGCTATTTGCAGAGCAAGGGCGCCAAGTTCTGATTTAGCGTGCTACCTATTGGCTTACAGCCACTTGTTGCGCTTGAACCACACGTAGATACCAACGGATATCAGCACCATGACGCCGATGGTGATTGGATAGCCGTAGGGTGAACGTAGTTCTGGCATGATGTCGAAGTTCATGCCATAGATTCCGGCCACAAACGTGAGCGGTAGAAAGAATACCGAGAAAATGGTGAGTACGCGCACGACCTCGTTGTTGCGGTGCGAGGCAATGTTGAGATACATGCCCATGAGGTTCTGCGAGTCGTTCACCAGTTCTTCCGACTGGAAGTAGAGTGCGTCGATGGTTTCGCGGACATCCTGTCGCACGGTGCCCAGGTCGGCCGAGCAGAGTTCGTCCAGCTTGGCCAGTATGTCCAGCTTCATGCGCAACATCTTGCGGATGAGCGTCAGGCGGCGTTTGAAGAAGTAGAACTGCTGGAAGTCGAGGTCAATGCGGTCTTCATTGAAGACATTGAACTCATAGCCATCCATGAGTTTCTCCGAGGCGTCGAGCGACTCGTTGTAGCTTTCGGCAGTGGCCTCCAGCAGACGCAGAAACAGTTCGGCGGGCTGGGCAGGCAGGGCTTCTGCACCACTCCGGTAACGATCCGTCAGTTTGGTGAAGAAGGGCATCTCGGCCCGGTGGATGGTGATGAAGGCCTGTTCTGTGACAAAAACCGCAAGTTTGCGGGTAATCTGCTGCACCACGCTGGCAGTGGCAGTGGGCAGCACGGCCTCGTCGTAGGCGCGTAGGATAAAGAAATGCGAGCGGCCAAAACGCTCTACCTTGGGCAGGTGCCAGGGCTCCAGGCAGTCTTCTACGCTGGAAGGGTGTAGTCCATATTCCGCGGCAAGCGACTGCAGCTCTTCAGCCTTGGGCTGAACAACGTCAATCCATTTGTAGCTGCCGGACGGACTTTCCAGCAAGACGGTTTTCATGGCGGAGGAGCGGGGAAATCAGCCGCGGCAAGATACGCTACAGTGCCCCCCGCGCCAAGTGTTTACATGCGGCTGGGGACGCGGATGCCCAGCAGACCCATCACCGTGCGGATGCACGTGGCCACGGCCTGCGACAGCGCCAGACGCACCTGCAATACATCGGGGTTTTCCTCTTTCAGGACGGGGACCTCGTAGTAGAAGCGGTTGTAGTCTTTGGCCAGATCCAGCACATAGGCCGCCAGCAGGCTGGGGTCGTACTGGTTGGCGGCGTCCACCAGCGTGGAGCTGTAGAGGTACAGGCGGCTGACGACGGCGCGCTCGGCCGGATGCAGCTCGGCGGCAGCGGCGGCAGCCTTGGGGCTGTAGCCCTGTTGGCGTGCCCGTTCCAGCAGACTGTGGATGCGTGCATGGGTATACTGCACGAAGGGGCCGGTGTCACCTTGCAGGCTCACGCTCTCCTGCGGGTCATAGAGCATCTTCTTGGCGGGCCCCACCTTCAGCAGGAAAAACTTGAGGGCGCCCATGCCCAGCATCTCGTACAGGTCTTTCAGCTCGGCGTCGGTAAAGCCTTCGATGCGGCCACGTTCGGTGGTTTCGGCTTCGGCGGCGCGCACCACTTCGGCCATCAGATCGTCGGCGTCTACTACGGTGCCTTCGCGGCTTTTCATCTTGCCACTGGGCAGCTCCACCATGCCATAGCTCAGGTGGTACATGCCGGGAGCGTAGGGGCGGCCCAGGCGACGCAGAATCGAGATCAGGACCTTCATGTGGTAGTCCTGCTCGTTGCCGATGACGTAGACCGAACGCTCCATGCCGCCTACGCGGGTGGTCATGTCGCGCAGCTTGAGGTCGGCGGTACCGAGGTCCTGCGTGATGTACACACTGGTGCCATCGGAACGCAGCACTACCTTTTCGTCCAGCCCTTCGTCTTTGAGGTCAGCCCACACCGAGCCATCGGGGCGGCGGTAGAAAACGCCTTTCGTAAGGCCCTCTTCGATGATGTCTTTGCCCAGCAGGTAGGTTTCGCTTTCATGATACTGAACGTCGAAGCGAATGCCCATGCGGCGGTAGGTCTCTTCGAAGCCATCGTACACCCAGCCGTTCATCTTCTGCCACAGGGCGCGCACCTCTGGGTCGTTGGCTTCCCACTTGCGCAGCATCTCCTGTACGTCGGCCATGATGGGGGCCTGCTTCTTGGCCTGCTCTTCGTCTACGCCCTTGGCGGTCAGCTCGGCTACCTGGGCTTTCAGGCGTTGGTCAAAGTCTACGTAGTATTTGCCCACGAGGTGGTCGCCTTTCAGGCCCTCTTCGGCAGGCGACTTGCCTCCTGACAGTTGCCAGGCCAGCATGCTCTTGCAGATGTGCACGCCGCGGTCGTTCACGAGGTTGGCCCGTACAACCGTAGCTCCCGCCTGTGCCAGCATGCTGCTCACGGCATCGCCCAGGAAGTTGTTGCGCAGATGCCCAAGGTGCAGAGGCTTGTTGGTGTTTGGGCTGGAAAACTCTACCATCACACGCTCGCCTTTAAGGGCGGGCAGCAGAAAGCTGGCATCGCCAGCAGACAGATGGTTCAGCTGCTGCACCCAGAAAGCATCGGCTATGGACAGGTTCAGAAAGCCTTTCACCACCGAGTAGGCCGACACCACACCAGGCATCAGCTTCTGAAGTTCGGCACCGAGTGCGTTGCCAATGGCTTCAGGAGCGCCCAGTTTGTGCTTCATCAGCGGGAAGAGCACCAGCGTGTAGTCGCCGGTATGCTCGGCACTGGTACGCTGAACAGTAAGTGTTTCGGGGCCGATGCTGAGGCTGTAGAGCGAGGCAAGCGCTTGTGCGGCAGCGTGCTGTATCTGCTGCCGGAGGTCCAGGGTGTCCATGTGGCGAAGAGCCGTAACGGGAAAGTCGGGGTAGTAGGAAATCAGTCGTCGAGGAGGCCCGAGAGCAGTTCGAAGGCCACCTGCGCGGTCTGATTGCGGTTGTCGAGCAGCGGGTTGATTTCGCAGAACTCCAGCGCAATCATCTTTTCGGCGCTCCAGAATTGCCACAGCAGTTCCTGCGCCTGTACGATGGAAAGGCCACCGGGGGTGGGGGTTCCGGTACCGGGCACGATGGTCTCGTCGAGGCTGTCGATATCGAAGCTGACGTAGATATAGTCGCACTGGGCCAGATGAGCCAGTGTTTCCTCGGCAATGGTGGCGGCCCCCTTCACGGTGATGTCTTCGGGCGTGAAGTGGCAAATGTTGTGCTTGCGGACAAACTCCCACTCGGGCTCGTCGAGGTCGCGGATGCCTACGAGTACGAGGTCCTGCACCTGCACTTTGGGATAGATGCCGCCGATTTCGCAGAGCAGCTGCCAGGCATGTTTGGTCTTGGCGTCTACGGGGTTGCCAGCCGATTCGGTGGAGTCGGGGCCGGTGGCATGGAGGCCCAGCGAGGCGCCCAGGGGCATGCCATGCATGTTGCCGCTGGGGGTGGTCCAGGGGGTGTTAAGGTCGCCGTGGGCGTCAATCCAGATTACGCCGATGCGCTTGTCGGGGTGGGCCATGCGCAGGCCGGCGAGGGTGCCGCCAGCGTTGGCGTGGTCGCCAGCAATGACCACAGGAATATGGTTGTGGCGGCGGCTGTGCTGTACCGAGCGCGCGATGGTGTTGTACAGTGGTACAATGTTGTGGATGTTGTGCGCGTAAGGCGGCTCATCCACATCGACCGAGTCATCTTCGATCCAGTGTTGGGGATAGCGTTCGAAAAGATCTGAGTTGCGCTGGTTGGCTACCAACCAGATGGCCTCAACTCCCAGACTGGACCCGTATGTTCCGGCACCCAGCTCGGACTTTACGAAGATGTACTCAATCGATCGAATAGGCATACCATTTTTTTGAGGTCCCGGGGCACAATATCGGACCCCGATCACGCACATAAAACTATATTTGCGCGTCTCTTTCAGAGGAATGCAAAGCTACTTAGAATTTCTCGATCTCAGCGTCGAGTTCCCACAGGACGGCTTCGAAGTCATAGACGACGAGCTGTATTTCCATGATATCAACCTCATGGAGATGATTGAGACGTATGGCACGCCCATGCGTTTCACCTACCTGCCTACCATCAGCAAGAAGATCAGGCAGGCCAAGCTTTACTTCCAGAATGCCATCCTGAAGGCAAACTACCGCGGCAGTTACACCTATTGCTACTGCACCAAGAGTTCGCATTTCCGGTATGTCCTGGAAGAGGCGTTGAAAAACGACATTCACCTGGAAACCAGCAGCGCCTTCGACATGCCGCTCATCGATGCCCTCGAGAAGCGTGGGCTGGTGAAGAAGGACGTCATGGTAGTGTGCAACGGCTTCAAGCGCGACCAGTACAAGCAGTACATCGTCGACATGCTCCACGACGGCTTCAGCAACGTAATCCCGGTGCTGGACAACAAAGAGGAGTTCAACTTCTACGCCAGCGAGCTGGAAGAGAACATCCCCGTGAAGCTGGGTGTGCGTCTAGCCATTGAAGAGAAGCCCGACTTCCCCATGTATACCACCCGTCTGGGCATCCGCCCCGACGAAATCCTCGACCTCTACGACTCGAAGATCAAGGAGTCCAAGCAGTTCAACATCGAAATGCTGCACTTCTTCATCAACAGTGGCATACAGGACACCCCCTACTACTGGAACGAGCTGGAGAAAGTGGTGCAGTTCTACTGCAAGTTCAAGAAGGTGAACCCCGAGCTGAAGATGCTGAACATCGGCGGCGGGCTGCCTTACCGCAACTCACTCGCTTTCCAGTTCGACTACGAGTATATCATCGGCGAGATCATCCAGCGTATCAAGGACATCTGCTCCGAGAACGACGTGATGGAGCCAGATATCGTGACCGAGTTCGGCAGCTACACTGTGGCCGAGTCCAGCGGCATCATCTTCAAGGTGCTGGGCCGCAAGCAGCAGAACGACCGCGAGAAGTGGCTGATTCTGGATGGCAGCCTCATGACCACCCTGCCCGATGCCTGGGCCCTGAATCACCGCTACATCCTGCTCCCCATCAACAACTGGGACGTGGAGATTGAGCGCGTGAACCTTGGCGGCATGACCTGTGACCACATGGACTTCTATCACCAGGATGCCCACGTAGATGCCGTCTACATGCCCAAGACCCGCAAGCAGCAGTACGTTGGTTTCTTCCACACGGGTGCCTACCAGCAGTCGCTCAGTGGGGTGGGGGGCATTCACCACTGCCTTATCCCCACACCCAAGCACGTGCTCATTCGCCGCAACAAGGACGAAACGCTCAACTTTGAGCTCTTCGCCGAGGAGCAGAACAGCAAGCAGGTGCTCAAAATCCTGGGCTTCTGATTACACCGTAACGCAAACGAAGACGGCGCTGATTCAGCGCCGTTTCTTTTTTCTGCCTTTGCCGCTTTGTTCGGCAGCCACTCGTGCTGCCTCTTCCTCTGGGGTCTCGCCGCGCTTGTTGAGGTTGGCTTCGCGCCCCACCTGTGGCAGCCCAAAAGGGTGGGTGTATAGGTTGAACCGCTCCGACTGGTTGAAGTAGTGCTTCATGAAGAACTTGGCCAGTACGGGGCCACTCTGGTTGCTGCCCAGTTCCTCATAGGCTTCAGCAAAGAACCGGCAGTTGCTGGCCATCAGGCGCAGCAGCTCCAGCCTTTGTTTCAGCCCCATTTCGGGCATGAAGGCGTCTTTCATGGCCGCTTCGAGGCTGTCGGCTTCGCGGTCGTACTTCTCGGCCTTGGTTTCGTACTGGGTCTTCTTGTTCTCGGCATTCTCGCCCACCACGATTGCCTTGAGGAACAAAGCGCGGCTGCGGATGGCATCTTCTTCCAACCGGATGGATGGCGAGGTGGCAATGATGGCCACGTAGGTGTCTTCGCCGCGGTTGTCGACCTGGGCCGAGTCGATGAAGATTTTCTGCGTCTTGACTACGTGGAGATAGTAGTAGCCAAAGCCACTTTGAATCTTGATGCCCGAATTGGTCATCAGCTCGGGGTCGAGTATGGCGACGTCGAAGCCGTTGAGGATGGACAGCCGCTGGTTGACGGTGTCGTTCTTGGTGACAAAGGGCTCCTCGACGGTGTCGATCAGCTGGGCTGCGACTCCCAGGGGTGCCAGTGCCAGAACCGCTACAAAGAGCAGCACGGCGCGCAGGCGCAGGTGGAGTGAGGCGGCAGTCGGCACGTCGCAAATATGGGCAATCGGCGCCGGATTCCGGTGGTCAGTTGTCGGACGGGGGCAACTGGCTTGCCGTGCTGCCTGCAAAGGGTGTCTGGCCGTCGGTGGGCTTGGGCAGGCGCGGCTGTTGCAGCAGGCGCTCCAGATTTGGGTTGCGGGTGAGCCCCACTGGTGCAGCCGAGGGGATGAACGGACAGGCCAAACCCTCCTGATAACTGGCTTGCGGATAGAATAGGGGACTGTCGCTCATAGCTGTTTGTACATGTAAGTAACGAAAACAGCCAGACATACGTCTGGCTGTTCGCTCTCGATTAACAAAAGATAGAGAAAGTAGCCGTAGCTGCCGCTTATGCGGTAGCGGCTTCGGTCATATACGCTTCCATTGGGGGACAGGCACACACCAGGTTACGGTCGCCATGGGTGTTGTTCACACGGCCAACGGCAGGCCAGAACTTGCGGGTGATAATCCATGGCAGTGGGAAGGCTGCCTGCTGACGGCTGTAGGGATGGCTCCACTGGTCGGCGGTGACTACCTCGGCTGTGTGTGGGGCATTCTTCAGCACGTTGTCTTTGGCATCGGCTTTTCCCTCAGCAATGGCGTTGATTTCGCCCATGATGGCAATCATGGCGTCGCAGAAGCGGTCCAGTTCGGCCTTGGCTTCGCTCTCGGTGGGCTCAATCATCAGCGTACCCGCTACAGGGAAGCTGACGGTGGGCGCGTGGTAGCCGTAGTCGATCAGGCGCTTGGCGATGTCTTCTACCTCTATGCCGGTGCTGTGCTTATGGCTACGGAGATCCAGAATCAACTCGTGCGCCACACGGCCGTGGTTGCCGGTGTAGAGTACTGGATAGTGGTTCTCCAGGCGCTTCTTGATGTAGTTGGCATTGAGAATGGCGTAGCGGGTGGCGTCCGTCAGGCCCTCAGCGCCCATCATGCGAATGTAGGTGTAGCTGATGAGCAGGATGCTGGCGCTGCCCCAGGGCGCTGCCGATACCGGCTTCATGCCCTGTGCGCCGCCCGTGGCTATCAGCGGGTGGCTGGGAAGGAAGGGCGCCAGGTGGCTGGCCACGCAGATGGGGCCCATGCCGGGGCCGCCGCCGCCGTGGGGAATGCAGAACGTCTTGTGCAGGTTCAGGTGACAAACGTCAGCACCGATGTTGGCGGGGCTGGTGAGGCCGACCTGCGCATTCATGTTGGCGCCGTCCATGTACACCTGGCCACCGTTGGCATGGATGATGGCGCAGATTTCCTTGATCGACTCCTCGAACACCCCGTGCGTAGAAGGATAGGTGACCATCAGGCAGGCGAGACGGTCTTTGTACTGCTCTGCCTTGGCTTTCAGTTCGGCTACATCGATGTTGCCGTTTTCGTCGCACTTGGTCACTACCACTTCCATGCCAGCCATGACGGCGCTGGCAGGGTTGGTGCCGTGGGCCGACGACGGAATGAGGGCGATGTTGCGGTGGTGGTCGCCGCGGCTGCGGTGGTATTCGCGGATGACCATGAGGCCTGCATACTCACCCTGCGCGCCGCTGTTCGGTTGCAGCGAGGTGGCGGCAAAGCCGGTACACTCGTTGAGGTACTGCTCCAGTTCGCGGAACAGCTGGTGATAGCCCTTGGCCTGGTCGGCAGGGGCAAACGGGTGTATGGCCCCAAACTCTGGCCAGGTCACCGGAATCATCTCGGTGGTGGCGTTGAGCTTCATGGTGCAGGAGCCCAGCGGAATCATGCTGTGGGCCAGCGACAGGTCGCGGGCTTCCAGACGCTTGATGTAGCGCAGCATCTCCGTCTCGGTGTGGTAGCTGTTGAAGACGGGGTGCGTGAGGAAGTCGCTGCGACGGGCAAAGGGCTCAAAGCGGTTGGCAGGCAGCTTGTCGGCCAGTTCGGCAACAGCGGGGGCAGGCTTGCCCAGTACACCGGCAAAGAGGGCTACTAGCTGCTCGATGTCGGCAGGGGTGGTGGTTTCGTCTACCGAAATGCCCATGCTGCCGTCAGCGTTGTAGCGCAGGTTGATGCTGTTGGCTTCCATCACCTTGCGAACAGCGGCGGCATCTACACCACTTACGTGCAGGGTGTCGAAATAGTGGGCGTTGTGCTGCTTCAGGCCCAGCTTTTCAAGTGCGGAGGCCAGCAGGGCTGCCAGCGCATGGGTACGGCGGGCAATGGCGGTGAGGCCTTTGGGGCCGTGGTACACAGCATACATGCTGGCCATGATGGCGAGCAGTACCTGGGCCGTACAGATGTTGGAGGTAGCTTTCTCGCGGCGGATGTGCTGCTCGCGGGTCTGGAGGGCCAGACGCATGGCAGGCTTGCCCTGGCTGTCTACCGACACGCCAATCAGGCGACCGGGCATGCTGCGCTTGAAGGCATCGCGGCAGGCAAAGAAGGCGGCGTGTGGGCCACCGTAGCCCATCGGCACACCAAAACGCTGGGCCGAACCTACTACGATGTCGGCACCCCACTGGCCGGGGGCTTCCAGCAGCGTCAGCGCCAGCAGGTCGCTTGCTACAATGGCCAGGCCCTTCACTGCATGGATGCGGCTTACCAGCTGGGCATAGTCTTCCACGTTGCCAAAGGTGGTGGGGTATTGCAGCACCACGGCAAAGTATTCTTTGCTCTCAAGGTTCGCGGTGGCTACGTCGGCTACTTCAATGGTGACGCCAATGGGCTCGGCACGGGTTTCCAGTACGGCCAGCGACTGTGGGTGCAGGGCGTTGCTAACCAGCAGCTTGGCACCCAGGCCGTCGGCACGGGTGTGGGCAAAGGCCATTGCCATGCCCTCGGCTACGGCAGTGGCTTCGTCCAGCAGCGAGGCGTTGGCGATGTCCAGGCCGGTGAGGTCCATCACCAGCGTCTGGTAGTTCAGCAGGGCTTCCAGGCGGCCCTGGGCAATCTCGGCCTGATAGGGCGTGTATTGCGTGTACCAGCCTGGATTCTCAAGTACGTTCCGCAGGATGACACCGGGCACATGGGTGTTGTAGTACCCCATGCCGATGTAACTCTTGTATACTTTGTTCTGGCTGGCGATGCCCTTGAGCATTTCCAGCACCTCGGGCTCGGTCATGGCGCTGGGCAGCTTCATGTCGGCTGCCCGGCGGATGGCTCCGGGGATGGTCTGGCTGATAAGTTCATCCACCGACGCTACGCCGATGGTTGCCAGCATCTGCTGGGCTTCCTCTGCATTGGGGCCAATGTGGCGGCCACTGAACGATTCGCGATAGCCGAGGTCGGTTTTCATGAAGTGGGATGAAGAGTCGTAGGGTGCGCAAAGATACACTGCCGAAACAACGAAAACACAGGCCTTTTAGCATACAGCAGGCAGTTACAGGTGGCAGGCCATTCCGGTGTATCTTCGCGGTATGCTGCAACGCCTTCTGGTGCAGAATTTCGCACTCATCGACCGCGTGGACCTGCAATTTGGGCCCAATCTAAACTTGCTTACGGGCGAAACCGGGGCGGGCAAGTCATTGCTGGTGGATGCCATTGGCCTGATTCTGGGCAAACGCGCCGACCCCTCCGTGCTTTTCGACGCCAATCAGAAGTGCATCGTGGAGGCCGAGTTTGTGCTGGCGCAGGAAGTGCTGGCAGGCATACAGGAAGCCCTGCTGGCCGAGGAGGCCGATGCCGAAGCCCTGCCCGACCTCAATGACACCCTGCTGGTGTTGCGCCGCGAGATTGCCCCCGGCGGCCGGTCGCGCGCCTTTGTCAACGACACCCCCGTGACGCTGACCGTGCTGAAAGGCATCACCAGCCGGGTGGTAGATCTGCATGGCCAGCACGATGGCCTACAACTGCTTGCACCCGGCGCACAGCTGGCCGTGCTGGACCAGTATGCCGCCGTCAGCGACGAGGCCCGTGCCTTTGGCCGCGACCTGGCCCGCTGGAAACAGCTGCTGGAAGAGGTGCAGCAACTGAAAAGTGCCCTGGCCGAGGCCCGCAAGCAACAGGACTATTACGAATACCAATACAAGGAGCTAGACGCCGCCGACCTGAAAGAAGGCGAAGACGAGGCTATAGAAGCGCAACTGAGTGCAGCCCAGAATGCCGAGACCATACTCGAGGCCCTGAGCCACGCCGTGCAGCTGATAGAAGGCGAAGAAAATGGTCTGGCACCCATGCTGAAGGGTGCTGCCCGCGAGCTGGAACGCATGTCGGTAGCTGACCCCCGCCTGTCGCCCGAGGCCGAACGCCTCCAGGACCTCCGCTTCCAGCTCGAAGAGGTGGCCGGAAACCTGCGCCAGTTGGCCGAAGAAACCGAACTGGACCCTGAGAAGGCCGCTACGCTGCACGCCCGCCTCGACACCTACAACAAGCTGAAAGTGAAGTTTGCCGTGCGCACCGCCGCCGAACTCATTGCCCTGCGCGATGACTTTGCCACCAAGCTGGAAGCCTACGCCGAGACTCCCGAGCGCATTGCCGCGCTGGAGCAGGAGATAGCCATGCTGTCGGCTCAGCTGGAGAAGCGCGGCCTGGCACTGGAAAAAGCCCGCATCAAGGCCGCCACCGTACTGACCGAGCGCGCCCAGCGCCTTTTCCCCGAAGTAGGCCTGCCCAAAGCCGTCTTCGCAATAAAAGTGGAGCGCCGCAAGGCAGCAGCCGAAGGGCTGGTGGTGGAAGGCGCGCCAGTGGAGTGCGGGCCCCGTGGCATCAACACCGTGGAGTTCCGCATCCAGACCAACCCCGGCGTGGGGGCAGGCACCCTGCAACAGGTAGCCAGCGGTGGCGAGCTCTCGCGCGTAATGCTGGCCCTGAAAACTGCCCTGGCCGAAAAGCTGGCCCTCAGCGTGCTGATCTTCGACGAAATCGACACCGGCATCAGCGGCGAAACTGCCATGAAGGTGGGGCGCACTCTCCAGAACCTCAGCGAGGGGCACCAGGTGCTGGCCATTACGCACCTGCCGCAGATTGCCAGTCGCCCTGGCATGCACTTCTTCATCCGCAAGGAGCAGCTGGCTGACCGTACTTTCACCCGCATCGAGGCACTCGATGACACTGCCCGTGTGGAGCAGATTGCCCGCATGATGGCCGGCGACCGGATTACCGACAGTGCCCTGGCCAACGCCCGCGACCTGATGCACAGTTAGATAGCCCCTGTAGCGGTTTTGCAACCCTTTCGGTGGCTTGTTTGCTTTGCTGTAAATGCCACAAAGTTTTCGCGCCTTACCGCTTTTTTTCTGGTAAAAGGGCGGTGGAACGTTTAACTTGTGGAGAACTGTCAAGCAACATCCAATCGATACACGTCTCCCCCGTCGCCTTATGGAAAAAGTGTGGCTAGCGAACTATCCGGCCGGTGTCCCCGTCGAGATTAACCCCGAAGCATTCGGCAGCATCGTAGAAGTAGTGGAGCAGAGCTGCAAGCGGTTTGCCAACCGCCCTGCCTATGCCTTCATGGGTAAAACCATTACGTATGCCGAATTGGACAGGCTGTCGGCACAATTCGCCAGTTACCTGCAGAATGTGGCAGGTCTGAAGCCCGGCGATCGCATTGCCATGCAGATGCCCAACGTCATGCAGTATCCTGTGGCAATGTTTGGTGCGCTGCGTGCGGGTCTGGTAGTGGTGAACATCAACCCGCTCTACACCCCCCGCGAGATGAAGTATCATCTTGGCGACAGCGGCGCCAAAGCCATCGTCATCCTTGCCAACTTCGCCAACAACCTCGAGCAGATCGTGGCCGAGACCGAAGTGAAAAAAGTGATTGTCACTGAAATAGGCGACATGCTGGGCGGCCTTAAAGGCGGTCTGGTCAATTTTGTGGTGAAGTATGTGAAGCGCATGGTGCCCAAATACCACCTGCCACAGGCCGTCAGCTTCAACCAGGCCCTGAAGCAGGGTGCCCTGCACGACCTCCGCACTCCCGCTATCAAGGGTGCAGATATGGCTTTCATTCAGTACACCGGCGGCACCACGGGTGTCTCAAAAGGTGCCGTGCTGACCCACCGCAACATCGTGGCCAACATGGAGCAGATGTCGGCCTGGCTGCCTGTGGAGCCCGGCAAGGAAATCGTTATCACACCCCTGCCGCTGTACCACATCTATGCCCTCACGGTCAGCGCCATGTGCTTCATGAAAGTCGGCGCTCTCAACGTGCTGATTCCCAACCCCCGCGATATGAAGGCTTTCCTCTCAGAGGTGGCCAAATGGAAGTTTACTGCCATGAGCGGCCTCAATACGCTGTTTGTCGGTATGATGAACCATCCGCTCTTCAGCAAAATCGACTGGCAGTATTGCCGCATTGTGTCAGCAGGCGGCATGGCGTTGCAGCGCCCGGTTGCCGAACGTTTCACCAAACTGACAGGTGTGCAGATTGTCGAGGGCTACGGCATGACCGAGACCAGCCCCGTGACGCACTCTAATCCGCTGATTTCGGGCGAACCCCGCCTCGGCTCCATCGGTATGCCCCTGCCCAGCACCGAGATCCGTATCATCGACGAAGACGGCAACGACGTACCCCAGGGCGAACGTGGCGAACTGTGCATCCGGGGCCCGCAGGTAATGCAGGGCTACTGGCAGAAGCCTGAGGAGAATGCCAAAGTATTCCTGTCTGACGGCTACCTGCGCACCGGCGACATTGCCATGATGGACCCCGATGGTTACTTCCGCATCGTTGACCGCAAGAAGGACATGATCAACGTATCGGGCTTCAAGGTGTTCCCGAACGAGGTAGAGGACGTCGTAGCTGGCCACCCCGGTGTGCTGGAAGTTGCGGCCATTGGCGTGCCCAGCGAAAAGACTGGCGAGGCAGTAATGCTCGTCGTTGTGAAAAAGGACCCTGCCCTGACACTCGACGACGTGAAGAGCTATTGTCACGAGAACCTGACCGCCTATAAGCGGCCTACCATCATCGAGTTCCGCGACGAACTGCCCAAGAGCAACGTTGGCAAGATTCTCCGCCGCCCCCTGCGCGAAGAAGCCATTGCCAAGTTGGAAAATGCCAGCGTCTGATAACGAGTACATTACGATTCCACGGAAACGGCAGCCACTGGCTGCCGTTTCTCGTCGGGGGGTCTGGATAATTCGGGCGGTTGACGCTGCGACGGAAGCGCCGAAGGCGGTAGTTTTGCGCCCATGAGCAACCCGACGGACGGTACACCCGTGGAGCCCCTGGAAGACGGCGCGATGGAGCAGAGCACGGCACTGGCTGGCATGTACCAGAACTACTTTCTGGAATACGCCAGCTACGTGATTCTGGACCGTGCTGTGCCCTACGCCGAAGACGGCCTGAAGCCTGTGCAGCGCCGCCTGCTGCATGCCATGTACGATATGGACGATGGCCGCTTCCACAAGGTGGCCAACATCATCGGCCAGACCATGCAGTACCACCCCCACGGCGACGCCAGCATCGGCGACGCACTGGTGGGCATGGGCCAGAAAGAGCTGCTCATCGACACCCAAGGCAACTGGGGCAACGTCTTCACTGGCGACGGTGCTGCGGCCGCCCGTTACATCGAAGCCCGCCTCTCAAAGTTTGCCCTCGAGATCCTCTTCAACCCCAAAACCACGGGTTGGCAGCTCAGCTACGACGGCCGCAAGCAGGAGCCCGTCACCCTGCCGGTGAAGTTTCCGCTGCTCCTGGCACAGGGCGCCGAGGGTATTGCCGTAGGTCTGAGTACCAAGATTCTGCCGCATAATTTCGTGGAGCTCTGCGAGGCCGCCATTGCCTACCTCAAGGGCAAGCCCTTCACGCTGTATCCCGACTTCCTCACCGGCGGCATGATCGACGTGAGCGACTACCGCGCTGGCGAACGCGGTGGCCGTGTACGCATCCGGGCCAATATCCAGGAGCTGGACAAGAAGACATTGGTCATCACCAGCATACCCTACGGCTCTACCACCCAGAGCCTTATCGACAGCATCCTCAAGGCCAACGAGAAGGGCAAGATCAAAATCAAGCACATTGACGACAACACCGCCCGCAACGTCGAAATCGTCATTCATCTGGCCCCCGGTACCTCGCCCGACATCACCATCGATGCCCTCTACGCCTTCACAGACTGCGAGGTGTCGGTGTCGCCCAACTGCTGCATTATCTTCCAGGAGCGGCCCATGTTCACCAACGTGGAGCACGTGCTGCGCCTCTGCGTAGACAGCACCAAAGCCTTGCTGCAACAGGAACTGGACATCCGGATGGCCGAACTGCTGGAGCAGTGGCATCTCTCTTCGCTCGAGAAGATCTTCATCGAGAACCGCATCTACCGCAACATTGAAGAGGCAGAGACCTTCGAGGCCGTACTGGACATCATCGACGAGGGCCTCAAACCGTTCCGCAAGCAGTTCCGCCGCGACATCACCCGCGACGACATCCTGAAGCTTACCGAAATCCGCATCAAGCGCATCTCGAAGTACGACAGCTTCAAGGCCGACGAGTTCATCCGCGGGCTCGAAACCGAGATGGAGGAAGTGGCCAATCACCTGGCCAACCTCGTGGACTACACCATCGACTGGTACCGCCAGCTGCTGAAGAAATACGGCAAGGGCCGCGAGCGCAAAACCGAGATCAGGACCTTCGACACCATTCAGGCAACTGTAGTAGCCATTGCCAATGCCAAGCTGTATGTAAACCGTGCTGGCGGCTTTGTAGGCTATGGCAATGCCATGAAGAAGGAAGAGAATGTAGAGTATGTCTGCGACTGCTCCGATATTGACGACATCATCGTTTTCCGCGCCGATGGCAAGATGATAGTGTCCAAAGTGAGTGAAAAGGCATTTCTGGGCAAAGATATCCTGTATGTCAACGTGTTCCGCAAGAACGACGACCGCATGGTGTACCACATGGTGTATCAGGATGGCGGCGGACGGACCGGCGGCGGCAACTCGATGGTGAAGCGCTTTCAGGTACAGGGCGTCACCCGCGACAAGGAATACGACCTGACGAAGGGTACGAAGGGCTCGTTTGTGGTGTACTTCACCGCCCACCCCAATGGCGAGCGCGAGGTGGTGAAGGTGCAGCTGAAGCCCATGCCCAACCTGCGCAAGCTGGAATACGACTTCGACTTCGGCTCGTTGGCCATCAAGGCGCGCACAGCCGCAGGTAACATTCTGGCGCGCACGCCCGTCAAGAAAATCACGCAGAAGTCGGTGGGCGCCAGCACGCTGGGCGGCCGCGCCCTGTGGTTCGATCCCGCGCTGTCTCGCCTCAATGCCGACGGCCACGGCACGGCGCTCGGCCGCTTCGAAGGCGAAGACCGTCTGCTGGTGCTCTACGCCGACGGCACCTACGAGCAGACCGGCTTTGAGCTGACCCAGCGTTTCGACGGCCAGGTGCTGGAGCTCCACAAGTTCGACCCCGAGCAGGTAGTGTCGGCCATTTATTACGACGGCGAGCGCAAGGAGTATTACGTGAAGCGCTTTGTGCTGGAGCCCAGTGTGCTGGGTAAGAAATACCCGTTCATCTCAGAAGGCGCAGGCAGCAAGCTGCTGTTTGCCACTGCCTGGCCCCAGCCCGTGGTGGAGGTGCAGCAGGGCAAGGGCCAGAAAGAAGAAATGGAACTAGAAGAAGTGGAGGTGAAGGGCTGGAAGGCCCTGGGCCGCAAGCTACCCTATGCCAAGGTGCAGAGTGTTACCATGCTGCGCCATGCCGAACCCGAGCCTGAGGCCGAGGCTGCCGAGGAAGATACCCCTCCGGCCGAGTCCGACGAACTGCGTGGCGGCGTCGAGGCACCTACCCACGGCGAAGGCGGCACCCTGTTCTAACAGTTGTTTCTGCCGAAGAAAGCAAATGGCCTCCCTTAGAAGGAGGCCATGCTGTTCAGTAGAGAGAAGTCGAACGCCTGGGGCGGGGCTTCCTCGCGTCCGGGGTTCGAGCGGCGGCTGACAGGCGTTTCCGCAGAAGATTCTGGTTCCAGCGTGCTGGCCAGTTGGCGTGCGGCCCGGTGGGCTGCTTTGCGTTCAGCTTTGTCAGCCAGTCGTTTACGAAACTCTCCATAGGTCAGGATTTCAAATGTGCCGTCTTTGTGTTCCACCAGCGCCGTCAACGACTCCACCCAGTCGCCGCTGTTGAGGTAGTGTACGTTGCCCAGCATCTTGTTGGCTGGGGTGTGAATGTGGCCGCAGATAACGCCCCGGTACCCACGATCGTGGGCAATGTCCACCAGGCAGTCTTCAAAGTTGCTGATGAAGTTCACGGCGCCCTTCACCTTGGCTTTGATGGCCGCGCTGATGCTGTAGTATTCCAGCCCACGCCAGGCGCGGTAACGGTTGTAGAACCGGTTGATTTTCAGCAGCAGCGAATAGCCGATGTCGCCCAGGTGGGCCAGCCAGCGCATCTTGCTCGTCACGCTGTCAAACACGTCGCCGTGCAGCACCAGATAGTTGCCCTGCGGGGTGCTGTGCACGTGCTTCTCTACCAGCTGAATACCAGCAAACTGCATGGGCAGAAAGCGTTCCAGCAGGTCGTCGTGGTTGCCGCGCAGGTAAATCACCTGGGTGTGCTGCTTCTGGATCTTGCCCAGCACCAGACGCACAAAGCGGGTATGCTTCTTGGTCCATACACCACTGCGCTTCAGGGCCCAGGTGTCAATGATGTCGCCGTTGAGAATGAGCTTCTTGCACTTGACGTGCTTCAGAAAGTCGTTCACTTCATCGATGCGGCAGCCGGCGGCACCCATGTGCACATCGGACAGGATGACGGTGCGGAACTTAAGCTTGGGCATGGGCAGTGGCGTTGGGGTGGACGGTAGACGATGGGGCCGATTGCAGAGTGGCCGGGTGTTCCAGGTGCCAGAGCAGGCGCTGGCGGCCTGCCTCCAGCCAGGCGATGTAGGCTGCGTGCTGTGGCGCATACTGCGGGATGAAGGCATCCAGCAGGGTGGGGTCAAGGGCCTCTACATGTTTGCCAGCACCTACTTTCTCGGCGTCCCAGGCATTGAGGTATTGCTCATACTGTCCCGGCATGGGCAGCAGAATGGCTGGCTTACGCAGGTAGAAGGCCTCGCACACGGTTTCGAAGCCGGCGGTGGTGGCTACCCCTTTGGCAGATGCCAGCAGGTCAAGAAACAGTGTCTCGTGGATGTGGTGAAAGGTGAGGGTAGGACTCACTTCCAGCGGATTGGGCACGTCTTTGCGGCTCCAGAAGGCATGTATGCGCTGTTCTGGATGCTGTCGGTTGAAGGCCTTCACCTGCTCGGCAATGCCGGGGTACACCATATACACCAGCAGGTGGCCGTCGTTGGTGGCGGTGCGCTCAAACACCTCGCGGCGCAGCAGCGGAGCTACCACATAGTTGTGGCCGGGCTGGTGATCGGGCAGTTCGTAAAACGAAAGCGAGAGCGTTTTGCTGCCGGGCGGGCACAGAAAGGCGGTGTAGTTGCGCACCATACTGCGTTCCAGCACACGGTCGGGCGGAAAGCCAAACTGCGGGTGCAGCATCAGGTTTTGGTGGCTGATGTTTACCACTGGCGGCAGCTTGCCATAGCGCAACCCATACAGGCGCACCAGGGGCTCATACAGGTTGATGATGGCGTCGGCGGGATACTGGGCCAGCAGGTCGCGGATCTGACGTAGACTGGCAAGGTAGCGGCCCAGGTGGCGGGTGCCCGTGGCGATGGTGCGCAGCCAGTCGATGCGGTCGCCTTTTCTGTTCAGCATCAGGTTTGGGCTTTCCAGGCGAACCACCGGGCAGCCTGCCCGCTCGTAGATGAATGTCGGGACCTGCGCTTCGGCGGGCGCACCGATGATGACAGCAGCAATTTCGTGGCCGTTGTCGCGTAGCAGTTGGCACAGCGACAGTGTCTGAGTCAGGTGGCCACGGCCGTCGCCCTTAACGAAGAGTAGGTAACGCATCTGTCAGCGAAACAACGCACGGAAGCCGCGCGTGGTGTTACCGCTACCCAAAGACTTGGTTACCAAATTGTAAAAGGCCGTCAGTACGTGTGAAAAGGGCTTGCCAGCTGTTACCGTTGTATGGCCCCTTTGTCCACTTGGGTTTTCTGTATCAACCTCAAGCCTGTCGGCAACTCAGTGTTCCGCCTGTTTCTTCAGGTTCAGATTTCTGATCTGTGGGCTCAGAATCGATGCCCCAGCTACCACCAGGAGGGTCAGGGTGCCGCCCAGCATTACGGCCCCTCGCGCGCCAAACCATTTCGCCGTGACTCCGCTTTCAAAGGCACCAATCTCGTTGCTGCTGCCGATGAACATGGTGTTGACAGACGCTACACGACCCCGCATGTGGTCGGGCGTGTGCAGTTGCAGAATCGTGCTGCGGATCACGACACTCACACAGTCGAACGCGCCAGACAGAAACAGCAATGCCAGCGATACCTCAAAAATGCGTGAGTAGCCAAACCCAATGATACAGCAGCCAAAGCCAGCCACGCTCAGCAGCAGGGCGCGTCCTGCATTCTGGCCCGGTGGGCGCAGCGCCAGTATCACTGCCACCAACACCGCCCCGGCCGCTGGGGCGGCCCGCAGCATGCCCAGTCCTTCAGGACCCACCTTCAGGATATCGCTGGCAAAGACAGGCAGCAGGGCTGTAGCTCCACCAAACAGCACTGCGAACAGGTCAAGCGCCAGTGCACTGAGAATAATGGGGGTAGAGAATACAAAACGCAGCCCCTGAGACAGCGATTCCAGCAGGGGCTCTTTGGCCCCGCCGTTTCGGGTAGGCAGCGGCTTGCGTTCGATGGTAGTGATGGCGATGAACGCGATACCCAACAACGCCACCACGTGAGCATACGTCCATAGCGGGCCGATAAAGGAATAGAGCAGGCCACCCAGCGCCGGGCCTGCCACGGCACCACTTTGCCATACGGTGCTGTTCCAGCCGCTGGCCCGGGCATACTGTTTGCGTGGCACCAGCTGAGAGAGAAACGAGAAGTACGACGGCCCGATGAACGCCCGCACCATCCCAATGGTGAACATCACCGTATAGATGGGCCACACGATGTGCGAAGCCTTCAGGCTGTCGAAGTTCAGCGTCAGACCCATCATCACCGCCGTGCAGAGAACCAGCGCCATCTGTGCGGCGAGTATGATGTTGCGGCGGTCATTCTTGTCTACATAATGCCCACCCAGCAGGGCAAACGAGATGGCCGGGATGGCTTCGGCCAGGCCGATGTAGCCCAGCGACAATGGGTCGTGGGTGATGTCGTAAACCTGCCACGCTATGATGACCGACTGCATTTGAATGGCCAGTGTGGCCATGAGCCGGGCAATGAGAAAGGCGCGAAACTCGCGGTTACCCAATACCTCCCACATTTCCTGTCGGTTGGAAGGGGAGCTGGCGGAAGAACCTTCTGTCGGCATATCTGGTGTGCGAAGGTACAGCGACTGGGCTTGCCGTCAAGCTGAAATCATGTCTGGAGCAACAAAAAGGCCCCTGACAATCAGGGGCCGAGTACGTACAGAGGTTGGTAGTACTTAACAGCTGTTAGAAACAGTTGTTGATCTCGATAGAAGGAGCATCAGCAACCATCTGCTTCACCAGCACCTTAACATTGTATTCGCCAAAGAAGCAGCCCGGCTCTACGGTCATGCGCTCGTTGGTGAGGCTGGCAGGGCTGTAGGCGCGGTAGCTAGTGCCATCCATGAAGATGATACGGCCCGCCTTATCGGCATCAGCTGAAACGGCAACACGTGGACCACCGCCTGTTTCTTCAAACAGAATCAGCACGTCAGCGCTCGAAGTGCCGAAGTTCTTGCCATTGATGGTAACCAGATTGGAAGCCAGGTCGAAGGAGATCGAGGTTACCTCGGCTTTGGGTTCAGCATCGTCGTTACAGCCCGACAGTGCGACAAAACCCACAAGAGCTACTACTGCGAGTGCTCGGGAAAAGATGTTTTTCAGCATGGGGAGAATCAGAAAAGGAAAGAGAGGTAGAGCCAGGCGGCAATTAGTCGCAGTAGTTCATGACGATGGTGTTGGGCGCCTTGGCCGTGAAGCTTTTCACGATAACGCGCACCTCGTTTTCACCCCAGGGGCAGCCAGGGCTCACGGAAATGGCAGTCGAAGTAATGGAGCTGGGCGTGTAGGCGTAGAAATAGTCACCCTCGTAGCTGATCATGCCAGCTTTCTCGGCAGCAGCAGGCGAAATGATGGAGGCACCACCAGCATAGCGTACCAGTACCATTACATCACTGGCGTTGGTGCCAAAGTTTTTGCCATTTATTGTCAGGGTGTTGGTTGCCAGCGCGTAGTCCAGGCTGGTGATTTCAGGCTTGGCCTCAGCATTGTCTTTGCAGCCTGCCAGCGCCATTACTGCCACAGCAGCTGCCACGGCAAATGCTCGGGTAAAGATGGATTTCAACATGTTGGAAACTTAAAAAAGAGTAAAGCTTGAGTGTACGTGGTTTCCCTTAGGATACCGTTGTAAAGATGTAGAAATGCGCCAATTCTTTCCCAGCGGTTCGTCGATTTTTTCCTGTTAGCCTACCTATAAATGACCATTTGGTTATTGGATAATGTCATTTTTAGGCCATTTGGTGCACTGTGCGGCGTGTATGTATGCCAGCACGGTAGCGAGCAATACCTCATTTGAAGCAAAATTGCCATATACGCTTTTACACGTATATGTCAATTTTTCAATCGGTTTGAATACTTATTACAGGCAAAAAGAGTAGACGTCAATTAAAGATGGGGCGGTAGCGATCTGGTCCTTCACGATCACCCGAACTTCAACTTCACTTTCACACAGGCTTGGGGCCACGTTGATGGTTGTGCTGGTGACGGTAGAAGGACTGTAGGCGTAGAAGTACTCGCCTTCAAATGATACCATGCTTCTTTTCTGTGCAGCAGACAAGGCTGCGATCCCCGTGGGGCGGAACAGCACCACTACATCTGCCGTGGAGGTGCCGAAGTTCTCGCCTGTGATGGTTACGGTTTCGCCAAAGTTCACCGGGCTGGGAGTGATGGCGGTAATTCTGGGTGCAGGCTCGGTCCTATCCTTGTTACAGGCAGTTACAGCCAAAGCCATTGCTGCAAACAGCAACAATGCTACGCGGGTAATTGAAGAGTGAAAGTGCATCTGTGCAGTGCGAGTGTGTACGATTCGGACACAAACGTACCACAGCGCTGCTTTTATTACGCTTTAATGCGTAAGGGTTTAACGTAATTTAAGACTTGCCTGACTTAGCATCTCTGTCAGTGCCTTATGATAGATGGCGTATTCCCGCAGATTGCCATGGGTGCCTTCGGGAATCACCACAAAGCGGTCGCGCGACAACTGCAGCACTGGAACCAGCGTCTGGGCATGCACCAGCGGGATGAGTTTGTCGGCAGTGCCATGAAGCACCAGAATGGGGCACTTCAGCCCCTTTAGGTAGCTGCGCGTAGACATGCGGTAGCTGGCCAGCCAGCGGGCGGGCATCCACTGGGCTTTCAGGCCCATGAGCTCGGAAAAGTCGGCGTAGGGTGTTTCCAGAATCAGTAGCCGGGGAGGGTGCTGCTGTGCCTGCCAGGCGGCTAGCCCTGACCCCAGGCTGCGCCCCATGATGACCATGCTGTCGGCGCCACAGCGTGACAACGCGTATTGATATACCCGTTCAGCATCGGCGTAGAGTGCCGCTTCTGTCGGGACAGGGCCGGGGGTTTTGCCATAGCCCCGGTAGTCATACATCAACACATCGTAGCCATGTTCCAGAAGGTCGGGGGCATAGGTGCCCCAGCGTTGCAGGGTGCCGCGGTTACCGTGATGGTAAACGATGAGCCCCTTGCGGGGCACTTGGGCCTTGAAATACAGTGCGTTGATGGGGGGCGCGTCTGCCGTGCCTGGTATCCACACCTCCTCAGCTGCTAGCGAGTCGAAATGAAAAACGTGGTCGGCGGGCAGGCTGCTGTTGTTGAACACAAACCAGTGCTGGGTGCCCCAGGCCACGAACATTGCTGTCAGGTAGATAATAGCCAGCGGTATGACAAAGCGGCGGATACGATACATGGAGCTAGAAGATATCGGTGCGGTCGGCAATGGGGTGGCGGGGTGGTTGGGTTTCGGCTTCGCGCAACACCTTGGCCAGTATCTCATGGTACAGCGGAAAGCTGGGCAGGTCGTTATGGTGCCCGCCTGGCACGGCATACAGGATGGTGTTCAGCGGCTGTATCTGCGCCAGGTCCACGCTGGAGCGGTAGGGAATGAGCCGGTCTTTGGTGCCGTGGATGATGCGGATGGGACAGCGCACATACTTTAGGTAGGTGTGTGTGCGCAGGGGGTAGCGCAGAATCCAGGGGATGGGCAGGAACGGCAGATAGCGCCGCGCCAGCCGGGTGAATGAGTAGTAGGGCGCGTCGAGAATGAGCAGGGCGGGGTAGTTCTGGCTGGCCAGCTTGGCCGCAAAGCCCGACCCAATGCTGCGTCCATATACCACGATCTTTTCCTCGGGCCACGTTTCCAGCAGCTGGCGGTACACAAACTGGGCATCGGCCTTGAGGTCAAACTCGGTGCGGCGGCCGGTGCTTTTGCCAAAGCCGCGGTAATCAATCATCAGCACATCCCAGCCGTGGTCGGTAAAGTCGCGCGAGTACTTGCCCCAGCCCTTGATGCTGCGGGTGTTACCGTGGAAATACACCACGATGCCTTTGCGCTGGGCGGGGTCGTCGCTGGCCAGAAAATGCAGCCCATTGATGCGTACGCCCGTCTTCACATCGAAGAACAGCTCGTAGAACGGGAAGCGGTACTGGTACTCGAAATCCTGCGCCAGCTTCTCGGGCTTGAAAATGAAGCGTTCCTGCACCAGATAGGCAATGAAATTGACCACCAGGTACCCGACCACGAGAATGGGTGCCACAAAGAGGAAATCCATAAACGGCAGCAGTACTACAGTTTACGCATTTCCTCCGGCACTACACCAGCCTTTTGTGGTGCACGGTCAGGCCATCAGGGCCGCGCGGGCTTTGCCCAGTGCTGCGGCTATGCCATCTGGATTTTTGCCACCGGCCGTAGCGAAGAACGGCTGACCACCGCCGCCGCCCTGCACTTCCTTGGCAGCTTCGCGCACAATCTTGGCTGCATCCAGGCCGCCGCTTACCAGCGCCTCGTCAATCTTGATGGCCAGCATGGGCTTGCCGTCGGCTACACCTCCCAGCGCAATCACCGCCTGCGGAAGGGCTTTGGCCAGTTCAAAGGCCAAGGTCTTCAGCTCGTCGGCGTTTTCCACCTCTACCTGCTGCACCAGCACGTTGCGGCCGTTGTGGGCTTCGGCTTTGGGGGCCAGGTCGCGGGCCAGTTGGGCAATGGCGGCACCACGCAGCTTCTCCAGCTTCTGTTGCAGCTGGCGGTTCTGTTCCGACAGGTCGTTGACGGCTTTCTCCAGGTCGCGCGGGTTCTTCAGGGCTTCCTTCACCCGACCCACCAGCGCGGCCTGCTGCTGGTACCAGCTCAGCGCGCCCTCAGCGGTCACGGCCTCCACGCGGCGAATGCCAGCAGCCACGCTGCCCTCGCTCGTCAGCTTGAACAGACGTATGTCGCGGGTGTTGCGCACATGGGTGCCGCCGCACAGTTCTACCGAGTAGCTGGGGTCAAACACGATGACGCGCACGCGGTCGCCATACTTCTCGCCAAAGAGCGCCATTGCGCCCATGCCTTTGGCTTCGTCAATAGGTTTGTCGCGGTATTCGTCCAGCGCGATGCCCTGGGCAATCCGCTCGTTGACAATCGTTTCAATACGTGCCAGCTCTTCTTCCGTCACGCCCTGGAAGTGCGAGAAGTCGAAGCGCAGCAGGTCGTCGGCCACACGCGAACCGCGCTGCTCCACGTGGGTGCCCAGCACACTGCGCAGGGCGGCGTGCAGCAGGTGGGTGGCGCTGTGGTTGGCGGCGATGGCCTGGCGGCGGCTGGCGTCTACACTGGCCTGCCACGTGCCGGCGGCTTCTTCAGGCAGCTGGTGTACAATATGTACAATCAGGTCGTTTTCCTTCACGGTGTCCAGCACACGCAGGGTCTCGCTGCCCTGCTTCAGGGTGCCGGTATCGCCAATCTGGCCGCCCGACTCCGCGTAGAACGGCGTGCGGTTCAGCACCACGTGATACTGCGGGCCTTTGGCCGTCTGCACCGTGCGGTACTTCACGATCTCGGCGTCTATAGCCAGGCTGTCGTAGCCTACGAAGAGCGTGTCGGCATGGCCCTGCACCAGTTCCACCCAGTCGCCGGTCTGTACTTTGGCTGCTGCTTTGGAGCGTGCTTTCTGCTCGGCCATGGCGGCATCAAAGCCTTTCACGTCTACGTCCAGGCCGTTTTCCCGGGCAATCAGCTGCGTCAGGTCCAGCGGGAAGCCATAGGTATCGTACAGTTCAAATGCGACCTGTCCTTCAAGCACCTTGGCGCCTTTGCCGTCTTTCAGGAAGGCTTCGATGCGGGTCAGGCCTTTTTCCAGCGTGTTCAGGAACGACTTTTCCTCCTGCTCAATCACCGTCTGGATGAACTGCTGCTGGGTGGTGAGTTCGTCGAAGGTGCCACGGTAGTAGTCGGCCAGCACAGGTACCAGTGCATGCAGGAAGGGCTGCTTGATGTTGAGGTGCTGGAAGCCGTAGCGCGACGCCCGGCGGATGAGGCGGCGGATGACGTAGCCTGCACCGCCAGCAGCAGGAAGCTGCCCGTCGCCGATGGCCAGCGCAATGGCCCGGATGTGGTCAATGGCTACACGGATGGCAACGTCGGTGAGGTTTGGGGTGTCGCCGGGCAGCACGGGGCCACCAGCGTATTTCACGCCGTGGTGCTTCTCCAGGTGCTGAATCAGCGGCAGAAAGACGTCGGTGTCGTAGGTCGAGTGCTTGCCCTGCATCGCCATGCACAGGCGCTCGAAGCCCATGCCCGTGTCTACGCTCTGCATGGTCAGGGGAATGAGCGTGCCGTCGGCACGGCGCTCAAACTGCATGAACACCAGGTTCCAGATCTCGATTACCTGCGGGTGGCTCTGGTTCACGAGGTCGCGGCCCGGCAGCTTGGCAATGTCGGCGGCGTCGCGCAGGTCTACGTGCAGCTCGGTGCAGGGGCCACAGGGGCCGGTTTCGCCCATCTCCCAGAAGTTGTCCTTGCGGTTGCCCTTCAGGATATGGTCATCTGGCAGCACCTTGGCCCATTCGCTGCGGGCTTCTTCGTCGGCCGGAATGGTGTCCGAGCCCTCGAAGTACGTGGCGTACAGGCGGTTCTTGTCCATGCCCAGCGTGCCCGTGATGAACTCCCAGGCCCAGGCGATGGCGTCTTTCTTGAAGTAGTCGCCAAACGACCAGTTGCCCAGCATTTCGAACATGGTGTGGTGGTAGGTGTCGAAGCCTACTTCCTCCAGGTCGTTGTGCTTGCCACTCACGCGCAGGCACTTCTGCGTGTCGGCAATGCGCTTGTGTACCGCAGGCTTGTTACCCGTGAAAATGTCCTTGAACGGCGCCATGCCCGAGTTGGTGAACATCAGGGTGGGGTCGTCCTTGGATACGATGGGGGCGGAAGCAACGATGGCGTGTTGGCGTTCGCGGAAGAAATCGAGGAAAGCCTTGCGGATTTCGCTGCTGCTCAGGGTACGGCGGGTGTCCATGCAGGTGCTGAAAATGGCATGCAAAAGTACGCAAAGAGCCGACGTCTGCGGCAGCCTTGGGGCAAGTCTTTCGTCGGCAGGCGTACCATTTGGCGCCAGCCACTCGTTATGGCAGGGCATTCGTTTACTTTGCAGCATGCGCGAACTCTACCGCTTCAATCGCGAGGACTTCACCTACACCAAAATCCGCAAGGGAATGGTGTTTTATGCTGTTCGTTCGCTGCCTTACGTATTCACCTCGCTGGTGGTGGCGGTGGCCGTGGTGGGGGCCTTTTACCTGGTGTACGACAGCCCCACTGCCAACAACCTGAAACAGGAGCAGCAGCAGCTCTCTGCCGCCATAAAGGAGTATGGCACAGCCGCCGACACCCTTCAGAACCACCTGGCGCAACTGCAACAGCGCGACCAGGCCCTCTATCGGATGATCCTCAACGCCGAGCCTCCTAAAGATACCACCGGCGATTCTGCTGCTCTTGCCGCGCAGGACAGCACCCGCGAGGTAGACCTCGACGCCGTCGGCTCGCGCCTCGAAGAGCTCTCGACCCGCCTACAGGCCCAGACCGAAACCCAGCACCTGATGTATGAGATTGCCAAGGCCAACCGCAAGGAACTGGCCCGCATTCCCAGCATCCGCCCCGTTTCTACGGTCATCCTCAGTGGTTTTGGCAAACGCCGCAATCCCATCTTCAAAAAGGACATGTTCCACGCCGGCATCGACTTCAAGGCCGACATGGATACCAAAGTGATGGCCACCGCCGACGGCACTGTCACCTTTGCGGGCAACACCACCGGCGGCAGCGGCATCGTCGTGCAGATAGACCACGGCAATGGCTACGTTACCTACTACGGCCACCTGAACCGCGTGCTGGTGAAGCCAGGCAAGCGCGTGAAGCGTGGCGACGTCATTGCCCTCAGCGGTAACAGCGGCCTCACCAAAGGCCCCCACCTGTACTACGAGGTGCGCAAAGACGGCAAGGCCGTAGACCCCATCGACTACTTCTTCAACGACCTGAAGCCCGAAGAACTGGTAACCTTCCGCAGCCAGGCGTCGCAGTACAACGAGTCGATGAACTGACCTCCACGGCTGTATGGAAGCGCCCACCCAGCCCCAGCCCCACGACGCTGATGCCGCCGCGCCAGCCGAGCAGCCCGTGCGCCTGCCCCTCATTCCCCGCAGCGCCGAAGACATCACCAAAAAGTACTTCTCCATCGGCGAGGTGGCCGACCTGCTGGAAGTGAACCAGAGCGTGCTGCGCTTCTGGGAAACGGAGTTCGACCAGTTGCGCCCCCGCAAAACCCGCAAGGGCCGCCGCCTCTACACCCGCCAGGACGTAGAGCTGCTCAAGAGCATCCACTACCTGGTGAAAGTGCGGAAATACACCCTCCAGGGCGCCCGCGAAAAACTTTCTACGCAATCCAACAACCTGTCTATCAAGATGGAACTGCGCGACCGCCTCCTCGAAGTGCGAAAAAACTTGGAGGCATTACGGGAGTTGTTGTAAATTTGCAGCCACTTCAATCGGGGAGTAGCTCAGTTGGTAGAGTACTCGTCTGGGGGGCGAGTGGTCGTGGGTTCAAGTCCCGCCTCTCCGACATTTAACCCCTACAAAACCCTCTGGCTTAACCGCTAGAGGGTTTTTTGTTGGAGAAAATCCGTCATCTGAATGAAGCCTTATTGATAGGGTGCTGGAGGAAGGCATGCAGAGGATGCTTTTCGGCTGCCTTTACTGTTTTGAATACGGGGCGCGAAGCCTCGAAGCTGTAACTAATTGTCATTTTGAGGTTGATTATTTGGGGTGCTTAAATTCAAGGTATCTTTGAGGTATGCGTGAGCAATTGTGATTCTTATGGATTCCGCCCTTCACCTTGTCTTTGAAGAACCCCGTTGGATTCCGCTGGGAAGCACCATCGTTGAGCAGTTAGGGCACTGGACCACTAGAATGCCAGTTCTGCTGCGACGTGTACTTTTGATTGGACCTATACTATTGACTGCTCGCGTTGCCCGTTATGGTAACCATCAGTGGCTGAAACGCTTGCGGCAGTTGCCGCATCTGATTAACTACAAGGTTTCTCCCAATGAGGCTCGCGAGGTTCTACCATTCTTGAATAAGAGCATTGAGCAGATTAAAGGACATCTCGATAAGCTGGAGAAGCGTAATCATGCCGACTTTCCCTTAGCGATTAAACACTGGCTTTTATCTACTTATGAAATACTGGCAATTCAAGAGCAAATAGCGCTTCGTCTTCAAGCAGTAGTAATGCTTGATGCCAGACGGTCTGAGCTGCTTCTTCTGCCGCCAGCAGTTAGTCAACTGGTTACTGAGATTTCTTTCCTTCGGGCAAATGCCGAGGGATACTTTGAGCGTGAGGAAGTAAGGGAATGGCTGAACAGCCCACATCCGCTCAGCAAGTAATCAATCCGCAACAAGGCGAGATCTGGTATATCGATTATAACAATCATGTCGGAAGTGAACCTGATAAAATCAGACCTTCTGTCGTAATTTCGCCTGACTTGCCTTATAACCGTGCCGTGAGAATTGTTGTCCCTATTACGGGATATCAAGAGCGATACGCACGATTGGCATGGATGGTGCCATTACATCCCAGTTCCTGTAATAATCTGGTAAAGCCTTCATTGGCAGAAGCATTATTAATCACCTCTAAGTCTTTACAGGCTTTTTGCACACCTGCTAAAGGCGGCCCTATGGAGCCATTGGGGCATGTCATGCTTGACGAATTGGAGGATATACTGGTGGCCAGCATGCTGGTAACGGGTGTTCACGCATTGGTTGAAACCGCTGTGAAACATCATACCCAAGCGCTACAAGTCCAACTGAAAGATATAAGTGGTAAAATGGATGCATTGGAGCGGCGCTACCAGAAAGCCCAAGCCGAGTTGGAGCTTCTCAGGAATGCTCACTAACCCCCCTCCCTGCCAACTCTTGGCCGCTTCCGCTATCTTTGACTTGTGAAGTGCCCTTATTGCCTGACGGCTGGACCCAAAGTCATTGACAAAAGCAAAACCGGTGGATATCAGTGCGGCAACTGCCGTACCCCCATTCCCCGTGCCTATGTAGAGTCACCAGCAGTGCCGCGCGCCACCATTGGGGTGGTCGGCTTCTCAGGCCACGGTAAAACCGTGTACCTCACCGCCCTGTTCTCGGTGCTGGCCCGCCTCTCCAATCTCTGGGAAGGCTACTACTACCGCAGCCTCGACGACTTTACCCACCGCATCCTCTACCAGCAGGTGCCCCACTTTGAGCGCGGCCTCCTGCCCGAGAGTACCCCCGCCAACTTCCCCAACCCCGCCCTCATTCAGTACCGCGCCCTGCCGTCTTATGGCGACTGCTTTCTGGCTTACTACGACACTGCCGGTGAGGTGTTTCAGGACGTGGAGCAGATTCTCCGCGGCGGCTACTTCGTCGCTCAGGCCGACACCGTGCTGTTCATCCTCTCTCTGCCCGACCTCGACCTCGAGCGCCTCGACGAGGAGATGTCTCGCCTGCTCGATACCTACGTCCGCGCCGTCTACGACCGCCTGAACCTGCCCCTCCGCCAGTCGCAGGATCTCATCGTCATCCTCTCCAAAACCGACCTGATGCTGCACAGGCTGCCCCCCGACCTGGCCGACTGGCTGAAGAAGGGCACTGTTGCCAGCTATGCCGGCACCCCGCTCGCCGATCAGGTTATAGACATCGGCATGCAGTCGCTGGCCATCGAAGAGTGGCTGCGCAGCCTGGGCGTCAGCCGGTTTCTCAACATGGCGAAAGACCACTTCCGCAGCGCCCGCTTCAGCATCATCTCGGCCACTGGCATCGACGACCCTGCCACCGATACCGCCATCAGCGAGCCCTTGCGTGTGCTCGATCCCTTCCTGCTCTTCATGCAGCAGGTGCGGGTGCGCCGCGAGTCCGAGGCCCGTAAGCCCATTCTCGACCGCCTGCGGGCTATCTTCCGTAAGTCCTGACACCGTTCCCGTACCCAGCCATGCCTGTCGCCCAACTGCTCTACGGCAAACTGCCCCCCGGCGAGAGCCCTTGGAAGAAAACCGGGTTTCATACCCTGCTCTACACCACCGACCGGCTCAGCCGTGCCGAAGTGTCGGCAATTGAAAGTGCTCTGCACTACCCTGGAGCAGGCGTCTTGCCAGCCGAAAAGCCGGTCATCTTCTGGCTGAATGTCCGGGGGCTGGCGTATCTGGTAACCATGTGGGTGCGCACCCTCAGTGGCGAGCGCGACGAGTTTGGCCGCGAGGGTATGTTCCTGATGCACGCCGTGGTGCATGCGCCAGAGGAATGGCAGGCCGTAGCCTCTCCCTATGTGTTGGCCGAGGCATTCAGGCATCTGGTGCCACACTCGCTGGAGGAGATTCGGCAGTTCCCTGCTGCCGACTGGGCTACTGGCCACGTGCCTGCTCCTGACAGGTCCGAGCGCGCGACTTCAGTTGAGGAGGCAGTTGTTCTTCCCCCCATTCCGTTGCTGATTGCCGCCGAGCGGCTGGCTGAGGGCAAATGGACCGAAAGCATCGTGGTAAAGGGACCCGTGGCCGATGTTACTGCCACCTTTGACCGTCTCTTCCGTACCCTTCCCCCAACGCTGTGGCCACAGTTGGCATGCGATCCGGTGTTTGATAGCGGCAAGCTGTTCTTCTTTCCCATCAAGTTGGTGGGCTATCACCTGAACGAGCCCGTAACCGGATCGCCCGTGGTGTTTGACCTCTCCCTGCGCGATTTCCGTTCTGGGCAGGGAGTGGCAGAGATAAGCCGGGCCACTACTGTATACCACCAGTACCTGGCCGCCGGGCAAACCGATCGGCTGGAGCTGGTGTGGCAACTGGCCCAGCAGCTGGCAGGCAACAACGCCTACAGGGTAGACATCGGACAGTTGCCACCAAAGTTTTTCGTTGCCTGCGCCGATGCCATCCGGCAGCAGTTCCGCGAGCAGGCCTGCAGTATACTGCCTGCTGAGTGGGCCCAGTGGCTTGCGGATAGTGGGGCGCCTGCACAGTTGCTGGCGGCACTGTTGCAGCCTGCGTCAGCGGTCAGTTACGGCGGACTCATCTGGCAGACGCTTCAGAAGGCAAAGGCCGAAATCCCGAAAAAGGAGCTGCCCAAGGCTGTTGTCCGAGAAAGCAGTGCGCTGGCCGCCTGGCTGCATCTGCGCAAACGCGGCGATGGCGATGCCAATGCCCTGTCGCAACTGATGGCCGAAGACGCTCCTGCTGTGCTGGAGTTGGGATTGGCTAGCGACGTCAGTCCAGACGACCTTTTGCCAGTTTTGGCACGGGTTTCGCCTACCCAACTCACGGCGTACTGCCAAAACCCCCAGTGGCAGCCCCTCATCGAGACCTGGCTGGTGGGCCGCCTCAAGACCCAGATACAGTTTGCCGACATTGCACATTTATTGGCGGGATGTTTGGTGCGGAATCAACGGCTGGAGATAGCAGACCTCCCGATCGCCGAAGCCCTGGCGTTACTTGACCGCGAGCTTCCGGCCTACGGCAGCCCCGATGCATTCGAGGCGCTGGCCGAGGCACTGAAACCGTTTGAGGCCAAGCACCTGGTGCCTGCCAACCTTGCGGCCCTGCTGACGCCACCAGCACAGGAGGCTGCCCTCCCTGTGGTAATCCGCAGCCAGCAGCACCTGCGCGAGGCCTATCTGGCGCTGCTCGTGCGTGAGCATGCCTACAACGATGAAGCCCTGGCCCGCATGGGATGGCCGGAAGGCGAGATCGAAACGGCCCGCAGATTCCGCCCGTTGGGGCTCGTCAGTCGCCTCAAGGGGTTCCTTGGCTTCAAATGATGCGGTAGGGTCCCATTAGTTGGGTGTTGGCGTCTGTCAGGACGCGGACCGAGTTGGCACTTAGTTGGGTTTCTCCCACAAAGACAATCCGCAGCAGGGTATTGGCGCGGGTGTTCTGCCAGTGCTCCAGAAAGCGCAGCAGCGCCCAGTCGTAGGAGATGCCCTGCCCGCCCGCTACTTCCAGTTCGTCCACTTCGGCCAGTATCAGCTGGCGGGTCTCTTCCTGCCACAGCGACAGATACAGGATACGCGAGCCAGTCGATCGTGCCTGATGGCCACCAATCTGCCCGATTACCCGTAGTACATGTGTTTCCAGATGGTCTGGAAGCCTACATCCAGGACAGAGTGCGTATGCAAACTTGCCAGTTGTACGGCGCACACCCCGTAAAAGACAGGCCATGCAATAGGTTTGCTCGGGGTGCTCGCGTGCTGCCAGGGGTATGGTATGGATAACTGCCTCCAAGGCGGCCTCTGCCGCGGCAACCCGTGCACGTAACAGCCCAAGTTTGACCCGGTAATAATCGTCCTTTTCTTCCCAGTGGGCCTGCTTGTACTGCGTCTCCTCCCCTTTCAGTACACGATAGGTTTCAGTCACTGCCTCCAGGTGTCGAAGGTGGGGTTCTTTCTGTATCGCCTCCAGTTCGTCGGGTTTCAGCGGAGTTGGCATTGGGTAGCGTCAGGATTCAGTTGGCTTGTGAAGTCGACTGCCGGGGTGCTGTGTGTACACCCACTTCCTGCAATATCCGCAGGCTGTTGGTGGAAAGCGACATTTCGTCTAGCAAGCGCACCTGCACCTTCGTAAGGTCGAAACCCGCGTGTAAAGTGGCTTCGATCAGTACGGCCAGCGCCCAGTCATGTGTCACGGCAGGGTCTGGCACCAGTTCCAGTACATCAATCTGAGCCGGGGAGGCGGTTTTGTTGGTTTCATCCCAAAGCGCCAGATAACGTGTGGTTTCGGTGGAGGGAGGGAGCACGCCGCCGATACGGCCGATCACCTGCCCGCTAACGGGGGTGGCGTGGCGGTCGCTGAGGCAACGGGGGCAGCGGGTATAGCGGCGTCCGCTCTGGAGTATCGCCTTTTCGCAGCGACAGCGACACTGTATGCAAAAGGCTTTATCACCGGCAGACTGCAAGCTCCTGGATTGCACCTTCAGACAGGTTTCAATGGAAAGAAAGGTCTGGGTTTTAAGTTCCTTTAGCAAAATGCGTTCGCTTGTGGCAAGGCTCTCTGTGCCGTCGTACGAAATACCTTGATCCAGGGCATATCTGATTTGATTCAGCAGACGCTCCAGCACTGGTAGGTACCGCACATTCGGCTGTTCCGCTATTTCCCGAAGAACTGCACTTTTGATGGACATTGTCTCCGACAGCAGATCACCAATCAAGAAGGCCGTGCGCAGTTCGGTGTCTTCCTCTCGCAGGTGTTCCAGTAATTGCTTCCAATATGCAGCACGTACTTCTGCCGTTTGCAGGAGCCAGTCTTTCGGGCTGCTGAGCGGCAGTTTGGGCAGATGCGGGTGTAGCAGCTCATTGTGCCCGGTGCTCTCCAGATGCGCCAGCAGGTCGGGCACGATGTCAGGGCCGAGTGACTCCAGGACGTCCAGAGCCAGCATCGAGGTGCTGTGCGGCAGGCTTGGCTTCACCAGCAGGTCGGTTACGAGGGCGCCTACGTTAATGGTATCCAGATGCCCCGCTCCTTTAAGCAACAACAATGCTTCTCGGGTTACATCTCGGCTGTATTCGCCGTTGGCGAAGTGCAGCCCCAGCTTCAGCGCTTCTGGTGACAGCTGGAGGCTGCGTAGTGCCCGCAACAGCGCCAACCGTACATACTCATAGGGTTCCGTATGCAACATTTCGGCCAACCGCACGCCCCAGTGGTCGCCCTTCTGCCCGGCGACAATCAGCGCCCCTGACAGGCGCAGCCGAGGCCAACGGTGGCTCAGCAGGTATTCTATCAGCTGATCGTCTACCAGCTCGGGCTGTTCCTGCAACGCTTCCAGAAAGTGCAGCCGCTGATTGTCGTCCTTGCGGTTCAGCATCCGCAGGGTAATCTCGGTTCGTTCTTCCGCTGGAACATGCATCAGCAGTTGTATACCCAGATGCCGCACGGCGGGCAGGTCGTCGGTCAGCAGTTTTTCCAGCTGCGGAACCAGTATGCCTGGGTTTTGCTGATACACTTCTTTCAACAGCTGATAATACTGCGTTGGCGTGATGCTTTTCTGTGCCAGCATCATCTTGTAGCTGGAAGTGTCCAGCCCCAGCTTCTCGCAGTAGTTCTGCAGTACGCGCAGCAGGTCTTCGTTGGCCTCGGGCAGGGCGGCCAGCACAGCCTTTTCTGCATCCTCCGCTGACATCTGTGGCAGCAGCAGCACGGCTTCCAGGTACACGTCGTCCTGCTGGTTGAAGGCTGTCCGGGTTTTCGGCATCAACACCTGCGCCAGATTACTGCCCAGCAGGCCCAGCAGCCCTCCAATGACTATGCCACCAGCGTTGTACATCAGGCTGGGGGCAAGCACCAGGGTCAATCCCAATGCCGCCATAAGTCCAACGTTGGCAGCGATGGCTTCTTTCCAGAACAGGTCTGTCGTCAGGCGTTTAAAAGCCCACCGGGCGCGCACGGTCTTGATTCGGAGCCGCTCGGCCCACAGCATGTTCAGGCCCCATGTCACAGGCGACACAATCGCAGATTTGGGGCGCGACAGGTATCTCAGCAGTAGAGGCGCAACAGCTCCTGTCAGCAGACCGACGATGAGCAAGGTCATTGGCCGTAGTGGGTTGGATGTGTGGCCGGGTGTACACCCACTTCCTGCAATATCCGCAGGCTGTTGGTGGAAAGCGACACCTTGCCCAGCAACTGCACTTTCATCCGCTCAAGGGCATACCCCTGCCGCTGCATGGCTTCCAGCAGGGCTGTCAGGGCCCAGTCATGGGCTGTAGCGGTGTCCTCTGCCAGTTCCAGCACATCCAGTTCGGCGGGCAGGGCGGTCTTTGTTGTATCGTCCCACACGGACAAATACAGCGTCTCAGACGTAGAAGGAGGCAGCTCGCCGCCAATTCGGCCAATCACTTCCCGTATAGGTGTCAGCAGATGGGCATCGTTCAGGCAGCGGGGGCAGTGCACATAGGTAGGCCCCCAAAAGTAGCCTGTGCGGCTGCGGCATCGGCATTTTCGGCAGAACCCGCTGTTGCCACTGGTGCGCAACGCTTGTGGCTGGCTTGTCAGGCATTGGTATGCCGCCTGGTGGGCCATGCCTGCCAGTACCTCTACTCCGTCCTCGGATATCTGTGGGAACAGGAATGGTGGTTTGCGCTTGGCTGGGGCAAGGCTGGTCGATTTCAGAAAGGCCTCCAGCTCGGGCAGCAGACGCACGCTGGGGTTCGCCTTTATCTCTTTCAGTGCGGCAGCCTTGACCGGGAAGCCACCTGTGTGCAGGTCTTCAATTAGTTTGCCTACTCGGCGGGTGGCGCTTTCCTGCCGCAGCCGCACCATCAGCACCGACCACGCTGTGGCTGCTGCCTGGGGCGTCAGTTGCGCCCATTCACCTGGGGTAGGCAGATGCAGTTCGACCAGCAGCGCCAGCAGCAGGTCGCGCACCTCTGGTTTTTCCAATAGGGCGGGCAGTTCAGGCAGGCAGGCAGGGCCTATTGCGTCCAGCGTCAGGGCTGCTTCGGCAGCGTGTGCAGACGGCAGATTGGGTTGCTGCAGCAGTTCCAGCATGCGTGCAGCAATCCTTGGGGCTTCCGGCTGGTCGGCGTATGCTCTCAGCAGCTGCGCGGCCAGGGTATTCACCTCTGCCGAATGAAGGCTGCTGGCAAAGCGCAGTCCCGTTTCCAGCAGCGCAATCGGGGCAGGTTGATAGGCCAGCAGCACGTGCAGCAGTTCCAGACGCACTTCTTCTTCCGGCTCGCGGTACAGTTGTTTCAGAATGGCGCCAATCCAGTCGGGCTGAATACGTTCGCGCAGCAGCCGGGCAGCCGCCAGCCGCAGCTTGGGCCAGCCGCTGTTCAGCAGTTCTTCCACATTGGCATCATCCGTCAGCTCAGGCTGGCTCATCAGTATGTTCAGATACTGGTCACGCTTGGCCAGGTCCCGGTTGTTCAGCAGGCTGGCCTGCACATCCTCCCGCTGGTTGTTGGGCAGCCGGGGCAATAGGCGCATGGCAATGCCTCTGATGCCTTCCGATTCGCTTGTCAGTAGCTGCCGGGTATATGGAAGCAGCGCATCGGGCTGGTGTGTGAACACATGCTGCAAAAGCTTCAGCTGCTTCAGGGGTTCGGCTGCTTCCAGTGCCTGGTTGGTGACCGTATGCGAAATGTCAATCTGCAGGCGGACGCTCTGGTCCAGGAGGGTGTCCAGCAGGTCGTCGTTTTTATGGTATAGCGCGGTTCTCAAAGCCAGAACGGCATCGTCAGGCTCCATCTCCGGTATCAGCAAAACCGCCTGGCGGTAGGTAGTTTCTTCCGCACGCTGCCCCAGCATGTCCAGAAAGAGAAAGGGCTCGATCAGGTTCCAGCCACCCAGCCAGGCGCCAATGGCAACCGGCCAGAAGCCGAGGGCTGGCAGCGCCGCGCGAGTCAGCAGCCCGATGCCCAGGCATACGGCCAGAGTGATGCTGCCCGTTACGAGGTGATCTGTTGCGTATCGCGAGCCTCTAATACGTAGATATGCCCATTTTCCACGGTCAGGTGAGCGCAGCCGCCGACGCCAGACAGCCCGCAAGGCAAGCACCACAGGCGACATCGGCCGTTTCAGCGCCAGCAGCGGCAGCATGCTCAGGAAGCACAGTGCCATCGTCATCAGTATCACCTGCGCAGGAGTTTCCATCGGGCTTACTGTCAGTTGGTTTGTAGGGTCTGTACGCCGCCTTCCTCCATCATGCGGCGCGTGTTGCTTGAGAAAGGCAGTTCGCCATCTGTCAAAACTTCCAGTGGAGTCTGGATGTTTTCCTCCTGCCGCCGCTGCAACAGGGCTGTCATGGCCCAATCATAGGACAGCGGCTGGCCAGTGCGCACTTCCAGCCGGTCTATGTCGGCAGGTATCAGTTGTTTGGCGGCCTCGTCCCAGATGGCCAGCCGCAATTGGCCTTTAGCATTGAGGCTCAGGTTGACTTCCTCGATGGTCAGTACGCCGGTAACCTGCTTCACGCCCCCTTTCAGGAATTTGCTACGGTGGCATTTCCGGCATGCCAGGTACACATAGTTGGTTACCGTCTGTTGTTGGGGCCGCGTATGGCACTGCATGCACAGTACGCTATGAGGGTTGCTGCCGATGTCGGCTGGCAGCGTGCGCAGCACATCGCGCACAACATCGCCCAGCTTGTAGAGTTGGCTTCTTACTCCCTCTGCCTCCTCGTAGTCGGGCGCGCCGGGATGGATGTTTCGGCTGGTGAAACGGCTCCACCTTTCCCAGCACGCATGCAGTATTGGCAGAATGCGCTCGTCGGGCGTGCGGGTTATCTGCTCCAGCATACGCTCGCGGGTGGTAAAATCCGGTTGTTCCAGGCCTTGCCGCCACACTTCCAGCTTGTCGTCGGCCGCTACTGCCATCGCCGCCTGATACGCCATGCGGGCTATGCGTTCGTCGGGGTCCTGCCGTTGCCGGGCCAGTTCCTGTAGTGCCTCGGGCGTAGCCATCTGGGCCAGCACACGGTACACGGTTATCCGGTTGTCGGCGGGCAGCCCGCTCGCCAGCTTGATCAGCGTCGGCACGGTCTCCGGCCCCATGCGAATCAGCGCGTCGCCTACCTGCATACGAAGTGGTGCTGGCAGTCCCTCTTCCTGCAACAGGCCGGCGAATTCCGTAACCACACGCGGGGCTTCGGGGCGGTTTCGCCACAGCGACAGCGCCTGAATGGCCACGCGGCGATGAGCTTCCGGGTTCCCGCTTTGTACGTATTCCAGGTATAGTTCCAGCAGGGTAGGGGTGAAGTCGCGGCCAGCCAAAGCGGCCAGCAGGGCGGTGCGGGTTTTGGGGTCCTGCTCCTTTTCCAGTCGTTCCAGCAGCGGAGCTATCAGCTCGGCCCCCGGGCGGCTTGCCAGCAGCCGGGCGGCAGCCGTGCGCAGACGCGGCCAGTTGCTCCCCAACAGGTCCATCAGGTCCGCCACGGTGAAGAACTGCTGGTAATGGTTTGTCAGCACCTCCAGCGCCTCCGCGCGCAGCTTAAGGTCGCCGCTGGTCAGTTGTTTCAGGAACAGGGTCCGTGCTTCTTCATACGGTAGTTGCTGTAGCAGCCGGTATCCCACCGCCCGCACACTGGCCACCTCATCTTTCAGCAGGTTGGGCAGATTGCCCAGCAGGCGGTCGGGCTGGCGTTGGGCCACTTCGTGGGTTGCCAATGCCCGTATTCGCGCTCGGGCGTTGAATAGATAGCCTGCTGTCAGCTCGGTTGTGTCGAAAGGGGCTTCGGGTAGCAATTCCAGCACCAATTCGGTTAGGGGCCTGCGCCGTGTCATTATTTTTCTGAGAAGCTCGCGTGCCCTTGAAGGCTCCAGACGAAACAGCCGTCGTAGCGCCTTCCGATACACATCGCCCATGATTTCATTCTGGTAGGGGTTCAGGTTCTGGCTGCCCGCCATCAGCAGAAACAGAATAAAACCAGCCGACCCGCCGAAGACCAATGACAGCGCCGAGACATCGGCAGTCAAAATCCCAAACGCTATAAGCGTGAAAACCAGCAGAATCCGCAGGCCATACCAAGTCCGCAGTTCTTTCAGGGCGGTGGTGCGCAACACTACTTCCTGTGCAGTCTCCCCATCCGGCTGGTCCTCTGCTTCTTTCAGCGCCTTCTTCCACCGTTCCTGCCAGGCCGTGAAGGGCTCCCAGACCATCTTGCGCACGCGGGAGAATTGAAGCCCTGCAAGTAGTCCCAATACCAAAAACACAATTGTCATACCTACTGGAAAGATGCAAAAAATGCGCCTCGGTTGTCTGTTCTCATAAAGTTGTTCTGCCTTTCAGCGTGAGTACTTCCTGCCGCCCTGTGCTGTAGCTTGCAGCATGGAAACCCCCCTTCACGATCCCACCAGGCCCCTTCACGACAGCAAGGAAACCTTCGGCCAGCGCATGGCCGACAAGGTAGCTGCGTTTGGCGGCAGCTGGACCTTCATCGGCTGCTTCGCCTTCGTCCTCTTCTGCTGGATCGGCGTCAACACCGCTCTGCTTGCCCAGCCCTACGACCCCTATCCCTTCATCCTCCTCAACCTCATTCTCAGCTGTCTGGCTGCCATTCAGGCGCCCATCATCATGATGTCGCAGAACCGTATGGAGGCCAAAGACCGCCAGCGTGCCATCCGCGACTTCCACGTCAACCGCAAAGCCGAGCGCGAAATCCGTGAGCTCCACACCAAGCTCGACGACCTCACCATCCAGCACCGCCAGCTCCTGCAACTCGTCGAGGAGATGCACCGCCGCCAACAGGGAACGTGAAATTATCGTGCTGATAATCAATAGTTCTGCTGGTTGTTGCGGCGGCGCATACTAAACCGCATCGTCGCCAGCGTTATGCAGGGGCTCTTTTACAATTGGGGGTGTATTGGACTTGACGGGTTGATCTGAGGCAAGGTAAGCATGCAGCGCCATGAGGGTTGAGCGCTTTAACAACCGCCTTCACGGCTATAAATGCCAACAACAACAACTACGCTCTGGCTGCCTAATTAAACAATTAGGCCCCTGGCTGTCTCCCGCTCTGGCTGTCTGTTGTCGGGGCGATGAGGCATCATCAATAACAGAATCGGGCTGCGACGTCCATAAGCAGCTTTAAACTTTATGGGCTGGCGCTGTGGTGTTTGGTTCGCTTTGAGCCACAGCGTAAGATCCCCGAAGCGGGATAAGCATGTAGAAAGCTTTGTGGCAGCCTTCGCCGGACGCGGGTTCAACTCCCGCCACCTCCACCAGTAGCACAAGCCCCGACACACGTCGGGGCTTTTTTGTTTGTGAGGCCCAACATTCGGCAGCCCTTGTGCCCGCCCCGCCGGACGTCCCCAGCATTGACAAGCTGAGGTGGGTGGGCTTCTGCGTAAAAGACAGCCTGAATGCCTGGAATTGTCATGTTGCCCAACCACATGGGCATTTCAACATGTGTAGGCTGGTAAATTCCCGGTGGTAGTTGTCAATCCCACTGTTGCGGCGGCAATACAGTGTAGTAATTCGATTGGTTTCAGCTGGCCCATTTTATATCGGTTCCATACAATTTGAGCAGGAACCAGTGGAGCTGGTAGATTGCTTTGCCATAAATTCCTACTAAATGAAAATGAGAACCTTTTGCAAAGCAGTAGCGGCTGCCTGTTTCCTGAATTTTGGCTTTTCTGTAAATGCCCAACAGACACCCACTATCTACCGTCTGTTACAGGTTACACCAACCGATTTCACTGCTAACCGTGACAGTGCAAATGCAGATCCCTATTATGCCTTGCGCAAACTGATTATTGGGAATAACCGTTTTATTTCCAATAAAACAGTTCGCCCCCGTCAGACGGCTGCCGATCTTCGCAATACTAGTGGCGGGCAAAAACCTTTTGCCACTATAGTAGGTTGCTCAGACAGTCGGGTGCCAAATGAAATTATTTTCGACCAGGGTGTAGGCGATCTCTTCATTCTCCGGACAGCTGGTCAGGTGATGGCACAGGCGTCTTACGGCTCAATTGAGTTTTCGACTGAAGCCTTGAAAACAAAACTCATTGTGGTGCTGGGCCACGAGTCGTGCGGTGCTGTTCAGGCGGCAATTAACCCTCCTGCAAATCCTCCCGGTCATATCGCTACCCTGATCAATGCAATCAAGCCAGCGGCTGTGCGTGTCAAGCGAAGCAATCCGGCGGCTGAGCAGGTTTTGCCAACTGCCATCCGTGAAAATGTAATCAACCAGGTAAATGAATTGCGCTCGCTTGAGCCAGTATTAAGCAGTCGGTACGAACGTGGGGAAATTCTCATTGTTGGCGCGGTTTACGATCTCGACAGCGGTGTCGTAGAATTCATTGAAGAGACCATTACAAGCCTGCCGAAATTCAGGTCTGCCAATCGATGATACCTGTCAGTTCTGCTGTTCCAGTACTGTACGATTTTGCCCCAACATGAAACATTTACTTTTGACACTGGCACTTCTGCTGTGTGCGGGCACTGCTTTTGCTCAACAGCTGAACCCACAGTGGGGTGCCTGGTATATGTATTTCTTCCAGAAGCGTTACACCGAGAGCCGTTTTGGATTCCAGGGTGATTTTCAATACCGGGCATGGAATCTCGGCAACGACGTGGAGCAGCTGCTTCTGCGGGCTGGGGCAACCTATACCCCCAGGTCCAACGACGTGACCTTCACAATGGGCTACGCCTACGTGGGCACTGGGCCTATCGGAGAAGGAGATGTGCTTTTCCCAGAGCATCGGTTTTATCAGGAAGCTCTGATGCCGACATCTGTCCTGAAGCGGGTGTTTCTCACGCATCGCTTGCGCTATGAGCAACGCTTCATACAGAACCAGGATTACAGGACCCGGTTTCGCTATATGTTGATTATGAACATTCCTATCAACAAACCCCGGCTATCGCGTGGTGCGGTCTATGCATCTGTTTCCAACGAGATTTTTCTCAATGGCGAGCGTGCCAGCGTCAATGAAGTGCCCGTGCAGTTGTTTGATCGGAACCGGGCGTTCTTTGGTCTCGGTTACGGTCTTTCAGACCGATCGCGGGTGCAGTTTGGGGTCATGCGACAGGCAACGACTGGCGGGGCCAAGTGGCAGTGGCAGTTTGCATTGTTGCAAAACCTGTAGCGCAAAGCCGCGTCGCCTCCACCAGTAGCACAAGCCCCGACACCCGTCGGGGCTTTTTTGTTGTGGGGGGAAATAGTCAATCTCGATTCTTATTTTAAGTCCACTTACGTCTTCAGGCCTGGGCTACGCGCACTTACGCAGAGGCAACTACCAAAAACCAGCTAGTTGTACAGCCTTATGCTCGCAGCCTTTTCTGCTACACCGCCAGCCTTGCCATCCTCAGTGAGGGTATCTGAAAGTAACTTCCCCCATGCTCCCCGACTTCGACGAACTCCTGAACCTCCCGTTGCCTGCGCCTACCCAGCCGGTGCGCACGTTCTTCGATGTGTCGGGCTTCCCGCGCCGCGAAACCGTCGTCACCAACTGGTACGCCTACTTCCTCTCTACCAACCAGGACCATACCCTCGGCGATCTCTTTCTGCAAGTGCTCGTGTCCGCTATTCAGCAGAGGCGCACAGAATTTGTCTGGAGTGGCAACGTCGCGTATGCCCACACCGAGTACACCACCACCAAGCGTAATTTCATCGACATCGTCATCTCCGATGCAGAAGACATCAGCGAGGCCCAGTGCGCCATTGTGCTGGAAATGAAGGTGGACGCCGGCCTCTACAACGACCTCGCCGACTATTTCGATTCCGTGCCAGCGCCGCCGGACTGTAAGGTTGGGGTTCTCCTTACAATCGCACCTGTTTCCCCTGGCAGCATCACCGACGCCCGCTTTGTCAATCTTACCCACGCTGAGCTGAGTTACGCCATCCAGCAGCGCACCGCAGTCTATCTCCCCCAGGCCGATGACCGCAGCCGCTTCTATCTGCATGAGTTCCTGCTCCACCTCCACAACATGACCACCCCGCCCCTCAGCCCCGAAACATTCCAGTTGCTGGCAACCCATGGAAAGCAGATTCACCGCTTGGCCGAACTCAAGAGCAAGGCCGAGACAATACTCATGGAACAGATTGCAGCAGCGGCCAATGCGGTAGATGGCTGGGCAGGGCTGTTCTGTAGGGACCCGAATGCTGTGCTGGTGCTAACGGGCACGCCCTTGCGCGTGTATGTTTCAGTCGAGAAGTTTTTTGCCGAGGGCACTTTGGGCGTAACCGTTTGGCTGGTACACGAACTGCTGGACCGCTGGGACACCTGGCAGCAGACAGAGGCGTTCCGGACGTTCAGCGCCGCGTATCCAAACCTGCCTTTCCTCCTCGGCGATGTTCAGAAAAACCAGCGACAGATTACCCACGATAAACAGTACCCACTATTGAATCCGCAGGTTTCTGATCTTCAGGTAGTAGCGCGTCAGGTGTTGGCGATTTTGGAAGCCGAATGGCGAGTGCCATTAACTGCCCTCTACACTGCGCTGGCTCATCAGTAGCAATGATACCCGAAGATTGCAGTCAATGTGTTGCAGTGGGCTTTTGACAATATGGCTCACGCCCAAAAACTCCCCCTCTCCCGGAAACCTTCCCGCCGCTTCGCCTGTCTAGTACTCCAACTGGCCCTTGTGCCCGACCCGCGGTGCCACTGGATGCTCCGCAACTTCCTGTGTAAGAACTGCTCGCACACAGGCTGGCGCCATCGGCTGCTGTATCTGGTCCGGGGTTCGCTGTTAGTTGCTGTGCTGTACTTTCCGGTCTGGGTCGGTGCCTTGCGCTTTGTCGGGCATGAAGGGTGCGGTAGTTCACTTCACTCCATGTTACGTTACTTCGCCGCCATATTTTTGTGGGTCGCAGGCACTGCGTATGCCCACGCCCAGCAAAACCTCTTCAATATTCCCAGTGGGGCCATCACACCCCAGGGCGAGGTTTTCTATCAGCACCAGGTCAACGTCTATGGTCTGGGCTATATCGCCAGCAAACAGCACGTGGTCTTGGGCCTTGGCAATGGCTGGGATGTAGGCGCCAACCTACTGGGGCTTTCCTTCCGCGACCAGGGGCGGGGATTTGTGCTTCAGGAAAACGCCATCCCGCAGGGTAGCCAACTGAAACCCGCACTCGTGGCTACCTGGCAGAAGCAGTGGCAGCTAGCCGACCACTGGCGCCTCAACCTGGGCGGGCAGTTCGGCGGCAACCTCTCCCAGTCGCTCAACAGCAAGCAGTTTCTGGCCTTCAACTACCTGCTGGCGGTGTGGCAGCAGGGCCACACCCGGCTGGTGGCCGGGCCATATTGGGGCACGCCCACCTATCTGGGGCCGGGCAATCAGGCAGGCCTTCTGGTTGGGGCGGAGTACGGCCTCACCGATCGTCTTCTTATCATGGGCGACTGGATCGTCGGCACAAACGACGAGTCGGTGATGGTGGCAGGCATCGCGTGGTTGGCCACACCCCACATTCAGCTGTGCCTCGGCGGGCAGCTGCCCAGTTTCGACAGCGACAACAAGCCTGCTATCGTCTTCGAGCTCAACCTGCTCTCCTGGCGCGAATGGCCCGCCGACAACGACGACTCAGCGCACTGAGGGTCTGTTACGTACAGTACGTAGTTATCGCCGCCCCCTCCCCACTTTCAGTGAGGGGAAAACCGCAGAAAGAGTGCATCTTAAGGCGCAAAGCCTGAACTCTGCCTCCTTCTGCCATGCGTTTCCTCCGTCCGTTCCTGCTGGGATTTGTCCTGTCGCTGCCTGTTGTGTTGTCGGCACAGCCTTTGGTGCGCCCCAACCCCCGCACCGCCACTGCCGACCAGCTTCTGCGCTACAGCTGGGCCAGTACCAGCCCTGCCGATAAGGTCACCATGCGCTGGCATCTGTATAAGCGCTTCCCCGGCACAGTACATGCACTGCTGGGGCAGGCCTATCACGAGGCCCGCTACGGCGACGAGGCCAAGGAAATCCAGCTCTACCGGCAGGCCCTCGCCAAAGACCCCGACAACCCCTACGCCCTCTACAATCTGGCAGTCTCCCTGGCCGACACACGCCCCTATGAGGCAGAGGCGTTGGCGCAGCGCATCATTAATAAGGACCCCAACTTCAACCACCAGCAGGTATTCCGCATCCTCTATTTCAATATTTACGTTGAGGCACTGAAGAACCAGACCAAAGCCGACTCCCTCATCCGGCACTGGAAACCCCGCCTGGGCGACAGCTACATCTTCCCCCTGCTGGAAGGCATCCGACTGGAGGTGCAGGACAAAAACTACGTTGCCGCTGCTGCCCAGTACGAAGAGGCTCTCAGCTCGCCCGGTGGAGAATACTTCTTCGAAACCTGGCAGCGCCTGATGAACCTTCAGACCGGGCCGCTACTGGGACGTTCCGGCACTGCTACGCTACAAGATAAATACAACAGGCTGGGCCGCCTCATCAGCCATGTAAAGGAGGAAGTAACCAATACCCCTCAAGGACTCTCGCTTGATCAGGCGGCCTTTGTCTCTACCGCCGCCGAGTACATCGCCGACATCCTCAAGTCTGACGATTACGAGGACGTCAGTCTCGAGATGTATCAGGCATCCTGGCTGGCGATGCCCCGGATTGAAGTGGCGGCCAAGTGGTTCGAGTTGCGTCGGGCCCGAAACGGCAACCCAGAAACCTGGATGGAGTTTGCCCAGCAGGTGGCGGCCTCCCACAGTGACCTCGCCCTGGCACAGGCGCTTCTCGGCCGCGCTTATGAGTACAGCAACAACCTGCCCAAAGCCGCCGAGTGCTACAAGAAGGCATTCAGCACAGGCCTTACCTCCACTGACCGCTGGAACATTGCCCAGCAATACTATCTGCCGCTCATGCAGAACCTTCAGGGCGATGTCGATGGCGCCTATTCCCTGATGATAGGCCTCTTGGGCAACGACTACAAGGACAAGGCCAATGTACTGGTGGAAATGTACTACAACCGCGTGCTGGCAGGTAAACTGCCCGAAGCACGTACCCACCTAAACGAGACTGCCGACTTCCGCCGAAAGCAGAACAACATCAATGAGGGCTTTTTTACCCGGAATGGCATGTTTCTGGCCCACTGGGCCGAGCTCGACAGCATCGCCCGCACAGGCTCTTTCATCCGCTCGACAGTTGGTATTGCGGCCACCGCAGGGCTTGTCACCGACTGGGCCGCGTTCGCTCCCGACGGCCGCACCGCTCTTATGGGTTATGGCCCTATGGAGCTTTGGGACCTTCAGCAGAAGAGTAAGATTGTCTCCTACCTAGGCCCAATGAGTGGCTTACGGGCATTCTCGCCCGATGGCCGCTATTTCGCCATAGTCACCCGCCACACATCCGACTTTGCCGGGTGTGTGCTGCTGGTTATCGAAACGGCAACCGGCAAACTCGTGAGCCGCTACGCCACTGCGTTGGCACTTGAGGGGCCCAATTGGTCGCCCGATGGCAAGCGGCTGGCTTTTGTGGTGGATGGCAACCAGCTTCTCGTGCTCGATGCCTTTACCGGCAAGCAGATTGTCAGGGGCTACCCTGCATTCGGCAAGCCTCAGGTCAAGCTCAAGGTTTCGTTCCTCGCCGACGGCAACTCGCTGGCGGTGGCCCAGGGCTACTTCGGTGGCAGAATTGGCATTCTCGATGCCAACACTCTGGCGGTGCAGCAGATACTTTCAGGCCCCGACTTTCCCCATGCGCTGGGTGTCAGCCCCCGCACGGGGCAGGTGCTGGTGGTCGACAACAACCGCACGCTTTTCATGTATACCCCCAGCACGTGGAAGCCCCGGGCTGTGCGCCTGCCTGTCATCCCCAACCGCATTGTCTTCAACCCCAAGCGAAACGAAGCCATCTTCAACGACTGGGGCGGCCGGCTGGAAAACCGGGGCCTCGTACTGGACCTTGATTCACTCATCAGTCGCGCCTCTTTCAATATGGGGCCATATGATGATGTGACCTATGGCTACCTCGGCGACGGCGACGGCATTATCGCCACCGATCCCGACTGGGGTGGCGAAATCCGTATGTTCTCAGGCCCACGCCTGTCCGTTCAGGATACGCTCCGAGGTGAGTCCGACCGCCTGCTGACGGGCTTCTATCACGCTCCGGCCAAGGCGCTCATCACCTGGGACGATGGGGGTGTGCATTACTGGGGTCTGGAGCAGGGGCGTCGATTGGGGGGCTGGCTCTCGAGGGTGGAATTTGTCATGCCGGTTCCTGAAGAAGCAGGGGCGGGGCTCATTTTTCTCCGCTACAAAGGGCTGCGCACCTTCATTTACCATCAGGAGGAGCCACGTTCCGTGCCCCGCGTCATCGACAGCCTGGACTTTCGCGTAACCTGGGCTGGCTACAAGGCTGGAAAGTGGCTGCTGGCTGGCCGCGATTTCTATCCGATGGACAAGGCTACCGACCGCGTCTGGCTTACCCTCCGCGATGGCAAGACCTGGAAACCCCTCGGCCGTTGGCAGATGCCAGCTGTCATGGGCCCTCGTTTCTTTGAAGAGCTCACGGGCGTGGGCATAGCGGGTATTGACCTCAGCCCCGATGGCAACCGCATAGCTGTGGCAACCTGGTGGGTCGATGGCTGGCGGAGAGGCCTGTCCTATGGCAGCAGGGTTCGGGTGCTCAACATCACCGATGGCCGAATCGCCACCTATACGCTCGCCAGTTCGGCACGCGCACAGGATGTCTGGTTCGATGGCAACGACAACCTCGTTGTGGACAAGCAGCAGTACCGGCTTGCCGACTGGGAGAACATCGCCTACCGCAACGACCGCCCCAATCCAGTCATTCGCGACTTTGGCCAGGCACGCAGTTTCCGCGGCCTCGACATCCCCGACATGAAACTCAAGGTAGACGGCCGTTCCACCAACGAGCTCATCTTCCACAACGCCGAGTCGGGCCGGCAGGTTGGTACACTGGTAATTCGGCGTGGCGGCGAATGGGTGTTCTTCACTGATGCAAACCAGTACGAAAGCAGCTACAGCGCTCCCCAACGCATGTTCCTCTACGAGAAGGGCAATCTGGCCTTGCCCTTCGACCAGTTCTTTGAGTCTTACTTCCAGCCCCATCTCTTTGGCGAAACGCTCACCAATGTGAAGAAGCTGGGCGGCCTTGAGGGCGGCGGCCTCGGCCTCTCGGGCTCCGGCCAGGGTGGGGGCGGTGTCAGCGAATATGCAGGCCTTGGCAATGTGGGTACAACGGGCAAAGGCGGTGGCGGTGGGCGCAGCCGCACGGGTGCAGTAAAGCCCCGCAATGCTCCTGCTGCCGCAGCATCATCCCCACAGGCCGACGCCGCCAATCCGGCCCCCACCATGCAGGAACTGATGGGCGAGCAGCTCCTGACCAATGCCCGTCAGGTGCCAGTGGTGCGTATTACCTACCCACAGCCCGGGCAGAAGCTGCAGGGCTCTACCCGTGTACTCCTGGAAGTAGAAGAGCAGGGTGGGGGGCTGTTGGAGGTCCGGCTCTACCAGAATGGCAAGTTGGTAGGCATTGTAGACCACTCGGGCCGGGGCGAGAATCCTCCTGGTACCAAGCTGGAAGAAACTTTCAGCCTGCCGCTCGTCTCGGGCACCAACGAATTGCGTGCTGTGGCTGTCAGCAAGGCCCGCGTGGAGTCAGCCCCAGTGGTGGTGAAAGTAGAGTCTGAAGCGCTGCAACCACAGTCCAGCCTCTACATACTCGCTGTCGGGCTCGACAAATACCGAAACAGCCAGTATGACCTCAACTTTGGCACCGCCGACATGCAGGCTTTTGGCGATGCGGTGAAAGGCGTAGGCAAAGACATATTCCGAACCATCAACGTCGTAAACCTCCGCGATGCCCAGGCTAACCGTGCGCGGCTGGTCGCCGTGTTCGATTCGCTCCAGCAGCTTGTCAAGCCCGAGGACGTCTTCATTTTCTTCTACGCCGGCCATGGTGTGATGTCAGAAGGAGATGCTGCCACCAGCCGGCCAGCCGACTTCTTCTTCGTCCTGCATGGCGTAACCCAGATGTTCGGTAACGACGACCTGCTCCAGGCCCAGGGTTTCTCGGCCTCCGAGCTCAAAGCTAGATGTGCGGCCATTGCGGCACAGAAGCAGATGGTCGTGCTGGATGCTTGCCAGAGTGGCGCGGCTGTAGAAACCTTCGCCGTCCGTGGCGCCGAGAAGGAAAAAGCCATCATGCAGCTGGGGCGCAGCACGGGCGTGGTAGTCATGGCTTCTACAGGCTCTGAGCAGTTTGCCTCCGAGTTCCCCAAACTGGGCCACGGAGTCTTTACCTATGCGTTTCTCGAAGGGCTGTCTGGCAAGGCCGATGGCGGTACCCGCGATGGCAAAATCACCGTCAAGGAGCTGGAATCCTACCTCACAGACCGCATCCCCGAACTCACCCAGCTCTACCGCGGCAAACAACAGTGGCCCAACAGCTACTCCAAAGGGCAGGACTTCCCAATCGGGCTTGTCAAACACTGACAGCCCGCCCGTCCATAAAGTGTCTGGAAGCAGCAGGGGCAGGTCACGCGTGGACCTGCCCTTGTTCTACCCAGCGCGCAAAAGCTTGATAGTCGGCCGCAATAGCCTTTTTCATACTGCCAATAAACAGCTTGCCCAGCAGACTCATCAGCCAGCCCGAGCCTGTGATTTCCCCGTGCATCTCCAGACGGGTACCGCTGTTATCAGGACTCAGGTTGTAGGTAAAGACATAGAACCCGCGGCGGCTGCTGCCTTTGCTGCCATCCACCATCAGCGTGAAGGTGCGCGGCCGCTCATAGCGCGTGATCTCGAACAGTTCGGTGGCTTCGCGCCCGAACAGGCGGCGCGTCTGCCGGAACTGCGTGCCCAGACCTAGCTGTGGGCCACCCTCGTGGGTCGTTCCTACCAGACCCGGCATCCAGTGCTTCAGGTTTTCGGGGTTTACCAGCCGCTCAAACACCACTTCCGGTGGTGCGGCTATATGCTGTACCAAATTGAACGTCAGGGACATAAAAAGGTTGTCTTGTAGTCTTACAAGCTACATTTTTTTTGAAACGTCCGCCACCCCTTGGCCTGTTTCGCACATTTGGGCATCTTGCAACCATGAAAGCCCTTCTTGCCTTCCTCGCCGCAGCCTGCTTGCTGGCGGCCTGCGCCAATAAGACCGAAGACCTGAAGAACCAGGTAATGACAGTGCACGACGAAATGATGCCCGTGCACAACCGCTTGCATAAAATGGCCGCCCAGTTGCGACAGGCAGAAGACTCGCTCAAGCAGTCGCCGGGCATTGCCGCATTACCCCAGGTGCATGTAGCGCTGCTGGAAGTAAGCTCGGGCATTCAGGCAATGGACGTATGGATGGCCCAGTTCGATATTGAGAAGGCCAACGCCGAGGGTGGCGAAGCCTATCTCCAGGACCAGTTGCTGCAGGTGAACATCATGAAAGACCTGATGCAGCGTGGTGAAAAAGCAGGCGAAACGCAGCTGAAAGCATTGGGCCGCCCTGTGCCTGTAGACCCCCGCGCCCAGGCCCCGGCTGCGGCGCAAGAGGGGCATGAAGGCCACAGCCACTGATTGGCCCGGCTCTTGCGGTTGTAATTAACCGACAGTTTAAAATGGTTAATATCGCGTAACCTTAGGGTTACGCAGGTCCTCTTATTTGCCTGCGTTTTCTGCTTTCCCAGCACTTCGCAGGCATGAACCACTACTTTACACGCTTACTGGGGGCCCTGTCCTGGCTCCTCTTGCTTGGTCTGATTTTTCCCTATCAGGGAAAAGCGCAAATCGCCATCACCACCTACCCGCAGTCCTACAGTCAGAGTTTCAATACGCTTGCGGCTACAGGTACTGGAGTGGTCTGGACCGACAACTCTACCTTGGCTGGCTGGTATTCGAGCCGTACCACTTACAATACAGGCACTGGCAGCAGCAACACCGGTGCATTGTACAGTTTTGGCACGTCTACTTCGGATACCAACCGCACGCTTGGCTCGGCTGCTTCTGCAGGGACGGGGACTGTGCTCTACGGTGTGCAGTTCCAGAATACGGGCGGCGGCACGGTCACTTCCTTCGACCTCTCGTTTGTTGGCCGTCAGTGGCGAAATGGTGGCAACTCAGCTTCCCAGACCCTGAAGGTGCATTACAAAATCAGTTCAAGCCCTATTGTTTCGACAGGAACGCTTACCGCACTGCCTACCTCTTCTACTGAGCTTACTTCCCTGGCATTCACGTCGCTGGTGAACACCGCTACTGCCGCCGCAGTTGTCGGCACGGCCTCCGGCAACTTCACCAACCTGTCAGGCAACGTTTCCGTTACCATTCCTGCCGGTAGTTATCTGGTACTGGTTTGGGAAGACCTCAACGACGCAGGTAACGACCACGGCCTTGGTATCGACGACGTGCAGGTAGTTTTCAATGGCACTCCTGGCGCTGCGCCTGTCATCACTGCGCCGGCCACTGTCGCTTTCGGCAATGTCCCCACCGCCAGCAGCAAAGGCGCCAGCTACACCCTCTCCGGCAGCAACCTCACCAACGACATTGACCTTACCCTCACAGGCGCCAGCTATCAGATTTCCAAGGACAGCAGCACCTGGGTCAGCAACCTCACCTACACCGTAGCCGAGGTTGCTACTTCGCCCAAGGTGTATGTGCGCTTCAGCCCCACTTCCGATGGCGCGGCTGCGGGCAGCATTCTGCACACTTCCACTGGCGCCAGCGATGTCACCGTCAACCTCACTGGCACGGGCTTCACCCCCGCCCAGCTCATCATCTCACAGTATTACGAGGGCCTGAGCAACAACAAGTGGATCGAAATCACCAATACGGGAACCACCACTGCCAATCTCGCTGGCTATTATCTCGTCCTTTTCAGCAACCGGACAACCTCTCTTCCGGTTGGTGTTGCCCCTAACAGCAATTATGCACTTACTGGCACCCTTGCCCCAGGTGCGTCGCTGATATTCCGTAACAGCGCAGCGGCACTTCCCGGTGCGGGCAACATCACGGGCACTGCCATCAGCACGGCTGTCTGCAACTTCAATGGCGACGACCTTGTGGCCATCTCACTCTCCACAGGCACCGCCAGTTGGGCCGACCGAATTGATGTGGTAGGCACCATCGGTACCTGGGGGCAGGACGTCTCGCTCTACCGGAATGCCAACATTACTTCCGGCAATGTCAACTTCGCTTCCGGCGAATGGACACAGGTCGGCAACGACATCGTTGACGGCGCCAACAGCACCCAGACCGAGCAGATTGGTGTTCATATCTACGAAGGCGGAACGCTGCCTTTCATCAGCACTACGCCTTCAGCACTCAGTTTTGGTGGAGTAGTCATCGGCAACAACAGCACCCTTACCTACCAGCTGCGCGCCGGCAATCTGGCTGGCAGTATGGTCACGGTAGATGTACAGGGTGGAACTGAATATCAGGTATCCCGCGATGGCATTACTTTCGGCGATACCATTCAGTTTGCATCCGCCCAGCTGGCCACAGCCCAAACGGTGTATGTGCGTTTCGCTCCCACGGGTACAGGCATTCTCAGCAACACTCTGCAGGTAACGGATGGCTCCTCCAGTGTCACAGTCAATCTCTCCGGTATTGGACAGGTCGCCTCTGTGTTCGCTGAAGACTTCGAGGGCTGCCCCACTGTGACGTTCTCTGCCGTGAGTGTTACCGGCGCCCAGGCATGGGGGTGTACCACCTTCGGCAACAATGCCACCAACGGCTATCAGATGAACGGCTTCTCGGGCTCGGCTCAGCTGAATGAAGACTGGCTGATTTCGCCCGCCTATGACCTCTCCGGTATTGCCGATTTTGCCGTGTTGCAGTTCTACAGCATCTCGGCCTTCGCTGGCAACTCCTTGGAGCTGTACATTACCACCAACTATACCGGTAACCCTGCCACCACTGTTTGGCAACAACTGGACGGCCGATTCCCCGCCGCCAACTCCAGTGTCTGGACGCTTTCTCAGGTAGACCTCAGCGCCTACAAGACCTCCAACGTACGCATAGCGTTCAAGTATACTTCCACTACTGCGGCGGCTTCACGCTGGACGCTCGACGACATCGCAATCATCAGTTCGGCTACGGCGCCTCCGGCGGCTGTGGCAACCTCACTCAGCCCCTTGCAGAACTGGATTTTTGGTTACACCACCGCCGGTGTACCCACCGCTGGGCGCAGCTTCCTATTCAAGGTAAGTGGTGCCGACACGCTTACTGTAACTGCACCTGAGGGCTTCGAGCTCTCGACCAATGATCTCGCCTACCTGCCCCAGCTTACCTTCGGCAGCACCGCCCTTGCCGATACCCAGACGCTCTATGTGCGCTTTGCGCCTTCGGTGGTCATGCGGGCTTTTGCTGGCGGTATCTCCTTTGTAGGCAGCGGGCTCAACCGCACGCTCGGCTACTTCTCTGGCACCACCTTCCCGCCCGACAGCTCCTTTGATGTCGTTACCTGGAACATCGAGTGGTTTGGCAGCACTTCCAACGGCCCCGGTAATGAGACGCTCCAGCGCGACAACGCCATTGCAGTGCTCAATACCCTTGCACCGGAAGTAGTGGTGGTAGAAGAGATATCCGATACCGTTGGCTTTGACAATCTGGTGGCGGCGCTCCGTGTCGGCACTGGTCGTAATTATGTAGGCACACTCTCGCGCTTTACCTCTAATACGTTCTCTGATAATAACCAGCGCGTAGGCTTCATCTACGATACCAGTTATGCACGGTTGGCTCCGGTAAGCGCATTGCTGCCCGAGAACCCCCGCGCCATGTTCAAGAGCATATACAGCTACAGCAGCGGCGCAAATTTCCCCGGCTATCCGGGTGGTGATGGCACCAACTTCTGGGCCAGCGGCCGTCTGCCTTATATGATAGGGCTGGATGTAACCATTGGTGCGAATACCCAGCGGGTGTATCTGGTTGCAGTGCATGCCAAGGCCAACACCAATCCGCTGGCTACCTCCTACGCCCGGCGCGTTTACGACAATCAGGTATTGAAAGACTCGCTTGATTTCTACTTCGGCGGCGAGAATGTAATGCTCCTGGGCGACTATAACGACGACCTCGATGCAACAGTGAACGAACAGGCTGGCACCACGGCTTCTTCCTATGCAGTGCTGGTCAACGATTCGCTCAACTACGAGTTCCCCACTTTGGCGCTCAGTAACGCTGGCCTTCGCAGCTATGTAGACCGCGAGAACATGATTGACCACATCATGCACACCAACGAAATGCAGCGGTTGTTCATCAGTGGGTCTGCCAATGTTTTCCCGCCCGATTACTTTGCTTCGCTGGGCATTGCCAACTACAGTACTACTACCTCCGATCACCTTCCGGTGATGGCCTCTTACGACCTTCGTCAGCCGCTTACGCGCGTACTGTACGCTGGGCCGGGTGGTGCAGATGCCAACCCCGGTACCACGCCAGGCCGCCGCAAGCTCACCATGGCTGCCGCTGCTTCCGATGCACTGGTCACTGATAATACCATCCTTCGTATCGCTGCCAATGGCACCTATCCGGCGGCTACCCTCACCGATGGCGTAACCGTGGAGGGCTATGCTACCGAGGCTTACACCACCCGTGCTGCGGTAACGGTAGGCGCACTCACAGTGAATGCTCCCGGCAAGACTGTAACACTGGATTCGGACCTTTCGGCCAGTACGCTCAGCCTCACCGCTGGCAGTGTAGCCACTGGTGGCAACATATTGGCTGTCACCAGCACCGATTCCACCGCCATTTCTGCCACCGCTGGGTGGGTGAACGGCAGTCTGCGCCGCTATCTGGCCCCTGCCACCCCTTACGCGTTCCCCGTTGGCTCGACATCTGCACCGCAGACATTCGAGGTGCGGTTCGACAGTATCATCGTGGGGCCCAGCTATCTCACCGTTACCTTCAACAGCACAGCCCCCACTTCACTCGGCTTCCCGCTGAACGACGGTGGCCGACTCTTCCCCGCAGCTGGGTTGTTGGATGCCGGTTACTGGACCGTAACCCCCAACGTTCCTCTGACCAGCGGCACCTACAGCGCCCGGGGCTGGCTCACTGGCGCTACCAACGCAGGCCTTGCCAATTACATTCTGGTGAAGCGCGATGGCCCGGCGCAGCCCTGGACCAATGCTGGTTCTGCCGGTACGTTCTCGGAAGTCGGCAGCACCGTGTCGGTAGGCCGCACTGGCCTCACCAGCTTCTCTGAGTTTGGCTTCGGCGGCTCCAACAGCCCGCTACCAGTAGAACTGCTGGCTTTCGACGCCCGTGTACAGAATCGTATGGAGGCCCTGCTCACCTGGTCTACGGCTTCGGAACTCAACAACGAAGGCTTTGTACTGGAGCACAGCCGCACCACTGACAACTTCCGGCAAATTGCATTTGTACCCGGCTCTGGCACCACCACCGAGCAGCAGTCCTACAGTTTCACTGTGCGCGAACTCGGGAATGGCCGCCACTATTTCCGCCTTGTACAGCGCGACTTTGACGGTACCACCTATGTCAAGGGTATTCGCGAAGTTGTAATTGACCTTGATGGTGCGCTGCTGCCGCTGGCCGATGTCGTGAAAGTATACCCCGTACCTACCCGCGACCAGCTGACCATCGAGCTGCTGGAAGACCTCAGCAGCGTCCGCGCAGAGCTGATGAATGTGCATGGCCAGGTAGTACGCCTGTGGCTCCTCAATGGTGATAGCTTCCGACAGGTGGACGACCTCCCGGCGGGTGTTTACTTCCTGCACCTGAAGGCTGCCGATGGTCGCGCTACTACCATCCGCATCGTAAAGCAATAACTGGGACTTTCCTGTGAACGAAAGCGGGGCCCAGACAGGGCCCCGCTTTTTTGTTGCAGTTCGATCTAGTCTCCCTTTTGATAGGCCTGTGGCGTGGTGCCCGTTTCGGTGCGGAAGTCATTGGTGAAATGTGCCTGATCAAAGTAGCCGAGGTCCAGCGCCAACTCGGTGAGACGCGGGGGCGGTGTGTAGTCCAGCCGCTCCAGACTCTCGTGCACCCGGTAGCGCCGAATCACCCACTTGGGGGTTACACCGATGTAGTCGGCAAAGAGGCGTTGCAGGCTCCTTTCCGAGCAGCTCATGTATGCGGCTATCGCCTGTGTGCTGCTTAGTTCCGGCTGTGCGCTGATGGCTTCCAGAAGGCTATGCAGCGCCCCAAGAACAGGGTCATGGGGTGGCAGATAACGCAAAAGAAGCGCCTCGGCCAGCGCCACCTTTCCGGCGTTGCTGTCGGCCTGTACAATGGCTTGGTGCAGGGTATGTGCCTCAGTTTTCGGCAGCCAATAGCTGAGCGGCACACGCTGGTCGCGCAGCTGGTGCATTGGTTGCCCAAGAAACGGGCGGAATCCTCCGGGCCGGAACTTGATGCCAAATGCCCATCCACTGCCCTCCAGTGTTTTCCGGAAGCGGGTCGTCATCACCCCCTGTATATAGCACTCCGCGGGGTCAAATACGATGTGCACACTGGGATAGGGCAGTACCTCCGAGCGCGATGGCGGCTGGTTGGTGAGGTCCCATGCCACAGGCCAATAGTGTTCTATGAATGGTGTCAGTGCCGCGCTGGGAAAGTGTCGCTCCAGCCGGATGCTGTGCAGGGCCTCCTGCGGGTACAGAATGCCTTTGGGCAGCCGCCCCAGTCGGTTCCAGTCCAGCATACGCGCCATACGGCAAAATCGTCAGCCCTGTCGCACTTTTCCAATACCTCCTGTCGGAAAAACCGTTGCTTTGGCTACCATTATCATTGCACGCTATGAAGAAAACCCTCAACAGTCGTTTCAAGGTGGCCCACTGGGATGAGAAACCCTATCGTGAGGCCGACGGCTTCAAGTTTACCCACTCCAATGTGGCTTACACCTATGCCGGGCCCATCGAAGGCACGAGCAAACTGGAATACCTGATGGTTTATACCCCCAGTGGCCACACCAGCTTCATTGGGTTGGAGGAATTCAAGGGTCTGCTCGACGGAAAGCAGGGCACTTTCGTGTGGCAGCACACGGGCACCGACAATGGCCTCGGTACCAACGGCACGTTCTTCGTTGTGCCGGGTTCCGGCACAGGCGAGCTGAAACACCTGCGCGGCGAAGGCCACATTGCGCTCAATGGCCACGCCGACGACTACCCCATCGAGTTCACCTACTGGTTCGAGCCCGAGGGCATCTGACGCGCCTGGGCCAGCAGTTGCCTAAACTGCGTATCGCCATAGCCGTATACACCCAGTTTGGCCTGAAAGCGCCGGAAGAGCTCGGCTTCCGGGATCGGCCCATCGGCCAGCAGAATCCGCAGTACTGCCACCGGGTGTGGTGGCGACTCCAGCCGCCCCAGCTGCGCTGCCACGGTATCGGCCAGATACGGAAATGCCTCAGAGGGTGTTTGGCCAAGTGCCGCAAAGCGGTTCCAGTCGGCATCGGCGTAGGCTTCCCACAGGTGGCAGGCCAGTTGCATGTCTGCCGCTGATATACTGTGGGCCTGCTGAAAGGCGTATGTCAGGTCTTCGCCATCCAGCGGCCCAAACTCGGCCCAGCGGGCCGTAACAGGCTCCAGCGGTGCAAACACCCGCCAGCAGGCGGGCCGTTGGCCGTGGGCGTGCAGCAGCCAAAGGCAGCACCACAGGTTTACCTGGCAGAACAGGTCTTCGCCAAACCAGGTATACACCTGTGCATCTGCCGGAATGGTCACCAGGCGTTCCAGTTCGGCCTGCACCTGCTGACGGTAGTCGGCAGGGCTGGCGCCATAGTGTGCGGCGAGGAAGGCGGCGCGGGCCTCCCACAACGACGAAAGGCCCAGTCTGCTCACCGGGCCTTCCATCAACACCTCCCGGCACACAATGCTCTCCCCGAGCACGCTACGCGGGAGTTTCTGTGCCAGAGCGTCGCCGTTGAGCAGGTGGTAAGTCATGCCCTAAGCTACGCTCTTTCTGCATCAGCAGATAGCTTTGGCTGGAGTGCGCGGCACTTCCTGTTGTAGGCTGCCCAACTGCGCCGCATATCTGACCACCAGGCTGGTGATGTCATCCGAGCGCAGGTTATGGCCCAGCCCTTCGGTCACTGACACCTCGGCATGGGGCCACACTTCTTTCAGGTCCAGTATGTAGTGCAGGGGTGCCATGCGGTCGGTGCGGTCGTGCACCAGCAGGGCAGGCACCAGCACTTTCTGGGCCAGCCGGGGCAGCAGATAGTGTGAGGGGCGGTTGCCCAGTCGCTTCTCCAGCGTGTCTTCCACCAGCCGCAGGGTGCGGGGCGTCAGGCCCAGCGTGCGGCGGTAGTGCTCCATGAAGTCGCTGACGTTGGCGGTGGCAGCCAGCAACACCAGCCGGTTGGGCGTCAGTTCGGGGTGGTTATGCAGCATCAGTACGCTGGCAAATGCCCCTATGGAGTGGCCGACAATAGCTTCAAACGGACCGTGCTGGCGCACTACCTCGGCCAGCACCTGGGCGTAGCGCACAAGATTCAGCAGGTTGCCTTCCGAGCGGCCGTGGCCTGGTGCATCTATGGCTATCACCGTGAAACCCAGTGCTGTCAGCTGCTCTATGTAGTTTTTCCAGAAGTAGGTGTGGCTGTTCCAGCCATGCACCAGCAGCATGCGGCGTGGGCCGTTGCCCCAGCGGTAGCCACGGATGAGGTCGCCGTTGTCCATGACAGTGAAGGCGTCTGCTTTTTCCAGAAAGTGCGCATGATGAGGCTTCAGTCTGGGCCGCTGTGGCCGGCAAAAGAGCCGGAAGCCGAGGTCGCCTGCTTTTTCAGGCGCCACCAGGCCCCAGGCGTTCAGCCCGAGACCAATAGAGCGGAGTATGAGTGTGGTAAGCATGGTGTGAGCGAGATTATATTTGATACCGATTGGTATGTGTTTGGTCAAAAAAAGGTCATGCCTCTATCGTACGAAGCCAGTTTTCCAGAATGCCCATCACGGCCTCTATATCGCGTGAGCTGCCTTCGACTCGGCTCATGAACACGCCGCCTTCTACCATGGCAAGTATGTAGGTGGCGCTGAGCGGTACATTGGTGTCGGGTTTCAACTGACCCATCTCTATCCCTTTGGCCAGCAGACGTTCCAGCGTAGCGCGCAGACTGGCCAGCATCTGCTGTGTCACTACCCGCAGGCTGGGGTGGGCGTCGTCGGCCTCGATACCGGCATTCAGCAGGGGGCAGCCACCCGCCACCACTGGGTTGTGCACATACGCTGCAAAGAACCGGAACACTGCCCGCAGCTTGGCTGGTGCGGTGGTTTCGGCTTTGATGACCGCGCCCAGTCGCTCCGATACCCGCGCCATCATGAACTGCAGTGCCTCGATCTCCAGCATCTCCTTGTTCTCGAAGTGCTGGTAAATGGCGCCCTTGGTCAGGCCCGTGGCATCGGTGATGTCCGACAGCGACGTCGCCCGATAGCCCTGCTGGTTGAACAGCGCCGAGGCATGTTCAATCACGGTTTGGCGAGTAGCTTTCGGGTCACGCATGATGCAAAAATACCGATTGGTATTTACTTGTCAATAGCCAGCATGAAAAAAAGGGGCATGATGCCCCTTCTTGCCTGCGAGAGGCATGTTTTTACTGTTCGTCCAGCAGCAGGGCCAGCTTTTCCAGCCCTTGTTGGCCCAGTTCCACTGCGCCAAAGCCTTTCACCTGCTCGCATTGCTCGCGGGTGCGCAGCACCAGGTGCATGGTCAGCAGGGTGCCGGTGGCCGTGGGCGCAAAGGTCACGGTTACGTGGAAGCGCTCGGGATCGTCGTCGAGGTCGCTGCCGTGCAGATACACCAGCTTTTCCGGCGGCACCACTTCCAGATACTCAATCCGGTTGGGGAAGAGCATGCCTTCGGGCCCGTGCATGTTGTAGCGCCAGCGGCCTCCGGGGCGTACATCCATTTCCAGCAGTTCGTTGCTGAAGCCGTTGGGCCCCCACCAGCGGTTCACTTTCGCGGGGTCGGTCCAGGCGTCAAACACGCGGTGTGGCGGGTGGTTGTAGGCCCGGCTCAGCTTCAGCTCACGGTCGACAGTGGGGGTGTTGAAGTAGTCTATCAGCATGGCTCAGGCGCGGGTAAGCGTGTGCAGATAGGCTTCCAGCTGCTCAAAGGTGCCGGTCCAGCCCTGCGTCATGCTGGCGTGGTTGTCGTCAAACATCTGCTGCTCGCTGGCGGTGGCGTCATAGGCATACCACTCGATGTGGATCTCGGTTCGCTGGTCGGTCAGTGCTTCAAATCGCACCCGCGTATACATGCGCTGGGGCCATTCGGGTGCCAGAGGGTGCCGGCCCAGTCCACCGTCGGGGTCCGAGAAGCCGCTGAGCATCACCAGTCGCTCGGGCGGCACAATCTCCAGGTATTCCCATTTGCCCCACATCTCCACGCCTTCTGCATTGGCCATCCGGTAGTGGAATACCCCACCGGGGCGGGCATCGTTGCGCGCATTGCTCACGATGAAGCCCTTCGGGCCCCACCAACGTTCCAGATGGGCGGTTTCGGTAAAGGCTCTAAACACCAGTTCGCGGGGCGCCTGTACTACCCGTGAGATACGGAAGGGAGTGGTGGCGGGCACTGGAGGCATGGGAGTCTGCGACATAGGTATAAGTCAGTGTGAGTGAGTAGGAAAGGTTGCGTTACGCCAGCGTGGCGAGGTAAGTGTCAAGCTGCTGGAAGGTGCCTTCCCAGCCGGTGTGCAGGCTTTTACCGTGTTCGGCAAAGAAGGCCAGTTCTTTCTCGGTGGCATTGTAGGCCTGTGTCACCATGCGCACTTCGGTTTTGCCATCTGGCGTAGCATGAAAGCTCGTGCGGGTGATCATCCACGAGGGCCAGTCGGGGGCCATGGGGTGGTGCGTCAGGCCGCCGTCTTTGTCAGAGAAGCAGGAGATGGTGGTGAACGCGTCGGGCGGCGTCACCTCCAGATACTCCCACTTGCCCCACATGGCGTTGCCGTTGGGGTCTTCGATGCAGTAGTGGAAGATGCCGCCGGGCTTGGGCTCGTTCCTGGCGGCAGTTACAGTGAAGCCTTTCGGGCCGAACCACTTCACCAGATGCTCGGTCTGGGTGAAGACGTTGAATACCAGCTCGCGTGGGGCGTTCAGCACCCGGCTGATGTGTACGGCTTCGCCAGCGGCCAGGTCGTAGGGCAGGGGTTTCGAGTGGGTCATGTTGCGTGTCAGTTGGAGTGGGAATAGGGTCAGTTTTTTTCCAGTGTTGCCAGCAGGGTGTCCAGCAGCTGGAAGTTCTGCTCCATGCCGTCGGGTATGCCATAGTCCATGTTCTGCTGGCAAATGGCAGGTGTATCATAGGTCAGCACGTGCGTTACAAGGGTGCCGCCCTTCGCCTCCTCAAACCGGATGGTGACCCTGTAGGGCCCCCCAGTCCAGTCTTCCTCAAAGGCTTCCAGACTTACCAGCAGCCGGTTGGGCTGTACTTCCAGAAACTGGCCCAGCAGTACAATGTCACGGCTGCCGGGGCGCTGCCACAGGTAACGATAGCGGCCTTCGGGGCGCAGGTCCAGCACGCATTCGGCCAACACCAGGCCCGGTGGGCCCAGCAGCCATTGCTTCAGCAGGGCCGGTTCGGTGAAAGCGCGGTACACCCGTTCGGTGCTGGCCCGGAAGTGCCGCACGATTTCTACTTCGGTATCGGTAGGGTAGGAGACAGCAGAGCGCATGGGAGTGGGGAAAAGAAGTGCATTTCAGCTCTTTTGCAGTGTTGACAGCAGGGTGTCGAGGTTCACGTAGCCACTTTCCATACCGTCGGCCATGCCGCTGGCGACAGCCCCATCGCGAGCCTCGGGGCTCTCGAACAGCATGTGGCAGGTGACGGTGGTTTGGCCGCCATCGTGGCTCACGAACAGGTTGGTGAGCCGGCAGGTGCCGCCCATGTCGGGGTCCATAAAGGTTTCGTCGGCTACGATTTTCTCCGTCGGCACGATGTCGAGATACTCGCCCACAAACTCCACTTCAGTAGGGCCTTGGGCGGGGCCTTCCACCTGGCGCCAGATGTAGTGGTATTTGCCGCCAATCCGGAAGTCCATTTCGCAGACCGGGAAGCTCCAACCGGGCGGGCCCGTCATCCACTGCTTCAGCAGCTGGGGTTCGGTAAAGGCACGGTACACCAGCGCGCGGGCCGCTTTGAACGAGCGCGCGACCACCAGTTCGCGGTCGCTGGGCAGGGATACGGTAACAGGCATGGGTGTGAGGGGAAAAGGGTGAATAAATAAATGAGTGTGAGTGCAGTAGGGGTCAGGGCTGCGGCGGCTGTTGGGCGTCGGCCTGTTGCAGTTCTTCCAGCAGGGCTTCCAGCCGGTCAAAGCGGTCTTCCCATAGCTGGCGGTATTGCGCCACCCAGTCGGCTGCTTCCTGCAACGGCTTGGGGTCCAGGCGGCAGGGGCGCAGCTGGGCGCGGCGGCTGCGCTTCACCAGCCCGGCACGCTCCAGCACCTTCAGGTGCTTGGTCACGGCAGGACCGCTGAGGTCAAACGGCTCCGAAAGTTCCTTCACGGAGGTTTCGCCCTTTGCCAGCCGCTGGAGCATGGCCCGCCGCGTGGGGTCGGCCAGGGCGGCAAAAGTGGCGCTGAGCTGATCGGTATCCATTGTTTGCTTACAGGTTAATTAACCTGAAGGCTAAGTAATGGCGGGTCTGCTTCAGATGCAAGCCCAAGGGCTGATTTTGTTTTCAATATATTGAAAACCAGTGTATAAAACTTTCTGGTTAAATACGAAGGCATGGCTTTGTCCTTCTGCTGCCTACCTTATCGTATGCAGAAAATCGCCCCATTCCTCATGTTCTCGGGTGCACAGGCGGGCAAGGCCGAAGAAGCTGTGCGCCTGTATGTGTCGCTCTTCCCGGATTCCGAAGTCCTGTCAATCGAGCGGTTTCAGGCGGGTGAGCCCGGCGGTACCGAGGGTCAGGTGAAGCAGGCGCGCTTCCGGGTGGCAGGGCTCGAGTGCCGGGCGCTGGACAGTGCCTATCCGCATGCCTTCGGCTTCACGCCGTCGCTGTCGCTGTTCGTCGCCTGCGCCAGTGTCGACGAGCTCAACCGCCTCTTCGCGGCCCTCTCCGCCGACGGCGCCGTGCTGATGCCACCGGCCAACTACGGCTTCAGCCAGCACTTCACCTGGCTCTCCGACCGCTACGGCGTCAGCTGGCAGCTGAATGTGGAGTGAGGGGGAGTTTGTAACGTGCCCTCAACTCAAACTTCTCCACAAGTAAAACACCAGATAGCTTTGCCAGCCGCGGTAGCGGGCAAACAGCTTCTCGGCTTTGGGCCGCTGAATGGGCAGCGGAAAGTCCTTCAGGCGGTGCAACGCCTGGTTCAGGCCGGCGTCGCCGTAGGGAATGCTGTCGGGGTGGCGCAGGCACTTCATCAGCGCGTACCGGGCCGTCCATTCGCCGATGCCGCGTAGGGCTGTCAGTTGGGTAAAGGCGTCTTCCGGCGCGGGGCCACGCAGGTCGGCGTCCAGCGTGGGTGTATTGGAAAAATGCTGCGCCAGTCCCAAAACATATTCGGCTTTGCGGCCCGAGTACTTCATGGCCCGCAGGTCTTCCACTGTTGCGCCCAGCAGTTGCTGCGGCGTCGGGAACAGCCACAGCGGCCCCAAGGGGCCTGCCACCTGCGTGCCGTAGGCTTCCACCAGCCGGCGCTTCAGGGCATAGGCAAACGTCAGGTTGATCTGCTGCCCGATGATGGCCCAGCACAGCGCCTCGAACAGGTCTGGTATGCCCACCAGCCGTAGACCGCGGTATCGATCGGCCAACGGCGCCAGTTGCCTGTCCTTCTGTAGCAGTTGGTAGAATGGCGTCAGGTCGCGGTGGGTGTCCAGCCAGTCGGCAGCGTAGGCAATGGCAGCGGCGTGCAGATGGGGTGGGGCGTCGGTCTCCAGGTGCAGCAGGGACTGCCCATCGGCCGGATACAGGTGTAGGATTGCGGGTGCTGCGCTGCCGGGCAGGAGCACCGCGCGCGTAATGCTGGCGGGTCCCAGTTGGTACAGACAGTCATCGTAGCCGCGGTCCAGGTACCAGTGGCACTCGGCAAAACGGAAGTCGGACTGTGTGGCCAGCGCCAGCCGATGGGGCAGAGAAGTAGTGCCAGACATGCCCCAAGGTCTGCAATGCGCCCGGGCTGTGCAATGGCCCGGGCCAAGCGCGCAGAAAACCGGAGTTCTGTCATTATTCGGGAACATCGGCTGCCGTTCGTTGGTAAAGACAGTAAGAGTAATTGCGAGATAGCCTCATAATTAGATGGATCAGCGGCCCCACTTCATCCGGAGTGGGGCTTTTTTGTTTGTGCATCAATGAATTGACGCAGGAAGGTGGCGGGGGTGGCGCGTCTGCGGGTGGCACCTTTCGGTGTCCCTCACCTGGCTGCCCTGCAACTTGCCGGCATGGATAACACGCTCATCGCTCTTTACACCAACGCAGTCGAGTTCCAGAACCGGCTGGAAGCCCTCTACGATAATCTGATGGAGGCACTGGAAAAGCATATCAAGGAAGGCGCGCCCCTGCCGGAAGGCTACAAGCAGCTGAATCGGATTATCGGCTTGTACCGCACACAGGCAGGCGTCTGTGCCCGACTTTCGGCACAGGTGGCCAAGGGACAGCAGACACTTGAAAAGCAGGTCCAGAAGCAGTTTGAACGCCTGACTGGCCAGCAGGCTGCGCCGACTCCAGCGATGCCCCTTTCAGAAATGGGCACCGACACAGATGCAGAGTCCACAGATACAGGAGAAGCACCCGTGTTGGCAGGCGGAATGGCCGCAACCGCACAGCAGCCCCACAGCAAAGCTGGAGCGACCTCGCCGCAGACACGCGTGCGCGACCTGGACGACACCCATCCGGCAAAGCAGTTCCTGGCCGAACTGGCCGAACTGCGCCGCCAGCTGCGCCTGCAACAGGAGTGAGGGTGTGGGGAACAGGCACTACGTCATTTCGAGCGCGCGCAGCGGCGTGAGAAATCTACTCGTGGGCTGTCGTAGGCAGCCCCGTGCGCCCCTGCGGAGAGGGAGCGCAGTACAACAAAAAACCCCGCGTGGTGCGGGGTTGTAGTGGAGGATAACGGAGTCGAACCGATGACCTTCCCGACAGGTCGGGACGCTCTCGGCCGTGCGCTTGCCCTCTACAGCCCCGTGCGCCCCTGCGGATGGGGAGCGCAGTACAACAAAAAACCCCGCGTGGTGCGGGGTTGTGGTGGAGGATAACGGAGTCGAACCGATGACCTTCCCGACATGTCGGGACGCTCTTAGCCAGTGTGTTGCGCAATATAGGCTTCGAGATAGGCGCGACTCTTCATGCGCTTGAGGGTGCGTTCAGCCTGCGCAGCTTCAGTTCGGGAGGGAAAAGGCAGCGCCAATTTCAGCTCCCAAGGAGCGCCACTGCGGGTGGAAGTATTGCGGCCCGTGTTATGCTGAAGTAGGCGGTTGTCGATATCCGACGTAATGCCGATGTAGTATCTGTTGCGGGAGGGGGAGAAGAGGACATAAAGAAAGCAGGGCTCCACGGCAACAAAAAACCCCGCGTGGTGCGGGGTTGTAGTGGAGGATAACGGAGTCGAACCGATGACCTCTTGCATGCCATGCAAGCGCTCTAGCCAGCTGAGCTAATCCCCCGTGTCTTCAAAGTGGATGCAAAGATAGGGGCAGCTACACATGCAGCGCAAGAGGGGGCGCAAGAAAAACCCGGAAAAAGCGCCAAGCACCTGAACGATCGTTCGTTAGATTTCAATTTTTTGGCATTTTCCGCGCGGAATTGGCACAGGAGGCGTGGGCTTTGTGTTAACTTGTAAGACCGCCAATTACCCTGGCCCGGCGAAAGCTTTCGTGCGTCGGCGGGCTGGGGCGGCGGAGAGTCAACCAAATCTCCATTCATTCATTTAGTATGGTTTCCTCCCCTGTGGCCAAAGATGCCACGACGGCACCCAGCGCCAATGGCACCGCTGGGTCCAACCGCCAGATCCGCAAAGTTGCGGTTCTGGGTGCAGGGATCATGGGTTCGCGCATCGCGATGCACTTCGCCAACATCGGTGTGCCCGCGCTGCTGCTCGACATGGTGCCCCGCGAACTTACCCCCCAGGAGCAGGCCGCTGGCCTCACCATGGACAGTCCCGCTGTCCGCAACCGCATCGTCAACGGACTGTTTGATACGGCGGTAAAATCCAGCCCTGCGCCGCTCTATGACAAGAGCTTCACCAACCGCGTGGAGCTGGGCAACTTCACCGACCACATGTCCCGCATCGCCGACTGCGACTGGGTGATTGAGGTCGTCGTCGAAAACCTCGACATCAAGCGCAAGATCTATGAAGAAGTAGAGAAGCACCGCAAGCCCGGCACCCTCATTACCAGCAACACCAGTGGCATTCCCATCCACATGCTGTCGCAGGGCCGCTCCGACGACTTCCGCCGCAACTTCGCCGGTACGCATTTCTTCAATCCGCCCCGCTACCTGCGTCTGCTGGAAATCATCCCCACGCCCGATACCGACCCCGCCGTCACCGACTTCCTCATGGAATACGGCGACCGCTTCCTCGGCAAGCAGACCGTACTGTGTAAGGACACCCCCGGCTTCATCGCCAACCGCATTGGCATGTTCGCCTTTGCCGACACCTTCCGGCTGGTGCTGAAGCACAACCTGCTGGTGGAGGAAATAGACGCGCTGACCGGCCCCGTCATTGGCCGCGCCAAGTCTGCCACCTTCCGCACCTCCGACATCGTAGGCCTGGACACCGCCATGAAGGTGTGCCAGTTCCTTTACGACACCTGCACCACCGACGAGAAGCGCGACCTCTTCCAGGTGCCCGACTTCGTGAAGAAGATGGCCGAGAAGAACCTGCTGGGCGACAAAACCGGCGGCGGCTTCTACAAGAAGACCAAAGGCGCGGGTGGCGAAAGCGAAATCGTGAGCCTGGACCTCCACACCTTCGAGTACAAGGCCCAGACCAAGCTGCGCACCGATGCCCTCGGCACCGCCAAGAAGAGCGAAAACCTGCCCGACAAGCTGCGCGTGCTCCTGGCTGCCGACGACAAGTACGGTGCCTTCCTGCGCGAGCTCCACTATGGCCTGTTCGCCTACTGCTCCAATCGCATCCCCGAAATCGCCGACGAGCTCTACCGCCTCGACCAGGCTGTAGCCGCCGGTTATGGCTACAGCTTCGGCCCCTTCGAAGCCTGGGACATCCTCGGCGTGAAGGACACCGTTGCCAAGATGAAAGCCGACGGCATAGCCCCCGCCAAGTGGGTGGAGGAAATGGTGGCCGCCGGGCACGAGTCGTTCTACAAGGTGGAGAAAGGCAAGCGCCTCTACTACGACCCCGCCTCCAAGAGCTACAAGGCCGTTCCGATGCCGGAAGGTGCCATCGTGCTGGACAACATCCGCAGCACCAACGTCATCTGGAAGAACATCGGCTGCTCGATCTTCGACCTCGGCGATGGCGTGCTGGGCGTAGAGTTTCAGACCAAGATGAACACCATTGGTGCCGAAATCATCGAAGGCGTACACCACGCACTGGACCTGGCCGAAAAGTCGGGCCGTGGGGTGGTCATCGGCAACCAGGGCGAGAACTTCAGCGCGGGTGCCAACATCGGCATGATCTTCATGATGGCTGCCCAGCAGGACTGGAAGCAGCTTGAAGAAGCCGTGCGCGTGTTCCAGAACACCTCCATGCGTCTGCGCTACAGCAGCGTGCCGGTGGTGCTGGCTGCTCATGGCCTCACCCTTGGCGGCGGCTGCGAGTTTGCCATGCACGCCGACAGCACCCTCGCTGCCGGTGAAACCTACATGGGCCTCGTAGAAGCCGGTGTGGGCCTGCTGCCCGGTGGCGGCGGCACCAAGGAACTGGCCGTGCGTATCTCCGACGAGTACATGGCTGGCGACATCGAGTTGAATACCTTCCAGCACTACATCATGAACGCCATGATGGCCAAGGTGGCTACCAGCGGCGTAGAAGCGTTTGGGCTGGGCCTGCTGAACCGGAAGAAAGACCGCATGGTCGTGAGCAAGGACCGCCTGCTGGGCGATGCCAAGCGCCGCGTGCTGGAGCTGTCGGCTGCGGGCTACACCGCGCCTGCCCCCCGCAAGGACATTCGCGTGCTGGGCAAGAACGGGCTGGGCGGCATTATGGTAGTGGCCCACACCATGCTGGCGGGTGGCTACATCAGCGAGCACGACAAGCTCATCGCCGAGAAAATCGGTTACGTGGTGTGCGGTGGCGACCTGTCGCAGCCCACACTGGTATCCGAGCAATACCTGCTGGACCTCGAGCGTGAGGCCTTCCTCCAGCTCGCTGGCACTCCAAAGACCCTCGAGCGTATCCAGCACATGCTCACCACTGGCAAACCCCTGCGCAACTAACCGGCAGCGTGTTGCCCTGTTTTTTCATCCCAATCTGACATCATTTCCATGAATGCATATATCGTAGCCGGTTGTCGCACTGCCATTGGCAAATCCGGTCGTGGTGGCCTTCGCTTTGTCCGTCCGGACGAGATGGGCGCCCACGTTGTGCGCGAACTCCTGAAGCGCGTTCCCAGCTTCGACCCAGCCCGGGTCGACGACGTCATCGTCGGCAACGCCATCCCTGAAGGCGAGCAGGGCCTCAACTTTGCCCGCTACATCGCCCTGATGTCGCTGCCGGTATCCGTGCCTGCGGCGGTGGTAAACCGCTACTGCGCCAGTGGTCTGGAAGCCATTGTGCTGGCGGCTGCCAAAATCCACTCTGGTCTGCACCACGCGGTGATCGCTGGTGGCGCCGAAACCATGTCGATGGTGCCAATGGGCGGCTACAAAGTAGTGCCCAGCTACGACATCGCCGCCAAACATGCCGACTACTACTGGGGCATGGGTATGACCGCCGAGGCTGTAGCACAGGAGTATAAGATTGGCCGCGAGGAGTGCGACCAGTTTTCCTACGAAAGCCACCAGCGGGCCATCAAGGCTATCGAAAGCGGCAAGTTCAAAGACGAAATTGCGCCGCTTTCGGTAGAAGAAGTATATGTGAAGGACGACAAGCGCGCCACCCGTTCCTGGGTAGTGGACACCGACGAAGGCCCCCGCAAGGACACCTCTGTGGAGGCCCTGGGCAAGCTGAAGCCTGTGTTTGCCGCCAAAGGCGTAGTGACCGCCGGCAACAGCTCGCAGACCTCCGATGGCGCTGGCTTTGTGCTGGTGGTGAGCGAGCAGGTGCTGAAAGAGTTCAACCTCACGCCCATTGCCCGCATCGTGGGTTACAGCGTGAAGGGCGTAGAGCCGCGCATCATGGGCATCGGTCCGTTGGAGTCCATCCCGCAGGCGCTGAAGATGGCAGGCCTGAAGCAGGACGACCTCGATGTCATCGAGCTGAACGAGGCGTTCGCCACGCAGTCGCTGGCCATCGTGAAGACCCTGGGCCTTGATACAGCCAAGGTGAACCCGAATGGCGGTGCCATCGCCCTGGGCCACCCCCTCGGTGCCACAGGCGGTATTCTCACCGTCAAGGCGCTGAACGAGCTCAAGCGCCGCAACGGCAAGTATGCCATGGTATCTGCCTGCGTAGGCGGCGGTCAGGGCATTGCCGGCATCTTCGAGCGTCTCAACTGATTTTCTTCACCAAGATTCCCCTAACACACACAATATGAGCCAGGTAGCTCAAAGTAAACTCGTCCGTGGCGGCGAGTTTCTGGTACGCAAGTTCAACGCCGCTGAGGCCTTCATCCCTGAAGACTTCAACGAAGAGCAGAAATCCATGGCCGAAATGGCGATGGACTTCATTAATACCGAGGTATTGCCCAAGGTGCCCGAGCTGGACAGCATGACCAACCCCAAATTGATGCCGGAACTGTTGAGCAAGGCAGGCGCACAAGGTCTGCTGGGCCTCAATATTCCCGAGGCCATGGGGGGCTATGGGCTGGACACCAACACCGGTATGTTCATCACAGAGCAGATTGGCGCTGGCTATTCGTTCTCAGTGGCGCTGCTGGCGCACAGCGGCATCGGTACGCTGCCCATTCTGTACTTCGGTAACGAAGCGCAGCGGGCCAAGTACCTGCCCAAGCTGGCAACCGGCGAATGGAAAGCTGCTTATTGCCTCACCGAGCCCGGTAGTGGTTCCGACGCCCGTGGTGCCAAGTCGAAGGCTGTGCTCTCGGCCGACGGTAAGCACTACATCCTCAACGGCCAGAAGATGTGGATCACGAACGGGGGGTTTGCCGACGTGTTCACTGTCTTCGCCAAGGTTGACGGCGAGAAGTTCACGGCCTTCATCGTAGAGCGCAGCTACCCTGGCATCACCATGAACGAAGAGGAGAAGAAGATGGGCATCAAGGGTTCCAGCACCCGCCAGATCTTCTTCAACGACGTGCATGTGCCCGTAGAGAACGTGTTGGGCGAGATTGGCAAGGGCCACCGCGTGGCTTTCAACATCCTGAATATCGGCCGCCTGAAGCTGTCGGCGGCGTGTTTGGGTGGGGCCAAGCTGGCCATGGCCAACGCCGTGCGCTACGCCAACGAGCGCGTGCAGTTCAACCAGCCCATTGGCAAGTTCGGCGCCATTCAGCACAAGCTGGCTGAAATGGCCATCCGCATTTACGCCAACGAGTCGGCCACGTACCGCTCCACCAACGACATCGACGCATTCGAGAAGCACCTGCACCACGACGGTGCGGCCTTCGAAACCGCACTGCTGAACGCTGCCCAGGAGTTCGCCAGCGAGTGTGCCCTGATGAAGGTGCATGGCTCGGAAGTGCTGGACTACGTGGTGGACGAAGGTGTGCAGGTGTTCGGTGGCTACGGCTTCTCGGCCGAGTTCCCGATGGACCGCGCTTACCGCGACTCGCGCATCAACCGCATCTACGAGGGCACCAACGAGATCAACCGCATGCTCTCCGTCAGCTACATCATGGGCAAGGCGCTGAAAGGCGAATTGGACATGATGACGCCCGCCATGGCCGTGCAGCAGGAGCTGATGGCTGGTGGAAGCGGGCATGCCGCTTTCGAGGGCTACCTCGGGGCCGAGCACGCCGCCGTCGAGAACTTCAAGAAGGCCATCCTGATGGTAGCCGGGGCCGCCGCCCAGCGTTACATGGCCGAGCTGGAGAAGGAGCAGGAAGTAGTGATGCACATCTCTGACATGCTCATCGAAGTGTATGCACTGGAATCTGTGCTCCTGCGCGTGCAGAAGCTGGAAGGCCGCGAGGGCCAGGCATACCGCGAGGACATCCTGCGCACGCTGCTGAGCGCCGCCGCCGAGCGCGTGTATGCCCACGGCAAGGACGCCGTTACCCGCATTGCCCAGGGCGACATGGCCAAGGGCATGCTGTCGGGCCTGCGGAAGTTCACCCGCACCGAGCTGTTCGACACCGTGGCGGCCCGCCGCCGTCTGGCCGAAAAGCTGCTGGAAGCTGGCGAGTTCTGCTTCTCGGTGTAACCGACCGCTTCTGTTTTAACGCACACAGCCGGGCTTGCGCCCGGCTGTGTGCGTTGTTGCGCCTTCCCCCGCCTCTCCGATCCAGTATCACCCTGCACGTCATTTCGAAGGTTGCCCCGAGGCATCGGGACTTCCTGAGAAATCTACTTTTGGGCTGCGAAGCAGTCCTCTACAAGCAGAGAAGGCGGCAAGCCGCCTACAGGTAGATTTCTCACGCTGCTTCGCTGCGCTCGAAATGACATGAAGAAGGGGGCGCTCGCTCGAAATGACGTGGCGCGAATGCTTACGCAAAACCGACCTGCACAATTTGCTCAGGCTCTACACACAAAAACAGCCGGGGGTAAACCCGGCTGTGATATCTGGTGCGTTTAGCTGGTGGCCTCAGAAGTTGGCGCGGATGGCTTCGGCCATCTTTGCCAGCTCTTCGTCGGCGACCTTCACGCGCTGCGGGCCCTGAAAGTTGAGCTCGGAGATGGCGTTGATAGGGATGAGGTGGATGTGCGCGTGTGGCACTTCCAAGCCTACTACGGCCACGGCTACTTTGGTGCAGGGCACGGTTTTCTTCACGGCCTTGGCCACATGCTTGGCAAACAGCTGCAGCCCGATGTAGGCTTCGTCGTCCATGTCGAAGAGGTAGTCGACTTCCTGCTTGGGGATGCAGAGCACGTGGCCGGGGCGCACGGGCATGATGTCGAGGAAGGCCAGGTAGTCTTTGGTTTCGGCTACCTTGTGGCCCTGGATTTCTCCGGAGACGATCTTGCTGAACAGGCTGGACATGATGTTTGTGTTCGAGGCGTGAAAGAGACCTGAAACTAGCGGGAGATTTCGAGGATTTCAAACTCCATCTGGCCGGCGGGCACCTGAATGGAGGCTTTGTCGCCCACGGCTTTGCCCAGCAGGCCCTTGCCGATGGGGCTGTCCACGGAAATCTTGCCAGTATGGAGGTCGGCTTCCTTGGGGGCCACGAGGGTGTAAGTGACCACCTGCTTGGTCTTGGTATTCTTCAGCTTTACTGTGCTGAGTACCAGTACCTTGCTGTTGTCCATGTTGCTGTCGTCCAGAATGCGGGCGTTGGCAATCATGGTCTCCATCTGCTGGATGCGCAGCTCATGGAGGCCCTGGGCCTCTTTGGCGGCATCGTATTCGGCGTTCTCGCTCAGGTCGCCTTTCTCGCGCGCTTCGGCGATGGCACGGGCGATTTCCTGACGCCCTTTGCTCTTCATTTCGTGAAGCTCCTGCTTCAGCTTTTCATACCCCTCACGGGTAAAGTACGACACCTCAGCCATAACACTGATGCTTGAATGTGATTGCCTAAAAAGTGGGGATCAGCGCAGCACAGACGGGGTTTGTCCCAAGGCGGCCTTTCGGCGGCCCGGAGCGCAGTGAGGGCGCGGGGACAGGTGCATGCGGTTCGCGTTAGAAAAAGACAAAGGCCGGCGCTGCCGCCTGCCTTTAGACAAAGATAAGGCTTTTCCGGAAAAAGCAACTCCTCTCAGGCCTTGCCTTCGGTAGGGGTGAGGTGCTCTACCTGCACCAGCACCACTTTGTTGCGAAGGGCCTGCTGCACAGTGAGTTTGAGACGGGGCAGCAGGAGCACCTCGCCGGCTTCGGGAATGCGCAGGGCCAGGTGCAGGATGAGGCCGCCGAGGGTGGTGTAGTCGCCTTCTGGCAGACCCAGGGCGTAGGTTTCGTTGAGGTAGGTGACCTCTAGCCGGGCACTGAAGCGCCACACGCCAGTAGCCATCTGCTGCTCTACCATGCCATCGTCGCTGTCGTCGTCGTGCTCGTCCTCGATTTCGCCGAAAACAGCTTCTACAAGGTCTTCCAGCGTGACCAGCCCGGCAGTGCCGCCATATTCGTCCACCACGATGCAGAGGCCCTTGTGGTTTTCGCCAAACTGGGCCAGCACCCGTGCGGCACTCATGGTATCGGGCACCATGAGGGCAGGCTGCACCATCGAGGCCACATCGGGCGGATTGCCGAAGAGGGCCAGTGAGTGCACGAAACCCAGTATGTTGTCCAGCGACTCCCCGTAGACGATGATGCGGGAGTGCTCAGTCTCGATGAATTTCTGGCGCAGGGCTTCCAGACCAGCCTGTGCGGGGACGGCGACGATTTCGGTGCGGGGCACCATGAGTTCGCGGACGCGGGTGCTGCTGAAGTCGAGCGCTTTGGTGAAAACCTGCTGTTTGAGGTCGTCAGGGTCGTTAAAGTCTTCCTCGGCATAGTCGAGCAGCGACTCCTGATAAGCGGCCCCAGCGGGCAGAATGGGGTAGGTGTGGTTGGTATTGCTGTCGCCGCGGCGGTGGCGGGCTTTGCCAGCGATGGCGCCCAGTACTTTTGTAAGGGTCAGGAGGAAGGGTTCGAGCCAGCGGACGGCAAGGTCGGTGGCATCTAGCGTGGCTTCGGGGCTGCGACGGCCCCACCAGCGTGGCAGCAGGTCGGAGAGGACGAGGATGGTGACGAGGGTGCCCGCGGCCAGGCCCAGGAACGACAGCCAGTCGATGGTCTGGAATTGCAGATAGACTGCCACCACCAGCCCCGACCAGGCGAGCAGCATGCCTACGAGTCGGCCGGCCCAGAGCATACGGAGGGTCTGCTGGGGGGCAGTTCGGAAGGCGGCCATCAGACGCTGCCCCCGTCGCACAACCGCGCCATCGCGCAGGGGGCTGCGGAGGGCGAAAGCCAGCGAGGTTTCGCGTGCAGCGTGCAGGGCTGTAAGCAAGAGCCCAGGCAGGATGAGGAGAAGCGTGAGGAAGACCATACGATCACTCGGCAGAGTCGGTGGGGGGCGGGTTCTGGCGCTCGTGTTTCTCGCGAAGGATGCGGCGCTGGCGGCGCGCGCTGTAAATGCCCGCACAGAGGGCCACCATCACGAGCATGATGCCGCGGTTGGTCCAGCTGAGCGACTCCCAGCGGATGGCCATAGCGAGGAGAACGGCCAGCCCGGCCACGAGGTAGAGGTATTCGAAGAGGCGGTTCATGCGAGTGGAATCATTTTTCAAGGGCGACAGTGCCCTTGAACTTGGTAATGCGATAGGTGGTGAAGGCGGTGTTGGAAACGAGGCCGTCGCCGAAGAGCAGTTCCTGGGCGGTGGTGATGCGTACTGGGGCGTCGGTACGGATCTGGTCGGTCTTCTGCTCCCAGGTCAGCTGTTCGGTCTCCAGCTTTTCGCCTTTCACATTGATAACGACAACTTTGCCTGTAGCATGGGCAAGGCCCTTGGCAGGGTAGTACCGGCCCTGGTTGGCGGTGATGCGGCTCTCCTCATTGCCCAGGCGGTCGTAGAAGATGAGTTCGAAGCCGCGGTCAAAGAGGTGAAAAGTGCGGGCAATCTCGCTGCTGGGTGTCTCGGGGTCGAAGCGCTCGATGTCGTGTGGGGCTTTGAGGCGGGCCTTGAGGCGGGCACTGTCGTTGTAGGTGTAGGTGATGGCAAACGACTCGGAGAACGCCTCCTTGGCCCGCAGTTCCTGCAGGTTGGGGGGGATGGCCTGGGTGGCACTGTCGCCGCAGCCCGTCAGCACGAGCAGCAGCAATGCCAGGCAGAGAAGAAAAAGCCGTTTCACAGGGTACAAAGATAGGGCTTTCGGCGGGGCAGGGTGCGGTGCTAACTTGTGGGCATGAATCTGCGGAGAATTGTGGGCGTGGCAGCCCTGCTGTGCCCGCTGCTGGCGCCAGCGCAACAGACAGGCGACGACTGTCACCTGACGGCCCTGTTGGCCGTAGGGCCGGGGAAGAACGGTGTTTACAGTACGCTGGCCCCCACCGTGGGCGGCCAGATGGACCGCAGCCGGACCTTCGGCAGCACCTGTGGCTGGCTGGAGCTGTCGGGGACGGGCGAGTTTCCGCGCTTCCGGCGGGTGGCTGGGCTGGACAAGCCCGGCATTATGCTCAGCCGGGGCCGCAACGAGCTGCTGGTGGTCGGTGGGCTGGAAGACCCCGCTGATACGCTCAGTGCCCCAGGTATGCCCTATGTGGCGGGCATCAACTCGGAGACGTTTTCGCAGAACTGGCGTACGCCCCTGGACCTCGCGGGTGTGCAGTGGTGGGTGCCGGGCGGCGCGGCGGTGCATTCCTCCGGGGCGCTGTATGTGGTGGCGGGCCGCAGGGTGTTCCGTATCGGGGCCAATGGCGCAGTGGAAAGCAGCCGGGTGTTGCTGGGCGATGGCCCCAGTGCGCTGGAAGGCCTGCTGATATTGCCCGACGGCAAGCTGATAGTGACAGTGGTGCACAAGCCCGCCAACACGCCGCAGATGGGCCTTGCTGCACGTCGCCGTGGCGGCATGCCTGCGCCCAGCCAGCTGTTGCGGCTGGACCCCCAGAGCCTGGCCACGCTGGATTCCATCGCTCTGCCCGAGCCTGTGTATGGGCAGCCTGCACTGGGCTTTTTCCGCACGCAGTCTTACGTGTATTTGACAGGCCACACCCACCTGCTGCGGCTGGGCTATGCGGCGGGCAAGCTGACGCTGGATGGCGCGTGGCTGCCCGAATATGTGCGGCGCACACAGCGCCCCGGTTATGGCCCTGTGGTGATGGGCGATTGGGTGGTGGCCACCAACAACGCCCTGCCTGCCAGCGAGCCAATGTCGGTGGTGGTGGTGCCGCAGGTGGATGGCCGCCGGGTGACGGGCCTTCGCCCCCTGCTGGAAGTGGAGAACAGCTATGCGCCAATAGGCCTGGCGGCCGACCCCATCAACCGCCGTATTTACGTTACCGACCTGGCCAATGGCCGTCTGGCGGCGCTGGTGCTGGACATTCGCAAGGGCGAGCTGGAGATACTGTGGAAAGCCGAGCAGGTGACCGTGGGTGCGCCTGCACTGCTGGGCAGCGAGCTGCAACGGATGGTGCTGACGGCAGCCCGCCCCACCGAGCAGGGGGTAGGCAGCAAGGTGCAGCAACTGGTGTGGCGCAGTGCAGTGGACGGCGAGGAACTGGGCCGGTCGGCGACGATGGATGCCGGCGGAGCTGTGGGGCCCTTGCCAGGCTTCCGGGCCACTTTTCTGACCCTGTGCCCCGCCCGCAGCGAACTCATCGAGTTTCGCTTTGTGGTGGAGGGGCCAAAACAGTCCAAGCCCGTGAAGAGCAAGGGCCGCTGACGAACGCTTTGGGGGCTTCGGGCGTTAGGAGTGGGCACAAGCGCGGGTTTTGGTTAACTTGCGCGCCCAAACACTAACCCCTATCCTGTTCTGTCATGAAGCTCCATCGTGCTGTTGTATTGGTAACCGGCGCAGCGTCCGGTCTGGGTGAAGCCACGGCTCGCCATCTGCATGCACAGGGCGCCCATGTGGTGCTGGTGGACTTCAACGAAGAGGCCGGCAAGAAAGTAGCTGCCGAACTGGGCGAGCGCGCCGCCTTTGCCAAAGCCGACGTGTCCAACGCCGAGCAGGTACAGGCCGCCATTGACCTGGCCCGTACGTTTGGCCCGCTGGTGGGCGCCATCAACTGCGCTGGCGTAGCCCCCACCATCAAGACGGCTGGCAAAAAAGGGCCCCACGACCTGGAGGCCTTCGAGAAGACCATCCGGGTGAACCTGATTGGCTCGTTCAACGTGGCGCGTCTGTCGGCGCAGGCCATGCTGGACAATACGCCGAACGAAGAGGGCGAGCGCGGTGTCATCATCAATACTGCGTCGGTGGCAGCTTATGAAGGCCAGATTGGCCAGGTAGCCTATGCCGCCAGCAAAGGCGGCGTGGTAGGCATGACCCTGCCGATGGCCCGCGACCTGAGCCGCGACGGTGTACGCGTGATGACCATTGCCCCCGGCACATTCGACACGGCGATGATGGCGAGCTTCTCGCAGGAAGTGCGGGATGCACTGGGCGCGGCGGTGCCGTTCCCCTCGCGTCTGGGCCGCCCGTCGGAGTATGCGGCGCTGGTGCAGCACATTTTCGAGAACGTGATGCTGAACGGAGAGGTGATCCGCCTGGACGGTGCCCTTCGGATGCCGCCCCGGTAATATGGCACTGGAAGTAGCGGTAATAGACTATGGCGCAGGCAATGTGCAGAGTGTGCTGTTTGCACTGGCACGGATAGGCCTGGCCGAGAACGCCTATGCGCTGACCGCAGACCCCGCAGCCATCCAGGCGGCGCGGCGCGTCATTTTCCCCGGTCAGGGAGAAGCGTCTACCACGATGCGCAACCTGCACGCGCGTGGGCTGGCGCAGTTGATTCCGACACTGAAGCAGCCCGTGCTGGGTATCTGCATAGGCCTGCAACTGCTGTGTGCCCACAGCGAGGAAGGCGGCGGTGTGGACTGTCTGGGCGTTTTTGGCGAGCAGGTGCGGAAGTTTCCGGCTGAGGTGAACGGCCAGAAGCTGAAGATTCCGCAGATGGGCTGGAACAAGCTGGACACCGCCACGGGCCCTCTGCTGGACGGCCTTGCCGGGCAGTATGCCTACTTTGTGCACAGCTATTATGTAGAACTGGGTGCGCACACCAACTGTACCGCCACCTACGGCATTCCGTTTGCGGCAGGTGCGTGGAAGGACAACTTCCACGCGGTGCAGTTTCACCCCGAGAAATCGAGTACGCTGGGCGAAACCCTCCTGAAACGCTTTCTGGCATTATGAACAAGGCCTTCCGATTGTTGCCCGCAATAGACCTGATTGGCGGGCGCTGCGTGCGTTTGACCCACGGCGACTACGCCCAGCAGACCACCTATGCCGAAGACCCGCTGGAACAGGCACAGCAGTTTGCTGCCGAAGGCGCTGAATACCTCCACCTTGTAGATCTGGATGGCGCCAAGGCCGGTGCCGTGCAGCAGTGGGATGTGCTGAAGCGTATCTGTGCCCACACGCAGCTGAAGGTAGACTTCAGCGGGGGCTTTCAGCAGACGGAGGACCTGGAGAAGGCCTTTGACCTGGGAGCAGCGCAGGTGGCGATTGGCAGCCTTGCAGCGCGTGCGCCCGAGCGGTTTGTGGCTTGGATAGATAAGTTTGGGCCCGAGCAGGTGGTGCTGTCGGCCGACGCCCGGAATGGCCGCATTGCGGTGTCGGGCTGGCTGGAGGCTACCGACCACGAGGTGGGCGAGTACATCCGCGCGTGGCACGAAAACGGCGTAGGCTATGTGGCCTGCACCGATATCTCGAAGGACGGCGCGCTGGCTGGGCCTTCCTTTGAACTGTACCAGCGGCTACAGACGCTGTGCCCCGGCCTGAAGATCATTGCCAGCGGGGGCGTAACCACTGCCGAAGATGTGCGCCGCCTGGCCGAAATGGGGCTGGACGGTGCCATTATTGGCAAGGCCCTGTACGAAGGCAAAACCACTGTTTCACAACTGATTGCCGCGCTGCGGCCCTGACGCTCCCATGCTGACGAAACGCATCATACCGTGTCTGGACGTGAAGGACGGGCAGACGGTGAAGGGCATCAACTTTGAAGGGCTGCGCGTAGTGGGCGACCCCGTGGAGCTGGGCGCACGCTATGCCGCCGAAGGTGCCGACGAGCTGGTGTATCTCGACATCACGGCCACGCACGAAGGCCGCAAGACCTTTGTGGAGCTGGTGCGCCGGGTGGCCGAGCGCCTGAACATACCGTTCACCGTGGGCGGGGGCATCAGTGCGCTGGCCGACGTGGAAGCTCTGCTGGGTGCCGGGGCCGACAAGGTGAGCGTGAACAGCGCCGCCGTGCGCCGCCCCGAGCTGATCAACGAGCTGTCGGGCCACTATGGCAACCAGTGCGTGGTGGTGGCCGTGGATGTGAAGCGCCACGATGATGGCCTTTACTACGTGTACGTGTCGGGTGGGCGGCAGGCTACCAGCCGCGAGGCGCTGGCCTGGAGCCGCGAAGCCGTGGACCGCGGTGCGGGCGAGCTGCTGCTGACCTCGATGGACCATGACGGCACCAAAGCCGGATACCCCTGCGAGTTGCTGGCCCAGTTGTCGGAGGCCGTTCCGGTGCCGATCATTGCGTCGGGTGGGGGTGGGGCGCTGCCGCACTTCCGCGACGTATTCACACAGGGCAAAGCCGATGCCGCGCTGGCCGCCAGTGTGTTCCACTACGGCGAAATCGCCATTCCCGACCTGAAGCAGTACCTTGCTGCCGAGGGCATTGCCATCCGTCTCTGACCTCCCGTTCCCGCCAATACCAGCCATTACAATGGGCTACGACCTGAAGATAGACTTCGACAAATCGACAGACGGGCTGGTGCCTGCCGTGGTGCAGGATGCCAACACCCGCCAGGTGCTGATGCTGGGCTACATGAATGCCGCCGCCTATGCCGAGACACTGCGTACGGGCTGCGTGACGTTTCACAGCCGGTCGAAAGGGCGACTGTGGACCAAAGGCGAAACCACAGGCCACTACCTGCGCCTGGTAGATGTGAAGGTAGACTGCGACAACGACACCCTGCTGGTGCGTGCCCGGCCCGAAGGCCCCACCTGCCACACAGGCACCGACACCTGCTGGGCCGAGGAGAACACGGGGCACTATGGTTTCCTCTCGGAGCTGGAGGCCCTGCTGGCGCAGCGGATTTCGGACGTGGACACCGAGGATGAGTCGTACACGAAGAAGTTGCTGCGCAAGGGCCTGCCGAAGATAGCCCAGAAGGTGGGTGAGGAAGGTGTGGAGCTGACCATAGAGGCCGTGCTGCAACATGGCGGCAAAGGCAACCGCGACCAGTTTCTGGGCGAGGCGGCCGACCTGATGTTCCACTACCTGCTGCTTCTACGGGCGGCAGGCTACTCGCTGGAAGAGGTGGTGGAAGTGCTGCGGGCACGGCACCGGAAATAGAGAATGCAAGGAGAGGGTACTTGACGGAAATTCCAAAAGCCGTACATTTGCACTCTCAAACTGCCAGGATAGCTCAGTTGGCTAGAGCGGCGCATTCGTAACGCGCAGGCCGCCGGTTCGAATCCGGCTCTTGGCTCCAGAAACCCGAAAACCCGCCCTGCAAGGCGGGTTTTTGCTTTTGTCGTGGGGTTGCGTACATTTACAAGGGGCCGTACTGATTTACACACACTTATTTATCCGGCAGCCGCATGTAGATGCTGCCACTGACTGATGGCCAAATCCAAGAAGAACAACACAGAGACCGCAGGCGCAGCGCCTGCCGCCACCACCCGCACCCGTCGCCGCAAACCTGCCGCCACCACTGGCGATGACACCAGCAAGGGTGCCCGCTCTGGCAGCCGCAAGGCCGCCCCCAAAGCCGAGTTGACCCCCGCCGACGTAGAAAAGCAACTGCTGAAAACCCTGCTGGCCCGTGTGGGCAGCGAGGCTGACTTCAACGACCTGCTGCGCGAAGCCGGGCTCACCGCCAAGGAACTGAAGCAGAAAGCCTGGGACCTGCGCGATGCGCTGGCAGCCCGTGCAAAAGCCGAACCTGACGATACGGGAGACCAACCCCGCGAGGCCCGTCCCCGCACCGAGCGTCCCATGCCGACCCAGCCGTTGGCAGTGCCGATGGATGTGCAGATAGGGGCCGAGTATGAAGGCAAGCTGGAGATAACCCGCGAAGGCATCGCCCGCGTGCTGTTGCCGGTGATTGGGGAAATCCAGTTGCCGTCACCGAGCACGCTGAAGGCCATGCCGGAAGACACCCTGCTGGTGCGCATCGATGGGGTGTACCGCGGCAAGGTGTTTGGCAGCATTGTGCGCGTGGTAAAGCGCGCCCGCACCGAGTTTGTGGGCACGCTGGAGTACAACGGTGGCAAAACCGCCAGCTTCATTCCGCAGTGGAACAAGATCCGGCACGAGTTCGTGATTCCGAAGGCTGCACTGAAGGGCGCCCACAGCGGCGAGAAAGTGCTGGCACGCATCACCTCTTGGAGCGGGCCCAAGCCCGTAGGCGAGATTGTGGAGGTGCTGGGCGAAGCCGGGACGCACCTTGCCGAGATGCACGCCATTGTGCTGGAGTTTGGCATAGACACGGCACATGATCCCGAGGCTGTGGCCGAAGCCAACGCTTTCCCCGAAACGCTGTCGAAGAAAGACCTGGCCAAGCGCCGCGACTTCCGCCCGATAACGACCTTCACCATAGACCCGGACGACGCGAAAGACTTTGACGACGCCCTGTCGTTTGAGCGCCTGCCCAACGGCACTATGGAAGTGGGCGTGCACATTGCCGATGTGACGCACTATGTGAAGGAAGGCACTGCGCTGGACCGCGACGCCTACGAACGCGCCACCAGTGTGTACCTCGTAGACCGCACCATCCCGATGCTGCCTGAGCGCCTGTCGAACAACCTGTGTTCGCTGGTGCCGAACAAAGACCGCCCGGTGTTCTCCGCCGTCTTTACGATGGCCGAGGATGGCCACATCCTGAACCGCTGGTTTGGCCGCGGGGTGATTCACTCTGACCGCCGTTTCTCTTACGAGGAAGCCCAGAAGGTGCTGGAAACCGGCCAGGGCGACTACGCCGAAGAGCTGCTGACGCTGAACCGTCTGGCGCACATTCTGCGCAAGGAACGCTTTGCCGCTGGGAGTGTGAACTTCGAGACCGAAGAGGTGAAGTTCAAGCTGGACGACCAGTTCCGGCCCGTGGCGGTGTATCGCAAGGAGCGGAAGGACGCCCACAAGCTGATTGAGGACTTCATGCTGCTGGCCAACCGCGAGGTGGCCGAGTTTGTTGCCAAAGCACGGAGCAACCCGCCGTACCCGATGGTGTACCGGATACACGACATCCCGAACGAGCAGAAGCTGGAAACGCTGCGCAAGTTTGTGGCGGGCTTCGGCTACCGGATGGACGTGTCGGACAAGCGGCAGGCCTCGCGATCGCTGAACCGACTGGTGCTGGAAGTGATGGGCAAGCCGGAGGAGAACCTGATTCAGACGATTGCCATCCGCTCGATGCCGAAGGCGATTTACACGACGGTGAACTCGGGCCACTACGGGCTGGGCTTTGAATTCTACACGCACTTCACGAGCCCCATCCGCCGCTACCCGGACGTGCTGGCCCACCGCATTCTGCAACAGGTGCTGGACGGGAAAGTGCACGTGGACGAAATACACCTGGAAGAGATGTGCCGCCACAGCTCGGATCGCGAGAAACGCGCCGCCGACGCCGAACGCGCCAGCATCAAGTACAAACAGGTGGAATACCTGCAAGGCATGCTGGGCCAGGAAGCCGAAGGCATGGTGAGCGGCGTGACCGAGTGGGGGATGTATGTGGAACTGGAAGGCAACAAGTGCGAGGGCATGGTGCCCCTTCGCGAGATGCGCGACGACCACTACGACCTTGACGAGCAGAAATACCGTCTGGTAGGCCGCCGTACGGGCCGAACTTTTCAGTTGGGCGACCGTGTTAAGGTGCGAGTCAAGAAGACCAACCTGGTGAAACGGACGGCCGACTTCACCTATCTGGAAAAACTACCGCCCAAGCCTCTCGCCAATGCCCGCGCCTGATACCGCCACCCGTACCGCCCTTTCGCTGGAAGCCCTGCTGAAAGAAGTGGAAGCCGGGCTGGCCGCGCTGCCCTATCAGCAGCTGAAGCCCGAAAACCTGTATGCGCCCATGGCCTATATTCTGGGGCTGAAAGGCAAGCGGATGCGTCCGCTGCTGGTGTTGCTTGCCTACAAGGCGTTTGCTGAAAACGATACGGTGCCCAGCCGGGCACTGGATGCGTCGCTGTCGGTGGAGCTGTTTCACAACTTCACGCTGATACACGACGACATCATGGACAATGCGCCCACCCGGCGCGGCATGCCTACGGTGCACCAGAAATGGGACGCCAACACGGCCATTCTGAGTGGCGATGCCATGTTTGCTGAAGCCATGCGACTGGTAGCACGGCGTTTTCCGGAGTGCGCCGCTGACCTGGTGGACATCTTCGCCGATGGGGCCATGAAGGTGTGCGAAGGCCAGATGCAGGACATGGATCTGGCGGCACGGCCGGGCGAGTCGGTGACGGTGGAGGAGTATCTGGACATGATCGGCAAGAAGACGGCGGCCCTGCTGGGTGCCAGCCTGAAGCTGGGTGCCGCGGCAGCGGGTGCGTCGGTAGAAACGCAGAACCATCTGGAACGCTATGGCATGCTGGCGGGTACGGCCTTCCAGCTGCAGGACGACGTACTGGACGTGTATGCTTCGGCGGCAGAATTTGGCAAGCAGGTGGCCGGCGACATTCTGGAGAACAAGAAGACCTACCTGTGGCTGACGGCCTATGCCCGTGGCACTGCCGACCAGAAAGCCGAGCTGCTGCGGTGGTGCACCGTTTCTGACCAGTCCGAAGCCAAGATTGCAGCGGTGAAGGCCATCTATGCTGCTACGCAGGCCCGTGAGGAAACCGAGGCGCTGGCCAACCGTTATTTTGCAGAGGCCGACAGCCTGCTGACCCCTTACGCCGACCGCGAGGCCATACAGCAGCTGCGTGCACTGGCAGCCCTTCTGGGTAACCGTAAACACTGACCGACCCCACTCCGATGCTGGAACTGTTGATGGCCGCTCCAGTGGCTGGCTTCTTATTCCTACTGACACTGGTAACGAGCATCCATGCCCTGTTCATAGACCAGGGCATCCTGATGCGGTTCATGCTGATACCGTGGCGGGTGGTGGAGCGGAAAGAGTATTTCCGTGTGCTTTCGAGCACGCTGATACACGGCGACGTGTTTCACCTGCTGTTCAACATGATCACCTTCTACTACTTTGCACCGGTGCTGGAAATGGGGTATCTGGGGCACGTGAAGTTTGGGCTGGTGTATGTGCTGGGCGCGATTGGCAGCCACGTGCCAGTGATCGCGAAGCATGCCCGCGATTCCAGTTACATGGCGCTGGGGGCATCGGGAGCCATCAGTGCAGTAGTGTTCTCGTTCATCCTGTACCAGCCGATGGCCATGCTGGGGGTAATGTTCGTGATACCGATGCCAGCGTGGCTGTTTGCGCTGCTGTATCTGGCGTTCAGCTACTGGGCCGACCAGCGTGGCCGCAACAACGCCCTTCTCGGCGGCAACATTGGCCACGGTGCGCACCTCTGGGGCGCAGTCTCGGGCATAGTGCTGACGGTGCTGCTGGACCCGCCGGTAATTCTGCACTTCCTGGGCTCTTTCTGACAGATTTAGATTGGTTCTGGCAGCCAACCGAACGCGCGTTCGGCAGGTTTTGAATTATCTTGGGGAGACGAAAAACACATCTCCCCAATTCATGGCAAAACCGTTTGTCAATCCCCGAAACCTGCAGTTTCTGCTGCACGAGGTGTTCGGCGCTGAGAGCCTTACCAAACACCCCCGCTTTGCCGACCACAACCGCGAGGCGTTTGATATGGCGTTGGATGCCGCCCTCAAGCTTGCGGAAACGCAATTGCGGCCCTATTACGAAGAGATGGACCGCCAAGAGCCCGACCTGCACAACGGGCAGGTAAAAGCGCACGACGCCGTGGCCGACATGATGAAGGCCTTTGGTGAAGGTGGCTGGCTGCTGACGCCCGTGCCCGCCGAGCACGGCGGCCTTCAGATGCCGACCATTGTGCACATGGCTACTGCCTTCATTTTCTCGGCAGCCAACAAAGCGGCTTACAACTTCGCAGGCCTTACAATGGGCGCTGCACGGCTGATCCGCAACTTTGGCAACGAAGAACTGCGCAACACTTACCTGCCGAACATGGACATGGGCAAGTGGCAGGGCACCATGTGCCTGACCGAACCCCAGGCAGGCAGTTCGCTGGCCGACATCGTATCGACGGCTACGCCCAAAGGCGACGGCACATATCTGGTGAAGGGCGCCAAGATTTTCATTTCGGCGGGCGACTACCACTCGATTGAGAATGTGGTGCACCTGGTGCTGGCGCGCATTCCCGGCTCGCCTGCTGGTACGAAGGGCATTTCGCTGTTTGTGGTGCCCAAGCTGCGCCCCGAAGGCGGCAAGCTGGTGCCCAACGACGTGATGACAGCAGGCGTCTTCCACAAAATGGGTGAGAAGGGCACGCCTGCGCTGCACATCCAGTTTGGCGACAACGGTGGCAGCATCGGCTGGCTGGTAGGCGAGGCAAACCGTGGCCTGTCGTATATGTTCCAGATGATGAACGAAGCGCGCCTGGGCGTGGGGCTGAGTTCTACGGCCGTGACAACAGCAGCTTATCATGCGTCGCTGGAATATGCACGCGAGCGGCCGCAGGGGCGCAGTGCCGCCAACCGCGACCCGCAGTCGGCCCAGCAGCTGATCATAGACCACGCCGATGTGCGGCGTATGCTGCTGATGCAGAAAGCCGTGGCCGAAGGTTCACTGGGTCTTCTGCTGCAACTGGCCATGTATGAAGACCTTACGCACACCACCGAAGGTGACGACAAGGCCCGTTACGCCATGCTGCTGGACCTGCTGACGCCCATCGCGAAGACATATCCCTCTGAGCACGGCATTCTGGCCATTTCGGCGGCGATGCAGGTGTTTGGTGGCTATGGCTACTGCCGCGACTTCCCGGTGGAGCAGTACTACCGCGATGTGAAGATCAACACCATCTACGAGGGCACCACGGGTATCCAGAGCATGGACCTGCTGGGCCGCAAGGTGACGATGAACAACGGCGCCGCCATGATGGCGCTGGGCCAGGAGATAGGCGCAACGGTGCAGGAAGCGATGGCACACGAGCGCCTGAAAGCCCATGCCGAGGCTTTGGGTGCCGCGGCAGGTAAACTGCAGGCCGCCACCATGCACCTGCTGCAATATGCCATGAAGGGCGAACTGGATACGTTCCTGGCCGATGCCAACCTGTACATGGAAGCCGCCAGCATAGTGGTGATTGGCTGGCAGTGGCTGAAGCAGGGTATCAAGGCACAGCAGGCAATGGCCGCTGGGGCCAGTGGCACCGAGAAGGCCTTCTACGAAGGCAAGCTGGTAACGTTGGACTACTTCTTTGCCTACGAGGTGCCGATGCTGGGTGGCTATCTGCGCCGCCTGCAGGATGGCAACCCGCTGACCGTGAAGTTTGACCCGGCGGTGCTGAGCTGATCAGCAGTCACCGGGCCTGTAAGGCAATAAGCGCGAACGGCGACTGTCAGGCGAAGAGCTTGATGGTCGCCGTTCCGTCTATTACGAGGGTTTCATCCTGCTTGAGGCAGGTGGTGCGGAGGGTGACGATCTTCTTGTCGACGTTGAGGTCTACTACCTCGACGCGGGCGGTGAGGGTGTCGCCGAAGTGAACGGGGGCCTTGAACTTGAGGTCCTGCGCCAGGTAGATGGCACCGGGGCCGGGCAGACGCGTGCCGAGTACGGCGCTGATGAGGGCCGCGCCCAACATGCCGTGGGCTATACGCTGCTTGAAGAACGTGCCCTTGGCGTACTCGGGGTCGAGGTGGACGGGGTTGCGGTCTTCGGAGATGTCGGCAAAGAGGTGTACCAGCTCTTCGGTGACGAGCTTGGAGATTTCGGCGGTGTCGCCCACTTTGAGTTCGGCGAAGGGGATGGAGCGCATGGCGGTAGTGTGGGGGGAAGCGGTGGAGGTAAGTACCCGTAAGCTACGAAAGGGCGGGTCTCAAGGCTAGAGTTTGCCCTCGAGCCGGAGGAGCTGTGCACGGAAGAGTGCGGCCACGCTCATGGCGTCGGTGATTTCGCCGCGGAGGGCCATGTCAATGGCGTCGGCAAGGGGCAGTCGGCGCAGGCGCAGTTCCTCGCTCTCCTCGGGCTGGGCTTCGCCGGGGGTGAGGCCAGTGGCGAGGTAGATTTCGGCGGCTTCGTCGGAGACGGAGTTGCTGAGGTGCAGGCGGGTTAGCAGGGAGTAGTGGGAGGCAGTGAGGCCAGTTTCCTCTTTGAGCTCGCGGGCAGCGGCTTCGAGTGCGGTTTCGCGGTCCAGTCGGCAGCCACCTTCGGGTATTTCCCAGGAATAGATGTCGAGGGGGTAGCGGTACTGGCCTACGAGCCAGGTGTAGCCTTCTGCGTCAACAGGGAGCACACCCACGGCCAGGTTGTGGTAATGCACCACTCCATAAATGCCGGGGTTGCCGCTCGGGTGCACCACCTGATGCTCGGTGATGCGGATCCAGGGATTGTCGTATTTCACCTCCGAGGACAGGGTTGTCCACGGGTTGCGGTGTTCGGGTTGCATGGGGCAAAGATAGCGTCAAAGCCCAGCCTGTGACCCGCTGGTGCGGTTCATATCATGATGATGCGCACCTCGACGCGGCGGTTGCGTGCGCGACCTGCCTCGGTGGCGTTCTCAGCAACAGGCTTGGTGGCACCCAGGCCGTTGACGCCGACACGGCTGGCGACAATGCCCTGTTCGATGAGGAAATCGGCCACGGCACGCGCGCGTGCTTCGGAGAGCTTGAGGTTGGCGTCGGCATTGCCTATGGCATCGGTGTGGCCCAGAATCTCGATGATCATGGTGGGGTATCGCTTCATCAACTCGGCGAGGCGCAGGAGCTCTGGGCGCGAGTTGGGGGCGAGAACGGCGGAGGCGGTGGGGAAGAAGAGGTTGTTGAGACGGACGGTCTGTCCGGCTTCGAGGCGGGCCAGAGTAAGGTCGCGGGTGAGGCGGCCATAGGTTTTGCCCGCGGGCATTTTCACCTCCAGGTTCTCGCTGACGGCCATGTAGCCGTAGGCTTCGGCCATGAACCCGTAGGTTTTACCCGCGGGCAGGATGATGCTGTAGGTGTTGGAGACGGTGTCGGTGTTTGCGATGCCCAGTTCTTCGCCGGTGGCGAGGTCTTCGTAGCGGATGGAGGCGGGCAGGGTGGCCTGGGTGCGCTGGTCGAGCACGCGGCCCGTAACAAGCATGACGGGCTTGGGCAGGATGGAGGCGGGCAGCAGGGCGCGATAGATGTCTTTGCTGGGCGACTGGTAGTTGCTGACGAAGTAGCCGTATCTGGCATCGGCGGCGAAGCGGAAGTAGTATTCGTCGCCGGGAGTGTTGATACGGGGGCCGAGGTTGACGGGCTTTGACCAGTGCTGCCAGGTGTCGTCGAGGCGGCGGGTCATCCAGATGTCGTCGCCGCCCTGTCCGCCTGGAAGGCCGTTGCTGGAGAAGTAGAGGGTGATGCCGTCGGGGGCGAGGAAAGGCGTGATTTCACTGCCGGTGGTGTTGAGGACCGCACCGAGGTTGCGGGGTGTGCTGAAGCTGCGGGTCTGCTTGCTGTAGAAGCTGACGTAGAGGTCTTCCTGGCCGTGGGAGTCGGGGCCGATGATGGAGAGGAGCAGGGTGACGCCATCGGCGCCGAGATAAGCGGACATGGATGCCTGCCCGGCGTTGGCATAGCCGTCGATCTTGAGGGGTGTGGGGCGGCCCCACTGGAGGGGTTCGCGGCGGGAGACGGCTACATCGGAGCCGGTTCGGGCGTTGGGGGCGTAGACAAGGAGCTGGGTGCCGTCGGGCGTGACGGCGAAGGGCATGTTGCAGGTCTGGTCGTTGAGGGGGGCGCCGGCATTGCTGGCAGGCAGGAAGTGGCCCTGGCTGTCCTGTACGCTGATGTAAATGTCCTGGAGGCCATAGCTGTCGGGCCGGTTGAGCGACCAGAAGAAGAGCATGCGGCCGTCGGAGCTGAGGAGCGGCGCGCTTTCGTCGTACTCGTCGGTGTTGATTTGCGGCCCCAGTTTTTCGCGGCGGTATACATCCTTGGCAGCAGTCTGTGCCCAGCTTCCGGTAGCTGATAGGAGCAGGAGTACGACCGTGGCCAGCCCAAAACGCCTCATCGTGTAGGTTGTAGTAAATAGAAGAGTTGCGCAAAGATAGGGTGTTCAATGAGTTTGGCTGTTTTATTCGGGGGTGAAGTGTATAAACAGCGCAAGGATGTGCGGCAGGCTGTCGGTGTGGCTGCTGGTGTTGGGCCCGCATTTGGTGTATGGTTGGGGCTTTTGGGCGCACCGGCAGATCAATCGGCGGGCGGTATATGCATTGCCGGCCGAGCTGCAGGCATTCTATCGGCCATTTGTGGGCTATCTGGGGGCCCAGGCTGTGAACCCCGACAAGCGACGGTACATTCTGCCTGTCGAGGCACCGCGGCATTTCATCGACCTGGATGTATACAGCCAGCCACCGTTTGTCGATGTGCCACGTGGATGGGAAACAGCTCTGCGGCAGTATGGGGCCGATTCGCTGGCCCGGCACGGGCTGCTGCCCTGGTATGTACAGCAGCTGTATCAGCGCCTGATACGCGCATTTGAAGACCGCCGCCGCGACGATATTCTCTATCTCTCGGCTGAGCTGGGGCACTATCTGGCTGATGCCCATGTGCCGCTGCACACCACCTGCAACTACAATGGCCAGCTGACCGGGCAGCACGGCATACATGGCTTATGGGAGAGCCAACTGCCCGAGCAGCTGCCCAAGCAGTTCGAGCGACTGGCCCCGATGGCCCGTTACTACGAACGGTTTGACATGGCAGTGTGGGCAGCAGTGTTTGCCTCGCATGCGGCGCTGGATACACTGTTGGCTACGGAAAGTGCCTTGCGGCACAGTATGGCCGAAGGCCGCCGTTGGCAATATGTGCAGCGTGGGCGGCAGTTGCAGAAACGCTATGCACCAGCTTATGTGGCTGCCTGGCACCAACTGCTGGAAGGGCAGGTGGAGCGGCGGTTTCTTGCGGCGGTGCATCTGGTGGGGTCGTGCTGGTATTCGGCGTGGGTGGAGGCGGGGCAGCCGCCGATTGCAGCCCTGCTCACAGCCGAGCCCCTGCCGCTGCCCGAGCACTATGACCATACTCCCGCACTGCTGGACAGCCTGCCCGAAGACCGTGAGGCCAGCGAGGCGGGCGGCGAAAAAGTTGGAACAATTCTGAATTTTCAAAAAAAATTGAAACCTGCCGAGGGGTGGCCGTGTTGTGCACATACATCCTTCTCCTCAACAGGTTATGCTTCAGAACAAGGTAATACTCATCACGGGCGGGTTTTCAGGTATCGGCAAGGCGGTGACAGAGCTGTTCATGCAGTCGAAAGCGAAGGTGGTGGCGGTGGGGCGCAACCAGGAAAACAAAGTGCCTTCGTACGCCGGGGGCAACTATCTGCCCATCGTGCGAAACCTGCGTACCGAGAAAGATGCCGAGGAGATTGTAGAGTTTGCGAAGGATAAGTTTGGCCAGGTGGACATCGTGCTGCACTGCGCGGGCAAGGGCCTGATCAAGCCCGCACAGGAGCTGGAGAAAGGCGATTTTGACCGTCTGTTTGCCGACAACTTTTTCAGCGCCATGCTGCTGACGCAGGCACTGCTGCCACACTTCCAGGAGCGGAAGGAAGGCACCATACTGTTTGTGCCGGGGGTGCTGGGTGCCAGAACGATGGCGGGCTCGGCGGCCTATTCGGCGTCGAAATATGCGCTGGTGGGCTATGCTAAAGCGCTGCGGGAAGACCTGCGGCGTACCCGCGTGAAAGTGACGACACTGTTTTTCGGTGGGGTGGACACCGAGTTCTGGAACGACATTGGACTGAACCCACAACGCGAGAAGCTGATTACGGTGCAGGACGCTGCGCGGGCTATCTGGTTTGCGGCGCAGCAGCCCGACTCGGCCGTGATGTCGGAGATGGTGCTGCAACCGTACAACCACCAGCTGATCTGAGCAGCAGGACAGCTTTTGCCGAACGGCCTGCGGGGTGTATCTTGGCCTGACCGATCACCGCGCCATGGTACGTATTGCCGTACTCTGTATCATCCTGCTTTTTGCTACCTCGGCCCGCAGCTCGCGGTATCTGGTGGGCAGCGCGTTTGTGGTGGGCAAATCGGAGCGGGCGCTTACCGAGGTACTGAGCGACAGCCTGCCCTACACGTGCTTTCAGGAGTTTTACGAACGGCACTATGCCCGATTTGAAGGGGTGCCCTACGGTGCCGGAGGCTGGGGCTGCAAGGCGGGCCAGACGCTTGTGAACCTGGAACAAATGGACTGCGTGACGTTCGTGGAGAACATACTGGCACTGGCGCTGGCCGCCCGAAATCGTCAGACGCAGCAGGGGCGTACACTGGAGCAGTTTGTGAGCCACCTCAACGCGGTGCGTTACTTTGGGGGGCGGAACCAAACCTGGGAAGACCGTCATTACTATTTCACTGGCGCGCTGGCTCAACTGGAGCGACAGGATTTGCTGGTAGACTTAGGCAGCGGCGTAGGTATGGCCTTCGCAAAGCCGATAGGCTACATGAGCCTGCACCCGGAGAAGTTCAGGGGTATACGCGACTGGCAGCGGATTACAGCACAGGAAGCTGCACTGACGAATGCCGAGCGGTATTACGTGCCCATAGACGGCATTGCGGCGTACCTGCCCTATGCCCAGACGGGCGACATAGTAGGGCTGGTGACGGAACAGCCGGGGCTGGATGTATCACATTGTGGGTTTATCCACGCAGAGGCTGGCGAAGTCCAGCTTACCCATGCGTCGTCGAAACAGGGACAAGTGGTGCTCCGCCAGGATCTGCTGGAGTATCTGGCCGAACGGACGAGCATTATCGGCATCGTGGTGTATCGGCCAGTGTTCTGAGCGGTGTGCGTCAGACGCGCTGCATCACCAACTGCACCCGCCAGAGTTTCTGGATGTCTTCTACCCGCACCTTGATAGGCGGGAAGTTGACGTCGGCGGCATAGAGCTCGATAATGCCCTGCTCCTGTACGCGGTTTACGACGCGGCGGATACCGAAGTGGCCGGCGTAGATGATAGCATAAAGGAGGCCGCTCTGGATGTAACGCATATCGCCGGTTTCGGCGGTACAGATGGCCATGCTGCCAGCGTTGAGGCCGGGCGCAGCACCGTCGCTGTCTACCTCGAAGGCAATGACTTCGCCTTTGAGCGAAAAGGCCTCGGGGAGGGCAAAACGCTGGAGGTCTTCTACGAGCGCCAGGTTATCGTAGTGGGCTACGAAACCCTGAATGGCGCGGTAGGGTACGAAGGTGTAGGTCTGGGATGGACGTGCGCTGGTACGTGGCAGGCCATAGGGCGATATGGTGTCCTGGAGCTCGAAGCCAGCGAAGGAGCCGCCGTCAGAGCCTTTGAGGAGCCAATCGGTAGAAACGCCGAGCTCCTGCGCCAGGGATACGACGACATCTGCTTTCGGGCTTTTGGACTTGCCAGAAAGAATATCACGCAGACCTTGGCCACTGAGACCGATTTTCGCGGCTAGTGCATTGATTTTAATACCCTTGGTACGAATGAGATGTGTCGTACGTGCGGATATGGTGTCTAGGGCAATCATGACAAAACTTGTACGTTTGGTTGTCAGTAAGCCTGCCCGAAATACCTTGCAACAAAAACGTACTGATGGTCAAACCAGGGAAAATTTGCCTGCAGCGCGATTGAGTGCTGAATATCGTTCAGACTTTTACTGGAAGTCCAAATTTCATCATTCCTCCGGAATTCCTCACTACCAAAACTAACCAATCGATAAAATTTTGTGAATCAGCACATGAGCTTCCGCAAGCGGCAATGGGTTCCTGACTGGATACGCCGCTGGTTTTTCAGATTTCTGATTCTGGGAATCTTGATTGGGCTTCTGTGGCTCTTGCGCTATCCCATATTGCGGGGCTTTGGCTATTATTTGTGGGCAGAAGATGCTGCTGCCCCAGTTGAGGTAGGTTTTGTGCTGGGGGGCGGGGAGCTGTCGCGGGGCGAATATTCGGCGAAGCTTTACACCCAGCGGTTGGTAAATCGGCTGGTGTTTACGGGGTCTCAGGCGCCGGAGCCAGTAGTAGCGTGGACCGACTCGGCTGTCAGTGAGGCAGATGTAACAGCACATGTAGCCAAAAAGGCAGGGGTTCCGCTGTTGGCAACGGAAATTCAGCGCGTGGGTACCTCAACTGTAGAGGAGTGTCAGTTTATTGTGAAACTATGCCAGGCGCGGAAATACAAGAAAGTGGCAGTAATTACCAACCGGATGCACCTTCGCCGCACGCGGTGGCAATTTGCCCGCGAAATGGAAAAGGCGAAGCTGGAAGGCGTGGAAGTGTTGTTTTTTGGTGCACCGAGCAAACGTTTTGATGAAAATGCGTGGTGGGAGAAAGAAGATGGGCTGATTTTCGTTAACAACGAGTACGTGAAGCTCATGTACTATCTGGTGAAATACTGAGCCGCGGGTGCATCTTTTCCTTAATCGTAACGTCTCTTCAGCATATGGGCCCGATGGATGTGTTTAATTTTTTCAAGCAATTGGGTATGAACAAGCGCGAGAAAGCTGACGAGATCGTCAAGCAACAGGTGTTATGGTCTTTGGGGGCAGGGCTGGTGCCGGTGCCACTATTGGATATAGCGGCAGTGACGGCAGTGCAGGTGGGCATGGTGAAAAAGCTGTGCGAACTGTATGAGGTGAAGTATGACGAAAGCTCGTCGAAGGCCATCATTACCTCGCTGGTGACGTCTACGCTGGCGAGTGTCGGCGCAAGCTTCGTGAAGGCGATTCCACTGGTAGGTACACTGTTGGGTGGGGCATCAATGGCGATTCTGAGTGGCGGTGCCACATATGCCATCGGCCAGGTGTTCATCCGGCATTTTGAGCAGGGCGGGACGCTGGAAACGCTCGATTCGGCAGCGGCCCGGAAAGTATTTGAAGAGGAGCTGGAGCGGGGCAAAGAAGTAGCCGCCCGCCTACAAAAGGAATGGATGGAGAAGCAGGCCAGCGGTAAAACAGAGGAGGCTGCCAGTGCCACAGGAACAAATGCCACTACGGCGGCACCTTCTGCACCGGATGATGTGTTTACGAAGCTGGAAAAGCTTGCAGCTCTACGGCAGAAGGGAATAATTACTGAAGCTGAGTTTGAGCTGAAAAAGCAGGAACTGCTACTTTCGCTCTGAGATGGCAAAACACAGACGGGCAGCCCGCGGCGCTGCCGACGACGCCCCCAAAGGCAAACTGGATCGTAAAGGCATCCGGGAGCTGGCGGGGCTTTTCCGTTACGTACGGCCCCATGCGGGCTATCTGATACTGGGCCTGGTGTTTCTGGCGCTGAGCAGCGCCACTACGCTGATGTTCCCTGCCATCATAGGTGGGCTGGTAGACACGGCGTCGAATGGGAACTCGCTACTGACGCAGATAGACCGATTGTTTGGAACAACGATGAGCGTTTCTGCGACATCATTGGCGACGTCCATCAACTCGCTGGCGATGGTGCTGGTGGTGGTGCTGGTGTCACAGTCGGTGTTCTCGTTTCTACGGATTGTGATGTTTGTGCGGGTGGGCGAGTATTCAGTCGCGGCGCTGCGCAAAGACCTCTATTCGCACATCATTCAGCTGCCGATGAGCTTCTTTACGTCTCATCGGGTAGGCGAGCTGAGTTCGCGCCTGTCAAACGACGTAAGCATGATCTACGATACGTTCACGTTTACGCTGGCGGAAATGCTGCGGGGCCTTGCCAGCCTGACAGTGGGTGTGGCGGTGATCTTCTACATCTCGACGGAGCTGTCGCTGGTGATGCTGGCATCGTTTCCGCTGCTGATAGTGGTGGCCATTTTCCTGGGGCGCTACATCCGGAAGATATCGAAGGAGGCGCAGGACCGCCTGGCCGAGGCGCAGGTGGTGGTAGAGGAGTCGCTACAGGGTATTCAGGCAGTGAAGTCTTACGCCAATGAGTGGTACGAGCGCAAACGCTACGAGACGGCCATAGAGGGCATGGTGAAGGTGGCACTGAAGGGAGGGCTGTTCCGGGGGGCTTTTGTTTCGTTTGTGATTTTTGCGCTGTTTGGGTCTATCGTACTGGTGTTGTGGTATGGCAGCCAGTTGGTCGCTGCGGGTGAAATCACGGTGGGTCAGCTAACGAGTTTTCTGATCTACACGATGTTTGTCGGTGCAGCCATCGGCAACTTTGGGGAACTGTACGCGCAGGTGTTACGCACCGTGGGTGCCACTGAGCGTATACGTGAGCTGATGGGCGAGACAACGGAACCCGTGAAGCTGGAAGCGGGGCAACCACGTGCCCAACGTCTTGCAGGCCGTGTGGCGTTCGAAGATGTGATGTTTGGTTACCAGGGCGACCGCAGCCGGGATGTGCTGAAGGGTATCTCTTTCACGGCCAACGCTGGCGAGAAAGTGGCGCTGGTGGGGCCAAGTGGTGCTGGCAAGTCTACGCTGATTTCGCTGTTGCTGCGTTTTTACCAGCCTCAGTCGGGGCGTATCCTGCTGGATGGCCGCGACATGGCCGACCTGCCACTGAGTGAACTGCGCGCCCAGATGGCGATTGTGCCGCAGGAAGTGCTGCTGTTTGGCGGCACGATTCGGGAAAACATTGCCTACGGTCGGCTGGACGCCACCGAGGAGGAAATACTGGAAGCAGCCCGCAAAGCCAATGCGCTGGAGTTCATCCAGGGGTTCCCGGATGGGCTGAGTACAATAGTGGGTGAGCGGGGTGTGAAACTGAGCGGCGGGCAGCGTCAGCGGATAGCGATTGCCCGCGCTGTGCTGAAAGACCCTGCCATTCTGCTGCTGGACGAAGCGACGAGTTCGCTGGACTCGGAATCAGAACATTTGGTTCAACAGGCGCTGGACAAGTTGATGCAAGGGCGTACGACGTTCATTGTTGCGCACCGACTGGCTACGGTACGCACGGCAGACCAGATACTGGTGCTACAGGGCGGCAGGATAGTGGAGCGCGGCCTCCACGATGAACTCATCCGTGTAGAAGATGGGTTGTACCGCATGCTGGCATCCATGCAGTTTACCGACGGCAAACTGCAGACTGGTGCAGAAGCTGAAGTGCCGTTGCTATAGAGAGCGCAGGATTACACCAACGCCAGAATAGGCACGTTAACGAGGTGCGTGCCGCTCTTTAGAGCAGTGGTGTTGAATATGTGGCCATAGATGCCTTTTTCGTTGGCATTGACTGCAATCCAGTCGGGCTTGACGACGTCGTTGAGATGGGCCATGGCATCATTCAGCGTATGCTTGCGTGCGCTAACGCTTTCAAAGGCATGATAGCCGAGTGAATCGGAGATGTTCTTTACAGCATTGGCATACCAATCGTCGGTATGCGCTTTGCCTTCCTTGGCAATGTGATAGGCCACAATGGTGGCGTTGAGGGCGCGGGCAGTCTTGATGAGGTGCCCCCAGGCGTTGAGGTTGGTATGCTCAAGATCTGTAAGACAGGCGATGCGCGGCGAGGGTTTGATGGTGCAGCCTTCAGGTACAGCAAGTACGGGGAAGTCGAGGTTCTGGATAACCGTAGCTGTATTGGTGCCGAGGATTTTCTCCTTGAGGTTGCTGACGCCTTTGGTGCCCATAACGGCCAGATCGTATGGCTGGCTTTCGGCCAGTCGAATGATTTCCTCAATAGCGAAGCCAGCGCGAGCGTATTCGGTGATTTTGACCTCTGGAAGGCCTGTTTTGTTTTCCGCAACAAACGCGCTTAGTTGTGCGCGCGCCTCAGCTGCGGCTTTCACCTCCAGTTGGTTGATGGCATCGAGAGACTGAAAAGGGCTGCTAGCCTTGATCCGATAAACGTTAAGGACGTGCACTTCGGCCTGCGTGGTGTGGGCAAGCTGAATGGCACTGCGGAACGCGGAGGTTGCGCAGGCGGAGAAGTCAATCGGGACGAGCAGTCGTTTCATAGGTATCAGTTCCTACGAAGCTACGGCGTGGTAGGGGAGAGTGCAACAGGGCGGCAGAGAAAGTAGCGAAATCAGACGCCGGTAGACTGTAGTGTGGCGGGGTCTACGGTAGTAAGCTTCCGGAACTCGGGGTCATGGGCGTAGAACTCGAAGACTTCTTCGTGGAGGGCTTCGGCGCTGTAGCGCTTATCGATGTCGATGGCTTTACGAAGATTCTCGAGGGTGTTGTTCCGGTCTTTCATTCCGGCGTAGAAAATCGCCTTGAAGTACCAGATACGGGCTTCCTTGGGGTTCAGCTCCAAGGCATGTGTGAGGGCTTCCATCGCGAGGTCTTCCTTTCCCACTTTGCGGTAGAGGAAGCACTTGGCGAACCAGAGTTTGGGGTCGTCCGGGAGCTGGGTTGTAAGCTTGTTAAGGAGATCAAGTGCTTCCTCGACCTGGCCCATTTTGCCTAGAAGCTGGCATTTGCTGTAGAGGGCTTTGGCGAAGTCGGAGTTGAGCTCAGCGGCTTTGGAATAGGCCTTGAGCGCTTCGTCGAAGCGGTTGAGGTTTTCGAGGGCAACACCTTTTTCGAACCAGGCTTCGGCATGTGAGGGTTTCAACTGCAGCGAAAACAGAAGCATGTTCAACGCCTCTTTGTATCGGGCCTGGTTGTTGAGCGCGACACCCTTTTCGTAATAGTGGAGGTACATTCTTCTGCTACTTCAGAGAGGTTGATCGAAGAGGAGCGGGTATGCAGAAAGAACCTGGCAACGTGGTGATGCCGTATGGGAAACGCAGCGGGGGAAGGTGTTGAGTTTCAGTTTCGTACAGGTTCAGTGGCTCAGCCAGCCTGTATTTCGGCAAACAGAAACAGGCAGGCAGAATCAGGTACTATAATAGACATGGCCGTGCTGAAATACAAACCATTTGGGCACAAAATGGTCAGTTGAGCCGTGGGTCCTCTGGGAAATTGGCTATGAGGGCAAATTCTCCGCCCATGTTGCGCAAGGTTCTCTGCCAGAGCTTAGCGGGGTCTTCCTGAAATATGGCAGGGGAACTGGGGGTGATGATCCAGCTCTTCTCGGTCATTTCTTCGCGAAGCTGTTCGGGCGCCCAGCCCGCGTAACCGACGAAGAAACGGGTGTCAAGGGGGCTGATGCGGCCAATGGAGAGGAGGTCGCGAATCTGTTCATAGGTGCCCCCCCAGAATATGCCTGGGGCTATCTGGTGGGTGTCCTCGACGAGGTCGCCATGACGGTGGATGAAGTGCAGGGTTTCGATCTGCACGGGGCCGCCGATGAAAAGAGTCGGAGAGACGGCAGCGGTGATGTCTTCCATGACATCGCTGAGGCGGGCATTGGCTGGGCGATTGAGCACGAAGCCGAGACTGCCTTCGTCGCCATGTTCCACCAAAAGGATGACACTGCGTTTGAAATTGGGGTCGGCCATCATGGGGTTGGCCAGCAGGAGCATCCCGGGGGAGAGTTGTTCGGTGCTTTCCAGATACATGGAGGTCCGTTTCAGGTATATACGAACCTAGCCCAAGAAGTGATTCAGTTGACGCTGGCGTTATGAAAATATTTGACCACCTGTTCCATGTCGGGCAGGTGTGCGTGCGCATAGGGAGATGTGTGATCGCCGACCATTACGGTGTGCATTCCGAGGGAATGTGCTGGGATAAGGTCGCGTTCGCGGTCGCCAATCATCCAGGATTTGCCGGGATTGAGGCCGTATCGGTGGAGCGCACGTTCAAACCAGAGCGCACCGGGTTTACGGCAGAGGCACGCCGAGAAATCGGGGTGATGGGGGCAGACGTAGAAGCTGGCAGGAGGGAGTCCCTGCTGCTGGAGTGCCAGCTGTACAGAGGTGTGCAGCTGTTGCACGAGGGTCAGGTCATAGAGGCCTTTGGCAATGCCGCCCTGATTGGTAATGATTACCAGCCGGTAATGCTGTTGGAAGGCCAGTTGGGCGAGGTCGAAGAAAGCGGGCTGCAGGATGAAATCCTGTGGATGGCAGACGTAGCCATGTTCGACATTGACCACGCCGTCGCGGTCAAGAAAGAGGCCTTTCTCGAAATTCATGGTGCAAACATACCTAAATGGTAACCGGCGGGCTCAGTGGCCGGCGGTCAGGGTTGGCATGGAGTCGGGCTGTGGGGGTGTCTGCGCCAAGGGAGTAGTACGGGGTTTCAGGAGATATTCCTCGAGGAAATTGCTGATGGCGTCGTAGGAGATACCAAGATTCTGGACCTTGAAAATGCCGTAGCCCTCATCTTCGAAAGTAATAAGACGAACGGGTATCTGTCGATTGCGGAGCGCCTGAACATATTGCTCGGTGCAGTCGCGGGACGACTTGGAGCCCGTGCCACCGCGGATGAGGAGGATTGGCGCTTTGATGCGTGCCGTTGCGTAATGAGGGGAGCGGGCCATGATGGCCTCACGTTGAAGGCGGGGATCTCCAAACTCAGTGTAGAGGGCTTTACGGTCGGCCGAGACGTAAGTGGGAGGGTTCTCGAGGAAATCGAGGAGGTCGGTAAACCCGAAATTGTCTACACCAGCCGCAAAAGCATCGGGATAGGAGGTCAGCGCCGATTCGACAAGAAAGCCGCCATAACGGGTACCGATGATTCCCATCCGAGTGGAATCGACGAGGCCTTCCTGGATAAGGTGATATCGGAGCGACATGATGTCGCGGGTGTCGTCGATTCCCTGGCGCTGGTTGTCGAGGTCGGCAAACCGTCGGCCGAAGCCACCGCTGCCCCGATGGTTGATTTCGGCTACCACAAACCCTTTACTCACAAGGTATTGGAGGAACGGTTGGTAGCTTTCATAGGCCAGGCCATTGGGGCCAGGGTGAACAATGATGACCGCAGGGTGGCGCGTGCCCGTAGGCGTCCAGGTAGGCCGGTAAACAAACGCCTGAATCTTTTCGCCATCAAAAGAGGAGAAATACCTGCTTTGGGGTGCGGCGAGTTCATTGCAGTTGAAGGGGTGGCGGAAAGGCTCGGTGAGTTTGTGGGTGAGTCGGCCATTTTCAGCAGCCCAGATGATGGTGGGGCTGGAGGCGCCTGCATAGCCAATGATCATCTGTTTTTCCTGATGCGCCAGAGTGACCAGTACGGGTCGGGTTCCGGACAGTGGTGCTTCGGGCAGTGGCACGGGCTTCAAAGTCTGTGCGTCCAGCAGGATGCCTTCTGGGCGGCCCGCCTCCATGGTCTGGATAGAGATATAGCGATAGGAGGGGGAGTATTGTGCCGCCAGTACAGACCCATTTGCGCGATAGATTACCTCGCGGCGCCCAGTGGGGATATGGAGGCGCATGAGGTACAGGAAATCGCTGTTCTGGTTGGTGAGGTACAGGAGTGTTGAGTCCCCAGGGCCAAAGTCAACAGGTTCGGTGATGGCAGGGCTGCCCGGTGCACCAATGGGTATATAGAGGGCTTTGTGGCGGTCGAAGATCATGGCTTCGTTGGCCGCATTGGTTTTCATTCTGGCAACCGTGATGAGCTTACGGTTGCGCGAAACAGGGCCGAGGTAGAACAGGGAGTCGTTGGAATAGAGCTGCGTAATGCGCAGGGTATTGAGCGAGATGCAATAGAGGTTGGTGTTCGAGCTGCCACGCGGAGAGGCCCTCAGCACAATAGTGGTGTCGTAGTAGCAGGTGTAACCCAGTGGCTTGATATGCTCGAGGTTGCTGGTCTCGATAGGCTGTATGGAGCCGTCGGGGCGGCGGAGCAGCAGGGACGGCTCAAACTGGGCAGGGCTGACGGAGAGGAACAACACGCTTCGGCTGTCGGGCAGGTAAGCAATGCCTTCGGCCGTCATGGTGTCCAGACCGACGAGAACACGGGTGTCACCTCCACTGAGCGATGCCTCCAGCAGCTTGAACTTGTCGTTGGCCGTACTGGCCTGGTAGGCCATGGGCCTGCTGTTGATGAGGAGTCGTTTGCCGTCGGGAGAGGTAGTCCAGAAGAAATACTTATCGTAGGTACCGTAGTCGGCCAGAGAATAGAGCGGACGGTATTGCGGCCGGGCTACCCGTTGGCAACCGGAGAGAAACAGAAGGGGGAGCAGTGTCGCTACTGCGAGGTTCCGCCAGAAAGTGTGCGGAATGCGTTTAGGAGTAGAGGTATACACAATAGGCCTGCTTAGCTTAAGGTTAACGCTTAAAATACAGTCCGAAAGTCCCAATCCGTTGCGTCATTAACAAACGTTAGGAATTTTGGTGCGGTCAGTACCCAATCCTGGTTTTGAAACGCTCAAGGAATTGGGTGAGAAGGGGGTTTTGGTTTTGGAGAATCCCCAGCCGCTCTTCGTCCGTTAACATAGTTTCACGTGGCTGAGCGGGACGAATGCTGGGGTCAAGTTCAATTTCAAGAACGATGCCGGGGTTTTCCGTAAAAATGCGAAGCTGTTCTACCAGGTATTCGCGGTCGTCCTCGACGCGCTTTAGCTCGAACTGTGCGGGGACCTTCTGGATCCAGCGGTTGCCTTCGAGGCGATAGAATTTGCCACGGAGAATGGCATGGAGGGCAGCCCGAGGCCCCTCTAGCAGTGGCAGCAGGCGGTCGAAAGCCTCGTTGAAAACAGCAGGATCAACGGGGGGATAGTCCTGTATGGGTGCCAGCGTGGGCTTTGTCTCGTGCGTTTCTTCCTCGTGGTCGAAGGCGTCGAGTGAAAGGGCCAGCCTGCTGCGGCCTGTTGTTGGGCGTTGTGTGGCAGGAGGCTGTGTAAGAGGGGGCTGCTCGGTCTGGGGCTTTTCCGCGGGAGGGGTAGCTATGGCAGGTGTAGTCTGCTGAGGCTTTTCTGTTGTAGCAGTATTCGCAGGAGGTTCGGTCTGTGGCTCAGGAGACGCGGCTGTCAGGGCTTTTTTTTTACGTCGGTGCCTTCAGTTACGGCAATGGCATCGGCGAGGTGCGCCATTTTGATGAGCGTGAGCTCGACCAGGAGGCGGGGTGCGGCGACGTTACGGAACTTCTGTTCGGCCTCGGAGAGGAGGTGGAAGGCGCCCAGGAGAAGCGTGGGGTGAACGGCACGGGCCTGCTGCTGGTAACGCTGGCGCACGGAGTCGGTGACTTCGAGGAGGCGAAGGGTGCTGGGTTCCTGTGCAACGAGGAGGTTGCGGACGTGCTCGAGCAGGCCGGAGAGGAAGCTGTAAGCATCGAACCCGCGGTCGATAAGATCGGCGAGTTGGAGCAGGGCCTTGGCGTGGTCGCCGGTAGTCATGCACTCAACGACAGGGAAGAAGGCTTCGTAGTCGAGAACATTGAGGCTGTCGCGTGTGATGGCAACGGTAATGTTGCGCCGCGAGAAGTTGACCATCTGGTCGAAGATGCTGAGGGCATCACGGAGGCCGCCGTCGGCCTTGAGGGCGATAATCTGGAGCGCTTCAGGCTCGTACTGGATGTTCTCTTTTTCGGCGATACGGCCCAGATGTCCAGCGATGTCGGGCACGCCGATGCGGCGGAAGTCGAACTTCTGGCAGCGGGACAGAATGGTGGGCAGAATCTTATGCTTCTCGGTGGTTGCGAGAATGAAGAGTGCGTGTGCCGGGGGCTCTTCGAGGGTTTTCAGAAAGGCGTTGAAGGCTGCCTGCGAGAGCATGTGCACCTCATCGATGATGTACACGTTGCGGCGGCCTGCCTGTGGGATGTAGCGGAGCTGCTCGATGAGACCCCTGATGTCGTCGACGCCGTTGTTGGAGGCTGCATCCAGCTCGAAGATGTTGAGGCTGCGGCCTTCGTTGAAGGAGGAGCAGGAGTCGCACTGGTTGCAGGGGTCGCCTTCAGGAGAGAGATTGGAGCAGTTGACTGCCTTGGCGAGGATGCGGGCGCAGGTAGTTTTGCCTACACCCCGGGGCCCGCAAAACAGGAAGGCATGAGCCAATTGGGCCGTCTTGAGGGCATTCCTCAACGTGGCTGTAATGTGCTCCTGTCCAACGACCGTTTCGAAGGTGTCGGGGCGGTATTTTCTGGCAGAGACAACGAATCCTTCCACGGGGGCAAAGATAAAGGGCGCGGGGCTGGTTTGTGGAGCGAGTTGCCCACAGGGTGGGTCAATGGGTGGGTAGTACGGAGAGGTTATAGACCTCGAGGAATGCAGCGATGCGCTTCCAGATGGTATCCTGTACCTCGGGACGGAAAAAGAGGAAGTGGCCTATCTGCTTGCGGTTGAGGTCGGCGGGCTTGTAGAAAAGATGGTCGCGGCGGGCGTTTGTGTAACGGCCGAGCAGCGCTTCCATGGCAGGGACCGGCGCATAGAGATCATCGGTGGCGCCAACGGCCAGCAAGGGGCCTTTGAAGAGGGCGTAATTGGCGACAGAAGGCCTGTTGCTGGAGAACAGATAGTGCGGGTGGCGGCCCCATCGCGCCCATTCCAGCGCGACACCTGCCGGGAGGTTTTCGCCAAGGCCGAGTTTGCCGGGGAAGTAGCCCATGGCACTGGTGATGGCCGGAAATGCCACATGCCAGAGGCCCCACATCAGAGGTTTGCGGGGGAAGGGCCAATGGCCATAGAAGCCGCTCTGCGATGCAATGGTGACAATGCTGGAGAGCTGCGTGATGTTTTCTGCCAGGCCCACCAACTGACCGCCGGCGCTGTGGCCGATGACGTGGAGGGGGCGACCGTCGTAGCGGGCAGCGAGGTACTTGATAACGCCCTGGAGATCGCGCTCGCCCCATTCGTGCATGTAAGCGGTGAAGCCTCTGATGCTGCGGCGCAGAGAGTCGCCTATGCCGCGGTAGTCGAAGGTGTAAACGAGGTAGCCCTGTTCGGCCAGCCATGTGGCAAAGCGGCGGTAGAAACGCTGCTGGATGCCAGTGCCTCCTGCAATGATGATGACCCCTTTGCTGTGGAGAACATCGCCAAAACGGTAGCCACCCAGGATGTAACCATCACTGGCAGGCAGGTTGACGGCCTCGCCGGCCAGTGAGTCGGTTTCTTGAATGGAAGCGGTCATTTGAGCGTAAAGGCTTCGATGCCGTAACGGACGAGATATTCAAACGGAATGCGGGCATAACCACCGCCGAGCGGATTTTCCTTGGCCCAGCCACTGCCCCAGCTGTTACGGATGATCCACCAGCCACCACCGGGGGCCTGGTTTGACTCCTGAAAGCCGACGATGAGCACTGAGTGATTGCCGATGGGTGCCACGGTAGAGTCGGGCAGGAGCAGGTGGCCAGTGGGGTCTTCGGGGCCGAGAATCCAATCGGGGAAAAGATGAAGCGTAACGGCAACCAGATTGCCCTGTTCCAGATGATCCTTGACAGCACCGAGGTTGCCGGGCATTACCTGCTCGAAACTGCGGCGGAAGTTGCCAGCCTCGCTGCGGGTGTTGAGGGGAACCACGCCGTGGGTAGGCTGATAGGGCCAGGTGACCGCGCGGCATTGGCCAAAACGGGCCAGGGCCAACACGCCAGCACTGAGTGAGGTGCCAACGGATTCGGGCTCACCGTCGAGGAGCTTGGCTTCGTAAAAGAGGTGCTGCTCGCTGAGGTATTCTTCCTTGCCCAGCCTGCGGCAGAGCATTTCGTTGGCAGCAGTGAGGGCAAAAATGGCTCCGGTGGCCCGAGAGCCCTGCGAACGAACAGGCGTGAGGTAGTCGATCCAGTGTATGCCGTTTTCCACCCGCCCGGCAGGGGGCAGGGGGAGTTTGCTGGGGCGATTGCCCTTGATGTGCGAGATAGGGGTTGTGAGCGACTGTGCCTCGGCCAGAGCTGCTGCCAGCATGGCGGAAGGAGCGGCTGAGGACAGTGCGACATTGGGGGAGAAAACGGCACTGTACGGAAGCAGGACCGGGGGTGCAGGGGCTTCGCGGGTGAACTCGGCGGGAAGCTCTTCCTTGGTGCGGGTGGGGGGCGCTGGTACCTGCCCCTGTTGCAGGGAGGCAAGAATCTGGGCAGCTACCTTGCCAAGAGCCTGGAGGTTGTTTGGCTTTGTCTTGAGTTTGCCGGCGGCCTGGCCCAGTTTCATGGGGTTGCTGGCAAGGGCCACCAACTGGCCGTAGCGGGTGATACCGGCCTCGCGGAGACGGGGCACGATGCCTGCAATCCAGTCGGCGGGCAGGCCGTATTCTGCCAGCAACTCGATGTCCAGTTCGTCCGGGGCAGCAGGTGCGGCGTGCTGCGACTCTTTAGCGGCAACGGGTTCGGGTGTAGGTGTTGTGGCTGGCTTTGGGGTATCGGGCAGCTGCTTTTCTGGCGCTTCAGCCTTGGGGGCTTCTGGCGCAGGGGCAACGGCGGGGTTGGGCGCAGGGGCCTCCTGCGGTGCCGCAGGTGCCTTGACGGTACCAGTTTCCTGGAGGTCAGCGAGAATCATGCTGGCCGCTTTGGCCAGTGCCTGCAGGTTGTTGGGCTTGGTCTTGAGCTTTCCGGCTATCTGCGCCAGTACCATAGGAGTAGCTGCGGCGCCAGCCAACTGCCGGTAATTGGTAATACCCATGTCGTGCAGTCGGGGCACGATTTCGGCACAGTAGTCATACGGAAGGCCCTTGGCGGCCAGAACGTTGGGGTCGAGAGCAAGCGAGGCAGAGGCAGCCATCCAGAGTGGGGCGGAGAGGAGGGAGAAACCAGACTATCAAAAATAGGGAGAAACGGTGTACGGCGGTACGCATGGGTACGGCGGGAATGTGTTGATTTGCATCCCAACCGATTGCGTTCGCTTGTTATGGATTGGAATCTGCTGTTATCGAGTCTGTTGTCGCCAATGCTTCTGGCGTTTGTGCTGGGGGTCGTGGCGACACGCGCCGGAAGCGACCTGAAATTCCCTGAGGCTATCTACACCTTTCTGACGATCTATCTACTGGTGGGGATTGGGCTGAAAGGGGGCTACAAGCTGTCGATTACGCCGGTTGAGTCGTTTGCGCTGCCTGCATTGGCGGCGGTGCTGCTGAGCGCGCTGATACCGGTGTGGAGTTATTTTCTGTTGAAGAAGGCAGGAGGCTTTGGGGCGGCCGATGCGGCTGCCATTGCGGCGCACTATGGCAGTGTGTCGGCGGTGACCTTCTCGCAGACGCTGGTGTATCTGGAAGGGCTGCGCGATCAGGCGCTGTCGGCTACACCCGGCCTGACGTCGGCGCAGCTGATGCAAATGGGCGTGGAGCCGGAAGGCTACCTGCCGGGGCTGCTGGCGCTGATGGAGTTTCCGGCGATACTGGTAGCGCTGCTGCTGGCGAGCCGAGGCATGCAGCGCGAAAATCCGATGGCTACGCCAGTGCCGTTCTCCGAAGTGACGCGCGAGCTGCTGTCTGGAAAGAGTACGGTGCTGCTGGTCGGGTTTCTGTTCATTGGTTTTGTGTCGGGCAAGCGGGGTTACGAGCAGGTATCGCCGCTGTTTGATGCGCCTTTTCGGGGTGTATTGACGCTTTTCCTGCTGGAAGCGGGGCTGGTGACAGGCCGCAGGCTGGGCGAACTGCGGAAAGTAGGCCCCTTTCTGATTGCTTTTGGCATACTGATGCCGTTGCTGCATGCGATACTGGGCATCTGGGTGGCACACCTGCTGGGGATGAGCGTTGCCGGGGCGATGGTGGTGGGCACACTGTGTGCTTCGGCCAGTTACATTGCTGCTCCGGCAGCATGCCGGATGGCCCTGCCAGAGGCCAGCCCCAGCTATTATCTTACAGCTTCGCTGGCTATTACCTTTCCGTTCAATCTGTCCATCGGGATACCATTGTATCACGCGCTGGCAACCTATCTCTATCGTGTGCTATGATTCAGACTGTAAAACTGAAACGGGTGGTCATCATCTTTCAGGATGCGCTGGAAGACCGCCTGGCCAATGACCTTAAGCAGCTGGGCGCCAAAGGCTACACTGTAGACAAAGTGCGTGGCGAAGGGCTGGAAGGCATGCGCGGCAGTGCCTGGGAAGGCGAAAACATCCGGATGGTGACGGTGGTGACGCCAGAGGTGGCCAACAAGATACTGGAGCACCTACAGCAGCACTACTTCGAGCGTTTCTCCGGCATTGTGTATATGTCGGACGTGGAAGTGGTGCGCGGCGAGCGCTTCATGTAAGGACTCAGAGGCCCATTTCCAGCTTGAGGAAGCGGCCGGTATGCGAGTTGGGGGTACGGGCTATGTGCTCGGGTGTGCCCTCTGCGATGATGGTGCCGCCGCCGCTGCCGCCTTCGGGGCCTACGTCGACGATCCAGTCGGCAAAACGGACGACATCGAGGTTGTGCTCGATGACGAGGACGGTATTTCCTTTCTGGACAAGGAGATCAAGTACGCCGAGGAGCTTCTCGATGTCCTGAAAGTGCAGGCCGGTGGTGGGTTCGTCGAGGATGTAGATGGTGCGGCCAGTGTCGCGTTTGGCGAGCTCGGTGGCAATTTTCATGCGCTGGGCTTCGCCACCGGACAGGGTAGTGGCAGGCTGGCCCACGGTGATGTAGCCGAGGCCGACGTCGCGCATGGCCTCAAGGCGCTGGCGGATGCGGGGATGGGCCTCGAAGAACTCCACTGCGTCTTCTACTGTCATGTTGAGCACATCGGCGATGCTGCGGCCTTTGTAGCGGACTTCGAGGGTTTCGCGGTTGTAGCGTTTGCCGCGGCAGGTGGGGCAGGTGACGTGAACGTCGGGAAGGAAATTCATTTCCATTACCTGCACGCCTGCGCCGCTACAGGTTTCGCAGCGGCCGCCCTTGACGTTGAAGCTGAAGCGGCCGGGCTTGTAGCCACGGATTTTGCTCTCAGGCAGTTCGGCGTAGAGTTCGCGAATGAAGGAGAACAGACCCGTGTAGGTGGCAGGGTTGCTGCGGGGCGTGCGGCCAATGGGGCGCTGGTCTATCTCGATGACTTTGTCTAGGTGTTCGAGGCCTTCCAGCTTTTCGTGTGGCAGGGCGGGCTTGCGGTGGTTGAAGGCGTGCTGATGCAGCAGGGGGTAGAGGGTCTGATTCACCAGCGACGACTTGCCACTGCCAGATACGCCTGTTACGCAGACGAAAACCCCCAGCGGGATTTCCATCGTGACGTTCTTGAGGTTGTGGCCGGTGGCGCCCACGAGGCGAAGCATGCGCTTGGGGTCGGGCTTGCGGCGCTCGGCAGGCATGGGTAATACGCGGCGGCCGGAGAGAAAATCGGCGGTAGTGGACGGCTGTTCGAGAAACGCCTGGGGGGTGCCCTGAGCTACCACTTTGCCGCCATGCACACCCGCGCCGGGGCCGATGTCGACGATGTAGTCGCTGGCGAGCATCATGTCCTTGTCGTGCTCTACCACGACGATGGAGTTGCCGAGGTCGCGGAGCTTGTGGAGGGAGTTGATGAGGCGCTCGTTGTCGCGCTGGTGCAGGCCGATGGAGGGTTCGTCGAGGATGTAGAGGACGCCCATGAGCTGGGAGCCGATCTGCGTGGCGAGGCGGATGCGCTGGGCTTCGCCACCGGAGAGGGTTTTGGCAGGGCGGTCAAGGGCAAGGTAGTCCAGGCCGACGTCAAGGAGGAAGCGCAGGCGGGCGCGGATTTCCTTGAGTAGCTCGAAGGCGATGGCGCGTTGACGGTCGGAGAGGTCTTTGTCTACGGTCTGGAACCAGGCGTCGAGGGCTTTGAGGTCCATGACAGCCAGTTCGTGAATGTTCTTTCCGGCAAAGCGGAACCAGAGGCTTTCCTTCTTGAGGCGGGCACCGTGGCATTCGGGGCAGGCGTCTTCGCGGAGGTAGCGTTCGGCACCGGAGCGGATGGCCTCGCTCTGGCTGTTGAGGTAGCGAAGGCGCAGGTAGTTGTTGAGGCCCAGGAACTTGCCGCCGATGAACAGGGGCAGCTCTTCCGCCGCGTTGGCGATGAGGGTTTGGTTGAGCTCTGGGTCGCCATAGAGGATGGCATTGCGCGCCTCTTCGGAGATGTCGCGCCATGGAGTGCTGACCTTGAAGTCGTACACCTTGCCGAGGGCACGGATGGCCTCGAAGAGGTCGGTCATGTAGGAGTCTTCGAGCGGAGCCAGGGCACCTTTGAGCAGGCTGGCACTGGCGTCGGCGATGGTCTCTTCGAGGTCCAGGTTCATGACCTTGCCCAGGCCGCCACAGTGGGGACAGGCACCGTAGGGGCTGTTGAAGGAGAAAGAGTTGGGCTGGGGCTCGTCGTAGCTGATGCCGCTCTCGGGGTCCATGAGGTTGCGGCAGTAGGTGGTGGGGGCGTCGTCGAGCTGGCCAGAGCGGTCGTCGCGGAGGGCGCCGATGTAGACGATGCCCTTGCCGTAGTTGAGGGCGGTGGTGAGCGACTGCGTGAGGCGGGACAGCTGGCTGTCGGTGACCTCTACGCGGTCGATGACGACCTCGATGTCGTGCACCTTGTAGCGGTCGAGGCTCATCTTGGGCTCCAGTTCTACGATATCGCCGTCGATGCGTGCACGGGTGTAGCCCTGCTTGCGGATTTTCTCGAGGTCTTCGCGGTAGTGTCCTTTGCGGCCTTTGACCACGGGTGCCAGCAGGGCAATCTGGCGGCCTGCGAACTTATCACGGATGCGGCGCAGGATTTCGTCGTCGGAGAGCTTTTCCATCTTCACGCCGGTGGCGTAGCTGTAGGCTTCGGAGGCCCGGGCATAGAGAAGACGGAGGAAGTCGTAAATCTCGGTGATGGTGCCGACGGTGCTGCGCGGGTTGCGGCTGGTGGTCTTCTGGTCGATGGCGATGACGGGCGAGAGGCCGTTGATCTTGTCGACATCGGGCCGCTCGAGGCCGCCAACAAACTGACGGATGTAGGCGGAGAAGGTTTCGAGGTAGCGGCGCTGCCCTTCGGCATACAGGGTGTCGAAGGCCAACGACGACTTGCCACTGCCCGATACCCCGGTTATCACCACAAGCTGATTGCGTGGCAGGGTAAGGTGGAGGTCCTTGAGGTTGTGCTCGCGGGCGCCGATGATTTCGAGAGCATCGGGTTCGGCAGAAGCGGCAGCAGGAGCGAGGGTTTCGGGAAGGCCGGAAGGCGTTGCCATAGCAAGGCAATAACGCAAGAAAGGGCGGACTAGTTTGCCGTCAAAAGAGAAAATAGTTTGGCGTCAACTGCGTGGGAAGTCGGGGTGCTGGGTGAGGCGCTGCGCCTGCAGCAAGTGGCGCTGGGTATGCAGAGCCTGGACCTCTACGCCGTTTGCCACACCAATTCGGATGAGTGGTGAGGCGACAGAGCGGTAGCGCACGCCCTTGACAGCTTTTCCTACAAAACCCTGGCACAGGTTAGCCATCTGGGCACAATGCTGCTGAAACTGCTGCACCAACTGAGGGGAATGGTTGCCGCAGACGGGCGCAAACTGCCTGGGGCCCTTCATTTTGATTTTGCCATTTGGGCTGACGCCATTGGCGAAGAAACGAGCCAGCCAGTTGGGCTCGTAGGGAGAGTTGGCCGCAGCAGGCCAATCGGGGAGGGTATTGGCGATTGCAGATAAGGTGGGGTGATAGTAGGTGTCGGTGACGATGATGTGGTGCAGGCACTCGAGAATGCTCCAGGAAGTGGGGCTGGGCTTCCAGTTGAGTTGGTTGGAAGAAAGAGACAGAAAAGCGGCAGCCTGCTGTTGGGCGTCGTGATAGCGCTCAGCCTGCTGTTGGAAATGTTGGACAAAAGTGAGCATGAGTGTAAAGTGAGTGTGCATGCAAGTTAGCCTGCGACAGGCTGTTTTACATGCGATTACATCGAAGTGAGGCAAAAGACAGGTAAAACGGCAGCTCTCGTGCCCCGAAATGCGATTGTGGGAGTGGGTGTCAAGTGAGATATTGGGGCACAATCTTTCTGGACAATGGAAAACATGGAAGCGGGCAGTCACACAAATGGTGTTGATAAAGAGGCGATTAGAACTCTAGGCGGTGGGCTTGAGTTTACAGGTCTTGCGCAAATGCTGATAGGAGGACTCGTGTGCCTGTTTGGCGTATTCGCGTTCGTTGCTTCACTTGCCATTACGCAGATTGGCAGCAGGGCAGCGCAGACGCCTTCCAATATGCCCGACCTAGGGATGATCAGCAAGCTGTACATGATGTTCTCCGTGGTGGGTATAGCGATTGGAGTGATTCTGATACTGGCCGGGACAAAGGCTCGTGCTGGGCAGAAAGCCGCAGTAAACTTTCTAGGAGATGGCCGCGCCAGCGACCTGAACAGTATGATACGTGCCACGAGTCAGTACTTCGGTTACCTGCGGTATCTGGTAATTACGCTGATGGTGTCCATGGCAGTGATTTTCATCTTCTTTCTCACAATGGTTGGGCAGATGATGGCATCCATGCCACACGGAGGATGAGCGCTATGCATGAGAGTCCACAGACAGATACCGCACAGTTATGGCAGCTGGGCAGGGTGATTGCAGTTGTTGTGGTGCTGATGGCGGGCTTTGAGGTGCTGAAGCAGCTTTGGGTCATCAGCTATTACGTGCGTCAAATGTTTGCCCCGGTTGACATTGCCATGCCCAGCATTGAGTACCTCTGGGCGCCCCTGCTGCATCTTTTGTCGCTGCTGCTGATGGTGGCGTGTGGTGTGTGGGTGCTGATGGGCGCTGTTTCGTATCTGCGCCATGCATCGGCGGCGTCTGCTGTACTGCTTCACAAGCAGCTGCGTTGGGTTCGGCTGGACTTGGTGCTGGTGCTGGCCAGTTGGGCTGTGGCTTTGTTGAGCAGTATGGTCTGGCGCCTGCAATTCGGGCAGTATGGCGTTTCTGAGGGGGCAATGTGGGACTCCCGGCCGTGGTAACTGTTTTGAACCCCTTTGCGGGAAAAGCGGTTGTCGGGTAACGTATGCGTATCGCCTGGTCGGAGTGTTATGCCCATCCGCTGCCCGAGGGACACCGGTTTCCGATGGCGAAGTATGAGCTGATACCGCAACAGCTGCAGCATCAAGGTATCGCTACGGCGGCTGATTTTCATTCGCCCGCACCGCTGGCCGAGCCGTGGATTGTACGCACCCACAGCGTTGACTACTGGCACCAGCTGAAGAACCAGACGCTGGATGCCCGTGCCATACGCAGGACAGGGTTTCCGCTGAGCCCCGAGCTGGTGCACCGCGAGATAGTGATAGCCCAAGGGACGGTGGACTGTGCCGCCTATGCGCTGGCACATGGTGCGGCCCTCAATGTTGCTGGCGGCACACACCATGCCTACTGGGACCGCGGTGAGGGATTTTGCCTGCTGAACGACCAGGCCATAGCAGCCAATTGGCTGCTGGATACAGCGCAGGCCCGCCGCATTCTGATAGTGGATCTGGACGTGCATCAAGGCAACGGCACTGCCTGCCTGTTTGCGCAGGAACCACGGGTATTCACCTTCTCGATGCACGGGGCGGCGAACTATCCGTATCACAAGGAGGCCTCGGATCTGGATATCCCTCTACCCACTGGCACCACCGACGATGCCTATCTGAACCTGCTGTACGATGCACTGCCGAGGCTGTTTCAGAAGCATCAGCCCGACTTTGTCTTTTACCTGTCGGGGGTGGATGTGCTTGCAACCGACAAGCTTGGACATCTGGCCCTGACGGCTGAAGGCGTACGTCAGCGCGACCTGTTTGTGATGCAGGAAAGCCAGCGACGAGGGTTGCCGCTTGTAGCCTGCATGGGCGGTGGATACTCGCCCCGCCTGGCCGACATTGTGAATGCGCACTGCGAGACCTTCCGCATCGTGCGGGATGTGTATTATTGAGGATGCTGAAATGGATAACGGCCCTGTTGCTGCTGAGTGGACAAGTGCAGGCGCAGGTGACTGATACCACCCTGCTGGTGGGGCGCACGCCTGTGCGGGTACAGATTCCTTATGGCGCGAGCAAAGGTGCAATTCTGGTGCTGCCGGGCTGGGATTTTCACCGCGACCTGTGGTGCAAAGAGACGCCGTTATGCGACACCGCAGCCCGACTGGGCTACACGCTGGTGCTGCCTGAAATGGGCAAGAGTGTTTATGCAAGCGGCTATTTCCCCGAAACACGGGCCGACTATCGCGCGCGGCTGACGCTAACCTGGGTTACGGACACTCTGATACCAGCGCTGCAACAACGGCTGCGGCTGCTACTGCCCGGCAGCAAGAATTACCTGCTGGGGCTGAGTACGGGAGGGCGTGGTGTTGCACTTGTGGCAGAGCGGACAGGAAAGCTCTTCAAGGCGGGCGTTGCGCTGAGTGGCGACTTTGACCAGACGCTGCAACCCACTGACGCCCTGATGGTGAATACCTATGGTACCTTGGAGCGTTTCCCAGGGCGCTGGCGCGGTGAAGACAATCCGGCGATGAACGCGGCGCGGCTGGAGATGCCGTTACTGCTGCTGCACGGCAAAGCCGATAAGGTGGTACCCTGGCAGCACAGCCAGCGAATGCATGATGCGAGCCGAAAACTGGTGCCGGGGGTGAAAGTGGAACTGCGCCTGAACGAAACTGCCGGGCACGACTGGCTTTTCTGGCGCAGCTGTACCCGGCAGGTGCTGGATTGGTTTGGGCAGTACTAGAAGCGCGCCCGAATGCCAAAAGAAGGCAGGAGTGCGGTCTGGTCGTTTTCTACAAGGAGAGGAATGTAGTTGCCGGAACCATCGAGGGCATAGTCGGTGCCATCGGGTGTGCGTTGGAGGGCAAAGTTTGGAGGCGCCGCATTGCGGGTGTTCAGCACATTCTGTACGTCGATGAAGACGGAGAGGCTCCATTTGCTGAAGAACCAGCGGCGCTCGATGCGCATGTCCACCTGCGAGAACGAGGAGGTCTGCTCGGTGTTGAGGCGGGAGAAGTCTGGGAGGCCCTGGCCGCGTACTGCGTAGAAGTTGGCCGCGTCCTGATCCAGTCGCCAGGGAGTGTAGGGGGCACCACCGAGGAGTCGCCATTTGCCTGAGATTTCCCACCGCTGGTCTTTGCCGAAGAGCCAGCCACCTGTGAGGCTGACGAGGTTACGGTAATCCCAGGCCGAGCGGATATATTCGCCGTTGGCACCGCTGAACTGGCTCCAGTAGAGGGTGTAGGAGGCAATACCGTAGAGCGATTTGGTGAGGCGTTTCTGGGCATACATTTCCACGCCGTAAGAACGCCCACGGCCTGTGCTGGCCACGGCTTCATTGCCATAGACACCAAAGCCACCACCGGTGTTGGCCAGGCTGATGCCGTCTTTCAGGCTGACGGGGTAGCGGTCGTATTGTTTCCAAAAGCCTTCGATGGCAATGATGCTGCTACTGTTGGGGCGGTATTCGAGGCCCAACACGTAGTGATCACTCTGAATGTAGCGGCTGCTGCTGTTGGCATTGACGCCCTGCTGCGAGAAACCAAGCAGAGTGTAGGCGGGCAGCTTGTAGTAGCGACCAATGCTGGCGTTGAGGCTCCAGTCGGGGCTGAGGGCGTAACTGAGCGAGAGACGCGGGCTGAGGGCTTCGAGGGGTTGCTGGCCCTTGTCGGTGAAGGTGTTAAAGTCGGCCCGGACACCGAAGTTGGCGGTGAGGCGGTTGGCGAGGAAGGTGCGGGAGAGGCTGCCGTGGACACCATAGCGCCAGAAGCCGATGTTGCCCGAGGCCCGTACGGTGTCGCCGGGGCCACGGAGGTTGTAGGTGCTGCTCTGGAAGGTGACGTACTGGAGCACGGCGCCATAATTCAGACGCCAGTCGCCGAGGCGGCTAACGACGTTAAGCCGCAGTTTGTTTTCCGCTTCCACGCTGTTGTAGTCCTGTACCAGCGTGCCAGCGGTGTTGTTGCCTTCGTACTTGAAGGCGCGGTTGCGGAGTTCATTTCGGCTGAGGGCAATGGTGAAAAAGCCCCGTTGGGTAAGGTGCTTGAGCACAACGCCGTGGGTGTAGCTGTCCTGGTTGTTGACGGGAATGCGGTCGAGGACGTCGCGCTGCTCGGGCTTGAGGTCGCCGGAGGTGTTGAGCGAAAGGCGGTCGATGGCGCCTACACCTACATAGGAGAGGGTGGTGCGGGGGCTGATCTGCCAGTTGATTTTGCCCTGAAAGTCCCAGTAATCGGGCAGGAAGGGCAGGCCGATCTGCTTGAACAGGAGTTGCAGATAGCTGCGGCGTACGGAGAAGAGGGCGGTGACTTTGCCCTGACGATCCATGGGGGTGTCGAAGGTTACGCCGGCCTCGGTGGCGCTGATGATGGTCTGTACCTGGAAGCGCTCGCGGTTGCCGGAGATCATCTCGAAGTCGAGAACTGAACTGAGGGCGTTGTCGTACTGTGCCCCAAAGGCGCTGGACTGGAATGTGACGTTCTGGATGAAGGCGCTGTTGAGAATGCCGACAGGGCCACCACCACTACCCTGGGTGGCAAAGTGGTTGATGTTGGGGATTTCGATGCCGTCGAGATAGAAGACGTTCTCGTTGGGCGCGCCGCCACGTACAATGAGGTCGTTGCGGAAGCCTACGGAGCCAGTGACACCGGGCAGGCTCTGGACCACTTTGGAGATATCGAAGTTGCCACCCGGGTTACTGCGAATCTGTTCGGCGCCGATGCTCTTCAGGCTGATAATGTTCTGAGAGGTTTTGGCGAAAGCGCTGGAGGTAATGACCACTTCGCCCAACTGAGCCTCAGAAGGCTCAAGGGCGAAGTCGAGTTCGGTTACACCACTTTCGATGCGGACCTCAAACTTCACCGCTTCGCGGTAGCCTGTGTAAGTGGCACGAAGGGTTCTGATGCCACGGGGAATGTCGCGGAGGGTGAAGCGTCCGAGGCTGTCGGCCAGCGTGCCCAGTGAGGTGCTGTCTACCTTGAGCACGGCACCGGCCAATGGCTCTTGGGTAATGGCATCGTAAATACGGCCTTGGAGGGTGCCGGTACGCTGTGCCAGCAGCGGGACAGGGAGTGCAAGTATGCAGAAAGCCAGCAATGCGAGGACAAGGCGTTGCATAGGAGTGGGGATAATGGGTGAGAGACCGCAGATACGATGTAAAGGTTCCGGTGGATCATAAAAAAAGGCTTCCCGAAGGAAGCCTTTCGCACACAATGCGATAGATTTCAACTGATATGTGGGCAGTGTAGGTCAGCCGACTTTTGAGATGGACCCAGCCCCTGATGCCTCTATGTTGGAGAGCATTGGCGAGCCTTTGTATTGAAGGCTTGCCCCGCCGGATACTTCGGCTTTCAGGTCTTTGTTGACCTTGATGTGTACATCTGCTGCACCGGAGATGTCGAGGTCAAGTGAATCGACGTCGAGGTCAAAGGCCCGGATTTCGCTGGCGCCGGAGGCCTCGGTTTCGCAGGAGATTGCTCTGCCGGAGAAGTTGGCCTCTGTGGCTCCGCTGAGATCTACAGCGAGGTGTTCGACATTGACAGCGAGGTTTAGGTGGCTGGCTCCCGACGCACGTATTTCCAGCTGTTTGCCTGAAAGCGGCTGCTCGGCCCGCAGTTCTACCGCACCTTCTACATCTAACAGTTCGATATCTGAAGTGTAGGTGATACGAATGGTAGGCGTTTCAGAGAAGGAGAGCGAGAGGCTGGGTTTCATGCGAACCCGGAGCTCGCTGCCACGTACTTCGGTTTCGATATACTCAAGTGCATCGGCAGGGGCATCGATGTCGATGGCGGCGGCCGTCCCTTTCACCAGCACTACATTAAAAGCACTGCTGACGAAAATGCGGGAGAATGCACTGACAGCACGGACTTCGTGCTTGACTTCGCCCTGGAACGTGTGACGCAATTTGTTGCATCCCTGTAAGCCGGGGCTGAGCAGCAATGCGCCAAGTGCGAGTGCGTGCAGTGTTTTCATAGCAGGGAGTATCGGAAAGAGAAGAGACGAAATCAGTAACTGTGAATAGTGCCAGAACCAGCCGAACTGACATTCACTTTGGAAGGCTTGCCTTTGTAGCGGACGTCGCCCGAACCAGCGATGCTGGCTTTGATGCTTTCACTTGCCCATACGTCGGCGTCGCCTGAGCCTGCGATGCTGACTTCCACTTCTTTGGCTTGTAGATCGGCTGCCTGCACATCGCCAGATCCAGCGATAGAGACCTTGTGCCAATTGCTGGAGCCGTTAACGGAGATGTTGCCAGAGCCGGCGATGGCAGAAGTCAGTTGGTCGGCTTCAACCTGCAGACGAATGGAGCCACTGCCACTGACGCCCAGTTTCAGGCGATCGCCTTTCCACACTTCGCTGGAGACTACGTCGCCCGATCCTGCCAGATCGATAGAAGAGAAACTGGGCATGGTAATGCGGACACGGAGATTCTGGTCGCGATAACGGCGCCAGTTCCACTCGCCGTCTTTGATGCGGATGGTGAGGCGGCCACCGCTTACTTCGGTTCGGATGTCGGCCAGCATATCGCTAGGGGCATCGATTTCCACTGAGTAGGCGTCGCCGTGGCGCAGGGTAGCCTCAAAGGGGCCTTCTACCCGCACCGCATCGAAAGTGCCAGGATTGCGGGTCTCAATTTTCTGGGCATAGGCAGCGCCAGCTACCAGCATGACACTGGCGGCACCAGCCAGGAGGGTACGGAAGAGGTTCATGACGTACAAGAATTGAGCGTTGAGTGATGCCTTTAAGGACGTCACACTGTCGGAAGGGTTGCACGTGCCACAGAAAAATTTCAATGAGCCAGCATGCGATCTGCGGCAATAATACCACCGAGCGCCACGCCTGGAACACCCTGGCCGGGATACACGGTATCGCCACAAAGGAAAAAGCCGGGTTGGCTACTGCTGGTTGCGCCCAGCCAACGATAGAGGGGCCGCCGGATGTCTTGCGGCAAGCCACCCACGGTACCCTCATGACGGAGCGTCCACTGCTGCCAGCTGACGGGTGTGCTCTCGGTGCGGTAGAGCACATGATCGGGCTTGAGGTTGTTCCAGGTGCTGAACAGCAGGTTGAGAATGGCTTCTGTTACTTTCTCTTTGTCGGGGTAGTACTGGTCGCCTTTCTGGAACCAGTTGCCGGGCTTCTGGGCGTGTGTACTGATTGCCAGAACCCGTTGTCCTGCTGGCGCGCGGTTGGTGTCGCCCTTGGCCGAGAAGGAGATGAAGATGGAATGTGAGCCCAGTTCGCCCAGTGTTTCGCCAGCCGGCATGTGCAGCTGGTGGTGCAGGGGAAAGTCGGAGGGGAAGACATCCTTGACGACGACGCCCATGGTGAAGGCGCTCCAGTAGGAGTCGAGGGGCTGGGCCTGCTGCTGGAACTGTTGCTGGAGTTTGCCTCTGGTGATTTCCGGCAGGTTCCAGATGGGCAGATTGCTGAGTATCTGTCGTGCCTGCCACTGTCGGCCTTTCTGGTCGGTTACGGTGTAGCCGTTGGCGGTTGGCTCCACGGAGGTAACGCGTGCGCGGAGGCGGACATCGCCCCGGTATCGGCCGATTTCGCGGAGGAGGAGCCAGGGCAGTTGAATCATGCCGCCTACGGGGTTGAAGTTGCGGTAGTTGGTGTAGCAGAGGGCTGGAGCGGCAAAGAGCATGGGGACGCGGTCGAACGTGTTCTGGGCGGTAATCATCAACTGTTCGTTGAGGAAGCGGCAGAAGCGTTCGTCTTTGTCGAGGCCGAGCCGACGGAGTACCTGCGCCACAGTCTGGAATGCGTAACGGAGCTTTGGGAAATCGGCAGGGCTGTTGCGGAGGGCCAGTTGCAGGACGTCGGCGAGAGAGGTTGGCGGGAAGCGGAGGTTGCGGCTACTGACCTTCCAGACGAAGTCTGACAGCTTGCGGGCGAGTGTCCAGAACTGGCGTTGGGCATGGGCGTTACCAAAGACGCGAATGGCTTCCTGCACCCACTGCTCGTGGTCCTGATAGCGGAGGAGTACATGGCCGTCGAGCCAGACGGCCATGGCGGGGTTGAGCGTGATGAGATAATCTTCGAGCTCCTGACGGAACTGAGGGCTGAGGCGGTTGGCCAGCAGGTCAAGGGGTTGGCCGGGGTCGAGGCCCATGAGGGTGGTAGCGCCCGTCTCGAACACCCATCCCTTGCGCCAATAGCTGCTGCAGCAACCGCCAGGAAGGTAGTTGGCTTCGAGTATCAATACACTGCGGCCTGCTTTTGCCAACACGGCAGCTGCGGACAGGCCCCCAATTCCGCTACCGATAACAATGGCATCGTACACCATACTGGCGGCAACGCCAGCGGCGGGTGAGTTGGTTCACTGTAGCAGGGGCAATCAGCGGAGTTTCAGCAGGGCCATGTCTACGTAGTAGATGGCGGCCGAGCAGAGCATGAGGCCAATGGCATTGAGCCCACTGGCAATTGCACAGACGGTGAGCAGATGCCAGGGGTCGCGGGTGGCAGGCAGCAGCTGAGCTGGGGAGAACAGCCGGCGGGCATACAGCCCCGCTACGATGCCGAAGCCAAGCATAAGGAGGACGCCCTGACTGTCGAACCAGCCTGTGGGAAAGAGGAGAAGGCGTGCCAGCAGGGTGTAAAGTGCTGCGATTAGGAGGAGAGCGCCGATGCGACGGTTAGCGGTGGCTTCACCGTTCATTCGGCCTGCCTGACGCAGGAGCCAGCCAGCAGCGAGAGGCCCGGCAAGGGCGGCGGCCAGGGCAATACGGAGGTCAAGGCGCTGATTCAGCGCTTCCAGCAGGCGTTTCACACTGCAAACATAACAGACGAGGAGGTTAGCCGTGCAAGCGAGCGATGAGCTCGTTAAGCTGAAGCATGAGGCTCTGGTGCTGGTCGCGGGGCGAGGTTTCAAGGAGATTGAACACCCGCATGATGTGCTCTTTGATCTGTATGAGGTCTACTGGCGCCCCACCATTGCGACTGATGCGGTAACGGGTTCGACGGAACATTTCGGCATCGTCGGGCCGGTACATGGTGCGATAGTCGGCGAAGTTGCGGCGGGCTTCGGTTAGGCTGTAATCCTTGTTGGGATCCCCCCAGATTTCGTCGGCACGGGGGTCGTCCTGACCATCGTCTTCCCAGCCGCAGAGAAAACAGATTTCGCTCTGGTTGCGGGAATCGAGGGTAGGGAAGTGACAACAGGGGCAACGCAACTCCTTGAGGTCTATGACGCTGCCACGCGAAGCCTCCTGCTGCACACGGGCCAGGTGTGCGTCGAACCGCATCAGCTTCTGGTTGTCTTCCAAGCCCGGCATTTGCATGTTTGTTCAGGAGAGCCTCTTAACAAAAATAACAGGCTTACCCTCTTTTTGTATACCCGAAGGCAACTGGGTTTGCGCTATTTATCCGACTTGCATGCTTTGGGCATGTGGATAACCTTTGGTTGCCTGTAAAAGCAGTTTAATCTGTTGCGGGCTGTTGCAAGCGGCTGAAAGCCAAGGAATCGTGTGTGCGAAGGGGCGTTACACCAATCCGTCACCTTCAGGACGACCTTTCAGGTCGGCAAGAATTTCACGGATGCTCTGTTCGTCATTGCGCTTGCACAGCAACAATACATCGCCAGCATCAACGACAATCAGGTTGTTGATACCTTTCAGGATAGCCATTTTACCATCGGCCATGTGTACGATGTTGCCCTTTGAAGCATGGAGTATGGCTTTTCCCACGACTGCATTGTTGTGGCTGTCGTGGGGGAGCTGTTTGTGGAGGGAAGCCCATGTGCCGAGGTCGCTCCAGCCGAAGCGCGAGCGGATGACGCACGTATTGGGGGCTTTTTCCATGACACCGAAGTCGATGCTGATGTTCTTGCTGCGGGCGTAGATGTCGGCCAGCTTTGCTCGTCCTTCCTCGGTCAGAAAGTCAGTGGGCAATTCGTGGAAGAGCTCGGCCATGTCGGGCAGGTACTCCTGAAATGCCTGCTGCATGGTTCGGGCATCGTATACAAAGATGCCGCTGTTCCACACAAACTCGCCTGTTTTGATGAACATACGAGCTACTTCCAGCGTTGGCTTCTCGGTGAATGTCTTTACGGGAAACACCCCTTTCTGCAAGGGCTTGTCTTCCACCAACTGAATGTAGCCGTAGCCGGTGTCTGGGCGTGTGGGGTGTATGCCCAGGGTAACGATAACGGCCTCGCGTGCTGCTACGTCCAGAGCCGTCTGTATGTCGCGCAGGAAGCTGTGGGTGTTGAGGATAAGGTGGTCGGCCGGGCTGGCAACGATGGTGGCCTTGGGATTGCGGCGGGCGATGTGCTCGGTGGCAAAGGCGATGCAGGGGGCGGTGTTGCGGCCAGTAGGCTCGGGCAGGATGTTGGCAGGGGGCAGGTCGGGCAGCTGCTCCTGCACCTTTGTTACATACTGCTGGTTAGTGACGACGAAGATGCGCTCGGCCGGGAGAATCTCGATGAAGCGGTTGTAGGTATCCTGCAACAGGGATTGTCCGGTGCCGAGGAGATCCAGAAACTGCTTGGGCAATGCCGTACGGCTCTTAGGCCAGAAACGGCTGCCAATGCCGCCCGCCATAATGACTATGTGGGCGTTGGAGAGGTCTTGAGTTTGCATGTGCCAGCGGTTCAGATGCCTTCGCGGAGGAGGTCGTGCAGGTGGAGCAGTGCCACCGGTTTGCCATCGTCTACGACAACGAGCTGCGAAATACTGAAATTCTCCATCTGCTGCAATGCGTCGATGGCCATGACTTCTGCCGCAATGGTTTTGGGGTTGCGGGTCATGATGTTGGCAGCGGTAAGACTGTCGAAGGCAGCTTCGCGCTGGAGCATGCGGCGGAGGTCGCCATCGGTGACAATGCCGAGCAGGCTGCCGGTGTCGTCCAGGACGACTGCCGCACCCTGGCGGCCATTGGTCATGGTAACGATAACATCGCGGACGGACGCGGTGGCATTGACAGCAGGGGCTGGGCCTTGGGCGAGGTCTCGTACGCGGAGGTAGAGGCGTTTGCCGAGGCTGCCGCCGGGGTGGTAGCGGGCGAAGTCGTGGTCGCGGAAGTCGCGGAGCCGCATGAGGCAAACAGCGAGTGCGTCACCAATGGCGAGGTGGGCGGTAGTGCTGGTGGTTGGGGCCAGGTTGTTTGGGCAGGCTTCCTCTGCCACATAGCCATCGAGCGAGGCTTCAGCGTGGGTGGCGAGGTAGGAACGAGGGTTGCCCGTAAGCGCAATGATAGGCACCGGAATGCGTGAAAGCAGGGGCACCAGTTGCTTGAGTTCGGCGGTGTCGCCACTCTTGCTGATGAGGATGGCGACGTCGCCGGCCTGCACCATGCCGAGGTCGCCATGCAGGGCGTCGGCTGCGTGCATATAAAGGGCGGGCGTGCCGGTGCTGTTAAGGGTAGCGACAATCTTCTGCGCGATGAGGCCACTTTTGCCGAGGCCTGAGATGACCACACGGCCCGTGCAGGCATACATAAGCTCCACCGCTTTGGTCATTGCGGCCTGTTCGGCCCCAGGAGCGGCCATCCGCTCGGCGATTTTCTGAATGGCAACAGCCTCCTGTTCAAGCACTTCGCGTGCTATTTGGGGAATCGTCGCTGCGGTGTGCTGCACAGTGTCTAGTTTGTTAACTTTACACAAAGATACGCGTTCAAGCCCCCATTCTGCCTATCGGAACACTGCTACTCTCTCTTTACGCTAAGTCGCTTTTATACTGTTGATGCATACAGACGTGCAGACCGAACGGCGCCGCCAGCCCTTGGGCTTGTTTACGCAGGAAGAATTGCGTGCCGCCCTCAAGCGCTATTTCGGGTACGACCAGTTCCGTGGGCAGCAGGAAGAAATCATCCAGCACATCCTGTCGGGGCGCGATGCATTTGTCATCATGCCGACGGGTGCGGGCAAAAGCCTGTGCTATCAACTGCCAGCAGTGATGTGCGAAGGCACGGCGCTGGTGGTTTCACCATTGATTGCCCTGATGAAGAACCAGGTAGACCAGATGCAAAGCCTGGGCATTGAAGCGGGCTACCTGAACAGCTCGATGTCGAAGCAGGAGTATGAAGCGGTGAAGCGCAAGACGCTGACCGGCGAAATCAAACTGCTGTATGTGGCACCGGAGACACTGGTGCGCGATGAGTTTCTTGAGTTTCTGCGGCAGGCAAAAATCTCGTTCTGCGCAGTGGATGAGGCCCACTGTATCTCGGAATGGGGGCACGACTTCCGGCCGGAGTACCGTCGCATCAGGCCGATGCTGGCCCAGCAGATGGACGTGCCCATTGTGGCGCTGACAGCCACGGCAACGCCCAAAGTGCGGCTGGACATCCAGCACAACCTGCACATAGAAGCCGCTGAGATTTTCCTTTCCAGCTTCAACCGTACGAACCTGTACTATGAGATTCGCCCGAAGGTGAACCCAGTGCAGGACATTGTGAAGTATATCAAAGGCCACAAGGGCAAGTCGGGCATTCTGTACTGTCTCTCGCGCCGGAAGGTGGAAGAAATGGCGCAGGTGCTGAACATGAACGGCATCGTGTCGGTGCCATACCATGCGGGGCTGGACGCCGAAACGCGGAACCGCCACCAGGACATGTTCCTGTCGGAAGACGTGCAGGTGGTGGTAGCGACGATTGCCTTCGGGATGGGGATTGACAAGCCGGATGTACGGTTTGTCATACACTACGACGTGCCGAAGAGTATCGAGAGCTATTATCAGGAAACTGGCCGTGGCGGCCGGGATGGGCTGGAAGGCAATTGCGTGCTGTTCTACGAGTTCAACGACATCGTGAAGCTGGAGAAGTTCATGAAGGACAAGCCGGTGTCGGAACGCGAGGCGGGCAAGCACCTGCTGTACGAAATGGCGGCCTTCTGCGAGAGCGGTATGTGCAGGCGCAAGCAGCTGCTGCACTACTTCGGCGAGCAGTTCAGTACAAAAGACTGTGGTGGCATGTGCGACAACTGCCGCCACCCGAAAGAGACATTTGAAGCAACCGAAGAGGTGCGCCAGATGCTGGAGACGGCCCGACTGACCGACGGCCGCTACGGGATGAACCACCTGATTGGTATTCTGCGAGGCTCACAGTCGGAAGCCATCAAGTCACAGGGGCACGAACAGCTGTCGGTGCACGGCCTTGGCGTACAGCATGAGGAGAAAGCGTGGAAGAGCTATTTCACGCAGCTGCTGGTGCGCGATTATCTGATCAAGGACATTGATGACTACGGAGTTATCAAGCTGTCGGACAAAGGGGCTGCCTGGCTGAAGAACCCGACATCGCTGGATCTGATTCGTTACATAGACCCGGCTACACGCGCCGAGCGCGAAGCTGCCCAGCCACAGATAGAGAAGGCCAAGGCCTACGACGAAGTGCTGTTTGACCAGCTGATGGCCCTGCGCAAGAAGGTGGCCGATAAGCACAAGCTGCCGCCTTACGTCATTTTCCAGGAGCAAAGCCTGGAAGAAATGGCGGTGAAATACCCGATTACGCGGCAGGAGTTTGAGAACCTGCACGGTGTGGGGCAGGGAAAGGCACAACGCTATGCAGGGCCATTCATCGAACTGATCAAGACCTACGTAGAGGAAAACGGCATACAGCGGCCCGAGGACTTTGTAGTGAAGACCCAGGGCAAGAACAGCGCCGACAAGCTCTACGTGATTCAGCAGATAGACCGCAAGACGCCACTGGATGAAATAGCCGAAGCCAAGGGCATGAGCTACGAAGCCCTGCTGGACCTGATAGGCCAGATTGTGCACAGTGGCTCGCGCCTGAACATTGACTACTACATCCGGCAGGTAGTGGACCAGGACAAGCAGGACGAACTGATAGACTATTTCCGCAGCGCGCCCACCGACGACATAGAGCAGGCGCACAAAGAAATGGGCGCCGACTTCACACTGGAAGAAATTCACCTGGTGCGGGCCAAGTTCTACTCAGAGTTCGCCAACTGACAGGGGCTCTCACTCCTTTCACGAAACAGAAAAGCCCGCTGCAAAGCGGGCTTTTGCTTTTGTATCGAGGGCGAAGGTTATTCGCTCTGGGCCTTGGTGAAGCCGTACTCGCCGTCGAAGGTGTAGAGGTTCTCGGTTTTGATGAAGTCTACGCCAGCGTCAGCTACCTTCTTCAGCAGCTCAACGATTTCATGGTTGTCTACAGACGACACAAAGTCGGGGCGCTTGAAGCGGCAACGCCAGTGGTCGGTAAGGAAGGTTTCGGGCATGCCATCGGGCCACACCTTGGTACCGCGGTTCGAAATCATCTTGAGTTCGAACTTGTCGGTGTTGCCGAGCGACTTCAGTTTGTCGGCCAGTTCGTTTACGTTGGTGCCACCCCAGTGTACGAAAACGTCAACGCCCAGGAGGTCCTTCTTGGCCGCGGGCTTGCGCTTGTATTCGTAGGTCTTAACGGGCTGCTTGGCGTTGGCGTAGCTGACAGCTTTGAGGGTAGAAGGCTTCTGGCCCATGCGCGCGATGACGGCGTCGGCGAACTCCTTGGTGCCTACTTTCTCCTTGCTGACGCCTTCTTTGAAGATGTCGTAGGTGTGATAGCCGTCTTCTACGGTCTTGAGCCATGCGTTGTGTACTTTCTCTGCTACGTCGGGCTGGTTGATGTGGACGAGCATCTGGATGGCACCATGAAGCAGACCGGAGGGGTTAGCCATATTCTGGCCAGCGCGTCGGGGCGCCGAGCCGTGGATGGCCTCGAACATGGCACACTCGGTACCGATGTTGGCGGAGCCAGCCAGACCAACGGAACCTGCAATCTGGGCAGCGATGTCGGAGATGATATCGCCGTAGAGGTTCAGGGTCACGATGACGTCGAAGGTCTCGGGGGAGTCAGCGAGCTTGGCAGCGCCGATGTCGATGATCCAATGCTCCTTCTCAATCTCGGGGTATTCAGCGCCTACTTCGTCAAACACCTTGTGAAAGAGACCGTCGGTCATCTTCATGATGTTGTCTTTCGAGAAGCAGGTTACCTTCTTGCGGCCATACTGACGGGCGTAGTCGAAGGCGTAGCGGATGATGCGCTCACAACCGGGGCGTGAGATAAGCTTCAGACACTGGTATACTTCGTCGGACTGACGGTGCTCGATACCGGCGTAGAGGTCTTCCTCGTTCTCACGCACGATGATGACATCCATGTTGGGGAACTTGGTGTCAACGAAAGGGGCGTAAGCAACGCAGGGGCGGATGTTGGCGTAGAGGCCGAGCGCCTTGCGGGTGGTTACGTTGAGGCTCTTGAAGCCACCGCCCTGTGGGGTAGTGATGGGGGCCTTCAGGAATACCTTGGTGCGGCGGAGAGATTCCCACGACGAGTCGGAGATACCGGCGGATTCGCCAGAGAGGTATACTTTCTCGCCAATTTCGATCTCTTCGATCTGGATGCGGGCACCAGCGGCCTGAATGATACGCAGCGTGGCGTCCATGATTTCAGGGCCAATGCCGTCGCCGCGGGCTACGGTAATAGGTACGAGTTGCTCAGCCATAAAGGGAAACTGTTGTGATAACCGGCCTGTTGCCAGGCTGCGGGGCAAATCTATGAAAACTGAAACTTACCGCACACAACGCATGAGGTTCCTTTTGAGTGCCGGGGCGGGTCAATTTGTCAACGTGTAACCCTTTTGGGCGCTGACAGATACGGCAGGCACGGTAGCATGGCTGCTCTCAAAAGCCAGATACACCCGGGCCAGCTGGCTCCAGAGGGTTTTCCATTCGGGGGACTGGGCAGTGAGTTGCGCCAGCTTGGCGGGAGAAAGCCTTGCGGGGAATATGTGTACGGGCAGGGATTTCTGCCCGGCATTGCGGGCCCAGATGGCCAGTAGATACAACTGCTGGATGCCTTCGTCGGTGATGGGAATGCAGCCAATGGTGACGCAGTTGCCGTGCAGGAAGATGTCGCCCCCGGTAGGTTTGCTGCCGGAGCGCGCACGGTCCACAGCGTTGGGATAACTGACTCCAAGCGACAGGAGAAAGTTGCTGTTGGGGTTGAACCGGTCTATGACATAGCAGCCCTCGGGTATTTGTCCGTCGCCAGACTCGACCTTAGGGCCGAGTGAGCCGCTGGAGGCACAGAAGTCAAAGGTTTTGAGCAGTACATAGCCTTTGCCCGCCGAGGCGCCCCACACCTCCAGTTTTTCCTCTTCCTTGAATGCACGGATATATAGTCGGAGGCTGGTCTGCGCCAACCCCGTTTGTTGCAGGAGTTGGCGCATGGCAGGCCCAGCTACCTTTTCTGCGGTACGCACACGGGAATAGCGAAGCTGTTGAGACAGAAAGGATTCCTGAGCCGATGCGGAAGCAGGCAGCCAGAATAACAATGTCAGAAGAAAGGTCTGAGCCGTGTGTTTCATAACTTGAGTGAAGCTACATCACTTTCCAGCATGTTTTCCGAGACACAATACATCCCTTCGGGTATACGCTGGACGGGCGTAGGGCTGGTGTCTTTGGCGTTGGCACTGTGTATCTACGCGGTAGCAGAAGAAGTACGATCCAGCCCAGATTCCTTGTGGCAGGGGATGTTTCTGATAGGTCTGCTCGCAGCTATTATGCTGGTATTGCTGCTGACACACATGACCGTCAGAGTAGATGGGACTGGCATTGCATTCCGCTATTTTCCCTACGCACCATTCTGGAAGATGATTCGGTGGGAAGACATACAGCAAATAGAAGCGGTGACTTATGATGTTAGGAAGCTGTACGGGGCCCATGGCTACCGTTTTTCGCAGAAAGACCGTTCGAGAGGGGTAACTGTTTCAGGCAGTCGAGGAATACGTGTGCGGCTGAAGTCAGGTGATGTCTATCTGTTTGGTACACAGAGGACAAACGAGTGGAAGATGGCGGTTAAAATGCACAGAAAATGAAGGGATTGCTACTGTCGCTACTACTCTGGCCAATGTTGTTATGGAGCCAGGGTAACACTGACACCCTCCGTTGGCTGAATGGCCAACCGATTTCGCCGGTATGGATGAACCTTCGTCTGGCACAACTGGTGGATTCGGCTGGAGTAAAGGGGCTGTCGGTGGCGGTGGTGCAGAATGGCCGCATTGTATATTCCCGTGGTTTTGGCCTGACAGGCAATGGCCCACAGGTGGTGGATACGCAGACAGTGTTTATGGCGGCGTCGTTCAGTAAGGCTGTGTTTGCGTCAGTGTTTATGGGTATGCTGCAACGGCAGACGTTCAATCTGGATTTGCCATTGCACCTGTATCTCAACAAACCGCTGCCGGAGTATCCTGCTTACAAAGACCTGGGCGCCGATGAGCGCTGGCTGCGTATTACCGCGCGGCATGTATTGAGTCACACCACGGGCTTTCCGAATTGGCGCAGTATTACGGGTGGTGGTGTGCTCCGCTTCTATTCTGACCCTGGCACCAGCTTCCAGTATTCGGGCGAGGCCTTTCAACTGTTACAGATGGTGGTGGAAGAAACCACCCACACGGGGCTGGATACGCTGGCTCGTGAGCAGGTGTTTGCCCCGTTGGGCATGAGCAGCAGCAGCTACCGGTGGCGCGAAGACTGGCGGAAGCGGTTCGCTCTTCCGCATGGTATTTCCAACAAACAATTAGCGCACAGGCCCTACGGAAGGGCTTTGGCGGCAGCCTCCATGCTGTCTACGCCCAACGACATGGGCCGCTGGCTGATTGCCCTGATGGGTGGCCGAGGGCAGTGGGCGGGGGTACTGCCCATGATGATGGAGCCCAACATCCAGATTGAATCGCGGCGGATGTTCGGGCCTGAATCGGGCAAGCCGGGCAACTGGGGGCAGAGCCATCTGCTGGCCTGGGGCCTGGGGGTGGGCTTGTTTACCTCGGACACTGGGGGCAGTGCCTTTTTCCATTTGGGGCGGGAGGCAGGCCAGCTAAATCTATTTGTCGCCTATCCGGGTAAACAGACGGGTGTGGTTATCATGGCGAACAGCGACCGTGTGGAGCGCAGTATGCACAAGCTATTGGATGCCCTGCTGGGGCCAGGGCACAAGGTGCCTGATGAATGGCTGGGTTATCGGGGCGACTGAGTCGGTCTCAGAAAGGTCTGAAGGATATCGGCCAGCAGGGAAGTGTGGGTGAACATCAGGCCGTGGCCTGCACCTTCAATGAGTGCCAAATGTGCGCCAGGAATGAGGTTGGCCAGCATACGGCTGTGGTAGGCAGGCACGATAAGGTCGCGTGTACCACCGATGACAAGCGTAGGCACCTGAATACGAGGTAACAGGCGACGTGAATCGAAGGCGTAGATTTCGCGGGCGGCTTCCACAAGATGCGTATCCGGTGTGGAGGCCAGGACCTCGCGATACCAGCCGGCCACAGACTCGGATGCAATGCCCGACTGGCCAATCCACTCGTCGGTGAGGTGCTGGGCAATAGTGCCTGCGCCCATGCTGGCAAAGAAAGTGGGCAGCATGAACTGCTGAATGCCCTCAAGGAAGGTTTGGGGTTTATAAGCCCAGGTTACGCCAAGGATGAGGCGGTGTACACGCTCGGAGTAGGAGATGGCGAACTGCTGTGCTACTACGCCCCCCATAGAGTAACCAAAGAGTACCACACGGTCGAGGCCGAGGAAATCAAGGAGATCACGGAGGTCGTCGGCCCACTGCTGGACGGAGGGGCTGGCGGCGACGTTGCTGCTGCGGGCATGGCCGCGGAGATCGGGCAGCACCAGTGCCCGCTCCTTTGCCAGCGGCTGGCAGAGGGGATAGAACATATCGCCCCGAACGGTGTAGCCATGCAATGCCAGCATTGGCACAGTTTGGGCTGGTCCCTGCACCAGTTCGTAGTAAAGAGGAGTGCCGTCCTGTGCGGTGTAAAAGTCCTTCTCGACACGTAAGGTGCCGATGCTTCGAGTAATTCCCACGCTCCGGTTTGCTTGTTGTTGGTACAAATTACACGAACTTGAGGAAACTTGCAGCATCTGGCCGCAGTTAGAACAAACAGATGGTATTCGAAGGAACCGAACAGTACGTAGCAACCCGCGAGTTGGCGGTTGCCGTGAATGCAGCCGTGACGCTGCAGCGCCCTCTGCTGATCAAGGGTGAGCCGGGCACTGGCAAGACCATGCTGGCCTATGAAGTGGCCAAAGCGTTGGGCAAAGAGCTGATCACCTGGCATGTAAAGAGCACTACTACCGCCCAGCAGGGCCTGTATGAGTATGACGCTGTAGCGCGCCTGCGCGACTCGCAGCTGGGCGACCCCCGCGTGGCCGACATTGCCAATTATATCAAGCCCGGCAAGTTATGGGAGGCCTTTGAGGCTGACGGCCAAAAGCTGCTGCTGATAGATGAGATAGACAAGGCCGACATCGAGTTTCCGAACGACCTGTTGCAGGAGCTGGACCGCATGGAGTTCTACTGCTACGAACTGAACCGGACCATCAAAGCGAACCAGCGGCCCATCGTCATCATTACCTCGAACAACGAGAAGGAGCTGCCAGATGCCTTTCTGAGACGCTGCTTCTTCCACTACATCTCCTTCCCGAATGAGGAGACGATGCGGCAGATAGTGCGGGTGCACTTTCCGACCCTGACACAGGACCTGCTGGATGCAGCTCTAAAGGCTTTCTATGGCCTGCGCAATGTGCCTGGGCTTAAGAAGCGGCCCAGTACGTCGGAGCTGGTAGACTGGATGCGTCTGCTGATTGCTGACCGCATACCGGCAGAAGAACTGGCCCAACTGGACCCCAAGCGCGACCTGCCCCGCTTTGTGGGCGCTCTGCTGAAGAACGAGCAGGACCTTCAGCTGTTTGAGGTAGGCGCCCTGCGCATGCCCCGTTACTAGCCTTTCTGGCAGACCGAACTGACATTTCATCCTGCAAGGCGGGCAACCCTGTCATGCGCACGGCATTTGCTGTGCACCGGACAGACATTCCGTAACTGCACCTATACCAACAGCACATGAGTACCGCACAGACCCGACAGGGGAACCTCTCCATTCACACGGAGAATATTTTCCCAATCATCAAGAAGTTTCTGTACTCCAACCAGGAGGTGTTTCTGCGCGAGCTGGTGAGCAACGCGGTGGATGCCACCCGCAAGCTGAAGACGCTGGCCGGCACCGGTGAGTTTCAGGGCGAGCTGGGCGAACTGAAAGTAGTTATTACCATTGACGAAGCAGCCCGCACGCTTACCATCTCTGACAGCGGGATTGGTATGACGGCCGACGAGGTAGAGAAATACATCAACCAGATTGCTTTCTCCAGCGCCGAGGAGTTTCTGGAGAAATACAAGGACGCGAATATCATCGGCCACTTTGGTCTGGGCTTCTACAGTGCGTTCATGGTAGCCAACCGTGTGGAGCTGGTGACGCGCTCGTACCGCGACGGCGCTGAGGCCGTGCGCTGGACCTGCGAAGGCAGTACTACCTATTCGTTGGAGGCTGCCGAGCGCGAGCGCCGTGGCACCGACGTGATTCTGCACATCCCCGAAGAGCACGACGAATACCTGAAGAGCTGGCGCATACAGGAGATTCTGAATCGCCACTGCCGTTTCCTGCCCGTGGAGGTTGAGTTTGACGGTAAGGTGGTAAACGACCCCAACCCCCTGTGGACCCGCAAGCCCGCCGACCTTACCGAGCAGGACTACCTGGACTTCTATCAGAAGCTGTATCCGATGGCTGAGAAGCCGCTGTTCTGGATACATCTGAATGTGGATTACCCTTTCACGCTGACAGGCGTACTGTACTTCCCGCGCTTGAAGCCAGGGGCAGACTTCCAGAAAAACAAGATTCACCTCTACGCCAATCAGGTGTTCATCACAGATGAGGTGGGCGACATCGTACCCGACTACCTGGCGCTGCTGCATGGGGTGATTGACAGTCCGGATATTCCGCTGAACGTGTCGCGCAGCTACCTACAGACCGACGCTGCCGTGCGCAAAATCAGCGGACACGTGAGCAAGAAGGTGGCCGACAAGCTGGCCGAGCTGTTTCACGACAACCGCCAGGACTTCGAGGCCAAGTGGGACTCGGTGGGGCTTTTCGTGAAGTATGGCATGCTGCGTGACAATGCCTTTCAGGAGCGGGCCGAGAAGTTCTGCCTGCTATATGATGTAGACGGCCAGTTCTACACGCTGGACGAGTACAAAGAAAAAGTGGCCGCCACGCAGACCGACAAGGAAGGCAATGTGGTGTACCTGTATGCTTCTGACAAAAAGCAGCAAGACGGATTTATACAGGCTGCGAAGAAGCGCGGCTACAACGTGCTGTTGCTGGACGGCCTGCTGGACAGCAATTTCCTGTCGTTTCTGGAAACCAAGCTGGAGAAGGCCACCTTTGCCCGTGTAGACTCTGGCAGCTTGGACAAGCTGATAGACAAGGGTATAGAGAAAGTGTCGCTGCTGACGGGTGAGGAGGAAGAGACACTGAAAGCTGCGGCCACTTCCGCTGTGAACGACCCGCTTGCGGCCGTTCAGTTACAGCCACTGGGCGAAGAAGAACTACCCGTGGTAGTGACCCGGCCCGAGCACCAGCGCCGTATGATGGACATGGCCCGCAATGGCCTGCTCAACAGTGAGATACCAGAGCTTGTGACGATTCTGGTCAATACCGCGCACCCGTTTGCCAAAAAGGCACTACTGCTGGATGACTCCGCGCGTGCTGAAGCGCTAAAAGCAGCCTACGACCTGGCCCGCCTGCAACAGGGCCTGCTGACAGGTGCCGACCTTACGGCATTCATCCAGCGGGCGGCCAGTCAGTTGTAAATCTCCATTCACTGAAACGCAAAAAAGGGGCCAATGGCCCCTTTTGCATATGATTTCAGGCAGCATTAAGCAGCAGAAACATCTTTTTTGAGAATGGCGGCTACAATGGAACCAAAGATGGCAACGAAAATGAGGCCAAAGACAATGCCGAATACAATCATCATGGCTGGTGATGTAAACTTGGCAGCCATTTCGGCGCTTGCCTCAATCTGCTCGGCCGAGTAACCAGCCAGCTGCATTTCCTGCTGCTGCTTCTCCAGTGTTCGGGCAGCGAACTCCTGCGTGAAGGTAGAAGCCGAGATGACTACAAGGAGCGTCGAGACTACATTGGAAATAAGTCCCGTTTTGAAGGCAGCGCCAAAGGCGGTGCCAAACGGGTAGTCTTGTGTTTCAAGACTTTGACGGTGTTCTTTCACAGCCATGAACAGGCCCCCAAAGGTGACGATGATGCTGAGAAGAATACTTGGCATCTGGCTGTCTATCTCAAGGAAGCCGAAGGCCAGATAAGAAGCGTAACCGATACCAGCCATCAAAAGGCCGTAACGAACAAAGATGGGGTTAAACATAGGTAGTGTTGGAAAGTCCTTAATCTACCCATAAGATAGTACGCCCATCACAGGGTTGCACATTGAGTTGCTACCGAAGGCTGAATTTTAACGAAATGCCCATTCTTGGGGCGGAAAGGTCGCCATAGGGTGGCATCATGAGCGATGGGTGAACCTGTAGCGCGAGATTGTCGGATACGTTGAAGTGCCGGAGGTGTGCGGCAACATAGGCTTCGATTCCCTGCAAGGTGTATCCCAGCAGAAAAAAGAAAGCTGCATAGTCGCGCTGGCGGCGATAGCCATCACGGATAAGGATGAGTGTCTGTTCGCTGTTCTGAAGGCGTACAAACTTGGGATTGGAAATCGGCTGACCAGCGCGTACTTCGTCGATGGCGGTTATGACCTCGTCCATCCGCTGTTGGTTCCAGAGTACAATGCCACCCGCAGTTCCGAGGGCCGCATATACAAACGGCAGTTTCCACCACTGGCGATTATAGATTTGGCCGCCCCCAGGTATAATGCTGAACAGGAATGCCTTGCGAGGAACGGGCCAGCGCTGGGCAGTGCTGTCGGCTTTCTGCATGCGGCCACGCTGACCAGTAGCCCGCAGGGTATCCTGGGCGGCTGCACTGGCTGCGGTGTCGCTGGGTTGCAGCAGCGTTTGGGTAGACAGACGTGCCGTCAGGCTGTCTGGGCGGGCTGGGGCAGCGGCCGAGTCGGCCGGGGTTTGTCCATAAACCGACACTGCTGCCAACCCGATAAGGGCCAGCAGCAGTGCGATGCATTTCTGTGCCAGAGAGGTCATGCCGTGTGGCTGCTCTGTAGAAGTTCCAGCAGGCGGTTCATGTCTTCGTCGGAGAAGTACTTGAGGCGAATCTCGCCCCCGCCGCCTTCCTTGTGCAGGATGTTGACCTTGGTGCCAAAACGGGTTTCGAGGGTGCGCTCCAGTTGCTTGATTTGAACCTCCAGTGCCGAGGTGGGGGCTGTGGCCTGGGTCTCGGGTTTCTTGGGGGCCTTGGCGCTGTGGAGGTTGCGCACCAGCTCTTCTACCTGTCGCACAGAGAGGCCTTTATCTACTACCTCCTGTGCCATCTGTACCTGCATGGCGGGGTCTTCCACGGTGATGAGTGCGCGGGCGTGGCCCATGGAAACACGCTCGTCGCGGAGCAGACGCTGAAGCTCGGGTGGCAGCTTCAGCAGGCGCAGGTAGTTATTGACGGTGCTGCGGTTCTTGCCCACTTTGTCGCCTACCTCTTCCAGTACGAGGGCACACTCGTCCATGAGTCGCTTGTAGGCAAGCGCCACTTCGATGGGGTTGAGGTCCTCGCGCTGAATGTTCTCGATGAGCGCCATTTCGAGCATCTGCTCATCGTTGGCACTGCGGATATAGGCAGGGATGTGGGTAAGGCCTGCCAGTTTGCTGGCTTGCAGGCGGCGCTCGCCACTGATCAGCTGGTACTGGCCTTCGGCAAGACGGCGAACGGTGATAGGCTGGATGATGCCCTGCACCTTGATGCTGTCGCTGAGTTCCTGCAGGGCCGTCTGATCGAAGTGGGTACGCGGCTGGTAGGGGTTGGTCTCGATCTGGGCAATCGGAATCTCGGCGATGTTGTTGACTGCAACAGCAGGGGCTGCGGTAGCCGCGTCGGTTGCCGGAGTATCGTTATGCTCAGGGGCGTCGGAAAGGAGGGCGCTTAGGCCGCGGCCCAATGCCGAGCGGCGGGCCAGCGCGGGGCCACCCGGCGTGGTGGTAGCAGGAATGGGAGTGTTCTTTTCGGGCATGGCGGGTTTGGTCACTTGCGGGCGGGCAGCCGCACCCTTGCCAGCATTGGCCGGCTGCGGTTTGCCACCTTTTCCTTTGTGGGACTTGCTCATGCAGTGTGTGGTATACGAAAGCGGCAGGCGTAATTACACCGCAGCGCGCTTGGCCGGTTCGGTGATGTTGTTCTTGGCCAGAATCTCCTGTGCAAGGCTCAGGTAGTTCTGCGAGCCTTTGCTTTCGGCGTCGTGCAAAATGACCGGTTTGCCAAAGCTGGGGCTTTCGGCCAGCTTGGTGTTGCGCTGGATGATGCTCTCGAACACGATGTCCTGGAAGTGCATCTTCACTTCGTCTACCACCTGATTGGAGAGGCGCAGGCGCTGGTCGTACATGGTGAGCAGAATGCCTTCTACCTGCATGTTGGGGTTCAGGCGCTTCTGTACAATGTTGATGGTGTTCAGCAGCTTGCCCAAGCCTTCCATAGCGAAGTATTCGCACTGGACGGGGATGATGACGGAGTCGCTGGCGGTGAGGGCGTTGACGGTGATGAGGCCGAGCGAGGGCGAGCAGTCGATGATGATGAAGTCGTAGTGCTCGCGGAGCTTGTCGATCACATGCCGCATTTTGCGCTCGCGGTTGGGCAAATTGATCATTTCAATCTCGGCACCGACGAGGTCGATGTGCGAGGGCAGGAGGTGCAGATACGACAGCTCGGTCTGGAGTACGATGTCGAGGGGGTTGATGTCCTCGTTCATGATGCACTCGTAGATGCTGGTCTTGATGTTGCGGGGGTCGAAACCGATACCCGAGGTGGCGTTAGCCTGGGGGTCGGTGTCGATCATCAGCACCCGGTATTCCAGTGCGGCGAGGCTGGCGGAGAGGTTGATAGCCGTGGTGGTTTTGCCGACACCACCCTTCTGGTTTGCGATAGAAATGACTTTGGCCATGCTGCTGCCTGTAAAGCGAGGTTGGAAGTAGAGTCTTCGTGTAAGGTCGGCGGGTGTTCCACGCCGAACGGGGAGAGCAAAGTTAGGTAAATTGGGTTCCGATGAAGGGGCATAGACACGGTAATCCACAGGTTGTGGGTTTTTCTTCACAGGGGCTGCTGAAGCCGCTGATTCTCTTGTGGTTGGCTGTAATGTGGGTAGGCTGTGGACAAGCCGATGACCCCCAGCGCATCCTGCGGCTGAACCTGACACTGCAACCGGCGTCGCTGGACCCAGCCTATGCGCGCGACCAGTCGATGTCGTGGATGGTGCAGCAGTTGTATACGACGCTGGTGGGGCTGGATTCTGCCCTGGCACCAGCACCCAGATTGGCTGTGCGCTGGGAGATAAGTGACAGCGGCAGGGTGTACACCTTTCATTTAAGGAAGGATGTGCAGTTTCATCCTGATGCCTGTTGGAAGGGGGCGCCCCGAAACGTGCAGGCGCAGGATGTGGCTTTCAGCTTTACGCGCATCTGTGCGCCCGCTACTGCCAGCCCGGGGCAGTGGATTTTTGCCGAACGGGTGAAGGGCGCAGCCGAATTTCAGGCAGGAACGGCAAAGACCATCTCGGGCTTCAGGGTGTTGAATGACAGCACGTTTCAGGTAGAACTGGTGGCTCCCTTTCCGCCATTTCTGGGCATGCTGAGCATGCCTTTTGCCTCCATTGTGCCGCGCGAGGGCGTGGAGGCCTACCGGGGAAACTTCGGCAGGAATCCGGTTGGGTCTGGTGTCTATCGGTTTAGGCACTGGGAAGACGGGCAGCAGCTGGTGCTGCACCGCGTTGCTCCGGCTGCTGGCGAGGTGGAGGCCATTCAAGTGCGGTTCATCCGGTCGCGCCTCACAGCGTTTGAGGAGCTGAAGCGTGGCAACATCGACTGGCTGGAAGGGCTGGATCCGGCGCTGAAAGATGAACTGCTGACGGGCGACGGGCAGTTGCAGCAACGCTGGCGCAGTCAGGTTGCACTGTACTCGGGCCCCCAGCTCACTACAGAATACATCGGTGTACAGCAGCAGGACAGCCTGAATGCGGCCCGTCCCTTATTGGACCGGCGCGTGCGCCAGGCACTGAGCCTGGCCATAGACCGGCAGAAGCTGGTGCTGTATCTGCGGAACAACATGGCAACGCCTGCACAAGGGCTGATCCCGCTGGGCCTGCCGGGGCATTTGGGCGGCATGCTGGAGTACAATGTGGTGAAGGCGGCTGCATTATTGACCGAAGCAGGCTACCCAAACGGAAAAGGATTGCCAATACTTAAACTGGTGTCGAGCCCGGCGTTTCAGCAACAGAACGAGTTTTTGCAGTCGGCCTGGGCGCAGATTGGCGTGCAGGTGGAGATCGAGAATCTGGAAGGGGCCACGGCCCGCGAGATGATCTATCAGGGGCAGGCGCAGCTGTGGCGTGCCAGTTGGGTAGTGGACTACCCGGACGCCGAGAACTTTCTGGCGCTGGCGTACGGCCCTAACGCTGCCCCAGCCGGGCCCAACACCACGCGGTTTGTATCGCCAGCTTTTGACGCAGTCTATCGTCAGGCCATGCAGGAGCCAGTGCTGGCGAAGCGTAGGCTTCTGTACCAAACAGCCGACAGCCTGCTGGTTTCCGAGTTGCCACTGATTCCGCTGTTCTACTACCGGACGGTGCGGCTGTACAACCCACAGGTGCAGGGGCTGCGCAACAGTGCGATGGACAACTATCTGGACCTTCGGGGTGTGCAGAAAACCAGCCGTTAGTTCTGGGGCGACCAGCCCAGGCCCTCGGCAGCGGCAGCTACACGGTCGGATGAGAGTACGCAGGCGCCATTGCGGTGGAGCTGTTCGTACAGCGCCACGCCACGGGCTTCGGCACTGCGGTCAAGGTTGCCCATGACCCCCAGGATGGTGGGGACGTTGCGGGCCTTGAGTGCTGCATAGGTGGCGGCATCGGGCTCAGAGGTGCCGACGAAAGCTACAATACGGGAGAAATCTGCACCGGCGGCATCAAACCGGGCAATGTCTTCCAGCGACCGCATACTGGCCGAGATCAACAGGGTGGGGTCCAGGCTGAGGGCTTCCAGTGCCTGTGGCAGCGTATAAGTGATGAGAATGGCGCGGTTCTGGGCTTTGGCTTCCTGTATTTCTGCGACAATCTGCTTCAGTGGGGTGCCGCGCTTGGGGTCTACGGTCAGCAGAGCTTTGTCTTTAGACCACGCCAGCACGTCGCGAAGAGTGGGGATACGGTAGGATGTGGTCTGCTGCTGGCGATCTTTGAGGTTGTAGGCTTGCAGCTGTTGCAGTGTCAGTGCTTTGGCGAGGCCTGAGCCTGTGGTGGTGCGGTCCAGCTGGTCGTCGTGGAGCATGAACAGCTTGCCATCGGCGCTCAGCTGCACGTCGCATTCGATGATGCAGGGGGCAAACAAAAGACTATGCTCGAAAGTCTCGAGGGCGTTTTCAGGATAACCGGGCATCGGGCCACCCCTGTGGGCACTGATCAGCCCCTTGCCTTCGTAGGCCTTGCGCAGGTAGGCAAGCACTTCCTGCGGGGTGTTGAATGCCACTTTGTACGGTGTGCCAGTGGCGACGGTGGGTGCTTGTGGTGCGGAGGGGCAAGCGGCTAGCAGCAGGGCCGAAACAGCCAGGGCGAACAGGAGATGAAGGCGACGCATGAATGGGATTTGTCTGTCGGTCTGGTGGCAAAAATGTGCAAATTCGCAGCGCCAAGCATCTCCCTTCCGTATGTCAGCCACATTAAATTCCGCTTTTCAGCAGCCTACCAATGTAGAAACGGCCCGCAAGCTGGGCCTGCTGCCGGAAGAATTCCAGAAAATCGAGCAGATTCTGGGCCGGACGCCCAACTTTACAGAGCTGTCGGTGTACTCGGTAATGTGGAGCGAACACTGCTCATACAAGAACAGCATCAAGTGGCTGAAGAAATTGCCGAAGGAAGGCAAGCGCGTACTGGCGGCTGCCGGTGAAGAAAACGCGGGCCTGCTGGATATTGGCGATGGCCTGGGCGTGGCGTTCAAGATCGAGAGCCATAACCACCCTTCAGCCATCGAACCCTATCAAGGAGCTGCGACAGGCGTGGGCGGCATTCACCGCGACGTGTTCACGATGGGTGCTCGGCCGGTGGCGTCGCTGAACTCGCTGCGCTTTGGCGACCTGACCCGCCCCAAAACCCGCCACCTGCTGAAGGGCGTTGTGCGCGGCATCGGCGATTATGGCAACGCCTTCGGTGTGCCCACTGTGGGCGGCGAGCTCTACTTTGACCCCTGCTACAATACCAACCCGCTGGTGAACGCTATGTCGGTTGGGATAGTGAAGCATGGCAAAACCGCCAGCGCCATCGCCAAAGGGCTGGGTAACAAGGTGTTCATTGTGGGTTCTGCCACAGGCAAAGACGGTATACACGGGGCTACGTTTGCCTCCGAAGATATTTCTGCCGCCAGCACCGAGAAGCTGCCCGCCGTGCAGGTAGGCGATCCATTTACCGAAAAGCTGCTGCTGGAAGCCACGCTGGAGCTGATTGACACTGGCGCGGTAGTGGGCATGCAGGACATGGGTGCCGCTGGTGTAGCGTGCAGCACCAGCGAAATGAGCGCCAAAGGCGAGGTAGGCATGGACCTGTGGCTGGACAAAGTGCCGCTGCGCCAGGCCAACATGCAGCCCTTTGAGATACTGCTGAGCGAGAGCCAGGAGCGTATGCTGGTGGTGGTGCATAAAGGCCGTGAGGCTGAGGTGCTGCGTATCTTCGATAAATGGGACCTGAACTGCGCCGAAATTGGCGTGGTGACCGATAGCGGCAATCTGCGCTACTTCTGGCATGGCGAGCAGGTGGGCGAGATTCCGGCTGAAAGCCTGGTGCTGGGCGGTGGTGCCCCGCAATACGAGCGCGAACTGCGCGAGCCCGGCTACCTGAATGCCATCGAGGGATATTCGCCTGCACAGGTGCCGGTGAAACAAAGTGCGGAAGAGCTGAAGGACGTGCTGCTGCACCTGATTCAGCACCCGAACATTGCCAGCCGCCGCTGGGTGCGTCGCCAATACGACAGCATGGTAGGTGCCGCCACCATGACGGGCAACCGTCTGGCTGACGGGGCGCTGGTGCACCTGCATGGTACACAGAAGGGCCTGGCCATGAGCACCGACTGCAACAGCCGCTACGTGCGGTCGAACCCACGGGTAGGCTGCGCACTGGCTGTTGCCGAAGCGGCCCGCAACGTGGCCTGCTCGGGTGCCGAGCCGCTGGGCGTGACCAACTGTCTGAACTTTGGCAACCCCTACAACCCTGAGGTATACTGGCAGTTTGCCAACGCCATTCTGGGCATGAAGGAGGCCTGCGAAGCCTTTGGCCTGCCGGTAACGGGTGGCAACGTGAGCTTCTACAACCAGTCTTCAGACGACGGCCCCGTATTCCCGACGCCGACCATCGGCATGGTGGGCCTGCTGCACAACATTGCCCATGCAGGCAGCATGGACTTCAAGGAAGCTGGTGACGTGATTCTGCTGCTGGGGCCAGTGACCGACGACATGGCCTGTTCTGAATACGTATACAGCTACCACAAGATAGCCGACAGCCCAGCCCCTTACCTGAACCTGAAGGCCGAAGCCGATCTTCAAACCCTGCTGCCGCTGCTTTGGAGCAAGGGTCTCATCAAGTCGGCGCACGATGTGTCGGACGGTGGCCTGCTGGTGACACTGGTGGAGAGCGGCATGCCCCGCGGCCTTGGCTTTGAGGTGAACACGCTGGGCAACCTGCGCAAAGATGCCTTCTACTTTGGTGAGGGCGCAGGTCGTGTGGTCATCACAGTGTCAAGCCAGCACCTGGAAGCTGTGAAGACGCAGGCGGCACAGGCAGGCCTGCCCATCGACTATCTGGGTGTGGTGAAGGGCGACGCTGCCGTGGTGGATGGTAACCGCCTGGCTACCCTGGCCGAGCTGAAAGCGCAGTACGACACCGCGCTGGAAAAGCTGCTGGGCGAAGCCTGATAGCAGCCTTCTGGCGTCAATCGAGGAAGAACTTCAGCAGGCGCTGCTTCAGGGGCGTGTAAGGTGCATAGCGCACAGGCACATCGAAGAGGGTGGACTTCTTCAGCACGCCCTTGGAGTGGCTGAAGCTATCGAAGCTGTATTTGCCGTGGTAGCCACCCATGCCACTGTCTCCCACGCCACCAAAGGGCAAGTCTGGTGCGGCAAGGTGTACCAGCGTGTCGTTTACGCAGCCCCCGCCAAAGCTGCATTCAGTCAGCACTTTGCGTTCGGCGGCGGTGTCGTCAGTGAAGACGTACAGTGCCAGCGGCCGAGGGCGCTCCTGTACGAAGGCGATTGCCTGTTCCAAGGTGTCGTAAGGCTGAATGGGTAGAATGGGGCCGAAGATTTCGTCCTGCATAACGGGGCTGTCCAGGGCAGGCTCCAGCAAAAGAGTGGGTGCAATGTAGCGTGTGCTGTCGTCGGTTTGCCCACCGATTACTGGCTGGCCATCAGCCAGGTAGCTTTTCAGGCGCTGGTAATGGCGGGTATTGATGATGCGGGCATAATCGGGGCTGGCGGCGGGGTCGGCACCATACATCTCGTTCAGCACGGCTTTGGCTTCTTCCAGAAAGCGGGGCAGTACAGCGCGCTGCACCAGCAGGTAATCGGGGGCGACACAGGTTTGCCCGGCGTTGAGCAGCTTGCCCCACAGGATGCGGCGGGCTGTTTGGCGCAGGGGCGTGTCGGCGGTAACGATGCAAGGGCTTTTGCCGCCGAGTTCCAGCGTTACAGGTGTAAGGTGTTTGGCGGCAGCCTGTGCCACAATGCGGCCTACAGCGGTGCTTCCGGTAAAGAAAATGTAGTCCCAGCGCATGGCCAGCAAAGCCTGCGTTTCTTCTACAGCGCCTTTTACCACGGCCACATGGTTGGGCGCGAAGCACTGGCGCACGATTTTCTCCACGATGTCGGCGGTAGCGGGTGCCAGTTCGCTGGGCTTGATGACAGCAGTGTTGCCTGCGGCTACCGCACCAATGAGCGGCGCAAGGGCCAGTTGCAGTGGGTAATTCCAGGGGGCAATGATGAGCGTATTACCATATGGCTCGGGCTTCTGGGTAGTCCAGGCAAGGAACTGTGAGAGGGGTGCGAGGCGGGTACGGCCGCGGGTCCAGCTGCGCAAATGGCGCAGGGTGTGGTTCAGCTCGGCCAGCAGGAAGCCGGTTTCGCTGGCGTAGGTTTCGAACGCTGGCTTGCCGAAGTCGGCCTGCAGGGCAGCGGAGATTTCGGCTTCGTGCTGGCGCAGGGCATCTCGCAGACGCTTGAGCCCCTGAAGTCGGAAGTTTACGTCACGCGTCTGACCTGACAGAAAGAACTGACGCTGACTGGCCTGAATGTCATCGAAAGTGCGAGGCACTTCGAGGGTGGGAACTGCTGCCGTTTGCATAGGGGAAAACTTACCGCTTGCCTAAAGCTACGTAGATTGTTGGCTCTTTGTTCCGCCTGTGATTTCCAATACCACTCCTGAGTCTGCTGTAACAACCGCTGCGGTGGTTTGCAAGTCGTGCGGTGAAGCAGTAAGCGGGGTTTATTGTAGTTCCTGTGGTCAGGCCGCTGATACCCAGCGGTTTTCGATGCGAACGTTCTTTAACCGGGCGGTGCTGGACGCGCTGGATCTGCAACGGGGGCTGTTGTACACCTTTCTGGAACTATGCCGCCGACCCGGGGAAATGATTCGCGGCTATGTGCTCGGCGATCGGGTACGCCACTATAATCCGGTAAAGTACTTCCTGCTGGCATTCACGCTTTCGGTTACGCTGGACGAACTGGCGGGCAAAAAGGCGACAGGCCTGCACTCGCTTCTGGAGACTAGTCCGCTGGGCAAGCTGGTGGAGATTCCGCTATTGTTGGGCTTGACCATTACCTATGCGTGGATGTACATCCTGAGTATCCGGCTGGTGCGTGGCGATATCTATAACCCGGCTGAGAAACTGACCTTTCTGCTTTACACGCTAGGGCACTTTCTGCTCTTCAGTACAGTGCTGATGCTGCCATTGCAGTTGTTGTGGCCCGCGGGGGCTGACAAAGCCTACTGGCTGCTGTTCCCTGCCTATTTTGTATTTCAGCTGTGGGCTGGCAAAGGGTTCTATTCCAAGGACATGAAGCGGGCTGCCGAAATAGTGTTGACAGCCCATCTGCGTATGGTGCTTCTGCTCTTCATCGTGATGATGGCAGGCAGTATTCTGGTTTCGCTGTATGTGTTCTTCTGGAAAGAACTGCCCAAACTGTGGGCCTGACCTCAGGCTACCGTGATGGTAGGGTCTATTTCACTTTTCCAGGCAGTGATGCCCCCTGTGAGGTTGCGCGGATTGACAAAGCCGTTCTGCTTGAGAAACTGGGTTGCAGAGCCCGAACGCCCACCACTGCGACACATAAGGATGAGTTCCCCTTCCTTGAAGTCATCTAGGTCGCCGTTGGCCAAAGCAGTAGGCAGCGAACCCAGCGGAATGGGTACGCCACCAATATTGCCAGCCTGATACTCATGGGGTTCGCGCACATCAATGATGGCTAGTTTTTCGCCTTTGTCCAGGCGTTCCTTCAGTTCTTTGACGGAGATGTCGGCCATTGGTTGTAGGGTTGTTGCTTCCGAAAGATACGCGATTCGGCATGCTTGCGTGCGAAGGTGTAGATTTGTCCTGTGCGATGTGTGCACAGGTGAAAGAGGATTGCGACAGGTCCTTTTTCCGTACTCTCGTTCCCAGCTATGTCCAGTTTTCATTTTTTCGGTTTGCTGCATCTTGCAGTGGGTGAAACCTCAGCGGTGAATGTGTCGACCCAAGACTTCTCCGACCAGGTGCGCATTTATCTGCATAATGCGGCATTCCTTTCTTCATCCCTGAAGCAGCAGGGGTTGGCCTTTACCCTGCTTACCAACAATCTAGCGGCCCTTGAACAGGCCACTGGAAAACTGCCTCAGGGGCTTCAGGTGAAGGAGATTGCCTTTGAGACGCCTGTGCCCAAAGGCATCACTTTCTATTCGGCGCATTTCAAGCTGGATGCCTTTCGGTATATCAGCACTCAGAAAGAGGTGGAATACGCCGTTCTGTGCGACCTGGATGTTGTATGTCTGTGCTCAGTGCCACGTGCACTGCAAAACATTGCAGCACAGCGTCTGCCGTTGGTGTATGACATCTCAGACCAGGTGATACCCGCTTATGGGCACGGTGCGATTCTGGACGACCTAGAGGCTATTCATCAACAGCCTTCGGAGGGCAGGTGGATGGGAGGGGAGTTTATCTCGGGGCCCCCTTCATTCTTTCATGCGCTGGTCATGGAGATCGAAGCCCTTTTACCAAGGTATTTTCAGCGGATTGGGGCTATGCACCATGTTGGCGACGAAGCCTACACCTCAGCCGCGGTGGAGGTAATGCGTCGCAAAGGAGTTGTCATAGGTGATGCGGGCCTCCTGGGAATAGTGGGGCGATACTGGAACGCCAGTGTGCTGCACCCACAGAAACCTTGGGCGTACTTTGCCGACTGCTTCCTGCTGCATTTGCCCGCCGACAAGAAGCTGTTGGCACAATTCGGCGCATCCGGCTTCATCTTTTCCGAGGCCCCCGCATTCATCGGGCGATATCGTAATGAGGCACGGATAACCAGAATCAAAAACTATTTTCTGAACCGACTGCGGTTGAGGTGGATTGCACGGCTGTTAAGAAGGTAGCACAGCTGAGGGCTGGATTGGATGCCGCTCAAAGCAGAAAGCCCCAGTAGCGGGGCTTTCGGAATGCTGTAGGCTTAAATGGGCTTAGACGTTGAAGCGGAAGTGCAGGACGTCGCCATCAGCCACGACGTATTCTTTGCCTTCTACGCGCAGCTTGCCTGCTTCCTTGGCAGCAGCCTCGCCTTTTAGCTTGATGTAGTCGTCGTAGGCAATGACCTCGGCGCGGATGAAGCCCTTCTCAAAGTCGGTGTGGATGACGCCAGCAGCCTGTGGCGCTTTGGCGCCTACCGGAATCGTCCAGGCACGGACTTCTTTGACACCGGCGGTGAAGTATGTCTGGAGGCCCAGCAGCTTATAAGCAGCGCGGATCAGGCGATTGAGGCCTGGCTCTTCAATTCCCATAGCGGTAAGAAACTCCTCGCGTTCGGCAGCCTCACCCAGTTCTTGTATCTGCGCTTCGATGGCAGCACAGATAACAACGGTTTCGGCGCCTTCGGCGGCTGCCAGTTTCTTCACCGCCTCTACGTGGGTATTGGTGCCTGCGGCGATGCTTCCTTCGTCTACATTACAGACGTACAGCACCGGTTTGGCGGTGAGCAGGTGGCTTTCGGCCAGCAGGGCAGTGGCTTCGTCGTTGCCCCGGATGAACGAGCGGATGCTGTTGCCGCTGTTGAGGTGTGCTACTGCCTGCTCAATAATCTCTACTTCACGCTGGGCTTCTTTGGAGCCGCTTTTGGCGGTACGACGGGCTTTGTCCAGGCGCTTGTCGAGGGTCTCGAGGTCTTTCAGCTGAAGCTCGGTTTCGACGGTATCGCGGTCGCTGACGGGGTTGATGCGGCCCTCTACGTGGATGATGTTGTCATCTTCGAAACAGCGGAGCACGTGCAGAATGGCGTCGCACTCGCGGATGTTTGCAAGAAACTGGTTGCCCAGGCCTTCGCCCTTGCTGGCACCGCGTACCAGTCCGGCAATATCTACAATCTGCACGGTGGCAGGCTGTACGGCCTGTGGGTTGACGATGGCGCTGAGGGCATCGAGACGGGGGTCGGGTACCATCACCATGCCCACGTTGGGCTCGATGGTGGCAAAGGGATAGTTGGCAGCCAGTGCGCCCGCGTTACTCAGGGCGTTGAAGAGGGTAGACTTGCCGACGTTGGGCAGGCCAACAATGCCGCATTGCAGTGCCATGTAGAATCAGAAAAGGAAAATGCGGCGCAAAGATACGCTTTTACAGGCGTGGCGGTCAGTTGTCGTCGAAGTCAGACGAGTCGTAGTCAGCGGACTTGCGCTTTTTGTCTTTGGCAGGCTTGGCTTTTTTCTTCTGCTCCTGACGGGCCCGCTCTTGCTGCTGCCGCTTGAAGCGTTCCTGATCAGTGCCAGTGCGACGTATGTCGCGGTCGTCGGTAGCGCCTGGTGCTGGCGCGAAGAGGTCGTCTACTGCCGGTGCAGGCTCGGTGGCAGGCTCAGGCTTTTTGCGGCGGGTAGTAGCGGAGTATTTCTGGCTTTGGAAGAGGCCTCCACCGATGCTGACGCGAAGGTAGGCACCAGTCAACTGGTGATCATCTATGCCAGTGGGCTTTACGCCGCTTGCAGTGTTCTCCCAAGCGCTCTTTCCAGCGGAGAAATAGGCACCCAGATCGGCGCCTACTACCAAGTAGCGTACACTGCCCACTTCCCAGCGGGCCGATACGCCCACTTCCAGCAAACCTGTAGGTGCTGAATACTCGTTGGTCTTGGCTTTGAGCACAGGGTCACTGCCAAAGGCCAGGTTTTCGGTGGAGTAGTTGGCATATGCCATGCGGGTTTTGCCAATGGTGTAGCCAACGAAGGGGTAAAGCAGCAGCCCATTCCGGTTCCAGACGGCATAGCCTACACTGGCGCCGTAGGAGAGGTTGCGGATTTTCACCTGGCCGCGGAAGGTCTCGGTCTCGGTGTAGTCGGCGTAGTTGAAGTGGCCCTGAATGATGAAGCGGCGAAAAAAGAGGCCGCCGCCAGTGATGCCATATGTGCCCCCCAGACGGTTGAGCGCCACAGGCAGCGAGTCGGTCGATAGACCCGTGGTGGTGTTGTCAAGGTTTTGTTGCAGACCACCAAAGCCACCATAGGTAAGGCCACTAAAACCCATAAGCCAGAAGCCCTGCGAGAAAGCCGTCTGGTTTTGGGCCTGTTGCTGCCCAGTGAGCTTTTTTTGTGCCCTTGCGGGCATGGCCAGGGCCGATAACCCCACCAACAGGAACAGGACTCGTTTCATGGTGCAGTCACAAATATATCCGAATTGGCTATGCACGATGGGCTTTTGTAGAATCTGCTGGAACTTTCAATCTTTTTTGAAAATTCTCGTTGTGTAAGTAGTTTTGCACGCGAGACAACAAACATATGAATACTGCCTCTTCCGCTCTGTACAGTGCGAGCCTGACGGCCGCCGAGGTTGCCATACGGGACAAAGTGCTGGCTGGCGAGCGCATCTCAGATGAGGACGCTCTGGCGCTGTATGAGTCGGACAATCTGGCATTTGTGGGTGCTCTGGCGCATGCGGTGCGTGTGCGCAAACACGGGCTGAAAACTTACTTCAACCGCAACTTTCACATAGAGCCCACCAACATTTGCGTATATACCTGTTCGTTCTGCTCATTTGCCCGCCGCCCTGGTGAAGAAGGGGGCTGGGAATATTCGCTGGACGAGGTGGACCAGATCGTGCACCGTTACGACGGCAAGCCAGTAACGGAAGTGCACATCGTAGGTGGCGTACACCCCAAGCGTGGTGTAGACTACTACGGTGAGATGATGCGCCGCATCAAGGCCATTCGCCCGGAGATTCATATCAAGGCTTTTACGGCGGTAGAACTGAAAGTGATGTTTGCCCGCAGCCGCATGACCATTGAAGAGGGCCTGAACGCGTTGCGCGAGTATGGATTGGACTCTCTGCCCGGTGGTGGCGCCGAGATCTTCCATCCAGATGTGCGCAAGCAGATCTGCGACACCAAAGCCAGCTCGGAAAACTGGCTGACAATACACGAAACAGCGCACAAACTGGGCATTCCCAGCAACTGTACCATGCTCTACGGCCACTTGGAGAAATATGAGCATCGGGTGCACCATATGCGTCAGCTGCGCGAACTACAGGATCGTACCAAGGGCTTTAACACGTTCATTCCGCTGAAATTCCGGAACGAGAACAACGACATGAGCTACATTCCAGAGTCTACCGTAACGGAAGACCTGAAGAATTATGCCGTGGCGCGCATCTATCTGGACAACATTCCGCATCTGAAAGCGTACTGGCCAATGATCGGTAAGTCTACCGCACAGGTGAGCCTGAGTTTCGGTGTGAACGACGTAGACGGCACCATCGACGACACGACAAAGATTTACTCAATGGCAGGTGCCGAAGAGCAGACCCCTGTGATGAGCACCCCCGAGCTGATTCAGCTGGTTCGTGCCGCAGGTTTTGAGCCAGTAGAGCGCGACTCGATTTACAACGTGCTGCACGACTACAGTGTAGAGGAGTTTGTGCCAGAAGGCGAAACCACCGTCGCCTGACGCATGCTGAAAGGCCTCTCTTCCCCGGCGCGGCGTACCACCCAGCGGTTGTTCCTGCTGCGGCATGGTCAAACGGAGTTCAATAAGCTGAACATCGTCCAAGGTGGTGGTGTGGACAGCGACCTGAACGATACAGGGCGATCGCAGGCCGAGTTGTTTCATGCGCATTACGGCCACCTTCCTTTTGCTTCCTCTTACTGCTCCACCCTCAAGCGCACGCGCCAGACCCTCCATCACTTTGAGGTAAATGGCTTGGTGCCCACGCAGATAGAAGGCTTGAAGGAAATGGGGTGGGGTGTGCTGGAAGGCGTGCAACAGACTGCTGAGTCTGAGCATCTGTTCAAGCAGATGCTGGACCGCTGGGCCAAAGGCGAACTGACAGCTGCACTCGAAGGTGGCGAAACCCCACTGGAAGTGCGTGACAGAGCAGTGGAATCCGTACGGAGCATCGTGGAAGCCCAGCCTGAAGGCGACCTGTTGATCTGCACGCATGGCCGTACGCTGCGCATACTCCTGTCAGAACTGCTGGGCTACGGCCTAGAGCGCATGCAATGGTTTGGTCACGCCAATACCGGTCTCAATGTGCTGGTGCGGGCGGGGGAGGCCATTTATCTGGAAAAGTACAACGACGTTACCCACCTTCAAGCCCTGCCTCGATGAAGCCCCTGCGCCTGGTAGTAGTGTCGTATCTGAACAGCAAGCCCTTTATTGAGGGGCTGCGTGGCGAGTTTGGCCCTGACGAACTGGAAATCGTAGAGCAGATTCCTTCAGCCTGTGCCGAGTCCTTTAAGACGGGCAAAGCAGATCTGGGGCTGATACCGGTGGGGGCACTGCTGGATTTCGACAGTGTAGAAGTGCTGAATCATTACTGCATCGGCGCCGACGGTAAAGTTGACTCTGTGTTTCTCTTTTCCCAGCAGCCCATCGAAACGCTGAAAGCCGTGTATGTGGACTGGCATTCGCGGAGCAGCAATGGACTGGCGCGTGTGCTGCTGCGCCACCACTGGAAGCAGGAGCCGGCGCTGCTGTCAGAGCCCGATTACTTTGACCGTATCACGGGCAGCACGGGAGGCATTGTCATTGGCGACCGCGCCATTGCCATCCGGCACCAATACAAATACGTGTATGACCTGGCGGCCGAGTGGAAGGCCTGGTCGGGCTTGCCATTTGCCTTTGCCGTTTGGGCCTACCACCCCGACCGTGTGGACAGCGACACCGTCTCTCGGATCTACCGGGCTTTTGAGCACGGCATGGCCAACCGCACGGCCATTTCGCAGAAGTGGGCGCCCCATTTCGGCATGACGCCTGCTGCCGCAGAAGATTACCTTCGGCACGCTATTGATTACGACTTCAACGCCGGCAAGCAGGAGGCAGTACGCCTTTATCTTGCGCGTCTGGCTGAACTGAACTTACGACCCCAACCCGAACTGCGCATTGCCGCAGCCCTTTCCTGACTCCCTACATGGCTACCCCCGAACGCACCGTTGTAACGCCTTATGGCACTGCTGCTGGCTCCAAGAAGCAGCAGGTAGCCCAAATGTTCGACAGCATTGCCCTGCGCTACGATCTGCTGAACCATGCCCTCAGCATGGGTATCGACATTCTTTGGCGCCGCAAGGCCATTCGTATGATTCGGCCTTACGCTCCCAAGGTGGTGCTGGACCTCGCGACGGGCACAGGCGATTTTGCCATCGAAGCTGCCAAGCTGAATCCTGAGCGGATCATTGGTCTGGACATCAGTGAGGGCATGTTGGCAAAGGGCCGCGAAAAGATGCTGAAAAGGGGGTTGGAGCGGCTGGTGGAAATGAAAGCTGGCGATGCCGAACACCTGCCACTGGCAGACGCCAGTGTAGACGCCATCACGGTTGGCTTTGGTGTGCGCAACTTTGAGAACCTGGAAAAAGGTCTAGGGGAAATGCTGCGGGTGCTGAAGCCGGGTGGTGTTGCCATGATTCTGGAACCTGCAGTGCCGACGAAATTTCCGATGAAGCAGCTCTTCCAGTTGTATTTCCTCCACATATTACCCTTCATCGGGCGGCTGGTGAGCAAGGATAAGGTGGCTTACACGTACCTGCCTGAATCGGTGCGGGCGTTCCCAAACGGAACAGATTTTGTGAATATTTGCACCAGCGTTGGCTATCGGACGGCCAAGTTTTACCCGCTAACCCTCGGCATTTGTTCACTCTATCGGCTCGAAAAGTAACCCTGGTGGCACTTCTGGTGACAGTGCTGCCTCTGGCAATGCTGGCCCAGCGCACAGGCAACAGCAGTTACTACGACTACAAACGGTTTTACTTCGGGCTTGCCATTGGGGTCAATTATGCCGACTCGCGTGCCGAACTGGGAACCTTCCCTATTCTGAAGCAGGTGACGCCAACGCAGTTCGACACGCTTTACAACGTACGGACTGAAGGCACCGGCGGTGTGAATCTGGCACTGACAGGTGTGGTGCGCCTTACTGAGAATCTGGACCTGCGCCTTATACTGCCAGAGGTTTCTCTACAGCAGCGCAACTACTATTTCCTGTTCAACTCTGGCACCCAGCTGCGCAAAATCGAGTCGACCTATCTTGCTACTTCGCTGATGCTGAAGTACAAAAGCGATGTGTACCACGACTATCGCGTTTATGTGGCGACAGGTCCTCGGTATGGCATCAACTTTCTCAGTGATGAACGTGTAGCCAACGATCCGGAGTTGCTGAAAATCGTGCGCCGCGACTTTGGCTGGACCTTCGCCGTTGGCATGGATTTCTACGGCACCAAGCTGAAACTGTCACCTGAGCTGAGCTATACCTTTGGGCTCAGCAACGTATATGTGCCCCGCAATGAAGACGTGCCTGGGGCCATCCGGAACATCTACACCAATTCGTTCGCACTAACCATTTACTTCGAGTAACCCCATTGCATGGCTGCTAAAATTGCCCTTATTACAGGCGCCACCGCCGGTATCGGCCTTGAAACTGCCCGTATTTTCGCCCTGCATGGCTATGATGTCATCCTGACTGGCCGCCGTGCCGAACGCCTTCAGGCGCTGGCCGCCGAGCTGGAAGAGCAATATCAGGTGCGGGCGCTGCCATTGGTGCTGGATGTGCGTGAGGCGGCTGCTGTAGAGCAGGTGCTCACCGCACTGCCGGAAGCCTGGCAGCCCATTCATGTGCTGGTGAACAACGCCGGACTGGCCCGTGGCCTTGCCCCTTTCGATCAGGGCACGCTGTCGGACTGGGAGGAGATGATTGATACCAATGTCAAAGGCCTTCTGTATGTGTCGCGCATCGTGGGTGCGGCCATGCGCAAACAGGGCTTTGGGCACATCATCAATGTGGGCAGCATTGCAGGCAAGGAAACCTACCCGAATGGAAACGTATACACTGCCACCAAACACGCCGTAGATGCCCTGACCAAAGCCATGCGCATGGACCTCCTGGGGGCAGGCGTAAAAGTGGGCGCGATACACCCAGGCATGGTAGAAACCGAGTTTTCGGTAGTGCGCTTCCATGGAGACGAAGACCGCGCCCGAAATGTGTACAAGGGGCTACAACCCCTGACTGGCCGGGATGTGGCCGAGACAATTTTCTGGATGGTATCGGCGCCGGCGCATGTCAATATTGCGGATGTGCTGCTGTTGCCCTCTGCACAGGCATCGGCGACGCTGGTGCACCGGGAAGGCTGAGAAGCCGGGGCTGAGGAATCGAAACTCTCGCCTTACCTTCGTGGTAGATGGCAACACTGTTTCATGCAGATGGCGCGGCTCCTTTGGCCGAGCGGGTGCGCCCGCGTACGATAGATGAGTACGTTGGTCAGCAACACCTGCTGGGGCCGGGTGCGCCTCTGCGTAAGCTGCTACAGGCGCAGCGGCTGCCCAGCATGATTCTCTGGGGGCCGCCTGGTGTGGGTAAAACCACGCTGGCGCGGCTGTTGGCAGAGGCTATGAACAAGCCTTGGCAGACCCTTAGTGCTGTACAGGCGGGGGTTAAGGAAGTGCGGGCCGTGCTGGACATGGCCAAACTGGAGCCGGGCACGGTGCTGTTCATCGATGAAATCCACCGCTTCAACAAAAGTCAGCAGGATGCCCTGCTGCACGCGGTAGAGCAGGGGACTATCACGCTGATTGGCGCTACCACCGAGAACCCGAGCTTCGAGGTAATCTCGGCGCTGCTGTCGCGCTGCCATGTGTATACGCTCAACGCTTTTACTCTGGAGGACATGCAGGCGCTGCTGACGCAGGCTGCTGCCAGGCTGAAAGCCGATGAGGGCGTGGAAGTGGAATTTCAGGAGCTGGAATCGCTGTTTCGTCTGTCGGGTGGCGATGGCCGCAAGGCCCTGAACCTGCTGGAGCTGGCCATACTGGCTGCCAATGGGCAAAAGGTGACGATTACCAACGACCTGATGGAGACGCTGGCACTGCAGAAGACGGCGCGCTACGACAAGTCGGGCGAGCAGCATTATGACATCATTTCCGCGTTCATCAAATCCATCCGCGGCTCGGACCCCGATGCGGCGCTGTACTGGCTGGCGCGCATGCTGGACGGCGGCGAAGACATTCTGTTCATTGCCCGCCGACTGGTGATATCGGCCAGCGAGGATGTAGGCAATGCCAATCCGAATGCACTGTTGCTGGCTACCAGCACCTTTCAGGCTTGTCAGATGATTGGCCTGCCCGAGGCCCGCATCATCCTGTCGCAGTGCACTACCTATCTGGCGTCCAGCCCCAAGAGCAATGCCAGCTATGCTGCAATCGGCGCTGCCATGGAAGCGGTGCGCCGCCACCCTGATGCACCTGTTCCCCTACACATCCGTAATGCGCCTACCAAGCTGATGAAGAATATGGGCTATGGGAAGGGCTACAAGTACAGCCACGACTATGCTGGCGCTGAGGGAAATCAGGCATTCCTGCCGGAGGAGCTGGAAGGTTCGGTTTTCTACCACCCCAAGGACATTGCCCGCGAGAAAGAGATAGGCCAGTATCTGCGGCGGCAGTGGCCCGGGCGATATGAAGATTCACCTTCTTCCAATTCCTGACATGGATTTCGGACGACTGGATTCGGTAGACGGCGTGGAGTTTCATCTACCACCCGATGCAGAGCTTACGCGCTTTACGCTGAAAGGCAAGCCTGTTCCTAAGCCATTGGTGCGGGTGGGATGCCCCAGCTACAACCACCCTGAATGGTTGGGAAAAGCGTATCCGGCCAAGACAAAACAGGCCGATTTCCTGAAAGTGTACCTGCGGCAGTTTCAGTCGATCGAGATGAACTCAACGGCCTATGCAATGCCTTCAGCTGTGCAGGTAGCCAAGTGGTACGATCTGGCGGCAGAGATCAATCCGGCATTTCGATTTTGTCCAAAGCTGCCCCAGACTGTAACACATTATGGCCGGCTGGAAGAGCGTGGGCCGCTGGTGGATGAGTTTGTACAGCGAATGCTGCCATTACGGCAATTTCTGGGGCCATCTTTATTTCAGTTGTCAGAACGGGTGGGCCCCAAACACTGGCCTGCGCTGAAAGCACTATTGCAGCGTTTCCCACCGGATTTCCAGGTAGCATTGGAACTGCGCCACCCCGACTGGTTTTTACCCGATGCGCCCGAGTGGGCCGAGGAACTGGCTGCCATGGGCATTGGCACCGCCATTACCGACACCGCGGGAAAGCGGAATGTGCTGCACATGAAGCTGTCAACCCCGGTAGCGTTTATCCGTTTTACGGGCAACAATCTGCATCCTACGGACTTTACCCGGCTTCAGGACTGGTCTGTCCGGACGAAGGAATGGCTGGAGCAGGGGCTTGATGCGCTGTACTTCATGGTGCACACGCCCGACAAAACGTATTGCCCAGAGCTGTACAATGACTTTTCGGAACGACTTTCGGCTGCAGTGGGGCTGCGGCTGCCACTCTGGAAACCCGAACCACAAACGAGCACCCTTTTCTAGAAGCAAAAAGACGCTCGGAGAGAGCGTCTTAGATGAGGTGGTAGAGGGAGTCGAACCCCCGTAAAAGGTTTTGCAGACCTGTGCCTAGCCACTCGGCCATACCACCGTATCGGGAGTGCAAATATAGCAGCTTTCTTCATTTCCAGTGGCGCTGCTTATTTTTTTGCATTGTGTCTTCATTTAACACGCACTGTGCTGAATGGTACACTACTACGGCTATCTTTGCAGCCGACCTCACTGAACTAAGTAAAACCTAACTCTGATGTACCAAGAGCTGCTCCGCAAAGAAAAAACACTTGCAGTCATTGGCTTGGGCTACGTTGGTCTTCCCATTGCCCTTCTGTTTGCCAAGAAACTCCGGGTAATTGGCTTCGACATCAATGCCAAGCGTGTTGAAATGATGCGCAACCACATTGATCCCAGTGGTGAGCTGAAGCCAGAAGAGTTTGCCGGTTGCGACATCTCTTTTACAGCAGATATTGAAGACCTCCGCAATGCGCATTTCTTTGTGGTGGCAGTACCTACGCCCATTGACCAATATAACAATCCCGATCTGACGCCAGTAATCAAGGCAAGCGAGACGCTGTCGAAGGTGCTGAAGAAGGGTGACTATGTGGTGTATGAGTCGACGGTTTACCCAGGCTGCACCGAAGAGGATTGCATCCCGATTCTGGAGCGTTCGGGCCTCAAGTTCATGTCAGACTTCAAGGTCGGTTATTCACCTGAGCGCATCAATCCTGGGGACCAGCACCACAAGCTGGAAGACACCATCAAGATTGTGTCGGGCTGTGACGCCGAGTCGCTTCAGGAAATTCACGATGTGTATGCCCTTGCTATCAAAGCCGGGTTGCACAAGGCTCCTACCATCAAGGTAGCTGAAGCCGCCAAAATTATCGAGAACACCCAGCGCGATTTGAACATCGCTTTGATGAACGAGTTGTCGATTATTTTCGACCGCATGGGCATCAACACCTATGATGTTATTGACGCTGCTGCCACCAAGTGGAACTTTCACCGCTACCAGCCCGGTCTGGTAGGTGGCCACTGTATTGGCGTGGACCCTTACTATTTGACGCACAAAGCCAATCGGTTGGGCTATAACGCCCGCGTTATTCTTGCTGGCCGCTACATAAACGACAATATGGGCCGCCATATAGCCGAGCAGACGGTGAAGAAAATGACGGCTGCCGGAAAGGTCATCAAGGATACCCGCGTACTCATCATGGGGGCAACCTTCAAGGAAGATGTACAGGATATCCGCAACAGCAAGGTTTTCGATGTTGTGCGGGAGCTTCAGAGCTTCAGCGTGAATGTCGAAGTAGTAGACCCTCATGCCGTTGCAGAGGAGGTAGAGCACGAATACAACTGCAAGCTCTCGCAGATAAGCGGTAACTACGATGCGGTAATCGTAGCGGTAGCTCATGCCGAATACCGCTCTTTGACAGAAGCTGATTTCCAGAAGCTGCTGAAGGCTGATGGCGCATTGATTGACATCAAAGGCTTGTTCCGCGAAAAAATCAAAGGCCTCACTTACTGGAGCCTCTAACAACCATACGCCTTCGCTTATGAAGAAAATCCAGATGGTGGATCTCCTCTCCCAGTACGAGAAAATCCAGAGTGAAATCGACAATGCTGTGCTTGGCGTTATCCGCTCATCAGCATACATCAACGGACCCGAGGTGAAGAACTTTCAGGCCGAACTGGAGAAGTATATGGGTGTCAAGCATGTGATACCCTGTGCCAATGGTACTGATGCGCTTCAGATTGCCATGATGGCGCTGGAGTTCCAGCCTGGCGATGAGGTCATCGTGCCTACCTTCACTTACGTAGCCACGGCTGAGGTAATTGGCCTGCTTCGTCTTACGCCGGTGCTGGTGGACGTAGACCCGCATACCTACAACGTAGATCCTGCGAAAATCGAGGCAGCCATCACGCCCAAGACCAAAGCGATTGTTCCGGTGCACCTCTTTGGCCAGTGCGCTGATATGGACCGCATCATGGAGATTGCAAAAAAGCATAATCTCTATGTGATTGAGGACAATGCCCAGGCTATCGGAGCGGTATATACCAGTCGGGATGGAAGTGTAAAAAAAGGTGGCACTATCGGGCACATTGGCACCACTTCTTTCTTCCCCTCGAAAAACCTGGGTTGTTATGGTGATGGTGGTGCCATCTTCACCAACGACGATACCCTGGCTGAAAAAATGCGCATGATTGCCAACCACGGTCAGAGCAAGCTCTACTACTTTGACCGCATCGGCGTTAACAGCCGTCTGGACAGCATGCAGGCTGCAATACTGCGCGTGAAGCTACCCCACCTCGATAGCTATTGCGACGCCCGCCGCGCTGTGGCCGACTATTACGACAAGGCTTTTGCCGGTGTGAAGCAGATTGTAACGCCCACGCGTGCCGCCAACAGCACACACGTGTTTCACCAGTACACCCTTCTGCTGAAAGGCCTGAACCGTGATGCCATGAAAGATTTTCTAGCAACGAAGGGCGTACCGGCCATGATTTATTATCCGGTGCCGCTGCACCAGCAGAAGGCGTATATCGATCCCCGTTACAAGGACGGCGATTTCCCGGTATCCGAACAGCTGTCTCACGAGTGCATCAGCCTGCCCATGCAGACCGAACTGGACGCCGAGCAGCTGAAGTACATCGTGGACAGCGTGATGGAGTTTGTCCGCGCCAATTCCTGATTCCCTTTGTCCGTATGCGTAACGCTTCGCATAACGGATTCTATCAACGATACGTAAAGCGCCTCCTGGATATTCTCCTGGGGGCGCTTCTGTTTTTGTTGTGCCTGCCTTTGCTGGTGGTGTTGGGGATGATCGGGTGGCTGGCGCATGGGGAGTCGCCTTTGTTTTTTCAGCAGCGGCAAGGGTTGAGTGGACGGCCCTTCAGGGTGTGGAAACTGAAAACCATGCGCAGTGGGCTGGGGCCAGACGGACAGCCTTTGCCGGATGCCGTTCGCCTGACGGGCTATGGTCGCTGGCTTCGGCGCTTCTCGCTGGATGAGTTGCCGCAATTGTGGAATGTGGTCGAAGGCAGTATGAGCCTGATAGGCCCGCGCCCCCTGCCGCTTTATTACGATCAACTGTATTCATTTGCGCAACGTCGGCGATTTAAAGTAAAGCCGGGCATAACCGGGTTGGCGCAGGTTAATGGACGCAATGCGCTGGGCTGGTATCGCAGGCTGGCGCTCGACGCCACCTACGCTGGATCGGTCGGTCTGCGGCTGGATCTGCTTATTTTGTGGCGTACTGTGGCTGTTGTGCTGCGGGGTGTGTTCAGAAACGAAGGCATATCCGGTGGCGGCAGCGAAACGATGACTCCTTTTATGGGAAATACGAAAGAGCAGTTCGTTATCCTGGCAGGTGGCGGGCATGGGCAGGTAATGGCCGAGGTGCTTGCCGCGCAAGGGCATACGCTGGTGGGTGTTTTCGATGACCAGCTTTTGGCGGCAGGTAATCCATTGGCAGCCTTGTATGCAGGGGCCTACGATGCTGGCATACACAGCCATGCGTTGGCAATAGTTGCAGTAGGCGACAATGCAGTACGCAAACGGATGGCAGAAACCCTGCGGCATGTTGCAGGTATTGCCATTCATCCGCGTGCGTGGGTAGCCCCGTCGGCAGAGATTGGAGAGGGCAGTATGATATTGGCTGGGGCACTGGTACAGACGCAGGCTACCGTGGGCCGTCACTGCATTGTGCAGACTGGGGCGGTAGTAGAGCACCATGCCCGGCTGGAAGACTTTGTGCACGTGTACCCCGGCAGTGTAGTGCTGGGTATGGCCCAGATAGGAGAAGGCACCACCATTTGGCCCAACGCTGTGGTGCACAAGATGGTGAAGGTAGGGGCCAACTGCGTGATTGATTCAGGGGCAGTGGTACGTTCCGATGTACCCGCGGGCACTCATGTTACCGCGAAAGGATGGCCACTGTCAGCCGACTGACGCAGGTGGGCTTGCCCCGCTCATCGAAGAGGCGGATATCCCATACGTGAGTCTTGGCACCCAGATGAATGGGCTTACAGATGCCCGTAACACGGCCTTTGCTGACCGAGCGGAGGTGGTTGGCGTTCACCTCAAGCCCCACGCCATAATGCTTGGCGGGGTCTACTACGAGGTTGCTGGCAACGCTGCCCAGTGTTTCGGCCAGTACCACGCTGGCGCCCCCATGCAGAATCCCCATCGGCTGGTGTGTGCGTGGGTCTACGGGCATACTGCCTTTGAGAAAGTCGGGGCCGATCTCTTCGATTCGGATATCGAGGAAAGTGCCCATGTGCTGGGCATCTGCGGCCGGAGTCAGCTCTTCAATGGAATAGGGGCGGAACCAGATGGGGTCGCTCATAAAAGAAGTTTACGCTACTACGTGGCGAAGCTAGACATAGTTTCCCGGCAGGGGGCTGAGTTTTCCTGTAGTTTTGAGTTGCCTACTTGTGCTCTTAATCCTCTGTGAAGGTAACCACTCGCTTGTCTGACTTTCTTTGGCGCTGGGTTGCGCCACTTGCTAGTCGCCTGGGGCTGCAACGGCAGCATTTCTGGCTGATTCCACTATGGCTGACTGGCGGTCTGCTTACAGTGGGAGGTATGTATGCCAGCGTGCAGATTGCCAAGACCCCGGCCCCTGTCATTTTCTACGCCCGGCCCTCGCTGGTGTACAGCGCCGACAGCGTGTTGCTTGCCCGGTTCCAGACAGAAGACTATGCGCCGCCCATCACGCTGGACTCCCTGCCTGAGGCCGCGCGGCAGGCCTTGATTGTCTCCATTGCGGTAGATTATGATACGGCAGCCTGGCACTTTGCCAGCTACCCGGCCCGCCGCAATGCGCGGGTGCTGGGGCAGCGCGCCAACACCATGGGTACGTTACAGCAGTTGTGGCTGGCGATGCGCCTGGACCAGACGAACAGCCAGGCCGCCTTGCTGAACGGGATGCTCAATTTCACAGAGCTGATTGGTGGAAAGCCTGGTCTGCGCCGCGCCGCACGTCTTTTGTTTGATCGGGCACCGCAGCAGCTGACGCTGCCAGAGGCTGCGCTACTGGTGGGCATGATGAAGTCGCCCTCGGCCTATTCGCCGCAGCGACATCCAGAAGCGGCCCTGAATCGCCGCAATGAAATACTGAAACTGATGCAGCAGCGGGGCTTCCTTTCTGTTGCACAGCTTGACTCGCTCATCAAAGTACCTGTGAAGCTGAAGGCGGGTACGCTGGAGACACAACGGACGGAGTCGTTGCAGCCCTATTTTACACACTATGTGGAGCGTGAAATGAAGCAGGCGCTGAAACGTCATGCCGATTCTACTGGCCAGCAGCTTTCGCTGGCAACCGATGGCCTGACCATTTACACCACGCTGGATACCCGTTACCAGCAGCATGCAGAGGATGCGGTGAATCAGCATATGCGCATGTTGCAGGAACCCTTTACCGAGCAACTACGGACGTTTGCACCCTGGCGCAAGGATACGGCCTATCTGCCGCGGCTGATGCGGAAAACCGAGCGATGGAAGGCTGCGGCAAAGGCGGGGACCCCGGAAAAAGAGATTAAAGCACAGTTTGACAAAAAGGTGAAGATGACGCTGGTGAAGGTGGTGGCCGACCGGCGCAAGGGCAGGCAATGGGGAGCTGGCCGAGTGTGGATGGAAGATACGCTGCTGAGCCCCAAAGACTCGCTGCTGCATTACCAGTCGATGTTGCAGGCGGCGGTGGTGAGTGTGGAGCGCAGCACAGGCAGGTTGCGTGCCTGGGTGGGCGGCTATGAACACACCACACTGCCTTTAGACCACGTGTGGCAGACGCGTCGCCAAGTGGGCTCGGCCTTCAAACCGTTTGTATACGCGGCGGCGCTGGAATCGGGCATGACCCCCTGCTCGGAGCTACCCAACAAACGAATGGAGATAGAGACACCGGAAGGGCCCTGGGTGCCGGAGAATGCCGAGGGCGAGTCGGAGCCGATGCTGAGTATGCGTTGTGCGCTGGCTTTCAGTATCAACCGTGTGGCAGTACACCTCAGCGAAACCGTAGGTCGGGAGAAGGTGGTCGACTTTGCCCATCGGTTTGGAGTGAAAAGTGTCATCAAGCCCGTTCCGGCAGTGGCATTGGGCACATCGGATGCGAGTGTGCTGGAAATGACGCAGGCATATGTTACGCTGGCCAACTATGGCCGCAAAGTGCCGATTCGGGTAGTCGAGAAGGTGCTGAGTGCAGAGGGAAAGGAGCTGCCGCTGTTTGGCAAGGGTAGTGCACCAGAGGTGATTCCTGCTGCCAGTGCCTATTCTCTTATTGACATGTTGCGTGGGGTTGTTACGTTCGGCACGGCTGGTACCATCAGGCGGGCTTACAACCTTTATGGTATAGACCTGGCTGGTAAGACAGGTACTACCCAGAACCACTCGGATGGGTGGTTCATGAACATGACACCGGAATTGGTTACGGGTATCTGGGTAGGCTGCGACGACCGGCGGGTGCGCTTCCAGTACATGTATTATGGCCGTGGTGCCATGACGGCCATGCCGATTGGCGGGCTATACCTCAGTAAGGTATATGGCGATAAAAAGCTGGCCCTGTCCAAAGGGAAGTTTGAGGCACCGGCAGGCTATGCTGTGAAGAACGATTGCCCCACCTGTCCGGACTTCCGCCCACCTGCTCCCGATTCTACCAATACTGACACCAGCAAAGTACCTGTGCAGCTGCTGGACGAAGAACCCGACGAAACACTGGACGATCTGGGGCTGGGGGATGACGACGATGAGCTGTAGAATGAATAAAAAACAGCGCCACGAAGGGCGCTGTTTTTCTATGGCAACGGCTTTTGGGTCTTTTATTGACCTTCCAGCTTGTTGATTTCGTCGCGGAGCTTGGCTGCCCGTTCGTAGTCTTCTTTAGCGATGGCTTCTTCCATCTGTTGGGTCAGCTTTTTAATCATCTGGCCTTTACCAGAGGCAGGTACAGTGGAGGCAGTAGTTAGTGTTTCCTCGGCAGTCTCTTCCATTTCAGAGATGGCATAAGGATCTTCCTGGGGTTCATCTTCTTCGCTGCCGGCGTCAGAGTCTTTTATGACGATACCTGCTTCCTGGAGGATATGCTCGTAGGTATAAATAGGCGCCTTGTAGCGCACTGCGATGGCGATGGCGTCGCTAGGGCGAGCGTCGATTTCGTGAAAATCGTCGTTCTGGTGCATAACGAGGCGCGAGAAAAACACGCCTTCACGCAAATCGGAGATCACGACTTCCTGCAGGCCAATGTCAAAGTTGTTGGCTATGGACAGGATGAGGTCGTGGGTCATTGGCCGGTTCGGCTTGATGTTCTCAATCTCGAGGGCAATGGCCTGTGCTTCAAAGCCACCGATGATGATGGGCAAGCGTCGGTTGCCGCCTTTCTCGCCGAGAACCAGCGCAAAGGAACCAACCTGGCTTTGGCTGCTGCTTAGGCCGAGGATTTCGAGTTGAATCTTTTCCACGAGGGAAGACGGAGGTTGTGTTGTCGTGTATCCAGCATGCCAGGGAGTATCATCGGGCTCCCTGCTCAGCGGCAGGGAAACGTCCCTGCCGCTGTTGGGGGGATAGGCAATATCAGCTGTGGGCGGCCTTGTAGGCTTTCACAGCGTCTACGAGCTTGGGCAGCACTTCATTGACGTCGGCCACCATGCCGTAGTCAGCAGCCTTGAAGAACGGAGCTTCAGGGTCCTTGTTGATTACAATGATGGTTTTACTGCTGCTGACACCTGCAAGGTGCTGAATGGCACCGGAGATGCCCAGCGCGATATAGACATTTGGCGAAATCTGAATGCCGGTTTGGCCCACATGCTCGTGGTGGGGGCGCCAGTGTACGTCGGCTACTGGCTTGGAGCATGCAGTGCCAGCGCCGAGAAGGGTTGCCAGTTCGCCTACTTTCTGCCAGTTGCCAGTGAAGGTCTGTTCGTTGCCTACGCCTCGGCCGGCCGAAACTACGATTTCGGCTTCCTGAAGGCTGATTTGGTCGCCAGCTTTGCGTACTTCCTTCACTACTGCGGCGAAGTCGCGGTCTGCGGGGGTGTAGGCTACAGCTTCAATTGCTGCATCCTTGGCGCTTTCCTTCACTTTGTAGCTGTTGCCCTTGATGCTGACAACCACTTTGCTGCTGGCGGTGCCCAGGGTTTCAACGGCTTTGCTCGTATAGCTGGAGCGCTTCACTTGATAGCCTGCTCCAGCCTTTTCCACCAGGCTGTTGACGCCGGAGAAGAGCGCAGCGCCCAGCTTTACAGCTACGCGGGGGCCTACACTCTTGCCGTTGTTGGACTGTGTGAGCACTACAATGCTGGCACCGCAGGCCTGTGCAGCAGCTGCTACAGCCGAAGCGTATGGGGCTTCGTTGAACTGGGCCAGTTTGTCGTGGCGGACAGCGTGTACTTTGCTGATGCCATACTTGCCCAGGACTTTCAGTTCGCTGTCGTCAACGTTGCCCACCGATACGGCGTGGCACTCCACACCGAGGGCGGCAGCGAGGTCGGCACCATAGGTGCAGGCTTCGAAAGCAGGCTTCTTGAACTTGCCTTCCTTGTTTTCTACATAAACCAGAACAGCCATTAGAGTGCTCCTTTTTCGTTAAGAACCTCAACCAGTGCTTGGATATCGTCGGCGGCGAGCATCTTCACGCCGCTCTTTGGGGCCGGAAGTTCATACTTCACGGTGTGGGTAAGGGCATCACCAGCAGCGGCGGGTACTACAGCCAGGGGCTTGGTACGGGCAGCCATGATGCCACGCATGTTGGGAATGCGCCATTCGGCAATCCCTTTGGTAGCGGAAAGCACCAGCGGCAGCGAGCTTTCGATCACTTCGGTGCCACCTTCGATTTCGCGCTCTACGATTGCCTTGCCGTTTTCAACCTTGAGGTCGATGACAGAGCCAACAAACGGAAGATCAAGGAGCTCAGCGACCATGGCACCTACAGCGGCGTCGTTGGTTTCGATGGACTCCTTGCCCAGCATGATCAGCTGGAAATCCTTGCCTTTGGCGTACTCGGCAATCTGCTTTGCGATGTAATAGGGGTCGCGAGGACCATTGGCATCCACGCGCACGCCTTCATCGGCTCCAACCGCCAGGGCTTTGCGGATGGTGGGCTCGACATCGGCCCCCCCCACGCACAGAGCAACGCTCTTGCCTTGGTTGGTTTTCTCCTTGAATTCGATAGCACGCGAGAGTGCATATTCGTCGAACGGGCCAATTACAAAACTGACGCCGTTCTTCACCAATGCTTTGCCGTCGGCCTCAAACGCCACCTTTGTGGTGGTGTCGGGCACATGGCTGATGCAAACTAGAATGTTCATGCCGTAGCGGTGTGTAAATTCGTCTGCGTAACGGGACTGCAAATATAACACTCTCGGCCAGCCAGCGTTCCGTTCTGGCCTGTTTTCCAGTATGTCAACCGATCGTTTAGAACAACTGTACGCCTTTCTCAAGGACGACCCCAGCGACCCATTCGTGTACTATGCCATAGCCACGGAACTCATTCGGCGGGAAGACCGTCAAGGCGCGTTGGGGTATTTCGAGAAACTGACCCAGGATTTTCCTGAGTATGTAGGCACCTATTACCACCTGGGCAAGCTGCTGGAGCAGTTGGGGCGTAAGGAGGAAGCCATAGACATCTACCGTGAGGGCATCAAACGGGCCGAGGATGCCCGCGAGCGCAATAGTGTACGCGAGCTGAAAGAAGCCCTGAACCGCGCCATCGGTTTCGATGACGGCTTTGACTGACCGTCTGCACCCCACTGATTGTCTGTGCGTTGGGGCATCTTGCAGGCCAAGGCCTGCGGTTGCCTGTTAAATTGTGTATTATTGCCGCTGCTAAACCTATATCCCAGCCATCATGAAGCTGCACGAATACCAGGGCAAGGATATCCTTAAGTCCTTCGGCCTTCCGATTCAGGAAGGTGTCGTGGTGGAAACCGTAGACCAAGCCTACGAAGCTGCCCAAAAACTCTACCCGAACCCTACCGGCAAGGAGTGGTTTGTTATCAAGGCCCAGATCCACGCGGGTGGTCGCGGCAAAGGTGGCGGGGTGAAGATTGCCAAAGGCCTCGACAAGGTGAAGGAAGTTGTGGACCAGATTCTGGGCATGCAACTGATCACACACCAGACCGGCCCTGAAGGCAAGAAAGTGCACAAGGTGCTCATCGCGCAGGATGTGTTCTACCCCGGCGAAAGCGAACCCAAAGAATATTACCTCTCCATCACCCTTGACCGGGCAACTGGCCAGGATGTACTGATGGCCAGCGCCGAAGGTGGTATGGACATCGAAGAGGTAGCCGAGAACCATCCTGAAAAGATTTTCAAGGAGTGGATCAACCCCACCATTGGCCTCCAGCCGTTCCAGGCCCGTCGCCTGGCGTTCAAGCTGGGCCTTGAAGGTGCTGCCTGGAAAGAAGCCGTGACGTTCATCCAGAAGCTGTACCACGCCTACCAGCAGACCGACGCCGCCCTGCTGGAAATCAACCCCATGCTGAAGACCAGCGACAACAAAATCATCGCTGTTGACACCAAGCTGGACCTCGACGACAACGCCATGTTCCGTCACAAGAACTATGAGGCCATGCGTGATGTGACCGAAGAGGAGCCGCTGGAAACCGAAGCCCGCGAAGCCAACCTCAACTACATCAAGCTGGATGGCAACGTTGGCTGTATGGTGAATGGCGCTGGCCTGGCCATGGCTACGATGGACATCATCAAGCTGTCGGGTGGCGAGCCTGCCAACTTCCTTGACGTAGGAGGTGGAGCCAACGCCAAGACGGTAGAAGCTGCCTTCCGTATCATCCTGAAAGACCCCAGCGTCAAGGCCATCCTCATCAACATCTTTGGCGGCATCGTACAGTGCGACCGTGTAGCCAACGGTGTGGTAGAAGCCTACAAGAACATCGGCAACATCAACATCCCGATCATTGTGCGCCTGCAGGGCACCAATGCCGAGAAAGCCAAGGAAATCATCGCCAACAGCGGCCTGAAGGTAGTAGGTGCAGTAGAACTGCGCGAAGCTGCCCAGAAGGTACGCGAAGCACTGGCGTAACTTTCCGATACGGGTTAAGTGAAATTCGAAGGGCTACCCAAACAGGGCAGCCCTTCTTTTTTGCGGGCGTGGCGATGCAAAAGAAAAGGGCAACCTGACACAGGCTGCCCTTTAGGATTTCAGGAGATTGGAGTTCTCAGCGGTCGTCGTCGCTGGGGGGCAAGAAACTGAGGCCTACAGCCAGCAGCAGATACAGGAACACCGAGGCCCCGCTGGTGATGGGGATGGACACCAGGAACAGCAGACGCATGATGCCCGGCTTGATGCCCAGACGGCGGGCAATGCCACCGGCCACACCGGCAATGATTTTGTCGCGGCGAGACTTGTAGATGCCTTTGGGCTTAGCCTTGCGCTCGGGCTTCACGAGGCGGGCATGGAGCTGCTTCAGGCGGTCGAGCAGGCTGTTCAGCGGGTTGGACTGTAAACGTGACAGCGTATAGACCCCACCAGCCAGCATAGTGAGTATGCCGAAAACGTAAATAGGACCGTTGTCGAAGAACCAGCTGATGCCCGGCAGCGAGGCCAGACCGAAGAATGCCAGCAGGGCACCCAGCACCATGAAGATGTTGCGGCTGTTGGCCAGGCGCTTGTCTTCTTTCTCCTCCAGTTGCTGGGAGTAGGTGAGCAGTTCGTTGATCTCCTCCAACTTGCGGTCGTCCTCTACCGCAGCCGAGTTCTGGCGCAGGTAATTGAGGAGCTCGTTCTGTGGGGATTGCTGGTATTGCATAGGGGAGTGCTACAAGTAGCCAATTTCAAGAAAGACGACCGCCGGAAGCAGAAGTTGCACCAAGTTAGTCAAAGCTGGGCACGATAAGGTTCTGCATGCCGCTGCCGGTGGGATTGGCTTGCAGCAACAACCACTGCATCAATGCCTGGGGCTGGTGTGGTGCAAATGCGGCCCAGTTGAGCACGCGCTCCTGCACGGCACCTTCGGCAGCCCAGTGCTGCTTTACGGTCAGCGGGGCTACCCATTCGGGATGATTGGCGGCCTGTCGCTTGATGAGTTTGGCCAGCAGCCGCTCGCGGAAAATTTCCAGTTTTTTGCGCTGGCCAGCCACGTTGCGGGCCTGACCTGCGTCTATCCCAGTGGCCAGTGCTTCGAGTGCGGCAAGGGCGCTACTGGCCTGCTCCAGATGTGCCGTTGCCTCCGCTTTATTCCAGTGCTGTTCGACCAGTTGGCGGCGCAGCAGGTGCATGGGCATGGCAAGATGCTGCCAGTCGAATCCGGCATTCTGCCATTGCTGCCAGTCGGCGGCGGGAATAAGCTGGGCCTGCATGCGGGCAAAGAGCGCAGGGTAGGGCGTTTGGTGAGCCTGAAATACAGTGGTCAGCTGGCCCCAGTAGGCGACTTCCGCCCAGCCGCCAATGTAGGCCAGATTGGGCAGCACCTGCTCCTGATAAACGGGGCGCAGTACCACTCCTGGGCTGAAACGCTCGGGGTGTTTGGTGGCCTCGGCGGTGAGCTGGGCCGGGGTGAAGCGTATGTCGGTGCCTTCTACCACTACATCGGCACCCGCGGGCAGCAGGCGCAGACGGGCATTGTCTGTAAGATAGAAGAGGTTGATGTCGCGTGCCTGAATCTGGGCCTTGTAGCCGCAGGCCTCCAGCTTCTGGGTCTGTTGGTTCAGCTGTTCTATCGAGGGACGCTGCAGGGCTTCAGCCAACAGGGTGGGCACGAATGCGCGCTTGAGTTGGGGGGAGTCAGGATCCAAGACCACGAGACCTTCATCACCCAGCAGGCCTTGCATCAACTGCTGGAATGCCAGCGCAAACGTGGTGCCGGGTTTGTAAGCTGAGGCAAGCAGTGGGCTTGCTGAGGTTATCTGGGCAATATCCTGTGTCAGGATGTGGCGGCCCACCGCACCCGTCACAGGCGCTTCATAGACGGCTTTGTGCTGAAACGAGAGCCAGGTGTGGTTTACCTCGGCCCAGTCGTGGTCTTCACTGGCGATCCAGAAAAGGGGTATGAAGTCCAGATGCGGGAAGACTTTCTTCAGGCGGCGCGCCAGCCCAATGATGGTCAGGGCCTTCAGGGGAGTATACATGGGCCCGCCCCAGAGGCCGGGCTGCTGGCCAGTGGTTACCGTGTAGGTAGTGTCTTTTCGCAGAAGGGCAATCTGTTGTGCACTGACTGCCGACTCAGCAAGATGGCTGTACTGTCCTTCCAGTACGCCTGCGAGCACCTGACGGTCAACAGGATGCTGGTTGCGTTGGGCGATGATGGGCTCGAAATAGGCTTTGAGTGCCTCGTCTGAAGCTGGTATAGGGCCAGTAGCGTGGGGATAGAGCGACTGTAGCTCGGGGCGGCAACAGAGATAGTCGTCGCGGAAACTGCGGCTGGCGGACATGTAAGCGTTTTGGGGAGGTTTATGGCAAAATACAACCCCAGCGCCACCCGTGCAGTTCGGTTAACAAGCTTTTGAGGTTTACCTAGAAGGCGGGCTTGTCCAGAATGGTGCCCATGAGGTCAAATTCTGTGGCCTGGTCGATGCGGACGCGGTAAAACGCACCGATTTCCAGGGGCAGGGCTGAGTTGGGTATTAACACCTCGTTATCAACTTCGGGGCTGTCGAACTCGGTGCGGCCAATATAGCTGCCGCCTTCCTGGCGGTCGATAATGACAGCCAGTTCCTGACCAACTCGGGTGCGGTTCAGTTCCAGTGAAATATCCTGCTGTACTTCCATCAACTCGTCGGCGCGGCGCTGCTTGTCTTCCGGGGTCACATCGTCTTCCATCTGAAAGGCATGTGTGCCCTCTTCGTGCGAGTATTGAAATACCCCCAGCCGCTCGAAGCGCATTTGCTCCACAAAGCGCAGAAGCTCTTCGTGATCGGCTTCGGTTTCGCCAGGATAGCCTACGAGCATGGTGGTGCGGATGGCAATGCCAGGTACCTCTTCGCGAATGCGTGCAATCAGCTCCTCGGTTTTTTCGCGGGTGATGCCTCGGCGCATGCGCTTGAGCACTTCGTTGGCGGCGTGTTGCAGCGGCAGGTCCAGGTACTTACAGATGTTGTCGCGCTCGCGCATCACGGGCAGAATTTCCATGGGGAAGCCTGCCGGGTAGGCGTAGTGCAGACGAATCCAGCGCAGGCCCTCTACATCGCTGAGGGCGCGCAGCAGATCATCGAGGCGGCGTTTGCCATACAGGTCTATGCCGTAGAATGTGAGTTCCTGCGCAATGAGCATGAGTTCTTTCACGCCACGCGATACCAGAAACTGAGCTTCCTGTACCAGTTCTTCGATGCTGCGCGAACGGTGGTTGCCGCGCATGAGCGGAATGGCGCAGAAGCCACAGGGGCGGTTGCAGCCCTCGCTAATCTTGAGGTAAGCGTAATGGCTGTCGGTACTGGGGATGCGTTCGCCCAGCAGTTCGTGCTTGTAGTCTACACCCAGCTTGGCCAGCAGGTCAGGCATGTCCTGCGTGCCGAAGAAGCCGTCCACTTCCGGGATTTCCTGCTCCAGGTCGTTGCGGTAGCGCTCAGACAGGCAGCCGGTTACAAACACCTGGTCCACTTTCCCATCGGCTTTGCGCTGGGCATACTCCAGAATGGTCTGTACGGACTCTTCCTTGGCGCGGTCAATGAAGCCACAGGTATTGATGACGACAATGCCGGCATCCGAGTTCTCGGCCTCGTGGGTCACGTCCAACTTGCTGCTCTTCAGCTGTGTAAACAGGTTCTCGCTGTCTACCAGGTTTTTGGAGCAACCAAGGGTGATGATGTTGACGGCGGGGCGGGAAGTACGGGGGCGTGTTTTCACGATGCAGAGACTCTGGTGCAGTACAACGGAAGAAGAGGCCCTTACGTTGTGTTAGAAGCAAATTTCCGTATTTCGTTGCAGATGACACAGGGCACGGCTGACCGAACGACCATCCGCAGAGCTACAGAGGCTGAGTTGCGGATACGTGGCAGCGTGTTCATCGCCTTTGCTTACCCCGTTGCCGACCGGCAGGAAGCCGAGGCGCATCTGGCAGCGCTGAAGCAACGCTACCCAGATGCGACCCATATCTGCTCGGCCTGGAAAATCAGGGGTGAAACGGCCGCCCGCGATGCTGGTGAGCCTGCGCACACCGCCGGGACGCCCATACTGCGCCAGATTCTTGCCTTGGGACTAGACAATGTGTTGGTGGCGGTCATCCGCTACTTCGGGGGTGTGAAACTGGGCAAGCCAGGACTGATAGAAGCCTATGGCGAGTCGGCGGCGGCGGCACTGGCCAAAGCCGAACCCCAGGTGATAGAGGCGCGCCGTGCGGCCCTGCTCACCTTTGACTACACCCATGAACGCTGGCTGGCGCACCTTTTGGCTGGCCTTGGGGCCGAGGTGCTGGACAAAACCTACACCATGAATGTGACCTACCGGGTTTCGGTGCCCGCGCGGCATTGGGAAGAGCTGGGGGCACAGTTGGCACAAAAAGCTACCCTATGGGAAGAATAATCCTGCTTTTGGCCTTGCTGCTGCCAAGTCAGTTCGCGTTGGGGCGGCAAAGTGCTCCGCTGCCGGAAGCTGCTGCCGGGGCGCACCAGCAGTTGGCGAAGGAGGTGCAGAGCCGACTGGGTGCTGAGGCGGCGCTTCGGTTGGAACATGTCGTTTTGAGCCCCGGAGGTATACACCTGATGTATACGATACTGGCAGAGGGGCGCCCTTTGTTGGGGTATCCGCTGAAACTGAACCTTACCCGCGAAGGGCGACGCATTTCATTGCGGGGGAGATGGCCGGCAGATGTGCCAAGTGGCTTCCCTGGGCTGCGTGCCCATCGCCTGCCAGATACAGGGCTGCAAATCGATGGCGCAGCAACTGAAGGCTGGTGGAGAAGCGAGGGCCAGTGGTGGCCTGTATTGCATATGCGGGTGTATGACGCTGCCGGACTGCTGCATCGCAGGGTATATGCCATTCTGGACAATCGCCTGTTGCAGGAAGACCTGCTGTCTTCCCAGCACAGACCTGACACAACTGGCAGGGGCCAGGTGTTTCTGCCCGATCCACTGACGACGGCACGCAAGGTCTATGGCGATGCCGGGCTCGTAGATGGCAATGACGCCGATACGCCACAGCTACAGGCACAGCGCGTTAGCCGGCAGCTGCGCAGTGTGCAGTGGGACAGCCTTCGGCAGGTGTACACACTGACAGGCCCTTACCTCAAGGTAGTGAACAGACTGGTGCCTGACTCGCTACCAGTAACCTCCGCCACGGCCGACTTCTCCTTTACGCGCAACCATGCGGGCTTTGAGCAGACCATGGTGTATTTCCATGTTGACAGCCTACAGCGGCTGGTGCAGGCCTTGGGCTTCACAGGCCTGACAACACAGGTGGAAGCCGATGCACAGGCTACAGGGCAGGACCAGTCGTCGTTCACGCCCGCAACTCCGCCCTATCTCCTGTTCGGGACTGGCGGTGTAGACGATGGCGAGGACGCTGATGTGATTGTGCATGAATATACCCATGCGCTGAGCTGGATGGCCGCCCCGGGTTCCAATGACGGACAGGAGCGCCGTGGGCTGGATGAAGGCATATGCGATTATCTGGCGGCCTCCTACAGCCAAGGCATCAGCCGTTTTGGGGCCGAACGCGTGTTCAACTGGGACGGCAACAATGTGTTCTGGCCGGGCCGGCCTGCGCGGGCATTTGCCACCTACGCCGAAGTGCAATCGCTGGGGATTTACTCAATTGGCTCGCTGTGGTGTGGGCTGATGATGGAGATCGAAGACCAGATAGGCCAACAGGCGGCGCTGAAGCTTCAAGTGCAGGAACTGTATCTGAATGGTGCCTTTCAGAGCCTTGTCGAAGCAGGAGAAAACCTGTTGCATGCCGACAGCCTTTTGTTTGCGGGACAGTATCAGCGGATTATCCGGCGGTCTTTGTGTCGCAGAGGGCTGCTTTCGTCGGGCGAATGTTCCCTGGCCGATACGTTGCTGAATGGCCCATCTAAGGTTTGGTACTGGCCCAACCCTGCTCAAAGTGTTCTGAATGTTTATGCTGAGGAAACGGCGACAGGCAATCAGAAGGCTGGACTTTCACTATACAGCCTGCGAGGTGAAGTGGTGCTGCGCGTACTGCTGAATCCGGGAATTACGGGTCTGCTGCTGCCACCTGGCGTAACTCCGGGTGTGTACATTCTGGAACTCCGTTTGCCTGATGGGCGCCGCCAGGCCGGACGGTTGATAGTGCAGCCTGACTAGCCTTGTGCTATCTTTTGATAGTGCACAGACCTGTATGTTTGTAGCATGCGGTCATGCCGCCTGATTTATTGCTAGCTTTGCCTATCTCACTTATGCAGAATACAGGGCGATTACCCAAGTTGGGCTTTGCCGGAATGCTTCTGGCGTTGGTATTGGCTGTGGCAGGTTGTTCAGACGACGCCATCAGTGCCAAGGCCTCTTTTGAGATAGGTGGCGTATGCGATCGCTGCCCATCGTCGCGTCTTACCGAGATACTCAAGCTGACCGACGGGGTTCAGGATGTGCAGTATGCGGAAGCAACTTCCCGCCTGACAGTATCATTCGACTCTGTTAAGGTGACCCGGAAATCCCTCATCGCAACCCTCAACGATGCCGGATACGATGTCGACGATAATGTGTCGCTTTCCCCAGGTTTGCTCGATGCCTGTTGCGTCGATCAGTCGGCACTGGAGGGTATGTTGAAAGGCGTTGATACAACCCAGTTGGACCCAGCTGCCAAAGACCGTCTTCTGGACTCTTTGAAGCGAGAGGTACTCAGGTCGCAGAACCCCGGCGTCGATGGTGGAGAGGATGGAATGGATGACGGCGACGCGGCCGCAGTAGAAGCAGATATACTGGCTGACGATTCCCAGAATCTCAATCGGACGCTTGAGAATGACATACTGGGTGGTGAGAATGCCGGAGGGATAGACGTGAATGCCGAGCTTGGCGCTATCCCGGATGATCCGACCACCGATCTTGGGGATGATGACGCAATAGCCCGCGACCTGGACAATAACTCCACACTTCCGGTGCAGACACCGCCGAAACCACAAAAGAAAGTTGAGCCGCGGTTCGTGCCCAAGAAGCCAAAAAATCCAAAGGAGTAACTACATCATACGATACGCACGTATGATGCGTTGCACGACGTAACAGGCCGTGCCTGACTTTTCACTTCATCGAATGAAACTGTTCTTCTGGCGGAAAAAAACCGACAAAACTGCCACAGAGGCCAAAGCAGCCAAAAAGCCTAAGAGCGCCTTGCGCGAATGGCTGGACGCCCTTGGTTTTGCTGCAGTCGCCGCCATTCTGATTCGTACTTTTCTGGTGGAAGCTTACATGATTCCCTCGGGGTCAATGGAGCGTTCGCTGATGGTTGGCGACTTCCTGTTTGTATCGAAGCTGCATTACGGCATTCGCCTGCCAATGACGCCGTTTGCACTGCCTTTTGTACATAACAAACTGCCGGGTACGCATGCGCCGTCCTACACCGAGTGGGTGCGGTTTCCCTACTATCGGCTGCCTGGTTTTACGGAGGTTGAGCGCGGAGACGTTTTCGTGTTCAACTATCCTGCCGACGATGCCCTGCCCAACGACCCCCAACTGGGTCCTGTCAACATTCCCTCGCTGAAGGAAAACTACATCAAGCGCTGTGTTGCCATTGCCGGAGATACACTGATGATTGACAGCGGGCGTGTTTATATCAATGGCAAGCTGATGGCCGACCCCCCAGAAATGCAGTTCCGCTATCGGGTGCAGACAAATGGGGAAGGCTTCAACCCAGTGCGGGTGGCAGCTTTTGGTTATCGTGATCCGCTGGGGCCAAACCCCAACTGGTACATGGAAGCCCCCAACATGTATTGCTTCGAGATGACTCGTGAGATGGCCGAAAATTTCAAAGCCAAGTTCACCAACATCCAGCGGATAGAGCCGATGATTGAGATTCGGCAGGCTTTCACGGCAGAGATTTACCCCAAGAACCCTGACGTGTTCAAGTGGAATCAGGACTACATGGGCCCCATCGTCATACCGGCCAAAGGCATGACCATTGAGCTGAATGAGAAAAATGTGGCCTTGTATCAGCGGTGTATAGTGGCATATGAGCGCCACAAGCTGGAAGGTAAACCGGGTGCCTATCTCATCGATGGTCAGCCGGCCACCACCTATACCTTTGAAATGAATTACTACTTCGGGATGGGTGACAACCGCCACAGCTCGCTGGACAGCCGCTTCTGGGGTTTTGTGCCCGAAGACCACATTGTAGGCAAACCGCTGTTTGTGTTTGTGAACTTTGCCGAAGGTCGTTTCTTCCGCAGTATTGACTGATGCTAGGAGATGGTAGAATAAAAAAGGGCCTTCAAGGCCCTTTTTTATTGGCTTTCAGCAGGCTACTTGCCAGTTCGTTCCTGAATGATACAGCGCAGGTGGTCCCGGATGACGTTGGCGGCGGTTTTCAGGTGGCGGTTGTTGTTGAGAATGAAGTCGCAGTCGCGCTTGTAGGGCTCGATATACTGGCGGTAGCTGGGAATGATGTAGCGCTCGTATTGTAACAGAACGGTATCGAGGTCCCATGTACGCTCGAGGATGTCGCGGCGAATGCGGCGCGATAGCTTCAGGTGCTCATCGGCATCTACAAACAGCTTCAGGTCATAGCTTTCGCGCAGCTCGCTGAGATAGAACGCGAAAATGCCTTCGATGACGATGACTGGTGTCGGATGATACGTAAGCTGGCGGACGGGGATGTCGGGATTGTTGAAGGTGTATTCCCGAATGCTTACCGATTCCCCATTGCGCAGGCGGTTCAGGTGATCCTGCAGCAGGTCCAGCATCATGGCGGAGGGGGCATCGTAGTTGACCATACCATACTCGTCCAGCACCTGATACTCCTGGTCCTTGTAGTAGTTGTCCATGGAGATGAGCGTCAGCTCTTTCTCTCCAAAGGCTTCGGTGAGGTGGTTCAGCAGGAAGGTTTTGCCGGAGGCACTGCCACCGGATATACCGACAAAGTAGGGTGTCATGCGGGGGGAGTCGCGGGATTCAGTAAGTGCTGTAGGAAAGCCTGCATGGCTTTGCCCCGGTGCGAAATTACGTTTTTAGCTTCCGGGCTGTACTCTGCCAGTGTTTGGGTATCGCCTGTGGGTATAAAAAGCGGGTCGTAGCCGAAACCAGCAGTGCCCGACAGGTGCTGGGCGATGCTGCCTTCGAGTGCGCCCTCGAAGAGCCATTCGCGGTGATGTGCATCTATGTAGGCAATGACACATCGGAACGCCGCTTTCCGGTTAGTCTGGCCATGGAGCTCGGTCAGCAGCTTCTGGTTGTTGGCGCTATGGTTGCCGTGTTCACCTGCGTAGCGGGCCGAGTAAATGCCGGGGGCTCCAGCCAGTGCCTCCACCTCAAGGCCGGAGTCGTCGGCAAAGCAGGGCAGGCCGGTCTGCTGGTGGTAATAGCGGGCTTTGGCCAGTGCATTGTCTTGAAAGGTAAGGCCGTCTTCGGGGGCGTCCTTAAGGCCAGGAAAGTCGAGCCCGATTTTCAGGACATACTGCCCTTGCAGCATCAGGCGCACTTCGTCGCCCTTATGGGCGTTGAATGTGCCGAAGAATAGCTCGGGCAGGCTCATAGACTGTTCTTGAAGGTCTTCATGTACTCCCAGGCCTGTCGCTTGATGGCGACATCGCGCTGCATATCTTCCAGTGCGGGCAACTGGTGCACGGGTATTGTGGGGGTGCCGGTGAGCAGGGCAGTGCCGAATACCAGCAGACAGCGTCCAGGTGCCGCGGCCAGCTGCTCGGCTGTAACAGGTGCCGCCACGGCACCTATGGATACCTCCGGCCCGGCCAGCCCCAGTGCCTGGGTAATCTTGTCCAGCAGGTCGCGGAGTTCGGTCAGCTGAAAGGCTGCCTGAGAGACAAGAACGGAGACCCGATTGCCTGTAGCGGGCTGGAAGAGGACGGGCATGGGGCGCTCTGGTACCTCAGTTTTAGCTGTAGGGGCTTCAATGGGCTGCGCTACTGGTGGACTCTGCGCCTCGGGCTGAGGCTCAGCAGTTTCCTGTACAGGCGTTTTGCCAACGCGGTACAGCGTCTTGCCATAGAGGAGGCGGATGTCTTCCGGGCGGAAAGCAAACTGGCTCATGACAGGTGAAAGTGTTGGGTGGCCATCTGCTGTATGTCCTGCCCAATGGCCAGGCAGGCTGTGGCTGCCGGACTGGGGGCGTTGAGTACGTGAATGGAACGGTCGGTGTGCTGGATGACGAAGTCGTCGAGCATGGCGCCGTCTTTGCCCAGTGCCATGGCACGCACGCCGCTGCGGCCCCGCATCAGGTCGGCAGGGGTTAGGCTTGGGATGAGCCGCTTTGCCAGCTTGAGGAACGCCTGTTTGCTGAAGGCCCGTACCTGCTCGCCGATTCCAAACTGCCAGTGCTTAGCGAACAGCCGCCAGGTGCCGATGTAGCCGAGCGCGTCAGAGGTGTCGCGCAGCGAGAAGTCGGTGCGGCCGTAGCCTTCGCGCTTGAAGGTGAACACTGCGCTGGGGCCACATTCCACGCCTCCATGCGGGTGGTTTTCGCATTCCACCATGCGGGTAAAGTGCACACCCAGAAACGGAAAAGCCGGGTTGGGCACGGGATAAATGAGGTTGCGGACTTTGTGACGGCCGGCAGGAGTGAGATCCCAATAGTCGCCACGGAAGCCTACGATGCGGGCAGGAGGCGTAACGCCCTCCAGGCGCGCCAGCCGATCGCTCTGGAGCCCCCCGCAGGATACCAGATACCGGGCACGCCAGGTATTGCCCTGCCGGGTTGCCAGTTGGTAGGTGCCGTTCTGGTCTTTGATGCCGGTAATTTCCTGGCCAAAGACAACGCGGTTGCCGGCGTTGACCCGGGGCAGCTGCTCGGCCAGCCGCTTGCATACACCGGGGAAGTCCACAATGCCGGTGTAGGGCACGAAAATACCGCTCTCCCCAGCGCAGAAAGGCTCAATCTCCCGTATTTCCTTGCCGTCAATCCTGCGGATGTCTTTCAGGCCGTTTTCCAGACCGGTCTGGAAGATCTTGTCCAGACGAGGCAGTTCTTCTTCTTCGGTGGCTACAACCACTTTGCCACATACGTCGTGTGCTACATCGTACTCGCGGCAGAACGCCACCAGCATTTCGCGGCCCGTCACGCAGTTGCGGGCACGGGCGCTGCCAGGGCGGTAATAGAGGCCGCTGTGGATGACGCCAGAGTTATGGCCTGTCTGGTGTTGTGATACGCCGTTCTCTTTTTCAAGCACCAGAATACGGGCACTGGGATACGCCTTGGCCAGTTGCCAGGCTGCGGACAGCCCTACAGCTCCGGCGCCTATGACGGCGATATCGTAGATGGGGTTGCTTGGTTCGGTCATGACTGAAACAAAGCCGGAAGGGTCAGTTGATATCGGTGTTGAGGTCCTGCTGAAACTGTAGTTCATACAGGCGGCGGTAAACGCCCTGTTGGGCTACCAGCTCGGTGTGCGTGCCCATTTCCACAATCTGGCCGTCTTTCATGACGGCGATGCGGTTGGCGTGCTGTACGGTGCTGAGGCGGTGTGCAATGACGATGACCGTGCGGCCTTCCATCAGGCGGTCGAGGGCCTGCTGCACCAGCCGCTCGCTTTCGTTGTCGAGTGCCGAGGTTGCTTCGTCCAGGATCAGAATGGGAGGGTTGCGCAGGACGGCCCGTGCAATGGAGAGCCGCTGGCGCTGACCGCCCGACAGGGCCAGACCCCGTTCGCCGATGAGGGTGTCGTAGCCATTGGGCAGCTGCTGGATGAATTCGTGGGCATTGGCGATTTCGGCTGCCCGGCGAATCTCCTCGTCACTGTAACCAGTGGCTCCGTAGGCGATATTGTTGCGGATGGTGTCGTTGAAGAGGATGCCCTCCTGCGCTACAATCCCCATCAGGTGGCGAATGGCAGTGCCGTCGAAGGCTTTCAAGCTTTGGCCATCCAGCAGTATCTCGCCCTGCATGGGGTCGTAGAAGCGGCAGATGAGGTCCACCAGGGTAGACTTGCCACTGCCCGATGAGCCAACCAGCGCCACGGTTTCGCCCTTGCGGATGTCCAGCGAAACGTTGTTGAGAATCAGACGGTCTGTGTCGTATTGGAAAGACACATTGCGGACGCTGATGCCCTGTGCAAAAATCGGTGCTGGGCGGCCGAGTTCCTGTTCGGTTGGCAGTGTGGGTTCGTGCAGCAGGCCTTCGATACGGGCATAGCTGACACGGGCCTTGGATACACGTGAGACTGCGCTGGCAAAGGTCTTGATGGGCATCAGGAACTGGGAGAACACCAGGATGAAGCCAATAAACTCGCTGGCCTTCACCTCGCCCGAGCCATTGAGAATCATGTTGCCCCCGTACAGAATAATACCCAGCGCAACGAATACCCCCAGCACTTCGGTGAGCGGCGAGGCCATGTCGTTGATGTATCGGCCGCGGATATACGTCTGGGTATACTCGTTGTTCTTGTCTTTGTACTTGCCGCGCACGTAGTTTTCGGCGGAGAAGGCTTTCACCACACGTACGCCACCAGTAAACTCGTCGAGCATGGACATCAGGCTGTCCAGTTGGGTCTGGTAGGTGCTGACCGATTTCTTGAGCGAGCTGCCGATTTTAGCGATGATGAGGCCGGAAAGCGGCAGGACAATCAGGATGAAGAGGGTGAGTTTCCAGCTGATGGCCAGCATGGTAAGGAGGTATGCCAGCATCATGAGGGGGTCGGACAGAATGCTGTTGATGGCCCCGGTGACGGCCTCCTGAATGTTCTGGAGGTCGCTTGTCATGATGTTGACGAGATGCCCGCGGCGTTTGCGGGTGTAGTAGCCAAGCGAGAGGCGCGTCAGCTTGTCGAAGCAGGTCTGCCGCAGGTTGCGTACCAGCCTGACTTCCAGTGGCGTGATGGTAATGAGGCTGAGGTAGCGGAAGGCGTTCTTGAGAACGATGGCAACTGCCACAAAGCCGCAGAAGCCCAGCAGCACGGTCTGTTTGCCATGCCGGGCCATAAGCTCCCAAAGGGCATGATAGCCTGCCTGCTTCACCGGGCCCAGATTCAGGCTTGCCAGGCTGGCGAGAATATCTACAGAGCCGGGATTGGCTGGAGCGGTTTCGGCAAAAAGAATCTCCAGAAACGGGATGACCAATGCCAGCGAAGCTGCCGAGAACAGATTGAACAGCACCAGAAACAGGATGCCGAGGGGAAGCCTGGGGGCAAATGGCCGGCCGTATTGGAGCAGACGAAGGAAAAAGCGCATGCAAAAGCGGGCGGAAAGCCCGCACAAAGTTAAGGATTGGTGCCAGCCGGGGCGGTAATCGGCGTATTTTTGGAACTGGAAATGCGTTGTATTTCCAACAAGTTACCACTAGGGAGCGATGGATTTTCTGCCAAATGAATCGACACGGCAACGGAAGTTTGCCAAGGAAATACAGCGGGAACTGAGCCAACTGCTGCAACGGGAAATCGAACCGGTGACAGGGGCTATGATTACCCTGAGCACAGTGCGGGTAACGCCCGATCTGCAGACAGTGCGGGTGTACATCACCTGTTTCCCTGACAACAAGCTGCAACTGGTGCTGAAGCTGCTGGAAGAAGAGAACAAGAAGGTGCGCACCCTGCTGGCGGCGCGTATCCGCAATGTGGTGAAAGTGATGCCGACGCTACAGTTTTTCGAAGATGACACGCTGAAGAACGCCCAGCGCCTAGACCAGCTGTTCCAGGAAATAGGCAAGTCAAAACCTGACACGGAAGAAGACGAAGCCTGATTTATGCGGCTGCCCGTATTTCTTGCCTGGCGCTATCTGTTTTCGCGCAAGTTGCCCACGGCGGTCAATATCCTCACGTCCATCTCTATCGTAGGCATTACACTTGGCACGGCGGCACTGCTGTTGGTGCTTTCGGTGTTCAATGGCTTTGAGGGGGTGCTAAAGAACGTCTTTCACGACTTTGACCCCGCACTGCGTGTAGTGCCGGCCTCGGGCAAATACTTCACGCATTCCGATTCGCTGATGCAGGCCTTGCGAGGGCAGCCGGGGGTAAGGCTGGTATGCCGTGCACTGGAAGGACGTGCTGTATTGGGATACGCTGGCAGGCAGAGCATCGTGCAGCTAAAAGGCGTGGATGCCGATTACGACACACTGACCCGAATCAAACACCGGCTGGTAGATGGGCATTTCAAGCTGAAGGGCAAGCAAGGCGAGGAGCAGGTAGTGGTTGGGGCTGGGGTTGCCATTGCCGCGGGTGTCAATCTGTTCGACGACTTTGAGCCCGTGCGGCTGTTTACCGTAACGGACGACGCCAACCTGCTGACAGCGCCTGATCAAGCGGTTTCGTCGCTTAGTGCATTCCCCGTTGCAGTGTTTGCCGTGCAGCGCGAGTATGACGAACGGTACGTGATTGGCAGTCTGTCGCTCGCCCAAACACTGTTCAAAGAACCCGAGCGCATTTCGGCCTACGAGCTGGCGCTGGACGACGAATCAGAACTGGAAGCGGTGAAGGCTCGGCTGGAACGGCAGCTTGGCTCATCTTTTCAGGTGCAGGCCTGGTACGACCAGCACGAAACGATGTACCGGATTCTGAAGAATGAGAAACTTGCGGGCTATCTGGTACTTACGCTGATGCTGGTGCTGTCGGCGTGTACAATCGTGGGCTCTCTGACGATGATTGCCATCGAGAAGCGTCCTGACCTGGCCGTAATGCAGGCGATGGGGACGCAGGAGGCTACTTTGCGCAACCTGTTTTGGGCGCAGGGGCTGTTGATTGGCCTGATTGCCGCTGTGCTGGGGCTGGGGTTGGGGTGGGGCATCGCGCTACTACAACAGCAGACCGGTTTCCTGCAGATACAGGGCGGCGAGAGCTTCCTGGTGCAGGCATTCCCTATGGAGCCGACACTGGAAGACTCCGCGCTACTGCTGCTCACGGTGCTGACGCTGGCCTGGCTATCGAGCCTGTACCCAGCATGGCAGGTAAGCCGGCAAACCATCGTGGAGGCACTCAAAGCCTGAGGCAATGATGCACCCCCTTGCGCAGTTGTTGGGGAATCTGCCACCGGAAGAGGTGCAGGAACTGGATATCTCGGCTGACACCTGCCGGGACAAACTGGGCTGGGAGCGGCTACCCGACTTATCAGAACTGGCGGCTTGCCGCCAACTGCGGAAACTGACTGTTTCTGGCTGGCAGCTGGAGTCATTGGCGGTGCTAGCGTCGCTCCCAAGCCTCGAAACGTTGGACGTCAGCGACAACGAACTGGAAACGCTGGAAGGGCTGGTGCGTTTTCCTTCGCTACGCGCGCTTTACGCAAGCAACAATCTACTGAGATCGCTGGCTGGGATACAGGAAGTGCCGTTGCTGCATACGCTGTATGCTGACCGCAACGAACTGCGGGATGTCAGCGCCCTGACCAGCTGTCCCGAACTAACCCACCTGCATCTTTCCAACAACCCTGGATTGAGAACGCTGGCTCCTCTGCTGAAGCTGCCGAAGCTGGTGTTCCTGAATATGACCCGCATGGCGCTGCCTGACATTGGGTTTATGACAGGGCTGGTACAGCTGGAAGAACTTCATCTGAGTGCTGCGCCGGGCCTGTCGCTGATGCCACTGGGGCAACTGCGGCTGCGTGTTCTTGGTATTGGCTGTCAGGGACTTGTGGTATTGGAGTTGCCCCAGATGCGGTCTTTGGAAGTGCTGGTTTTGCGGAATGCAGCGATGGTTGACGCATTGCCCGACCTGTCAGACTGTATACAACTGACCGAACTGCGGCTGGACGGAGCCGGTATCCGGCAGATTGAAGCGAAGCACCTTCCCACTTCACTTAGACGGCTGAGCATAAAGGGCACTCCGGCTGCACTGACGCAGGCCGAGTGGGCACAGGCGCTGCCTGCGAGTGTTGAAATTACAAGCTGACGCCCAGGGAGATTGCTGCCATTTCCGCGCAGCGTTCGCCGTCCATGGCAGCGGAGACAATGCCGCCTGCATAGCCGGCTCCTTCAGCACAAGGGAAGAGGCCTTTAACCTGAGGGTGTTGCAGTGTATTGCGGTCGCGGGGGATGCGCACCGGAGAGGAAGTGCGCGATTCAGGTGCTACCAGTACGGCTTCCTCGGTTACATAGCCTTTCATTTTCCGCCCAAACTGTCGGAGGCCATCGGCCAGCGCATTGGCCAGTGGTTCAGGCAATACCTCGCGGAGGTTGGCAGAGGTAAGGCCTGGGTGGTAGGAACAATCGGGGAGGGTAGTGGAAACCCTGCCAGAAAGGAAATCGGTGAGCCGCTGTGCTGGTGCTTTCAGATTGCCCCCGCCAACGTGGTAGGCCTTCTGCTCCACCGCCTGCTGAAACGCCAGGCCAGCCAAAGGCCCCAGGTGCTGAAAGGTCGCAAAGTCGGCAGCTTCCACCGAAACTACCATGCCACTGTTGGCAAAGGGGTTGTTGCGCTTGCTGGGGCTCCATCCGTTTACGACAATCTCGCCTGGTGCAGTGGCGGCGGGGGCAATAATGCCGCCTGGGCACATGCAGAAACTGAAGACGCCTCTGCCGGTGGCCTGCGTGGTTAGGCTGTAGCTGGCAGCTGGTAGCCATTCACCACGGCCTTCCCTGCGGCTACAGTGATATTGAATGGAGTCTATGAGTGCCTGCGGATGCTCGGCCCGCACGCCCAGTGCAAAGGGCTTGGCCTCGAGCAGAATGTTTTTTCTATGCAGCAGTTCGAAGATATCGCGGGCCGAGTGGCCAGTAGCGAGTATTACGGAGGTGGCGTCAAGACGTGTACCGTCGGCCAGTTGCACACCAGTGCTCTGGTCGCCATCCACCAGAAAGTCAGTTACGCGGGTGTTGAAGTGCACTTCGCCGCCATGCTGTCGGATCGTTTCTGTCATGGCCTGCACGATGCCCGGCAGGCGGTTTGTGCCTATATGTGGGTGCGCATCCACCAGAATGGAGCTGTCGGCACCGTGTGCAGTGAACAGGCTGAGGATTCGGAAAATGTCGCCACGCTTTGTGCTGCGGGTATACAGCTTTCCGTCGCTGTAGGTGCCAGCACCCCCCTCGCCGAAGCAATAGTTGGAGTCGGGGTTAACGACGCCGTCTCGGTTGAGGATGGCGAGGTCGCGGCGTCTGGCGCGGACATCCTTCCCGCGTTCCAGTACAATGGGCTTCAGGCCAAGCTCCAACAGACGCAAGGCTGCAAACAACCCTGCCGGGCCTGCACCTACAATGATGACGGGTTGGGCAGCTGAAACCTCTTTGAAGGCGAATGCATAAGTGCGTTCCGCCTTGGGTGCCTCATCTACCCACACGACAGCGGTGAGGCGATACTTAATGTCGCGGCCCCGGGCGTCCAAACTGCGCCGCAAAACCTGTAATCCAGTTATTCGGTTGGGGTCTATCCCCAGTTCGCGTGCAGCGGACAGAAGGACAAGGTCATCCCTATGAACCTCCTCGGGTGGAAGTTCCAGCGACAGTTCGGAACGCATGGCCGTGCCTTACTTGAAGTTTTGGAACTGCAGTGGCAGGCCAAACTTCCCCTGTTCCGCTTTCACAGCAGCGATAACAGCCTGGAGGTCGTCAATCTTCTTGGCCGAGACGCGGATCTGGTCGTCCATGATGGCGGGTTCCACCTTCATCTTCAGGCCTTTGATATGCGACACAATCTTGCGGGCCGTGTCTTTGTCAATGCCTTCCTTGATCTTCAGATCCTTCTTGACCATGTTGCCAGAGGCATACTGGTCTTTGGTCGCATCGATACAGGCAGGGTCGATGTTCTGCTTCATGAGGCGTGTAATGAGCACATCTACGATGGCCTTTACCCGCATCTCGTTTTCTGTGAGGACGTGGATGGAAAGCTCCTTTTTGTTCAGCTCGATTTCCGACTTGCTGTCATTGAAATCGTAGCGGTTCAGGATTTCTTTCCGGGCGTTGTTGACGGCGTTGTCCAGCGCCTGATGGTCAACCTTGGAAACGATGTCGAAAGAGGGCATGGTTTGGGGTGTCAGTTAAACGCCAACAAACGGGCAAAGCCTTAGGATTCCTGAATGGTAACCTTCAGAATTTTGTCACCCTGGCGGATTTTGTCAATTACCTCTACGCCTTCTACTACCTTGCCGAAGCAGGTGTGGTTGCGGTCAAGGTGGGCTGTGTTCTGGCGGCTGTGACAGATGAAGAACTGCGAGCCACCTGTGTCGCGGCCAGCATGTGCCATGGAAAGCACGCCACGGTCATGGTACTGGTTGCCGCCGTTCAGTTCGCACTTGATGCGGTAACCTGGGCCGCCACGGCCGGTGCCTTCGGGACAGCCACCCTGAATGACGAAGTTGTCGATAACGCGATGGAATGTCAGGCCATCGTAAAAGCCTTTGCGGGAAAGGTCAACGAAGTTCTGTACGGTATTGGGGGCGTCCGCTTCGTAGAAATGCACGGTCATCGTGCCTTTTTCGGTTTCAATCAGTGCGCTCAGCATGGTATGTTAACGGGGTTTGGCCGCAAGTTCGTTTTTCAGATAGTCAATAACCTGCACGGGCATGGCATCTACGCCATTGAATTCAGCGAGGTAGAGTGACAACCAGTCGGCAAAAGTGATGTGGTAGAAAAGCTGCGCCAGCAGTGACTCGCCTTTCGGGTAGATCTCCACCATCTCGGCTGCCTTGTTGGCGATGATGGTTTTGTTGATTTCGAAACGCAGCGCCACTCGGGGGTGTTCGTAGCTGGAGCGGAGGATCACAACGCATGAGCGCTCCAGCAGGAATTCAGGCTTCACCCAGCCTACCAGTTCGTTGTGGTTCATTTCAGGAACCACGTGGTGCCAGCACAGTTGCTTGGCATTTTCATTGATTTGTTGCCGCAGACGAATAGCAACAGATTCAATTGTATCGGAACAGTAAATGATGCCAGCGTGGTTGTGCAGTTTTTTGGCTGCGGTTTCCGCCAGGCCGAAGTCAGAAAACTCAGATATGACCTCAATGGCTTCCTGAATGTCTTTCTGGAAGTCCCAGTTTCTAATGAGACCTGCCTTTGCCAGAATGAGTATCTGGATGATTATGGAGTAGCCAACTGAGGCCCGTGGTGGATTGCCAGCGGGAATGGCCAGATACTTGAATCCATTGGCCTGCGCCCACTCAATCAGTTTACCCCCCGAGGCAATGGATACTACCTCTGCGCCCCGTTTGCGGGCATCTTCGGCAGAATCGAGTGTCTCTTCTGTGTTCCCTGAATAGCTACAGGCAATAACCAGCGTATTGGGGCCAACCCATTCGGGTACCCGATAGCCGCGTGAAATAGAGAAAGGCACAGGAAGAATGGAGCCGATTACGTTTTTGACGATTTCTGCTCCAAATGCGCTACCACCAAGGCCTACTACCAATACATTCTGGTAAGGTGTGGGCCTTTCGATAGAGGGAAGGTTGTTGCCAATCTCAAGACCTTGGGTCAGTTGGTAGCGAAACCCTTCTATCAATTCTTTCATCGTGTGCATGTGAGAGCGCGAAGGGTTAGGCTTTGTTTGTTACGAGTTGTGAGTATTCCAGATTGTCCATGTTTCCGCTGGACATGAGGAGAATGACGTTGCGATGATTGGGCTTCAAACGGGCAGTTATTTCCCGGATGAGGTCCTCGCGGCTGTGCGCTACGATAATGGCAGGGTCGGCAAAAGCAGCACGGATATCGTCTTGGGTAATCTGCCCCATGCCTTTGCGCGCCAATGCCTCGCTACTGACCATCACAATCTTATTTTCCTGCTTCTTCAGCGTGCCTTTGTACTGGCTGATGAAGTCGGGATTGAGGCTGCTGAAGGTGTGCAGCTCCAGGCAATGGATGATGTTGTCGCCCTTGTAGCGTTCATCAACAGCCTGCACGGTGGCTTTTACCTTGCTGGGGCTGTGCGCGAAATCGCGGATGATGGTCAGGTGATCGTCCTCAAACACCTGTTCAAGCCGTAGATGGGCACCTGCAAAAGTGGCTATCTGTTGCAGAAACTCTTCTGTGGTGACCGCCAGAAAGCGCGTGCAGATTTCGTGGGCTGCGGCGATGTTGGCCATGTTGTGTGCCCCATATACCTGAACCTCCCCCGTCTGGCCTTCCAGTTTTATCACCATAGGACCGTCGCCTGTTCGTTTGCGAGGTAGTCCCAGCCTTGCTTTCAGCTTGGCTTGGCGCGTGGTTGGCTTTACGTGGTACGACGGTGTGCGATAGCCGTAACGGTAGTGCAGTTCTTCGTCTGTGTACCGGGTGACAATATCGGCAACGCGCTCGTCTTCCGTATTGAACACAATGCCTCCGGCTTTAGGCAAGGCCTTCACCAACTGCTCAAAGCAGGCCACATATTCAGACTCGGTAGGGAAGACGTTGACGTGATCCCAGGCAATACCTGACATGACAACGATATGCGGCTGGTAAATCAGAAACTTGGGCCGCAGATCCAGTGGAGAAGTGGCGTATTCGTCGCCTTCGATTACGATGATAGGCGCTGTTTTTGACAGCCTGACCATGTAGGGGAAACCTTCCAACTGGGCCCCCACGAGGTAGTCGAAGTCATGGCCAAGCCCCTTCAGCACGTGCAGAATCATGCTGGTAATGGTGGTCTTGCCGTGACTGCCCGAGATGACAATCCGCTGTTTGTTGCGGGAATGCTCGTACACGAACTCGGGAAAGGAGTAAACCTTCAGCCCCAGTTCCTGTGCGCGCTTCAGTTCGGGATTGTCCTGTTTGGCGTGCATGCCAAGGATTACGGCGTCCAGGCCGGCATGAAGGCGGTCAGGAAACCAGCCCATAGCCTGGGGCAGCAGCCCGGCCTTTTCAAGCCTGCTGCGCGAGGGTTCGTGAATGGCGTCGTCAGAACCCGTGACTTCATTTCCCTCGGCGGCCAGCGACAACGCCAGGTTGTGCATGACACTGCCGCCAATTGCAATGAAGTGAACTTTCATATAGAGTGAACAGAAAGCTGGAAAGACAAAAATAGCAGGAAAGCAGCATGTGGGCTGCCTTCCTGCCATTGCGATTTAGTCAAAGCGTGTTAAATGTGGATTACCTCGCCGTATGCAGCGGCGGCAGCTTCCATCACAGCTTCTGACATGGTGGGGTGCGGGTGCACCGTCTTAATGATTTCGTGGCCAGTGGTTTCGAGCTTGCGGGCTGCCACTACTTCGGCAATCATCTCGGTAACGTTGGCGCCAAGCATGTGTGCACCAAGGAACTCACCGTACTTGGCATCGAAGATCACCTTCACGAAGCCATCTTTCTTCCCGGCGGCGCTTGCTTTCCCGGATGCACTGAAGGGGAATTTGCCCACCTTGATTTCGTAGCCCATCTCGCGCGCTTTCTGCTCGGTAAGGCCTACGCTGGCCACTTCGGGCTGTGCATAGGTACAGCTGGGGATATTGCCATAGTCCAATGCATGGGGCATATGTCCACCCTTCTCGGTGGCGGCGATGGCTTCGGCGCAGATGATGCCTTCTGCACTTGCCTTGTGTGCAAGGGCCGGGCCAGGTACGCAATCGCCGATGGCGTATACACCGGGCACGTTGGTACGGTAGAACTCGTCAACGACAATTTTGCCGCGATCGGTCCGTACACCCAGATCTTCAAGGCCAACGCCTTCGATGTTGGCCACTACGCCTACAGCGGAGAGGAGAACGTCGGCTTCCAGTACCTGAGAGCCTTCTGGGCCTTCCACGGTTACCTTCACGCCAGCGCCACTTTTATCAACCGCCACCACTTTGGAGTTGGTGAGAATGTCCATGCCTTTCTTCTTGTACAGACGGAAGAGCGTCTTGCTCACTTCTTCGTCTTCGAGAGGCAGGATGTTTTCCAGATACTCGACGATGGTGACGTGGGTGCCAATCGCGTTGTAGAAGTAGGCGAACTCGGTACCAATGGCACCAGAGCCCATGACTATCATTTTCTTGGGTTGCTGGGGCAACACGAGCGCCTGGCGGTAGCCGATGATTTTCTGGCCATCGATTTCCATGCCGGGCAGTTCGCGGCTGCGACCACCTGTGGCCACGATGATGTGGCGGGCGGAAAGCATGGCTTTCGTGCCGTCGGCCTTGGTTACTTCTACCTGCTTGTCGCGGGTGAGTTTAGCATTGCCGTAGATGGCTTCAATCTTATTCTTTTTGAACAGAAACTGAACGCCCTTACTCATGCCTTCTGCTACGCCCCGGCTGCGCTTCACGATGGCAGAAAAATCGGAAGAGAAATTTCCAGCATTTATGCCATAATCAGAAGCATGCTGAAGATATTCAAAGACCTCGGCAGACTTCAGGAGCGCCTTGGTGGGAATGCAGCCCCAGTTGAGGCAAATGCCACCGAGCGCTTCACGCTCTACTACAGCGGTTTTCAGCCCCAACTGCGAGGCACGAATTGCTGCTACGTAGCCACCGGGGCCACCACCTATCACGATGAGATCAAAAGTTTCCATGTAATGAGCAGTACAGGATGAAAGGGGCAATCGTTGCCAGACGCCCCATTGGGCGCCAAAGATAGGGGGAATTGACTGATTGCGAACTTTACAGGCAATCTTCGCAGACGATGACAATGAATGAGCGAATCCTGTTTGGGCTTCTGGTCAAGGGTGTCAAGGTAGATGCGCAGACCCGCTGTGAGCACTACCATAAGGCTGAAGATGTCATTGCAATCCGATTTCATTGCTGCGATACCTACTATGCCTGTCGTGAATGCCACGATGCCTTGGCCAACCATCCGGCACTGCTATGGCCCCCACACAGGGCCAGTGAGCCCTGTGTCCTGTGTGGGGTTTGTGGCCACCAGTTGACGCAGGCACAGTATCTGGCAGCAGAAAATGCCTGTCCATCCTGCAAGAGTCTGTTTAACCCTGGCTGCAAGACACACCTGCATCTTTATTTTGCTGAGTAAAACTGAAATGGCACGGTATGTGCTATTTTGCTTCTTCGCCGTAACCCTGTTTTTGTTGTGCCATTTTCCCTCTGTGATATCTTATGAGTTCGCTGCTGCTTGTGACCGTCGTCGGCGCTGTTCTGTTTGTTATAGTGTTCGGCGCAGTGTGGTACCTGAATACCGCTCAGAACACGTCTTCACGCAGGCTGCTGGAGTACATGCGGCCGTTCGAACTGTCGTTTGATACAGTAGGCAAGAAGACATTTGCCTCAGGAGAATTGGAATCGCGGTGGGTAGTGTTTGACATACACCACGACGAGAAAATCCGGATGCGGGTACGGCTGAATGTGCCTTTGGAAGTGGATTTTCACTTCTCGACCCAGATCTCGCGCAACTACCTTTTAAAGCATGACAACAAAGAGGTTGCCAATTGGGCAAAGGTTGGAGAGAAGTACTATTTCAGCATGATGTCGGCAGAACCAACAGCCGAAAGTCTGATGACAGCGCTGAAGCCTGAGACTTTGGCGGCTATAGATGCCTATGATCAGGAATATACTGGCTTTCTGCTTTACAACGTGGATGGCAAGACGCTGTTCGCCAAAACTGACCCCAGTCTGCTTCAGGCCCATATGGAGCTTGACAGCCAGATGTGTGTTTACGGGCACTACGAGATTTCCGATCAACACGACGCGCTGGATTTCCGCAAGTTTGTCCGCGATACGGTGCATCTTGCCCGGACAGTTGAGGATGATCTTATGACGCTGTTCCCTCACGCGAAGGAAGCAACGCAGCCCGCGAAGTTTATGTTAAAGAAAAAGGCCTGAGTCTCTCTCAGGCCTTTTTCTACTCAGGATTTGTGAGCTGCCGGAAGACAGACTCGAGGTTGGCCTGTTGACGCTCGGTTTGCAAAAGCGCATTGTCCTGTTGCACGGCAGCCTCAAACAGACCTTTGCGGATGTCGACGCCCGCAGGTACAGTGATACGAAACATGCGAGGAGCAACCGATTCTACCTGAGTGATACCGAGTTTCTCCTGAATGGGCGTGAAGTCGAAACCTGGTTTTTCAAACTCGCAGAGAAGCACTGATGCTCCCAGTTCCTGCTGCAGATTGGCAAGGGTAGATTCCAGTACCAGCTTGCCCTTGTTAATGATTACAACTTTGTCGGCAACCGCCTGTACTTCCTGCATGATGTGCGAGGAAAAGAGGAGCGTTTTGTCGCTGCCGAGCTCGCGTATGAGGTTGCGGATTTCCACTACCTGATTTGGGTCCAGACCACTGGTGGGCTCGTCCAGTACCAACACGCTGGGGTTGTGCAGCAGGGCCTGTGCAATCCCAGCTCTCTGGCGATACCCTTTGCTGAGGCTGCCTAGTTTCTTGTGTGCTTCCGGGCCCAATCCTACCCGGTCTATGGCATCTGCCACGGCCCTGTCAAGAGTGTTGCCTGCCAGGCCACGCAATTGACCCGCAAAGCGCAGATATTCACGCACATAAAGGTCTAGGTAGAGCGGATTGTGCTCGGGCAGATAACCAATATGACGTTTGGCTTCCAAGGCGTTGGTAAGTACATTGACACCGGCGACTGATACGGTCCCCGCGTCTGCTGGCAGGAAGCCGCACAGTATTTTCATCGTACTGGATTTGCCAGCGCCATTAGGGCCCAGAAAGCCTACTATTTCGCCTGGCGTGGCTTCGAAGGTAAGGTGGTCTACGGCCGTCTGGGTGCCATATCGTTTGACAAGTTTCTGAATCTGGATGGACATGGCTCAGAGCTGGGCAGCGTACAAAAGATCGATATCCATGAAGTCCATGTTGAACATGCTGGCAATGGACCGCTGGGTAATATGCCTGTGATAGAGGTAAATACCTTTTTTGAAGTTGCGGTTTACGGCCATCAGATTCTTGACACCCCCTGCTTCACCGATACGTGTAAGCAGGGGGCCCAGGATGCTGCTGATGCTCTGGCTGGCAGTACGTGCAACACCACTGGCAATGTTGGGAACGCAGTAATGCGTTACACCGTGGATCTCGTATGTCGGTTGGTCCAATGTGGTCAGGTGGCTGGTTTCAATGCACCCACCCTGATCGATGGCAACATCAACAATGATGGAGCCGTCGCGCATGGTCGCTACCATTTCTTCGGTTACCACGCAGGGTGCGCGGTGACCAGCTTTATGAGCTGCGCCAATCACAACGTCTGAAGTTTCTACAGCTTCGGCTACAAAGTGAGGCTGGCTGACAGCGGTGTAGATTTTGATGCCCAGTATTTCTTCCAGGCGCTTGAGCTTGTAGACCTCCTCGTCGATGACCCGTACGTGGGCTCCCAGTGCCAGGGCAGTTTTAGCTGCGTGGAAGCCGACAGTTCCAGCCCCGATGATGGTGACATTGGCAGGTGGAACACCTGTAACTCCTCCCAACAGCATGCCTTTGCCTCCGCCATCTATGCTGAGGAGACGAGATGCGATGTGAATGCTGCTGATGCCCGCAATCTCACTCATCAACCGCATGATGGGTAGGCTGCCATCAGGGGCCTGCAGAAACTCAAAGCCAATGGCCGTGACATTTTTCTGCATGAGGGCCTTCAGATAATCAGGGCGAAGGGCGCCCATATGCACTGCGGAGATAAGCGTCTGTCGCGGTTTGACCCATTCCACCTCAGCGGCATTCAGCGGCGCAATTTTCACGACAATGTCGGCGCGGTTGAAGATTTCTGCTGGCGTGTAGGCGATAAACGCGCCTGCGTCGGTGTACTCTTTGTCGGTGAACTGAGCAGCTGCTCCAGCGTCATGCTCTACAAACACCTCGTGTCCAGAGGCAGTAAGGGCTCTGACCGATCCTGGCGTAAGAGCCACTCGACGTTCGTAGTTGCTTACCTCCTTGGGGACGCCAATTCGCAGAATGACGTTCTGTTCTCCCACTTTCATGGGCTTTTCCTGAGTTGCCGTCAGAAAGGCAGGGTCGAAGCCTTTCTTCAGCAATTCGCGTGCGTGTTGCAGCGATTCTTCCATACGGGCAATGGCGCAGCTGAACGATTGGTAGCCGCTTTAGCTATCAAAAGTAGGGAGAAACTTTTATGTAGCGGCTGTTGGGGCTGTGGCCATAGGATAATTCAACCCGGAGGGTCTTATCGGGCAGGATTGATTCTGCAATCTGGGGCCACTCTACCAAATGCCAGCCGGGTGCATCCAGCATTTCGGGTAGCCCAATCTCCAACAGTTGGCTTTCTGATTCCAGCCGGTAGAGGTCATAGTGAGAGAGTGCGATGCCTCTTGGGCTTGTGTAGCGGTTGACCAGCGCAAAGGTGGGGCTGCTGATCGTATCCGGAATAGCCAATGCATGTGCCAGTGCCTGCACCAGAGTTGTTTTGCCTGCACCAAGGTTGCCAATCAATGCCATCACGCAGTAGGGTTGGCCTTGGACAAGGGCCAGCAACTCGCTGGCGACCTCAGAGGTCTGGTCCAAAGTAAACTCACGCTCAAGCAGATAGGGCTTCATTACTGCTTCGGTACCAGCGTTACAATCGGCACAATCATTTCTTCAAGGCTGACACCACCATGCTGGAATGTTCCCTTGAAGTGGGAGGCGTAATAGTTGTAATTGTTGGGATACACGAAGAATGCATCCTCCATGGTGAAGGCGTATGAGCCTGATACCGAAGAGGATGGCAACTTTATGTCTTTAGGCCGCTTGACAGTGAAAACCTGGCGATCACCTTCGTCATAGTTGAGGTTGCGGCCGTGCTTGTAGCGCAGGTTGGTGGTGGTGTTCCGGTCGCCGATGATGCGGATGGGACGATTAACCGCTATTGACCCGTGGTCGGTAGTAAGTATGATGCGAATGTTTCTGTCTTTCAGTTTGCGTAGCGTAGCGAGTAGTGTGCTGTGCTCAACCCAAGAGCGGGAGAGCGACCGGAATGCAGCTTCGTCTGGCGCCAGTTCCTTCACCAGCGACATTTCAGACCGCGCGTGTGTCATCAGATCAATGAAATTGACGACGATGACGTTCAGGTCGTTGTTCAGAAGGTTAAGGGCATTTTCCACCAGGGCCTTTCCATCATCGTTGGAAATGACTTTGGTGTAGGAGTGCTTGATGTTAAGCCGCTTACGAAGCACGAGTTCCTGCAGAAAATCGGCCTCATGCTGGTTTTTACCACCTTCCTCTTCATCAAACACCCAATGTTTGGGGAAGCGATCTGCGATTTCAACTGGCCAGAGCCCACTGAACATAGCATTGCGAGCGTACTGCGTCGCGGTTGGAAGAATCGAGAGATAGGTTTCCTCTTTCTCTACGGTAAAGTATTGAGAAAGAACTGGCTCGATTTCCTTCCACTGGTCGTAACGAAGGCAATCGACCAGTACAAACAGCAGCGACTCCTTGCCGGGCTTCAGTTGCGGGAACACTTTTTCGGGCAACACCTCAGGGCTCATCACCATGCGCTGGCTCACAGGCTTGGCAATCCAGTTGACGTAGTTCTTCTGGACGAACTTCGCGAAGTTGACATTGGCTTCGGTCTTCTGTGCTGCCAATACCTCGGCCATGCTCTGGTCTTCACTGTGCTCCAGCTGCATTTCCCAGTAGACCAAACGTTTATACACCTCTACCCATTCTTCGTAAGAGTCTATTTCGAGCAGGTCCATTCCGATGTTGCGGAAGTCCTGCTGATAACCCTGATTCACTTTCTGCGCGTAGAGACGGCGGCCTTCGAGTAGTTTCTTGCAGGAGAGGAGAATCTGGTTGGGATTTACCGGCTTGATAAGATAGTCGTCAATCTGGCTCCCGATGGCATCCTCCATTACATGCTCGGCTTCGCTTTTGGTAATCATGACTACCGGCAATGCAGGGGCCAAGGCTTTAATGCGGCCCAATGCCTCCAGGCCGCTGATTCCGGGCATGTTCTCGTCCAGAAACACTATGTCGAAATCGTCGTTCTGCACCGCATCCACTGCGTCCTCGCCATTGGTAACGGGGGTCACCTGAAAGCCCTTCTGTTCGAGAAACAGGATGTGTGACTTGAGATGCCCTATTTCATCATCGGCCCAAAGGATTCTGGCGTTCTGCATGGTAGGGGAGGAATGAAGGAGAATGTGAGTGTAAGGTAAGAGTATAACGCCCTGTGGAAGATTCAGGCACCTGGAAGGGCCAATACGTTTTTGTTAAAACGATTCATAGCCTCCTGAATGCCGGCAAAAGCAAAGGTCTGAACTGCCTCTACGGCAGCATCCAGCACAAAGGGCATGTCTTTCAGCTCCTGAGCCGAGAATTTGCCAAGTACATAGTCGACCTGACGGCCCTTGGCAAAGTTGTCGCCGACGCCGATGCGTAAGCGCGCATAGTCAGTGGTTTTGAGTAGTTCCTGAATGTTCTTCAGGCCATTGTGCCCGCCATCAGATCCTTTGGGGCGCAGTCGCAGCGTACCAAAAGGCAATGCAATGTCGTCAGTGACTACCAAGAGGTTGCTTACAGGAATCCTGTGGGCCTGGAGATGAAAGGCGATGGCTTTGCCCGACAGATTCATGTAGGTAGTGGGCTTCAGGATGATAAGCTTTCGACCACGGTGTGCCACCTCTGCCACTCCTGCTAGTTTTTCGGCTGAGAAGGAGTTTCCAGCCAGCTGGTCTGCTACCATGAAGCCAATGTTGTGCCGGGTTTCTACATACTCGGCGCCGATATTGCCAAGACAGGCGATCAGGTATTTCACGGCACAAACTTACGTTCCCGCGTGAATTGCGTAGCAGAGGGTTAGGCGAAAAATCCTACCCCTTTTACGTGTCGCGCGACATAGGGGATGTTGTGTAGTTTTACACCCACTGATGGGTGCACTTTACCCAGTACCTGACACTCCCCGGATATGCCCAAAAAAATCATCATGTGTGTGGACGATGAGAAGGTAGTTCTCACCAGCCTCATCGGTCAATTGAACAATGCCTTCGGCAATAAGTACGTCTACGAAGGGTTCACGGGCGCCGAGGAAGCCTGGGAGTTTATTGATGAGCTTTATGCTGACGGGCAGACGGTAGATCTGATCATCTGTGACTGGCTGATGCCCCGTGTCCGGGGCGACGAGTTTATGATTCGGGTGCACAAACGTTTCCCCGACGTGCACTTGATTATGCTCTCAGGCCAAGCCGATCAGGAGTCTGTAGAGCGTGCACGCGTAGAAGCCAAGCTGCATAAGTTCATTGCCAAGCCTTGGGACAAGGATGAACTGATGGGTGAGGTAAAAATGCTGCTGGAAGGCGCCTGATTGTATTCCACTTCTTTATCGCTATCACAATGAAAAAGCCTGTTATCCTGTGTGTGGACGACGAGAAGCTGGTACTTGACAGCCTCATCAACCAGTTGCGCAATCACTTCGGGAGCCGCTTTGTATACGAGACGGCAGAAAACAGCGAAGAGGCCTGGGACGTCATCAACGAAATGGTAGATGACGGATATGAGTTCAAAGTAGTTATTTCCGATTGGCTGATGCCTTTGGAGAAGGGCGATCAGTTTCTGATAGACGTTTACAACAAGATGCCAGAAACGGCGCTCATTATGCTGAGTGGGCATGCCGACGAAGAGTCGGTAGAGCGTGCACGAAAGTATGGCAACCTGCGCGTATTTATCCGAAAGCCTTGGGATAAAGCGCAGTTGATTGGCGAGGTCGAAAAAGCCCTCGGCTGAAATGTGCTTTTACCTATCTTACGGTATAAGCCTCCTGGGGATATATGTTGACTGGACTTACCGTAAGACTGATTGAGCATGGCTCTGACGAGTACCGTCAGGCAGTGGCGCTGCGCTACAGAATATTACGTGAGCCATTAGGGCTGACGTTCAAGGAGGAGGACCTCCAAGCCGAATGCAATGACTATCATATGGCGGCTTGGCTGGATGGCACAATGGCAGGATGTCTGATTCTTACGCCGGTGGATGGCGCCATCATTCGCGCCCGTCAGGTAGCAGTAGACGACGGCCTTCAAGGAAAGGGTATTGGCAAAGCCTTGATGCAGAAAGCGGAAGAGTTGGCACAGTCAAAGGGATATAGGCGCATGACTTTGCATGCACGCGAGACTGCAATCCCTTTCTATAACCGGCTGAACTACACTCCGGAAGGCCGCAGGTTCATTGAGGTGGGAATACCCCACCAGATCATGTCGCGTGAATTATGGCTGAAGCCCTGAGCTACTCTTTCTTCAGGCTCAGCGAGATACTGTTCATACAATAGCGTTTGCCTGTAGGGGCTGGTCCATCGTCGAATACATGACCGAGGTGCCCTTTGCAGCGGGCGCAATGAACCTCTTCGCGTACCATGCCGTAGGAGAAATCGCGCTCGATTTCAACAGCGCCAGGCAAAGCGTCAAAGAAACTGGGCCAGCCGGTGCCAGAATCAAACTTTGTATCAGATCGGAAAAGCGGCAACCCGCATCCAGCGCACAGGTAAGTGCCTTTGTCGTGGTTGTTCCAATACGCGCCAGTGAATGCCCGCTCAGTGCCTTTCTGGCGAAGTACACGATATTGGTCTGCGGAGAGTTTTTCCTGCCACTGGTCTTCCGTAAGCTGCTGGTTATCTTCCATTGGAGGTGTTGTAGAGAAGGTGGACTGTTGCGCTGAGCAGCGGCTGTTAACAAACAAGCCCCATACTGATGCAACCCAAAGCAGTACCCGCATAGTTTTGTCGTTGTATTAGTAACGTACGTGCCGACCGGCACGTTCAGATTTTTCAATACGTCCGCCGCATGACAACCCCCGTTTTGTTCGACAGCTTCAAGGAGTGGTCCGATTATCTCCAGGCCCACAACGAACCAGTGTGGAAACCAGTGCTGCAATATGAAATGGAGCAGAAAGGCCGCACCGAACAGGAAGTGTGGGGTGGCATAGCACAGGCTTACGCCGTGATGTGCGATGCCATTGAGACGGGGTTGGACCGCGATATGACCAGCCTAAGCGGCATGATTAATAACGGGGCCAAGAAAGTCCGAGACTGTAAGATTTCGGTGCTGGGACCAGGATTTCAGCAACTGATATACCGAACGCTGGCCGCCAAAGAGGTCAACTCCTGCATGGGGCGCATTGTGGCAGCGCCTACCGCCGGTGCCAGTGGCATTATGCCTGGTGTGCTGCGGCATCTTCAGGATGTTCACAGTCTGCCTAACGAGAAAATTTATGAGGGCATGCTGGTAGCGGCAGGCATTGCGCTCATCATTGAGCGGCGGGCAGGGATATCAGGTGCTGTGGGGGGCTGTCAGGCGGAAACAGGTACAGCTGCGGCCATGGGCGCAGGAGCCATCGTATATTGTCTGGGTGGCACGCTGGAGCAGATTTTCGACTCGGTAGCCATTACGGTGATGAACATGCTGGGCCTGATCTGTGACCCCATCGCCGGACTGGTAGAGGTGCCTTGTGTGAAGCGGAATGCCAGTGGGGCCGTGCTGGCCTTCACGTCAGCGCAGATAGCATTGGCAGGCGACAGCAGCATCATTCCGGTGGATGAAGTAGTGGACGCCATGGGCGAAGTGGGGCAGAGCATGGAAACCAAGTACAAGGAAACTGCACTTGGAGGTTTGGCCGCTACCCCTACCGGGAAAGCCATTGCCAACCGTGTGCTGCTGAATGAAGCGGAAGCCCTGGAGGACGACTCGGAGCCAGCCTGAGGTTGTGCACACGCTAAGTGGCGAAATCTGAAGTTGCTGCGGAGAACTTGCCAGCGGGTAACTCCATGGGTGTGGATACCTTTGGAGTATGAAGTGGTTACGACTCAGCATACTGGCCTTCGGCCTGATGGTTTCTGCGACCCAGGCACGTGCCGAAAAGCTCCTGGCGGATCTGAATCTGGACGACGGGGCAACGTGGGAAATCGTCGGTGTATCGCTGCATAACTACCGCCTGGTGCCCCTGCAGAAGGAGCTGGGCACATTCGTGATCAAGAGCACCGAGGTGCTGAAGTCGATGCAACAGGCTTGGGATTTCCCGCTGATGTTCAATGACTACTGCGAGTGGCACTATTCCTTAAAGATTTACCGCAATCGCGAGCTGGTGAAGACTTTGCGGGTGAACCTGGTGTGCAACTACGTGACCATTGGCTCATTCAGTTACCGGTTCGATCCTGCCTTGATGGCCGTTTTCAAGGACGACAAGGTGAAGCTGCCTTGGTCGCGCATCCGGTTTACTGACGTGAAAAACATGCGCACGGCGTTGCGAAAGTTGTCGGAGCGCAACGATGTATATTTCTACAACGACATCAAGCCTTATCAGTACGACGGCTATTTCCTGCTGGGAATCGAAAATATTCCTATCCGCACCAACCGCGATTCTCTGAATCAGGTGATTTCAGAGCGGCTGAAGGTGGTTACGGGTTCAGACAACTTTTACCTCCAGAGCTACATCATGACGCTGGACGAGAAGTCGCGGACGCTGAATCTGCGCTTCAAGATCTACTGCGACCAGCCCTTTGCCGATCAGTTCTATCGAGTCGAGAAGTCGCGTGCAGACGGCACCATGCTGGTGTCTTGGCGCAACCACATGACATATGAGAACTTTCTGCAAGCCATCGTAGTGGGGGTAAACGAAGACCGCTACTGGCAGATCATTGGTCTGCCAAAGCCCAAGCCTATTTCAGATCCGCAATAAGCGGTACGCGCTCGGCCAGCAGTTGTCTGCCCTTTGCATCGTAACTGGCCATGATGAGTTCACGCCCTTCAGGCGACGATATGAAATGTGCCCAACGCTGCTTCAGCATCCAAAGGGCAGTGCCAGGTTGGTCCTCCGATAGGGCCGTTTTAACAAAGACGGCAAGGTCTTGGTTGGATAAATGAACGAGGGGCTTTTCCACGGCTTCCTGCCGGAAAGAGCCGAGTTGAAGCATCAGACCCATGCCCTCTGGACTTTCTGCGTTACACAGCCGCATCCGTACCGACTCGGCTCGCTGCTGGTACAGTTCGAGGTATTCTCCTCCGATTTCATAGCGCTGCTCAGTAGCGAAGAGCAGCAATTTTTCGCGGAAACCCGCAAGCGCTTCGGTATTCCCCAGAAAATCAACGCGCTCTTCAAGCCGAAGGCGCAGCAATTCAAACAGGTTGCGGGCGACAGTTCTGTATTTGCCAGGTGAAGTAGGCAGTTGCTCTACTACGAAGCCGGGACTCTGGCGGGGTTCTTCCAACCAGTAGCCATAGCGGGTATCGGCCTCGTCGGCGAGCAGCGGAAAAAACTCTGGGTGGTCAGCAACCTGAAGGTCCAGCAATGTGTCGACGGCCTCAACTGGGCCTTCGGGCAGGCGCATCATGCCACAGAGCCGCAGGCCCAATATCTCCTGAAATGCAAGTAGGGGTTTCTGGGGTGCCAGCTTGCGCACCCATTCGGAAAGCGTGGGCACGTCATCGCCCCAATTGAGCAAATAGGCATTTGCCATGCCGCAAAGTTCGCATTTACGGCGTGTCGCCGTTAGATTTGCAAACCTCCTGGACGAAAAAGCTGGAGTCAGCGGCGTGAAGCGTATTCTGGTAGTGTATACCGGTGGCACCATAGGTATGGCCACAAATCCTAAAACTGGCTCGCTAAGGCCAGTTGAGCTGGATAACCTGCACAGGCTTGTGCCTGAAATCGGCCGTATGCCAGTTGAGCTGGACTATTATTCGTTCCAGAGCCCGATTGACAGTTCCAATATTTTGCCGGAGATATGGGTGCTGCTGGCGCGAATCGTCGCTGATAACTACGAGCGCTATGATGCTTTCGTCATTCTGCATGGCACCGACACCATGGCCTACACGGCCAGTATGCTGAGTTTTTTGCTTGAGGGACTTCGCAAGCCGGTGATTCTGACCGGGGCCCAACTGCCACTGGACCGCGTCAGGACGGATGCCCGGGAGAATCTGGTCACCTCTCTGGAAATTGCCTCAGACCCCGAGTTCAGGGTGCCGGAGGTGTGCATTTGTTTCGATTCCCGTCTGCTTCGGGGCAATCGCACGCTGAAATATTCCAGCGAGAAGTTTCACGCGTTTGTGTCGCCCAATTATCCCCCATTAGCCGAGGCTGGGGTGCATATGCAGTATTTTACCGACAACTGGCTGCCATACCCCAAAAAGAATGGCAAGTTGAGAGTTCAGCTGACGGTCGACTCCAATATTGCCCTCATCAAATACTACCCAGGCCTGCCGAAAGATCTGCTGAAACGTATGCTGGAAACGCCCTCGTTAAAGGGGGTAGTGATGGAAAGTTTCGGCACTGGGAATCTGCCGGAGTTCCGCTGGCTGATGTCGCTTTTGAGTACGCGCATCAAAAACGGGTTAGTCATTGTCAATGTCTCGCAATGTCCCGCCGGTGGGGTAGAGCAGGGGCGTTATGAAACGAGTGCTCGTTTGGATGACATGGGTGTGATTTCTGGTATGGACATGACCCCTGAAGCGGCAATCACCAAGCTGATGTACCTGATAGGGAAGTACCCGGATAATGCCGAAACCGTTCGGCGGGAGTTAGGGGTCAGTCTGCGAGGGGAAATGACCCCTCCCAGTCAGAACTTTTTCGTGGAAGCTCCACATTAGCATGGCGGTTCGGAAACTGGCAGGGCAGACGCTGATTTACGGTCTCAGTTCCATTGTTGCAAGGATGGTCAGCTGGTTGCTGACCATTCCGTTTGCACATTACTTCAGCACGGCTGATTACGGTATTTTCTCAGACCTGTATGCGTGGGTCAGCTACCCACTCATTGTGCTGACTTTTGGCATGGAGACCAGTTTTTTTCGGTTTGCCGAGAAGACTGGCGACAGCAATCAATCTTATGTCAATTCGTTCGTCAGTGTTGGTGTCCTGACGGCAGCATTTGCTGTGCTGGCTATGGGTATGGCGCCAAATCTGGCCGTCTGGCTGGACTACCCAAAGCGTACCGACCTGATGTTGCTGCTTATTGGCATTACTGTGCTGGATGTGTTGGCCGCGGTACCGATGGCTCGACTGCGGTTTCGAGAGATGCCTAAGCGGTTTGCCATCATCAACATCACCAATGTGGTGCTGTTTGTATCGCTCAACATTCTGTTTCTCTTTGTGTTCAAGCTGGGGATTGTCTGGGTGTTTGTCGCTAATCTCATTGCCTCGGCTGTCAAGCTGCTGATGGCGCTGTGGGACAATGCGCCCCCGCATCTGAACGCCGAAAAGCAATCGCTGTATCCCATGCTTACCTATGGCTTTGTGATGATGATCACGGGCTTCAGCGGCCAGTTGAACGAGATGATTGACAAAAACCTGCTGCCGGACCTCTGGCCTGCAGGTAAGGTGTATGCCGGGAAAGCACGCAGTGGTCTGGAAATGAACGGCATTTACAATGCCTGTTATAAACTGGGCATGTTCATCACGCTCGCAGCACAGGCGTTTCGCTATGCGGCAGAACCGTTTTTCTTTCGACAGGCATCAGACAGGAAGGCGCCGGAAACCTTTGCCAAGGTATTCCATTACTTCATGGTTGCTTGCTTGATCACTTTTCTGCTCATCGCTGCGTTTGCACGCGAAATCGTTTCCTTGCCCTTGCCTTTCAGCCAGCGGACACTATTGCCACCAGATTACTGGCTGGGTGTCGGCATAGTGCCTATAGTGTTGATGGCGAACATTCAACTTGCAGCGTTTACCAATCTGTCGATATGGTATAAGATAACAGAGCAACTGAGGTTTGGCTTTCTGTTCAGTCTTTTGGGTACGGTTATTACCATTGCGGTTAACGTACTACTGATTCCGCGCTACGGATTCTGGGCGGCGGCTTGGTCGCATTTAGCCTGCTATGGCAGCATGGCAATCGCCAGTTATGTTTTCGGCCAGAAATACTACCCTGTGCCTTATCGGATGCTGCGCATTGGCGCATATACCTTTCTGGTGCTGCTGTCTTTCTGGGCAGCGTGGAATCTCAATACGGGCTTTGGCTTCCAATGGGGCGACCTGCTCCTGAAAGTTGCGTTGGTGGCGGCTACTATTGCATTTCTAGGGCTGCTGGAGCGGACATTTCCACCTTTTCAGAGTGCTGGTCAGGAAGGACCGCCGCAAGTCCCAGCGCGCCGGTAACCGTATATCCCCCCTTGTGCAGTGCCTGTGCACCGGCAGCTAGAGTGGCTCCCGTGGTAATTACGTCATCCACCAGCCAGACCGCGCCACTTGAACTTGGCGTGTTGTGCACTGCGGCAAACACATTTTCCATGTTGCGTGTACGCGCTTCGCGGCTTTTGCCCGTCTGTGATTCTGTGTGCCGGATACGCTGTAATCCGTCCCATACAGTTGCCTGTGGCAGGGTTGCCGCAATGCCTTCAGCGATAAGCTGTGCCTGATTATAGCCCCGGTGGTTCAGTTTGCGCCTGTGTAGCGGAATTGGTACCAGCAGTATGGGGGCGTCAAAAACCTTGCTCTGCGACAGCTCTTCTCCAAACATCTGGCCCAGGCGAAAAGCCAGTTGTGGTGCATTGCGGTACTTCATTTGGTGAAGCAGGCGTTGACTTAGCCCTTTTTCTTCAAACCACATCAGGGCGGCTGCCCCCTCAAATGAGTATTGCTGTTTAAGGTTGCGGGTAATCTGATTCTGCCACAGCATTGTCGACAAACCTGTTCTAGGTAAATGCATCTGGCAGTGAATGCAGATTTCTTTTTCTGCTCCTGCTAGGGTTGCCTGGCACCCAGGACAGTATCTTGGGAAAAGGAAATCGAGAAGGCTATGCCACAGGTGAAGGAACCGCATCAGTAGAAAATAGGGTGAAACCGCGTACCATTTGGCCCAAACTCCAGTGCTGGCAATGGTACCCTGAGGCAATTGGCTGCACTGAGAATGGTTTTTAGGAAGTGTGACCTTGTACGGATTCGGCTCAGGTCAATGTCAAGGGAGAGATAGAATTGTCGTTTCTCTCGGGCGCGAATCACATCGTCGGGGTCGATACCATATCGGCCAATCATACCCTCTCCGCCATATCCAATTGCAATGCCCAGCCAGGGTGGAAGTACCTTTTTGGCTTTGCCCTCAGGCAGAAAGGGATGTACCGAAAGGCAGAGCCAATACGTCTGCCCATTGTAATCTTTGATAAGTTGCTCTACGCCACGGCCCAACAGTTTTGGGTTCTGGCTTGCCCAGGGCGAAGGGCTGAAGCTGAATTTAAGCGTGAGTCGTTGTTCCTTCCACAGTGCTTCATTCAACACCGCCAGACCGCTACCTGCTGCATTGGCAGCCAAATCAGACCAGGAGGCTCCATACTTAGGTGAGAAGCCATCAAACAGTTCAATTGGGCTCTGAAACACAAAGCCCGCAAGCCCACCATACAGCAAGACCGTTTTTCGACTGGCGCCTGCCCATTTCAGCATCTCCATCACGAGTCGGCTTTCCTGATAAGCGCCATAGATGTGGCCTACCTTGTCCAGCTGAAGCCATTCACCTCGGTCATCGAACCATCGGAATGACGAAAGGGTGTCGTTTCCATACCATGCCAAGGCCAAGCCAGTGTAAACGGAGGCGAATCCCGCACCTGTGGTATATCCTGCCAGTCGTATCCTTTTGGGATTGTACTGGGAGTCGGGTTCCCAAAATGAGGTTTTGCCAGTGGTTTGCTGGCCAGCCAGTTTGATGCTGAACAGCATCAGGAGGGCCAGAGTGCACAGAATCAATACTGGCTGTTTTTTTTGCATGAGGATTGTGTGGGCAATAGGGGTGGAGTTTGCTTTTTGGGAAAAACTGCCAAAGCTGGTCTTCGAATCTCTATGATGGGAATAATGTGCCAATTTTGCGACGGTATTTCGGAAACCGGAAGCCTCAAGTGCTTAAAAAACGTAATTTCCAACCCAGAAGTCCACTGTATATCTGACCCCTCTGTAAATGACAAAAGCTCGACTATTACGGTTACTGCTATTGCCTTTTGCCTTTGTCTATGGTATGGTGATGCAGTTGCGCAACTGGGCATACGACAAAGGTCTACTCAGATCGTATTCAGTCGCTGGGGTTCGCGTGATTGCGATTGGTAACCTTTCAGTAGGAGGGACTGGCAAGACACCGATGGCAGAGTATCTGCTGCGTTTTTTTGCGGATAAGGGCCGGAAAGTTGCCTATCTGAGTCGTGGTTATGGTCGTAGCACAAAAGGGTATCATGACGTTATCACAACGGAGGTAACGGCGGAAGATGTTGGTGACGAGGCTTTACAGGTCGCACTCCGCTTCCCTGGAGTCCATGTTGCAGTGTGTGAAGACAGAGTTGCAGGTGTAGAGAAACTGAAGCAGAAATATGGGGTCGACCTGGTCGTTCTGGATGATGCCTTCCAGCATCGCCGTATCCTTCGTGACCTTGACATTGTAATGATTGACGCCAATCGGCCACCATGGGAAGATTATCTGCTGCCAGCTGGTCGGTTGCGCGAACCTGCCCGTAACCTCAAACGTGCAGATGTAGTGGTTGTGAACAAACTATCAGACAAGAGTAAAATCCAGCGTTTTGCAGGGCATCTGTTTCATAAGTCGGCATACTCGCGCCTTGCGGCTACTGGTCTGGTTTCCTGCAGCACCGGCGAGGTGATCCCAATGGAGCAACTTGCACAGCGTAACTGCGTTGCCTTTTCAGCCCTTGGCAATAACGAGGCTTTCTACTCCCAATTGAAATCTATAGGCATCACAGTGCTGAAGCCCTTTCCGTTTCGGGACCATCATCGCATTCTCTCCAATGAATTTCAGCGAATCCGGAATTCTTTCCGAGGGCTACTGAAGCAAGACATTTACCGAGATCCTTTGCTGCTCATAACCACGGAGAAAGACTATGTCCGGCTGAAAGATGAGGACTGGTTCAAACTACAGGCTGCCGATCTCCCCATTTATTATCTGCAGGTAAAGCTTGAATTTTTACAGGGAGAAGACCACCTTGCGCGCTGCTTCAGTCAAATATTAGAGAACCATGGAAGCTATCACAGCGCAGCAGTTTAGCGAAACGCTAGCCTACATACGTCGTTACTACTCAGACAGTCCCTCTGTTGGCATAGTACTGGGGACGGGCATGGGCAAGCTTGTGGATGCCATCGAGATTGAGAAATCACTGGCTTATAACTTTATTCCACACTTTCCGATATCTACGGTTGAGAGCCATTTTGGCAAGCTGATCTTTGGAAAACTCGGTGGCAAAAAGGTAGTAGCAATGCAGGGACGCATGCACTACTACGAGGGCTACAGCACTCAACAGATAACATATCCCATCCGTATTATGAAGCTGCTGGGAATCCAGACGCTTTATTTGTCGAATGCCGCTGGGGGCTTGAACCCGGAGTATCGTCGGGGAGACGTGGTGATATTGGAAGACCACCTGAACCTGCAACCGGAAAACCCACTTCGAGGACCTAATATGGACGATTTGGGGCCCCGATTCCCCGATATGTCCATGCCTTACAGTTACGATCTCATCAAGCTTGCGGAGAAGATAGCAGCAGAGCAGGGTGTGAAAACGCACCGGGGGGTATACGCAGCAGTGCAGGGGCCTAATCTGGAAACACGGGCTGAGTATCGTTATCTGCGGACGATCGGCGCAGATCTTGTGGGAATGTCCACTGTCCCAGAGGTTATCGTCGCAAATCATATGGGGGTACGTACCTTTGCGATCTCCATCATCACCGACGAGTGCTCGCCAACCAACCTGCAACCTGTAACCGTAGAGGAAATAATTGCGGTGGCCCAGGCTTCAGAGCCAAAGCTTACGGGTATTCTGTCGCGCCTGATTGCCGAAGCGCCAGAGCAGTGAAGTACTGGTTTGCGCTTGGGCTGTTCGTAATGGCTCTGCTGAGTAGCCAATCAGGGTGGGGCCAGACCACTGGCTTCGGCGTACAGCCTCGTTCACAGGCTCCACGTCAGCCAGGCGAACTGCCAAGACCTGGCGAGACCGCCTTTAAACAGGATACCACGGAGTCTAGCGATAAAGACAAGAAGAAGCCAAAGCGGACGGTTCGTCTATACCCGTCAGCAATTCGTTATGGCCTGAAACGTGAAGACACGCTGCAACTGGATCTTCGCAGACCTACCATGTGGGATGAGGTAGATACCCTTGGAGGGTACATCCAGTCACTAGGCCAGGTCGGTAAGCCGTATCAGCAGTATAGATGGGGTTTGTCTTCGTATTTCCTTTCGCAGGGGTTATGGACGGATCCTTTCTCGGGTGAGCCTATTGTGTATATCCCGGAGACAACTACCCAGTTGCCTTACTTCGACTCTTGGACACCCTATGCCGATGTTGATTTCAAACAGACGGCGGGGGAAACTCAGTTGTTGCGGCTGGATCTGACGCAGAATATCACGCCCTTCTGGAATGCGGCGTTCCGCTATCGGCGGAGAGCTTCTCGAGGGCCATTCCAAGGCATGGTGACTGACCATTACAATCTGGCTTTCACAACCAATTGGCGGACCTACGATGGGCGTTGGAGTGTTTTTGCCAATGGGTCTTTCAGTCAGCTGCGGGACCAGATCAATGGCGGCCTACTTGGGGCTGGATATGTGCCTATTGATAGCCTTTTTGAAGCCACCATACCTGCCGTGCAGTTAACGGGCACTTTTTTGGCACGCAGGGTCCGGTCGGTCAGTGGGCTGGCCAGCTGGCGTGTAATCGGCGACAGCACCAATGGAGTAACGGTAGTAGGGGGCGGTAGTTTTGAAGAGTCGTTTCGCAACTGGGAAGATGGCAATGGCGGCACTGCCCAAGCAGTTGCCTACCAGTTTCTGCGCTTCCGTCCTTATGGAAGGCTGTTGCAGGATTCACTATCGGTCATCCGTGCTGGTTATGGCGTAGATCGCTACAACCTTTTTGGCGGATTGCGTTTTTCAGCCCGTATCTGGAAGCTGCTTTTGCGACACCAGATAGAGGCGGAGATTACCCAACGGAATGTAAGGGAGTTCAGTGCGGGTGGCAGTATAGTAAAGGCAACGGAGCAGACGGTGCGCTGGAATGCGCTCACGCAGGATACAAGTGGCACCAAAGGCTTGTCGATAGGCTGGACACTGGAGTATGGCCGCAGTAATGTGCAGGCTGATCGCTATCTGCTGAAGGGGCGTGCAGTATGGAACGGCACCCCTGCTCCCTATGTGGTGAAGGACAGTGTGAGCAGAGAAATACGCTCGCAATGGCGTAACTATCCAATACAGTTCAAGGGGACTTATGTGCCTTACCTGCTGGGAATGGAAGCCTCAGTAGAAAGCCGAAACCCTTCGCTGTTTCAGCAGTTCTGGACTGGCCAGACATTTGCTGCGGACAATGGCCTGCGCAACGAGACGGTATTTCAGGCTCGTGCGTTCGCGACTCTCAATGGACGTCTGCGCAGCAAGCGTGGCATTCCGTATCTGGCAAACTATGCTACGGCTACTGTTTTTTTCAGTGGTCAGGTCTCTCCACTCTACTATGATTATCTAGCCAGAGTGCGGCAGGGCAGTGGTAGTGACAATGTGCGTTGGCAGGGTGTCAGTGTAGAGGGCCGTTATGGCCTCGGGCGCCTGTATCTGGAAGCTGCCGCCACCCTACAGCAGGGTGCCGCTACCAGTGACGCGCTGGCTCCCTATGCCAGCAGTCAGCCCAACCTGTACGGGAAAGTGTCTTTGTTCTATCAGTACAAGCTTTTCCGGGAGTCTACTACCCAGTTCTCGGTGGGGCTGGACGGGCATTTTTTCTCAGAGCACTACCCACTGCAATACGATCCTTCCATCAGCGTGTGGTATCCGCAGCGCAGCGAGCGCATTCCTGGTTATTTTCGGGTGGACGCCTATGCTTCGGCCAACATGTTCACGGCAGTGGCGTTTGTCAAAGTGATGAATGTGCTTAGCGGCCTGAACGGCCCTGCTTACTTTAAGACAGCGTATTATCCTATGCAACCACTGTGGTTCTGCTGGGGTGTCAGCTGGCAATTCTACGATTGATATGACTCCTGCCGAACTGTTCAAAACCCCCGAAGTACAGGCATTTACGTTCACTGCACAGCAGTTTGTGAATGCCGTGGATGGTTTTCTGGGAAAAGAGCAGAAAGATGGAGAGGTAGCAGCCTTCCTGAAACCTTTGCCTCAGTTGCTGGCCAGTCTCTATGCATTGGCCACATCGCTGCCTGATGCTGCTGTGTATGATGATGATCCAGAAATGGATAACGTGCGGCTGCCCGACTTTGAGTTGGTATTGCAGGCTCGCTTGGGCCCAGCGGCACTTTACGTAGAGACGTTCGATCCGTACGACTACGCAGACAGTGAATCTGTAACAGGCAGTTTGGCGGAAGACCTGACAGCTATTTACCGAGATTTGAAAACTGGGCTTGCTTACGCGGAAATTGGCTCTCCTGCCGCCTTGCGCCATGCGCTGTGGGAATGGAGGTTTGGCTTCCGGGCGCAGTGGGGCAATAATCTGGCCAGTGCACTGCGGGTAGTGCACCATCTACTGAACCATCATCGCGAATTATTGGACGAACCCCTTAGCTGAATTTTCTATGGAGCACCCGGAATTGCCTTCAGATTTTACTGCCCAGACTGATTTTGACGACATGGTAGGGTCGGTGGCGGTAGACCTGACCGACGGATCGGAGTCGTTGCAGCGGCTTGCACTGCACAGCGGAGTGGACCTTACCAAGTGGATGCCGGTAGGACTGAACCTCGTGTGGGACCAAGGTGAACTTCACACAGAGCTGCTGGTGCTGGAGGCTGGGCGCTCTTATGAAGAAGATGCTCCCATACCTGTTCGCAAGATGAAGATAAGCCTGCCTCTGGAGCGGATACTGGCCCAGATGCGGATGCTGGAATTGGTGGTATTGGATCGCAGCCGCGACCTGCAGCGCTTTCGCCTGCAACCGGGCGAATGACTTAAGGGCTCAAGCCGCCTGTAGAATCTGAAACAGAAGGGTTTTGAGAATGTGCTCTTCGCCCATTCGGGTGGTCTGGATGCCTTTTAGCGCCAGGTCAGCTTCAAAAACACACTTGATGGCAAAGACCAACTGCGGATAGGTGTACTTCTGAAGTGCTGCCCTGTAGCCTTTGGCCAGAAACGGGTGAATCTTCAGTTCGCTGGCAATCGCCTGCTCAGAATCGATACGGGCATGTTTCAGGTGGGCCAGCTTGCTCAGATAGCCATTCAGCTGCGCCAGCATCAGAACGGGCGGGTTCGCCTTCGGGTTCTTGAGCATGTTGTCCAGAATCAGGTGTGCCTGGCCTACATTTCGGGCTCCAATCTGATTCAGCAGTTCAAAGATGTTGAACTCACGGTCTATCTCCACCGCATCAAACACGCGCTTGCGGTCAATGTGGGGAGCGGGCTGATCTTTCAGGTTCAGAAGAATCTTGTCCAGTTCAGATACGATCCGCTGGAGGTGCGTACCCAAGGCAGCCACCAGTACCTGTAGCGCATCAGGGTCTATGGTCGTTTTCCGTTCTTTCAGGTAGCTTTCCACCCAAGCCGGTACCTGATTCTCATACAGGGGCTTGCTTTCAAACACCACTGCTGAGTTAATGGCTTTGCCGTATTTGGTACGCTGGTCGGGCTTCTTCTTGTCCTTGTGCAGTAGCACCAGCACCGTGGTGGGCGCGGGGCTGTCCAGATAGCTGACCAGCCGCTCGGCTTCCTCTTTACGTATGCGGTGTGCTTCTTTTACCAGCACCAACCTGCGTGCGGCCATGATGGGAAAGCTGCGCGCCGCAGCGGTGAGTTGGGCCGCACTTACATCGGGCCCGTAAACTATATCCTGATTGAAGGAAGGTTCGGCACCTTCCATGGCTTTTTTCTCAATCAGGTCGGCCAGTTGGTCCAGGTAGAAATTTTCTTCGCCAAAGAGGAAGTACACGGGTGCCAGTTTGCCGGCATTTACCTCGCTGCGCAGCTTTTCAAATTCTTTCGACATGTCTGTCAGGGCTGGAACAGGCCGTGGCGTTCGGCGTTGATGGCGTTGACGATAACGCCGAGATCCTCTGGCTTGTCGCGGAAGTTCAGCTTATCGAGATCTACTTCCAGTTTCTTGCCAAGGTTGTAGCTTCGGAACCACTCTTCGTAGCGTTCGTTCAGCTTCTTGAGATAGTCTATGCGTATGTTCTCTTCGTATTCACGACCTCGTGAAGCAATCTGGTCAACCAGTTTGGCAACACTTCCCCGCAGTAGAATTACGAGATCCGGCGGCTTCACCAGCGGCACCACTGTTTCATACAGGCTCATGTATGTGTCGTAGTCTCGCTGCGACATCAGGCCCATTGCTACAAGATTAGGGGCAAAGATTTCTGCGTCCTCGTAGAGTGTCCGGTCCTGTATGACGTCCTTACCGGAAGCCCGAATGGTTGCTGCTTGCTTCAGGCGGGTCTGGAGAAAGGCAATCTGTAGGTGAAAGGCCCACCGTTGCATGTCGGTGTAGAAGTCCGATATGTATACGTTGTCGCTGGGGTCTTCATACTGCACCTCAAAGCTGAGGATATGGGCCAGCTTAGTTGCCAGGGTAGTTTTTCCAGAGCCGATGTTGCCGGCAATCGCTATGTGCATAGGACAGTGGTAGAGGGTCAAAAATCGGAAAAAAGCAGCAGGCCTGCGGCGGAGTTTTTCCCCAATTCCACAGCAGTCTGAGGGTCAGAAGTCCGGAATCTGGAGCGGAGCAATTTTCCGATACTTCCACTGCCGGGGCAGGCTGTCGTTAGGGCCTGCCGAGATACTGACCGAGAGGAGCGAATCGGTTTCCAGCAGATAGCTTATTTGCTTGGGGTAGTCGTGTTCGGGGTTTGCAAAGCGCCAATACATCTTTTGTGGAGTGGTATCGGTGTCGCTGGTGTCGGCAGTTGTGTGGCGGGCTTCCAGGGTAAATGCCGTGGGGCTGCCGTCTTCGGGGTTCGCGAGGTAAATCCAGTCTTCGCCCAGTTGCTCCAGCCTCATTAACTCCAATAGCAGGGTGTCTTTTCCCTGAACCTTGAATGAAATCCCATCCAGATATTGGCCTGGTTCTCTTGCCACCCAGTGCTCGTATATCTGAGTGCCTTCCCGCTGCCAGCTCCCCTCCAGGCGCTTGAAATCAGTATAGCTGGGGCCACAGGCTGCGCACGAGACAACCAGACCTGCCAACACGATTATCCTTTTCATCTCGGTGTGTTTTCCTGCCAAAATACACAGGGGGTTGGCTACCTTTGTCGACATGAATCCGCAACAATCCATCGAATCGCTGAAAACGTTGTGCACACAGGTGCGCCGGGATATTCTCCGCATGGTGTTTGAGGTCAACAGTGGTCACCCAGGTGGCTCACTGGGGTGCGTAGAGCTCTTTGTGGCGCTGTACTTCCGACACATGAAGCATAACCCCGCCGTGTTTTCGATGGATGGCAAGGACGAAGATCTGTTCTTCCTGTCCAACGGTCATATTTCGCCTGTTTACTACAGTGTGTTGGCCCGGGCTGGCTATTTCCCTGTTTCCGAACTGGCTACATTCCGCAAGCTGAATACGCGCCTGCAAGGACACCCTGCCACCAAGGAGCACCTGCCCGGCATTCGCGTAGCTACGGGGTCGCTGGGGCAGGGCCTCAGTGTTGCAGTTGGAGCAGCACAGGCCAAAAAGCTCAACGGCGATACCCAGCGGGTTTACTGCCTCTGTGGCGATGGCGAGGTGAATGAGGGCCAGATATGGGAAGCTGCCATGTATGCAGCTCATCATAAAGTAGATAACCTCATAGTGATGGTAGACTGGAACGGCAAGCAGATTGACGGCAATACTCAGGATGTAATGGACACCGGCAATTTGGCTGAGAAGTTCAAGGCTTTCGGCTTTGAAACGCTCGTGCTGGAGAATGGCAATGACCTGGAAGCGGTGCTGAAAGCGCTGGAAGCTGCTACTGCTGCCACTGGTAAAGGAAAGCCTGTAGCCATCATGGCCAAAACCATCATGGGATACGGTGTAGACTTCATGGCCGATGACTATCAGTGGCACGGTAAGTCGCCCAACAAAGAGCAGTTTGAGAAGGCCATGGCACAGCTGGTAGTGCAGCCCGGAAACGATTATTGAGGAAAGTGAGGCGCAGGGAACCAGAGCAGATGATTTAATTGTTTAAACATTAAATTGAAAGGATGCTGACATGAAAACTACCCTGCACCGAGCTGAAACCCGTGGTGTCGCCAATCTTGGCTGGCTGTTCAGTAAACACACGTTCAGTTTCTCGCACTACTACAACCCTGAGCGGATGAGCTTTGGGGCCCTGCGCGTGCTGAATGATGATATCGTGCAGCCCTCAATGGGCTTCGGTACCCACCCACATGACAATATGGAGATCATCTCCATACCACTTCAGGGGGCACTCGCACATAAGGACAGCACAGGCAATGCTGAAACCATCCTGACCGGTGACGTCCAGATCATGTCTGCCGGAACAGGCCTGACGCACAGCGAGTTTAATCCTTCCAGCAAAGAGGCAGTCAACTTCCTGCAACTCTGGATTTTCCCCGATACCCAAGGCGTAAAGCCGCGTTATGCCCAGAAAACCTTCGATGCGGCAGATCGGCAGAACCGCTGGCAGACAGTTGTGGAAAAGGGTGGGGTCAATGGCGCACTGGACATTCATCAGAGCGCAAGGCTTTCGCTCGCCAATGTTTCAGCAGGAACTGCGCTTGGCTATCAGAATGCTTTCGCGGGTAATGGCCAGTATCTGTTTGTGCTGGAAGGCAAGGTTGCAGTTGGCGATACGGTACTCGGGCGGCGCGATGGCCTGGGCATTGAAGGGGTAGACACCTTCAGTCTGACAGCAGAGGAAGATACCCAATTGCTGCTCATCGAAGTTCCGCTGCGCCCACGCTAATTGATGGGGCAAATCGTAGCAAATCCGGCCTGAAAGTGTAGTTTTGGGCCGGATTTTTCTTTGCCATGCGATATACAGACTCTGGGAAAAAAGATACCCGAAGCGGCTTTGGTGCTGGTCTTCTGGAATTGGGCCGCCGCAATCCGCAGGTTGTTGCACTCTGTGCCGACCTGACAGGTTCGCTAAAGATGGATGCCTTTCAGAAAGAGTTTCCCGATCGATTCTATCAGGCAGGTATCGCAGAAGCCAACATGATGGGAGTGGCCGCAGGACTTACCATTGGCGGCAAAATTCCTTTCACCGGCACCTTTGCCAACTTCAGCACGGGGCGTGTGTATGATCAGATCCGACAGAGTATCTGCTACAGCGGCAAGAACGTGAAAGTATGCGCTTCGCATGCTGGCCTGACGTTGGGCGAAGATGGGGCTACCCACCAGATTTTGGAAGACATCGGCCTGATGCGCATGCTGCCAGGGATGACCGTGGTGGTGCCCTGTGATTACAACCAAACCCGGCTCGCCACGCTGGCAATCGCCGACCATAATGGGCCCGTTTATCTGCGATTCGGCCGTCCGGCGGTGCCCAACTTCACTTCAGACAAGGAAGGCGACTTCGTTATTGGCAAGGCGCAGATACTGGAAGATGGCAAGGACGTTGCTATTATCGCCTGTGGCCATCTGGTATGGCAGGCACTGTTGGCAGCCGAAGAGCTGTCAAAGGCCGGTATTCAGGCTACCATCATCAACATGCACACCATAAAGCCATTGGACGAAGCCGCCCTTCACAAAGCGGCCGCTACTGGCGCCTTCGTCACCGCAGAGGAGCACATGCTGAATGGTGGGCTTGGCGAAGCGGTATCGCAATGGGTGGTGCGCAACCATCCGCTTCCGCTGGAGATGGTCGGTGTCAACGACAAGTTTGGTGAATCCGGTACCCCGGATGAACTCATGGCCAAGTATGGTATCAATGCCGCTGCCATTGTTGCTGCCGCCAAGCGTGCCATCGAGCGCAAGAAGTGACAGTATGATTTACCTCGGAATCGGCAGCAATCTGGGCAACCGCTTACAACATCTGGCCATTGCCGAGCAAAAACTGGAAGACCGTGGGATTCATATCCTGCGGTCTTCTGCTGTTTATGAAACACCGCCATTTGGGCCTGTGCAGCAGGGACCTTTTCTCAATACCGTAGTAGAGGTTGCTACCACACTGTCGGCACCTGACCTGATGCAAGCGCTTCTGGACATTGAAGCCGAGATGGGGCGGCGGCGACTGCTCCGTTGGGGGCCACGTCTCATAGACCTGGATTTGCTGGCCTATCAAGAACTCATCCTGGAGTCAGAGTATCTCCAGCTGCCACATCCAGGCATTGCAGAACGGGCTTTTGTGCTGGTGCCTTGGGCGCAGTTGACACCTGAGTGGCGCCATCCGGTGTCACATCTTACCATACTGGATATGCTCTCAAAGCTGCCGGACGACCAGATAGGAGCGGTTAACTGGTATGCGGCCAACAGCAAATGAGTTTTTTTGCCTCGCATTTTCAGCTAGTTGCGCGAAAGTTGGGCAGTGGGGGCTTGCGTTATCAAAAAGACGCCCTACCTTTGTATCCCACTTCGGACGGAATGACCGCCGAAACGGAATCGAAAAGAGGGTAACACTTCCGAGTAGTTTTGAAATAAAAGCTGTCCAGCTGTTTCTCTGAGCTTGTTTTCAGAGGAACACGAAAAGAAAAAATTTCGGAAAAAGCTTGACAGTGCGAAAAACGGTTGTACCTTTGCACTCCGCAAAACGAGACACGACAAAAGTCAAGTCGGTTAGCGAAACAAAGGCCTAGCCTTTGAGTAGGAATTTGAAATAAAAACTGCCTTGCGGCTCTCAACAACTAGGTTTTTGAGAGTATATCGAAAAGAAAATTTTTCGAGAAACGCTTGACAGCAAAAAAAACGGTTGTAACTTTGCACTCCGCAAAACGAGACACGACGCAAGTCGACTCGGTGAGCGAGTCCGAAAGAATAAACGTTCTTTGAGGTTTGGGAAGAAGGTTAGATAGTTTGGAGCATCTACAATGCTAAATAGCAGGTAGCTCTAAGCACCAAAGTCAATTTTAAAATCCGAATGAGTGTGATCAACACTTTCTATACAATGGAGAGTTTGATCCTGGCTCAGGATGAACGCTAGCGGCAGGCCTAACACATGCAAGTCGAACGGGGGTAGCAATACCCTAGTGGCGGACGGGTGCGTAACGCGT